>NZ_OZ336860.1:5587500-6903498 GCF_976987115.1 Pseudomonas fjordensis
GAGGTCATCACCGGTCGCCCGTTAAGGCCCGACGGCACGTACAACGTGGGGGACAACTGGTACGTGCGCTTTACCGACAGTACCGGAGAAAACCGGGTTTACCAGATCGACTCGGCATTCCACGCCCGCAGCGGGCAAGTCAATATCATTGATCCGAATGCCCCTGCGACGGCGTCCAGAAGCAGCAGGACGGTGGCCTCCCTGCAATCGGCGGGCAATGGCGAATGGCGCATCAATCAACTGCCTGGTGGCAGGCGGCATAGGAAAAATCACATTCAACAACACTGGAATATAAATTTCGTCGATTACCTGATCGTAGGCCTACCTGATTCAAGCACCCAACCATGCTACAGGCGCATGGCGATACGCTGGTTCAGAGAAGGGATGACTGAATCTTATGCCAATCATGCCGTCGCACCGATACCTCGCCCGAACATGCCGGCTCTGACGCCTGACGCCTCTCCCGGCGAAATGACACGTGAACTGCTGCGCGTCTCGGACGGTATCGTATTTGGAGAGAAGCACGATCAGATTTCCACCAACGTCATGCTGATAAAGAACATGCAGGGTTACGCAGATTCAGGCGTCACGACCCTGTACCTGGAGGGGGCCTACTGGAATAGCGCCAGCGGGGTGGGTGGGGTATGGCAGACGCCCGCTGATGCGAAAAAGTATAAACGCGGTACGCCTACACGCGATGACGTGCTCGCTGCCGCGCAA
This sequence comes from Pseudomonas fjordensis, assembly GCF_976987115.1. NCBI lineage: Bacteria > Pseudomonadati > Pseudomonadota > Gammaproteobacteria > Pseudomonadales > Pseudomonadaceae > Pseudomonas > Pseudomonas fjordensis. Next base: position 5,588,221 of record NZ_OZ336860.1, read on the forward strand.
CAACATGGTATTAAAATCGTAGGTCTCGAACATGAACATATGACGATGCACATAACCCGAACGCCCATAGGTGAAGCAGGTAACGCGGCGCACACCACTGACCGGCTGCGTGAGTTCAATTACTTTGCCAGCAAGATTATTCAGCAGACCCCCCCTGGGGAAAAGTGGATCGCCGTAGTGGGAAGAAGGCACATGAACACCACCCAGGGCGTCCCCGGCATCGCTGAGCAAACCGGGGCCGTCAGCGTAGGCGTGTATGACGCACCGCAGGGCGCCAGCAGTAATGCCGTCAGAAACACCGGCTCGCGTCCGGCACCTGAAGAAAAGTTCGCCGCCGATGCAACGGTGGGGGACTACCAAGTCCACCAGAACGTCGACCCCTACCTCAAAACGTCTTGATCAACCTGACGACGGCGCGCTGATTGAATCAGCGCGCCACGCCACACACCTGCCCGCCTTTACCACCGCCCCCTCAAAAGCGGTGACTTCGAAGCAAGCTGTTGCACACCTCTTACAGTTGCGACAGGAACCATCCGACATTCACCACCCACCTATTCCACAACTTACACGGAGCGTAATGAGCATGACCTGACCAATGGAAATCCGAAACTTGTGAGACTCGCTCTATGTACTCTCTGACCCAAGCCTTGGCAGCACGACACGCACACCAAATCCTGACCGATTCTGCGGTTCCGGCATCCCCCGCTCTTCCCACGCCTTCTAGTACGACACAAGCGCTTGCTCGCGCTTCAACCTACGCCCCCGACACTCCCCCCGTCCCCACTTCGCCCGGCATAGCCAGCGCGCAAATGCGTTACCCCCACTTGGAGAAACATTTCAAACCCAGCAAACAATTAGCCTACACCGTTGAACACGCCCTCCTGACGGAGGACATGCAGCGCCTGCACAACCAACAGCCAAGCTTCAAAGCCTTCATACAGGCGCAACTCGAGGAAGCATTCCCCGCCGTCCGGCCTCTGGACGCCGAGACAATGAGCATCAATCGTTACCGCATTAACGGCAATGAGGTGTCACTGGAGTCATCCGAACCGCTAATGACCGCCCTGGCCAGGAGGGTCCAAGACATTCTGGCTAATCCCGACAAACTGATCAGCCCTGAGCGCGACATACACACCCAATTCACTCATCGCACCAGCCTGGACGACGATCTGGCACTGCCCGCCGCCACCACGAGCACCTTGCAAACCATCGCGCGTAGCATCGCCACGCAGTACCCACAAGCAATTGAACGCTATTGGAACACCGCCAGCCCGGTGCATGAAGACCCGAGCAAGCACGAGTCGCCATTGAATCAGCTGTTGACCCTGCACAAACGCCAATTGTCGATCCTGGCAGCCTTGCGTGTCAGCGATCAAACCCTCAGTCCAGAAAGCAAAGCACTGATCGACGACGCGCTGCGATACCCCACGTTGGATGCCCGCGAGAAAAACTTCGCCGATGGTGATCGACTGGGTGTGTACCCCATCACGGTCGATGACAAAACCGAACGCGGCGCGATGCTGGCGGGCGCGTTTCTTATCACCAAAAACGACGGCTCACAGGCCCTGCCGCCTACCTGGCCGAATGGGCGCACCCTTGAACTCAACGACACCCATGGCCCCGTCGTGCTGTACACACCCGGCGAAGGATTCGAAGAGTTTGCAACGCCCGCCCAGGCACGTCAGGCACTGGCCGAGCGACTGGATCAAGGCGGCACCGCGGCCCAGCTATTGCTACAAACCCTGCCACCGGCCCTGCAAAACCCGGCTGACGGTTTCTCCGGCGATGACTTGATGCGCAGCGCCTCGCCATCGTCCGGGGATGTGTTGGCAGAAGCCGTGGCTTGGATGGTCAGGCGCCAGCAAGCAGAAACCAAGGCAGGTTTGGACAACGCATTGGCCCCAGGCAGCACCACCAGCCCTTTGCTCGACAACGCCTCAGCCCAAGGCATCGATCACGCGGCTGACTGGTCGTATCTGCTCGATGGCAGCAATGCAATGCTGGCCCGGGATGCGAGACTGACTGACAAAAACCAACCGCAATGGTTGAAGAACCTGTCTGCGGCTCAAGAAGCGGTGTTTTTGCATTTGGAGCGTGTGCAAGACAAAAGCCTGGAGACACTGGCGCCACTGCTCGCAAAAATCCCGTCCCTGGCAGACTTCTCACGGGACAGACTGAATGCGGCCATCAAGAAGCAGTACCCGTACGCTGCGGTCGATGCTGACCAATTAAAGGTACAGATACGCACCCGCACCGGCATTCAGGGTGGGCGTGGGACTGGTCAGCCGCTTTATGACAAACAGCACTCCGTCTCGCTGACCGACCTGGCGCTGGACAATCCCAGTGGTTTTCCAGCCATCGAGAGGGGCACGTTTACCGATGTAAAAATGACCTTGGCATTGCTCGACACGCAAGGCAGGCCCGTCCTGGACGTGGCTGGCAAGCCGGTGATCCTGGACACCGACGCGCTTAAAAAGCTGGTCAATACCGTCGATGTCGGCGGCGAATACACCAAGCTGCTCAAACAGGAGATGGCCACTGACACCGAGGTTGGCAGCGCCGCGCAATTGCGTACCGCCTGGAAAGCCAACTTGGAAGACGCGATGATCAAGGAGGCGTTTTTATCAGAACTCAATCCCGACGCTTACACGGAAAAAGCCCAGCAAGACACTAGCACCAAGCGTGCGGTGCAGTGGGTTGATGCGGTAGTGGACCACCCCAATCCCGTCACGCGCCCCCACGTGGATGGAAAAAACATCGTGGCCAACAGCCTTGTCCACCGTGGGTTGGCGGTGCAAGGCGTGATGGTGATCGGCAATCAGACGGACTCGGCATTGGTGCTTTACACCCCCAAGGCTCCCGACGGCATCACCTTTCGCGAAGTGGCGGACCACAAAGCCCTGGATGCCCTTCTGGCTAAAGGTGAGTGGGCGTCCTATATCGCAAAAAGAAAATCACCCGTCAGTAAAGATGACATCGCGCAATTCCAAGAAGCCCTTAAAGAAAAGGCATACAACCCTCTGACGCTGATCTCCCCTGAACTGATCATTTCATCGGTCAAGCTACTGGGCAGTGCGATCAGCCTGAAGCCGATCGAAGGCGATGTTCAGGAACACCTGTACACACAACACGTACAGATGGTGCTCGACCGAGCGGATCATCAGTCGGTAAGCAGTGAGGAAGTGGCGAAGCAATCCACCCTCAACAAAATCGAGTTCGGCCTCGAAGTGGCCTTGATCTTCGCGGACCTGATACCCGTGGTCGGTAAAGGGGTGTCCTCAGGTGTTCGACTGGGTAAAGCCGGTGTGACTGCGCTGCGCGCCAATAGCAAGATCTTGCCGCACTTGATCAGAAAACCTGGCTTGGCACGCACGATCTACAGTGACTTCAGCCTGGCTGCCACCGGCATCTCCAATCTTCGTGCGGCCCCCATGCGACCGGTATTCAGAGCCACCGGCCAAGCCGGCCCGCTGGTGGCACGCTCGGGCCCCAGAGCGCTGCCGGCGCCCGCCATCCCTCCCACGGCAGTCGCCTCCACCAGCAGCGGCGTCACCACCGTCGCCACGCGCCCCTCGACCACGGTCGCCGTGCCAAACCGCGACCTGAGTGCTTACGCCGTAGCCGACGACGTCATCCGTGGGGCGCACCTAGGGTCCAACGGCACCTATAACGTCGGTGGTAATTGGTATATACGGTACACCGACGTTACCGGAGAAAACCGGGTTTATCAGATCCACTCAGCGTTCCACGCCTCCAGCGGGCGGGTCGATATCATCAACCCCAATGCCCCGGCGACGGCTTCCAGAAGCGAGAGGACAGTGGCGTTTCTGCAATCGGCAGGAAATGGTGAATGGCGGCTCAATCAGATGACGGGTGGCGTTCAACCAGGCAATGCTCTGCCCCAAGCCCCTGAACGATATATGGATAGAGTGCTCTCGGGGGCAGCTGCCGATGACTTTGTAAACCCAACGGATGCGACAGTCAGAACTATCCGCAGATGGCACAGGCGCGATATGAAGGCCCACTACAAAAAACTCCGAAAAGCAGGAGCGACTCAACGGCCTTCCGTACCTGCACTGACGTCCAAGAGCACCTCGCCGAAAACGGCCATTGAGAATATTCTTTCTCAACCGGGAGTACGCGGCATCGTAATCGGTGAATCACACAATGACCCTGCACCTTTTCAACTGCTGATTGATCAGATGCAAACTTTCGCCAATAGCGGTGTGACCACCATTTACCTTGAAGGCGCCCCGTTTATTGAAGGCTCTTCGAGATTAAATGCTTCGGCGTTAACAGAGGCTCATGCTCAATACCTGTCACCTCGCCACTATGACCCCGAATATACGGGCGGCCCCACGATGCTGGACGTCATCATCGAAGCCGGGAAACACGACATTAACGTCATAGGGCTCGAGCACTACGAATTGACCCTGCACTCCGGGAAGGCCGCCGCATGGAGAGCCCACCCCGGTTACCTGAACGAACGCCTTCCAGAGTTCAACTATTACGCGTCACAAATCATCCAGAAAACCCCACCTTGGGAAAGATTCGTGAGCGTTGTGGGTAGCGCGCATATGAATAATTTTGTGGGTGTGCCGGGCATCGCGGAACAGACGGGAGCGGTCGGGATATCCGTATCATCCGCCTTGAAAGGTACCTCAAGCCGAGTTCGTCAGCCTCCCCATACCAAGCCTGCCCCGATCAAACTCACGCGGGGCGGCAACTTTCGACCCGTGGGAGACGTGAACATCGAATACAACATAGATGGCCTGCTCGTCTGAGGGCTCCTTGCAAACACCACCACGCAGCCTTTGGGCTGCGTGACCACTATTGCTTACAAAAAACCAAACAGAGAATAAATATTAGAAAACCTGCAAATACCAACAATAAAAAACCAACAAAACAGGAAAAAATAGAAGTTATACCAATTTTTTTTCGATGCTTGCCATCCCTCAGTCTCGCGGTTAGGGTTGACTGCATGAAAACCTCTCACACCCTCATTCAGCTCCGCCAGCACCGCAGCCTGTGCCTCGTCAGCGCACGACTGCCAGGCTGAATCGATCTGCCTCGTCTTCACGTTTTATCCCCAATAACAGTGCTACGGCAGGCCGCCTTTTTTCGGCCCCTACAACCAAGGATTTCCCGATGAGCATGCTCAAAGACCCGTCTTCGAAATACCGCGCGTTCCCGACCATCGACATCCCGGACCGTACCTGGCCGTCGAAAACCATTACCCAAGCGCCGATCTGGTGCAGCTCCGACCTGCGTGATGGCAACCAGTCGCTGATCGAGCCAATGGACGCGGTGAAAAAGCTGCGCTTCTGGAAGACCCTGGTGGCCGTTGGCGTGAAGGAAATCGAAGCCTCGTTCCCGGCCGCTTCGCAAACCGACTTCGACTTTGTGCGCACTCTGATCGAAGACAACCACATCCCCGAGGACACCACCATCCAGGTGCTGACCCAGGGCCGTGAAGACTTGATCGCACGCACCTTCGAATCCCTGCGCGGTGCCAAGAAAGCCATTGTGCATTTGTACAATGCCACTTCGCCGTCGTTCCGCCGCATCGTGTTCAACCAGGACAAGGACGGCATCAAGGCCATCGCGGTCAACGCCGCCAAGCTGTTCGTCAAGTACGCTGCCCAGCAGCCGGAAACCCAGTGGACGTTCGAATACTCCCCAGAGACGTTCAGCGCCACTGAGCTGGAGTTCGCCAAGGAAGTCTGCGACGCGGTGATCGAGGTGTGGAACCCGACGCCTGAGCACAAGATGATCCTCAACCTGCCCGCCACGGTTGAATGCGCCACCCCTAACATCTACGCCGACCAGATCGAGTGGTTCGGTCGCCATATCAACCGTCGTGACAGCGTGATCATCAGCCTGCACACCCACAATGACCGCGGCACTGGCGTGGCGGCCACCGAGTTGGGCCTGATGGCCGGCGCCGACCGTGTGGAAGGCTGCCTGTTTGGCAACGGCGAGCGTACCGGTAACGTCGATCTGGTCACCGTGGCGCTGAACATGTACACCCAGGGCCTGGACCCGCAGTTGGACTTCTCCGACATTGACGGCGTGCGCAAAGTGGTCGAGGAGTGCAACCAGATCCAGGTGCATCCACGTCACCCGTATGTCGGCGACCTGGTGCATACCGCGTTCTCCGGCTCGCACCAGGACGCGATCCGTAAAGGCTTCTCCCAGCAGAAAGACGATGCCTTGTGGGAAGTGCCGTACTTGCCGATCGACCCGGCGGATATTGGCCGCAGCTACGAGGCGGTGATCCGCGTGAACAGCCAGTCGGGCAAGGGCGGCATCGCCTACCTGCTGGAGCAGGAATACGACATCAGCTTGCCGCGTCGCATGCAGATCGAGTTCAGCCAGGTGGTGCAGGCCGAAACCGACCGCGTGGGCCTGGAGATGACCGCGCCACAGATCTACGCCTTGCTGCAGCGTGAATACCTGCAAGCCAACACGCCGTATGCGTTGGTCAGCCACCGCCTGCAGGAAGAGAACGGCAACAGTTTTGTCGAGGTGGAGGTCTCCGGCAAAGGCCAGGGCGAAACCAACCTGCACTGGAAAGGCAAAGGCAACGGTGCGTTGGAAGCCTTGGTGGCCGGCTTGCCGATTGGCGTTGAAATCATGGACTACAACGAGCACGCGATTGGTGCGGGTACCAATGCCAAGGCGGCGGCTTACATTGAGCTGCGCGTGAACGGCGAACGCCCGGTGCATGGTGTGGGGATCGATGAAAACATCACCACGGCCAGCTTCAAGGCGCTGTTCAGTGCGCTGAACCGTTCGTTGAGCCAGTTGGAAGCCAAAGCGGCGTAACTTTATCGCAGCAATGCAAAAGGCCCCTGGGTGAGAATCCAGGGGCCTGATCGTTCCCACGCTCTGCGTGGGAATGCAGCTCTGGACGCTCTGCGTCCGCCCTTAGAAGCGGTACGCAGAGCGTCCCAAGAGGCGTTCCCACGCAGAGCGTGGGAACAATCTCAGAGCCTTAGACAAACTGAAAGCTATCGGCATCCAGGTTCGCCGGGAACCGCGTACGGTAAGCCGCCAGCTCCGCCGCATCCAGGATCACCTGGAACACCCCATCCGCCTCACCCGCACTCAGCAACGTCTCCCCCTGAAAATCCAGCACCTGGCTATCGCCGGTGTAGGCAAACCCCTTACCGTCCGTGCCGACCCGATTCACCGCCGCCACGTAACACAGGTTCTCAATCGCCCGCGCCGGCAACAGTCGATTCCAATGCTGACGCCGCGCACCCGGCCAGTTGGCGGTGTACAACAGCAGGTCCGTATCCTGGGCATCGCGGCTCCACACCGGGAAACGCAGGTCGTAGCAGATGAGCGGGCGGATGCGCCACCCCTTCAATTCGAACTGCACCTGGCGTTCACCTGGGGTGTAATGGTCATGTTCACCGGCCATGCGGAACAGGTGGCGCTTGTCGTAATGCAACACCTCGCCATCCGGCCGCGCCCACAGCAGGCGGTTGCGGTGGCTGCCATCGGCGGCCTGGATGATCACACTGCCCGTTATCACGGCCTGATATTTTGCCGCTTGGGCCTGGAGCCAATGATGGGTGGGGCCGTTTTCCGGCTCGGCGAGGCTTTCTGATTCCATGGAAAACCCCGTGGTGAACATCTCCGGCAGCACGATCAAGTCGGCGCCCTTGGCCTGCTCCAGCAGCAACTCGAAGTGTTCGAAATTGGCCTGGCGGTCATGCCAGGCCAGGCTTGTCTGCACCAGGGCAATGTTCAGATTGGGCAATGTACTCAGATCACGCATAGTTTTTGCGCCGCATGTCGCAGCGTCTCCTCGCGTTTGGCAAAGCACAGGCGCACCAGGCGCTGGCCTTGGGGTGGGTGCTGGTAGAACACCGAAACCGGAATGGTCGCCACGCCATGTTCGCGGGTCATCCACAGGGACATGGCCACGTCATCCAGGTCTGGGCGAATCTGCGAGTAATCCACCAGTTGGAAGTAAGTGCCGGTCACCCGGGTAAAGCTCAAGCGCGATGGCGCCAGCAGGTCGCAGAACAGGTCCCGCTTGGCCTGATAGAAGGCCGGCAGCTCTTCGACATGTTCCGGGTGTTCGGCCATGAAGTCCGCCAAAGCGTACTGCAAAGGGGTGACGCCGCAGAAGTTGACATATTGATGCACCTTGCGCAGTTCGGCGCTAAGGGCCGGTGGCGCGACCACGTAGCCGGTCTTCCAGCCTGTGACGTGATAGGTCTTGCCGAATGAGCTGACCACGAACGCGCGCTGATAAAGCTCCTCATGGGCCAATACACTGACATGGGGCACACCGTCGAACACCAGGTGCTCGTAGACCTCATCGCTGACCAGGTAGATATCGCGGTCGCGGATCAGTTCGGCCAACTGGTCCAGCTCGGCACGGCTGATCAAGGCGCCGGTGGGGTTGTGCGGGCTATTGAGGATGATCATGCGCGTACGCGGTGAAAGCGCAGCCTTGAGTTTCTCGAAGTCCAGGGCGAAGCCTTGCAGGCTCAGTTGCACATGCACGCAACGACCACCGGCCAGTTCAACCGAAGGCTCGTAGCTGTCGTAGCTGGGGTCGAACACGATGACTTCATCGCCGCTGCGAATCACCGCCTGGATCGCGCAGAAGATCGCTTCGGTGGCGCCAGGCGTGATGGTCACTTCAGTGTCCGCATTCACCGTGACGCCATAACTGCGAGCAATCTTGGCCGCCACTTGCTGGCGCAGTACCGGCAGGCCAGTCATGGGGGCGTACTGGTTATGGCCGAGGGCGATGTGCTTGCCCACCGCATCGAGCAAACCCTGCGGGCCATTGAAATCGGGAAAACCCTGGGACAGGTTGAGCGCGCCGGTTTCGGCGGCGAGTTGTGACATGGTGGTGAAAATGGTCGTGCCGACGTTTGGCAGCTTACTGGTGATCATCAAAAGCCCCTGCAGGTGAGCCTCAAGTTTTAAGCTGCCTATTGCATCGGGTCAAGGCACAAACGGTCGCGCACAAAAAAGGGCTCCAAAGGAGCCCTTTTTTGCAGCGTGCCGCTTACCACTCAAAGCTGCCGTTATTTCTTGTCACGGCGCTTCTTGTCGGCCTTCTTGTGGTGAGTCATCAAACGACGCTTCTTGTTCACCTGACGGTCGGTCAGTGTGTTCTTGTTGCCTTCGTATGGGTTATCGCCACCTTTGAACTCGATACGGATCGGCGTACCGACCAGCTTCAAGACACGGCGGTAGGTGTTTTCCAGATAACGCACGTAGGACTTGGGCACCTTCTCGATCTGGTTACCGTGAATCACGATAATCGGCGGGTTGGCACCACCCAAGTGGGCGTAACGCAGTTTGATCCGGCGGTTGTTGACCATCGGCGGTGCGTGCTCGCCCACCGCGTCTTCCAGGATCTGGGTGAGGCGGTTGGTCGGCCAGCGGGTGACCGCAGACTTGAACGAGTTCTGTACGGACGCGTAGAGGTTGCCCACGCCAGTGCCGTGCAGTGCCGAAATAAAGTGGATATCGGCGAATTCGACGAAGAACAAGCGGCGTTGCAGCTCGATCTTGACGAAATCGCGCTCGCTCGGCGTCATGCCGTCCCACTTGTTGATCGCGATCACCAGCGCGCGACCGGCTTCCAGGGCAAAGCCCAGCAAGTTGAGGTCGTGGTCTACCACGCCTTCGCGGGCGTCCATCACGAAGATCACCACGTTGGCGTCTTTGATGGCTTGCAGGGTTTTGACCACGGAGAATTTTTCAACTTCTTCGTGGATCTTGCCGCGCTTGCGCACACCGGCGGTGTCGATCAGCGTGTACTTTTCCTCGTTGCGTTCGAACGGGATGTAGATGCTGTCGCGGGTGGTACCGGGCTGGTCGTAGACGATAACGCGGTCTTCACCGAGCATACGGTTGACCAGGGTCGACTTGCCGACGTTCGGACGGCCAATGATGGCGATCTTGATACCGTCTTTTTCGCTCGGGCCCGGAATGCGCTTGGCTTCCTCGCCTTCAGCAACGATCTCTTCTTCGCCTTCTTCTTCCTCGACGTCATCCTTGGGGAAGTCGCGCAGGGCGATTTCCAGCATCTGGGTGATGCCACGACCGTGAGCACCGGCGACCGGGATCGCGTCGCCCAGGCCCATCGGGCTGAATTCGGCACGGGCCGCCTCAGGATCGATGTTGTCGATCTTGTTGGCGACCAGATAGGAACGCTTGTTGCGCTTGCGCAGGTGCTCGCCAATCATCTGGTCGGCAGCGGTGTAGCCCGCACGGGCGTCCACCAGGAACAGCACCACATCGGCTTCTTCGATAGCGAGCAGGGACTGCTCGGCCATCTTTTCGTCCATGCCATGCTCGTCACCGGAGATACCACCGGTGTCGACAATAATATAGGAGCGCCCTTGCCACTTTGCCTCACCGTATTGGCGATCACGGGTCAGACCGGACAAGTCGCCGACAATGGCGTCGCGAGTCCTGGTCAGGCGGTTGAACAAGGTGGACTTGCCGACGTTAGGTCGGCCCACCAGGGCGATTACGGGAACCATGCGGCTCTCCACTTCGTTATTTCAGAAAATACAAAAGCCGCTGCAGGGCAGCGGCTGGTGCTCGGGGCGGCATTTGAAATGCCACATGCCCTGCTCTGGCACTACTACTGTAGGAGCGAGCTTGCTCGCGAAAAACCCGAGAACGACGCGTTTATCCAGAAAACCCGCGTTATCGTTGACGTCCTTCGCGAGCAAGCTCGCTCCTACACAGAGCATTGAAGCAGGGCCGCCTGGGGGTTACCCCAAGCATAGTCAAACCTTTACTTGATGGTCAGGGCTTCCAGCTTGCCGCCGTTGCCATACACATAAAGCATGTTACCCACCACCAGCGGACGCGCACGCAGGCCGTCGCTGTCGATACGCTGGCGACCGACAAAACGACCGTCTACCTGGCTCAGCAGGTGCAGGTAGCCTTCGAAGTCACCCACCGCCACGTAGCTGGAGAAGACTTCCGGTGCCGACAGTTGACGGCGAGCCAGGGAGTCATTGCTCCAAAGTGCAGTGGTGGAACGCTCATCGACACTTTCAACGGTGCCGGATGCCAGGCTCACATAGACGCTGCCAAACCCTTGGGCGACACCCGCATAGCTGGAAGCATCACGCTGCCAGTTGATGCGACCGCTTTGCAGGTCCAACGCGGCAACACGGCCCTGGTAGGTGGCGACGTAGATCGTTTCACCCGACAGCAGCAAGCCGCCGTCGATGTCCACAACGCGGTCCAGTTCGGAGCGACCTTGTGGGATAGCCACACGGGTTTCCCAGGCCGGCACGCCGTTCTGGGTATTCAGGGCAACCACTTTACCGGTCGACAGGCCTGCAACGGCCAGGTTGTTGGTCACAATCGGACCACTGGTACCGCGCAGGGTCAACACCGCAGGGGTGCTGTCGTACAACCAGCGTTGGTCACCGGTGGAGGCATCCAGGCCGATCACGCGGTCGTCCTGGGTTTGCACCACGACGATATCGCCGTTGGTCGCCGGGGCCGAGAGCACTTCACTGGTCACGCGAGCGCGCCATTTCTCTTCACCGGTGCTGGAATCAAGCGCGACCACGTCACCCTTGAGCGTACCGATCAGCACCATGCCGTAGCCGACGCCCACACCGCCGGAAACCGGCAGTTCGAGGTCTTTCTTCCACTTGACGTCGCCGTTCATGCGATCCATGGCAACGACAACACCAGTGGAATCAGTGGCCACGATGTTGTCGCCGTCAATTGCCGGCTGCAACAGGTTGTAGAGGTCGCCCTGCCCATCACCAATGGATTGGCTCCATTGTTTTTGCAGGACCACTTCTTCCTTGAAGCTGGTCAGCTCGGCAGGAGGCAGTTCTTTTTTGCTGTTGCTGCTGCAACCCGCGGCCAAAATGGCCAGAGCCAGCAATGCTGCATGTTTCCAACGGATCACGTCACGCATCCCCTTTGGCCAAGTCGTCGAGCTTGATTTGTAAGCCACCGACCGCCGCTTCATCAGACAGCGCCGCCTTGGCTTTTTGGTACGCAGCATAGGCTTCGTCGGTACGACCCAATTGGACCAACAGGTCGCCCTTGAGCTCTTCGCGAGTGGCCACGAATGCCTTGTCAGCATCGCCGTCGAGCAGTTTGAGTGCTTCGTCAGCCTTGTTCTGTGCCGCCAATACCTGTGCCAGGCGCTGACGTGCGATTTCACCCAGGGTCGGGTTGGTCGGCTTGTCGGCGATGGCCTTCAGCTCGGTGGCCGCGTCATCCAGCTTGCCGGTGTCGACCGCGACTTTCGCGACGAACAGGCTGCCGTACTGGGCGTAAGTGCTACCGCCGAATTCGTTCTTCAGCTTGCCGGCCAGGTCTGCTACCTGCGCAGGGTCAGGCTTGCCGTCCGGGGTCAGGGTAGTTTCCAGCAATTGCTGATAAACGATCGAGGCACCTTGGGACTGGTTGGCCTGATACTTGGTCCAGGCTTGCCAGCCGAACACCACCACTAGCGCCAGCAGGCCACCTGTGACCAGGGGCTTGCCGTTACGCTGCCACCAGTCCTTGAAGTCGGCCAGTTGCTCATCATCAGTACTCGACACCCCAATACTCCTTAATCGCTAAATTCGGCTGTTCGACAGCTTCAACCCTGCACAACGCAGGTGGCCAAGTGCGCAGCGAGCGCATCAAAGGCAATGTTCTGTTGTTCGCCCTGGCCACGCAGGGGTTTGAAACCTATCACTTGCTGGGCCAGCTCGTCATCGCCGAGGATCAGTGCGTACAGCGCACCGCTCTTGTCGGCCTTCTTGAACTGGCTCTTGAAGCTACCAGCGCCGGCATTGACCTGCAGGCGCAGGCTCGGCAGTTGGTCACGTACTTTTTCGCTCAAGGCCAGAGCCGCCAGTTCGGCAGCCTCGCCGAAGGCGCACAGGTACACGTCCACCTGACGGGAAATCTCTTGCGGGACCTGCTCCAGGGTTTCCAGCAGCAGGATCAGCCGCTCGATGCCCATGGCAAAGCCCACGCCCGTGGTCGGCTTGCCGCCCATTTGCTCGACCAGGCCGTCGTAGCGACCACCGGCACACACGGTGCCCTGGGCGCCAAGCTTGTCGGTGACCCACTCGAACACGGTCTTGCTGTAGTAGTCGAGGCCGCGCACCAGCTTGGGGTTGATCACGTAGGGAATACCGGCTGCATCCAGGCGAGCCTTGAGGCCCTCGAAATGCACACGGGATTCGTCGTCCAGGTAATCGGCCATTTTCGGCGCATCGACCAGCACGGCCTGGGTGTCGGCGTTCTTGGTATCCAGGACGCGCAACGGGTTGGTCTTCAGACGGCGTTGGCTGTCTTCGTCCAGCTTGTCCAGGTGGGCCGACAGGTACTCGACCAGGGCTTCACGATAACGCCCGCGGGACTCGCTGGTGCCCAGGCTGTTGAGTTCAAGCTTGACCGCGTCACGAATGCCCAACTGGCCCCATAGGCGCCAGGTCAGCACGATCAGCTCGGCGTCGATGTCCGGGCCGTCCAGGTTGAACACTTCGCAACCGATCTGGTGGAACTGGCGGTAACGGCCTTTCTGCGGGCGCTCGTGGCGGAACATCGGGCCGATGTACCACAGCTTCTGGGTCTGGCCACCACCGGTGATGCCATGTTCCAGTACGGCGCGCACGCACGCGGCAGTGCCTTCCGGACGCAGGGTCAGGGAGTCGCCGTTGCGGTCTTCAAAGGTGTACATCTCTTTTTCGACGATGTCGGTCACTTCACCGATGGAGCGCTTGAACAGTTCGGTGAACTCGACGATCGGCATGCGGATCTGCTTGTAACCGTAGTTATCCAGCAGGCGCGCGACCGTGCTTTCGAAGTAGCGCCACAGTGGCGTCTGCTCGGGCAGGATGTCGTTCATGCCACGAATGGCTTGCAGAGACTTGCTCACATCAGATCCTTAAATTCGGTCAATCAGCCGCGAGCGATCAGCGCTGCGTCAGCGGCGACCTTCTCGGCCGCTTTCTCGCGGATCAGCTTTTCCAGCTCATCCACCAGATTGTCATTCGTTAGCTTCTGCGACGGCTTGCCGTCGATGTAAATCAGGTTCGGTGTACCACCGGTCAGGCCCACGTGGGCCTCTTTGGCCTCACCCGGCCCGTTGACCACACAACCGATCACTGCGACATCCAGCGGCACCAGCAGGTCTTCGAGGCGCAACTCCAGGTCGTTCATGGTTTTCACCACGTCGAAGTTCTGCCGCGAGCAGCTCGGGCAGGCGATGAAGTTGATACCACGGGAACGCAAACGCAGGGATTTGAGAATGTCGTAACCGACTTTCACTTCCTCTACGGGGTCTGCCGCCAGGGAGATGCGAATAGTATCGCCAATCCCTTCGGCGAGCAGCATACCGAGACCCACCGCAGATTTCACCGTGCCTGAGCGCAAACCGCCCGCTTCGGTGATACCCAGGTGCAGCGGTTGCACGATTTCCTTGGCCAGCAGGCGATAGGCTTCTACGGCCATGAACACATCAGAGGCCTTTACGCTGACCTTGAAGTCCTGGAAATTCAGGCGTTCCAGGTGTTCAACGTGGCGCAGTGCAGACTCAACCAGGGCTGCCGGCGTGGGCTCGCCGTATTTTTTTTGCAGGTCTTTTTCCAGGGAGCCGGCGTTGACGCCAATGCGGATCGGGATACCACGATCCCGGGCAGCGTCCACCACGGCACGCACGCGATCTTCACGCCCGATGTTGCCGGGGTTGATACGCAGGCAGTCCACACCCAATTCGGCCACGCGCAATGCGATCTTGTAATCGAAGTGAATATCGGCAACCAGTGGCACCTTGACCAACTGTTTGATACGACCAAAGGCCTCGGCTGCGTCCATGTCCGGAACGGACACCCGCACGATGTCCACACCCGCCGCTTCCAGACGGTTGATCTGGGCTACGGTGGCGGCCACATCGTTGGTGTCGCTGTTGGTCATGCTCTGCACTGCGATGGGGGCGTCGCCACCCACCGGCACCGAGCCGACCCAGATCTTGCGCGATACGCGACGTTTAATTGGAGATTCGCCGTGCATGACTATTGTCCCAACTTGAGGCGAGCAGTCTCGCCACTGGTGAACGGCGCCACGTCTACAGGCTGGCCGTTGTAGGCCACTTGCGCGCCACGGGCGAAGCCCAGACGCAGCGTCAAAGGAGGCTTGCCGCCCTGGTCAAGCGTATCTCCCTTACGCTTCAAACCACTGAACAGCACTTTGCCGTTGCCATCGGTGACCTGCGTCCAGCAGTCAGCGATGAAGGTAATTTGTACGCGCCCGTCACCGGCGATCAATGCCGGGGTGGTGGGAGGCGACATCGCCGGCGCTGCGGGTGCGGCTGGCGCAGGGGTCGCAGGTGCAGGTGCCGGAACCGCCGGAGCCTGGGCCACGGGTGCTGCCGGAGCGGTCGGAACCGCCGGAGCCGGCACCGCAGCCGTCGCAGCCGGGGCCGTGCCAGCGTCTGGCGCGGGTTGCTCGGCAGTGGCAGGCGCTTGCGGCGCGGCTTGACCTTCTACCACGGCCTGGTCTTCCGGCTCGTCCAGGGGGTGAATCTGGGTGGTGCCGTCGGCGCTTTCGACTTCGACATGTTCCATGGCGTTGCTGGTCAGGTCTTTGTTGCGCTGGGAGGTCTGGTCTTGCCACCAGACAAAACCGCCGCCGACCACGGCAATCAGCAACAACAGGCTGACAATCCGCAAAATGGTGTGGGAAACCCGCGTTGGCTCTTCGATACGCCCCAACCCATGGACATTACTGCCCTGGGCGTCGGTACCGGTGAACTGGTCGAACTCCTGGACCAGCACGGCCTGGTCGATACCCAGCAATTTGGCATAGGCGCGGATATAGCCGCGGGCAAAGGTGTGCCCAGGCAGCTTGTCGAACGCGCCAGCTTCCAGGTTGGCCAGGGAGGTGCTGGTCAAATTGAGCTTGAGGGCCACTTCCGCCAGCGACCAACCATTGCTTTCGCGGGCCTGGCGCAAGGTTTCGCCTGGGTTGACGCGATTAGCTGCTACATCTTCCGGGTGCGCGGCTTTCATCATTGCTCCGACAGGTATTGCTGATATTCCGGCGTACCGGGATAGAGTCGTTCGAGTTGCTGGCCAAAACGTGCGGCCGTGTCGTGTTCTTCATGAACCGTCGCCAGGCGCACACCGAGCAATAGACTACGTGCATTTTGCCCGCTGAGCAGGCTAAAACGCTCGTAATAGTCACGTGCCGGCACATAATGCCTGTCTTCGTAAGACAACTCAGCCATTTCGAGCAATGCCCGTGGCTGGCGACTATTCAAATGCAGGGCTTTTTCCAGTTGCTGGCGGGCGCTGTCGCGTTGGCCGAGGCGCATCGAGGTCACACCGAGGTTCTCGAACACCCGCGAACGCTGCGGGTAGAGGGTATCGGTGGAAGCTTGCTGGAAATAACGTGACGCCAGGTCATACCGCTTCTGCTCGAACAGGAAACTGCCGTAGTTGTTCAGCAGCCGCGGGTCGGCAGGACGGGAGGCCAGGGCCTTGTGAAAATAGCGGTCGGCCAGCTCGGGCTCGGCCTGGGCCTGAAACACCAGGGCCAGCGCGGCATTGGCATCGGCATCATCGGCGTCCAGCTCCAGGGCCTTTTTCAAGGGCACCTTGGCCTGCTCGCTCATGCCTTGGCGCAGATACCCCAAGCCCAGTTGCACATAGGCAACTCGCGCCTCATCACGGCCTTTATCAGTGCGCAACGGGCTGTCATGGCCCGATGAAACGCAACCGGCCACCAGGCCGGTAAAGAGTAAAAGCAGCGCAAGGCGCAAGGGCATAGAGATCCTCTCTCAGATTCGATTCACAGCGATTTGCGGTAAATCTTCAGCGGCGTTAAGTTCGCGCACGGCGATATAACGTTCACTGCGGCGGGTGCGGTCCATCACCTGCCCTACCAATTGGCCACACGCGGCATCGATGTCTTCACCACGGGTGGTTCGCACAGTGACGTTATAGCCGGCCTGGTGCAGTTGATCCTGGAAACGACGGATGGCGTTGTTGCTCGGCCGCTCGTAGCCAGAATGGGGAAACGGGTTGAACGGGATCAAGTTGATCTTGCACGGGGTGTCCTTGAGCAATTCGATCATCTCGACCGCGTGCTCCAGCTTGTCGTTGACGTCCTTGAGCATGGTGTACTCAATGGTCAACACACGCTTTTCACCCAGGGTCGCCATATAACGCTGGCACGACTCGAGCAACATCTTAAGCGGATACTTCTTGTTGATCGGCACCAATTGGTTACGCAATGCGTCATTAGGTGCGTGCAGCGACAACGCAAGGGAGACGTCGATGTGCTTGGCCAGCTCATCGATCATCGGTACCACGCCGGAGGTCGACAGGGTCACACGGCGCTTGGAGATGCCGTAGCCCAGGTCGTCCATCATCAGGTGCATGGCCGCAATCACGTTGTCGAAGTTCAGCAGCGGCTCACCCATGCCCATCATCACCACGTTGGTGATGGCACGGTCGACGGTCGCCGGGACGCTGCCAAAGGATTTGTTGGCAATCCACACCTGGCCGATAACTTCAGCGGCGGTGAGGTTGCTATTGAAGCCTTGCTTGCCGGTGGAGCAGAAACTGCAGTCCAGGGCACAGCCTGCCTGGGACGAAACGCACAAAGTGCCGCGTTTGCCCTGGGGAATGTACACGGTCTCGACACAGCTGCCAGACGCCACGCGCACGACCCACTTACGGGTACCGTCGCTGGAGATGTCCTCGCTGACCACTTCGGGACCACGCACCTCGGCAATGGCCTTGAGCTTGTCGCGCAGGGCCTTGCTGACGTTCGTCATGGCGTCGAAATCGTCGACGCCAAAGTGGTGAATCCACTTCATTACCTGACCGGCACGGAAACGCTTCTCCCCGATTGAGTCGAAGAATTTCTCCATTTCCGGCTGAGTCAGACCCAGCAGGTTGGTTTTAACAGTCGATGTAGTCATGGATTCACCCTCACTCTTTAAGCCGATGCTTAGCGAGCGGTTACTTCAGTAGCAGCGAAAAAGTACGAGATTTCGCGAGCAGCAGCAGCTTCGGAGTCCGAGCCGTGAACAGCGTTGGCGTCGATGGATTCAGCGAAGTCAGCACGGATGGTGCCGGCAGCCGCTTCTTTAGGGTTGGTAGCGCCCATCAGCTCACGGTTCAGAGCGATGGCGTTTTCGCCTTCCAGAACCTGAACAACAACAGGACCGGAGATCATGAAGGCAACCAGGTCGCCGAAGAAGCCACGAGCGCTGTGCTCAGCGTAGAAGCCTTCAGCTTCAGCCTTGGACAGTTGCTTGAGTTTCGAAGCTACAACCTTCAGGCCGGCTTTTTCGAAACGAGTGGTGATCTCGCCGATGACGTTTTTTGCAACAGCGTCAGGCTTGATGATGGAGAAAGTACGTTGAACAGCCATGGTGTAACTCCAGAAACGGTAATTTACGAAAAATTAAACCCGCGAATTATACGCGGGTTATTGGGTATTGCCTAACTGCGTGAGGGAGGCGTCAGTCCTGTTCTTCTTTCCAGGCAGTCTGGATAGCTTCCAAGACCTTTTCACCGCCACGATCACGCTCATCTTCGAACCCGGGCAATGCCATGACCATGTCACGCAAAGCTACAAAGTTCAGGGAGTAAGGATCCAAATCCGGGTTGCCATCAGCCAACAGGATAGCGATCTCTTGTACATCAACCCATTTAAGACTCATGACACTTCCTTGAATCAATGCGGCGCTTCGGCCGCATGGTTAAGCGAATATTTCGGGATTTCGACGGTGAGGTCTTCAGTCCCCACTTTCGCCTGGCAACTCAGGCGCGACGTCGGCTCCAGGCCCCACGCCCGATCAAGATAGTCTTCTTCCAGGTCGTCAGCCTCATTGAGGCTGTCGAAACCTTTACGAATGATGCAGTGACAGGTGGTGCAGGCATTGACGCCGCCACAGGCACTTTCGATCTCGATATGGTTGTCATGCGCGACGTCGAGCAGGGACTTGCCGGTCTCAGCCTCCACGACCATGCCCTCAGGGCAATGTTCGGCGTGCGGTAGAAAAGTGACCTGCGGCATCAGTTATTCCTCAATTTCATTCAGGTTGCGGCCCGCCAGCGCGGCTTTAACCGTCTGATCCATACGGCGGGCGGCAAAGGCATCAGTCACTTGCGACAGGCGCTTGGTCTGTTGCTCGATGGCGTAGCCATCGTTGCCTTTCATCAGTTCGGCCAGTTCTTGCATCTGCAGGTCAATGACCATGCGCTCTTCGGCATCCAGCAGGCGTTCGCCATCGGCTTCAAGGGCACCCTGCACCGCTTCGAGCAGGCGCTGGGCATCCACTTGTTGCTCGCGCAATACGCGGGCGACTTTGTCGTCACCGGCATACTGGAACGAATCCTTGAGCATCTTTGCGATTTCGCCATCGGTGAGGCCGTAGGACGGCTTCACCTGGATGCTGGCTTCAACGCCCGAGGCCAGTTCGCGCGCGGCGACACTGAGCAAGCCATCGGCATCGACCTGGAAGGTCACGCGAATCTTGGCGGCACCGGCCACCATCGCCGGAATGCCGCGCAATTCAAAGCGCGCCAGGGAGCGGCAGTCACTGATCAGCTCGCGCTCACCTTGCAGCACATGAATCATCATGGCTGTCTGGCCGTCTTTGTAGGTGGTGAAGTCCTGGGCACGTGCGACGGGGATGGTGGTGTTACGCGGAATCACCTTCTCCATCAGGCCGCCCATGGTTTCCAGGCCCAGGGACAGCGGGATCACGTCGAGCAACAGCAATTCGCCGCCATCGCGCTTGTTACCCGCCAGGGTATCGGCCTGGATGGCAGCGCCGATGGCGACGACTTGATCCGGGTCGATCTCGGTCAATGGTTGACGCCCAAAGGCCTCGGCGACCGCTTCACGCACGCGCGGCACACGGGTGGAACCGCCGACCATGACCACTGCACCGACGTCTTCCAACTCGATACCGGAATCACGCACAGCACGACGGCAGGCCTTGAGGCTGCGGGCGACCATCGGCTCGATCAGCGCATCAAAGGCTTCGCGGGTCAGCTGTGCCGACCAGTCACCGTAGGACACTTCAACAGAAGCAGCGTCAGTCAGCGCCTCTTTGGCCGCGCAGGCCGTTTGCAGCAGGTTGCGCTGCGCGCCTGGGTCCAGGTCGGCCGACAAGCCGGCACTGCTGATGATCCAGCCAGCAATGGCGTGATCGAAATCATCGCCACCCAGGGCGCTGTCGCCGCCGGTCGCGAGCACTTCAAACACACCGCCGGTCAGGCGCAGGATCGAAATATCGAAGGTGCCGCCGCCCAGGTCATAAATAGCGACCAGGCCTTCAGCGTGCTGATCGAGGCCGTAGGCCACCGCCGCCGCAGTCGGCTCGTTGAGCAGGCGCAGCACGTTGAGGCCAGCAAGCTTCGCTGCATCCTTGGTGGCTTGGCGCTGGGCGTCGTCGAAATACGCCGGAACAGTGATCACCGCCCCTACCAGCTCACCGCCCAGGGTGCTTTCTGCACGCTGGCGCAGCACTTTGAGGATATCGGCCGACACTTCAACCGGGCTCTTGGGCCCCTGGACGGTGTCGATGAACGGCATATGGGATTCACCGCCGACAAAGCGGTACGGCAGTTGGTCGCCCAATTGCTTGACGTCGGACAACCCACGACCCATCAAGCGCTTGACCGACAACACCGTGTTCAAGGGGTCTGCGGACGCGGCCAGCTTGGCCGATTCGCCCACTTCGATGCGGTCGGCGTGATAACGCACGGCGGACGGCAGGATCACCTGCCCATCGGCATCGGGCAGTGGCTCGGACAGGCCGCTGCGCAAGGCAGCAACCAGGGAATTGGTGGTGCCCAGGTCAATCCCGACCGCCAGGCGACGCTGGTGCGGTTGAGGGCTTTGGCCGGGTTCGGCGATTTGCAGTAGAGCCATGGTAATCAGGTCTTATCTGTCTATCAGGCGTGCATCACGGGCAGCACTGGGTTAATCGTCGAGGCGCTCTTCTAGCTGGCGCACTTCGTAGGTGAGCTTGTCGAGAAACTGCATGCGCCGCATCAGGCGTTCGGCCTGTTCGCGTTGCGCCGCATCATCCCAACAGGCTGCGAAGCTTTCGTTGAGCTCATCCTGGGCCGCCTTCAGACGGCGCTTGAAGACCGCGACGCCAGCCACATCGGCTTCGTCCTGCAAGTCTTCGAGCTCTTCGCGCCACTGCATCTGCTGCATCAGGAAGTCCGGGTCATGCACGGTGACTTCCATCGGCAACTCACCGCCCTTCATCGCCAGTAAATAACGCGCGCGTTTCGGGGGGCTTTTGAGCGTCTGATAGGCTTCGTTGAGGCTGGCCGATTGCTCCAGCGCCAAGCGTTGCTCACGCTCGGAAGCGTCGGCGAAGCGGTCCGGATGCACGCCACGCGCCAACTCACGGTAGCGCGTAGCAAGCTGCTCAAGGTCCAGCCGAAAGCTCGGCTGCAGCTCGAATAAAGCGAAATGACAAGGAGTACCCACGAGTAGCCTCAGATGTTGAAGCTTTCGCCGCAGCCACATTCACCGCGCACGTTAGGGTTGTTGAACTTGAAGCCTTCGTTCAACCCTTCCTTGACGAAATCGAGTTCGGTGCCGTCCAGGTAGGTCAGGCTTTTCGGGTCGATAATCACCTTTTCGCCGTGACTTTCGAACACCTGATCCTCTTCAACCACCTCGTCGACAAACTCCAGCACGTAGGCAAGGCCGGAACAGCCCGTGGTGCGTACACCCAGACGAATCCCCTCACCTTTACCGCGCCCATTCAGGGAGCGGCGAATGTGCTGCGCAGCCGCTTCTGTCATGCTGATAGCCATCGTTGACTCCTTACTCGTCGCCAAATGCTTAGATCAAGCCTTTCTTCTGCTTGTAGTCGCGAACCGCCGCCTTGATGGCGTCTTCAGCGAGTACCGAGCAGTGGATTTTCACTGGCGGCAGCGCCAGTTCTTCGGCCAGCTGGGTGTTGCTGATGGTGACAGCCTCATCCAGGGTCTTGCCTTTCATCCATTCGGTCGCCAGGGAGCTGGAGGCGATGGCCGAACCGCAGCCGTAAGTCTTGAATTTGGCGTCTTCGATAACGCCAGCATCGTTGACCTTGATCTGCAGGCGCATCACATCGCCGCACGCCGGAGCGCCGACCATGCCGGTGCCGACATCAGGATCTTCCGCGTTCATCTTGCCGACGTTGCGCGGGTTTTCGTAGTGGTCGATGACCTTTTCGCTGTAAGCCATGGTACTGAATCCTCACTCATCAGGGCCGCTCTGGAACCCTGTAGAAACGCCTGCGTTTTCCGCCACGTTCCTACAGAGCTTGGGTGGCGGCTTCTATAGTTAGTGTGCCGCCCACTCGATCTTGGAAATATCGACACCGTCTTTGTACATGTCCCACAGTGGCGACAGAACGCGCAGCTTGTTGACGGCTTCGCAGACCTTCTGCGCGGCGTAGTCGACTTGCTCTTCGGTGGTGAAGCGGCCGAACGTAAAGCGGATCGAGCTGTGGGCCAGTT
Source organism: Pseudomonas fjordensis (assembly GCF_976987115.1). NCBI lineage: Bacteria > Pseudomonadati > Pseudomonadota > Gammaproteobacteria > Pseudomonadales > Pseudomonadaceae > Pseudomonas > Pseudomonas fjordensis. The sequence continues at coordinate 5,610,741 of NZ_OZ336860.1, forward strand.
CGTCGTTGCGGCCCAGGGCGCGCAGTACGTACGAAGGCTCAAGGGACGCCGAGGTGCAGGCCGAACCGGACGATACCGCCAGGTCCTTGAGCGCCATGATCAGCGACTCGCCTTCGACGTAGTTGAAGCTCAAATTCAGGTTGTGCGGTACACGGGCGGTCATGCTGCCGTTGATGTACAGCTCTTCAAGGTTTTCGACCTGCTTGTAGAAGCGATCGCTCAGGGCCTTGATGCGCACGTTTTCGGCAGCCATGTCTTCCTTGGCTACACGGAAGGCTTCGCCCATGCCGACGATCTGGTGGGTCGCCAGGGTGCCCGAACGCATGCCGCGCTCGTGACCGCCGCCGTGCATGGTGGCTTCGATGCGCACGCGAGGCTTGCGGCTCACGTACAGCGCGCCGATGCCTTTAGGGCCGTAAGTCTTGTGGGCAGAGAACGACATCAGGTCGACTTTCAGCTTGGACAGGTCGATATCGACCTTGCCGGTGGACTGAGCAGCGTCGACGTGCAGCAACACACCCTTGGAGCGGGTGAGCTCGCCGATGGCGGCGATGTCGTTGATGGTGCCGATTTCGTTGTTCACGTGGATCACCGAAACCAGGATGGTGTCTTCACGCATCGCAGCTTCGATCATGGCCGGAGTGACGATACCGTCGGTGGTCGGCTCGAGGTAGGTGACCTCGAAACCTTCACGCTCCAGTTGGCGCATGGTGTCCAGGACAGCCTTGTGCTCAATCTTGGTGGTGATCAGGTGTTTGCCTTTGGTCGCGTAGAAATGCGCCGCGCCCTTGATAGCCAGGTTGTCGGACTCGGTGGCTCCGGAGGTCCATACGATTTCGCGCGGGTCGGCATTGACCAGGTCAGCGACCTGGCGACGAGCGTTCTCGACCGCTTCCTCGGCTTTCCAGCCGAATACGTGGGAACGGGAGGCCGGGTTGCCGAAGTTTCCGTCGACCAGCAGGCATTCGCTCATTTTTTGCGCGACACGCGGATCAACCGGGGTGGTCGCTGAGTAATCAAGGTAAATCGGCAATTTCATGGACTTTCTCCTAAATCAGGCTGGCTGGCGTGCCGTTAGCTCTTCGGCTGTCACTCGACGGCGGACGCTTCAATCTTGTCCAGACGCGGCGCCTTGGTATTGCAACGGCGCTGGTCCTGACGCTGGGCTACTTCTTGCACCTCACGGCGAGTCACAAGATCAGCCAAGCTGATACCACTCAAAAACTCATGGATCTGCAGGCTCAAGTCACACCACAAGTGGTGAGTCAGGCAGGTGTCGCCGGCATGGCAGTCACCCAAACCCTGGCATTTGGTGGCATCGACGGATTCGTTGACCGCGTCGATCACCTGGGCCACCTGAATGCCCTGCATGTCGCGGGACAACTGATAGCCACCACCCGGACCGCGAACGCTGGAAACCAGATTGCTACGGCGCAATTTGGCGAACAACTGCTCGAGATAGGACAGGGAAATGCCTTGGCGCTCGGAGATATCGGCCAGGGACACCGGCCCAGTTTGCGCGTGCAAGGCCAAGTCGAGCATGGCGGTCACCGCGTATCGGCCTTTTGTAGTCAGTCTCATGGACAAGTACCAAGGTGTTTCAGAATGGGAGCAAGTATGCGATTCCCGAGTATTTAAGTCAACTATAAGACCTAGTACTTTAGTCAGGATTACCCGTAAAAAGGGCGCGCGAATCATAGCAGGGTGGGGTGGGATGGACCAGCGGGAACAGGGCCGAGCCGAGAATGCAGGACAAACGGAGGTCAACATGTGGGAGCGGGCTTGCTCGCGAATGCGATGGGCCAGTCAATATACCCGGTGACTGACACGCCGCCTTCGCGAGCAAGCCCGCCCCCACAGGGGTTTTGCAGTGATTGCGAAACCTCAGCTTGCCTTCGTGGCAGCCTCGTCCTTGATCTCAGCAAAATCTTCTTCGCGCAGTTCAGGCAAGTCTTTGGCACAGTACGGGCTGCCCAACTCCTTCAGCGCACCGCACATGCCCTCCAGCTTGCCATCCACCGCCTGCAGATGATCGAGCAATTGACCAATCGCACGAGCCACCGGGTCGGGCATGTCTTCACTGACGCCGTAGGCATCGAAGCCAATCTTCTCGGCCATGGCCTTGCGCTTGGCCTCTTGCTCGTCACCAACTTGCGGCTTGGCGATGATGCGGCCTGGAATACCCACAACCGTGGCACCCGGCGGTACAGCCTTGGTCACCACCGCATTGGAGCCAACCTTCGCACCAGCCCCCACGGTAAACGGCCCGAGCACCTTAGCGCCCGCCCCTACCACCACACCATCGCCCAGTGTTGGGTGGCGCTTACCCTTGTTCCAGGTGGTGCCGCCCAGGGTCACGCCTTGATAGAGGGTGACGTCATCGCCGATCTCGGCCGTCTCGCCAATCACGATGCCCATGCCGTGGTCGATAAAGAACCGACGACCTACTTTGGCGCCCGGGTGGATCTCGATACCGGTCAACCAGCGCCCGAAGTTCGATACCAGCCGCGCCAACCATTTCCAGCCCATGCCCCACAGGGCGCCGGACAGGCGGTGGATCCAGATCGCGTGCATGCCCGGGTAGCAGGTCAGCACTTCAAAGGCGTTGCGCGCCGCCGGGTCACGGTGGAAAACACTTTGGATATCTTCTCGCAAACGCTCGAACATTTTTAATCCTTCCGCTTAAGAAGCTCACCACGGGCCGCTTTCTGGGTTTCCGTGAGGATGCCACGCAATATGTTCATTTCAGCTCGGCTCACCGAGCTGCGGCCATACAAGCGACGCAGGCGCGCCATCAAGTGCCGTGGCTTTTCAGGGTCGAGGAATTCGATGGCGACCAGGGTTTGCTCCAGGTGCTCATAGAACCGTTCCAGCTCGTCCATGGTGGCCAACTCGCCACTTTTGGTCGAGGCAACCTCTTCCTTTTCCACTTTACTCGGCTGGCCGGCAGCAGCCAGCCAGGCCATGCGCACTTCATAAGTCAGCACCTGCACCGCGGCCCCGAGGTTCAGCGAGCTGAACTCAGGGTCTGAGGGGATATGCACGTGGTAATGACATCGCTGCAGTTCTTCGTTGGTCAGGCCGGAGTCTTCACGACCAAAGACCAAGGCGATTTCAGCGCCGCCAGCTGCCTCTTCCACCACTTTGGTGCCGCATTCACGGGGGTCCAGCAGCGGCCAAGGGATACGACGGTCACGGGCGCTGGTGCCGAGCACCAGATTGCAGCCGACCAGGGCGTCCTCCAAGGTGGCGACCACCTGGGCATTTTCAAGCAAGTCATTGGCGCCGGACGCACGGGCATCCGCCTCGTGGTGCGGGAATACCCGCGGTTCGACCAGCACTAGGCGCGTCAGCCCCATGTTTTTCATGGCTCGCGCCACCCCGCCGATGTTGCCGGGATGACTGGTATTGACCAAGACGACACGAATGTTTTGCAGCAAGGGAGGCGCTCTCGGACACAGGAAAGGGGAGCAAATCTTACAGAACCGCCTAAGGTTATGCCATGAAAGCGAACGTCGTCCTTCACCTGAAGAAAGTTTCTGCTAGAATGCTCGGCTTTCTTTAACAACCTTAGGTGACCTATCCATGCAGCCCATGCTGAATATCGCGCTGCGCGCCGCCCGCAGCGCCAGTGAATTGATTTTCCGCTCCATCGAGCGCCTGGATACCATCAAGGTCGACGAAAAAGACGCCAAGGATTATGTATCCGAGGTGGATCGCGCCGCCGAACAGAAAATCATCGACGCCCTGCGCAAGGCCTACCCTACCCACGGCATCCTCGGCGAAGAAACCGGCCTGCATAAAGGCAGCGGCGAAGGCGAAGACTACCTGTGGATCATCGACCCACTGGATGGCACCACCAACTTCCTGCGCGGCATCCCGCACTTTGCCGTGAGCGTCGCCTGCAAATACCGTGGCCGCCTGGAACACGCCGTTGTGCTGGACCCGGTTCGCCAGGAAGAATTCACCGCCAGCCGTGGCCGTGGCGCCCAGTTGAACGGCCGCCGCCTGCGTGTCAGCGGCCGTACCAGCCTGGAAGGCGCTCTGCTGGGTACCGGCTTCCCGTTCCGTGACGACCAGATGGACAACCTGGAAAACTACCTGGGCATGTTCCGCGCCCTGGTTGGCCAGACCGCCGGCATCCGCCGCGCCGGTGCAGCCAGCCTGGACCTGGCGTATGTAGCCGCCGGTCGTTTTGATGCGTTCTGGGAGTCGGGCCTGTCCGAGTGGGACATGGCTGCTGGCGCCCTGCTGATTCAAGAAGCGGGCGGCCTGGTGAGCGACTTCACCGGTGGTCACGACTTCCTAGAGAAAGGCCACGTCGTGGCTGGCAACACCAAATGCTTCAAGGCAGTGCTGACGGCGATCCAGCCGCACCTGCCGGCTTCGCTGAAGCGTTAAGCGCGCGAGCACAAAAAAAGCACCCCTCGGGGTGCTTTTTTATGCTTGGCATTTGGGTAATGCTGCGTTTTTTCCGCCACAGCACATACCCAATGTGGGAGCGGGCTTGCTCGCGAATGCAGTAGGTCAGTCAATACATCTGCCGACTGACAGTACGCCTTCGCGAGCAAGCCCGCTCCCACATTTTGAACGGTGACTGCCCAGCAATTATTGCTGGTTCTGCCCCAGGATCAAACGGCCTTCCTTGTCCACCGGAATCTGGCTGCCAGGGTCGCGCTCCATACGCACGGTACCTTCCTTGCCATCCAGGTTGTAACGCACGTCATAACCGACCACCTTGTCACTGATGTCGTTAACGGTGTTACAGCGAGTTTGCGTGGTGGTGTAGGTATCGCGGTTCTGCATGCCTTCCTGAACCTTGTTACCGGCGTAGCCACCACCGACCGCACCGGCCACGGTGGCCAGCTTCTTACCGTTACCGCCACCAATCTGGTTGCCTAGCAGGCCACCCGCAAGGGCACCCACCACGGTACCGGCGATTTGATGTTGGTCCTGCACCGGACGCTGCCGGGTCACGGTGACGTCCTTGCAGACCTCACGAGGGGTTTTAATCTGGGTTTTCACCGGCTGTACTGCCAGTACTTGCGCATACTCAGGGCCGCTTTTTACCAGGCTGTAGGTGGCAACAGCGCCTCCGGCAGTCACACCGACAGCACCCAATACCGCACCAACCAGCAACGACTTGTTCACATGAACCTCCTGACCATCACAAGCGGACCGAAAGATCCGCGCTATACCCAGCCTTGGAGCAAAAAAAAAGGCGCGAGTTCAATACTCGCGCCTTTCTTGTAACAGCGGATCAACAAGCGCCCATCAAGGACGGTCGTCGACCTCCTTATCGGTAGCGGCAGGAGGGATCAAGTCTTCGCTGTTGAGGTTCAGCCAGATCAGCACCACGTTGGCGATGTAGATCGACGAGTAGGTACCCGCCAGAACACCGATAAACAGCGCCAGGGAAAAGCCCCACAGGTTGTCGCCGCCGAAGATCATCAGCGCAGCAATCGCCAGCAAGGTGGAGATCGACGTCGCCATGGTCCGCAGCAGGGTCTGGGTGGTGGAGATGTTGATGTTCTCGATCAACGTCGCCTTGCGCAGTACACGGAAGTTCTCACGAACCCGGTCGAATACCACGATGGTGTCGTTGAGCGAGTAACCAATGATCGCCAGCACGGCCGCCAATACGGTCAGGTCGAAGGTGATCTGGAAATAGGCCAGGATACCCACGGTGACGACCACGTCGTGGATCAGCGACACAATGGCGCCGACACCGAACTTCCACTGAAAGCGGAACGCCAGGTAGATCATGATGCCGACCAGCGCCATCAGCATGCCGAGGCCGCCCTGGTCGCGCAGTTCTTCACCCACTTGCGGGCCGACGAACTCGACGCGCTTGACCGACGCCGGGTTGTCGCCGCCCACCTTCTGCAAGGCCTCGGCGACCTGGTGACCCAGTTGCGGGTCTTCGCCAGGCATGCGCACCAGCAGGTCGGTGGTGGCACCAAAGCTCTGTACCACGGCTTCGTGATAGCCGGCCTTGACCAGCTCGTTGCGCACCAGGGTAACGTCGGCCGGCTTCTCGTAGGTCAGCTCGATGAGCGTACCGCCGGTGAAGTCCAGGCCGTAGTTAAGACCCTTATGGAACCAGCTGAACAACGCCAGAACGGTAAGGAGCACGGTGACGCCGAACGCAACGTTGCGAACGCCCATGAAGTTGATTGTACGTAACATGGCAGCCCCTTAAATCCACAACTTCTTGAAGTCACGCCCGCCAAAGATCAGGTTGACCATTGCGCGGGTCACCATGATGGCCGTGAACATCGAGGTAAAGATCCCGAGGGACATGGTCACCGCAAAGCCTTTCACCGGGCCTGTGCCCATGGCGAAGAGAATCCCGCCGACCAACAAGGTGGTCAGGTTGGAGTCGAGGATCGCGGTAAATGCCCGGCCGAAGCCTTCGTTGATTGCACGCTGCACGGTCATGCCGGCGGCGATCTCTTCACGAATCCGCGAGAAGATCAGCACGTTGGCGTCCACCGCCATACCCATGGTGAGTACGATACCGGCGATACCTGGCAGGGTCAGTGTGGCGCCCAGCAACGACATCAGGGCCAGCAGCATCACCATGTTGCCCGCCAGGGCAACGGTGGCGATCACACCAAAGAAGCGGTAGATGGCGATGATGAACAGGGACACGAACAACATGCCCCACAGCGCCGCATCGACACCCTTGGTGATGTTGTCGGCACCCAGGCTCGGGCCGATGGTACGTTCTTCAGCGAAGTACATCGGTGCCGCCAGGCCACCGGCACGCAGCAGCAACGCCAGTTCGGAAGACTCGCCCTGGCCGTTCAGGCCAGTGATACGGAACTGAGCACCCAGCGGCGACTGGATGGTCGCCAGGCTGATGATCTTCTTCTCTTCCTTGAAGGTCTGCACCGGCACGTCTTTCTCGACGCCGTTGACCATCTGCTTGGTGTAGGTGGTCACCGGGCGCTGCTCGATGAAGATCACCGCCATGCTGCGACCGACGTTGCTGCGCGTGGCGCGGCTCATCAGTTCGCCACCATGGCCATCCAGACGGATGTTCACTTCAGGCGTGCCGTGCTCGCCGAAACCAGCCTTGGCGTCGGTCACCTGGTCACCGGTGATGATCAAGCCACGCTCGATCAACGCAGGAGGACGGTTGCCTTCACGGAATTCGAATTCTTCGGAAGTAGCACGCGTAGCGCCTGGGTCTGCCGCGAGACGGAACTCCAGGTTGGCGGTCTTGCCGAGGATACGCTTGGCTTCAGCGGTGTCCTGTACGCCCGGCAGCTCAACCACGATGCGGTTGGCGCCCTGGCGCTGCACGATCGGCTCGGCCACACCCAGCTCGTTGACGCGGTTACGCACCGTGGTCAAGTTCTGCTTGATGGAGTATTCGCGGATTTCAGCGATCTTGGCCGGGCTCATCGCCAGACGCAGTACCGCTTGACCATTGAGGTCGGCAGGCACGATGTCGAAATCATTGAAGTTCTTGCGGATCAGCGCACGGGCCTGTTCGCGGGAAGCTTCGTCAGCAAAGCCCAGCTGAATGGCACCGTTGAGCTGCGGCAGGCTGCGATAGCGCAGCTTCTCTTTGCGCAGCAGGCTCTTCACGTCGCCTTCGTAGACCTTCAGACGTGCGTCCAGGGCCTTGTCCATGTCGACTTCCAGCAGGAAGTGCACACCACCGGACAAGTCCAGACCCAGCTTCATCGGGTGCGCGCCAATGCTGCGCAGCCATTGTGGCGTGGTCTGGGCCAGGTTGAGCGCGACAACGTAGTCATCACCCATGGCCTTGCGTACGACATCTTTGGCCGGCAATTGGTCTTCTTGCTTGGTCAGGCGCAACAAGCCGCCTTTGGATCCAGCCGCCAAGGTTGCCGCTTTAACCTGGATACCCGCGTCATTGAGCGCTTTGCTCGCACGGTCCAGGTCTGCCTGATTGACTTGCAGCGAAGTGCTGGCGCCAGAGATCTGGATCGCCGGGTCATCAGGATAGAGATTGGGAGCGGAATAAATAAAACCGATCGCCAGCACCGCCAGGATCAGTACGTATTTCCACAGAGGGTATTTGTTCAGCATCACGCCGCCCGCTTATAACGCGGGGCGCCTTGCGCGCCCCGTCGATTGGTAAAGGTTGTTACTCAGATCGCTTTGAGCGTGCCTTTAGGCAGCGTGGCGGCGATGGCGCCCTTCTGGAACTTCATTTCCACGGTGTCGGAGACTTCCAGTACCACGAAAGCATCGGAAACCTTGGTGATCTTGCCGGCGATGCCGCCAGTGGTCACGACTTCGTCGCCTTTTTGCAGGCTGCCCAGCAGGTTTTTCTGCTCTTTGGCGCGCTTGGCCTGTGGACGCCAGATCATCAGGTAGAAGATGACCAGGAAGCCGACCAGGAAAATCCACTCGAAACCACCGCCCATAGGGCCGGCAGCAGCAGGCGCAGCGGCGTCAGCCATGGCGTTAGAGATAAAAAAGCTCATTTAGCACTCCAGTTGCAAATAGTGAATCTTAGGGTCGGAAAACTCAGTCCAAGGGCGGCACAGGGAGGCCACGCTTGGCATAGAAGGCATCGACGAAGGCGGCCAATGTACCCTGTTGAATAGCCTCGCGCAAACCAGCCATCAGGACTTGGTAGTGACGCAAATTGTGGATGGTATTCAACATGCTACCCAGCATTTCCCCGCACTTGTCCAGATGGTGCAGATAAGCACGGGAGAAGTTCTGGCAGGTGTAGCAGTCACAGGTAGGATCCAGCGGCGAATCATCATGGCGATGGAACGCGTTACGGATCTTCAGCACGCCTGTATCGATGAACAGATGCCCATTGCGGGCATTACGGGTTGGCATCACGCAATCGAACATGTCCACACCGCGGCGCACACCCTCTACGAGATCTTCCGGTTTGCCAACGCCCATAAGGTAACGAGGTTTGTCTGCGGGCATCAGGCCCGGCAGGTAATCCAGCACCTTGATCATTTCGTGCTTGGGCTCGCCCACCGACAAACCGCCGATGGCCAGGCCGTCGAAGCCGATCTTGTCGAGGCCTTCCAGCGAGCGTTTGCGCAGGCTTTCATGCATGCCGCCCTGGACAATACCGAACAGCGCCGCCGTGTTATCGCCATGGGCGTTCTTCGAACGCTGGGCCCAACGCAGCGACAACTCCATGGAGATACGCGCCACGTCTTCATCGGCCGGGTACGGTGTGCACTCGTCAAAAATCATCACGATGTCCGAACCCAAGTCGCGCTGTACCTGCATCGACTCTTCCGGCCCCATGAACACCTTGGCGCCGTCAACCGGCGAGGCGAAGGTCACGCCCTCCTCCTTGATCTTGCGCATGGCGCCCAGGCTGAACACCTGGAAACCACCGGAGTCGGTGAGGATCGGGCCCTGCCACTTCATGAAGTCGTGCAGGTCGCCATGCTTCTTGATCACTTCCGTGCCCGGGCGCAGCCACAGGTGGAAGGTGTTGCCGAGAATGATTTCGGCGCCAGTGGCGACGATGTCACGGGGCAACATGCCTTTAACGGTGCCATAGGTGCCGACCGGCATGAACGCCGGGGTCTCCACAGTGCCACGCGGGAAGGTCAGGCGACCGCGACGGGCTTTGCCGTCCGTAGCGAGCAATTCAAACGACATACGACTCATAAGTTGTCCTCAGGGCCGCGCGGCGCCGGGTTACGGGTGATAAACATCGCATCACCGTAGCTGAAAAAACGGTACTCGTTAGCGATGGCGGCCTGGTAGGCAGCCATGGTTTCCGGGTAACCGGCAAATGCCGACACCAGCATCAACAGCGTGGATTCGGGCAAATGGAAGTTGGTGACCAGGCAATCGACCACATGGAATGGCCGCCCTGGGAAAATGAAGATATCGGTGTCGCCACTGAACGGTTTGAGCACGCCATCACGTGCTGCGCTCTCCAGCGAACGCACGCTGGTAGTGCCCACCGCAACCACTCGACCGCCACGCGCCTTGCACGCATTAACCGCGTCCACGACGTCCTGGCTGACTTCCAGCCATTCGCTGTGCATATGGTGGTCTTCGATGTTATCCACACGCACCGGCTGAAACGTACCGGCCCCCACGTGCAGGGTCACATAGGCGGTGTCGACGCCCTTGGCGGCAATCGCATCCAGCAGTGGCTGGTCGAAATGCAGCCCGGCAGTCGGTGCGGCGACGGCGCCGAGGCGCTGTGAGTACACGGTCTGATAGCGCTCGCGGTCCGCGTCTTCGTCGGGGCGGTCTATATAAGGAGGCAACGGCATATGGCCGACACGCTCCAACAGCGGCAACACCTCTTCAGCAAACTTGAGCTCGAACAAGGCATCGTGGCGCGCGACCATCTCGGCTTCGCCACCGCCCTCGATCAAGATGCTCGACCCCGGTTTGGGCGACTTGCTGGAGCGCACATGGGCCAGCACACGATGGCTGTCCAGCACCCGCTCCACCAGGATCTCCAGCTTGCCGCCGGACGCTTTTTGGCCAAACAGCCGCGCCGGAATCACCCGGGTATTGTTAAAAACCATCAGATCGCCTGGGCGCAAATGCTCAAGCAAATCAGTGAATTGACGGTGTGCGAGGGCACCGCTGGGCCCGTCCAGGGTCAGCAGTCGACTGGCGCGACGCTCGGCCAAAGGGTGGCGAGCGATCAGCGAATCAGGGAGCTCAAAAGTAAAGTCAGCAACGCGCATGATGGGGTTCGTCTAGCAGGGCCGGGAAGTCTAGCGGAAATAGTGAAAATAGACCATGAAACGTGATTGACCAACGGTAATCTCATCTCTATACTTCGCCGCCATTGAGCCCTGATGGCGGAATTGGTAGACGCGGCGGATTCAAAATCCGTTTTCGAAAGGAGTGGGAGTTCGAGTCTCCCTCGGGGCACCATCTTAAAGAAAGACCTTGAAATTCAAGGTCTTTTTTTTCGCCTGCAAAAAAGTGGGCGGCGGGCTAATTCATTGCTCACCGCCCATTACCAACGTGAAACACGATCCAATGTGGGAGATTCTATGGTTTGGGGGAAGCCCCCAACCCCGCTTTTGATTGATATTCGCTCTGGTTTTTCATGAGCGAAAAGGCGATACGCGCTAACTTGCGGGCAATGATGACCAGGGCTTGAGTTGTTTTCAGGCCCCTTGCCAGATAGCCCTCGTATAAAGGCTTCCAGGCTTTTGACCTAATACCTGCTGACGCCGCGTTATGCAGCAACCTGCGGATCTCTGAGTCACCTTTCTTGCTCAACGAACGGCGCCCGTTCATTTGCCCAGAGTCGGACACCCTCAAGTCCATTCCCAGAAAAGCAATGTAAGCGTCAGCACTTTCAAACTCTCCTCGTTGAAAGGCCATGGTCAGGGCAACTGCCGTAAGAAAACCAATACCCTCGACGGCTTGGCAGCGTCTGACTTGATGCAAGACACCCGCCTCAGTGACAGCAGCTAATATCCGTTTTTCAATGAGGGCTTCATGTCTATCAAGACAAGCTGAAATGCTCTTGGACGAGGCTTTGAGCAACGGCTCACCTGCCCAGCTCTGGTTCAGAGCAACACGCATCTTCACCAGTGCGGCACGTCGGCGAAGCAAGCTTTGAAGTTTGGTATAAATCTTCGGCGGCGGATTCCAGGCACGCAAATCGGCCTGTTCATTTCTCAAATAGCGAGCTAGTAACTGCGCATCGCTGAGGTCTGTTTTGGCGCGCCCACCAGTGCCTTTACGGTAGTGATCACCGCGCTGGAACAAGAGCTGGTGACGATTGATCTGCATATCACGGAGGCACAAACAGAACGCGCCAAGATCGAGAACAAAGCAGCTCACCTGGCGAACACTGTGCTGGAAGAGCAGTGGAACGAGGCTGCGAAAGCACTGCTGGAGACCGGCGGCAAGCTGTGGGCTGCACGAAAACTGATTAGCCTGGATCCGGTTTCGCTGCTGAAGCTGCACATTCCTGAGCAAGGTGAAAGCTTCGGAAGCCGGACCTCTCGAGAACTTGCAGACCGCTCACACCAACACAGCCTGCTTGACCTGTTGCCGGCCTAAGCTGAGCCCTCCCCGAAGCAACCGGCGAGGGTCAGCTGCTTCGGGCCAACCATCGGTCTAACCATGAATAAACCACTACAAAAAAGTGCTCAGATGCCTGATTACATAAAGGCCCGAAAACTGCATTGGAACGGGATAATTGTCGTCCTGGCCGGTACGAAAAAGTCAAATGCAAAATCAAACAAGGTCGAAAGCATACGATTCATGATCGATTTATTTAGGACGCACCATTCATCCAATCTAAAGGACTGTAGTCACTTCTAGATTTCGCTGTGGTTTCAATTTGATCGAATAGTAATCCAATGAAAATTCTCAACCCATAGTTCTCGTCTGAAAATTTCATGTACTTTCCCTGGGGTGGCGGTCGTTTAGCATTAGGAGAAGTCATTCTGACGCCCCATAGATGACCATTATCAGTATATATTAAAGAATTATGTAGGCTTTTGTTGTTAAAACAATGATCGCCAAGGTTTGCTATTTTTGAGTCAAAAGCAAACATGGCGCATACAGGATAAAAACTACGGCCTTTTGGTAGCTTTCCTTTGCTAGCCATCTTGAGACCATCTGGGTTATCTGGATCAAAAGAGTTAATTATCTTAGTGAGTTGCGACAATGCAGATGTATCGAGAACACTTTTTACTTCGACGACCCTCAAAACTGCATCAATCGGATAGATACCGCGCCCTGACTTATCCAAAATCGGCGGCATTGTTCTTTTGTCATATATAACAATATCGATTTGAGGGCTCTGCCTTCCTTGCTTGTCAACAACGACCCCGGACCCTATACCAAATTGAACTGGAAGATATTGCTGAAGCAGGCTTATGACAAACGCCTCGCGAAGACTACCTTTCTCCCCATTATGCTCGACATCTTTAGTTGCCAAGAACATCGATCGCAATTCTTTTACATTTGCCGCGAACATAGCTTCAAACATGAATATAGCCTTAGTGGATTGTCATACATTACTTCAGCGATCATTGCAAATCTCATGTGCAATTCAGCGGCTGGTTATATCCTGCGTTAGCAGGGAAATCAAAAAAACTAAAAGGGTGTATCTCTGATAAATATACCGCCCAGCTTACCTGAGCGGCTTGAGCCATACGGCTTCACCTAATATAAATTGCTTCTCAGTGAGTCCGCACTTTAATTTAATCGGTGTCCCCATCGGCATGCACAACACCGAACGATTTGAATTTTATAAATTTAGAACCAAACTTTTCTTCTGGAACCTTGAGCTTTAAAAGCTCATAAAAGTTCTCATCGTGTGTAGACAAAATTATTTGACGATCAAATTTAATTGATATATTCCGCAATAAGTCGATTACTGAAAGTACGTTGATTGAGTCCATGGAGTGGATCGGATCGTCAATCAGTATTGATCTTACTGGCTGACCATCGTGTTCAATATGCAGCGCTTTCGCCAGAAAGATACTCAGGCTAAGTATGTTCAATTGTGCCGAACTGAAGTACAGAGCCGGAGAAATTGGCTGGCTCATTTCCTCCTCATAGAGATACACTTCCAGTCTTGGCCTATCTTCAATAGGGAAAATGCACTCAAATCTTACGGTTTTGAAAAATGGATGCGGGTCAATCTTTCGATAGATAGAAGTAATTAAATCAGTATAAAAGAAGTTATCGATGCGTTCCTTGAGCTTAATCTCAGTCTGCCTTAGCTCCCTGCTAAGCGAAATATACAAGGCCTCGATCTGGTTTTTTGTATCTCGATGCGAGTCAATTTTGGCGCGCAGCTCCCTAAACTTAAAGAATGGCAAAACGTCTTCGATTTGGGCCTTAACAACATTGGCAAGCATTAAAGAAGAAGAAGCTTTAGCTTTTCTCTCATCAACTTCAGACTTGCCAGCCTGCAATTCATTATACAGAAGCTCAATTGGCGCGCTGAAATCATTAACAATAGGGCTTAAGCTTGCTTCAATTTGCATTAAAGCGTCTTGAAGCCCATTTAGCTCCTCGTTAAGCGAGACCAATCTTTCCAGGAGTAGATTTTCAGATGAGTATGCGTCAGTTTTTATTAAGTCCCCCTGAGCTTTTGTTATGTTTTCCGCGGAGACAGATAGTTCTTTTTTTAGGTTGTTTTGGATTTCGTTCAGTTCGTTATGCTTTAGCGAAAACACTTCAACAATATCACCGTCCGGTAGTATGTATTGATTCTTGAGATTTTTATATAATGTGTAGATATCATCTTTTTCTGCGACATCCAACTTAGCGAGGATTCCAGCTCTGTTGGAGGCTATAACTTCGGTTGCTTCATTGGAAGCTTTGATTGAGGCGAGCACCTCCTCAAGGCGGCTTTCGATTGTAACGATGGTCGCTCTAATGCTAGAAATAGCTTGGTTCAAATATTCAATGTAATCGCCTTTACCTAGGTTTCTAACCGCAGCTCTGAGGCTATGTAAGCTATCGGTTTTCACTGTGTGTTCTTGTTTCGCATTTATCATTTCACGATTTATGCGTTCAATCTCAGATTCAGTGTTTGAAAGCCTGGTGCTGATATCAGCGATTGCAGATGATTTAAGAGTTTCCAGGTAGCTTTGCCCGCGGTTCAGAAATTCATCAATCTGAGTAATTTTTTTCTGAAGTTCTGCTTTGCTTGCTAAAAGAGATTGGAGCGCGGTCTCAATGCTACCATTTGATTGGATTTTTTCTAGAAGGGCGTTGTGGGACTCATATTGCGCGTTGCACACAGGACACGCATGGGAAAGAGTTTTAGACAACAGTGTTTTTGCCATGCTCATGAGTGAGAACAAATCGGCAGATTGTCCGCTTAAATCCTTGGAGTTCGCATCTAATATATTGATTTGTTCTTGGATCTCGTCCTTTAACTCTATGTGCTGGTGAAAATTCACAATAAATTGAGGATCTGGCTTAAGTAATGCTTGAGTCACATCGGAAACAATTGATTTTCCGACGGCAAGGCTAGCGTACTTCGCTAGTTCCTCCAACAATGAGTTTTTAAGAGTTAGTGCAGTTGATAGTCTCCTTTCGGACTCGGTTACCTTTGCATTTAGACCGAGAATTAATTTCTCGTGCGTATCAATGTCGACAAACTGAGATTCGATCTTAGTCAAATCATCAAACAAGGTCGCCAACTGAGTATCATTGTCAAGCCGTTCGCGGCGGAGAGATTCTAATAATTGAACATCCGCACTGCTTGATATTTTTTTGTTACTGAGTAAAACATCGACGGCAGAAAGCTTCTGCTTATTGGTGGCGATGTCTTTAATTACTCTGTTAAGTTGCTGCTGATTAGACAAGATAAGAGAGATGAGCTGAGCCTCATCAACAAAAGTTCGGAGTCGTTGCTCTAAATTACTTTTAGTGTCTAGCGCCTTAGACAACGCGCTAATATCATCTCTGTTGGCACGTATTCTTTCTAAATCAGCATTAAGTTTCGTGCGGTGCTCACGGTACTGGCCAAGGAGAGGCAGGCTTCCCAAACAGGAGTCAATTGCCAGACCTTGTTGCAGTAGTGAAGCTTGCTCGGATTTTAATTCGATTACGCGCTTAGAGAGCATGGAAAGTAACTCCGTTTGCTCTAACTCTGTGAACGAACTTCCAATCTTAGGAAAGCTACCGCCGTATAGATTTATTTCGTCTATGGTGTTATTTACTTCGTCTACGCTAAACTCTAGTGTGGGCTCACGCAGGTTTTCTTCCAGAGCCGATATTGCATCTCTCAGTTGTTTTAGCTCTCGATTACAAGATTTTATTGAAGAGAATAGACTGCTACGGTATTTTTCATCATTCCCTCCAAAAGCCCCCATGAACCGATCATAGCGTTGTTCAGGTCGCTCTTCTTTTAAGAATGCATCAATTGCATCTTGAGATAAGAAGATATCCGCTAAATGCTTGGTCGTTATGTCTGTTTTCGCTGTGTCATATGTATAGTCGCGCTGACCGGAAGCGGGCCGTCGGACAGTACGATTAAACTCCTTATTTCCAGTCGCCCTTACTCTTACGTAGGAGGGCGCGTCTTCCGCGATATACCGATTTTTTAATATTCTTTGTGAAGACCCACTAGTATTCAGGTATAGGGATGCTGAATCATTACTTGTACGCTGGCTCTCCCTAATATACCGGCCTATATTATTTGTTATTGCCCATTCCATAGCATCATAAAAAGAGCTTTTGCCAAACCCATTCGGGGCATATATTGATATAAAATTGGAAACATTGCCGTCTGAATTTGAAAAATCAAACACTCCATCTCCTTCAAGTGCGTACGCGCGAAAACCTACAACATCCACGGATTTAAATTTCATTGTTAGAAATCCATTTAGCTAAGTAAAGAACGTCTTCAGATGACAGGGTTGAATTGGATTTTTTATCTGATAGCAGTTGGTTCAGCTGTTTGTGTAGCCCGCTTAATTCCTCTGCATCCTCTTGAGGCATATATGAGAATACGGGACCGAGTTTTAGGTCGGCACCTAAAATTTCGTTATTTAGATGAATCTCCGGGTCAAACGTATGAGTAGCATCTGAAACTACAAGTTTTCGCATGCAAAATTTGTCATTTTCAATTTCATACTTTGTCGTCTTTGCAATTGAAGACGGGGTTACAAATGCAAGGTAGATATTCCACGCGTCAAATTTATTTTCCAATTCAGTCTGGTATTCGTACGCTATAACGCTTGTCACTTTCTTCCATAAAAAAAGCAAGTCACTTTCATCTTTCAGCCAGCAGACAAAACAGCTTATGTAATTTTCTGGTTGTGATCGATATAGGGAGAATCCTGCCCGAGGAAACTGCTGAGATAAAAACTCAATGCCTTGTGTAGCTTTAGATATATGCATTGTAAAGGTCTTTTATTAGGGCCATTAACTCAACTTCACCATATTCATCGCTTCCAGCGTAGTAATTGGCAAAACTTTCATCGTCATCTACTACGCAAAGCTTATGTAGGCCGGTTAAATTGTAAACTGTGAAGTCAATCGCTGGGTTGGTAATGCCTGAGTCGACCATCATTTCACTTTTTTGGCCGCGCCCTATGTCAACCACAACCTTTTTTAAAGACGACTTGCGGGCTTCATGTTTCGGGGCGCTCTCCCCAGTACTGACGACAATCTTGCCACCGAGTTTCAGACCACGGAAATCTGATCGAAAGATATCCATCAACTTCCAAATCCAATTATCTTGATCGGTTGAAAATAGGAATCTACGTCGAGCGGAGTTTTCATCAATGTAAGAGAAATCGGCAACATCAATATCATCGATTAGGCTGCTGATTATTAAGAATTCAAGGTATGCGATCCAAAGCTTTTCGTTGTAGAGATTTTGCTCGGGGCAGTCTCTAATTAATAGCTTTTTCTTGAACTTCTCAAAGAGCGTGAAAGGGTTCATTTCCTCTGCAGAACTGAGCTTAGAGCCACGCTCTTGAAGTTGATTTATGAGGAACGTGAGGTTATTCGGGTCCTCGGCTTGGGCAAAGCATTGAAATGTTTTATCTACCAGCCCTATAAAACTAGCCATGGATGGAGGATGTATTTTTTCAAGTCCAGACTCGGTAATAAACTTTTCGACAATGGCTATAGGCGTGCAAATAACCTTCCCATGAAACTCACGGTCGACGACGCCTTCTACTCGTGACTCTATTCCCTGAAGAAATATGTCTCCTCCAATTTCAACAAATACTCCCCCGCCGGAAGATCCCGCTACTTCACCCCAGCCAGGCCTCCCGTCAAGGGCTACTGAAAATCGGTCGTCTTCAACTTCATTTATTTGCCCTGGATACTCTCTTAATTGTTCACGAGGCTCTAAGCCTCTACGGATAGCAGGATATCCGTAATAAAAAACCTTCTTATTTCTCTCTGGTTTTGATATGGAAATTTGCAGGTCGGAGTCTAGCAGCTTACTGTCAACAATCAAAATGGCTATGTCGTTATCATCGCTCACAATTCGCTTTGCTAAATTAATTACGTCTCCATTTATTTTTGTGACGATGATTTCATCGATATCGTGATATAACCGCGAATTCTCTTCAATCTCCAGCACGTGTTTCGCGGTGAGTATATAGCTTTGGTTGCCCAGAGCCGGCTGGACGAGCACACCACTTCCATCATTAACCATGACGACATGGGAGCGTATTTTGTTAATTTGGTTAGGCAAAGGTTAGCTCCCCAGATAGAGCCATGACATTTTTCCCTAGTTTTGAAATTTCGTCTCTAGTGTAGACGCTTGAAATTACCGACTTGTAATTAAAAAATATGACTGCATTAGAGTTTTTACTGTGAATGCGTGCAAACGTTACTTTGTTTGGGAGGCCATGGCGAGTTGCATCAGTGCTCACTATGTAACTTGAACAAGTTATTGCAGACAGTAGTTCAAGGCTGGTGTTACCTTTGCTCCCGTGGTGAGAGAGCTTAACCATCTCTGCGTTGATAGGGGTATCGGCATTGTATCCCAGCCTTGCTAGGCCTTGGGTGATGCTAGTAGGGTGCGAATCACCTAAGAACAGAAAATTTTTCTCGCCTACTTTTAAAATAAATGAGATCGAGCTTCCGTTTGACTTTGACTTGTCTTCTTTAAACGAGTCTTGATCAAGAAGTTCTTTGTAGCTCTTTTTCCAGTCGGTATTTGATGCCGAGGTGAATGGGCTAGATTGATCTTTCTCCCACTTCACCAAAAGCTTTTTTAACTCATCTTCATTAGGTGTCAGACATATCAACTCGCAGCCTTGCAGCGCATATTTATCGCCCTGTTTTATCACTCTCTCTTGCCATACCCCAAGGTCTTTTAGCAACCGATCTAGGGTGTTCCCTTGTTTAATGGATGTATTTACGGACTGAGTAAAGTTCCCTGTAATTTCTTTACTTGGATCTACTTCAACCTTGAAGTACTCATGAATTAGTCGTCCAGAATTAAAGATCACTTTACGCGCAAGCTTTGTAAGTCCGTCTTTTACCTCAAAGGCCTTTATTAAGCCGCCAATATGATCTTCGTCAACATGTGTAAGTATGACGAGATCAATTTGTTTGCCTTCAACTTCTAACTCGTTGAGTAGGGCTCTGAGCTCTCCCTGTGGAGAGACACCGAAGTTAGCTTCTGGGCCCCCATCGATCAGGATCCTCTCCGTGACAGTTCCTGAGTCAATGGTTATGAATATGCAATCGCCGTGAAACGCTTTTAACACACGGACGTTAACTGGCATGGCCTTCTCCTCCCTGAGCTCATTGCTAGAGTAACGGCATGCACAGCAATGCTAGCTGAGAATGGTTATCCCTAACGTGGGCAATTTTTAGCGCAACGCGCTGGCAAATTGCTATCTCTTACCTTGTTCATTTTGGATTAGCAATTAATTTTCGATTTTTATCTAGGCTTGACCTGCCTCCGCTCTTTTATGAATGTCTGCGCGACGCCGGCGGAAGCCCTGCGAAGAGGTCTGGTCCGATGACATTCGTTTTGATCATCAATAAACGGGGCACCGGTGAGCAGTCATTTATGTAACATCTATTTGCCGTGTAACACGTCTATCGGGAAAAGAAGAAGAACCGTGTGACGCCACCTAAATCGTTTAAAATCATATACTTATAATTAAGCGTAACGCGTGTAACACCCGTAACACGGTTTATAAGTGCCCCCAAACCCCATTAGTATCGCCCCTTCAGCGAGGCGGATCAGTCACACTTTTGGATCTGCTTAGATAACGGGGGGAAGGGGGTAGGAAACCCGCAGGATCGTGTTAGCGGAAAGTAACCCAGCTTAGTGAACAGGTGAACCCGGTGAACTCCAGTTCAGCTGTGCATTTGCCCTACCGTTTGGCCCCTCTGCGAACACCATTACCAATGCGGTAACGATGCCCTCTTTTCTTCAAGATCCTTTCGATTTCAACATTGAAATTTCAGTAAGCTGGCACGGCTGCCGCTAACGCGGTCCCGCGGGTTTCTGACCCCGTGTATAGGATAATCTCCCAGGGTCCCCAGCGAGTTGATGAGCTAGCCCCATACCAGCGGACCAAACGACAGAGCTCTTTTTTTTCCGGGGAGAACCATTGACCTCAAAGAAGCGTGAACGCAAAACCGCACCACGAGATTCTGGCAGCTCAAATGCCAAGAACACGACACTACGAATAGGGAGTTTGATTAATGGCTCAACTCACCACTATCGCAAGATTCCAATGCCCAGCGTGTAAGAAATCTGCTTGTGTGACCGTCGATGTCCCTGAAGTTGACTGGTGCGTGGAGCCGCTGTCCGACTCGCTATCGGAGGATGACACTGATATTGAATGCAATGAATGTGGCGCCCCATTCAGCGTTCACGTGCAAAACTCGCCAGCAGGTTGTTTTATAGAGCTCGATGAATACCCTGACGTCGAAGTAGATGCTGACGAAGCACCATTTTCGGCTGATGGTCCTGATGACGAGGATTGGTTAAACGATTACACACCTCCAAACCCATTTGATGTATTCGAGTCCAACCAACATCACTTGGGCGACGTCCTGGCTGAGTACGGCATTGGCGGCACAGGGGTGTTGAAGCGATCCGCTTCAGTAATTAATCGAATGGTTTTTGCCGAAACGATCAGCGCCATGGAGGCCTACCTGGGTGACACCCTCCAGAGCGCGGTGTTGAAAGACCCTATGGGAATGCAGCGCATGGTGGCCGAAGACAAAGAGCTTTCCGCAGAAAAAATTTCTCTAAATGAGATTCTGGGAAACCCAAAAATAGTAGAGGAGCGGGTTCAAACCTACCTGCGTGGGCTGCTGTACCACAACTTGGCCAAAATTGAAGTGATTTTCAGTTTCGCGCTTAAAATTGAGATTTTTCCACATAAAGAACTCAAGCGTCGGCTGCACAAAACGATAGTGCTTCGTCACGATGTGGTACACCGAAACGGTCGGGACAAGGAGGGCAATGAACAACACTTCCCTACTCAATTGGTTGAAGAAACAATGGACGATGTGAAAACGTTTGTTGATCATGTTGAAAACTCTGTTCAGGCGCTGAGCAAGAAGATGCCTCCGCAAAGCTGAAAGGTGAGGCAGCAGCTCAGACCTTGTATCCCTATCTGTATCCCTAATTGTATAATCCCGTTACAAGGCACGTTTTATATGGAACGCTCGAGTCTCCCTCGGGGCACCATCTTAAAGAAAGACCTTGAAATTCAAGGTCTTTTTTTTCGCCTGCAAAAAAGTGCCAGGCGTGGCAGTGGAGGTAGCGGGACCATGGAGTTGACGCTTGAAGCGGTTGCGTTGTTCGCGTTGAAGCTGGTGCATGAGACTGACCACGGCAGCCCATTGCTGCGCGATGATCCCGTGATGGAGGGCTATGATCGCGAAGTGTTCGGGTTGTTAGTGCGCCAGGGAAACCTGGCCGAGATCCAGTTGAAGCTCGATGAGTGCATCACCCAGGCGTTGATTGCATTGGGTGGAGCGGACAGCGTGCTCGGGCGTGAATTGCAAAGGCTATCCAACGATGTGCAAAACATCGCTCGTCTTGATGAGTTGACCTGCACGCTGACCGTACTAAAGGGCTATCTGAAAGATGTGCAATGAATCATTGATCAGCATAACGGCCAGGTAAACCATCAACACCGCCACCCCTGCATCCAGCCAGCGCCAGACCGCAGGCTTGCGAAACAATACCGTCAATCGCTGACAGCACAGCGCCAACACCACGAACCACACGAGTGATGCCGTCATGGCGCCTGTCGCGAACAGCGCCTGTTGGCCCGCAGGTTTCGTGGCACCGATGGAACCAATCAGCACCACGGTATCGAGCCAGGCGTAAGGGTTGGCAAAGCCGAGTATGACCGCCGAGCGCAACAGCCCTCTTTGCGAGTTGCCGCCTTGAGCGTCCGGCATGGACTGATCCCGGATGCAGGCCAACAGACGTTGGCCACCAAACCAAAGCAGATAGGCAGCGCCGGACAACAGCAATAGTGCCATCACCTCAGGCCGACTTCCCAACAACGAACCTAAACCCGTGACCCCGAAAGCGATCAGGAAAATATCGGCCAAGACGCAAATAGCGACGACGCCCCAGATCGGCCCGCGACCGACACCTTGGCGGATCACCAAGGTGTCTTTCGGGCCAGGGGCGGCGAACAGTCCGATACCCAAGAGCAAACCTTCGAGGTAAAGGGCATTGAAGTGAGGAAACATGGACTGTTCGAGCCCTCCAGGACTATTTAGCGCAGTTGAATCGGTTGATTACCGAAACCGGTATGACGAGCATTCACAGTACTGCCCAGGTCAATGGGTTTCTGGCGGTAAAAGGTCGATAGCAACTGATCCGGATTGGGGTTTGCAAAGTAGATCAATGAGCTTCTGGCAACCGGTTTGCTGGGTGCAAGTACAGCATGGTAGGCGGCAGGCACGGCATGATCAGAGAGTTCTGTCAGCAAGGAGCCCGCCAGCACCGCGACCTCATTCTCCAGAAGGCGTACCGGCTCCAACGATCGTCCTTTCATCAAAACCAGCCCTTCGCGGGTAGGCTTGATAAACGAAAGCATATGCCCGTCTTCATGAGGATCCTGGGCATATTTACGAGAACTGTCTTTGGCCTGTGGACCATAGACGCACAACTGGATGTACGATGCCGAGCGAAAGGGGGCCAAGGTTTGAACGCCAAACTCCGCGCAAATGCCATCCATCACTCCCTGGGCTAACTCGCTCATCTGTCGCTCATAACTGCCGACTGAGGCAACGAAAGTACTTCGGGTGAATTCGAAAGCGGTTCTTTTTGAAGCGTGCGCGGGCCAGTAACAAAACCGCTCGCACAGGTCCGGGTGTTCCTCGGCAAGGGAGTACTCGGCGCCAAAAGGGAAAAACCCATCCGTGTCCTGGGCAAAGGAAAATTCATCCTTGATGGCCTGGGGAATGGCCGAATACCCATCAATGATCTTTTTGTAGTCCTGCAACATCGCATCAGGAATTTGCAGGATGCCAAAGCCTGATCTGGCTATGGATTCGCAGCATGCTTTAAATTGAGACATAGCTATATCCAAAGATAGTTGTAAAGGAATGCAACACACCAGGTTCGCAAGCATGCGAGAAACCGCGACACTGGATATAGTCAAACAGAAAGGGACCGATCCATGTCCTTCACAACGTCGCTAGCAGGTTGCGAGTGTGCACGGTTCAATACACGCGACGGCGAGCAAGTTGTCCTTTTTGGCGAACAAGTTGACGACTTTTTTCAAGGATTGGGATCACATACGGACATGAGCATCAAAACCCGCGGCACCCTCCAGGCACTGGTCATACGACGCAGTCGGGAACTGGGAAAGTCCATGACTACCCTGGCTAAGGAAGCCGGTATTTCGCGAACCTATTTGTACGGATTGGCGGGTGGCATCTCAAAAGATCCGTCGGTACGCACCTTGATCAAATTGGCCAAGGCGCTGCAGGTGTCCCCCTTAATGCTGTTCCGCTACTTCGCCGATTTGTCCGGCTCGCCCGTCGATGCCCATTCAATGGCAACCACCAACCGAGCCATCGGCCTGCATGATCTTGGCGACGTTGTGGTATTCAACGCCGATGTCACCACCCCCGACCAAACCGTCGTGTTGCCAGGCGAAACATTTCAGAAAACCTGGGAGATCCAGAATGTGGGCACCCGCGCCTGGCGCGGTCGACGATTGGTACGAGTAGACGGTGAATACGTCATCGCCCGTCGAACGGCTACAGGCGCGCCCCTGGAAGTGGTGATGGACAGCCACCTGCGCAGCCTTGACAGCGAAGTACCGATCGCCGAAACCCTGCCTGGGCAGCCGGTGCATATCACGGTGGAGTTTGGAGCGCCGCGGGAGACCTGTACGGTCACCTCGATCTGGCGTATCGAAGATGAACACGGGCGCCCCTGCTACGGACCTGCATTCATCCTGCATGTGATCGTCAACGTCATGGCACGCTGAAAGCAGATTTAGCGCCGCCCTTCCACCGCCATCCGCACCGCCAAGCCCATCAACACCGACCCCATCAGCCAGCGCTGCAACACCTGCCAACCCGGCCGGGTGACGAAGAACACCGCGATGGAACCCGCCATGCAGGCAATCACCGCGTTGACGCTCACACTGATAACAATCTGCAGGGAGCCCAGCGCCAGGGATTGCATCAGCACACTGCCATGCCCATTCGGGTCGATGAACTGGGGCAGCAGCGACAAATACATCACCGCCACTTTGGGATTGAGCAGGTTGGTGACCAAGCCCATGGTGACCAACTTTCGCGGGCTGTCCTTGGGCAAGTTGCGCACCTGGAATGGCGAGCGCCCACCCGGCTTGACCGCCTGCCAGGCCAGGTACACCAGATACAGCGCCCCGCCGAGCCGCAGCGCGTCGTAGGCAAACGGCACCGCCATCACCAACGCCGTGATACCCAGCGCCGCGCACACCATATACACCACAAACCCCAGCGCCACCCCACCGAGAGAAATCAACCCGGCCGTGCGCCCCTGGCAGATGGAGCGGGAAATCAGGTAGATCATGTTCGGCCCGGGAGTCAGTACCATGCCGAGTGAAATCAGGCCGTAGGCGAGCAAGCTGGACATATCAGGCATGGATTGGCTCCTGGTTTTTTAGGCTGCCAGCGTGAAATCCTTCGCCGACGCGGTCGTGTTGAGCGTCATGCTAGGGGCTTGCAGGCCCAGGCGTTAGATACAGATCCGCAAGTAAAACGTCATACACCGGCACCACCACTTACCCAGGACAGGCACATGATCGACTTCAACAACAAAGGCTTCTTCAAACTCAAGCAAAACAACGAATACGCCGAACGCGTATCGGCCCTGCTGCTGGACGGCGAAGAAGTGGTCGACGCGTACAAAGCCATGCGCGACGGCGTCGTGTTCACCACCAAGCGCATCATCGCGGTGAATGTGCAGGGGATTACCGGCAGCAAGAAGGACTTCACTTCATTGCCGTACGAGAACATCGTGGCGTACTCGGTGGAAACTTCAGGGACGTTTGATCTGGATTCGGAGTTGGAGATTTACTTTTCTTCGTTGGGGAAGGTGAAATTCGAATTCACCGGCAAGACCTCGATCGTGGAAATCTCCCGGCTGATTTCCAAGCATCTGCTGAGTTGATCCACATCGCTGTTCAAAAGTGAGCCACCGTTGGGGCGGAACCCTAGGTGGCCGTTACCTCAGGAATGGATATGTACTCGGTATAACTGTGTCAGCTGTCAGGCCGTCTTCGCAGGCAAGCCAGCTCCCACATTTGGATCGCAGCGCGTCAGCTAGACCAACGCCCGCTGTCAGGCCGTCACGGGAGCAAGCTCCCTCGCCACAGGTTCAGCGTCGCACAGCTCGCCTAATTTTAAGTCGCCCCTCAACCCCGTCGAAGTACACGATCATTCCCGCCCCCGACTCAAACGCCTGCCATACCAAACCGCACCGCTCAACGCCGCTCCCAAAACCACAACCCCATTCCCAACCAACCAAAACCCAAAATTCCTGCTCTGATCCGCATCCCCTTGGTAAAACGGCCCAAAATACGCAGACACCGCCACCACCAAACCGTTAAACACTCCGAGCGCCACTACAACCACCCCGACGACAAACACCACGCCCTTAACCAGCTTCATATGACCTTCTAAAACCAGCGTATTTTTCACACGAACGTAGCAAACGCTTTGCCGATAATGGTGAGGTCAGGCGCAAATCAGAACGGTCCTACTTGTGTGTAGGCTTTGGATGCAAGCTAAGGCTCACACTGTGCTTTTTTGTAGGATCGAGCTTGCTCGCGAAAAACGTCAACGATGACGCGTGCTTCCTGAATGAATGCGACGCCTGTGAGCTTTTCGCGAGCAAGCTCGCTCCTACAGAGGACAGAGCGCGGTGATGCGTGTCAGCCTGGGCGCCTCACTTGGGCTGGAATGTCGCTAAGTACGCCAGGATATTTTCAATTTTCTCCTGGTCACTGATCCCCCAGAAGATCATCCGCGTGCCACTGACCACCGCCTTCGGGTCTTCAATGTAGGCCGCCAGTTTTTCCCGCGTCCACACCACGCCCGAATTTTTCATCGCATCCGAGTACTGGTAGTCCGTGGTGGTACCGGCAGGCCGGCCAATGATGCCGTTCAGTTCCGGGCCAAAACCGCCCCGCGCGCCTTCACCGATGCTGTGGCAGCCGCCGCAAGTCTTGGTGAAGAGTTTGCCGCCCGCCTCGGCGTCGCCCGCAGCGAGCGCGGGGGCAGCGATAACGGTGAGGGCGAGGGTCAATAACACATACTTCATTCAGGTCTCCCTATCGGCTGTTGCCGTCGATTATGCCTGTTCGACCGGCCTTTCCCCCAGCCGCTCTACCAGGCGTACCAGATAACCGTCCGGGTCTTGCACGATAAACTGGCGTTGCCCGGCCTCCACGTCACCGGCTCGGTACCAGGCGTCTTCTACATCGCGGAACAATGGCCAGCCGAGTTGCGCCAGGCGTTGCAGAATGGGCGTCACGGCGGGCACATCGATTTGCAGGTTGATGCCGCGCCCGAACGGTGACTGCAACGGTGCGGTGAGCCACTGGCCGGCATCGGGGTCGTATTGTTCGAGCATGATGTGCGCGCCGTGCAGGTCGAGGTAGGCAAAGCCTTCTTCTGCGCGCTGATAGGCAATGGCGAAACCTAACTGTTCGACCCAGAACGCCAGGCTGGCGCTGAGGCGGGTGACGATCAGTTCCGGCACGAGCGGGTTACGGTTAAACATGGCATTCCTTGGGCGGCAGGGTGGCGTTCACCTTAACGGATTGTGGTGCCCATGGCTCACAAGCGGCCAAACGACCACCCATCGATTAAAAAACATCCAATCGAACCTATCCGGCCACCTTCCACTCCACCTTACTGAACCCCCTGATGGTGGAGTAAGGATCATGGCTCAGCCATCGATTTTGGTATTGGAAGACGACGAGATCATTCGGGCGTTGATGGTGGATGTGCTGGAAGACTTTGGTGCGGTGGTGACATCGTTTGCATCGGCAGACGAAGGGATGATTTACCTGGAGCGCGGCGATGACCCCGTGGATTTGATTGTCAGTGATATTCAAATGCCCGGTTTGCTCAATGGTTATGACTTGAGCCGTGTGGTCGCCCATCGCTGGCCTGAAGTGCAGGTGGTGCTGACCTCAGGCAACACGAAAATCGCCGCCGAGTTGGGCAGTTCGGTGCGGTTTCTGCCCAAACCGTGGAGTACCGACCACTTGCTCGAGTGCGTGCAGACGGCATTGATGCACTAGGGCCTGCCCCTGCATTGATAGCAGCTCGATATCATTTCAACCGAACTTGAGGGCCCGGTCTGCGGTCATGTAAGGTGCAAGGAGCGACTTTTCTGATCCGCTGGTCAGCCTTTTCGCTTCTGCGTTCAGCTGACGACAATGAGTTGTGTAGAATCGTCGCCCATTTTCACGCGTCATTCATGGCCGACAGGCCCACAGTTCGAGCTCATTGAATGCATTCACAGGCCCATGACGTTAGTGCGCCCTCCTTGTTGGAAACGTTGCGCACGGGCACGGGCCTGCTGCATGTGGCGTTGGAACAGCGTCTGCCGTTTTTTTCCGAGCGCCTGGATGCCCAGTGGTATCGGCGCTTGCTGCAGGCGTACTACGGCTTTTATCAGCCAATGGAAGCGGCGCTGTACGAAAGCGGCTTGATTCCCGATGGATATGAGTCTGCGTTGCGTGTGAAAACGCCAACACTGGTGCATGACCTGCATGCACTCGGCCTGACCGACAATGCCATTCATGCCCTGCCTCGCTGCACTCAACTCCCCGCATTAGACACACCAGCTGCGTGCCTCGGCGCCCTGTATGTGCTGGAAGGCGCCAC
This sequence comes from Pseudomonas fjordensis, assembly GCF_976987115.1. Taxonomy (NCBI): domain Bacteria; kingdom Pseudomonadati; phylum Pseudomonadota; class Gammaproteobacteria; order Pseudomonadales; family Pseudomonadaceae; genus Pseudomonas; species Pseudomonas fjordensis. The sequence continues at coordinate 5,638,539 of NZ_OZ336860.1, forward strand.
CCTGGGCGGCCAAGTGCTGCGCCGGGAAATGGCCTTGCGCCTGGGTGTGAACGCCGACAACGGCGGTGCTTTTCTCAATGTATACGGCGCCGAGACCGGACGGCGCTGGAAAGATTTCCTCGATTATCTGGGCCGCCAGCCACTGGACACACATGCCGCCGCGCGCGCGGTGATGGCGGCCCGTTCGACATTCAGCGGCTTTGAGCAATGGCTCGACAGCCAGGAGGTATTGCTATGAAACCCGAAGATTTTGAAGAGCTGCTTGCCAACTGCGCCGACGAACCCATTCGTTTTCCGGGGGCCATCCAGCCCCACGGCGTGCTGCTGACCTTGTCGGAACCTGGCCTGAACATCATTCAGGTAAGTGCCAACGTCGGTACGTTGTTCGGCCACGCCCCCGAGGCGCTGTTGAATCAACCACTGCACAGGTTGATTGGCGAGGAGTACGCCCAGGCCGTGCAAACCATGGCCGAGGACAGCGCATTCCTGGACTCGCCGCCCCTGCTCATCACCTTCAAGGGTGAGCAGTTCGAAGGCCTGTTGCATCGCCACCAGGGCGTACTGGTGCTGGAATTCGAACCACGGCTCAAGGATTTCAAACCCCGTGCGCACAATGGCCGCACCAGCGACCTGGGCAAGATGCTGCACCGCCTGCAATCGGCAAAAACCTTGCAGGCGCTCTACGCCATCACCGTCAACGAAATCCAAGCCATGACCGGCTATGACCGGGTGCTCATCTATCGCTTCGAAGAAGAAGGCCATGGCCAAGTGATCGCCGAAGCTTCGGCACCTTCCATGGAATTGTTCAACGGGCTGTTCTTCCCCGCGTCCGACATCCCCGAGCAGGCCCGCGAGCTGTATCGCACCAACTGGCTACGGATCATCCCGAATGCGTCCTACGAACCGGTACCGCTGCTGCCCAAATTACGCCCGGACACCGGGCAGCCCCTGGACCTGAGCTTCGCCACCCTGCGCAGCGTGTCGCCGATTCACTGCCAGTACATGCAGAACATGGGCGTGTTGTCGTCCATGAGTATTTCGCTGATGAAGGGCGACAAACTCTGGGGCCTGATCAGCTGCGGCAACCGCGAGCCACTGCTGGTGCCTAACGATTTGCGCATGGCCTGCCAGACCATCGGCCAGGTGCTGTCATTGCAGATCAGTGCCATGGAGACCCTGGAGCTGACCCGCCAGCGCGAAGAAAAAGTCGAAGCGCTGGCGCTGCTGGACCTGGCGATGAAGGCCTCTGCCAATAACGTATTCGACGGCCTGGCCCAGCAAGGCCGAATGCTGATGAACCTGACCCTCTCTGGTGGCGTGGCGATCATCGAAGATAAACAATTGCACCGCTACGGCAACTGCCCGGAACCGGCGCAGATACGCGCGCTGCACAAGTGGTTGCAGGGCAACGGCGCACCGGTATTTTCCAGCCATAACCTGGCCTCGGTTTATCCGCCTGCCGCCGAGTATCAGAGCGTGGCCAGCGGCGTGCTCGCCATGAGCTTGCCCAAGCCTGTGGATAACGGCGTGTTGTGGTTTCGCCCGGAAGTCAAAGAGAACATCCACTGGAGTGGCGACCCGCAGAAGCCGCTGAATCTGGAAACCTGCGACGCGGGCATGCGCCTTCGCCCACGCACCTCGTTTGAAATCTGGAAAGTGGAAATGGCCGGCATCTCTACCAAATGGAGCCATGGCGACCTGTTTGCCGCCAATGATTTGCGCCGCTCGGCCCTGGAGAACGACCTGTCCCGGCAGGTGCTGCGCGAGCAACAAGCGGTGCGTGCGCGGGACGAACTGGTCGCGGTGGTTTCCCACGACCTGCGCAACCCCATGACCGTCATCTCCATGCTCTGCGGCATGATGCAAAAAGCCTTCAGCTCCGATGGCCCCCACACCTCACGACGCATCTCTTCCGCCATCGACACCATGCAACAGGCTGCCGGGCGCATGAACGTGTTGCTGGAGGATTTGCTCGACACCTCGAAAATCGAGGCCGGGCGCTATGTGGTCAAGCCGGTGGCGCTGGACGTCAGCCAGATTTTTGAAGAGGCGTATTCGCTGCTGGCGCCTCTGGCCTCGGAAAAGGGCATCGACCTGTCGTTCAATGTCGAGCCTGGCCTGCAGATCAAAGCCGACCCGGAGCGCTTGTTCCAGGTGCTGTCAAACCTGATCGGCAACGCGATCAAGTTCACCCCACGTCAGGGCAACATCGGCATCAGCGCCATGAGCAACGGCGAGGAGATTGTATTTTCGGTGCGCGACTCCGGTGAAGGCATTGCACCGCACGACCTGCCCCATGTGTTCGATCGCTATTGGACCCAGACTGAAAACAACCCCACCGGCAGCGGACTGGGACTGTATATCACCCAGGGGATTGTCCAGGCCCATGGTGGGCGCATCGAGGCCGAAAGCGAGTTGGGCCGCGGCAGTGAATTCAGGTTTACGGTGCCAAAGCCTGCTTGAAACGCGTACAAATCCTACAAGTTCAACATATGGTTACTTATGGCCGGGAACGAAAAAACCGGCCAGCCCCACTCAATCAGTGCGCAGTCAAAGGGATTATTGATGCGACAACAATCCTTTAATTGAGTAAGAGGTTTACCATGATCATCGGCAATTCGTTTAGCAATCTCACCTATAACATCGAGCAATCCGTAAAAGATACTCAGCCCCCTGCCAATCCCGAATCAACCTCTTCGCAGACTGACACCCTCTCACAGGGGCAGAACACGCGACCAAAACCTAAATATTCGAGTACGACCTCTCTTGGCGGAGGCAAACTGCTTTAAACCGTGACCGGACACCGGCAACAAGTGCAGCGCACAGCGCTGCACTCCGTTAACAAAACACTGACATCCTCTGCGTTATCCTCCCCAGTTCCACTTGGAATGAGCAGCATTCTTCATGCTTCAACCCGACACTTTGCCCGCGGTCATTGCCGGCCCGCTCCTACGGCGCCTGGAGCCGCAGCGCCTGGTTATCTGGTTGGTGGGCAGTCGTGTCCTGCCACTGTCCTTGAGGCTGCAATTACCCTCGGGCGAGGCGCTGGATAACCCACTCGATGCAACGCACTGCCAAGTTGTGCCCGTCGGGCGCCACGCCTTTATCCACCTGATCGACATCGCCCTGAGCCACGCCCTGCCACAGGATGAAATCATCGGTTACGACCTGTTGATTGACGGCCTCGGCATTGCACAATGGGCACCGCACTTGCTGTATGGCGACGCCACTACGCCCAGCTTCGTGCTGCATAGCCGCATCCACCACTTGGTGCATGGCTCGTGCCGCAAACCCCACCACCGCGCCGACGAAGGCTTGTTGTGTGTCGACCGCCTGTTGGCAGATGCTCGTACACCGCTCGACCGCCCAGCCTTATTGATGATGAATGGCGACCAGATCTACGCCGACGATGTCGCAGGGCCCATGCTACGCGCCATTCATGGGCTGATTGCGCGCCTGGGCCTGTTCGATGAGTACTTGGAGGGCGCGGTGGTGAGCGACAGCGCCAGCCTTTATGGGCATCGCGCCAGCTACTACCACCGGGCCGACCTGCTCCCTGCGCTGGACAGTAACGAGACCTTGCGCGAACGCTTTTTCGGCGGCGTGAAGAAGCCGATCTTCACCAGCAGCACCGCCGACAATCACCTGGTGACCTTCGCCGAAGTGATCGCGATGTACCTGCTGGCCTGGTCGCCAGCATCCTGGGCGCTGATCGCGCCAGAACCGCCGCCGCTGAGCGCGCAAGAGCAACAACGCTACGCCCGCGAACAGGTTCACATCGACCAGTTCCGCGACGGCCTGCCTGGAGTGGCGCGGGTGTTCGCGCACCTGTCGACGCTGATGATGTTCGACGATCACGACATCACCGACGACTGGAACCTCAGCGCGCAGTGGGAAGAAACCGCCTACGGCCATCCCTTTTCCAAACGCATCATCGGCAATGCCTTGCTGGCGTATCTGCTATGTCAAGGCTGGGGCAACCAGCCCCAGGTATTTGGCGAACTGCTGGGGCAAACCCAGGCACTGACCGGCCAGGTACAGGCCAATCATCTCGACGCGGCGGCGCAAGACGCGTTGCTGGAGGCCCTGCTGAAATTCCAGCAGTGGCACTACGTACTGCCCACCACCCCGGCGCTGGTGGTACTCGACACCCGCACCCGACGCTGGCGCAGCGAGTTCACCCTCAAGCAACCCTCTGGCCTGCTGGACTGGGAAGCCTTGAGCGAACTGCAACAAGCGCTGCTGGACCACCCGTCAGCCATCATTGTCTCGCCCGCGCCGGTCTTTGGCGTCAAGCTGATCGAGACGGTGCAAAAGGTCTTCAGCTGGTGCGGCTTTCCCCTGCTGGTGGACGCCGAGAACTGGATGGCCCACCGTGGCGCCGCTCAAGTGATTTTGAATATCTTCCGCCATTCACGCACGCCGGGTAACTACGTGATCCTCTCCGGCGATGTGCATTACTCGTTTGTCTATCAAGTGCTGATCCGCCATCGCAACGGCGGCCCCAATATCTGGCAAATCACCAGCAGCGGCATCAAGAACGAGTTCCCGCCGCGCCTGCTGGAATGGTTCGACCGCCTCAACCGCTGGCTCTACTCCCCGCGTTCGCCGCTCAACTGGTTTACCCGCCGGCGCACCATGCAGGTGGTGCCCTATATTCCCGAGCACGCCGAAGCGGGTGAACGGCTGTGGAACTCGGCAGGCATTGGCCAGGTGTTTTTCAATGAGCAGGGCCAACCGCAGGCCATTTACCAGCACAACGCGGATGGAAGGCCTCGGACAAAGATGATGGCGCCAGAAAAATAGCGTTTCGCCACTCGTCAAAAGCAGCACACCTGCCCTATTCAAAGCGCGCAAGCGCCGATGTACAGTAGCCCCAGCCACGGAGTATCGGCGTCAACCATGACTGGCCTTGGGCGCCAGCCCCCGCAGGAAGCGCGCAGATGGACGATACATCCGGCAAAGAACCGCTACGCAATGAGGTGTCCGACCTTAACGTCGACCTGTTGCACGCCATCATGGAACTGGTCAGTGATGGCATCTGGGACTGGAACGCCAACACCGGCTTCGTCTACCGCAACCCCGGCTGGTACGAAATGCTTGGCTACTCCCACCACTCCCTGGAAAACAGCGTGTTCACCTGGGAGAACGTGATCCATCCCGAGGATTACCCCTGCGTGATGGCAGTGTTCGATGATTACATCAGCCAACGCGCCCCTCATTACCGGGCCGAATACCGTTGTCGCAAAGAAGACGGTACGTACCTGTGGATCGAGGACCGTGGCTACGTCATTGCACGCAACCCCGACGGTTCCGTGGCGCGCATGGTGGGCGCACACCGCGATATTCATACGCGCAAATGCTCCATCGAACAGCTGCAAAAGCGCAACCGGTCCCTGGAAGCGCTGGTCGCGGAGCGCACCCTTGAGTTGTCACGCGTCAACCAGCAACTGCAATTGCAACTGGATGAAAACCGCTCCCTGGCCGAGCGTGACGCCCTGACGCGCATCGCCAATCGGTACCGCCTGGAAAAAGTACTGCTGGAAGAATGCGACCGTGCCGAGCGCTTCCGCCTGCCACTGGCGCTGGTGGCCATGGATGTCGATGACTTCAAGCCGATCAATGACCAATACGGCCACGGCGTCGGCGACCAGGCACTGATACGGGTGGTGGAAACCTTGGAAACCTGCGTACGCGCAAGCGACTTGCTGGCGCGCTGGGGCGGCGATGAATTTATGGTGGTGCTGCCCAAAAGCAGCCTGGACACGGCCAAAGAGCTGGCCGAAAGGATTCGCCGTAAAATCAAGGAGGCGGCCCCCGTGGGCGCCGTGAACGTTACCCTGAGCCTGGGCGTGGTGGAGCGGCGCATGGGTGAATCGCCGGCTGCGCTGATGGCGCGGGCCGATCAAGCCTTGTACCGGTCCAAGGCGGCGGGCAAGGATGGGGTGTCGGAATAGCCGCAGCTCCTTCCAAGGTGGAATGACCCGGCAACTTTATTTCGTTTGCGGCAAGGCCGGGCGCGCGGCTTAGATAGCGCTGCGCCCACCACTGCCGAGTCCCAGAGTCATGAGCCACGCTAGCATCAGCCAGTCGATTTCCATCGTTCACCCCATCAGCCTGAGCCACGGTAAAAACGCCGAAGTCTGGGACACGGCGGGCAAGCGGTATATCGACTTTGTCGGCGGTATCGGCGTACTCAATCTGGGCCATTGCCACCCGGCCGTGGTGGCGGCCATATGCGAGCAAGCCACCCGGCTTACTCATTACGCGTTCAACGCTGCACCGCATACGCCCTACATCGAGTTGATGCAACGCCTCAGCGCTTTTATCCCGGTGGAATACCCGGTCAGCGGCATGCTCACCAACAGCGGCGCCGAGGCGGCGGAGAACGCGTTGAAGATCGCCCGTGGTGCCACCGGGCGCACAGCGGTGATCGCCTTTGACGGCGCCTTCCACGGGCGCACCCTGGCAACCCTCAACCTCAATGGCAAGGTCGCGCCCTACAAACAGAAGGTGGGCGTACTGCCCGGCCCTGTGTATCACCTGCCCTACCCCAGTACCGATAACGGCATGACCTGCACCGAAGCGCTGAAGGCCATGGACCGTCTGTTCAGCGTGGAAATCGACGTAAACGATGTAGCCTGCTTCATCATCGAGCCGGTGCAGGGCGAAGGCGGTTTTCTCGCCTTGGATACTGAGTTCGCCCAGGCTCTGCGGCGCTTCTGCGACCAGCACAACATCCTGCTGATCATCGATGAAATCCAATCGGGTTTCGGGCGCACCGGCCAGCGTTTCGCCTTCTCGCGCCTGGGCATCGAGCCGGACCTGCTGCTGCTCGGCAAAAGCATCGCCGGCGGCATGCCATTGGGGGCGGTGGTCGGGCGCAAGGCGCTGATGGATAACCTGCCTAAAGGTGGGCTGGGAGGTACGTACTCGGGTAACCCCATCGCCTGTGCGGCGGCGCTGGCGACCCTTGAGTTGATGAGCGACAAAAACCTGCACGCATGGGGCGTTGCGCAGGAGGCCGCGATTGTGGGCCGCTATGAAGCCTGGCGCGCACAGCAACTGTCGCCCTACCTGGGCCGCCTCACCGGTGTCGGCGCCATGCGGGGCATTGAACTGGCGCATGCCGACGGCACACCCGCCATCCAGCAACTGGCGCGACTGCTGGATCTGGCGCGAGAGGCTGGCTTGCTGCTGATGCCCAGCGGCAAGTCGCGGCACATCGTGCGCTTGCTGGCCCCGCTGACCATTGAGCCTGGGGTGTTGGAGGAAGGCCTGGATATTCTCCAGGCGTGTCTCACACAGTTGGACGAATAGCGGGCTGCCTTGACCTGATCCCCCCACCCGCTGAAAATGCCCGACGTTTTTTTGTCTCTCCGCATATTACGCAGTGAAATTTTAATGTCTGATTCCTACACCGAAAAATCCGCCGAAGAATCCGTAGTCGCCCTGCACGCCAAAGCCGAATACGAAAACGCCATCAATCTTTCACAGCATGTGCCAGCCGCCAAGATCATCAGCGAGATGGTGCTGGACGCGTTTCACACCTCCAAGGAAAGCGACCAGATCCGCGAGCTGCGGGTTGCCATCCGCCAGGCCCATGATGCCTTCGACGATGACAAAGCCTATGAGCTGATGGGCCAGCTCAAGCAATTGAAAGACGCCGAAGCCGCAGACAACGCCGCCCTGGAACACCTGAGCAGCCAGTTCTCGATCAGCCGCATCCTGTCCAGCTTCAAGGACGACCCAGAGTTTCAGGAACTGGTCTACGGCCTGGCCCTCAAGGTGCTTAACCAGTCGCACCAGGCCATCAGCAACCCGAGCGCTGGCAAGGGCAAGGCAGCACGTGCCAAGAAAGACACCGAAGTGTTTGTGATCAGCAAGGATGGCATCAGCGTCACCCTGCCGCTGCGCACCCCGCGTTCCAAGCTCAATGTGGACCGCGAGGCGTTGGAATTCCTGGGCTTCACCTTTGTGGGCGAAGGCAGCGAAGCGGAGCTTGCGAGCGAAACCTTCATCGACAACAGCGGCGCCGAGCAGCCGGTCACGCGCAAGAGCATCGTGACCGCGCTGCAACAGCAAAGCGCGTTTGATGGCTACGCCATCGCCGCCCAGTAAATAGCTGACGCAACCCGGCGCGCGTGCAAGGCGCAGCGCCGGTTGCCGTCTACGCCGATTTGTTCCACAACACCCCCGAGCTTTTCATCATCCCCACGGCGATTGCGAACAGCACCAACACGCAGCCTGTCAGCAGCCACGGTGATGGCAAGGTTGGCCGGGCCAATAACATGAACGCCAACGAGGGCGCGATCATCACGCCGATGTTGACGCCTGCCGAGTAATAGCCAAGGTTGCGGCCCACGCTGTCGCGGCTGGAAATGCTGCTGACATAGTGGGTGATCGCGGGGAACACAATCATCTCGCCCAGGCTCCACAACACCGTAGCCAGCATTAACAGCGCGCCGACCTGACCAAAGCCCATCAAGAAGAAACCGCTGCCTGCCAGCAAGAAGCCGATGATCAGCGAGCGGCTGCTCGACAAGTGCGCCATGCGCAGGTTGATCGGCACTTCAAACACAATCACCAGCAAAGCATTGATAAAGAAAATGATGCCCACGTAATAGGCCGGCAATTGGGTGTAGTTGATGATGTACGCCGACAGAAAAGTCGGCGGCAGTGCGTATGCCACGTGCACCGGCAGCGCCGCCAACAGGATCACCAGCAGTCGCGAACGCTCATGGGCCGCCACCTCGGGCAAGCCCTCGCCCTTGCCGGCGACGGGCGCGTCTTGGGTGGCTGGCCGGGGCCGTCCGAACCGCAGGCAGGCGGCGAAGGCCAGCAAGGACAACACGGCATTGATGTAGAACACCGCATCGGCATTGCGCAGAAAGATCAAGCTGCCCAGCAACGGCCCGATGGCCATGCCGATGTTGATCGCCAGCCGGTTGCACGAAAACGCCACTTTGCGTGACTCAAGGTTGCTGTGAGCCACCGTCTCGGAGAACGCGGCCGGTGTGAAGGCTTCGTAACAAGCGCCCCAGAGAAACGACAACAGGAACAGCGCGAGCAGGTTTTCCACCGAGGGAATGACCAGCAGCAACACCGCGTTGAACACCAACGAACCGAGGATGACCCGGTTGGCCGAAAACCGCTTGATCACGGCGCCGATGACCAGGTCGGTACACAGGGCGCCCGCGCCATATACCCCGACCAACAGGCCAGCCGTGCCCGCCGATATCGCGTGTTGATGAATCAGGTACGCCGCGTAGAAAGGAAACGCCAGAGTGCCCATGCGGAACACCAGCGTGATCATGAACAGTGCTTGCAACCGCGCATTAAGGCCGCGCAAGGCGTGAAAAGTGCCCATCAGCGCAACACGCTGGCACAGGTGTGGAGCAAAGCTACAGAGCGGCTCATCCGAATGTCCTTTGGCAATGGCGGCGCCGGTGTGTCCGACGCCAAACTCCATAGCTGGGCAACCTAATGCAGCACTGTGCGGCGAACAAGCTACCCATTTGGACAGGTAGGTGCTGATTGCGACCTCAGGCCGGGTGGCGGATATAGCCCAATTGCAGGGCCTTGCCGATTGCTGACTTGCCGTTGGTGACCTGCAATTTGCCGAAGATATTCTTCATATGAAACTTAACCGTATGGGAGGTCATCGAGGTCAAGAGCGCTACTTCGTTGTAGGTCTTGCCCAGGCTGACCCAGGACAATACTTCAGTTTCCCGTGGGGTCAGCACCGTCTGTTGAGCGACCGGCGCGGCGTGATCTTCCAGGGCCTCGTCGTACATCGAGACCAACAGCATCTGCAGTTCACTTTGATGGGCCAGCACGGTCTCGCGAAACTGCTGGTCTTCGCCGAAACTGCACAGATTGAGCACCGAGTAGAACCCGCGATTGCCATGCACGATAAAACTGGCGCCCTCGCCAACGGGTTTGTAGGGGCCCGGCACCGGCACCGCCTCATCGGCCACGGCCAGCAGGTGTTCATCACTCCAGAAAAACGGTTTGATCCGGGTGCGGGTCAATGAAACCAGCTCGCCACGCCGGTAGAAATCGTCGGCCGTGTCGGAAGGCTCCATGGCCTCAGGGTAATTGGACACAATCTGCGCTTGGTCCATCGGCGGGCCACACTGATAGACCTCAAAGTGCCCCAGGCCACGGCGGCTCAGCTCGGCATCGAGCAAGCGGCGCATCTCCTCGGGCAGCATGGGCGATTTCTTATCGGGTTGGCCATTAGGTCCCACGGGTATCTTCCTTGAGCATTCGACCCGATCGAGCATGAAGCATGCCTGGCTTACCTGTCCAGGCAGCGGATGACAAACACTGGGCCTAGACCTGCGCCGCGAACGCCTCGCGAAAGCGCTGCATCTCTTGCTCATTACCCACTGTCACCCGCACCCAATGCGGCCAGTCCTTCCATACCCGCCCAACCAACACATTCTGCGCCGCTAACTGCTCAATCACCTGCTCTGCCGGGCGCTTCACGTCGATCATGAAGCAATTGCTGTGGGAAGCGGTGCAGGTAAAGCCCCGGCCCTTGAGCCAGGCGATCGTCTCATCGCGCAACCTGGCATTGCGCGCTTTGCGTTGGCCCACCAGTTGCGAATCTTCCAGGCTGGCACGGGCGGCCAGCAAGCTGGCGCCGGCCGGGACGTTGTCGCCGCCAAACACCGCCAACCGCTCCAGCAGCGCCGGGTGGCCGATTGCCAGGCCCAGGCGCGCACCGGCCATGCCGTAGATCTTGGAGAACGTGCGCAGCACCAGCAGGTCGTCGTGGTCGTTGACCCAACTCACGCAACTGGGGGCATCACAGAAGTCGATATAAGCCTCGTCCACTACCAGCACGCTGCCCTTGGGTTTGTGCGCCAGGGCTTGGCGGATGGCCTCGGTCGAGGTGAGCGTACCGGTCGGGTTGTTGGGGTTGCACAGGTACAGCATGCCGGCCTGAGGGTCCGCCGCGAGCATGGCAGGCACATCGTGGGCATGCTGGGCGTTCAGGCTCACTTCTTGCACCGGCGCCTTGATCGATTCCGCCGCCTGGCGCGGTACTTCGTAGGACGGCGTGGCCATCACCAGGCCGCGGGTCTGGCTGGTGAACGCCAGCACCGCGTAACGCAGGGCGGCCATCGAGCCGGCAAACACTCCGACGCTGTCTTCGGCTATGCCCTGTTGTTGGGCGAACAGCGCGGCCAATGCATACATGTCCGGGTAAGGGTACCGCCCGGAGGCTGCAATCGCGCGCTGCATCGCCTGGCGAGCCGCGTCTGAAGGGCCGTAGGGGCTTTCGTTGTAATTGAGCAGCACCTTGTCAGATTTCGTCGGCGCCGGGCTGGCGACGGCCCAATTGAGCTGCCCCATCACAGGCAGGGCCGCGCCCAGGGCGAGAAGGGATCGACGACTGACACGCACCATGGTGACTACTCCTTGTAGAGGCGCGAGGGATTCGCGCGGGCCGTTCAGAAGAGTATGACGAGAAAGCCGTTGCCTGATTTACCACCTAGGCGTATCCCTGCACTCAGTACTTTATTGTTATAGCGGGCGCATGCAACACTTTCACTGCCGCCAAACCCGCAACATCGGGTTCTGCCGGCATGGACTGATGACTAAATGGAAGTGGTGAGCACTTGATACACAGACGGGAAAAAACCGAGCACTTGAAGAGCAACATCAAGTACTTGATCAAAAGTCGTGGCGAAACCCAGCTTTCGCTAAGCAGTGCCGCCGGCCTGACGAGGACGACTATCTACAATATCCTGGAAGGCAAGGTCGTTAACGTACAGCAGTCGACGATTCGCAAGATCTCGGACTTCTTTGGCGTGTCCTACGAAGAAATCGAGACCATCAGTTTTGAGGCCAAGGAAGTCATCGAGAGCAACGTTTCCCCGCTGGGTAACAAGAACCCGGCGGCAGTGCCTGTACTCAAGGAAAGCCTGCTCATGCAGAACCTGGGCAAGCGCATCGGTGAACTGGCCACGCTTCATCCACTGACCTACTACTTCGGCAGCGCCTGCAACCTGATCGGCGTGCGCCTGGAGCACGGAATTCCCGGCCTTAATGAGCCTGGGGACTTGCTGATCGTACAGAAAGGCTCATCCAGCGACGATAAAGAAAAGCTGGTGTACGACCGCGCCACCAAGAAGCTGTTCATTACCCTCGAACCCTGCGGGAACTCAGAGCGGTTGTGTGTCATCGGCGACATCCTTGAGGAGCGCTTCAATGACAACGTCTGAGGGCACCATTGAAAACAGCAAATACAAGTTGCTGGGCTTTGAAAATGACAAGCGCCTGGCGGTGATCATGGTGATCGCCACCGGCAAGGTCCTCAAGATCAAGCTGAGTGAAGTGCTCAGCAGTGAAATGATGGACAACTTCAACAAGATGGAAATCAAGAACCTGTACAAGAAGTTCTATTCCCAAGGCGGAGCGCTGACCGCTTACGAGATAAACGACCGCAATGAAAACTCCTGGATGATCTACATCATCCTGAACTTGCTGCTGTTCACCTTCTATATCTTCACCAGCATTGCCGCGACCAAGCCGATTTACCTGGAGTCCTTGGGCATCATCGTCACGCCGGGCACGTTCCTGTACCCGCTGACCTTTTTGATCGTGGACTTGCTCAACGAGAATTTCGGCTTGCGCCTGGCCAGGCGGGCCATTCTATTTGCGTTTGCCAGCAACGCGATGATCATCATCCTGCTGTATGGCTCCACGTTCTTGCCGGGGCTGCCGGGCTGGAAGCTGGATGGGCCTTATACCGACGTGATCCTGCAAGTGTCATCGGTGCTGGTGGCCTCTTCGGTGTCGTTCCTGGTGTCGGAGAACATAAATTCCTACCTGCTGTGCAAGATCAAGGAGCTGACCAACTCCAGGTACCTGTACTTGCGGATATTCCTCAGTACGTTCTTCGCGGTGATTATCGACAGCTTCCTGTTCTGCTTTATTGCCTTCTACGGGGCGATGCAGACCAGCGATATCCTCAGCATGATTTATGTGCAGATCGCGATCAAAGTCGGCTTTGCGTTCTTCAACATCCTGCCCGCCTATGGCGCACGCTCATTATTCAAACGCTATCAATAACTTGTAGGAGCGAGCTTGCTCGCGAAGAACGTCAACGATCACGCAGCGCATCGGATGGAACGCGGCGCTCTCAGGTTCTTCGCGAGCAAGCTCGCTCCTACAAGGGTTATTTGAGTTGCAACTTGTGCTTGAGGCTCTGCATGACATGGGTCTTGTTCTGCAGGTAGTCATTCAAGCCACGGGCGCGCAGGTTGCATGCATCGCAGTTGCCGCAGCCGGTGCCAATCACGCCGTTGTAGCAGGTCAGCGTCTGCTCGCGCACCAGTTCCAGTTGCCCGTGGTAGTCGGCCAGGGCCCAGGTCTCGGCCTTGTTCAGCCACATCAACGGGGTGTCCAGGCGCACGTCGTATTCCATGCCCAGCTTGAGGGCCTGGTTCAGTGCTTTGACAAATTCATCCCGGCAATCGGGGTAGCCTGAGAAGTCGGTTTCGCACACGCCGGTGATGACGGTTTCGGCCTTGACTTGGTACGCGTAGATCGCAGCCAGGGTCAGGAACAGGATGTTGCGCCCCGGCACAAAGGTACTCGGCAGGCTTTCACCCGAGCTGTTCACGGTCGGCACCGGAATGTTGTCACGGGTAAGGCTGCTGATCGCCAGCTCATTGAGCAGGGACACATCCATCACTTTGTGCACGGTGGCACCCAACTGCTTGGCCAACTTCTGGGCCACTTCGATTTCTGCCACATGGCGCTGGCCGTAATCAAAGGTAATGCAGTGCACTTCGTCATACAGCGGCAGGGCCTGGATCAGGCAGGTGGTCGAATCCTGCCCGCCACTGAAGACCATTACGGCTTTTTTACTCATTGCATTGCTTCCTGCATTCGAAGAATTAGGGTGTAGGAGCGAGCTCGCTCGCGAAAAACGTCAACGATAACGCAGCGCTCAATAAAAAACCCCGCGCGACTTTCGAAGGCGGGGCTTTTTTACTGCAAGACCACTCAGTGAGCGTAGGTCAGCAACAGCTCTTTCGGCACTTGGAAATCCAGGGACATCATCACGCTGAGCGCGGTGATGGTGAAGATCGAGAACACGAACAGCTTGCGCGCCCAGACGGTGTCGTCCACCGCCTTGTAGCCGGTCCAGGCCATGTACAACCAGTACATGCCCATGGCCGCGGCGACAGCGAGGTAGCTCATGCCGGCGTAGCCACTGAAGGTCAACATCAAGGTCGCCACGAGGAAGGCCAGGATGTAGAGCAGGATGTGTTTCTTGGCCACCTGGATGCCACGTTTGACCGGCAATACCGGAATCGACGCAGCCAGGTAGTCATTGAAGCGGAAAATCGCAATGGCGTAGGAATGCGGCATCTGCCACAGGCTGAACATCACCAGCAGCGTCAGCGCGGCCATGTCGAAGCTATTGGTCACAGCCACATAACCAATCACCGGCGGCATCGCCCCCGACAGACTGCCCACCAGCGTGCCGTGAACCGACTTGCGCTTGAGGTACAGGCTGTAGAGGCCGACGTAGATGACAAACCCGATCACGGCAAACAGCGCCGCCAGCGGGTTGGCCACCTTGTACAACAGGGCCACACCGGCAACACCCAGGACGGTCGCGTAGATCAGTGCCAGCTTCAGGGAGATAAGGCCCTGGACCAGCACGCGATTCTTGGTGCGCTCCATCTTGATGTCGATGTCACGGTCGATGCAGTTGTTGAATACGCAACCGGAAGCAACCACCAGGGACGTACCGATCATTGCCGCCAGGAAGATGGCCAGATCGACATGTCCCTTGGAGGCCAGGAAGAAACCGCCCGCCACAGAAAGCACGTTACCGAAAATGATCCCCGGTTTGGTGATTTGGATAAAGTGCTTAAGCGACATCGGGTCTTACCTCACTTCGCCATCATGTAGGTGTGGATGCTGAACATGATCCACAGCGACAGACCAACCAGCAGAACGATCACCAGGCCTGCGAACACAAACGCGATCACGTTCTCGCGCTGCTCTTTGGAGCGGTCCAGGTGCAGGAAGTACACCAGGTGAACCAGCACCTGAATCACCGCGAACGCCAGGACGATCATCAAGGTGATCGACTTCGGCAAGGTTGGGTACATCACCAGGCCGAACGGGATCAGGGTCAGGATGACCGACAGGATGAAGCCGATGGCGTAAGACTTTACGCTGCCATGGCTTGAATCGTGGCTGTCATGGGAGTGTGCATTAGCCATTACAGAGTCCCCATCAAGTAAACGACGGTGAATACGCAGATCCAGACCACGTCCAGGAAGTGCCAGAACAGGCTCAGGCAGCTCAGGCGAGTCTTGTTGGTGTTGGTCAGGCCGTGCTTATTGACCTGATACATCATCACCGCCATCCACAGCAGGCCGGCGGATACGTGCAGACCGTGGGTGCCGACCAGCGTGAAGAACGCCGACAGGAAACCGGAACGGTGCGGGCCGTAGCCTTCGGAGATCAGCAGGTGGAACTCGTTGATCTCCATGCCGATGAAGCCCAGGCCGAACAGGAAGGTCAGGCCCAGCCAGCTCAGTACGCCCTTCTTGTTGCCCTTGTAGAAGGCCAACATGGCGAAGCCGTAGGTGATCGAACTGAACAACAGCAAGGCGGTTTCGCCGAGCACGTAAGGCAGTTCGAAGATGTCGTGGCCCGACGGGCCACCCGCTACGTTGTTTACCAGTACCGCGTACACCGCGAAGATCGACGCAAACAAGATGCAGTCGGTCATCAGGTAGAGCCAGAAACCGTAGACGGTTATCGGCCCCGAGTCGTGGTGGTGGTCATCGTGCCCATGGTCATCGACATGGGCGTGTCCAGCATTGGTCACTAAGTTCGACATGGTTTAAGCCTGTTCCAACGAGGTTTCTACACGGTTGGCCGGGATCTTCTTCTCGGCTACCAGGCGAGCGTGCTGCTCGGCTTCGATGCGTTCGATCGTTTCGACCGGCACCATGTAGCCTTGATCATCACGGGCAGCGTGAATGATGAAGTAACCGATAGTGCCCACCAGGCTCGCGATTGCCAGCCACCAGATGTGCCAGATCATCGCGAAACCGAACACGGTCAACAGCGCACCCATCACCACGCCAGTGGCGGTGTTGTTTGGCATGTGGATCGGTTCGTAGTGCTTGGGCTTCTGGTACGCAGTACCGTCTTCCTTGGCTTCGGTGAACGCATCAATGGTGTTCGCAGTAGGGATCACAGCGAAGTTGTAGAACGGTGGTGGCGACGAGGTCGACCATTCCAGGGTGTGGCCGTTCCATGGGTCGCCGGATTCGCACATGTTCTGCTTGCGATCACGCACGCTGACGTACAGCTGGATCAGCTGGCAGGCGATACCCACAGCGATCATCACCGCACCGAACATGGCAACGTACAGGTACGGTACCCACTCAGGGTTGGTGGTGGCGTTCAGACGACGGGTCATGCCCATGAAGCCCAGTGCATAGAGCGGCATGAACGCGACGAAGAAGCCCGAGATCCAGAACCAGAACGCAGCCTTGCCCCAACCTTCGTGCAGCTTGAAGCCGAACGCTTTCGGGAAGTAGAAGCTGAAACCAGCGATGTAGCCGAATACCGCACCACCGATGATCACGTTGTGGAAGTGGGCGATCACGAACAGGCTGTTGTGCAGCACGAAGTCAGCACCCGGGATGGCCAACAGTACGCCGGTCATGCCGCCGATGGCGAAAGTCACCATGAAGCCCAGGGTCCACAGGACCTGGCTGGTCATGCGCAGACGACCGTGGTAGATGGTGAACAGCCAGTTGAATAGCTTCACCCCCGTCGGGATGGAAATCAGCATCGTCGCCAGGCCGAAGAAGGCGTTAACGCTGGCCCCCGAACCCATGGTGAAGAAGTGGTGCAGCCACACCATGAAGCCCAGTACGGAGATCGCGCCCGAGGCGTAGACCATCGAGTGGTGACCGAACAGGCGCTTGCCGGTAAAGGTCGAGATCACTTCGGAGAAGATACCGAACGCTGGCAGGATCAGGATGTACACCTCAGGGTGACCCCATGCCCAGAACAGGTTCACGTACATCATTGGATTGCCACCAAGTTCATTGGTGAAAATGTGGAAATCCAGGTAACGGTCAAGCGACAGCAGCGCCATGGTAGCGGCCAGGATCGGGAACGAAGCCACGATCAGCACGTTTGCCCAGGTGCAGGTCCAGGTGAAGATCGGCATGTCCATCAGTTTCATGCCAGGGGCGCGCATTTTCAGGACGGTGGCCAGGAAGTTGACCCCCGTCAATGTCGTCCCGAGCCCTGATAACTGTAGCGCCCAGATGTAGTAGTCCACACCCACGCCCGGACTGTATTGCAGCCCCGACAATGGCGGATACGCAACCCAACCGGTCTTGGCGAATTCGCCGACGCCCAGGGAAACGTTGATCAGCACCACGCCGGACACCAGCAGCCAGAAGCTCAGGGAGTTCAGGAACGGGTAGGCAACGTCACGCGCACCGATCTGCAGCGGCAAGGCAAGGTTCATCAAGCCGGTGAAGAAAGGCATCGCCATGAAGATGATCATGATCACACCGTGGGCGGTGAAGATCTGGTCATAGTGTTCAGGTGGCAGGTAGCCAGGCGAGCCCTCGGTGGCCATGGCCAGCTGGGTACGCATCATGATGGCGTCGGCAAAACCACGCAGCAGCATGACCATGGCAACGATGACGTACATGACGCCGATTTTCTTGTGGTCGACCGAGGTCAACCACTCGGTCCACAAGTAGGACCACTTCTTGAAATAGGTGATACCCGCAACCAGCGCCAAACCACCCAGCGCGATCATGGCGATAGTCACCATTACGATCGGCTCGTGGAATGGGACCGCGTCCCAACTTAATTTACCAAACATCGTTTACTCCTCTGCCCCAGCAGTTGAATGCGCGCCCGTATCAGAACCTTCAACCACGGCCACTTCTTTCTTCTCGTGCTTGACCGGCTTGCCTGGCTTCATACCTTCGTACTTGTCGACGATTTTCTGAAACAGGTCCGGCTCATACGCGGAGTACAAGGCGACAGGGTTGTTCTGGCTCGGTTTGGTCAGAGCGTCGTATTCAGCTTGATCAAGCTGTTTAGGTGCGGCCTTGACTGCAGCTACCCAGGCGTCGAAATCTTCCTGGCTTGTCGAGATCGCTTTGAATTTCATGCCGGTGAAGCCAGCGCCGCTGTAGTTGGCGGAGATGCCTTCCATTTCAGCTTTCTGGTTGGCGATCAGGTGCAGGCGGGTCTGCATGCCTGCCATCGCGTAGATCTGGCCGCCCAGTGCAGGGATGAAGAACGAGTTCATCACGGCGTCGGAGGTGATCCGGAAGTTAAGCGGGGTGTGCTCCGGGAAGCGGATCTCGTTGACAGTGGCGATACCCAGGTCCGGGTAGATGAACAGCCACTTCCAATCCAGCGCGACCACCTGGATGTTCACAGGCTTGACGTCGGATTCCAGCGGACGGTACGGGTCCAGCGCGTGGGTCGACTTATAGGTGATGTAACCCAGGGCGATGATGATGAGGATCGGAACCAGCCACACCGCGATCTCGATCTTGGTGGAGTGCGACCACTTCGGCGCGTAGGTAGCGCTGGTGTTGGACGCGCGGTATTTCCAGGCGAAGGCGAAGGTCATCACGATCACAGGCACCACAACCAGCAGCATCAGCAGGGTAGCGGTGATGATCAGGTTTCGTTCATCCAGACCGACCTGTCCTTTTGGGTCGAGCAAGGTCCACTTGCAGCCTCCCAGCATTAACATCATGCCAAGCAGCGGCAAAAAGCCTAGTAATCGGGGGTACCTGTTTTTACTCATCTCACGACCTCTAAAGCAGCTTGCGCAATGCAGTTGGGTTTTGATCGCCAACACTTCACCCTGCCAAGGGTTGGCATTTCTCTTCGATTGAATAAGAGCCTGCCCGACACGTCATGACTGTACGTTTCACGGACCTGCAGTGAGTTCTTATTCGATTTCGTGGCTAAAGGCCTTGTTACAGACCAATTCCATTTGGTGCGGATAGTTGAAAGGCTGCCGGAACCTGGGGTCGCATTGAGCCTTCCATCTGCTCCTCGACCGCTCCAATGCTCAAATATTGAACAGCACCGGACATTCAGTGCGGGCGATTGTAGTTAGCTAGCGATGTATAAACCATGTCTTATAAAGAAATAATTTTTATCGATTCCAGCAACAATCCTTCACCAAAGTTGCAAAGATTCGCGATCTTATCGTGTTCGATTCTCAACAAAAACCACAAAAATTGCCGTGTTATTGGGCACAGTGCCACTTCCCTTACGGCTTGTAAGGGCATGCGGATGCCGTCCAAGTCCCCATAAAACAAGGCATTCATAGAGGCTGCAGGGGTTGGGGCCGCACACAAATCGGGCCACCGCACGAACCACGAACTGACAGCACAATTTGTGCGCCGGGTGCAAATTTAAGGGCCGATTTGGCGGGTCAGAAACGTCCTGCGACAGCGTCCGTGTGACAACATGTCGCACGCTGCGCGCACCTTCCGTTGCCCCTCGTCACGGTGCTTTCACAAATCCCTACAAACAAAAACGCTCCGGCCTTCATTCAGAAGGAACGGAGCGTTTGGCAACCGCAGTGACTCAGGCTTTGGGGTGACGGTTGCGATAGATACACAGGGGCACCAGGATCGCCGTCAGCACGAATGCCACCAGCGCCCATTGGGCCAGGGACAGGCCGAGGATCGGCGGGTAAGGAGTGCTGCAGAAGCCATCGACCTGGAAGCCCAGGGGAAACACCTTGGCCAGGGGCAGGTCGTCGACGATCGGTTGCAACACATCGATACCGCAACTGACCTGGGGGAAGAACTGGGTGTACACATGATGGCCGGCCGCAGCCACGCCACCCAGGGCGCTGAGCACCACCAACCCTTCGAAGAACGTCAGCGCGCCCTTGGTGCGCATGGCGGCGCC
The DNA here is from genome assembly GCF_976987115.1 of Pseudomonas fjordensis. Lineage (NCBI taxonomy): Bacteria > Pseudomonadati > Pseudomonadota > Gammaproteobacteria > Pseudomonadales > Pseudomonadaceae > Pseudomonas > Pseudomonas fjordensis. Next base: position 5,658,519 of record NZ_OZ336860.1, read on the forward strand.
AATGAACGCGAAGAGCGCAATCAGCAGCAAGGCGTAGCGTTGCAGAATGCACAGCGGGCACGGTGCTTCGCCCAGCACCACTTGCATGTACAGCGCCCCGCCAATCAGCGCCAGGCAGATGATGCCCAGCAACACCAGAAAGCGCCGCTCCCTGCCTAAACGCATGTCGTCAATCATCCCCGTCTTTCCCTTTCTCTGATTATGGTTGTGCCTGATGGCAACAAGTTTACACACAGGCAGTGGTTAAAACAGAGAGGGGTTAACTGCGGATTAATCGGGAGCAATAGAGGGCCAAATGTGGGAGCGGGCTTGCTCGCGAAGGCGGAGCATCAGAGACACATGTAGTGACTGACACGCCTCTTTCGCGAGCAAGCCCGCTCCCACATTTTGGACAGTGTTGTTGCTAGGGGGGATTATTCCAGCGCCGCTGCCGGCCCAAAGAACTCATAGCGCGCCTGCTCCTGCGGCACACCCAGCGCTTTGAGATGGCGCTTGACCGCCGCCATGAAGCCCTTGGGCCCCAGGAAATAGGCATCAATGTCGCGCTGCTCAGGCAACCAGGCCGCCAGTTGCTCCTGGTTGAGCATCCCCACCTTGTCTGCCGCCGGGCTGATGCCGTCATCCTCGGCGTAGCAGTAGAAACGCTTGAGCTGCGGATGCTGGGCCGCCAGGGCGTCCACCCAGTCACGGAACGCATGCACCCCGCCGTTACGGGCGCAATGGATGAAGTGCACCGGGCGCTCGGTTGCCAGGGCGGCTTCGAGCATCGGCAGTGTGGGCGTAATCCCAACCCCACCGCTGATCAGCACCAGCGGTTTATCACTGGCAGCCAGGGTGAACTCGCCCGACGGTGGGAACAGGTCAATGGTCGCGCCGACATGCATCTGGTCATGCAGGTAATTGGAGACCCGCCCACCCGCTTCGCGCTTGACGCTGATGCGGTACAGGCCAGTGTCGGTGAGGGCCGACAGGGAATAGTTGCGGCGCACTTCCTCGCCATCGAGCACCAGTTTCAGGCCGATGTACTGGCCGGGGGCTGCGGCCAGGATCGGGCCGTTGTCCACCGGTGCGAAGTAGAAGGAGATGATCTCGTCGCTCTCCTCCACGCGCTTGACCAGCAGGAACGGCCGCGCACCCCGCCAGCCGCCGGGCGCCTGGGCTTTTTCGTCGTAGATAGCCGCTTCGGCGCCGATCAGAATGTCTGCCAACTGGCCGTAGGCCGCGCCCCAGGCACTCATGACCTCGGGGGTGGCAATCTCGCTGCCCAGCACTTCAGAAATAGCCCGCAGCAAGCACGCCCCAACGATAGGGTAGTGTTCCGGCAAGATCTGCAAGGCCACGTGCTTGTTGATGATCTTGGCCACCAGGCCGCCCAATTGGTCCAACTGGTCGATATTCCGCGCGTACATCAGCACGCCATTGGCCAGGGCGCGAGGCTGGTCACCACTGGCCTGGTGGGCCTGGTTGAACAGCGGGCGCACCTCGGGGTACTCGGACAGCATCATGCGATAAAAGTGGGTGATCAGCGCTTCGCCGCCGCTTTCCAGCAGGGGCACGGTAGATTTGATGATTGCACGGTCTTGGGCACTAAGCATGGGAGACTCCTGGGTCTTCTTACTGATTGCCTTAAAGCAGTCAGTAATCGTGCCAACTTATAAATCCTTTAATTTCAACAAGTTAAATATACTGTAGTCAGAATGACTTCCTACACTTTATAGTCATAAGGACTACAAGGAGTCATTATGACTGCACAACCCCTGCTCACCACCTTACTGCCACTGGTCGCTGACCTGTCCCGGGACTTGCCCGAAGGCGAGCGCTACCGACGCCTGCTGCAAGCCATGCGCGCCCTGCTGCCCTGCGACGCCGCCGCGTTGTTACGCCTGGATGGCGAGTGGTTGGTGCCGTTGGCGGTGGACGGCTTGAGCGCCGATACCTTGGGCCGACGCTTCAAGGTCAGCGAACATCCGCGCTTCGAGATCCTGCTGAGCAGCCCCGGCCCTACCCGCTTCGACAGTGACAGCGAATTGCCCGACCCCTATGACGGCCTGGTCGCCGGTTTGCATGGCCACTTGGAAGTCCACGACTGCATGGGCTGCCCGCTGTTTATCGACGACCAGCCCTGGGGCCTGCTGACCCTGGACGCCCTCGATACCGAGCGATTTGAACGGGTCGAGCTGGACGCCCTGCAAGCCTTCGCCAGCCTTGCCGCGGCCACCGTCAACGTGGCTGAACGCATCGAGCGCCTGGCACTGCGGGCCGAAGACGAGCACCAGCGCGCCGAGATCTATCGCCAGGCCAGCGGCCAGCAGCACAAGGAAATGATCGGTCAGAGCAAAGCGCACAAGCGCCTGGTCGAGGAAATCAACTTGGTCGGCGGCAGCGACCTGACCGTGCTGATTACCGGCGAAACCGGGGTCGGCAAGGAGTTGGTGGCCCAGGCGATCCACGCCGCCTCTTCGCGCGCCGACAAACCGCTGATCAGCCTCAACTGCGCCGCCCTGCCCGAGACCCTGGTCGAAAGCGAACTGTTCGGGCATGTACGCGGCGCCTTTACCGGCGCGTTGAACGAGCGCCGAGGCAAGTTCGAACTGGCCAATGGCGGCACCTTGTTCCTGGACGAAGTGGGTGAGTTGTCGTTGACCGTGCAGGCCAAGCTGCTGCGCGTGCTGCAAAGCGGCCAGTTGCAGCGCCTGGGCTCGGACAAGGAGCACCAAGTGGATGTGCGCCTGATTGCCGCCACCAACCGCGACCTTGCCGAAGAGGTACGCAATGGCCGCTACCGCGCCGACTTCTACCACCGTTTGAGCGTCTACCCGCTGCAAGTGCCGGCGCTGCGCGAGCGCGGGCGTGATGTACTGCTGTTGGCAGGCTTCTTCCTCGAACAGAACCGTTCGCGCATGGGCCTGGGCAGCCTGCGCCTGACCGGCGACGCCCAGGCGGCACTGCTGACCTACAACTGGCCCGGCAATGTGCGCGAGCTGGAGCATTTGATCGGGCGCAGCGCGTTGAAAGCCCTGGGCAACTGCCGCGAGCGCCCGAAGATTCTCAGCCTGAGCGCCCTGGACCTGGACTTGCCCGATGTGAGTGCGGCGGTGGCCGAACAAGCACCGGCCCAAGCCCCGCCCATGGTCAGCGGCGACCTGCGCCAGGCCACCGAGCATTACCAGCGCCAACTCATCAGCGCCTGCCTGGAGCGTCACCAGCAAAACTGGGCCAGCGCCGCCCGCGAACTGGGCCTGGACCGCGCCAACCTGGGACGCATGGCCAAGCGCCTGGGCCTCAAATAAAGCAGGCACCTCAGTCAAATGTCGGGGCTGTAGCAGCCAACGGTAACCACGATGCGAAGCGAGTCGCTCTTGATCTTGATCTGCTTTTGATCTCAGGCGCCCCGTCAAACCACGCTGGCCGGAATTCGACAGGGATTTGGGGGGTAAACCGGCAGGGATGCCGGTTTAGCCGCCCCGCGCCATGGATGGCGCGTGGCGGCGGCCCCCCCAAATCACTGGCGGATTACGGGCACACCGAGCCTAAGCGAGGTGCCAAGTGGTGGGGCGAGGACCTTTTGGTTACTTTTGGGTCCTTCCAAAAGTGACCCGCCGTCAGGGCGGAACCCTAAGCGGCCGTTACCGCAGCAATGGATATACACACAATCCAGCTGCGTTGACTGTGAGGCCGTCTTCGCAGGCAAGCCAGCTCCCACATTCAGGCTTGGCTAGCCTTAAGGTCCGGCACGATGGCCCGAGGCTTACGAAACACCAGCACATTCCCCAGCATCACCAGCACCAGCCCCATCAACGCCGGCGCCGTCCACTGGTAACCCTCGGCAACTGCCGATACATTCAGCGCCACCACCGGAAACAGCACCGTGCAATACGCCGCTTTCTCCGGCCCCATACGGCCCACCAGAGTGAGGTAAGCGGTAAAACCAATCACCGAGCCCGGGATCACCAGGTACCACAGCGCACCGATATACCGTGCACTCCAGTCCATCTCGAAGGGAATGCCACGCACGACGCAATAGGTCGCCAGCATCGCCGCCCCATAGGCCATGCCCCAGGCATTGGTGGTCAGCGGCTTGAGCCCGGCCTTCTGTTGCAGGCTGGACAGCAGGTTGCCCGCCGAGAAGCACAGGGTGCCCAGCAGCGCCAAGCCCAGGCCCAGCAGCGTTTGCGGACTGGCGGTATGCCCAACCAGCTCCGGCCAGAACAAAAAGCCCAGCCCCAGCAGCCCAAGCGCCCCGCCCATCAGCACGTTGCGCGCCACCCGCTGGCCGAAAAACACCCGGGCATTGAGCGCGTTCCACAAGGTCGCCGTGGAAAACACCACCGCCACCAGGCCGCTGGGAATCCATTGGCTGGCGGTGAGAAAGCACATGAAGTTGACGCAGAACAGGCACAGCCCCTGCGCCAGGCAGATCAGGTGCCCGCGTCGGTTCATCACCTGCAACTTGCGGCTGAGCAACAACAGCACGAACAGCACCAGGGCGGCCGAGCCGAAGCGATAGACAATCGACACCGGAATCGCCACCACGCCCAACTGCCACTTGAGGGCGATCCAGGTGGTGCCCCAGATGAGCACCGTGAGTAAATACAGGAAAAGATTCATAGCCGGCTCCGTCGATTGAGCCACAGTGTGGTCCTCCCCCCGGATAACGTTCTTGCACATTCTTGCGCTTTTGTCGGGCGATGGGCTCACAGCGCCAGCGGTGGAGCGTAGGATGCAAGGCGTCGGAGAACACACCATGCCAGAGCTGCAATCGCTGCACGTCTTCCAAGCCCTCAACCGCTCGCCCCACGCACGCTTGCAAGCTTGCGCCGAGCTCGGTGACGGGTTGGCTGCGGCCGTGTGGAGCAACCACCATGACGCCCAGGATTACCAGGCCCCCAGCCATCACACTTTGTCCTGCTACATCGGCGGCGGCACGGGCACCTTTCGGCGTGATCAGCCGAGCCTCAAGGGCGGCCCCGACAAACTGTGCATCCTGCCGGCCGAGCATCAGTCGGCCTGGGTGATCAATGGCGATATTCGCCTGGCCCACCTGTATTTCAGCCCGGAACAATTTGCCCTCGGCTGCGTCACCCTGCTGGACCGTGAGCCACGGGAGCTGCACTTGCGTGAGGGCACCTTCCTCGAAGACCCCTTCCAGGCCCGGCGTTTTCACCAGTTGGTCAGCCTCAACTGGCACGAGCCCGGCGAGCGACTGCTGACCAGCAGCCTGGCCCATGAACTGCTCAGCCATACCTTGCTCAGCCAGGTCGGCGCCCGCGAAGGCTTGCGCTTGAAAGGCGGGCTGGCCGCGCACCAACGACGGCGGTTGGTGGAGTACATCGACCAGCATATGGAAGACGCCATCAGCCTCGGCCAGTTGGCCGCCATGTGCGCGCTGTCCGAATACCATTTCGCCCGGATGTTCCGCCAGAGCTTCGGCGTGCCGCCCCATCAGTACCTGCTGGCACGGCGCCTGGCACGAGCGCAAAACCTGCTGCGCAGCAGTGCTTTAGCGATCAGTGAGGTGGCCTTGCTGTGCGGTTTTTCCAGCGCCAGCCATTTCAACCAGCGCTTTCGCCACGCCATGGGCGCCACGCCGAGCCAATACCGCCAGGCATTCTGCGCCTAGACCATCAAGCCCAACGTCTTCGCCTTGGCCACCGCCTGGGTGCGTCGCTCTACCCCGAGTTTGCTGTGGATACGCCGCGCATGCGTCTTGACGGTGTGCAGGGAGATATACAGGCGATCAGCGATTTCCAGGTTGGAGTTGCCGAGCGCGATCAGTTGCAGCACCTCCAGCTCACGCTGGCTCAACGGGTTCTGCGCCGCCCCGGCAGGCGCCGCCTGGGGCTCCAGGCCCAGCTCACTTAAAAGCCCCGGCGCGCGCAAACGCAACTCGCGAACCGCCTGCTGCACCTGGCAACGCTCCGCCAGCGCCAAGCCAGCTTGCAGCGACCGGCGCGCCAACGCCGGGTCGCCAAGCTGCCAGGTCACTTCACCGAGCACCAGGTGCAATTCGGTTTCCAGGCACAACATGCCGCGTTGCCGTGAGGTGTCGAGCAAAGCATTAAGCCGCGCGATAGGTTGCTCGGCACAGCCCAGCTTGACCTCGGCCAGCACCAGCAAATATTCCAGGCGCGGGATCAGTTCCAAGGTGGCCGGCGGTGCCTGCTTGGCGCAAGGCCCGCGAAAGTGGCGTAACACCCGGCGCACGGCTTGCACCGTCAACTCGGCGCGACCTTGCTGCAACCAGAAGTGCCCACTGACCAATAGCAGTACCGCGCGGTACACCGTGTCGGGGACCTGACGCTGCTGCATCAGCCGCTCGGCGTCGCGCAGTTGAATGAACGCCTGGGCGTAGTCGCCACGATTGGCTGCCAACAACGCAAGGCCCAGAAAACCATACAACACGCGCTTGTCCTGGCTCTGCAGGCACATGCTCAAGCCAGCCTCGAAACATTCGGCGGCCAGGCCGTCCTGGCCCTGACGCAAAGCCAGATGCCCGCGGCGCAAGACAATACGCCCCACCAACGGCCCGGCGGTGAGCCGTTGCCCGGCCAACATCGCTTGCACCGTTTCCAACAGGCTTTGCGCCCGGTACGGCGCGCCACGCTGCTCCAGCAATTGGGCGTGGTCCAACTCCAGCAGGGCCTCCAATACCAGCGAGCCGTGGGCTCGGGCCAGGCACAGCGCTTCGCGGCTCAAGCGTTGGGCGGCCTCCAACTCACCGCGCAGCAAGGCTTGTTGGGTCAGGCCCGACAGGCACATCAGACGCGATGTCCAGGCGCTGTCGGGTAGCGCTTGCAGGGCTTCAAGAAAATGCTCGCTGGCGCGTTCGGCATCGCCGCTCAAATGCAGCAACCAGCCCCATTGCGCCTGCCAGCGCGCCAGCAGATAGCGCTGCGCGGCGGCCGTGGGTTGCGGGGCAAAGCGGGCCAGTTGGTCGATGCACAAGGCTGCCTGTTCGAAGCGCCCGGCAAACAACAACGCGGCCGTGAGCAGCCCCACCAACTGCGCCGAGCCCAACATCAGTTCATCGCCCTGCTGTTCATGCAGGCGCAACAGTAGTACGGCGTTCTGCTGGCGAAACAAATCCTCGAAACTGAAGTGCTGCAACAGGCTCACCGCCACTTCATATTCCTGCGCCAGCAACGCCTGCTCGAAGGCCGCTTGCCAGTCGCGCTCGGCGCTGAACCATTGGCAGGCCCGGCGGTGCCACGAACGCTTGGCCGGCCAGGGTTCGTCGCGCAGCAGTCGCGTCAGCGGTGCAAACACCTGCAGCCAGTCGCCGGTGCCTTCCCAGGGCTGGATAAATGCACCGAGTGCTTGTAGCTCGCGCAGGTACTGTTCGCCGTCACCATGGCCGAACAGGTGTTCACACAAGCCTGGGTTGAAGCGTGGCAGGTGGGCCAATACGTGCCAGGCTTCGACCAATGGCGCCGGCAAGGTACTGAAGAGTTCGTGTTGCAGGTAATCCAGCAAGGTCTTGTCGGGGTGGTTATCGCCCAGCGCGGCGATGCGTACACCGGCACACCAACCGCCGCTGAACTGCATCACGCTGTCAACGCTCTGCCCTGGGGCGAGCAGTGCCTGGACCTCCGCAGCGTTGAACGACAACTCACTGCATTCCAGCAGTTCGTCCTCCAACAACAGGCGCGGCCAGTTGCACACCGGGCGCCGTCGCGCACCCAGCCACCACGTCAGTTGCGCACTGCTGGCGCTGATTAGACGATCAAGCAACGCGTCCAACTCGGGGGCCGGCAGGCGGCAGAAATCATCCAGAAACAGCCACGCAGGCTTGGGCCAGCAGCTGAGGTCGAGCAATAAGGTGGCTTCATCGACAAACACCAGGCCCAGGTGTTGCGCCAGCCGTGTGCACAACTCCAACGGGCTGAGCGCTGCGCCATGGAGCGGCATCCAATAAACCAGGCACCCCGCCGGCGCCTGCAATGCACACTCGGCGAGCAGTGCACTCTTGCCACTGCCACCCGGCGCGCACAGCAACTTCACACGCGCCTGCGCCGCGAGCAAAGGCTGTGACAAGCGCGGACGCAACAGGTGGTGGGCGGACAGCCGTGGCATGCATCCAGGACGGTCCAGGCAGCGGGTCATGGCGGTCATTGCTGCATCCTGCTGTTTTTATTGTTGCGTCACCCTAGACCTGTGGTTGGCGGTTGTTGAAGAAGTATTCAGCGGGGTGATTGAAGACCATAAAAATCGCGGTGGACACCATTCGGTGTGGGAGCTGGGTTGCCTGGGATGGCTTGCTCCCGTGACGACCTGACAGCCGACGCCTATCTATCTGACCCACCACGATCAAACTGTGGGAGCGGGCTTGCTCGCGAAGGCGGCCTGGCAGTCAACCCAGCTGGACTGTGTACATATCCATTGTTGCGGTAACGGCCACCTAGGGTTCCGCCCTGACGGCGGCTCACTTTCGAAAAGCGCGAAAGTAAGCAAAGCGCTCTTGCCCCACCACTCGGCACCTCGCTTAGGCTCGGTGTGCCCGTAATCCGCCAGTGATTTGGGGGGCCGCCGCCACGCGCCATCCATGGCGCGGGGCGGCTAAACCGGCATCCCTGCCGGTTTACCCCCCAAATCCCTGTCGAATTCCGGCCAGCGTGGTTTAACGGGGCGCCTGAGATCAAGATCACAAGCAGATCAAGAGCAAGATCAAGAGCGGCTCGCTTCGCATCGTGGTTACCGTTGATTGCGACAGCGTTGTGTAGATACCTATGGCTATCGCAGGCAAGCCAGTTCCCACATTTTCAACCTCACTTCGATGCGGAGTCAGCGAACACCCTCCGTCCTCAGTGCCGCCGGGGTGTAGTCCGCCGCCTTAGCCGCGAAGCCGAACACGAAGCTGCTCTTCTCTTCATTTTTCATGCCTAGCGCGATGTAGCGCCCGGCAATCAGGTCGTACAGGGTTTCCACGGTGTAGGCCGGCACCTGGTGGTCGTAGTAGAACTGCGAATGGCCTTCGGCGACGCGCCACAGTTGGCCGCGGCCGTCGTAGTGGTCCACCAGCGCGACTTGCCAGCTGTCTTCGTCGATGTACATGTGGCGCTTGGCGTAGATGTGCCGCTCGCTGGGTTTGACGGTGCCGACCACTTCCCACACGCGGTGCAGTTCGTAACGGGTCAGGTCCTGGTTGATGTGCCCGGCCTTGATGATGTCGTCGTACTTGAGGCTCGGCGAGTCGAGCTTGTAGCTGTTGTAGGGGATGTACATCTCCTTCTTGCCCACCAGTTTCCAGTCATAACGGTCGGGCGCGCCGGAGAACATGTCGAAGTTGTCGGTGGTGCGCAGGCCGTCGGAGGCGGTGCCTGGGCCGTCGTAGGACACCTGCGGCGCGCGCCGCACCCGGCGCTGGCCGGCGTTGTAGATCCAGGCCAGGCGCGGTTCCTTCACCTGATCGAGGGTTTCATGCACCAGCAGCACGTTGCCCGCCAACCGCGCCGGGGCGGTGACCGATTGCTTGAAATAGCTGAGCACGTTGGCGGCCTTGGCCGGGTCGATATCCGGGATGGCTTGCGGCACCGCCACTTCCTCTTCGAAGCGGATCGGCGTGTAGCTGCCATTGGTCTGGGGCGTGGCCTGGGTGATGATGCGCCGCAGGTTGCCGCCGTGGTAACGGGTGATGTGGTTCCACAGCACCTCCACGCCATTCTTCGGGATGGGGAACGCGTAGTAACGGTTACCGGTGAAGTTCTCCAGGCCGTTGCCATCGTTGATCGCCTTCACATTCACGGCGCTGCGCTTGATCGACTCGTAAATGTCCGCCGGCAAGTTGACCGTGCGGTGGCTGGGGTACACCGGAATCTTGTAGGTCTCGGGGTAACGCTTGAACATCGCCACCTGGCCGTCGGAGAGTTTGTCCTTGTACTTGTCCACCGTGGCGGCGGTGATCACGAACAGCGGTTTTTCGTTGGCGAAGGGGTCAGCCAGGAAGCCCTTGCTGTCCACTGCGCCGGCGTTTTTCGGGATACCGCCGGTCCAGGCCGGGATCGAGCCATCGGCGTTGCCGGCTTTTTCGGCGCCGACCGGGGTCAGGGTAGTGCCGAGCTTGGCGGCTTCTTCGGGCGATACCGCCGCCATTACGTTGGCGGCCAATACGCTCAGGGCCAACACTGCAATCATCTTACGCATAGGGTCTTGTCCTTCTTTTAAGCCAGATCAGAAGTTCACGCCGAAGCTGAGGGCGAGGAAGTCGCGGTCGGTCAGGGTGTTGTAGTCACCGCCAAAAAAATCGGTGTAGCTCAGGCTTGCGGTGTAGGTGCTGCGATAGTCCGCATCCACGCCGACGCTGATGGCCTTGGCCCCTTTGTTGAACAGCCCGTTGGGGCCGTAACCGGCCACGTCATGGGACCAGGACAGGTTGGGCTTGAGGTTCACACCGGCAATGGCGTTGTTGTAGTCAAGGATCGCCCGCGCCCGGTAGCCCCACGAGGTGGAGGTGACAAAACCGTCGGTGTCACCTTGAAAACCATAGGCGCCGTATACCGAGTCTCGGCCGTAGCGCAGTTTGCTTTTGTCTTCCAGGCCGGCGACGTGCACCACCGCCGCTTCGCCCACCAGGGTCAGGCGCTCGGCGCCCAGTACCTGGTCGAAGAACTGGGTCATGGTGCTCTGGATCTGGGTGATTTCCTTGCGGCGGTAGCCTTTGTTGTCATCGCCGAAATTGCTGCGGATGGGTGAGGCGAGTTGGCCCGCAATAGGGTTGACCAGGGCCAGGGTCAGGTCAGTGGTGTTGAGCTGCACCGGCGCATTGGGCCGATAGCTGATCTCGCCGGTCCACGCCGTGCCCGTGGGCAAGGTGGTGGAAAAACTGGCGCCGAACAGGCGAATGTCTTCCGGGTAATCCAGGTAGTACTGGCCACGACCAAGCATGGTGCTTTGCGCCAAACCAGCACCGGAGCCGGGCGCCAGGGCGTTGGCGGTGTTGATAATGCGCCCGATGGTGGCCAGGTTGGTATTGGCGGTCAGGGTGCCGACGGTGGGTGTGCGGCTGTGGTAGTTCATAAAGTACAGGCCGTATTCAGTGTCATCGCCCAGCCAGCGCAGGGCCGCGCCGAACTGGCCCGAATCGCGCGCATCGCGGTCACCGGCACGCCGTACAATCACGCCTTCATTGGTCACGCCAAACCCTTGGCCAAAGGCCGCCGCCACCGGTTGCAGCGGTCGGATCGCCGGGCTGCCCACGGTGTAGTTATTGGTACAGCCATCCGCCGCCACGTCCCCGCCGAAGAAGGTGCCGCAGTTGTCGAGCACCGTCTGGTCCCATTCCAGTTGGTAGAAACCTTCCACGGTCAGTTGATTGGTCAGGCTCTGGGAGGCAAACAGCATGTTCACCGGGATCAAGCCTTCCTTGATCTCGGCACCGGGCCTGCGGAACGCCGACACGTCGATCGGGTTGATGCTGTTGATGGAATTACCGATGAAGGTACTTTCGCCCCAACTGACCACCTGCTTGCCGGCACGCACGGTGCCGGGCAGGTCGCCCAGGGAGTAGTTGTGGTAGACGAAGGCATCGAGGATCTGCGCACCGCTGGATTTGGCGCCTTCCTTGCGGTTGTGGTCGCTGATGGGCTTGAACTCGCGGTCTTCGTCCTTGAGTTCGAAGTCATACCAATACTTGCCACGCACGAACACGCCGGTGTCGCCGTACTTCAATTCAAGGTCGTGCAGCCCCTTGAAGATCTTGGAAAACGTCTCGCCCTTCTTGAAGTTGAGGCGCCCGTCATCCCCGGTGGACGCTTGGCCCGTCCCGCCATTGACGGTGCCGACCAGGCCTTTATCGGCATCGCGCATGCCCCAACTGGCGCCGACCGACAGCGAGGAGTCGAATTGCCCTTCGATCTCGCCGATGTTGAACGAAACAGCCTGCGCCTGGGCACAGCAGCCCAGCGCAACCGCAGTGGCCAGCGCCTGTGGCGTGAAGATGGCGCGCATTATTGTTTTTGTCATGCGTCTTCCCCGGTGAGTGACAGAAGGCCCCACCCTACTGCCGCCCTTGAGGAGCGATAAGCGCACCAAGGAGGTATTCGTGTTGTCGCTCGAAAGGATGATGGGGTTCTCTGGCCGGGCGTTGGCCTGGTGGCATGCATGCGATGGATGAAGGGTTATCAGAAGGATCGATGGCGCCCTGTAATTATTGCCGATCTGGTAATAGTCCTTGTCCCGATTTGCTATTACTCACTTTGTTACAACAGACTATTCTTGCCTGGCTTTCAGGGCAAAGAGCCCGCTCCCGCATTGGGGAGAAAAGCTGATTTTTAACGGATTGATCCACTAATCAGTCTGTTCCCGGTGTTCACTGACGTTGATTTGTCGCTCCTTGATCCAACGTCTTACTTCGGCCGCTGCCTATGCAGCGGCCTTTTTTATGCCCCAAAGAAAACGGGGCGTCATCGACGCCCCGTGGGATTCATTGATTTACCGGCAATGATCAGAGGCTGAACTTCTGCAAGTTAGCCATCATTTCCTTCAACGCCTCGATGTTGTCCTTGGGGTGCGCAGCCCCTTCAAAGTCGCAGATTTGCTGCCAATGCGCGGCCACATCCTCCGGCGAAAAACCTGCCTCGGGATCAAAACCCACACCCAGACTACGCTCCCAGCGGGTCTTGCCGATCCAGCCGCCACCCACTTCAAACAAGCCTGCGGTTTCCTCACAGGCTTCACTGCCCAGGTACACCACCAACGGGCTGACCAGTTCTGGCTTGAGGCGCTCGAACACCTGCGGCGGGATCAGCCCTTCGGTCATGCGCGTGCCACCGGTGGGGGCAATCGCATTGACCAGGATGTTGTTCTTGCGCCCTTCCAGCGCCAGGGTTCGGGTCAAGCCATACAGGCCCAACTTGGCCATGCCGTAGTTGGACTGGCCAAAGTTGCCGTAGATACCGGACGTCGACGCAGTAAAGATCACCCGGCCATAACCCTGCTCGCGCAAATGCGGCCAGGCGGCGCGGGTGACTTTGTAGGCGCCTTCGACATGCACCCGGTAAACCAGATCCCAGTCGCTGTCGTCCATTTTGTGGAAGGTCTTGTCGCGCAGGATCCCGGCGTTGTTGACTACCACGTCGACCCGGCCGAAAACATCCAGGGCGTTCTGTACGATCTTGTCGCCGTCGGTGACGGAGTCATGGTTGGCTTCGGCAATGCCGCCCGCCGCGCGAATCTGCGCCACCACCCGGTCGGCCGCCGAGGCATTGGCGCCCTCGCCTTGGGTTGAGCCCCCCAGGTCGTTGACCAGCACTTTGGCCCCGTGCTTGGCGAACAGCAGCGCATGGGCCTGGCCCAAGCCACCACCGGCGCCGGTGACGATCACGACCTTATCCTGGAACTGCACTGACTCACTCATACCGAACTCCGCTGGCGACAATGGGAATAGGCAGAGTGTCACGCACGCAGCCTTTGGTCACAATAAAGACGGCCAAGGCTGAATGGTGCCTGATAAGGCAGCGGGATGATGCGCAGGCTCAGGAATAGGCCGCACGCGGTGAAGGCTGGCCGATGCGCTCACGAAACGCCTGGTAGTGCCTGAGTACCTGGACCGGCGCCTCGATCTGCGGGTAGTGGCCGATATTGGCCAGCCTTATCGTGTCGGGCTCGGGCACCAGTTGGCGATAGCGCTCGACCATATGGGCACCGGAAATCGGGTCTACTTCGCCGTCGATCACCCGCAATGGCACTTCGCCTTGCTGCATGGCCGCCAGCCAACGCTCGCGCAGGCGACGGCGTTGGGGAATGTAGGCGATGAGTTTGTGCAGAATACGCGGGCCGTCGTTGCAACTGATCAAACTCCAGAAATCATCCAGCACACTTTCACTGGGTCGCGTCTGGGGGCCGAAGATCTGGTTGAAACTGCTGGCCAAGGCATTGCGCCCAAAGGCCCGGCCGATCATCCAGCCCAACGGGCTGAGCAATAGCTTTTGCACCAGCGCCGGCCGATGGGTCTCCGGAAACAGCCCGCCGTTGAGAAATACACAGCTCGCCATCTGGAACCCTCCCTCGTAATGCCGGGCCAATAATTCCTGGGCGACGCTGTCTCCATAATCATGGGCCAACACATGCACCGGCCGCTCTACCCGCAGATGCTCAAGCAGCGCCTGTTGCAGATCGGCCTGTTCCAGCAGGCAATACTCGTGGTTCAAGGGTTTGGCCGAGTCGCCAAAGCCGAGCATGTCGCAGGCGATCACCAGGTTGCGCTGGGCCAGGGGCTGCCACAGGTAGTGCCAGTCCCAACTGGCCGTAGGGAAACCATGAATCAGCAGCAACGGCTCGCCCTGCCCGGCCACCCAATACCGCACGGTGTGGCCACGAAAGACGAAGTCCTGGCCGCGCTTGCGCCAGGCTCTGAGCGGTATCTCGGCGAGTGGCATCAGCTTTTATACCCGGGGTCCTGTTGGTCCAATTTGCGCAGCAGTGCCGGCCAGGCCAGCGCACCGCCCATACCTTGGGCGCTTTTTGTGACAGCTGCCACCATCGCCTTGGCACCGGCGAGAATCTGCGGCCCGATGGCGATCAACTCGGTGCCGCCGCTCTGGGCCAATACCTGGATCTCGCAGGCGCGCTGGAAGGTGAACATCATCAGGAAGGTATCGGCGATGCTACCGGCGCAGGTCAGCAGGCCGTGGTTGTGCAGCATCAGGAAATTATTCTGGCCCAGATCCGCTTGCAGGCGGGCCTTTTCCTCGTGATTGAGCGCCACGCCTTCATAGGCGTGATAGCCAAGGCTCGACAGCACGAACAGCGATTGCTGGCTGATGGGCAATACACCCTGCTTTTGCGCACATACCGCCACACCCGCAGCGGTGTGGGTATGCAGCACGCAGGTCACGTCATGGCGCACTTCGTGGATGGCGCTGTGGATGGTGTAGCCCGCCGGGTTGATCTCGTAGGGGCTGTCCATTTGCTTATTGCCGGCCTGGTCAACCTTGACCAAGCTCGACGCGGTGATCTCATGGAACATCAACCCATAGGGGTTGATCAGGAAATCTTCAGTGCCCGGCACCTTGGCCGAAATATGCGTGAAGATCAGGTCATCCCAGCCGTGCATGGCCACCAGCCGATAACAGGCCGCCAGGTCCACGCGGGTTTGCCATTCGGCGGGGCTGACCTGGGCTTTGACGTTTTGTGGTGATGGAGCAGGGGCTAGGCTCATGGCAATGACCTCCTTGGCGCACTTCTTAGGGTGTCTAAAGTGAGAGCCAGTCTAGTCAGACGCCGAGGCGCAAGGAGTTGCCTTGGCAGCCAGCTTGATGACTGAGCGAGTCAGTCATGAGAATAGTACAGATATGGGTCAAACAAGCGCCGTCAATAACGGCGCTACCTGGGGTTCAGCCTCGCAGTGCAGTGACCAACTCGGCCAGCCAAGGCTCGGCGTCAGCTTCCGGGGTGACGCTCTCGCTGGCGTCCAGGCGCAGCATCGGCAGCACTTCGCGGATGCCCAGTTCGGCGAACAATTCGCGCATTTGCTCACCACCGCCACAAAAGGTATCGCCATAGCTGGCGTCGCCCAGGCCGATGACTGCACCTGGCAGGCCGCGCCAGGCGGGGGGCAGTTGGTCACGAATGGTCGAATACAGGGGCATCAGATTGTCGGGCAGCTCGCCCATGCCGGTGGTCGAGGTCACGGCAAGGAATGCATCGGGAGCAAAGGCCAGCACCTCTGCCAGCGTGGCACGAGAATTGTGCCAGGCGTTGAAACCTGCGTCCTTGAGGATGTCTTGCGCGTGGCGAGCGACTTCTTCAGCCGTACCGTAGACCGAGCCGGAAAGGATGGCGACTTTCATCAATCTGATCCTGTAGTTGAGTGAAAGCGTGGGATATTAGCAGCCTGTGCCAATATTTCAGTGCGCACCGTGCAACATTCCAGACTTGCCATAAACTGGCAAGGTCAAAACCAGGCCAGGGACCGCTCAATGATTAACGCCAAACTGCTGAAAATGGTCGTCAATGCTTCCAATGACGGGATCGTCGTTGCAGAGCGCGAAGGCCGGGACAAACCACTGATCTACGTCAACCCGGCCTTCGAACGGATGACCGGCTACACGCTGGACGAGATTCTCTATCAGGACTGCCGTTTCCTGCAGGCGGGCGACCGCGACCAACCGGCCTTGATGGCCATTCGTGACGCGCTCGACAGCGGCGGCGCCTGCCGAGAGATCCTGCGCAACTTCCGCAAGGACGGCACACCTTTCTGGAACGAACTGTCGCTTTCGACCGTGTACAACGAGGTCGACAAGCAAACGTATTTCGTCGGCGTGCAAAAAGACGTCACCACTCAAGTCAAAGCCCAACAGCGCGTCGCCCAACTGGAAGCCCAGTTAGCCGAGCTCAAGAGCGAGCTCGCGGCACTCAAGGCGACGAGTGGATTTAACAAACTGTAAAAAACGCGGTCTTTAGAGCGATAATGGCTTTTTAATGCCTCAGCCTTGAGCTAGATCAATGCAACGCGACACGCTATTGACGCAGGACGAACTGGATTTTATCCAGGACATGCAGCACAACCCGCAGCTCAACCTGCGGGATGCATGGTCGAGCCTGACGGTTAATGGCGGCGCTCAGATTCGCGACCTGCTCACGCGGCTAGCGGCTCACGACCAGGTCACCATCCAGGCGCAGTTCGACAACCAGCAACTCACCTTCCCGTTGCACCTGGTGGAAGATGAGTTTCACGCTGTGCATTTGCGCCTGGGCGTACCGAGCATTTTTGAAGACGGGCCGATGATCCGCCCGTGGCGCCTGGCCCTTGAAACGCCGGTGGCGCTGGAAAACATCAAGGGCTACCCCAGCGCGTTGTGGGTGCACGAAGTGTCATTCAAAGGTGTGTTGGTAGAAGTGCGTGGCCGGGTCAAACCGCCGAAGACCTTTTCCCTGTGGTTCAGCCCTTCCGGCTACGAGCGCATCGCCCTGCGCGGCACGCTGGAGCGCGAAACCGCCCGAGGCCTGTTCGCTTATCGCCTGAGCCAGAGCGATGCCGATGAGATCGAACGGCTACGCCAGTTCATCCTGCACCAACACCGCCTGGTGCATCCTCACGTTCACGCCTGAGGCTCGGTACCCGGATGGCCGCTGAGCAGTTGCTGCAAGCGGCGCGGCATCAAGCGTCCGTCATTGCCCAGGCAACCAATCGACGACCCTGCCAGGCTGTGCTCTGCCAGGTCCGACGCTTCTCCAGCCAGCAGCAACGGGCAATCGAGGGTGAAGGCCAGGCGATTGAGCCGCGACGCCAGCTCTGCCCCTGGAGCGTGGTTGGAAAACAGCACCAAGGCTTGCGGCCGGGTGCGCTCGCAGATCAGCGTCAACTCATCCAGTGGCTGGCCAACGCCCAGGACCTTGACCGCCAGCTTCTCGCTCGACATCAACAAGCCCGCCACCAGTAACTCCAGCTCACGGCACTCTCCGGCAATGGCTGACAGCAACACCCTGGGCGCTGGCGAGGCACTGGCCACTTGCAGGCACCGTGCGACGCGCGAGCGCAGGAAATTGTCGAAGAACAGCCACTCGCTGGCTTGGCCAAAGCGGCCTTGGTGACGTAACAACTGTTGCCACAGCGGGACCAAAATGTCCTGGAACACCACGGTCGTCGAATAGACGCTGAAGATCTGGCCGTACAACCGGTCGAGCTCACGATCATCAAAAGCACTGATGGCCAGCCGCAGTTGCGCCTGCCACTGGCGCCACTCCAGTTCGGTATCGCTGCGTGACGCCGTGGCCGGTTCGTTGGCCCGTGGGTCGCGCGCCAGGAGCTTGCCGACTTTGCTCACCGCCACGCCCCGCTCGATCCAGTCGAGGATGCGGTGCACGGTGTCGATATCGGTGCTTGAGTACAGCCTGTGCCCACTTTCGGTGCGCACCGGCTGGATCAAACCGTAGCGACGCTCCCAGGCACGCAAGGTCACCGGGTTTACGCCTGTGAGTCTTGCCACTTCACGAATCGGAAACAGCCCCTCGCAGTCAGAGTGGCTGTCGGGTGTCGTTTCGCGAAGAGGCGCAGTGATTTCGGGCATCAGCGGTCAAAAAAACTTGTATGAATTTGAACACCATTTAACGCCGATTGAACTGCATGATTCAAGATCTACGGCGATCCATCCGAAGTTTCTGGCGTATTTGGGCAAATCCGGAATAATCCTTGCCTGTTCTTTTGCGTCGCTGCACCACCCCGCAGCTTCGCCCGTGCACAGCCTACCCGGCTCGGCGCACTTGCTGATTTGGAGATATACGATGTCTACCTCACCCGTCACCTTGATGGTTGCGCGCCGCGTGGCCAAGGGTCGCTACGAAGAGTTGATGGCCTGGCTGCGCGAAGGCGAGCAATTGGCGACTGACTTCCCCGGTTACCTGGGTTCCGGCGTGCTGGCCCCGCCGCCTCATGATGATGAGTTCCAGATCATCTTCCGCTTTGCCGATGAAAAAACCCTGCATGCGTGGGAGTTCTCCGCTTCGCGCAGCGCGTGGCTGAGCCGAGGCAGCGAGCTGTTTGCCGACCCGTCGGAGCACCGTGTCAGCGGTATCGATGGCTGGTTTGGCGCAGTAGGTGCCCGCCCGCCACGCTGGAAACAGGCCGTGGCCATCTGGTTGGCATTTTTCCCGGTATCGTTGCTGTTCAACTTCGGCCTGGGCTCGCTGCTCAATGAGCTGGACCTGTTCAGCCGCGTACTGGTCAGCACCGCTGCCCTGACCCCGTTGATGGTCTACCTCTTTATACCGCTGTCGACCCATCTGCTGGCGAATTGGCTGCACCCCTCGCCCACTCGCAAGGTCACCGAAGCCGCCGCTTGAGTACAGGGAGGCCGGGGCGCTGGTATAGTTTGAGCCTGCCAGCGACTTGAGCCTCCCATGAATGCAACCAACGCTCCGATCCTGATCACCGGTGCCGGCCAGCGTGTCGGCCTGCATTGCGCCGAGCGCCTGCTGGATGAAGGCCAAGCCGTGATGTTCAGCTACCGCAGCGAACGCCCCGGCGTGCAGGCGCTGCGTGAACGGGGCGCCATCGGCGTGTTTGCCGACTTCTCCAGCGAAGCCGGCGTGCTGGCTTTCATTGGCGCAGTCAAAACCCATACCCAAAGCCTGCGCGCAATCATCCACAACGCTTCAGCCTGGGTCGCCGAAACGCCGGGCGACGAAAGCCGTGCCTTTATCGACATGTTCAGCGTGCACATGCTTGCGCCGTACCTGATCAACCTGCATTGTTCACCTTTGCTGCAACGTTCGACACCCGCCGATATCGTGCATATCAGCGATGACGTGGTGCGCAAGGGCAGCCGGCATCACATCGCCTATTGCGCCACCAAGGCCGGGCTCGACAGCCTCACGTTATCGTTTGCCGCGCAGTTTGCGCCGCTGATCAAGGTCAACGGCATCGCCCCGGCGATGGTGATGTTCAACGAAGGCGATGACGCAGCCTATCGCGCCAAGGTCCTGGCCAAGTCGGCCCTGGGCATCGAGCCCGGGCCCGAGGTGATCTACCAGAGCGTGCGTTACCTGCTGGACAACCCCTATGTCACCGGTACCACCCTGACCGTCAACGGTGGGCGGCATATCAAGTAAGCCGTTTTTGAGGATGTTGTATGACCTTATCCCTGCCCCACCACTACCGCGAAATCCTCAAGGGCCTGGGCGAAGACCCACAGCGCGAGGGCCTGCTCGATACGCCCAAGCGTGCCGCCAAGGCCATGCAGTACCTGTGTCATGGCTATGAGCAGAACCTGGAAGAAATCGTCAACGGCGCGCTGTTTGCGTCTGACAATGACGAGATGGTGATCCTCAAGGACATCGAGTTGTATTCGTTGTGCGAGCATCACCTGCTGCCCTTTATCGGCAAGGCCCATGTGGCCTATATTCCGACCGGCAAGGTGCTGGGCCTGTCAAAACTGGCGCGCATTGTCGACATGTTCGCCCGGCGCCTGCAGATCCAGGAAAACCTCACACGGCAAATCGCCGACGCCATCCAGGACGTGACCCAGGCCGCCGGCGTGGCGGTGGTGATCGAAGCCAAGCACATGTGCATGATGATGCGCGGCGTGGAGAAACAGAATTCAACCATGAACACCTCGGTGATGCTCGGCGCCTTTCGCGAGTCGAACACCACCCGCATGGAGTTCCTGCAACTGATTGGACGGAGCAAGTAGCAATGCCACAACTTCAACCAGGCATGGCGCGTATCCGGGTCAAGGACCTGTGCCTGCGCACCTTTATCGGCATCAACGAGGACGAGATCCTCAACAAGCAGGATGTGCTGATCAACCTGACCATCCTGTATGCCGCCCAGGAAGCCGTACGTGACAACGACATCGACCACGCCCTGAACTACCGCACCATCACCAAGGCCATCATCGCTCACGTCGAAGGCAATCGCTTTGCCCTGCTGGAGCGCCTGACCCAGGAACTGCTGGACCTGGTGATGAGCAACGAATCGGTACTGTACGCCGAAGTCGAAGTAGACAAACCCCACGCGCTGCGCTTTGCCGAGTCGGTTTCGATCACTCTGGCCGCCAGCCGCTGATAGCAAGTGAGCCTTATGAACGACCAACAACGCCTCGAACTCGAAGCCGCCGCCTTTCGCCGACTGGTGGCCCACCTGGACAGCCGCAAGGATGTGCAGAACATCGACCTGATGAACCTTGCCGGCTTCTGCCGCAACTGCCTGTCCAAGTGGTACAAGGCCGAAGCCGACGAGCGCCAGATCGAGCTCAGCCTCGATGACGCCCGTGAAGTGGTATACGGCATGCCGTACGCCGAGTGGAAAGCCCACTACCAGCAAGAAGCCAACGCCGACCAACAGGCCGCGTTTGCCAAAGGCAACCCACAGGGTTAGGCGCTAAGCCCTCACGACGTGCGACCCGCCCGCGGGAAAAACCAGGAAAGCAAAAGCATGCAGATTCAAACCTTTGATACTGCGGATGTGGATCAGCAACTGGCGATTTCCGGCTGGCAGGAGCACTACCAGCAAATGTCCCCAGGGTATTTTCGGGGCAAAGTTGTGTACATGCAGTTGGACGGCATCGAGGTGTATGAAGAGCAGATGAACACGCGGGTGGAGCAGCATTTCCATGCGCCCGCCGGTTCATTGGTCTTTAGTTTTGATACGGGTGACGGATCTCTGTACCTGCTCAACGAGGACAGTCAGAACACCTGGGTGACCCCGCAAAACTATAAAGAAGTCGCGGTGGTGATCGGCCCTCAATACCTCAAGCAACTTGATTGCCTGAACTTGAGCAGCCTGGATGGCATGCTCCTCACCCCGCTGGTTTCCCGGCAGAGCCAGGTTTTTGGCCACTGGTTAAGCAGCACGCTTCAACGGTTGGCCGTGGGGCAATCCCCGGTGCCTGAAGCAGGGCTGGCACAACAGCTGGTCGACGATTGCCTGTATATCCTCGATTGCCCGAGTCAGACGCCGGACCTGGCAAGCCTGAAACACCGAGCCCATGACCGCCGCCTTATCCAACGGGTTTTCGACCTGGTCATGGCCAGCCCGCAAGAACACTTCAATGTGTTGCAACTGGCCAACGGCGCCGGGGTGTCTGTTCGTCAGTTGCAACAACGCTTCACGTCTTCTATCGGTGTATCACCCAGCCAATGGCAGCGGTTACGCCGATTGAACTTTGCCCGCCGCGACTTACTGCGCAGGGTGCCCGCAGAGACGACCGTGGCGGAAGTCGCCATGCGCTGGTCATTCTGGCACCTGGGCCGTTTCTCCCAGGCCTATTACCAGCTTTTTGGCGAACTCCCCAGCCGCACACTCTTACGTCCCCGCTGAATCGGCCCCCAAGCGCTTGCGCACCAAAATGAGGCTCGCACGCAAGCGCAAATCGGATAGAGGCCAGCCTTCTTACGCCCGCATTATCGACTTCAAACAAGGAACCGTGCGTTCGCCGGCCATTGATGTGCTGCGTCGCTAAAACCTCAATAGAACAAAATCAATAAAGGAGCTTTGAATGAAGCGATTGACCCCCTGTGTTCTGGCCGCGATGTTAACGGTGCCCTCACTGCAGGCCATGGCAGCAGCCGATCTGGTATTCACCAATGGCAAGGTTTTCACCGGTGTCCCCGGCCAAGCGCTGGCTCAAGCGGTGGCGGTGGAAAACGGAAAAATCCTCAAAGTCGGCAGTGATGCGCAGATCAATGCCCTCGCCGATACCACCACTCAACGGTTCGACCTTGCGGGCAAGGTGTTGATGCCCGGCATGATTGATACTCACAGCCATCCGGTGTCTGCGGGCCTCGCGAGTCTGGGTGCCAACTTGCTGGATGAAGAAAAGCCATTGCCCGAGCTTGAGCAATGGATCATCGAGCAAGATAAGGCAGGCCGGGCCAGATCCGGGGACGTCATCTTAATTGCCGGCACCAGCTCGGCCTATTGGGATAAAAGCCGCGAACTGGGCAAGATCTTCAACCACGGCCGCTGGGCCGACCAACCGCTGGTGCTCAGTGGCATCGACGGCCACACCGGCTGGGCCAACAACGCCATGCTCAAGCGTGTGAAAGTCGATGCAGCACTGGTAAAAGGCCTGCCTGCGAACGAGCGTGACTACATCGGTCACGAAAACGACTTCACCCCCACCGGTTATTTTGCCGAGTCTCGCTGGGATCAGGTCCGCAATAAGGTTCCTGCACCGAGCAAAGAGATCATGCTCAAGGCTGCCCGCGAAGCGGTGAAGGTCAATAATGGTTATGGCGTCACCGCGTGGATGGATGCGGCATCAAACGCCGGCAATGGCGACTCGCTGTTCGACTTCACCGCCACGGAGCAGAGCTACGGCGTGCTGCCGTTCTACCGCGAACTGGCCGAGAAGGGCGAACTCAGTGCCCACGTCGCCGCCTTGATGCTGACCAACTCCAAAAGCAAGCCGGCCGACCTGGAAGTCGTGGCCAAGGTGATGAAAAAATTCGAGGGCGTGCCCAATCTGACATTCCCCGGCATCAAGATCTTTGCTGACGGCATCATGGAGTTTCCAGGGCAGACCGCAGCGGTCATCGCCCCCTACAAAAACACTAATAAACGCGGTCAGTTGCTGATCGATCCGAAGCATTTCGGTGAGTTGGTGGTGGCTGCGGAAAAGCGCGGCTGGATCATGCATGTGCACGCGGACGGTGACCGCGCCGTACGTGAAGCCCTCAATGGCTTCGATTATGCGCGCCGCCTCAACCCGACGCCTGTGGCCCATAGCCTCGCCCACTTGCAAGTGGTCGATCCAGAAGACTTCCCTCGCTTCAAGCAACTGGGGGTCATTGCCTCCATGCAATTGCTGTGGGCCACCAGCGAGAGTTACACCGAAGAACTGGTCAAGCCTTACATCAGTACGTCTGCCTACGATCACCTGTACCCCGCCAAATCCCTGCATGACGCGGGTGCAACCATCGCGGGCGGCAGTGACTGGCCCGTCTCTGGTCCCAACCCGTGGAATGCCATTGCTCAGGCCAGCACGCGTAAAGGCCCGTTGGGGGTGCTCAACGCCAAGGAAAGCCTTGATCGCCAGGCCATGTTCTACGCCTACACCCTCAACGCCGCCAAAACCCTTCGCCTGGATCAACAGATCGGCTCTTTGGAACCCGGTAAGCAGGCTGACCTGATCGTCCTTGATCGCGATGTGTTCAAGGTCAGCGACGACGAGCTATTCGAGACCAAGGTCCTGAACACCTTCTTCTCCGGCAAACAGATCTGACTCACTCGCTCAATATTACGCAAACACCTGACGCCGCTCCCAGAGCGGCGCTGGGCACGGTCGCGCCTGGAATAACTCACACACTCATAACAATAAGAGACTCCTATGAACGCACTTTCCGTCTTCATGCTTGCAGCGCTCGCCTTGACGCCTCTGATCAACGCTCAAGCCGTCGAGCTCAACGACAGCTTCGAGCTCATCATCAACCCCGCGCTGGTCAGCGACTATCGCACCAGTGGCATCTCGCAAACCCTGGGTGACCCTGCCGCACAACTGGGGGTTACCCTCAACCACGCCAGTGGTTTGTACGCCGGCGTCTGGACCTCGAATGTCGACTTTGGCAATGGCTCCAAAACGCGCCAGGAAATCGAATATTTCGCCGGCTACTTTTGGCAAATCCATGACCGCATCAGCCTGGACAGCTTCTACACGCAGTATGAGTACCCGCGCCAAAGCGATTACAACCAGGGCGAACTCAAGACTGTCCTGGATGTTTACGGCGTTCTGCTTGGCGGCAAATACGTGCGCAACATGAAAGGCCCTGACTACGAGGATGAACATGGCGAGTTCCACAAGGGTAAACAAGACGAGGACTTGTCATCGTGGTTCATCGGTTACCACACCGTGCTGCCCGCAGAGGTCGGCCTGGAAGCTCGCTATGAATACGTCGACTACAAAGACGATGTATTTTTCAGTAACAACGGCAACGGCCGTGCCGATTATCACAACTGGGAAATCAAGCTCAGCAGCGAGCTGGTCGGCGTTAACTGGTCGCTGAGCTATATCGACACCGACCTTTCGAAAGCCGAATGCACCAGCTTTACCGGCTTCGATAACCTGTGCAGCGCAACAATAGTGGCCGGCGCGAGCAAGACGTTCTGACCCGTCTGTAAGCTTGCACATGGTTCGAAATAACCTCGAAAAAGTTACTATAGGTAATCTCACCTACACCCGTTAAGAAAGAGCCAGAACCAATGACTGATTTGAATACCCTGCGCGCCAGCCTCAACAGCGGCGAACATGTCTTTGCCGACACCCTGGCCTTTATCGCCGCCTGTTACGACTACCAACCGCAGGCCTTCACCAACGGCGGTGTGGAAAATGCCGCCGGGCAAAATGAAGGGTCGTGCAAGACCTTGGGTCTGGCGCTACTGGAAGGGTTGAGTGATCAGGAAGCACTGCTGGCGTTTGGTGAGCATTACCGGTCGGTGGTGGCCACTCCGGACGGCAGTGACCATGGCAATATTCGGGCGTTGATTGCCCATGGGTTGGCCGCAGTGAAGTTTGCTGAACAGCCTCTGACCCGCCGCTGATTGCATAGCCGACCCCGCTCAATGTGGGCGCCGGGCGTGCCCTGATGCCTGTAGGAGCGAGCTTGCTCGCGAAAAACTCAAAGGCGCCGCGTTCATTCAGCAAGCACGCGTTATCGTTAACGTTTTTCGCGAGCAAGCTCGCTCCTACAGAACGCGATGACCGCTTAACTGACCGGTAACCACGATGCGAAGCGAGTCGCTCTTGATCTGCTTTTGATCTTAGGCGCCCCGTCAAACCACGCTGGCCGGAATTCGACAGGGATTTGGGGGGTAAACCGGCAGGGATGCCGGTTTAGCCGCCCCGCGCCATGGATGGCGCGTGGCGGCGGCCCCCCAAATCACTGGCGGATTACGGGCACACCGAGCCCAAGCGAGGTGCCGAGTGGTGGGGCAAGAGCGTTTTGCTTACTTTTGCGCTTTTCAAAAGTGAGCCGCCGTTGGGCGGAACCCTAAGTGGCCGTTACCGCAGCAATGGATATGCACACAACCCAACTGTGTTGACTGCCAGACCGCCTTCGCGAGCAAGCCCGCTCCCACAGTTTGATTGCGAGGTGTCAGGTAGATTGGCGTCGGCTGTTAGGCCGCCTTCGCAGGCAAGCCAGCTCCCACATTTGTTTTACTGTGTGGGCTAGACCGCAGGCATAAAAAAGCCGGCTTCGCAGCCGGCTTTTTTTAAGTCAACGGGTTTAGAACGAAGCGTCCTTCAAACCGTCGAGGTAACGCTCGGCATCCAGGGCCGCCATGCAACCGGCGCCGGCCGAGGTGATGGCCTGGCGGTAGACGTGGTCTGCCACGTCGCCGGCAGCGAAGATACCTTCGATGTTGGTCGCAGTCGCATTGCCTTCACGGCCGCCCTGCACCACCAGGTACCCATCTTTGGCTTCCAGCACGCCTTCGAACAGCGAGGTGTTCGGGGTGTGGCCGATGGCGATGAACACGCCGTCGACTTTCAGCTCGTCGAAGCTGCCGTCGTTGTTTTTCAGGCGGGCACCGGTCACGCCCATGTTGTCGCCCAGGACTTCATCCAGGGTGGCGTTGAGCTTGAGGATGATCTTGCCTTCAGCGACACGGGCGTGCAGCTTGTCGATCAGGATTTTCTCGGCGCGGAAGGTCTCGCGGCGGTGAACCAGGGTCACGGTGCTGGCGATGTTGGCCAGGTACAGCGCCTCTTCCACGGCAGTGTTGCCACCGCCGACCACGGCAACCGGCTTGTTGCGGTAGAAGAAACCGTCGCAGGTAGCGCAGGCCGAAACGCCCTTGCCCATGAACGCTTCTTCCGACGGCAGGCCCAGGTAACGAGCACTGGCGCCGGTGGCGATGATCAGCGCGTCGCAGGTGTACACACCGCTGTCACCGGTCAGGCTGTAAGGCTTCTTCGAGAAGTCGACCTTGTTGATATGGTCGAAGACGATCTCGGTTTCAAAGCGCTCGGCGTGCTCTTTCATACGCTCCATCAGCACCGGGCCGGTCAAGCCGTGCACGTCGCCCGGCCAGTTGTCGACTTCAGTAGTGGTGGTCAACTGACCGCCCGCCTGCATGCCGGTGATCAGCAGCGGCTTGAGATTGGCCCGGGCAGCGTAGACAGCGGCGCTGTAACCGGCAGGGCCGGAACCGAGAATAATCACTCGGGAATGACGGGTATCTGACATGACTCACTCCTACCGACCGCCCAGACCACAGGGCGGCGGGAATAAAAAAGGACGGCGAAGCACTTGGGGAAGGCTTTAACTCGCCAGGTCCTGAAAAATAATGGGTGCAGCGTATCGAGGGGGGCAAGATTAAGGAAATACGCATTAACAATCCAGCTCATAGGTGTTCTCTATGCGCGCAAGTGAGTTAATGGACACCTTTGTAACCCTGGATGTCGCCTACCTGCCCACGCTTTCACATCAGGTGCAAAGCCGGTAAGGTCGGCGCGTTCGCCATTTTGCTCGGAGTACTCCATGCCCGCCCCTGCTCTTTCCGGCCCGCAATATCTGCGTGAAGGCCTCAAACTGGTGTTGAGCCCTGGCCTGCGCCTGTTCGTGTTGCTGCCGTTGGCGATCAACCTGGTGTTGTTCGTCGGGTTGATCTATTTCGCCGGCCATCAGTTCAGCCTGTGGGTCGATAGCTTGATGCCAACGCTGCCCCACTGGCTAGGCTTTTTGAATTACCTGTTGTGGCCGCTGTTTGTGGTGCTGGTGGTGCTGATGGTGTTTTTCACCTTCACCATGCTCGCCAATATCATCGCCGCGCCGTTCAACGGGTTTCTCGCCGAAAAGGTTGAGGTAGTGGTACGTGGCACCGATGACTTCCCGCCGTTCAGTTGGGCTGAACTGGCCGCCATGGTCCCGCGCACCCTGGCGCGGGAGATGCGCAAGCTGGGTTACTTCCTGCCACGTGCCATCGGCCTGTTTATCCTGTCGTTCATCCCGGTGGTCAACCTGATCGCGGCGCCGCTGTGGCTGCTGTTTGGCGTGTGGATGATGGCGATCCAGTACATCGACTACCCGGCCGATAACCACAAGCTGGGCTGGAACGAGATGCTCGCGTGGCTGCGCCAGAAGCGCTGGCAGAGCATGAGCTTTGGCGGCATTGTTTACCTGGTGCTGCTGGTGCCGGTGGTCAACCTGTTAATGATGCCAGCGGCGGTGGCCGGGGCGACGTTGTTCTGGGTGCGTGAGCAAGGCGCCGAAGCGATGGCGCAGCAAGCGGTGGTCAAGTCATAAATCCATCATCGCACTGACACAATGGCGACATGGCCCACGCCGACACTGTGGGTCATGACGACAGCCTCGCTTCACATCACCCTCATTACCGAAACCTTCCCGCCGGAAATCAACGGGGTGGCCAATACCCTTGGCCGCCTGTGCGAAGGTTTGCGCTCACGCGGCCATCAAGTCGAGCTAGTACGCCCACGCCAGAGTGCCGACCAAAGCCGCCCCAGCGACGATGAACTGCTGCTGTGCCGCGGCTGGCCACTGCCCGGCTATCCAGGCCTGCAATGGGGCCAATCGTCAATGCGCAAGTTACTGCGCCGCTGGACGCGCCAGCGCCCCGATGTGCTGTATATCGCCACCGAAGGGCCGCTGGGGCTTTCGGCGTTGCGCGCCGCACGGCGCCTGGGCATCAGCGTAGTCAGCGGCTTTCATACCAATTTCCAGCAGTATTCGAACCAGTATGGCTTGAGCCTGTTGAGCCGCGTGGTCACCCATTACCTGCGCTGGTTTCATAACCGCTCCAGCCTGACCCTGGTGCCAAGTGCCAGTCAGCGCCTGGAATTGGAGCGTCGACATTTCGAGCGTCTGGGCATGTTGTCGCGGGGGGTGGACAGCCAACTGTTCCATCCAGCCAGACGCAATAGCGCCTTGCGTGATGATTGGGGCTTGGAGAACGACGATATTGCCGTCCTGCATGTGGGACGTCTGGCCCAGGAGAAGAATCTGGGGCTGCTCAAGCGCTGCTTTGAGGCATTGCAAGCTACCTACCCAAGGCGGCGCATGAAGCTGATTATCGTCGGTGATGGCCCCCAACGTTCGTCACTGGAACGTGACTTGCCCGATGCGGTGTTCTGCGGAGCTCAACGCGGCGAGGAGTTGGCAAAGCATTACGCCTCTGGGGATTTGTTCCTGTTCCCAAGCCTGACCGAAACCTTCGGCAATGTGGTACTTGAAGCGATGGCTTCAGGCCTGGGAGTGGTGGCTTATGATCAAGCAGCCGCAAGCCAGCATCTGCGTCATGGCTATAGCGGCGCACTGGCAATGCCTGGGGATGAAAACGCGTTTTGCGATGCGGCCATCTGGCTGCTGGAGGAGCGCGAAACGCTACGCAGAGCGCGCTTGAATGCCCGACAACATGCCAGCCGTCAGGGCTGGCCGGCGATTATCGAGCAATTCGAGCGCCAGTTGCGTGGGGTATGCGAGGACGGTCAGCGAGTGCCTGCCCTCTCACCGCTCACACCAAGGTCATCAACGCCTCACGACTGAAGGGCAAGATGTCGCCCTCACGCCCTTCGCGCACCTTCACGGCCCAATCCGGGTCCACCAGCAGGGCACGGCCTACGGCCACGAGGTCGAACTCATCGTTGTTCAGGCGCTCCAGCAGTTTCTCCAGGCTCGCAGGCTGGGCAACCTTGTCGGTGTTGACCATGAACTGCAGGAACTCGCCATCCAGGCCCACGCTGCCCACAGTGATGGTTGGCTTGCCGGTGAGCTGACGCGTCCAACCGGCCAGGTTAAGGTCGGAGCCTTCAAATTCCGGCTCCCAGAAACGACGGGTGGAACAGTGGAAAATATCCACGCCAGCGTCAGCCAGTGGCTTGAGAAACTCACCCAACGCCTCAGGGGTTTGTACCAGGCGCGCGGTGTAGTCCTGCTGCTTCCACTGGGAGAAACGCAAGATGATCGGAAAGTCCGGGCCGACAGCGGCGCGGGTGGCCTGGATCAGTTCAATGGCGAAGCGCGAACGGTTGGCCAGGCTGCCACCGTATTCGTCGGTGCGCTGGTTGCTGCCTTCCCAGAAAAACTGGTCGACGAGGTAGCCGTGGGCACCGTGGATTTCCACGCCGTCCATGCCGATCGCCTGGGCATCCTTGGCGGCCTGGGCGAAGGCGTTGATCACGTCCTTGATGTCTTGCTTGGTCATGCCGTGCACAACGACATTGCCGTCCTTGAGCTTTTCCATCGGACCATAAGCCGGCACGCTGGCGTCAGGCTCGGTGCCGATACGGCGCACACTGCCCACATGCCACAGCTGCGGGACAATCTTGCCGCCTTCGGCGTGGACCGCATCGACCACTTTCTTCCAGCCAGCCAAGGCGGCTTCGCCGTAGAAATGCGGCACGTTGGGATAGCCGTTTGAGGCCTGGTGCCCGACCACGGTGCCTTCAGTGATGATCAAGCCCACACCCGCAGCCGCACGGCGGCGGTAGTACTCGATGACTTTGGAGTTGGGTACGCCACCTGGGGAGAACGAACGGGTCATGGGCGCCATGACCACGCGGGTCGACAGTTGCAATGCACCGAGCTGGAAGGGTTTGAACAAGGCTTGGACGGGCATGGAGCGCTCCACGGCAAAGGAATTTATGACGTGGATAATATGCAGACCCCAGCGCCACTCATAGCACTATTGATCTAAATGATTAAGGTACAGAAGCACCCGAATACCTGTAGGAGCGAGCTTGCTCGCGAAGCACCTGAGGACGTCGCGTATTTAAGGAAGCGCGCGTTATCGTTGGCGTTTTTCGCGAGCAAGCTCGCTCCTACAGTGGATTGGAGTCAGCTCAGGGCTTTTTCGATCGCCTGGATGATGGAGGGATCGTCAGGGGACGTACGGGGTGAGAAGCGCGCAAGTACGCGGCCATCTTTACCTAACAGGAATTTCTCGAAGTTCCAGGTGATATCCCCGGGGAATTCAGCGCCCTCGCCCGCCAGCAAGCGGTACAACTGGTGGCGATCAGGGCCGTTGACGTCGATCTTGCTGCCCAGTGGAAAGGTCACGCCGTAGTTCAGGTCACAGAACTGCTGAATTTCTTCCTCGGTGCCGGGCTCCTGGCCTGCAAACTGGTTGCATGGCAAGCCAAGCACGGTAAACCCTTGGTCCTTGTACTGCTGGTAGAGGTTCTCCAACGCCGCGTATTGCGGGGTCAAACCACATTTGGACGCCACATTGACCACCAGCACGACTTGGCCCTTGAAAGGCGCCAGCGGTAGTGCTTGTCCGTCCAAGGCTTTGAGTTTCAGATCGTGGAAAGCACTCATGACGAACTCCAGATATCCCATGTTCTTTGCATTGCAACCCTTCGGAGCTTACAACCGGCAAAGCTGCAATCATAGACGCCAGTGACGAAACTCGCCTGCAGGTTACTGAGCGGTCGGCCAGGGCAGAATAGGAATCGCCGTCACCGCATTCTGCGGGCTGCCTTCGATCAGGCGGTCGCTGTAGACCAGATACACCAGGGTGTTGCGCTTCTTGTCGAGGAAACGCACGACCTGCATGGTCTTGAACACCAGGGAGGTGCGCTCCTTGAACACTTCGTCGCCGTCCTTGAGGTCACCCTTGAAGTGGATCGGGCCCACCTGGCGGCAGGCGATCGAGGCTTCGGCACGGTCTTCGGCCAGGCCCAGGCCGCCCTTTACCCCGCCGGTCTTGGCGCGGGACAGGTAGCACGTCACGCCATCGACCTTGGGGTCGTCAAACGCTTCGACCACAATCCGGTCGTTGGGGCCGACGAACTTGAACACCGTCGACACCTGGCCGACCTCTTCGGCCGAGGCCAGCAGCGGCACGGCCAACAGCAGGCCGAGCAATCCCTTCATCACGCGCATCGTGTATTTCCTATGGTTAGACCAGGATCAGGTTGTCGCGGTGAACCAGTTCCGGTTCCGCCATATAACCCAAGAGTCCGACAATGGCGTCGGAGGGTTGTCCAATAATCTTCTGTGCTTCCAAGGCGCTGTAATTGGCCAGGCCACGGGCGATCTCGCGACCGTCTGGCGCAACGCACACCACCATCTCGCCACGGCGGAAGCTGCCCTGCACCAACTTCACACCCACCGGCAGCAGGCTCTTGTTGCCCTGGGACAACGCCGCTACTGCGCCCGCGTCCAGCACCAGGGTGCCACGGGTTTGCAGATGACCGGCCAGCCATTGCTTGCGCGCCGCCAGCATGCCGCGTTCCGGCGACAGCAGCGTACCGATGCGCTCACCGGCCTTGAGGCGATCGAGCACGCGCTCCAGGCGCCCGCCGACGATGATGGTGTGGGCCCCCGAACGCGCCGCCAGGCGCGCAGCGCGCAGCTTGGTCTGCATGCCACCGCGGCCCAGGGCACCGCCGACACTGCCGGCGACCGCATCCAGCGCTGGGTCGTCGGCGCGGGCTTCATAGATAAGCTGGGCATCGGGGTTGTTGCGCGGGTCGGCGTCGAACATGCCATCGCGGTCGGTGAGGATCACCAGCAGGTCGGCCTCGACCAGGTTGGCCACCAGGGCGGCCAGGGTGTCGTTGTCACCGAAGCGGATTTCGTCGGTGACCACGGTGTCGTTTTCGTTGATGACCGGGATGACCTTGAGCTCCACCAGCGCGCGCAAGGTGCTACGGGCGTTGAGGTAGCGCTTGCGGTCGGACAGGTCATCGTGGGTCAGCAGCACCTGCGCCGTGTGGCGGCCGTGCTCGGCAAAGCTGGACTCCCAGGCTTGCACCAGGCCCATCTGGCCGATGGCGGCGGCGGCTTGCAGTTCGTGCATCGCGCTGGGTCGCGCGGTCCAGCCGAGGCGGCTCATCCCGGCGGCAACCGCTCCGGACGACACCAGCACCAACTCAACGCCTGCTTCATGCAAGGCCACCATCTGCTCGACCCAGACGCTCATGGCTGCACGATCCAGACCTTTGCCATCCGCCGTCAACAGCGCACTGCCGATTTTCACGACCCAGCGCTGCGCACCTGTCACTTTGCTCCGCATCATCTTCAACCTTAGAGTGAGGGCCGCGCGACCCAGCGCTGCCCATAACGTTATACCCGGATACCAAAACGCCGCTCCAGGGAGCGGCGTTCAAGTTTATCGCAACGGATCAGTCACGCACGTAAATGATTTCCGGACCGTCTTCATCATCCACGTCTTCTTCGTCCCAATCATCGTCACCGATGTCGTGGACCGACTTCACGCCGCTGCGGCGCAGGGCGCGCTGGTCGTCCAGAGCCTGCAACTGGGCGCGGGCTTCGTCTTCGATCTGCTGGTCGAGCTCGGCGAGTTCGGCCTTGTACACCGGGTCGGCCGCCAGGCGGTCGGCACGGTCTTCCAGGTAACGCATGATGTCGCGGGTCAGGCGCTCGGTGCCTTCTTTGGCGATGGCCGAGATGACGTAGACCGGACCTTCCCACTCCAGGCGGTCAACGATCTCCTTGACGCGCTCTTCGTGCTCTTCTTCGAGGATCTGGTCGCACTTGTTCAGTACCAACCAGCGATCGCGCTCGGCCAGGGCCGGGCTGAACTTGGTCAGCTCGCTGACGATGACTTCGGCGGCATCGGCGGCACTGGTGTCATCCAGCGGTGCCATGTCGACGAGGTGCAGCAGCAAACGGGTGCGGGACAAGTGCTTGAGGAAGCGGATACCCAGGCCTGCGCCGTCGGAAGCGCCTTCGATCAAGCCAGGAATGTCGGCAACCACGAAGCTTTTCCAGCGGTCTACGCTGACCACGCCCAGGTTTGGCACCAGGGTCGTGAACGGGTAGTCGGCGACTTTCGGCTTGGCGGCCGATACCGAGCGGATGAAGGTACTTTTACCCGCGTTCGGCAGGCCCAGCAGGCCCACGTCCGCCAGTACTTTCATTTCCAGCTTCAGGTCGCGCTGCTCGCCCGGCTTGCCCGGCGTGGTCTGGCGCGGTGCACGGTTGGTGCTGGACTTGAATCGGGTGTTACCCAGACCGTGCCAGCCGCCCTGCACAACCATCAGCTTCTGGCCGGCCTTGGTCAGGTCGCCAATCACTTCCTGGGTGGCGGAGTCGATGATCGTGGTGCCGACCGGTACGCGCAGCACCAGGTCTTCACCTTTTTTACCGGTGCAGTCGGTGCTGCCGCCGTTGGAGCCACGCTCGGCATCGAAGTGCCGGGTGTAACGGTAGTCGACCAGGGTGTTGAGGTTCTCGTCGGCCATCATGTAGATGGAACCGCCGTCACCGCCGTCACCGCCGTTTGGACCACCGTTTTCGATGAATTTTTCGCGACGGAAACTCATGCAACCGTTACCGCCGTCGCCTGCTTTTACTCGGATGGAAACTTCATCAACGAACTTCATAACAAAACGCCTCTCGCCGCATGGACGAGCTTAAGAAACCAAGACATAAGACTCTTGCAAAAATGAGCGCAGCGACCTCAATCAGCGACCGCAAACCAGCGCCTGAGCTCATCACAGACAGCTTTGCAAGAGACTCACTCCACAAACGAAAAAGCCCCGTCGCAAGACAGGGCTTTTCCAGCGATCTCGCAATTAAGCTGCGACAACGCTCACGTAACGGCGGTTGAACGCGCCCTTTACTTCGAACTTGATCACGCCTTCGATTTTAGCGAAGAGGGTGTGATCTTTACCCATGCCAACACCGTAACCGGCGTGGAATTGGGTGCCGCGCTGACGCACGATGATGTTGCCCGGAATGATTTTCTGGCCGCCATACATCTTCACGCCAAGGCGTTTGGCTTCTGAGTCGCGACCGTTACGGGTACTACCACCAGCTTTTTTGTGTGCCATGAGTCAATTCTCCTAGTGAGGAATTAGGCTGAAATTAAGCCTGAATACCGGTGATTTTGATCTCGGTGTACCACTGGCGGTGGCCCATACGCTTCATGTGGTGCTTACGACGACGGAACTTGATGATGCGGACTTTATCGTGACGACCTTGGGAGATCACTTCAGCCACAACGGTAGCGCCAGCAACAACTGGAGCGCCGATGTTCACGTCATCGCCATTGGCGACCAACAGAACGCGATCAAAAGTAACGGATTCGCCAGTAGCGACTTCCAGTTTCTCGATCTTCAGGTATTCACCTGGGGCGACTTTGTATTGCTTGCCACCAGTAACAATTACTGCGTACGACATGGTATTTCTCCGATAATCCTGCTCACCCAGCGCTTTATAAGAAGAGGTATTGGCTGGCATGGCTGCATGGGATGGACGTCCCGAATGCAATTGCGTAAGGCAGGTGCTGCCCAGGAAGTTCAGGGTGCGCGATTGTACGCAAGCTATGGGAGGCTTGCAAGGGGCCGTCTATCGCGCCTTGACACCCGGGGGTGAGGGTCCTAGCATGCCGCGCAACCCTTCTGGAGCGACTGTCGCTGATGCAACCCCAAGCTTTCTACCGCGCGGTCGCGGACGATTTTAGCGCCGTCGACGGCATCATCAAGCAGCAGCTGACGTCTAAAGTGCCGCTGGTCTCGAAAATTGGCGACTACATTACGTCGGCGGGCGGCAAACGCCTGCGTCCTTTATTAGTGTTGCTGTGTGGCAAGGCCCTGGGCCGTCAAGGCGATGACCTGCGCCTGCTGGCCGCCACCATCGAATTCCTGCACACCGCCACCCTGCTGCATGACGACGTGGTCGACATGTCCGGCATGCGCCGTGGTCGCGAGACCGCAAACGCCATGTGGGGCAATGCGCCCAGCGTGTTGGTAGGCGACTTCCTGTATTCGCGTTCGTTCGAAATGATGGTCGAGCTGGGCTCGATGCCCGTGATGAAGATTCTTTCACAGGCCACGCGCATCATCGCCGAAGGCGAAGTGTTGCAGCTGTCCAAAGTCCGCGACGCCAGCACCACCGAAGAAACCTATATGGAAGTGATTCGCGGCAAAACCGCGATGCTCTTCGAAGCCTCGACCCACAGCGCCGCCGCGCTGTGTGGCGCCACCGCCGAACAGGCCGAGGCGCTGCGCACGTTCGGTGATCACCTGGGCGTGGCGTTCCAACTGGTGGATGACCTGCTCGACTACAAGGGCGACGCCGAAACCCTGGGCAAGAACGTCGGTGACGACCTGGCCGAGGGCAAGCCGACCTTGCCGCTGATCTACACCATGCGCGAAGGCACGCCGGAACAGGCTGCCCTGGTGCGCAAGGCGATCCAGAAAGGCGGGATCGAAGACCTGGAAGCCATCCGTGCCGCAGTGGAAGCCTCGGGTTCCCTGGAGTACACCGCGCAACTGGCGCGTGACTACGTGGCGCGGGCGATCACATGCTTGGAAGCGCTGCCGGCCAGCGAATACCGGGATGCCTTGGTTGAGCTGAGTGAGTTTGCGGTCGCCCGTACTCACTGATCTAGCACTTTTTAATGTGGGAGCTGGCTTGCCTGCGATGACTGTAGTGAATTCACTGCCGCTATCGCAGGCAAGCCAGCTCCCACATTAGGACGAGTCCAACCCCACCCGCGTTTAAAACCCTATATAATGTGCGACTTTTAGCCATCCCTGACTTTCTAGGAGCTTTAGTGAGCACGTTGCCTCCCTGCCCCAAATGCAATTCCGAATACACCTACGAAGACGGCGCCCAGCTGATCTGCCCGGAATGCGCCCATGAATGGTCCGCCACTGGCGAGGCCGAAGTGGTTGGCGATGAAACCGTGAAGAAAGACTCTGTGGGCAACGTCCTGCAGGACGGCGACACCATCACCGTGATCAAGGACCTCAAGGTCAAGGGCACTTCCCTGGTGGTCAAGGTCGGCACCAAGGTCAAGAACATCCGCCTGTGCGACGGCGACCACGATATCGATTGCAAGATCGACGGTATCGGCCCGATGAAGCTCAAGTCCGAGTTCGTGCGCAAGGTCTGAATCCGCTGCATCCATCCCGCGCCCGCCGCGGGGTGGCGTTTTGCCCTCTGCGTTGATCGAACGCAATACCCACACAGAAAAAACAGAAACTGCCAATAGACGCTTGCTATTCTACGAATAAGAATTATTCTCATTGAAACCCATCAAGGAGAACGACCATGACTTATTTGATAGATGCCTGGCTGGATCGTCCACACCCTTACCTGCGAATCCTGCATCGGGAAACCGGTGAAGTCTGTGCGGTGCTTGAAGAAGAAGCGCTGAACGAGCTGCAGGACCAGGGCGATCTGGACGTAAACGGCCTGAGTTCCAGTGAGCCTGGGGTGTTGAAGGAAGTGGTGAGGAATCTGTTTCTGTTCTGCTATGCACGAGCGTTGCGCCCGGCGACGGAGCTCAATGGCAAGTTCCATCCATGAAGAAACTGGCAAATGCCTGTTGGGGCGAACGCGTTCGTCCCAACAGGTAACCAGCAGGTTTTACAGAACGTCGAGCAGCTCGACGTCGAACACCAGAACGCTGTGCGGCGGGATGCTGCCAACGCCTTGAGCGCCGTAAGCCAGTTCGCTCGGCACATACAGGCGCCATTTGCTGCCGGCATTCATCAGTTGCAGGGCTTCGGTCCAGCCGGCGATCACGCCGCCAACCGGGAATTCTGCAGGCTGGCCGCGCTCGTAGGAGCTGTCGAACACAGTGCCGTCGATCAGGGTGCCGTGGTAGTGAGTACGCACTTGGTCTTCACGGGTCGGCTTGGCGCCGGTACCGGCCGTCAGCACTTCAAATTGCAGGCCGGAAGCCAGGGTGGTGATGCCCTCACGCTTGGCGTTTTCCGCCAGGAAAGCCAGGCCAGCGCCTGCTGCAGCTTCAGCCTTGGCAGCGGCTTCGGCTTGCATGATTTCACGGATCACTTTGAAGCTGGCCGCCATTTGCTCTTGGTCAACACGGCTTGGCTTGCCTGCGAACGCGTCGGTCAGGCCGGCCAGGATCGCGTCCAGGCTGACGCCCGGTGGCGGGTTGTCGCGCAGTTGGTCGCCCAACTGACGGCCGATACCGTAGCTGACGCGGGTTTCGTCGGTGGACAGATTAACTTCGGACATGAAGAGGCTCCGCTGTAGGACGCCACGGTTTCCCGCGCCGCCCAGAACTAAAAGGGCCCGCAGACTAGCACACATGAGCGGGCCGTGATCAGCCCCACCCCGGCTTTGCCGTAGCGCGCCAGCGACCCTTCGTCGACGACCAATAAAAGTATTTCAGAATCATCCTTTCCCG
Source organism: Pseudomonas fjordensis (assembly GCF_976987115.1). Classification (NCBI taxonomy): domain Bacteria; kingdom Pseudomonadati; phylum Pseudomonadota; class Gammaproteobacteria; order Pseudomonadales; family Pseudomonadaceae; genus Pseudomonas; species Pseudomonas fjordensis. The sequence goes on from NZ_OZ336860.1 coordinate 5,696,050, forward strand.
CCGATACAGCCCTACACATCTTGGCTGGCTCAAACAAAAACACACCGTCCAGCAGACAGACATCACTCTTCAAGGAGCTTTCGATGAACAGCTGGTTCGGTAACATCAGTGTCAATCTCAAACTCGGCCTGGGCTTCGGCCTGGTATTGGTCCTCACTTCAGTCCTCGCACTCACGGGCTGGACCAGCCTGGGCGGCTTGATCGACCGTAGCAATTGGATGAGCGACATCACCCAGCTCAACGCCTCGTTGACCAAGCTGCGTATCGTGCGCTTGCAATACATGCTGGCCAACGGTGACGAAGCCGTGGCGCAGAACGTGCAGACCAGTCTCGATGCCTTCGCCGCCCAGCAACAGAAGCTGCTGGACAGCTTCAAGAGCCCGGAAAACCTCAAACTGCTCAATGAGCAGAAAGCCGTCATTACCGCTTACCGCCAGTCCCTGAACAAAATGCGCGAGGCCTACCGCAATGGCAACGCTGCGCGCGACGTCATGGGCGCCAAGGCCGACATCGCCAACGCCCAAATCAATGCGCTGGAAACCAGCGTGCAGCAGTCACCCGACAGCCCGGAACGCTTCACGCAGTTCGTGGCCGTGACCCAGGCCAAGAACGAATTCCTGCAGGCTCGCTACGAAGTGCGCGGCTATACCAATAGCCCCAACGCAGAAACCGAAGCGCGCGCGGCTACACAGCTGGAGAAAGCTGTGGCGGGTTTGAAAGGCCTCAGCGTTGCATTCGGTACTGGACAGCAAAGCGCATTGTCCGCACTGGAAACCGCCCTCGTTGCTTATCGCAGTGCAGTACAGAGCTACAAAGCGGCCAACGCCAATATCGTCACCGCCCGTGCCGAAATGACCACCCAGGGCGCCGATATCGTGACGATCAGCGACAAGCTGTACGACATCCAACTGGAACGTCGCGACGCTGAAAGCACCCAGGCCCGCAGCCTGCAGTTGATCAGCACCTTGCTGGCCCTGTTGGTCGGCGTGATTGCCGCGTGGGTGATCACGCGCCAGATCACCCGTCCGATCCAGGAAACGCTGGCCGTGGTGGAACGCATCGCTTCGGGCGACCTGAGCCACAACATCCAGGTGACCCGTCGTGATGAGTTGGGCGTGTTGCAGCAAGGCATCCAGCGCATGGGCACCACCTTGCGCGAGCTGATCAGCGGCATCCGCGACGGCGTCACTCAGATCGCCAGCGCTGCCGAAGAGTTGTCAGCCGTGACCGAGCAAACCAGCGCCGGTGTGAACAGCCAGAAGATCGAGACCGATCAGGTCGCCACCGCGATGCATGAAATGACTGCCACTGTGCAGGAAGTTGCACGCAATGCCGAGCAAGCTTCCCAAGCCGCTTCCGACGCTGACGGCCAGGCCCGCGAAGGCGATAAAGTGGTGGCTGAAGCCATCGCCCAGATCGAACGCCTGGCGGCCGAAGTGGCGCGCTCCACCGACGCCATGACGCACCTGCAACAAGAGAGCAACAAGATCGGCAGTGTGATGGACGTGATCAAGGCCGTGGCCGAACAGACCAACCTGCTGGCGCTTAACGCCGCCATTGAAGCTGCGCGTGCAGGGGAAGCCGGCCGTGGCTTTGCCGTGGTCGCCGACGAAGTACGCGGCCTGGCGCAGCGTACACAGAAATCCACCGAGGAAATCGAAGGCCTGGTGGCAGGCTTGCAGAACGGCACCCAACAAGTCGCCAGCGTGATGAACAACAGCCGCAGCCTGACGGACAGCAGCGTCGAACTGACGCGCAAGGCCGGGGTATCCTTGGAAAACATCACCCGCACCGTGTCGAATATCCAGTCGATGAACCAGCAGATTGCCGCGGCCGCCGAACAGCAAAGCGCCGTGGCCGAAGAGATCAGCCGCAGTATTGTGAATGTGCGGGACGTGTCCGAGCAGACCGCTACGGCCAGTGATGAGACGGCCAAGTCGAGTGTGGAACTGGCACGGTTGGGTAGCCAGTTGCAGCAGATGGTCAGTCATTTCCGGGTTTAAAAACCAAAAAAGCCGCCTCGGCCTGAACCGAGGCGGCTCCAACTTTTCAGACCTTAACGGTCATCGAAGCTGTCCCGCAGAAACTTCCATACGTGATAAGCACGTAGGCAGTTCACTGCGAGGCTCCATGTACGTCGTGCAAACTTAGACATACTCGGCCCTCCGTGAGTTGGGCCTTACCTCCAGCGCACTTACCGGAACATGTGAGCCTTTGGATGCACGTCAGTGCTCCTGTGAGGCGGCTGGGTTTATGGTCCTCCCGCATGAATCCGGCACGGATTACTAGCCCGTGGCGGTCGGTCCAAAATTTGCGCGCTAACCCAGTCAACCTACTTCACGATGTACCCAGAACGAGAGCGATACTAGCTCAGCACTCTGCACCAAGGTGTGACAAACACCACTCAGTTCGCCTTAAAAGTTGTTGCTGTTTTTTGCAGATTTAACTAATAAAAAAGATGTGTACTGCGGTGGAAAACCGCTTGTCGTCGAGTGTTGCATAAGGCCCTAAAGCAACAGTAGTATCGGTACCACGTCAGTGCTCCTGTGAAGCCGCAACCCCAGCCACTAACTGGGTTTGCAAAAAAAACCGCCCTACTAAGGCGGTTTTTTATTGCCCGCAATTTGCCACTCAGCCCTCGCTGTCCTCAACAAACACCAACCGATTCCCAAACGGGTCTCTGATGCTCATCTCCCGCGTCCCCCAAGGCGTGTCTTCAACCCCAGGCTTGGCATAACGGTACGCTTTGCCCAGCAACTGCTGCTGATACGCATCGACTCCTTGGGCCAGGATCCGCACGGCCGCCCCTGGCGAAGCATCGCCATGATGCTCGGACAAATGCAGCACACAGTCCCCTAGCGACACTTGCAGGTACAACGGAAAATTCGCCTCGAAACGATGCTGCCAATCGACCTTGAACCCAAGAAAATCGACGTAGAACTCCAACGCCTTGGCCTCGTCGAACATCCGCAGGATGGGGGTGACTTTTCCTAAGTGCATGGCAACAGCTCCATCTAAAAGAACCCCAACTATAGAGACGAAAAACCGCCACGCAAATCCCCGTTGCGCGCCAGGAACCGGCCTGCTCTCTCACCGTTGGCCTGCCCCTCGCGATAGCTCAATACGCCATTGACCCACACCCCCTCAATCCCTTCAGCGGCGCGCTGGGGTGCCTTGAAATCGGCCACATCCCGCACCCGCAGTGGGTCAAATAACACCAGGTCGGCCCAGTGCCCTTCACGGATCTCACCACGCTCGGCCAGCCCAAAGCGCGCCGCCGACAAGCCAGTCATCTTGTGCACCGCGGTGTGCAGCGGGAACAAGCCGACATCCCGGCTGAAATGCCCCAGCACCCGTGGGAAGGCGCCCCACAAACGCGGGTGAGGAAACGGGTCTTCGGGCAACCCATCCGACCCCACCATCGATAACGGGTGCGCAAGAATGCGCCGTACATCTGCCTCATCCATGCCGTAGTACACCGCGCCCGCAGGTTGCAAACGGCGGGCGGCATCCATCAGTGAAACGCCCCACTCGGCGGCGATGTCCTGCAAATCGCGCCCGCCCATGTCCGGGTGCGGTGTGGACCAGGTGATGGTGATGCGAAACGCGTCGGTGACTTGCTTGAGGTCCAGGGTCGAGGAGCTGGCGGCATAGGGGTAGCAATCACAGCCCACCGGATGATCTTTTGCCGCCGCTTCCAGGGCCGCCAACAGCTGCGGGCTGCGCCCCCAATTACCGGCGCCGGCGCATTTAAGGTGGGAAATGATCACCGGCACCCTCGCCTCGCGGCCGATCAAGAACGCCTCATCCATCGCCTCCAGCACCGGTTCGAACTCGCTGCGCAGATGGGTGGTGTACACCGCGCCGTAGGCCGTCAGCTCTTGGGTCAGTTGCAGCACCTCATCGGTCTCGGCGCTGAACGCGCTGGCGTAGGCCAGGCCTGTGGATAAACCCAGGGCACCGGCCTCCAGGCTCTCCTGTAACTGCACGCGCATGGCCGCGATTTCATAGGGTCTGGCGGTGCGGTGCAGGTCGTCCATATGGTTGCTGCGCAGCGCCGTGTGGCCGATCAACGCGGCGACGTTCACCGCCGGGCAGGCGCGTTGCACCGCGGCGCGGTAATCGGCAAACCGTGGATAAGAGAACGCCTCGCGGGTGCCCAGCAAGTTCATCGGGTCTGGCGGGTCGCTGCGCAAACTGACCGGCGCGGCGCTGATGCCACAGTTGCCGACAATCACCGTGGTCACGCCCTGGCTGAGCTTGGGCAGCATCTGCGGCTGGCGGATCACCACCGTGTCATCGTGGGTGTGCACGTCGATAAAGCCCGGCGCCAACACTCGGCCATGGGCGTCGATGACCTGCTCAGCCTGGGCTGTGGACAAGTCACCAATCGTGCGGATGCGCCCTGCGTGCACACCCACATCGGCGATATACCCGGGGGTGTTACTGCCATCAATGATCAGCGCCTGGCGAATCAACGTGTCGTACTTCATATCAGTCTCCAAGCGGCAGGCTGCCAGGGCCGCCGCGGTAATCGTCGAGGGCCAGTTTGATCCGGCGCAGGCGTTCCTGGTTGTCGTCCGGCAGGGCCAGCGCCAGTTCGGTGGCGAGCAGGTCGATAGCCAGCAGCATGCCGTAGCGCGCCGCAGTGGGCTTGTAGATAAAACTGGTTTCCGCCGATTGCAGCGGCAGCAAGACATCCGCCAATTGCGCCAAGGGCGAATCGGCAAGGGTGATGGCAATGATGCGCGCGTCGTAGTTGCGCGCCAGCGTCACCACCTCCAATAACTCGGGGGTCAGGCCCGTGAGCGAGCAGACAATCACGGCATGTTCGGGCCCCAGGGTCGCCGCCGTGACACGCATCATCACCGGGTCATGGCTGGCGGCAATCGGATAGCCCAGCCTCACCAGGCGCACCTGCAACTCATCGCTGCACAGGCTCGACGGCCCGCCCATGCCGAACGCATGGATCATCCGCGCCTTGCCCAACAGTTTGACCGCATCGCCAAAGCTGCGCTGGTTGAAGCCCGACAGGTGCTGACGTAACGTCGCCTCGATGTCCCCCAGAATCTGCCGATGAAACGCTGACTGTTCTGGCTTGCCCGCCGGGTCGAGGAAGCGGCTGCCCACACCACTGGCCTGGGCCAATTGCAGGCGCAAATCGCGCAAGTCACGGCAGCCCACGCTGCGGGCAAAGCGTGACAAGGTGGCGGTACTCACCTCGGCCCGCGCAGACAGTTCCTCCAGGCTGGCGGAGGCGGCAAAGCCCACATCCTCGAGCATCAGCTTGGCGATACGCCCTTCGCCGGCACTGAAAGCGTCCTGGCGGGCGCGGATCTGATAGAGGATGTCCATGGGGGCTCCGGGTTACAGGCTCATAAAACAAGGGACAGGCCGTAGGTCAGGCCGAAGGCGACCAGCGAAATCAGGGTCTCCAGTACGGTCCAGGTCTTGAAGGTCTGGATGACCGTCATATTGAAGTATTCCTTGATCAGCCAGAAGCCGCCGTCGTTCACGTGGGAAAAGATCACCGAGCCTGCACCGGTCGCCAGCACCAGCAATTCAGGGTGTGGATAACCCAGGCCCAAGGCGACCGGCGCGACCACCCCGGACGCAGTGGTCATGGCCACCGTGGCCGAGCCGGTGGCGACGCGCATCAACGCGGCGAACAGCCAGCCCATCACCAGCGGCGACAACTGAAACGCATGGGCCAGGCCGAGGATTTCATGGGTGACCCCGGCATCCACCAAGATGCGGTTCAACCCGCCGCCCGCCCCCACCAGCAAGGTGATGCTGGCGGTCGGCGCCAGGCATTCGTTGGTGAACTTGAGGATCGACTCACGGTTAAAGCCCTGGGCCAGGCCCAAGGTCCAGAAGCTCACCAGGGTCGCTACCAACAGTGCGATCACCGAGTTGCCGATAAACAACAGGAATTGGTTGAAACCGCTGCCCGGCGTGGAAATCACGTTGGCCCAGCCGCCGATCATCATCAACACCACCGGCAACAGGATGGTGCCCATCGTCAGCGCAAAGCTGGGCAGGCGCGTACGCGGTTCACGCTCGATAAACTGGCGCTCCAGCGGGTTTTCCGCTGGCAAATGAATATGCGGCACGATGAACTTGGCGTAGACGGGCCCGGCAATGACCGCCGTGGGGATGCCAATCAGGATCGCATACAACACCGTCTGCCCGACCGAGGCGTTATAGGCCAGCACCGCCATCATCGCCGCCGGGTGCGGCGGCACCAACGCATGCACCACCGACAGGCCGGCGACCATCGGCAGCCCGACCATCAGGATCGACACGCCCACGCGCCGCGCCACGGTAAAGGCAATCGGCACCAGCAACACAAAGCCGACTTCGAAAAACAGCGGCAGCCCCACCAGGAACGCAATGCACACCATCGCCCAGTGGGCATTGCGCTCACCGAAGCGGTTGATCAGCGTGCGCGCGACCTGCTCGGCACCACCGGACTCGGCCATCATCTTGCCGAGCATGGTGCCCAGCGCCACCACCAGGGCGATATGCCCCAGGGTCTTGCCGACACCCGCCTCGTACGAACCCATGATGGTGTCCGCTGGCATCCCGGCCATCAGCGCCAGGCCGATGGACACCAGGGTAATCACGATAAAGGGGTTGAGTCGGTAGCGTGCAATCAGCACGATCAATGCAATGATGGCGATGGCAGCGTATGCCAACAGCCCGAAGCCCGGTAATGCGGCCATGCGGTACTCCTCGGAAAGGGTCACGTCGAATTGGTTGTGAAACTCATAAATCATTCCCGAGGAGCATTTTCAATTTTTATGAAAGTAATTTTCGTCCACGGATAAGCGCTGTCGCTGGGGGACATGCCCGACGGTGGCGGATGAAAATTCGGGGGGTGTTCTTACATGAAGATCAGAGAAGGCGGAAACTCAAACGCCGCCCTTGAGTCATAGACTGCGCATCCACTGCCCAGGAAACCGCTCATGATTCGCACCACAATTGCCGCCAGCGTCTTGCTCTTGTGCGGCAGCGCTTATGCCGCCGACAACGCGGCCTTGAAAACATGCATGGACAGCGCCAATACCACCGCAGACATGGTCAATTGCAACGCCAAGCAAACCAAGGTGCAGGACGACCGCCTGAACCGCGCCTACAAGACCGCCCTCGCCGCCCAGGAAGGCGCGCGCAAACAGCAACTGCAAGACGTGCAGCGCCTGTGGATCAAATACCGCGACGCCAATTGCGCCTTCGCCGGCAGTGCCACTGGCGGCACGATTGATCAGGTCAATGGCACAGGCTGCGTGCTGGACATGACCCAGACCCGCGCCCAGGAGCTGGAAGACCTGGTCGGCCCGTAATAACGACCTCGCCCCCTCGTAATAACGACCTCGCTCCTACTCGTGGTGAACCTTGGCGCGCTTGAGCAGTTTTTTGCAGCGCTCGGATAAATGCAGCACCCGCAGGTGCTTGCCGGCCTTGGTGTAGCGCTCGCGCAGGGTCATCAACGCGGCAATCGCCGAATAGTCGACAAAGCTCAGGTGACGGCAATCCAGCGTGACCTGGGCCGGGTCGTTGGCGGGGTCGAACTGATTCAAGAACGGCGTGGTCGAGGCGAAGAACAACGTACCGTGCAGCCGATAGAGCTTGCTGCCGTCGGCCTCCAGGTGTTCATCGGCGTACAGTTCCCGCGCCTGCTGCCAGGCGAAGTTCAGCGCGGCGATGACGATACCGCACAGCACGGCAGTGGCCAGGTCGGTGAACACGGTAATGATCGTCACCGCCATGATCACCAGCACATCATTGAGCGGCACCTTGTTGATCACCCGCAGCGACGCCCAGGCGAAGGTCTGTTGCGACACCACGAACATCACACCCACCAACGCCGCCAGCGGGATCCGCTCGATCAGTGGCGACAGAAACATTATGAACAACAGAATCATCACCCCGGCAAACACCCCGGAGAAACGCCCACGCCCGCCGGAGCTGAGGTTGATCACGGTTTGCCCGATCATCGCGCAACCGCCCATGCCGCCGAACAGGCCCGAGACCATATTCGCCGCGCCCAGGGCCACGCTTTCGCGGTCGGGATAACCACGGGTCTCGGTGATTTCGTCGGTGAGGTTAAGGGTCAGCAGGGTTTCCAACAGGCCGACCATCGCCATCAAAAACGCATAGGGCGCGATGATGCTGAGGGTTTCCAGGGTCCAGGGGATCTGCGGCGGCGCGAAGGTCGGCAAGCCACCGGCGATGTGCGCCATATCCCCCAATGTACGGGTCGGCAAACCGAGCAGGTACACCGCCACGCCAACACTCAGAATCGCCACCAGCGCGGGCGGTACGGCACGGGTCAGGCGCGGCAACAGGTACACAATGGCCATGGTTGCCGCCACCAGCCCAGCCATTACGTACAACGGCGTGCCGCTGAGCCAGGTTTCACCGCTCTTGAAATGCTCCAGTTGCGCCAGCGCAATGATGATCGCCAGGCCGTTGACGAAGCCGAGCATCACCGAATGCGGCACCATGCGCACCAGCTTGCCCAGGCGCAGCAGGCCGAAGGCGACCATGATCAGCCCGCCGAGCAACACCGTCGCCAGCAAATACTCCACGCCGTGTTGCACCACCAACGCGACGATCACCACTGCCATGGAACCTGCCGCACCGGACACCATGCCGGGACGGCCGCCGAACAATGCGGTGAGGGTGCAAATGATGAAAGCGCCGTAGAGGCCCATCAGCGGGTTGAGATGGGCCACCAGCGCAAAGGCGATGCATTCGGGCAGCAAGGCGAAAGACGTGGTGAGGCCGGCCAGGGCGTCGGCGCGCAGACGGGTGAGGTTCATGGAGTACCAGGGAATTGCGGGGGATAAGGCGGGGAATGGTACGGAATTGCGGCGGGTGGGGCTAGTGAAGTGTCAGGTCTGATGTACCGAGTCGCGCCTTTCGCAGGCAAGCCAGCTCCCACATTTGACAGGGTTCACACCTTAAAAATGTGGGAGCCGGGCTTGCCCGCGATGGCCGCACCGCGGTGCTAAGCGAACATCACACCATCTCGTCGCGAATCCACTCCACCACCGACGTGCGCTGAGGCGCCCACCCCAACAATTCACGGGCGTGCTTGCCACGCACTCGGCTATTGGAGCCCAACCCGTAGTTGGCCATTTCATAGCCCCACTCGGCCTCAGCTTCGGCCAATGGCCAATCCTGTGGTTTGCCCAGGTCCAGGGCTTGGGCAATCGCCGTGGTCATGTCGATAAACGCCGCTTCGCTGCTTTCCACAAAATAGAAAGTGCCCGGTACGTTCTTGGTCAACGCCAACAGATACAAGGCCACCACGTCTTCAATATGCACGTTGGACCAAATGTTCTGCCCAGGGCCCACATGGCGCACCACCCCGCTTTTGCGTGCCTGCTTGAGCAAACGCGGCAATTGCACGCTGTCACGCTTTACGCCCAGGCTGTGGCCGTAGATCAGGGTGTTGCAGATCACCGCCGAATTCACGCCGTCATTGGCGGCCGCGAGGATCAGGTTGTCGATGGCCACGCGGGCGGCCTTGTCGACGGTCGGCTCAGGCAGGTTGTCTTCGAAGTAGATGACATCGCTGGCCTTGCCGCCTGAGGCATCGCCCACGATGCTCGAACCGCTGGTGTGCAGGAACGGCTTGTTCGAACCTTTCAAGGCTGCCAACAAGACTTCCACGGCGGCGCGGTGATCGCTGCTGGCGGCATTGATTACCGCATCGGCTTTGTGCGCCTGCTCGGTCAATACGACGGCGTCGTCTAGGGTACCGATCACCGGCGTGATGCCCAGGGCGGTCATTTCGGCGGCTTGTTCAGCGCTGCGCACCAGGCCGGTGACGTGATGGCCGGCGTTGACCAGGCCGGTAGCGATCGAACCGCCGATAAACCCTGCAGCGCCGGTAACGAATACATTCATGGAGGTTGCTCCTGACTGGGTAAGTGATGCGCCCAGTATCCAGCCCCACTGCTGCCTGAATAAGCCCGTGCGGCCCAATTCACTCTTGCGCTCAGGTCACGAATCAGCGCGCATACCGCGCCAGCTTGGCCTGAATAAAGTCCAGAAAGCACTGGATGCGCAACGCCAATTGCGAGTTGCGGTAGAACACCGCGTGGATCGGCTGGCGATAGCCACTGTTGAACGCCTCCAGCAATGGCACCAGGCGCCCGGCTTCGAGGTCGTGCACCGTCATGAAATTGGACAGGCAAGCAATGCCCTGCCCTTCCAGCGCCAACTGCCGCAAGGTTTCACCACTGGAGGCGCTGACGCCGGGCTGGATCAGCCAGCGGTCACCTTCGCCATGGCGCAGCGGCCAGTGGTTGAGGGTTTCGGTGTGGGTGAAGCCCAGCAGTGTGTGGTCGGCCAGTTCGGTCACGGTCGTGGGTGTGCCGTACTGCTCAAGGTAACCGGGGCTGGCCAGGATATGCAGCGGCGTGCTGCCCAGAAAGCGCGCATGCAGGGTCGAGTCGGCCAGGGCGCCAATGCGAATGGCGATGTCCGTGCTTTGCTCCAGCAGGTCGATGATCAAGTCATCGCTGTTGAGCTCCAGTTGGATATCCGGATAGAGACTGCGAAACTCGGCGATGTACGGCACGATCCCATGCAGCATGAACGGCACGGCGGCGTTGATACGCAGGCGCCCGGCCGGTTTTTTCTGGCGCGAGGACAGGCGCTCTTCCAGCTCGTCCATTTGCGCCAGGATCACCTTGGCCTGTTCGAAGAAGTACTTGCCCTCTTCGGTCAGGTCCATGCGCCGCGTGGTGCGGTTGATCAAGGTGGTGTCGAGCTTGGCTTCCAGGCGCGACAACGTGCGGCTGACCGCCGATGGCGTTTGCCCGACTTTTTCGGCGGCGGCGGAAATCGAGCCGCACTCGATCACGCTGACAAAAATCTGTAGCTCATCAGATCGGGCTTTCACGGGCAGTCCTTCATTAAACGGCTGACAAATGCCCGGTCATTATTAACCAGCCAGCAACAAATGGCCTCCCAACAACGCCATGCCGGTGAAAAATCCACGTTTGAACCACAAGGCACTGATGCGCCGACGCACCACCTGGCCCAGCCACATCCCCAGCAAGGCCGGCAACAGCGCCAACACCGACGCACCGACTTCAGCGCCGCCCAACGCACCACGCCAAGCAAGCCCGGCGGCCAGCGCCAGTGTCGACACGGTGAATGACAGTCCCAGCGCCTGCACCAACTGATCACGGCTCAAGCCCAATGCTTGCAGATACGGTACCGCAGGGATCACGAAGACACCGGTGGCCGAGGTGATGATGCCGGTGACCACACCGCACAAAGGCCCCAGCCAACGCTCAGTGCGGGGTGCGACCCTGAAGGTCGGCAGGAATAACCCGCTCAAGGCATACACCAGTAACGCCGCGCCCAAGGCACGCACCACCCAAGGCCCACTGCCCATGCCCAGCCACAAAGTGCCAAGCCCGGTGCCGAGGAAGATCAGCAACAGCATCGGCCACAGGCGTTTGAGCAAGGCACCCAAGTGCCCGCCAAAGGACAGTTGCCAGAGGTTGGTCACCGTCGAAGGAATGATCAGCAATACCGCAGCCTGCGCCGGCAGCATAGCCAGGCCAAGCATGCCCATGGCTACAGTGGGCAAGCCCAGGCCGATGACACCCTTCACCGTACCGGCCAGCAGGAAGGTGGTGATGACCAGCGCTGTGAGGGCGGGGCCGAGGTTTTGGTAGAACGCGAGGAAGGTATTCATGCACCGATTGTGCAGGGCTGGAGAGTGGCTGAAAATTCGCCATATACTGAGCCAGCCTCTTGTTTTGTGTGAGGCTGATGACGCTATCGCAGGCAAGCCAGCTCTCACACCTTGAATTGTGAATACATTCAAATGTGGGAGCTGGCTTGCCTGCGATGAGGCCCTTCCAGTCACCGGAAACCTGCAGCCATGCACTTTGACCTGATCGACCTGCGCCTCTACCTGCACATCCTGGACACCGGCAATATCACCGCCGGCGCGGCCCGCAGCCATCTGTCCCTGACTGCCGCCAGCGCCCGCATCCGGGCAATGGAATCTTCACTGGGTATTGCGTTTCTCGAGCGCGGTCGCCGTGGCGTCACCCCAACACCTGCGGGCAAAGCCCTGGCCCGGCATGCTCGCCTGCTGTTGCAACAGGCCGACCACCTGCAACAAGACCTGGCCGAATACGCCAACGGCGTCAAAGGCCAGGTACGCTTGCTGTGCAACACCACCGCCCTGAGCGAATACCTGCCTGAACTGCTCGCAGAGTTTCTGTGCAAACACCCCAACCTGGATATCGACCTGCAAGAGTTGCCCAGCCTGCGCATTACCCACGCCTTGCGCCAGGGCACCGCCGACCTGGGGATTATTTCCGATGCGGTAGACACCCACGGCTTGCAGACCCTGGCGTTTCGCGACGACCCACTGGTGCTGATCACGCCCCTCGACCATCCGCTGACTGCTGCGGGGTTTATCGACAGCTTGCAATACGATTACGTCAGCCTGGCAGCCAACAGCGCGCTGGCGGTGTACCTGGAGGAACAGGCGTTGCACGCAGGCTTTCGCCTGCACACACGTATCCGCGCCGATAGCTTTGACGGGGTGATTCGCATGGTCGCCGGCGGTGCCGGCCTGGGCATTGTGCCTCAGGCCGCCTTGGACCGTTGGCCACCTGCGCGCCGCTTCAAGGCCCACCCCCTGCAAGAAGAATGGGCCTGCCGCAAACTGTTGTTATGCGCACGCTCGTTCGAGCAATTGCCCGGTTACGCCAGCACCTTACTCGCTGCGCTCACCGCCCACCTGTAGGAGCGAGCTTGCTCGCGAAGATCGTCAACGATAACGCGAGCTATCTGGTTTAACGTGGGGCTCTCGGGTTTTTCGCGAGCAAGCTCGCTCCTACAGATGATGTACGTTTGTGGAAGAAGGTGTAGTAGACCGCCGACAGAATCAGCAGGAACGGCACGCCAAACACCAGCGTCATCTTGAAAGCGTCGGTGAAATAGGTGGTGATCATCACCGCCCCCATCAGCACCAGCCCCAGCAACGTGCTGTAGGGAAAAAACCGCAACTGGAACGACAACTTCGCCCCGCCATGACGCTTGCGATAGCGGCGGAAAAACAGGTGCGTGAGGAAGATCATGAACCAGGTGAAGATCGCGCCAAACATCGAGATCGCCATCATCAGGGTGAACGAGCTTTCCGGGTACACCACGTTGAGCAACGTCGCCAGGGCAATGCCCGAACTGGACAGCAGCAGCGCATTCAGCGGGATGCCGTTCTTGCTCAACGCGCCCATGGACTTGGGCGCAAAACCGGCGCGCGACAGGCTGAACATCATGCGCGTGGTGATGTAGAGCTGGCTGTTCATGGCCGACAGCGCCGCGATCAGGATCACGAAATTCATCACCCCGGTGGCGCCGGGAATGCCGATGGTCTGCATCACTGTGACAAACGGGCTCTGGGCCTGGCCGGCCTGGTTCCAGGGCACGATGGCGAGCATCAGCGCCAGGGTCAGCAGGTAGAACACCACCAACCGCACGATGGTAGCGCGAAAGGCTTTCTTCACCGCCTGCTCCGGGTCGGCAGCTTCACCGGCGGCCACGGCGATCATCTCGACGCTGAGGTAGCTGAAGATCGACACGATCACCGCGATCCACATGCCACTCAAGCCATGGGGAAAAAAGCCGTCGTGGGCCGTGTAGTTCTGCACCCCGTAGTCAGGGTTGCCGGAGCCGAACACCACATACACTGCCAGGATGATGAAACCGACAATGGCGCTGATCTTGATCGTCGAGAACCAGTATTCAAAGTTGCCGAAGGTCTTCACGCTGATCGCATTGAGCACAATCAGCACACTGGAGAACGACACGATCCACACCCACTCCGGCACGTTGGCGAACCAGTACTTCATGTACATCGCCACCGCCGTGACCTCGGCGCCCACCGCCAGCACAATTGCCGCCCAGTAGGCATACCGCACCAGGAACCCGGCCAATGGGCTGATGTAGAACTCGGCGTAAGCGCCAAAGGAGCCGGAGGTGGAATGGGCCACCGTCATCTCCGCCAGGCAGCCCATCAGCAGCAAGGTAATCAGCGCGCCGATGGCGTAGCTCACCAGCACGCTCGGCCCGGCATAACCGATGGCGTAGGCGCTGCCCATGAACAGCCCGGTGCCGATGGCGCCACCGATGGCGATCATGCTCATCTGGCCGGAAGTGAGCTGGCGCCTCAGGCCCAGTTCACGGTGGGTAATCTCTGCAAAGCCGTTGTCTGGCGTGGTCACTGGTGTGCCCCTTTATTATTGTGATTGCACAGGAAGCGCTTGTTTTCTGTAGGAGCGAGCTTGCTCGCGAAAAACCTGAGAACGCCGCGTGCATTCAGCATTCGCGCGTTATCGTTGACGATCTTCGCGAGCAAGCTCGCTCCTACAGTGGGTTTGTGTTGTTGTCAGGTGACGCTGTTGCGGACTTTGAATTGCGGCTGGTCCCAGGTGGCGTTGTCGAGAATTTCACCGAGGATTTCCACGGCGTCCCATACCTCGGTGAAGCTTGTGTACAACGGCGTGAAGCCAAAACGCATGATCCGTGGTTCACGGTAATCGCCGATCACGCCCCGGGCGATCAAGGCCTGGATCACCGCGTAGCCTTCGGGGTGTTCAAAGCTGACGTGGCTGCCGCGCCGCGCGTGTTCACGCGGAGTGATCAGTTCCAGGCCGTGGGCAGCGCAACGGCTTTCGACCAATGCGATAAACAGGTCGGTCAGTGCCAGGGATTTGCTGCGCAGGCTGGCCATGTCGGTCTGGGCAAAGATCTCCAGGCCGCATTCCACCATGGCCAACGAGGTGATCGGCTGGGTACCGCACAGATAGCGGGCAATGCCGGCGCTGGGGGCGTAGGTGGACTCCATGGCGAACTGCCGGGTATGCCCGAACCATCCGGACAATGGCTGGCGCACCACATCCACCAACGACGGGTTGACCCACACAAACGCCTGGGAGCCCGGGCCGCCGTTGAGGTATTTGTAGGTGCAGCCAATCGCATAATCCGCCTTGGCCTGGTGCAGGTCGACAGGCACCGCGCCTGCCGAATGCGCCAGGTCCCAGATGCTCAGCGCGCCGCACTCGTGGCTCAGTGCGGTCAGCGCCGCCATGTCATACATGTAGCCGGTCTTGTAGTTGACGTGGGTGAGCATCACCACCGCCACGTCTGCATCGATGGCCTGGGGCAGTTCGGCCGGGCTGTTCACCAGGCGCAGGGAATAGCCTTGCTGCAGCAATTCGGCCAAGCCTTCGGCGATATATAAATCGGTCGGGAAATTGCTCGCTTCACTGACGATGACCTTACGCGCCGGCGTACGTTGGCGCTGCACACTCAAGGCGGCGCTGAGCACTTTGAACAGGTTGATCGAGGTGGTATCGGTAATCACCACCTCGCCGTCACGCGCACCAATCAATGGCGCCAGGCGATTGCCCAGGCGCTGGGACAAATCCGCCCAACCGGCGCTGTTCCAGCTGCGAATCAAGCCATTGCCCCACTCCTCGGCGATCACCTGTTGTGCCCGCTCCAGCGCCGCCACCGGGCGCGCGCCGAGGGAGTTGCCGTCGAGGTAGATCACCCCTTCGGGCAAGGCGAATTGGGCACGCAGGGAGGCCAACGGGTCCTGGGCGTCGAGGGCTTGGCAATGGCTTCGAGTGGTCATGGGTCGTCCTGGTTTTTATAAGTGAGGATGGACCAAATAATGAACGAACTTTTAGAGAATTTTCGTGCAAAGTGGTGGGTAAACGGCTATTTAAGCTGTAGGAAATTCGAATTTAACCTCAAAATACGCGGATATCTTCCAAGCATGATTCTCGACGCCACCGACCTGCGCCTCCTGCATTTCCTGCAACAGGATGGCCGCATCAGCAACCAGGAACTGGCGGAAAAAGTCGCGCTTTCGCCGTCGGCGTGCCTGCGCCGTTTGCGCCTGTTGGAGAGCGAAGGAATCATCAGCGGTTACCGCGCGGTGTTGAACGCCGAGCAGTTGGGGATCGAGCTGGAAGCCATCGTGCACCTGTCGTTGCGCCAGGATGTGGAGGACTGGCATGAGACGTTCATCAAGAAGGTGCAAGGCTGGCCAGAGGTGGCGAGCGCCTATGTGATCACCGGCGCCAGCAACTATGTGCTGCGGGTGCAGGCGCGTAACCTCAAGCACTTCTCGGACTTTATCGTGAACCACCTGAACCGCACGGCGGGGGTGATGGATATCCGCTCGGAGATCGTGCTGCAGAAGATCAAGGACCGGGATGAGGTGTTGGACTTGGTCGTGCGCAAATAACTAAATCACCAAAAAACCAATGTGGGAGCTGGCTTGCCTGCGATAGCGGTGGTAAATGTTCCACCGCTATCGCAGGCAAGCCTGCTCCCACAGTTGACCGAGTTGATCAGTCTTCGAGGGCGCGGACTCGCTGCATGCGCTGCTGCTCTATTGGCGCATCCGCCACCTGCAACTCAAAGTCAAAATCAATCTGCGCAAACCGCCCCTGCACGCCAAACTCTCGCGCCAGTTGTGGGTCGTCGCTGAAGCGAATCTCGGCAATCAATTCATCCCGGGTGGCATAGGCAAAGTCATCATGCAGGTACGGGTCATCCGACAGGTTGATCTGCGTGGTCAGGTGCCGGTGCCCCGGCGCCGAGATGAAGAAGTGGATATGCGCCGGCCGCTGCCCGTGGCGCCCCAGTTGGTCGAGCAACTGTTGCGTCGGCCCGCTCGGTGGGCAGCCGTAGCCCGAAGGCACGATGCTGCGAAAACGGTAGTTGCCCTGGGCGTCGGTCTCGATGCGCCGGCGCAGGTTGAACTCAGACTGATTCGGGTCGAACCACGAATAGGTCCCGCCCGTGTTGGCCTGCCACACATCCACAATTGCCCCTGCCAACGGCTTGCCCTCGGTATCGCGCACTTGCCCGCGCATGAACAACGGCACCGCGTCGTCCTGGCCGTCATCCAGCCGTGCCTCGTACTTGGACAGCGGCGCACCAGCCACGTACAACGGGCCTTCGATGGTGCGCGGCGTGCCACCCGACTTGCCGGCCTGCTCGTCGGCGGCATCCATCAACAGGTCCAGGTAATGCTCCAGGCCCAAGCCGGCGGCGAGCAGGCCAGCCTCCTGGTTTTTGCCCAGCTCATTGAGGTAGTTGACCGCCTTCCAGAACTCTTCCGGGGTCACTTCCAGGTCTTCGATGATGTTCACGGTGTCGCGCAGGATCCGATAGATCAGCGCCTTGGTGCGTGGGTTGCCCGCGTCATTGAGGTTACCGCTGGCTTCTTCGAGAAACTGTTGGGCGTGGGCAGTCTGGGACAGGCGGATGGACATGGTGCATTCCTCATCTTGTAGTTATAGGTGCAAGCCGGCTCAGCGGTCGTCCGTATGGATCGACGACGGATGGCGGCACAGCGCATTCACTTCGATGGCCATGTAGGGGAACAATGGCAGTTGCATCAGCAGGTCGTGCAGGTCCTGCACGCTGTCGACATCGAACACGCTGTAGTTAGCGTAATGCCCGGCGATGCGCCACAGGTGGCGCCATTTGCCCTCCTCTTGCAGGCTCTGCGCCAAGGCTTTTTCCTCGGCCTTGAGGCTGGCGGCGCGCTCGGGGTGCATGTCGAGGGGCAGGTTCACGGTCATTTTTACGTGGAACAACATGGCAGAGGCCTCTTAGTGTTTGTCACGGCGAAAGAACGCCAGGCGCTCTTCATCGAGCGTCAGGCCCAGGCCCGGCGCAGTGGGCACATGCAGCTGGAAATCGCGGTACACCGGTGGCTCGGCAAGAATGTCTTCAGTGAGCAACAGCGGGCCGAACAGTTCGGTGCCCCACGCCAGGGTGTCCAGCGTGAGAAAGGCATGGGCCGAGGCCAGGGTGCCAATGCCACCTTCAAGCATGGTGCCGCCGTACAGGCCGATGCCGGCCGCTTCGGCAATCGCCGCCGTGCGCAATACGGCGCGAGGGCCGCCGTTCTTGGCGATCTTGAGGGCGAACACCGTGGCCGCGCCTTCACGCGCCAGGTTGAAGGCGTCTTCGACACATTCGATGGACTCATCGGCCATGATCGGCGCCGGGCTCGACAGGTTGAGCCGGGCCATGCCACCACGGTTATTGCGTGAGATCGGTTGTTCGATCAGGTCGATACCGTGGTCACCGAGCACCTTGCACGCCCGCAGGGCCACGGCTTCATCCCAGGCTTGGTTGACGTCGACGCGCACACTGGCGCGTTCACCCAGGGCTTTTTTGATCGCGATCACATGGGCCAGGTCTCGATTGACCTCGCCCGCGCCGATCTTCAATTTGAAGAGGCGGTGACGGCGCAGGTCGAGCATCTTCTCGGCCTCGCTGATGTCCTGTTCGGTATTACCGCTGGCCAGGGTCCAGGCCACCGGCAACGCGTCCCGCACACGCCCGCCAAGCAACTCGCTGACCGGCAGCCCTAGGCGTTTGCCGAGGGCGTCGAGCAAGGCGCTTTCGATACCGGACTTGGCAAAGGTGTTGCCGCGAATACTGCGCTCCAGGCGCAACATGGCGGCATTGACGTTACTCGCGTCCTGGCCGATCAGCAGCGGCGCGAAGTGGCGGTCGATGTTGACCTTGATGCTGTCGGGGCTCT
The DNA here is from genome assembly GCF_976987115.1 of Pseudomonas fjordensis. Taxonomy (NCBI): domain Bacteria; kingdom Pseudomonadati; phylum Pseudomonadota; class Gammaproteobacteria; order Pseudomonadales; family Pseudomonadaceae; genus Pseudomonas; species Pseudomonas fjordensis. Next base: position 5,714,675 of record NZ_OZ336860.1, read on the forward strand.
CGTTGCCGTAACTCAGGCCACCGATGGTGGTGGCTTCACCAATGCCTTCGATACCGTCGGTACACCGCAGGCGGATGATAACGAGGGTCTGGTTTTGCATCGTGTGCATCGCCAGCTTGTGCGGGCGAATGGTGGGCAGGTCGACGATGACAGTTTCGATCGACTCGATGGCGCAAATCGGCATGGCAATACCCGTTGGGTTCTTTTTAGATTTGCGTCGATTCTGTTCCGCATTTTTTCGGGCTTCCAATATAGAATTGGTCTCGTGCAATACTCTTAAGGTATGAAAGGAGTCGATATGGAACTGCGTCACCTGCGCTACTTCCAGGTGTTGGGCGAGACCCTCAACTTCACCCGCGCCGCCGAACGTTTGCACATCGCCCAGCCGCCGTTGAGCCGGCAGATCCAGCAACTGGAGGATGAGCTCGGAGTGGTGCTGCTGGAACGCAGCCGGCCCTTGCGGCTGACAGAGGCCGGGAGGTTTTTCTATGAGCATGCCAATGTGTTGCTCGAACAACTGGGCAAGGTCTGCGACACCACCCGGCGCATCGGCCAAGGCGAGAAAACCTGGCTGGGCATCGGCTTTGCGCCCTCGACCTTGTACGGCGTGCTGCCGGAATTGATTCGGCGCCTGCGCACTCACGAGGCCCTGGAGCTGGAGTTGGGTTTGTCGGAGATGACGACGTTGCAGCAGGTCGAAGCGCTCAAGGCCGGGCGCATTGACGTGGGCTTCGGGCGTATTCGCATTGACGACCCGGCCATCGTCCAGCGTGTATTGGTGGAAGACCGCCTGGTGGCCGTGCTGCCCAGCGGTCACCGGTTGCTGGGCGCCCCGGCCACCCTCGCCCAGTTGGCCGTCGAACCCTTTGTGCTCTACCCCGGCAACCCGCGCCCCAGTTATGCCGACCATGTGATCGCGCTGTTCGACGCCCATGGCTTGAGCGTGAAGGTGGCGCAGTGGACCAACGAATTGCAGACCGCTATCGGCCTGGTGGGCGCAGGTATGGGAGTGACACTGGTGCCGGCGTCGGTGCAGGTGCTGCATCGGGCGGATATTGGCTATACGCCGGTGGTGGAGACGACGGCGAGTTCGCCGATCATCCTTAGCCGGCGGGTGAATGATCAGTCGCCGGGGCTGACTCATTGCCTCCAACTGGTTGAAGAGTTGATCTGAGATTTTCCAGGCACCCCATAGTCCATGTGGGAGCTGGCTTGCCTGCGATGGCGTTGGATCAGTTGGCATCGTATTGATCGGCCGACCGCTATCGCAGGCAAGCCAGCTCCCACATTTTGATCCCCAGCCGGTTCAAGTAACGCGCAGGCGCTTGCGCTGCAATGTCTGGCTGGGCGACTCATCGAACAGCTTGCGGTACTCCGCCGAAAACCGCCCCAAATGCGTAAACCCCCACCCCAGGGCGATTTCAGAGATGGTGCGGATCGAGCCCTGCTCCAGAATTTCCTGGCGCACCGCCCCCAACCGATGCTTCTTCAGATACGCCATGGGCGAGAGTGCAAAGTACTTGCGAAACGCATCGAACAGTTTGAACCGCGACACGCCCGCCGCCGCTTCCAGGTCTTCCAGGTGCAGCGCTTCACGGGCGTTGTCATGGATAAATTGCCGCGCGCGGATCAGGTAGTGCGGCAGTTTCACCCCCAGCACGTCGCGCAGTTCTTCAGAGTAGTTATTCGGTTGCGCCAGGATCAGGCCCTTGATCAATGAGCTTTCCAGGTCGCGGGTAAACGCCGCCTGTTCGTACAATTCGCTGCTGCATTCCAGTTCGGCGATGAAGTAACGCGCCATGCGCCACCACGAAGCCGGGGCCCCGTCCACCGCATCCATCACCGACTCAAAGCGCAGCGGCGCATCGATGGGCCGTTGCAGCAAACCTTCCAGCGACTCGCTCATCGCCGCACGGGTGATCACCACCTGCAACTTGCGGCAGTCACCGGAAATCGCCAGCACCTGATGCTCATTGGGCGAAATGATCACGCCCTGATCGCGGTTGGAGCTAAGACGCTCGCCGTTCTTGCTCAGCTCCTGCTCGCCCACCAACGGCAGGCTCAAGCTGTAGCTGCTGAAGTGCTCGGCGTCTTCGATGTCGATGGTCACATCGGTACCGTACTCGATCACGCCCAGGGTGGTGGCGCGGGATTTGAACACGTTGGCGCTGTGGTGAAAGCGCAGGCGCTCGGGCGTTGCCGTCGCCAGGCGATGGGGCCCGCAGATGCCGGACATCCAGCTGCACGCGCCCTCCAGGTCGAAGCGTTGAATATGAATATCGCGTGTCTGACTAGTCATCAGGGTGCACCCACGGCGGTTAGGCATTTGCGCGCTCTGGCGGCGCGTCGTTGAACCTCGACAGCAAGTTCCAGGCCACGCCAGTGCAGTGCTCACTGGGTGGATAGCAACAGTCGACTATGTGGATAAACCCCAGGGTTTTACCACCATCGCCCGCTATCACAGTAGCGCATGCCGTCACCGGCGCGCACCGTCATGGGTATTTGCTGCCCAACTTTGCGGCCTACGTTCCCCCATTAAGCGGATAGCCCGCCACCGCATCGCAGCCGCTTAATGGCTCACCGTTTAGCCATGATCAAAAGGTGCCTCCCATGAGTGGTGCAAGAACCGTCGAGCAATGGAAATCCTTTATCGAAAGCTGCCTGGACTTTCGCCCGGCGGATGAAGTGTTCCGCATCGCCCGCGACATGTTCACCGAGCCCGAGCTGTTCGACCTGGAGATGGAGTTGATCTTCGAGAAGAACTGGATCTACGCCTGCCACGAAAGCGAACTGGCCAATAACCACGACTTCGTGACGATGCGCGCCGGGCGCCAGCCGATGATCATCACCCGCGACGGCGAAGGCCGGCTCAACGCGCTGATCAACGCCTGCCAGCATCGCGGTACCACCCTCACCCGCGTGGGCAAGGGTAACCAGTCCACCTTCACCTGCCCGTTCCACGCCTGGTGCTACAAGAGCGATGGCCGACTGGTAAAGGTCAAGGCGCCGGGGGAATACCCGGAAGGTTTCGACAAGGCCACCCGCGGCCTGAAAAAAGCGCGCATCGAAAGCTACAAGGGCTTTGTGTTTATCAGCCTGGACGTGAACGGCACCAACAGCCTGGAAGACTTCCTGGGCGACGCCAAAGTGTTCTTCGACATGATGGTCGCGCAATCGGCCACCGGTGAGTTGGAGGTGCTGCCGGGCAAGTCCGCCTACACCTACGACGGCAACTGGAAGCTGCAAAACGAAAACGGCCTGGACGGTTATCACGTCAGCACCGTGCACTACAACTACGTGGCCACCGTGCAGCATCGCCAGCAGGTCAACACCGAGAACGGCGCAGGTTCCAGCACCACGCTGGACTACAGCAAGCTCGGCGCCGGCGACGCAAATACCGACGACGGCTGGTTCGCCTTCAACAACGGCCATAGCGTGCTGTTCAGCGATATGCCCAACCCCAGCGTACGCTCCGGCTACGCCACCATCATGCCGCGCCTGGTGCAAGAACACGGCCAGCAGAAGGCCGAGTGGATGATGCACCGCCTACGCAACCTGAACATCTACCCCAGCCTGTTTTTCCTCGACCAGATCAGCTCGCAGTTGCGCATCATCCGCCCGGTGGCCTGGAACAAGACTGAGATCATCAGCCAATGCCTGGGCGTTAAGGGTGAGTCCGACGCCGATCGCGAAAACCGGATTCGTCAGTTCGAAGACTTCTTCAACGTTTCCGGCATGGGCACGCCCGACGACCTGGTGGAATTCCGTGAAGCCCAGCGCGGCTTTCAGGGCCGCCTGGAACGCTGGAGTGATATTTCCCGCGGCAGCCACCGCTGGGAAACCGGGCCGACACCCAACAGCGAGGCCATCGGCATCCAACCGGCGATGACCGGCACCGAATTCACCCATGAAGGCCTGTACGTCAACCAGCATCGCAACTGGCAGCAGTTTCTGCTCAAGGGTTTGGACCAGCGAGCTTTGACATTGCGGGAGGTGAAGTGATGAATGCGCCATTGCAGTACCAGATCGAGCAGTTCTTCTACCGCAAGTCCGAGCTGTGCGACGCCCAGGACTGGGACGCCTACGTGGAGTTATTTGACCCACAGAGTGAATTCCACCTGCCGCAATGGGATTCCGAACACGTCTACACCCAAGACCCCAAGCGCGAGATGTCGTTGATCTACTACGCCAACCGTTCGGGCCTGGAAGACCGCGTGTTCCGCCTGCGCACCGGCAAGGCCGCCTCCGCCACGCCGATGCCGCGCACCTTGCACCTGATCAATAACGTACGCATTGCCGAGCAGGCCGACGGCACGTTGGAGGTGCGTTTGAACTGGCACACGTTATTTTATCGCCTGGCCACGTCAGAGCAGTTCTACGGGCATGCCACTTACCGCCTCAAGCCTGCGGGCGACAGCTGGTTGATCATGCGCAAGCACGCCTTGCTGCTCAACGACACGATTAACTCGGTGCTGGATTTCTACCACCTGTAACGGTGGTGCATCGCCCTGTAGGAGCGAGCTTGCTCGCGAAAAACGCAAGTACACCGCGAGCATCCAGGATGCACGGCGTCATCGTTGAGGTTTTTCGCGAGCAAGCTCGCTCCTACAGGGGGTTCATACTTATCCCCGGAGTTATGTGAATGAATCACAAAGTGGCCTTCAGCTTTGCCGATGGCAAAACCCTGTTCTTCCCGGTGGGCGCCCAGGAAATCCTGTTGGACGCGGCCCTGCGCAACGGCATCAAGATCCCGCTCGATTGCCGCGAAGGCGTGTGCGGCACCTGCCAGGGGCGTTGCGAATCCGGCGAGTACACCCAGGACTACGTCGACGAGGAAGCCCTCTCCAGCCTCGACCTGCAACAACGTAAGATGCTCAGTTGCCAGACCCGGGTGAAGTCCGACGCCACCTTCTATTTCGACTTCGATTCAAGCCTGTGCAACGCCCAGGCCCCGTGCAGGTGCGCGGCACGGTGAGCGCGGTGCAGCAGGTCTCGACCAGCACCGCCATCTTGCAGGTGCAACTGGACCAGCCACTGGATTTTTTGCCGGGCCAATACGCGCGTCTGTCGGTGCCCGGCACCGATAGCTGGCGCTCCTACTCCTTCGCCAACCGGCCGGGCAGTCAATTGCAGTTTCTGGTACGCCTGCTGCCCGATGGAGTAATGAGCAACTACCTGCGTGAACGCTGCCAGGTGGGTGATGAAATGCTGATGGAGGCGCCCTTGGGTGCGTTCTATCTGCGCCACGTCACCCAACCGTTGGTACTGGTGGCGGGCGGCACCGGGTTGTCGGCGTTGTTGGGCATGCTCGATGAGCTGGCCGTCAACGGCTGCACACAACCTGTGCACCTGTACTACGGCGTGCGCGGCGCCGAAGATTTATGTGAAGCGGCGCGTATCCACGCCTACGCGGCGAAAATCCCGAACTTTCGCTACACCGAAGTGCTGAGCGACGCCTGCGCCGAGTGGACGGGCAAACGCGGCTACCTCACCGAGCATTTCGACCTGGCCGAATTGCGGGACAGATCGGCGGATATGTACGTGTGCGGCCCCCCTCCGATGGTCGAATCCATCCAACAATGGCTGGTGGATCAGGCACTTGATGGCGTTCAGCTGTATTACGAAAAGTTTACGCAGAGTAATATCTGACCCTCAGCAGTTCTGAGGGGCCGATGCGGCGTGCAATCACCCTTGAGAAAAACAAGTAGAAGGGAATGTTAATGGCGGATGACATGGTTAACCCGGTGGGCCTCAAGCGAGGCCTGAAGAACCGGCACATTCAGCTGATCGCCTTGGGAGGGGCGATTGGTACAGGCTTGTTCCTCGGCTCGGCCGGGGTACTCAAGTCGGCGGGGCCGTCGATGATCCTGGGGTATGCGGTGGCCGGGTTTATCGCGTTCCTGATCATGCGCCAGCTCGGTGAGATGATCGTCGAAGAGCCGGTGGCCGGGTCCTTCAGCCACTTCGCACACAAATACTGGGGCGGTTACGCAGGCTTCCTGGCGGGCTGGAACTACTGGGTGCTCTACGTGCTGGTGGGCATGGCCGAACTGACGGCGGTAGGCAAGTACATCCAGTTCTGGTGGCCAGAGATTCCAACCTGGGTCAGCGCGCTGGTGTTCTTTGTCGCGGTGAACCTGATCAACACCCTGAACGTGAAGTTCTTCGGGGAGGCCGAGTTCTGGTTTGCGATCATCAAGGTGGTGGCGATTGTCGGCATGATCGTGCTCGGCTGCTACCTGCTGTTCAGCGGCACCGGCGGCCCGCAAGCCTCGGTCAGCAACCTGTGGAGCCACGGTGGGTTCTTCCCCAATGGCGGCATGGGGCTGTTGATGTCGATGGCCTTCATCATGTTCTCATTCGGTGGCCTGGAGCTGGTCGGCATCACCGCCGCCGAGGCCAGCGAACCGCGCAAGGTGATCCCCAAAGCGATCAACCAAGTGGTGTACCGCATCCTGATCTTCTACGTCGGCGCACTCACCGTACTGTTGTCGCTATACCCGTGGGATCAACTGCTGCAAACCCTCGGCGCGTCAGGCGATGCCTACAGCGGCAGCCCGTTTGTGCAGATCTTCTCGCTGATCGGCAACGACACCGCCGCCCACATCCTCAACTTCGTGGTGCTGACCGCGGCGTTGTCGGTGTACAACAGCGGCGTGTACTGCAACAGCCGCATGCTGTTTGGCCTGGCCGAACAAGGTGATGCGCCCAAGGCGCTGATGAAGCTCAACAAACAAGGCGTGCCGTTGCGGGCGCTGGCGATTTCGGCGCTGGTGACGATGCTGTGCGTGGTGGTCAACTACGTGGCGCCGCACAGTGCGCTGGAGTTGCTGTTCGCGTTGGTGGTTGCCTCGTTGATGATCAACTGGGCGCTGATCAGCCTCACCCACATCAAGTTCCGCAAGGCCATGGGCGAGCAAGGCGTGACGCCGTCGTTCAAGACCTTCTGGTTCCCGTTCAGCAACTACCTGTGCCTGGCGTTCATGGTGATGATTATCGGGGTGATGCTGGCGATTCCGGGGATTCGCGAGTCGGTGTATGCGATGCCGGTGTGGGTGGGGATTATCTATATCGCCTACCGGTTTAGGATCAGAAACGGGAAGGTTGCAGTAACCCAGTGACCCCCTGTGGGAGCTGGCTTGCCTGCTCCCACAGTTGACTGTATTTCACCTAGAAAAAAGCCCCGGTAATCCGGGGCTTTTTGTTTAGAGCGTGGAGCGTACTCGCCAAAGTTCGGGGAACAACACCGTGTCGAGCATCTTGCGCAAATACCCCACGCCTTCCGTACCGCCCGTACCCGGCTGGAAGCCGATGATGCGCTCCACCGTGGTGACATGCCGGAAGCGCCACTGGCGGAACGAATCTTCCAGGTCGATAAACTTCTCGGCCAACTGGTACAAATCCCAGTAACGGCTCGGGTCGCGATACACCTCGCGCCAGGCCGCTTCCACCGATTCATCGTGCACCGTGGCGGCGGTCGGGTCGCGCTCGGCGCGCTTGGGATCAATCGCCAGCCCCGCCTTGACCATCAGGTTCACCGCTTCGTCATACAGCGACGGCGTGGCAATCGCCACCTGCAATTGCTGCAGCAACTCCGGGCGATGGGCATGGGGCCGCAGCAGCGCCGGGCTTTTGTTGCCGAGGATGAATTCGATCTCGCGGTACTGAAACGACTGAAACCCCGACGACTGTCCCAGGAACGGGCGAATTGCCTTGTATTCCGAGGGTGTCATGGTGGCCAGCACCGCCCAGGCGTGCACCAGTTGATCAAAGATGCGCGACACCCGCGCCAGCATCTTGAACGCCGGCGGCAGCTCCCCCAGGCGCACATGTTCGCGGGCGGCCTTGAGTTCGTGGAGCATCAGCTTCATCCACAGCTCCGAGGTCTGGTGCTGGATGATGAAGAGCATTTCGTTGTGGTCCGGCGACAGCGGGTGCTGGGCGCTGAGGACTTTGCCCAGGTCCAGGTAGTCGCCATAGCTCATGGACTCGGAGAAATTCAATTCGGCGTTATGCCATTCTTCCGAGGGTTGGTTATCAGCAGGCTTATAGTCTGGTGAGAAAGGACATTGGCTCATCGCGTGGGCTCCTTGAGCGGGCGGAGAATGGCGCGCACAGGGCTCGCGTCCAGGTTGGCGAAGCGCAGCGGCAGCGCGATCAATTCATAGTCGCCCTCCGGTACGTCATCGAGCACGATGCCTTCGAGGATCGCCATACCATGACGAGCCACGGCGTTGTGGGAATCCATGGTTTTGGACTGTTGCGGGTCCAGGGACGGCGTATCGATACCGATCAGGCGCACCCCCAGGCTGGCCAGCAGCTCAATGGTCTGTGGGGCGATGGCGGTGAAATTCGAATCCCATTCAGTGAGCGGCGCTTGTGGATAAGTGCGCAGCAGCACGCGCTCGGGCACGTTATCCACACGCCCTTGCAACTGATGGGGCTCAACCAACGCGCCGCTGCCCAGGCAATGCAACACGCGGCAAGGGCCCATGTACACGTCCAGCGACACTTCGCCAATCGGCGCACCGCCTGCGCTGTAATGCAGCGGCGCATCCACATGGGCGCCCGTGTGCGGCGACAGCGTCACGCGCCCCACATTCACCGGGCACTCCGGGCCGAACTGCCACACGCGCTCTTCCTGAAACGGCGTATCACCCGGCCAGGTCGGGGTGGCCGTGCTCAAGGGCGGGCTGATATCCCACCACGTTTTTATTGGGTTCATTGCAAGGCTCTCACGGGGTACTGAGGTGAATGATACGAGGGCCAGGTCTGAATTTTCTTGCGAATTCTGGCGCGACATCGGAAATCTTTCGCAGTTACTGCGAGGAATTGATTTATTCACGCTGGGAAATTTCATTTGATGCCCCCTGTGGGAGCGGGCTTGCTCGCGAAAGCGGTGTGTCAGTCAATAATTTGTTTGACTGTCACACCGCTTTCGCGAGCAAGCCCGCTCCCACATGGATTTGCACTCTGCCCCGGGGATCGCATTCTGCTGCGCTTCTGGGCATACCGATGTCGAGTCCAGACCACCCGCCTTGGCTGCGACGCTATAGGGTTCGAATCTTCTTACCTTGCCTCGGAGTCATCATGTCCAAGCCCATCACCGTACTGCGCGACACCCACCCACTGCCGGTCCTGGATGCCTGCAAATGGGAAAAGCTCGAAGGCGACCCGCACACTGTCAACCTCAACGCCTACACCAGCGAAGACGGCAGCAAGATCATGGGCACTTGGATCTGCACACCGGGCAAGTGGTACGTGGAATATGTGAAGTGGGAATATTGCCATATGAATTACCGGTTTCATTGATAACTATGGACACGACAAATACTATTTAATTTCAATCACTTACAATAAATCAACTCAATGTCCATACCTCAACATTTTTTCGCCGCTTAGATTGCTAACCGTCTAAAATCGCGAATTTCTGACAGGTGTCGTCAACCCTATTTTGCGATAAATGAGCAAAGTATCAGAGTCGCTACAAAGTTGATCAACCCGTCAGAACAGACTGGCCTACCTCTGCGACGCTGAAGAAAAAACTAGCATGGATACTTGTCTGACCGCGAGTCTGGGAAGAGTCATAGGTGTCCAGACAATCTTTTCGCAGGACCCAGGATTAGCGCCCATTTATACCAGGCACACCCATAACAGCTCGTAGGCTACACGGGCACTCCACCAAAGCTCCATGTCTCGCGCGCTAGCGTAGGGGGCTTATGAGCAAAATCTCTGATCGGTAACGCTTCACAAAAGACCTATATACAACGTCGTTATCATCGAATAACTAGCGTTTTATCCTCATTTTTTGGGGATCATAAGGTGAGGCTCAGAGAAGCATTCGGACAGGCTTTAAAGAGAGTTAGGCACAAGCTTCATCTAACTCAAGACGACTTCTCTCTAACCGCTGCAAGATCCTACATGGGACTACTCGAGCGTGGAGGCACCAGCCCCACGCTCGACAAGATTGACGCGCTTAGCGAGCAGCTGAATATTCATCCAGTGACACTGCTCTCGCTCTCCTACGCAATGAGAGATGGTGTGGAAATTGGCCATGTTGTCGCTCGGGTCAGAAGCGAATCTGAACTTCTTGCACTTGACGATGATGCGCCTCAACCCAAGAGACGCCCAAAGCGACAGGTATCGCCTCGCTAGATCGACCATGACATGAAAATTCCGGCAATCTGAATTGCCGGCGTGACCAGCCTGCCTAAACCACGACGGCTTGTAGTGGTCTACTGATTCGGGACACCGATTTAGGCGAAAATCCTCGCCGTTAAGAGGTGTTCGATGAGCAAGCAAAGACGTACGTTTTCCACCGAGTTCAAACGCGAAGCAGCTGCCTTGGTGCTGGATCAAGGCTACAGCCATATCGAAGCCTGTAGTTCGCTGGGCGTTGCGGACTCGGCATTACGCCGCTGGATAAAACAGCTCCAGGATGAGCTCCAGGGCGTTACCCCAACGAGCAAAGCGCTCACACCCGAGCAGCAGAAGATCCAAGAGCTGGAAGCCAGGATCAACCGGCTGGAGCGGGAGAAAGCGATATTAAAAAAGGCTACCGCTCTCTTGATGTCGGACGAACTCGATCGTACGCGCTGATAGACCAATTGAGTGAGCAGGAGTCGGTAGAAGTGGTCTGTTCAGCTTTCGATGTGCCGCGATCGTGCTTTTACACCCATCGGCTTCGACGTCGTCGTGTCGATGCTCGTCGCGTTGCGCTACGTAGTCGGGTTAACGAGTTGTTTAGCCAAAGTCGAGGCTCGGCTGGCAGCCGCAGCATTTTGGGCATGCTGCGCGAAGACGGAGTGACGATCGGCCGTTTTCGTGTGCGTCGGTTGATGCGTGAGCTGGGCCTGGTCAGCAAACAGCCGGGCTCGCACGCTTACAAACAGGCCACGGTTGAGCGTCCGGATATCCCGAATCGACTAAACCGTGAATTCGCTGTCCAGCACCCGAACCGGGTTTGGTGCGGCGATATCACCTACATCTGGGCGCAAGGTCGCTGGCATTACCTGGCCGTGGTGCTGGATCTGTACACCCGGCGGACGATTGGCTGGGCGCTTTCCACAAAGCCGGATGCCGCGCTGGTGATCAAGGCCCTCGACATGGCCTACGAGCAGCGCGGCAAGCCACAGCAGGTGCGGTTTCATTCCGATCAGGGCAGCCAGTACACCAGCCGCCTGTTCCGGCAGCGGCTATGGCGTTACCGGATCGAACAGAGCATGAGTCGCCGGGGGAACTGCTGGGATAACTCGCCGATGGAGCGCCTGTTTCGCAGCCTGAAATCAGAGTGGATTCCAGCGACTGGTTACCTGACGGCCATGGAAGCCCAGCGGGACATCAGCCATTACCTGATGCACCGCTACAAGTGGATCAGGCCACATCAGCACAATGGCGGGCTACCGCCAGCGGTGGCTGAAGAAAAACTTAAACCACAATCCGGGATGGGTTGACCACTACAATAACATTGTGCTCTAGCCCACGACCTAGGGTGTGAAGAGTGGTGCGCCACAGGATAGATAGAACAATATATAGGTCCTCTATATAATACTGAATCGCCCCGGATTCTCTAGACACTTTGCAAGCTCATTGCGTAACGCTTTTCAAACTCGACCCAAACCTTGTTGGGTTTCACGACATCGAACTGGCGCTTCAGCAAATTGGGTGAGGCGACCGCTGGCTTACCGCCGTACTTCCAGGGCGGCGTCGATAACCTGTCTGAGAACGCAGACCTTCAAGACGCATCAGCCTCGCCACACGATGACGACCACAATCCTCACCGACCTCGCGCGATCGTCATGGATTTTGCGATAGCCATAAACGCCGCCGCTCTCCAGCCAGGAATGCTTGATCAAACCGCGGCAATCCGTTATCGGTAGCGTTTGTACAACATCAGGCGGCGAGCTTTGAGAATATTTAGATAACTCAACGCAATCTCCCGGCTAGCAAACCTACCGGTTCAGACTCGACTCCAAACGTAGCTTCAGCGTCAAGAAAATGGTTCGAGGCATCACGGGATCGTTTTTGCAGCATTAGCCTAGCCTCCATCTCGAATTGACCTTTCATGAGCCACTTGGTTGTATTGGCCTTACGTTTGCCTTTCATGATCAACCTCATTGGGTCACAGAGTATTGGGAGAAAAAGAATAATGTGATCGACCTTGAATGAAATTTTTTCGACCACTGTATAGCTGTTGCTATTAATGAACATACGATGGACAACACTCTGAGAATCGCCCTGCTCGTCGAGAAAGGCAAGCACCGGATTATGTTCTCGGGGGACTGGCTTTACGGCTGCACAGTTGAGTAAGTTAACGGCGCGGACGGCTGATGAGCAAAAGGTTGACCTTTGCAGCTTGCTGCGTGAAGGTCACATTTTTGCCATAAATTACGAAAGCATCGATTACTTTCCTGACTACGCCTTTGACGCTTGTGATGGCTACCAGCCGGTCCCAGCACTAAAGGCTGTCATTAAGGTGTTGGCGACACGCAGAAATGCTTGGGGTATGGCTTTATAGTTCGGCCCCTGCAATTCCTACCTCGGTGGAAGCCAGCCGAAAGAGGTGTTACAGACTGACCTGGGCACTGTTCTGGATGCTGCGAACGATGAAATATGTGGAATCTCGCATGGATGACCAGATGAGTATCAGCCCGTAAAAAGGCGTATTTGTTGCGAGCACGTAGTGTGCATTCTTATAGAATGTCTCCCCGGCGGCTGTAGTGCCTATTTCAGCAGTTGCACGCAAGGATACACCATCCTTCAGTGATGAACGCAGGGGTAACGCTGCAGTGCTGTGCATAGCTACCGGCGGAAAATATCCGAATATATCCTGCTGACTATAATTTATAGTCAGCAGGATATATTCGGATATACACCAAAATTCATACGCCCTCTATCGGGACTGATTTGCTGCCCAACGCGCATAGTTTATATTTCTCAATGATCAATCAGCGGGCGACTGCTTCCTCAATAGCATTTTCGTCGAGGACTGGCGGAGGTCTGGCGCGCAGCAAGAGATCATTATGACCGATAAGGTGACGCCGGGACGGCGTAACTCGGCGTGGACATGAGCCCAGTCCGGCGTCGGACGTTGGTCGCTTGGCGCGGGTACTGCCAGCGGAAAAAGACGTCGATTCAGCTCGGCATCTGAGAGATCGATGGGCCACTGAAGCCCGCTGGCAGCGAACCGGCAAAGGTAATCTCCCGCACTCGAATGGCCAATGGATAAACTTTTGGCGATCTTGCGCACGGACAGGCCGGCGTCGAACTTTAGGCGTAGTACCTCTCGGATTTTACGCATGGATAAACGCTCCACGACGACCTCTTCGCTTCGATAAAAGAGGCCAATGAATAATCCTGCGTTGCTGCCTGCTTGAAAGTGTCCGGATGGCCGTGGAGTCGGTGTCCGGATGCTTGTGGAATGAGTGTCCGGATCAACGTGGAATCAGCGTCCGGATGTTGGTGGAATGGCTGTCCGGATGGTCATGAAATCCCCACTCAAGGCAGTGGTGTACGACTTCAGCCCAAGCCGCGCGGGCGAACATGCACGCAACTTTCTGGGCCAGTGGAATGGCAAGCTGGTTTGCGATGATTTTGCCGGCTACAAAGCCAGCTTCCAGCAAGGCATCACCGAAATCGGCTGCCTGGCCCACGTCAGCCGCAAGTTTTTCGATTTGCACGCGACGAATAAAAGCCAACTGGCTGAGCAGGCGCTGCACTCAATTGGCGGGTTGTACGAAATTGAACGGCAAGCGCGGGAAATGACCGACGAAAATCGCTGGCGAATACGCCAGGAAAAAGCGGCGCCCCTTATCGACGCACTACATACCTGGATGTTGGCCCAGCGCGATCTTGTGCCCGAAGGGTCGGCTATCGCCAAAGCTCTGGATTACAGCCTAAAACGCTGGACGGCACGGTCGCGGTAGGGATGGCAGGTAACTGCCATCCCTACCGCGACCGACGGCACTGACTCGATATCTCGAGGACGGGGCTGTGCCCATAGATAATAATGCAGTCGAAAATCAGATAAGGCCGTGGGCACTTGGACGCTCGAACTGGTTGTTTGCTGGCTCGTTACGCAGCGGCAAACGGGCAGCAGCAATCATGAGTTTGATCCAGTCGGCGCGCATGAATGGGCATGATCCATATGCCTATCTGAAAGATGTGCTGACGCGGCTGCCGACGCAGCGAGCGAGTGAGATCGACCAACTGCTGCCGCATCAGTGGGTGCCGGCTTGAGTAATACAACGTGACTTTGGCGCTCAGCTCCCTTCAATCACGCAGCGGTTTTGCCTGAACTTGGACTTTTCGCGACGACTTTACACAATGCACTTCCCCAATACTCGACAGAAATTGCCTGGTTTGGCGGTTGGATCGCAGACAGACGACGCGACATGTTGATGGCACCGTTGCCGCAAGCTGCTTCATCTTGGCACGCGCCGATTTACGGGTAGTCCACATGAAGTTGAATAACTCTAGAAGGTTCCCTAGCTGCTCTGGGCAACCCTCTGGAAGGTCGGGGCGAGGGCTACCACGTTGGGTCAAAGTTCTAAGAAGCACACGCCAAAACCGAAGTACCGACGATCGATCAATCCATACTAAGAGATCGGCTCTGGCAATACGGTTGTCCCAGGTGGCCGAATGACCGCCTTCAAAAATCCACTGATCGCGAGCCTCGACCTCGTGGCAAAGGCGAGTTTTCTCATCTGCGTTTCGCTCGACCCACCCCGGTTGCCAATGGATCGTGTCGATATGGATGACCGGAAGTCCGTGCGAGATCAGTGCACCACCCAGAAGTGTCTCGATCAAACCATGGGAGCTCGTGTCACCTTTCTGGATAATTACTCACGCGTTGAAAAAAGTAAGGCATACGCTGCAGAAGAGAAGCTGCGCAAAGATGAGTATGAAGCTCAGCGCCAGGCAGAGGAGCTTGCCAGCGCCCAAAGTGATGAGCAGTACCGGATCGCTCAGGAACAATTCCATCAACAAAGACAGCTATCTGCTCAGCAGCATCAGGTGGCTCAGACACCGTCTCAAAGTGTGCAACCGGCGCCCTCCTCTCAGAGCCCAGCCTATGTGGTTTCGGCACAGCAAGTGCGCCCTGCTCAGCCTGTAGCTGAGAAACCAGCAGTGCTACGCATGTGGCAGGCCTTCTGGGCAGGCCCGGCATGGAAATACACGCTCTTGATAGGTTCTATGATCACCTGCCTGGCGATCTGGAGACACCACACAGAGGCTGCCACGATCTACACCGACTACACCGATGCTGCGATCACGAATGCGCTGCCCGCGATCGGTGCCGTTTCGGCTCTGATCCTTCGCTGGCTTGAAATGCCTGGCTTGGTCTCAGGGATAGCGTTGGGTACCGGGATTATCTTGGCCATTGCATACGCCGTATACGCGACCTTCCGGACAAACCAGGGAGCTCTGAGTATCACCCTAGTTATTGTTGCCAAGCTCACTCTCATCACAGTGTTCTATGCGGTGATTGGAATGCTGATCGCGTCTCTCTTTTCGAACAGTGCTCGACGCAAAGGTGAATCTCAAGCGCGTGCTGCTGCGAGAAACAGTCGAGAGAAGAAGCAAACAATGGCTCTGATCACAGGCTTGTCGGTGGCGTACACCGCTTTTACCGCCTGGGTCTGCCGGCGACCTGAGTTCACCTCATTTTCCGAATGCCTGGAATTTGATACAGCACCTGCATAAGCCAGGGCGATCGGAACGCGATCGCATGCTTCAGCACACAAGTAGCCCGGGAGATTTCCTGGGCTTTTTTTGAGCCGTCGTTACTATCACTGCAGCACCTACACATTTGCTAACCAAGTTTAGTAGCACCCCAGCGGTCAAAGGTGAAAACCCAAGATCGAATTGGGGCAGAATTCGACGATCAGAATGGAGCACATAAATGAAGTGGATTAAAGGGGTGGTTATCGGCGCAATCTTGCTCGTAATCACTGGTGCGGGACTGGGTCTGTTTTACGTTTTGCCGCAGTACGACGTGGTGGCCATCACCGGCGTTGAGGTAAAACGTGTGGACGATGACGGCGTCATCAATGCTGAAAACCCAGCAGACGGCCCTACCCGGGATGTGTATTTCATTAACACTGAACACCCAACATCGAAAAAGGTAATGGTCTATCGCAATGAAGATACCGGGTGGAGTTTTCCGTGGTACTTCAAGTTTGACTCGGCCGACGTACAGGCAAAGGCCCAGGGTTACTCACGAGATGCCCAGCAGCTGGCTCTCATTCGTTATTACGGCTGGCGCATTCAAATCTTGTCCGTGTTCCCAAACATCACAGACATCGAAGCCACGAACAGTCGCGAAGAGCCGTTTCCTTGGTTCAACACGATTTTCCTCACCGTAGGCACGCTGCTGATTTTGTTTGTGGTGTTTTTCTTGCGCCGGCGATTCAAGCGCAAGACCAGGGGCGAAGTGCTGGGTTGAGCGGTTGAAGCACCCGCATTTTCAGCTTGGAAGATTCGTTAGCCGCAGAATTAAAAATGCCAGTCAGTTACCTGACTGGCATTTTTTGTAGGTGAGATTCCTTCATCCGGCCTGGCTAAAGCAAGCCAGTCAGCGCTTTACCATTTTACACTGACGTCGCAAGTCATCGTTTTTGATGCTCCCGCAACTGCCATTGCCGGCCTCCACATAGCAGGTAGCGCGCAGATCGTCGTCTTTAATGCTCGCGCAGCTCCCATTCCCCTCTTTGACGTATCAGTAGGCGCGTTGATCGTCGTTGTTGATGCTGCCGCAACCGGCGTGAGCGAAGCCGCTGAGCATCAGCAGCATTACCAAAACAAGCCTCATCCCACCCTCCATGAATTGCCGAGCGCTACCTGGAACTGTTCGTAGTAGCTATGTCGATTACCGTGGTTCGGAGCAAATGACGGATCAGCCGCGGACTTCCTTTCGGAGGTCGTCCAGTTCGTCGACAATGTCCTCATCGCGATCCTCGAACGCCTTGGCCATATCACGCTGCAGATCCACCTGGACCTCCATGGATTTTTTTGCCAACTTCATGCCGTCCTTAGAGCCCATAATAATTTTCATCGCCTGATCAGGATGCTTGTTGGCCTCGATCATCAGTTCGAGCTCGTCGGCATCAAAGTGATCTGCGTATACCTGGACCAAGGTATCTTTCAGTAGGTCCTGGGAAATGTTGTCCTCGATCACAGCCTTGATTTTTTCTGGCGCGACTTCGCGATATTTGGATGCATAACCCGACGTGGCGACTTGCACTACCATCTTGTATTGGACGTCCATGCCCATCAACTTGACCAGTTCTTCAGCTTTATCCTGGCTTGAACCGCAACCGGCCAGCAGCACCGAGCAGAACGCCGTGATTGCCCATTTGGAAACGTTCGTCATGAAAGGCCTGCCTTTGTCTTGAGATTTTTTTTGGTGACCGTGGAGTACGGCGGACCGCACTCCAGGTTCTAGGAAAGGTGGTGATCAGTTCGTCTCAAGCGTGAAGCTTTTGCTCACGAACAGGCCGGAAAATAACGACTTGTCTTCCTTGAAAATGTAGGACTCTTCAAACCTGGCATCGGTGGCCAGCTTTTGAGCGATCGCGCACTCCGAATCGCTGTGATCCTTGCCCTTGACTCCAAAGTCACTCTGATAACCTGATAGGCCTGTTTCATTGCAAAAGCCGGTGAACTCCTCACGCTTGCTAGCGGCCTTGAATTCGTCGAACGACTCCTTTAACTGGTCGAAGCCCTTGTAGGTCAGCGAGTAGCTGGCCACCTTGGTCTTACGAGCAAAGTCACCTGCGGCTTCCGCAATTACTGCCTGGCCCATGGACGTACTGTAAGCCCCCATGATGAAGCCACTTAGCGCGCTCTTGAGTTGCGCCTGGACATCGTCAAGCTCTGGGATGGACGCAAATTTAGCCTCGCGCACAATCCGGCCAACTTCACTGCCGTCATTACGATGCACCACTACAAACTCGACCGAACCTTCGCCGTCGCTGGAGCGCGTGAGCTTGAAGTCCAAGTCAACTTTGGTGCCGAACTCCCCTGTAGCGCCGGTGATAAATGCACCAGTGAACGGCAGACGTTGGACGATATTGCTACCCCACGAGTAGGGCGACTTGACCACGCCTCCGTACTGATCCATCTCCGCGCGCGGCTGGATCTCATCCGCTACTTCCGAGGGCAGGACCACATCTATGCCTTTGTGCGACAGGTAAGGAGTACTCATGTCCATGCCCAACAATTGGACATGAATCTCGCCCTTCTTGTTATCACCTTCGCGGCTAACCTTGAGGGTGTCGGCCTTCAAGTAAACGCCACCGGCACGACCGCCACCAGTACTGGACGAAAGCAGATACCGTGACCATTCGACCAGAGCAGACTCTTTTGCCCCGGAGTCCATTCCACCGAGCAGCCCCATAATCCCTTTCAGGAATTTATCTGCGCCGTTGGTCTCTGCTGCAACCAGGCGGATTTCCGGTGTTTCAACGGTGACATTTCCCGACCAGAAGGAATAGGAAATATCTCCCTCGCTTAGGACGTTCTCGAGGAAGTACTGTTCCTTCATCTCATCGTACTGACGCAGCGCTTGCTTCTTGCCGGAGCTCGATAACCCCACACCGGCTGCAAGAATCGCAATACCGGCGACCGCAGCGGCGATGAGGATGTGCTTCTGGTTCATCGTTTTCATAGTCGGTTGCCTTACTGAATTTGAACAGATGCTTGCTGCCAATCAATCACGTGCTGCTGAGAGACTGCAGGCGTCCAGTTGAAGTCGATCCCGGCGCTAGGAAATTCCTTGGCCAGTACGGCACCAAATGACACTCTGTCAGCACAGTGGTCTTGCTTGCAGGCCTCAGCCGGGCCAGCGGTATACACGCGATACGTAGGAACGGCGCGACCGTCTTCGAGCGGCAGGAAGGGTGTCATGTTTGCCGCCGGCAGCACGTACCACTGGCTCTCCAGTTCAGCATCAGCCTGTATACGCCCCTTCCGTGGGAAGTCGACCTCGTAGAAGTCGCCGCTCTTTCCGGTGACGTGAATCATCATCGGCACAGCGGACTTTGAAGAGCTCGGGTCCTGCATTGCGATCGGCGATGGGAAGGTGACTTTGATACCGGCCATCTGCGCCAGCGCTTCAGCCTCCCGACCTTCGAACTCCTTCATCCCGGATTTGAGTTGTTCGTAACGCTCCAAGACGCGTGTGTGCAGCTCAGCCATTTGCTGCTGCAGGCGACGTACTTCTCTCAGGCGGATCTCCTCGCGACGCAGGGCGAAGTTATTGCCTTGGCGAGCATCGAAGTAAAACTCACCACGGTTCTCGCCCATACGCGTTTTGAGAATATTGTCTTTGGTTTCCGACGCGTATCCCTCTGGGTAAAGTGCTTCGAAGTTCTTGGCGAAGAAGAGGTTCGACAGGCCTACGGTCGTTGGCGACGTTGCCTTCACCAATTGGTAGACCTCAACGACAGCGCGCTTCAACTCAACCGCATCAAGAGCAAATGCCTCGTCTGTAGTGATCGCTACATAATACGGATCACTGGAGAACGGCGACAGGACACGGTAGTTGGGGCGCTCAAAGGCCAAATACACCTTCATGTTACGCGCAGGCAGTTCACCCACTTGAAAGAGTGCTTGGTCTGCCCGGCTATTCAGGAAAGAAAGCGCCTTGCCTTTCACCGCTGGGACCAGTGCCTGGTTGAACATCAGACCGCTCGGGTGCACGATTGTTTTTGACCAGGTATCACCGCGATAGGTGTTCGGTACCGCCCAACGCAATTTGTCAAAGGCCCCCTCGGCATAGCCTGATGCAGAGCAAGGCATGGCGGGTGTCGACGCAAAGGACAGACTTGGATCGGACTCATCAGTTACCGACTTACTGATAACCCATTTGCATCCGCTTCCGTCGGTAATCCCCATCAGGTTCTGGTTGGCCAGCACCAATGAGCGGCCGAAGTCACCGGTAGGAACGGCGGCAACAGCGGCTGGAGCTGCCTCCACAGGTACTGTGGCCACGGCAGCTACAGGAGCAACAGGGGCAACGGGCGCAACCGTCATAGGTACTTGAGCCACCGGCACCGGTTGCACTGGCGCGGGTGAAGCCTCTGGTGCTGGTTGTGGTATCACAGTTGCCGTTACAGGCGCTGGGGCCGGTGCAGCAGCCACAGGCGCTGCGACGGCAGGCTCAGTAGGAGCAGCGGCGGCTGGTAGTACAGACGCAGCGGCCGGAGCGGCAGGCGGCGAAGTCAGCGTGGCCAGGCCCAGATTGATCGCATTGCCCGCGCCGGTGGCGTAAACCGCCCCCTTTGCGTCGACTGCTTTCCAGGTGACCTTGGCCGTCGGGCATTCCTGGCCGAGAATATACGGGAGCTTCGATAGAAGCGTGTTCAGCGGCTTCTGGTCATCCCACGTTGGGCGCTGCATGGTGATGGTTACTTCTGGTTTGCACCAGGTGGTCGCCTCACCATCAACGCTCACCTGGATCTGTTCTGTTTTCGAGTAGGCGAGCTGGTGAGCCCAGGCTTGCGGCGCGATGCCACAAGCACCCACTACAAAGAGAGCGAGTGCGCGGTTTTTCATGAAGATCCCTTAGATGAGTTCCCAGGTGCCGTTGGCTTGTTTGCAGAAGGTGCTCTTCTCCTGCTCAGTGTTTCCGTCGGCCGCTTTGAGACTCACGGTCACCGGCCGGCAAGACGTTTCAGCAGCGACCTGCTGAGTTGGCAACGTCGGGATCGAATCCAGATCGAAGGCCTTTGTTTCCTTGTCGGCAGCGACGTTCATCTCGTCCAAATTGGCCGCGGGCTTCACACTCTTCGCAACGGCTACAGATTTTGGCTCAACCAAACTTTTGTGGACGTAGCCGACAGTGACACCCTTGCGGCCGACAAGAATCCAGTCGCCTGTCGAACCAACGGCAGTGAACTCGGTGCCAGGTTTCAAACCACCCACTTTGTCTGCGCCTTTTTCAGGCGCGGCGCGGACGTTCGAACTGCTTTTGGTGACGTACTGCTCGTTGATGAGTTTCATCGAAGGGACGGCAACGATCTTAGGTGCACGTTTCACTTCAACCGTTTTGGTTTGGGTGAACTCTTGGCCCTGAACGATCTCCGCCGACGCGCCGGAATGCGCCGATGTCCAGGACACAGGCAGACTCGACCCGCTAGGCGAGGCATTCAGAGCGTCTTGCGTGCGTTGCGCCAGGGCCTGCTGGTCTTGCTCATCGAGTTTTGCACCGATTTTACTCCCGATGTAACCGCCGAGAGCACCGCCGACCAAGGTGGCTACGATCCGTCCGCTGCCTTTGCCGATGAACTGCCCAATGACTGCGCCAGCGACGACACCCACTGCGGTACCGGCCTGTTGCTTGTTGATCCCCAACTCAGCGCAGCCAGAGGTTGATGCTGCGATGGCCAATGCTAGTACTGAAACGAGAAACTTTTTACGCACGGTGAATCTCCCTTTATGTAGGTCACTCTGCTTTCAGCAGAGGCCTTGTGATGTTGTAAAGCATTGCTTCTGAGGACATGGCCCAATGGAAAACGGTGGCAAGCACAACTGGCTGTTTGCCCAAGCTCCTGAACGCATCTCTATAACCGGGGCTATCGACAATTGCGTTGCCAACAACGAGAGGCAGCATAACTATCGAAATCACGGCGACCGGTCGAACGAAGGGAATTCGCCCGGGGAGGCTTCGAAGCGCCTCAATACCCGAGATGATCAAGACCACAAGACTGATGCCGCCGAAGAACAACCCGCTAAAAAGGGAGAAGGGGATAAACCACATATTCTTGAGGACGTTCAAACCCTCAACGCCGTGGATGTCGGTGTGAGCGACGTCATAGGCCATGTTGTCGGCAATGCCAGGCAGATAAGCCTGGTACTGCTCACGCGTAGCCAGAAGGTTCATGCCCTTCACATAGAGAGGACCGAGCTTGGTCTTCGCCATGTGGCGAACCTCGGTGGTGTTGGCCAGAGCATCTCGTGTCCGCACACCGGGATTGATTGACCTGGCGTACTCGTCAATGGTCGGCTGGTATCCCAGATCTGCCCCTAAATTCGGCCATTTGATCGGTCGCCACTCACTCCCCGAGATGCCTCCCGCACGAAAACCTTCGAGCTGTGCATACGCCCTGCTGATGTCACTGATGGAGGGCACGACAATTTCTTGCAGGCGCTCGTATAACGCGTCTCCATTACGGACGGTGTAGCCACGAAAAACTGCAGCTGAAAAACCTTGGAAGTTCTTGTCGATGCGCTCGACGTAGGAGCCTTGAACACTCATCAGAACGCCGAGGTTTGCTATAAAAGCCTTCCCCTCTCCCTGGTCCTTGTAAGCCTTATAGGGGATCTGCGGAATAGTCAGGGAGTCATAGAGCAATCCCTTTTTGGTGACATATGCGTAGAGGCTGCTGACCCGTAGCGAGCCGGGGAACTGCTCTGCGATCCAATCCGGTGCCGCACCCTGAAACCACCACGTCAACGGCGTAACGACAAGTGTCGATGCTCCGAGCCAAACCCACAGCACCCTCCCCTTGCCTTGGTAGCGTCGATAACAGATTCGCCATACCAGCAAGCACATGCTCGTCGCCGCCAGGATTTGGCTATAGGTCTCAAGGACTTCGAGTTTTCGAAGGGGGATATCAGCGCCAGCGAAGTTGAGCAGCTCGGCGTTGAACAGCAGACTGCAGATCAAATAAAGGGCGTTCAAAACCACTAGTGCGATTAGCATCCAACGGGTCCTTGTCAGAAATTAAACGCCAGGCCCTGGATGATGAGGGGAAGCGCAAATAGATGTAGCATATTGCCATCTAGCAGGCGACGGCACCACTCAAAATGCTTTGTCGAATTCCGATGCAGAACGCCTGGCAGATGTTTTCGTTACCTACGATCAGAACTTAACGGGACTGAGAGGACTTTCAATGCCGCGCACAACATTCCCTCCCGCACGTTCCAATTCTGGGTTTCAGACGGTGTGTAAATGGAGAATGGATGTCTCGGCGGTCGCCGGCGGCCAAGCCGTTAAACTGCATTAATGCGATCAGTCCCAATGAGTGGATGTTTCCCATTGGCCGGCCTTCGCGCTCAAACAACGAAAGCGCAGCGCATGAACAATGCGTTGCGAAAACCCATGGAATAGGCGGCATGAATTGAATCAGTCACTCAAACCCGGCGAGAACACAACGATCTCTTACTCCCAAGGGCGGGTGGAAGTTACCCATTCGGCAGGTAACAATCTGGACGTAAACCTTACTGCGTTTTTGGTCACCAACACTGGCAAGGTGGTGGATGACAGCGGCATGGTTTTCTTCAATGCACCCGAGCACTCTTCAGGCGCGGCGACATTCGCGCCCCCGATCGCTCATGGCGACACGGTCAGTCACAGCATCAGCTTCGACTCGTCTCGACTCCCGTCCAATATCACGAAGATCGCAATCACTTTGACGCAAGACGGCAACGCCGGCGGCTTCGAAGCAGTCAAAGACCTTCGCGCTATCGTCATTGCCGGGGACCAAACCCTGGAACTGGCACCTGAGCCCTTTTCACAAGAGACGGGCATCATCGTGCTTGAGTTGTACGTCCGGAACGGCCAGCTCAAGGCGCGCTCTGTATGGCAAGGTTTCGCCTCAGGTCTTGCCGGACTCTGCGGGTTTTATGGCATCGAAGTTGAAGACGTTGCATCCTCCGCGCCGGCGGCGACACCTGCACCGCCTCCAAAGCCCGTCAACATCGCCAAGACCGTGGTTAAACTGGACAAACCTGGCAGCAGCCACAAGGTGTCCCTCGAAAAAGGGCCGTCCGCTCCAAAGGTTATTCGGGTCAGCGCAACGTGGGTTGATAACGGCGACGGATCTGACAATGACGACCTCGATCTGCGGATTGGCATCCTTCGTCCTGATGGGCGAATGTCCATCATCCAGGCACCTGACAAGCGTGGGGCTTTTGACGTCGATCCCTTCGTTTTCCATACCGGTGACGTAGTCTGCGCCAGCGCCTCCGCTCCAGGTATTGAAACCGTCGAAATTAATCCAGCAATCTCGCAGCTCATGGGGGGCAAGGTAGTGCTGGTCTGCAGCGTTTATTCAGCAGTAGACAACGGTGCGGTGTAACCGGCCAGCAAACACACCTTTCTGACCCCACCGCCAAAGGCGATGGTGTCCACCTATTTAAGTGGACACCACTTCTAGCCTTTTAAGAGGGTCTTTCATGCAGCCACAACGCCGTTCCTATTCCAGGTCGTTCAAGGCCCAAGTCATTCAAGAGTGCGCCCAACCTGGGGCCTCGATTGCCAACGTTGCGCTGAGCCACAGCCTCAACGCGAACCTCGTCCACAAGTGGATTCGGCTGCAAACGCAGAAAAGCATGGCGCTGCATCCCGCTTTTGTTTCACTGCCCATGCCACTCGCCAGCACTGAGTCGCAATCGGCATCATCGACTATCAGCGTTGAGATCCAGCATCCGCGCGGCACCGTTAAAGTGAACTGGCCAACTGAAAGTGCTGCTGCCTGTGCAACCTTTCTTCGAGACCTGTTGCGATGATTCGTATCGACGCCATCTGGCTCGCCACTGAGCCCATGGACATGCGCGCCGGCACTGACACAGCGCTGGCGCGGGTGGTGGCCGTGTTCGGTGCGGCGCAGCCGCACTGTGCTTATCTGTTTGCCAACCGCCGCGCCAATCGCATGAAAGTGCTGGTGCACGATGGGTTGGGCATCTGGCTGGCGGCGCGCCGACTGCATCAAGGCAAATTTTTCTGGCCGGGATCTCGGCACGGCTCGCAGATGGAATTGGGTGCCGAACAACTGCATGCCCTGGTGCTGGGTTTACCTTGGCAAAGAGTTGGGCAAAACAGTGCGATTACCCTGATGTAATCACTGCCATGGCCAGCGTCGCCGTGCAATTGTCCGATGAGCCTATCGTCAGTGTTGGCCTGTTCTGACAAAATCGGCGGCATGACTTTGCTTCCTGATTTCGACCAATTAAACCCTGAACAACTGCGCGCTATCGCCGCGCAGCTGATGCAGCGTGTCGAGACTCTCGATCAAAAAGTCGAGTCCATGGACAAGCAGATCCATCACTACAAAACGGTCAACGACAAGCTGACCCACGAGATCGCACAGCTCAAGCGTTTCAAGTTTGCCAAGCGCAGCGAGCAGCTAAATCCGTATCAAACCAGCCTGCTCGATGACGTGATCGATGCCGATATCGCGGCCATCGAAGCCGAGCTTGAGACGTTGCAACCCGCTCCAGCCCCGACCGTGGCTCGGCAAAAACCTAAACGCACCGCCTTGCCGCCCGAGTTTCCACGCACGCCCATCCATCACGAACCGGACAACACTCACTGCCAATGCGGCTGCGCCCTCAAGCGTATCGGCGAGGATGTCAGCGAGAAACTCGACTACACGCCCGGCGTGTTCACGGTTGAACAACACATCCGTGGCAAGTGGGTCTGTGAGGACTGCGAGACCCTGATCCAGGCACCTGTTCCTGCGCAGGTCATCGATAAAGGCATCCCCACAGCAGGTTTGCTGGCTCAAGTGATGATCGCCAAATACGGTGATCATTTGCCACTGTACCGTCAGGAAAAGATCTTTGGCCGGGCCGGCCTCGCCATCCCGCGCTCGACCTTGGCGCAGTGGGTCGGCACTTGCGGTGTGCAACTGCAACCACTGGTTGATGCTCTGCGCGAAGTGGTGCTTGGACACAACGTGGTGCACGCCGATGAAACGCCGGTACAGGTGCTCATGCCTGGCTCGAAGAAAACCCATCGGGCCTACGTCTGGGCCTATGCAACCACCGCGTCTGCCGATATCCGCGCAGTGGTGTACGACTTCAGCCCCAGCCGCTCGGGCGAACATGCACGCAACTTCCTGCAAGACTGGAAGGGCAAGCTGGTCTGCGATGATTTTGGTGGTTACAAAGCCAGTTTTGCACTCGGTGTCACTGAAATCGGCTGCATGGCCCATGCGCGGCGTAAGTTCTTCGACCTGCACGCCACGAACAAAAGCACGCTCGCCGAGCAAGCTCTGCGCTATATCCAGTTGCTGTACGAAATCGAAAGTGAAATCCGCGATTTGGAGCCCGATGTACGGCGACGAATACGACAAGAAAAAGCCGTCCCCGTGATGAACATGCTGCACACTTGGATGATCGCCCAGCGCGAGCTGGTACACGAGGGTGTGGCCATCGCCAAGGCCCTGGATTACAGCCTGAAACGCTGGACGGCGTTGTCACGTTATCTGGATGACGGCGCGGTGCCTATTGATAACAACCACATCGAGCAGCAAATCCGGCCATGGGCGCTCGGACGCAAGAACTGGCTCTTTGCAGGGTCGTTACGCAGCGGACAACGCGCGGCTGCGCTGATGAGTTTGATCCAATCGGCCAAGCTTAACGGGCATGATCCGTATGCTTATCTCAAGGATGTGCTGATGCGGCTGCCGACGCAGCGCGCCAGTGAGATCGCCGAGTTGTTGCCGCATAACTGGCTGCCGTTACGCAACCTGTAATGCCCGTTCGCTTACGGTGCGGTTTCGGTGGCATCGCTAAAACCAAAGATGCGGATGGAATACGGCGACCAGGTCGTAGAGTGCGCATTCGAATTCAAGTCCGGGTTTTTCAGCTCAATGGTGTTCACCTATGTAATCGGTCAAATCGAAATTGACCAAGATGGTATCCATCTAAGTCCATCCGGAGTTACCTCCAAAGCCGGCAGTGAAGCCACCCCCTGGCTGACTCGGAAGGGAGACAAAATTGAGCTAACGATGGACGGCCCACACGTATTCAAAGGGCGCCCAATCGAAAGGAGCGGCAAAAAGCAGTACGTCTAAGCTTTCGTGCTAGTAGGCGCTTTAAGCAGCTTCATGCCTGACCAGTACTCCCGCGACGGCACACGGCCGCCGCGGGATTTCTATTTTGGTTGTATGCCAGCATCATCGGCCTCATAAACCCATGTTGAATCGCCCCGCGCCCTCGAACAAAACAGCTCTTCCCATAGGAACTTCCCGCGGCGACCTCACTGGCCGTATAAGACTTGCAGGAACTTCGAGCGCCGTTAGGTTTAACCCGACGGATGAACCAGCCGCCGGTGCAGATACGGCTGTTTCACCAAGGCCATCTCATCATCAGGCGCTCTAATCGTCACAAAGGAACCATGCATGCAGATCACCCAAGGCCAGCGCATGTCGCTGGCAAATATTCTTCCCGGTCTATCCTTCACTCTCTCGGTCAACATCGAAAGCCCCAGCGTAGTCGACTTCGTCTGTTTCGGTGTCGACGACCAAGGCAAGCTTTCTGATGATCGCTATATGGTCTTCTTCAATCAGCCTGTTACGCCTTGCAGCAGTGTGAAGCTTGCTGCGGGTGGCCAGTTTGAAATTAATCTAGCCATCCTGCCCGCCACTATCGATCGCTTGATCTTCACTGCCTCCATCGACGGTGCCGGGGCGATGAGTGACATCCGGAATGGCAACTTCAAAGTAATCAGCCCCGCTGGTGAGATAGGAGCGACCTGCGCGTTCTCAGGGCTCACGTTCACAACCGAGAAAGCGGTAATGATCGTTGAGCTTTACCGAAAGAATGGGGAGTGGCGGTTGGCCTCTAACCTTCAGGGTTTTGCTGAGGGCCTGGACGCTCTCGTGAGGCACTTTGGCGGCGAAGTTACTGAAGAAGCTGCACCGGCACCAGCACCTGCCCCATCTCCCTCCACAATCTCTCTGGAGAAACGTGTAGCTGCTGTCGCGCCGGAACTGGTCAGTCTGGCCAAGAAGGCACAGGTAAGCCTCGAGAAAGCCTGCTTGGTTGGGATGAAAGCTCGTGTTTTGCTCGTGCTCGACGTCACCGACTCGATGCGAAATCAATACAAAACCGGCCGCGTACAGGAAGTTCTCAATCGTCTTGTGCCCATCGCCGTAGCCATGGATACAGATGCCGAACTTGAGTGCTGGACATTCGCCGAACGGCCACTGCGACTCTCACCTGTGACGCTTACCAACTACCAGAACTTTGTCGAATCCGACAACAATGGCTGGACCAAGTGGGACGTCGGTCGGCGTTACAATGATGAACCGAGAGCGATCCAAAAAGTGATCGAATCCTTCCAGGCGTCCAAAGACAAAACCCCTATGTTTGTCGTTTTCATCAGCGACGGTGGCGTTTCTGAAAACCGCAAGATCACGCAACTGATGGTGGATGCAGCGAAGCTGGGAATCTTCTGGCAATACGTTGGTTTAGCAGGCCGGAATTACGGCATTCTGGAAAAACTGGACACCATGCCCGGGAGAGTCGTGGACAACTGCGGATTCTTTGCCCTGGATGACCTTCACGACATGACGGAAGAGCAGTTGTACGACCGACTGATGCAGGAATTCCCGATGTGGATCTTGGAGGCAAAGCGCGAAGGAATCATTCGCTAATCCTCTCCTGCACTGCCCTGCCTCACACCGCGGCGGCTCAAGCCGCCGCGGTTGTCTTCAGTTCAAGACCAACATATCCATCGGCGTCACCTCAACAAAACGCGCAGAGCGGTCCAGCTTTACCACTGCGCCACACGCGTTCAGGGTCGCTGCAGGATCGATCGCATCCAGACGATTAAAATCAATCGCATCCCACTGATCTCGGCCTACTAAGACCGAGAGCACGTAGTGATCATCCACCGCACCGGTTGCGGTGTTGTTACGCTGAATGTAGCCCGACACCAGGATCTTCTGGATCGCTGGCAGTAGAGCAAATACCTCTCCTACAACTCGAAACAGAGAGCCATAGCACAGCGCGACAAAGTCTCTGCGTACCTGGGCATCCGAACGATTTTTGAAGGTTAGTTTGCCGTTACCCCGGGCTTCAGCGCTGCGCTGCGGGATATCGCCCTCATCAGGTAAATCAACATCGAGCGCGACGCCGGTAACGTCTTGTGAGAACTCATAGGCCACTTGGGTTTCTTTTGGCCAGGCAATGCCGCTCAACACATAGTCCAGGGCACGTTCCATCTGAGCACTGAAGCCCTTTGCCGCCAGCCGGAATGCTTTCTCGATTTCGGTGCGTTCAAGTTCATGGGCGTCCCGCGTGGACTGCCAGTTCGCGAGGTCTTGTTGATACTGCTCTTCCGCCGACTCAGCCTCACGCTCAATCTTCGCGCTGCGAAGGAGCATTCGATCCATCAAACCCGGTGTTTGCTGAGC
Organism: Pseudomonas fjordensis; assembly: GCF_976987115.1. Classification (NCBI taxonomy): domain Bacteria; kingdom Pseudomonadati; phylum Pseudomonadota; class Gammaproteobacteria; order Pseudomonadales; family Pseudomonadaceae; genus Pseudomonas; species Pseudomonas fjordensis. The sequence goes on from NZ_OZ336860.1 coordinate 5,743,828, forward strand.
AGGCCTGCGGGGCTCTTCAATGGCGAATGGAGCTGGGATTACCGGCATGGCCCCCGGCCGAGGCGTCAGGAGGTGCACGCCTAGGCAGGATTCAAGCTCCTGATTGACCTTATCAGCTGCTTTGGTCAGCAAGTCCTGAATGGAGTCGGCCATCTCGGATTTGACGCGTTTGACGACAGCCGCCGGCAACTCGATGTCATCCATGTCCGTAATCAACAACGTGCCATCGTCGTTTACCTTGACCTTTACCTGGCCCGAGTATTCGCTTCCGGCAGGACCTGGTTGGGAACTACTCGATCTACTGGGCCGGTCGATCCTCTCACGGTATGAAAGACCAGTACCGGGTAACCCAGCATTGAGAAAGGTGCCATTGCGGCCCATCGTCATACTCAAGCCCCGGGGGCCAACTGAAGTGCTGATCCCCTTCCCGCTGATGTTAAGGCGTACGCCAGGCACAATCGTGATTCGCTTGCTGAAACGAAATCCCATGACTACTCCTTGATCCTTATTCCTGGATTCTTTGTTGTTTGAAATGCCGGCATCGGTCGGAGCCCCTACGATAGGCTCGACGTCCATTTACATCGGAGGTCGCGCCTGTGGCAATAGCGCAACCACCGATATATCACTTATGCCCGTCCGGCAATGTAATCGTCGATCGAACTGAATTGCCGATTGCGGCACATCCAGCCTGAGAGGAATACGAATATCGTCGTGGCAAGAACTGCCCAGCCGCGCCGCCGCCGGGCCTCACTTTTGGTGCGGGCACCACCGCACAGCAGGAGGGCCATCATCAGGAGGTAGAAGGTCAGCAGAATGACCTTTGCGAAGAGGGATAGAAGAAAAAACCAGATGCTGTTGCTTCTGTACGTTTGAATAAGCACCTGCAATGACATAAGACCACCAAGGACACAGGCAGCAATGATGGAGTAGTTGCGTGGGACCTCGAGCCAGGCGCTCGCGACGAAATACGCACCAATTCCCAAGATTGGAGTCAAGGTTGTCCAAAGCGCGTCGGTGTAGTCCTGATAGATCGTAATGGTCCCCCGGCGGTGCAGGTAAATGCAGACCAGCAGCAACATTGCCATCACGAACAAGCCAATCTTCAAGTTCAGGATCGCTTGATGATCATCCGCTGCACTTCGCGTCGCTGCCGACTTCACCACGGCAGAGACCATTGGAGAAGAAGCAGCCTTTGAAATCACATTTGTTTCAGATTGATCAACCCGGGTAGCGGCAACGGAGGTTGGCGCTTTAGATGGCAGATCAACCTTGGTGCGTGATAGAGCACTGAGCCGCTCATTCATCGATGCGGATAAGCAACTGGCGGTCTTGCAGTTGTCACGCAGGCGCAACCAGTCTCGTTGGTCTTGACGGACCTGTCCCTTGTTCGGCGCTGCGTCTAGAGCGCGGACATATTCGGAGTTCATCTGCTCATCCAGATGACTGAGTGCAGAATCTGCGCAAATCGATTTCTCAGCAAAGCTTGCAGCTTTGTTGCAATCAAAGCTGGTGGCATTTGAGTGGGCTGAGACTAGGGTGAGCAACATTACGAAAAGGCCAGAGCCGATGTTGAGTCGCGACATATTCGATTTTCCCTTCATTTTGTTTGCTCCAGCGTTTCGCCAGAGCCCTGCCTAACCGCGCTCGTATGCGAACGCCTAGGTGCCTGATGTCTGGCTCTTATTTACGACGTTGGGACCTGAAGAAATGTCGTGCCGTCCCACTTGTAGTTTTCGGTGCTCTGAACACTCGGGCAGCAATCTGCATCATCCGGACCGACGGAGAGAACAGTCAGCCTGACGGTTTGGGGGTCAACAACCTGGATGTCCTGGACACCATTGCCGACTACAGCTTTCCCACGGAACTCCCAGCCTGCCGAACCGCCAATGAACGCGGCAAGTGTTTGGAAGTAGCCATTTCCACCACCCTGGCCTTCGATCGTGTAGAGCACCACAGCATCCTTGATGCCGTCGCTATTCAAGTCTGCAAAGATGATCTGACGGCCGTCCTTGTATTCATCCCCGCCATCCTGAGCAATCTCACTCGCAATCATCCGATCTGCAGATGCAGCAAGATCGGATGGCACTAATGCCTTTGCCTGAACTGCAGGCACAACGGACTGGCTCGCTGGCTCAGCTGCAAAGGTAACTGGAGCGGCCGGAGTCTGAGTCGGTGTGTGAGGAACCTTACCTAACAAGATTGCCTCGGTCTCAGACATTGGCTCGGCAGGCTTAGCAGAAGCGTTGGTGGCCTTAATGCCGGCACTGACCTTTTGAAGCACTGCGGCACGCAGTTCTTGCATGTCTGAAATGTCGAAGAGTTGGTTGCGGGTATTTCCGAACGGTTGGGCTTCCCCCAGGAACCATCGCGCAAAAAAACCGGGACGTTTGTTTTCTTGTTGGTCGACCAGGTGGTCAATCAGCTCATTGGCGGTTTTTGAGAAGCGTTCAAATCCATCCTTGCCAACGACCTGCACGATCGAGTCCTTTTCCCGGTCAATATTACTGCGCGCGAGCTCGAGCATGACAATGTTCGTGTCGACCAGTTTGCTTTCGCACTCGTTCGTATAATTTCCAAGGCATGCCTGCCTGTATTCTTGAACTGCGTTGTTGGCCTTGAAGTCGTTGTAGGCTCCGCAGCCTGACATGGACACCAAAACACCTACAGCTACAACCCCACGAAACATGCCCATCCAAATATCCTTTTAAACCCGAGAACCGGTGGACTGCCGTGGAGATCGCCAGCAGTCGTTCCTAATGTTGAAGAGATCAAACCGCCGCCCACATGACCCATTCCGAGGTCATTCTGTAGGCAAGAAAAAGCCCCCGGTTCGCGGGGGCTTTCTCAAGCCTTCCGGCTTAGCCGATGTTCACGCCCATCGATTTAGCCAGAGGGGCCAGGCCGCCCGCAAAACCTTGGCCGATCGCCTTGAACTTGAACTCGTCGCCATTGCGGTACAGCTCGCCGAAGATCATGGCGGTTTCGGTCGAAGCGTCTTCGCTCAGGTCGTAGCGCGCCAGTTCTTTGCCGTCAGCCTTGTTCACCACACGGATGTAAGCGTTGGCAACTTGGCCGAAGCTCTGCTTGCGTGCTTCAGCGTCGTGAATGGTCACGGCGAATACCAGTTTCTTCACAGCGGCAGCCAGACCGGTCAACTTGACGTTGGCTTGCTCGTCATCACCGGCGCCTTCGCCGGACTGGTTGTCGCCCAGGTGTTCAACCGAACCGTCAGCCGATTTTTTGTTGTTGTAGAAAATGAAGCTGGCGTCGTCGAGGACTTGGCCGCTTTCACCCAGGATGAAGATCGACGCGTCGAGGTCGAATTTCGAGCCGTCGGTAACTCGTGCGTCCCAACCCAGACCTACAGTGACTTCGGTCAGGCCTGGAGCCTCTTTAGACAAACTTACGTTCCCACCTTTCTGCAAAGATACGGCCATTTTTGATTCCTTTTAGTGAGGTTGAAAGGCCTTTAATACAAGGCCAATCAGGAAAAATATTTAATTAAATCAACGACCTACGCGCTAGAAGTTCATGCCGTAGTTATTGGCAAGAGCTTTCAAGCCACCGGCATAGCCCTGGCCAACAGCGCGGAATTTCCACTCGCCACCGTTGCGGTACAGCTCAGCAAACACCATCGCAGTTTCGGTCGAAGCGTCTTCTGCCAGGTCGTAACGAACGACTTCCGCGCTGGTCGTATCGTTAACGATACGAATGAAGGAACCGCCGACCTGACCGAAGCTTTGCTTACGTACTTCAGCATCGTGAATGGTAACGATGAAGACGACTTTGTCCACGTCGGCCGGGATGCGGCTCAGGTCAACCTTGATTACTTCGTCGTCGCCATCGCCCGCACCGGTGCGGTTATCGCCAGTGTGCTCAACCGAACCGTCAACGCTTTTCAGCTGGTTGTAGAAAATGAAGTCGGCTTCGCCGCGTACTTTGCCATTTGCTGCCAGCAATAGCGCACTGGCGTCCAGGTCGAACTCAGCACCATCAGTAGCACGCGGGTCCCAGCCCAGGCCTACCAAGATTTTGGTCAGGCTCGGGTCGGTTTTGGTCAACGAAAGATTGCCACCTTTCTGTAGGGTCAACGCCATGGGTATTACTCCTTGTGGTATGGGCTGTTACTCAGCGGTTTCAGGTTGAGCTTCTTCCTTGCCTGGGAAGACAAGGCTTGCAACCACACCAATCGCCAGTACAACCATAACGATCAGCAGGCTGGTGTTTGCATCGATTGTGTAGCCATGGTGGAACATGTGGTCGGTTGCGTTCAGGCCGAGTTTAATGGCGATGAAGAACAGCAGCGCGACTACAGATTTTTCCAGGTGGACCAGGTAGCGTTTCAGCGCTTCGAGCACGAAGTACATGGTACGCAGACCCAGGATCGCAAACAGCATGGCAGAGTAGACGATCAGGGGCTCACGGCTAACCGCGATCACCGCCGGCACAGAGTCGAACGCGAACAACACGTCAGACACTTCGGCCACTACAAGGCAAAGGAACAGCGGGGTCGCAAAAATCGTTCCTTTTGCTGCCAGAGTCATGCCTTTGTTCTCAGGCTTCTGGAGTTCCACCTCCAGCTGCTTACGGCTGACGAAGAAATTATGGCCATGGAGTTTCGGCCACACAGGGAACAACTTCTGGGCGAAGCGGTAAGCCATATGCTTGGAGTAGTCCTCTTCCTCTTCATCATCACCGCCGGCGCGCAGCATCATAACTGCGGTCCAAGCCACGATCACTGCGAAGACGATTTCGACCCACGGACCGAAAGCCAACAGGCCGGTACCAATGGCAACGAAGATGCCGCGGAACACAATGGCGCCGATAATGCCCCAATACAGGACTCGGTGACGCATGCCATCTGGCACTTTGAACCATGCGAAAATCGCCATGAACACGAACAGGTTGTCGACGCTCAGAACTTTTTCCAGGGCGTAGCCAGTTACAAACAGGCTGGCGACTTCAGGGCCGTGCTGTACGTATAAGAAGCCGGCGAACGCTAACGAGATAGCGATCCAGAAGATCGACCAAATCGAAGCCTTAGCCAGGGAAATTGGCTTGTCACCGCGGTGAGTAACCATGTCGAGGAGAAGCGCGCCGAGCGCGATCCCGACGAATACCGCCATGGTCAGCGGAGGGAAACCGATTTGAGTGTCCAAAGTAACGCTCCTTAGAGTTCAAAATCAGCTGGGTTAAGGCCCAGCTCAAGGCAGACCAAACGGCAGGCCGCTTTTTCTTGGGCGTCAAAGTCGCCGTCCGACGCACCGATGGCACAGCCCACGCGCACCAGGAGTCGGGACGCGCCGGCATCGTTCTTGATCTTGCCGATGACCTTCAGTGCTTCGGCTTGGCCGAGTTGAAAGTCGAACTCGAACTTTTCACAGTGTGCGTTGAACGCCTTGATCACATCGCCCATGTCGAAAACTTTCAACTCAGGCGAGTTTTGGATGAAGCCGGTCATCTTCTGTTTTTCCTCAGAAGAGATACCGCCGGATGCAGCTGAGATGAGAGCGCAATTGGCGGTCATCGCATCTAGAAATTTCTGATTCTTGAACTTCGAAACTTCGGTAGTTAGTGCTTCACGCGCTGCTGCTGCGTTTTGCTTAAGCCATGCAAACATGTTGTGTTCCCCCAAGGGCGGGGTCGTATGACCCCGCCATGATTTCTATTTGGACCCTGCAGTCCACCTCATGCCCCAGCCATAAGCCTGGTCCATGAGTTTGTGGCCTCGGTGGAAGTCCACCCGCCGAGAGACCTTAACGGCACCGTTCACGTTTTCAAGCATCGCTATGGCACACATTGGTTCACGGCCACCCTCTTCATTGAGACGCACCTCAATGTCAGGCTGACCAGGAATGTAAATAGTCACCACTCCATCGGTTTCTTTCCAAGAAGGCGAGCCCTCATAGATGAAGGCGAACACTAAAATGCGGCGAATTTCACTCCATTGTTTGCCATTGATATGCAACCACTCGCCACCGGAAACAGAGCCAGTACGGTCATCGCCCATCAGCTGTATGTATGGTTCCCGATTGAGACTGCCGAAGGACTCCCCGAGGGCTTGAACAACGCCCTTCTCGCCGTCTTGCAGCTCGTACAGGCAACCAACGTCCAGGTCGACGGATTGGCTTCGCTTGAAGAAGCCGCCCGAGCTGCCTTTGTTCCAGTTCAAGTTCACCTTGATTTCGCCGAAACCGGCTGCCGTCTTTTCAAGACTGATAGACGATCGTGTTTTATCGAGGGTGACCTTGCTCAGACTAATCGTAGATTTAGGTGCAGCGGCCGGAGCAGGCGGCGGCGTTTGTACCACTGGAGCAGGTGCAGGTGCAGGGGCCGGCGCTGGTGCGGCGACCTCTACACCAAAGTGCTTGGCCAACGGCTCAAGGCCGCCATTGAAGCCCTGGGCCACACAGCGGAATTTCCAGTCACCATTTCGGCGATAAAATTCGCCGAGGATGAGTGCTGTTTCCTTCATGCCACCGGTTGGGATTTGAGCTTCAATTCCACCCGTCACCACAACCGAAAGTTGTGACACGCGCTCAAAGCTCGCCTTGTTCTCGTAGATCGTGGCAGTGAGCGCCACTTTCTCAACTGCAGACTCAAGACGACTCGTATCGAGTGAAAATACTGCGCGCCCAGCCGAGGATTCGGTCAGCTGAACAGCGCCACCCAGAATTTGAGGCTGGCCATAGAAACACATGTCGCCATCGCCTCGGACTTTGGCCGAGGCGCCCAGTGCGAAGGCCGATACGTCAATGTCGGCCCCCGGGATAGGCGAGTAATTGATATCAACGCGAAGCTGGCCGCTGGCAACCGGCGCATTACCACCAGGTACGAGATTAGCCATTAGCGTAACGCCTGAACGGCCAGAGTGATCAGGTCGTCAGCAGTACGACCATTCGTGGTGGTGCCGATCGCCTTGAATTCCCAGTCGCCATTTTCGCGAGCCAGGCTCGCCATGACGATGCCGGTGTGCCCACCTTTTTCAGAAAGGTTGAAGCGTGCCAGCTCGGTGTTGTTGCTGCCATTCACGATACGGCAGTAGGCCTTTTCGACCTTCTCAAAAGACTGGCCCGTGAATGAATTAACGGTAAAAATCAAGTACTTAACGGAGGCTGGCAGGCGCTGCAGGTCGACATTAATGGTCTCGTCATCGCCTTCGCCATCGCCGGTACGATTGTCACCGGAGTGCTTGATCGAACCGTCCTGGGACTTCAGTTGGCGGAACCACACCAGGTCGATTTTTTGGTAATCGCTGTTCAGCAAAATGCAGGAAGCGTCGAGGTCGATCTCGGAACCACCACCAAACATCTTGCCGAGGAAACCGCCCGCCTTGACTGGGTCCCAACCCAAACCAAGGCTGATGCTGGTCAGCGAACTGCCGGCCGTTTTAGCTAGGGAGATGGATTGCTGTTTTTGCAGGGTAAGTGCCATGGTTACGCTCCTTGTTGGTCATCAGTGTTCGCGTGTCGATCAGGGTTGACCGCCACTTGCAGGTTAGCGTGCGCGACATTGCTCACACCCAAATTCCCGCTTCTATCTGCCCGCAGGCGAAGACGGCGCCATGCGGGGTGAAAGTGTCGCCAGTGTGCTTCTTGCGCCGCGGCCAACAACTCGAAATCACCGCGGGTGTCACCCCATGCTTTAAGCCGGTACTGGCCGAGCGGCCCATACACAGCCTCAAGTCTGAGTACTTTGTTCTCGCATCTGCAGTTGTTGCCAGTCATGCGTCCGGTCAACAGACCGTCTACCGCCTCAAGCTCGGTGCCGATCAACTTGATGCCAAGTCGATCCGCAAACGGCTGGAGCACCAACGCTGGGGACGCGGAGCAGAGAGTAACTACTGCACCTGCCTCTACTTCGGCGGCGACAGATTTTAAACCTGAAGGGCGCATGAGCTGTTCCCAAAACAACCCGCAGAATTTCACGGCCTGCTCCTGCACCCATTTCATTTCTACGCCTGTAAGAAACGTGCTGATCAGCTGTGCTTTCAACTCATCACGATTCAAACGCCGAGCCAGGAATCGAACGCTTGGCAGCGCAAGCCGCAAAATGCGTCGATTGAATTCCCGGGGTCCGAAGGCAAACTTCAGGAATGGAACGAAGCTATCGTGCCGGGTCAGCGTGCCGTCGAAGTCAAAAACTGACAGCACCTGACGTCTTTGCCCGCCAGCATCGTCAAATTCCAATGTCATCGCGCAGCCTCGGCCAAACGGATAGGGGCCTCAATGGGTCCTACATCTGCTTGCCGAACCCCGTGCCACTCCGCTCGTTCAAGGATGTTGACCGCCCACTTGTAATGGGTCGCAGGTTCGCACATGGCATCGTTGTGCTTGAACACTGCCGGAGCAACGTCACTGACAATCATCTTCGCGCAGTTGAGGTCTTCGAGGCTTACGCGCAACGTGTCCTGGATCGTGCTGATCTGCGATGGATGAATCGCCGTCTTCCCTACCATGCCATGGGCAATGTCGAGTTCCAGCTCCTCCATCAGCAAATGCGGTGTCGCGAGTTGCTCGAACACCGGTGCCGTCAGTGCGAAACCTAGGGACCCCATGACGCCTGCCAACATTGGGATCACGTAGCCCATAGGGGTGCTATAGAGCGTTGTTGCAGGATTCCTTCGAAGTCCAAGACTTCCCATCAGGTCGTTCCCACCGATACGTAGGGCGATAATCCGCTGATTCAGGTTCCCCTTCAACGCCTGGCCCAACTCGACCATTGCCCCAGGGTTGAACACGTCTGTAGTTTCCAGCGTCGGCATGAGGTACAGCGCCGGGTTCGTAACGGCCTGTTCCCATTCCCCGAGGTTGCGTAGGGTCAATTTCGGCACAACGAACCCATCAATGTGGGCCATCAACGGCCAATCATTAAGCACAGCAGCCATCACCGAGTCTCGGGGACGAACAAACAGCAGCGGACCATCGGACGGACGCCCACCGCGCTCGTTGATCGCGGTCAGCAGGCCATTCAGGTTTCTCAAAGCCGTGTCGACGTCAATTTCCGCGACCGCATCCTCCAGACACACGACCAAAGAACGTAGTTCTGGAAGTTTTGTGCGGAAAACCACATCAAGCAGATCCGCACGTGTGGCCGGCATGTAGAGCGTTGCCCCCAGGGCGTAAGGAGAAAGAACTTTCATCAGCTCACACTCCGAATGATGGTTACCGCCCGGTAAGGGCCTAATGCAGCACCCACTTCTTCTACAGCGACCCCAGCGCCCTCAGTCAGGTGCATGAGCAACTGAACATCAGTGTCGCTACGGCTGCGTACCAAGACGTGATCCGGTACGCGACGCAGTACCGCGCGGGTTGCTTCGGCAATACCAGGCTTTACTCGATTGAGATTGGTAATGCCGAACTGGGACGCCAGCGACTTGACTACGTGCGAAGCTGCACCCTGCAGTTCAAAACGCTGGGTATCGGTCCATGGAGAGGCTTGAGGAACCGTCCCCAGCGCCTTTCGCTTCTCCTCGATCTGCTCGATGAACTCGCGGGTGACATCGTGCTCACGCAGATGGTCATAAACCACACAACCATGCAGACCTCCATCTGCGGGCCAAATGGAGCGCGAAACCAGACCAGACACCGTCGCACCAAGGATGCCGGAGGGGATAACCCAGTCTTCAGCCGACGCGGACAACCACGCCCGGCCGCAGGGATCTGCCAGCACAACAAGCCGAGGTTCCTCAGGAAAACGTGAGTCGCCATTGAGGCTGCGCTGAATCTCACCAGAGATAGCGCCCTTCCCTGTCCAGCCATCGACGAAGACGATGTTCTCGGCACCATGTGCCTGAATGATGGCTTCGAGGGCGACCTTATCTATCCCCCGATCCCGAACGATGCTGATTCCGTAGTGGTGCGCATCTCGACCCATGTCGAGCAGGGCCCGACGCAACAACACGCCGAGCGGCAGGCCAGCACGAACGAACGACACGAGCACAATTGACGGACTCGTGCATGCCTCGCTCAGCGCCAGCGCCAGGGACTGAACGTCCATGGCCATGCGAGTACCGTTTTGTTCAAGTGCGCGCTCGTATAGGGCTTTATGCACGGCAGTCGGCGCACTCTCCAGGCTGATCATTTCGGAGTAGTGCTTCTGCTTCGACTGAATCAGACGCTCCTTCTCCAAGACATCAGTGGTTTCCATCTGAACGGCCTGCAGCAGAAACTGAACATCATCTGCTGCATAGCTGCCGCTCCCTACGGTCACCAGACCCGCAATGGCCTTAGTCATGGATTTTCCCTCCAACCAGCTTGGCCAATTGGCTACGCGCAGGGGTCGCCCACATATGACACTCCTGCATGAAACCGAGGTCAGTGATGCTGTCCCCAAAGCCCAGCACCGGACGCTCACCATTGGCCTCACGATCACGGCGCAACAATTCTTGAACGGCCACTTCCTTCGACAGGCCCAACGGCAAGAACGCGAGGTTGTTGGAATTTCCGTGGATGTGCATCCCTTCCAGTAAACCGCGAGCCTGTACTTCCGCGAGTACCGTTTGCAGGACTTCATCGTTGGATTCGTTGTGCTTGGTCACCACGTAGTGGCGCAGGCCTTCTTCCTCGACAACCCATCCGCGCAAGGAAATGCCAAGCTCCTTACCAATGGCGAGGGTTGCTTCACTGAGGCCTGGCAAGCGAGCCTGATAGTCAGCAAGAACATCGCTCATGCGTGCTTGCCATTCCTCGTCAAGCTTTCCATCAGGACCAAGGATTACGCCGCCATGGGAGCAGACGGCACCGTGCATGAAAGGCAGTTGCACACGACTGAATGCTTCAACGCTGCGCGCTGTAACTGGGATCACGTCGGTTGTGGATAGGAGCCAATGGGCAAGGGAATGTTGGACCGTGCTCATGTAGCCATTGGGTTGACCCTCAATATCGAGAGTCGCAGTGACCCGCGGCAAACCTTCTGGCATTTTGCGAGCAGTCTGGAACAGGGTGTCGTCGAGATCGACCAGGGCGAGGGGGCGCTTATTGACCATCGACAATCACCTCCGCGTTCAGGGATTCAATCAGCGAGGCGGACACAGCCTGCACAGGTGTTTCCGAGCAAATCAGGACGCGATCAAACTGTCCGGGGCTCACGTTGTAGAGGAAGTTGGGGATACCGAGACCGTAGTTGTCCGCGAACGACAACACGTGACCGATGGCATGGCCCAGAGCGATTGGCGAGCGACTGGTTGAACTGAAATGCACATCTGCGCCAGCACGCTCTAAGCGTTCAGCGAGCAGAAATGGACGCCAGACGAATTCACTGGTACCGATCACAAGTACGCGCTCACCTGCTTTGACGTTCAGGTTCAGGTCCAGGTCCAGAGCCAGGGTGTCTTCGACGACGCGAATACCATGACGCCCCCAGTCACTCTCCGCCGTCAACGGCCACTCACCAGGCTCGATGGTATCAACGGCCGGCATTTCCGGTAGCGGCGCCTCAGCGTCCTCGTGGAAGGTGTACGAACCCTGCAACAGCGATACCTGATGTGCTGAGTCCCCAATGGTTTTGCGAACAGCATCGCCGGACCAATCCGTCAGTACGCACGTCACCACGCGCTCGACCTGAGTCAGGCCGGCATCGACCAGTGCACGGTGAAGATTGATGAAGGTCTTGCCGGTGGAGGCTTCGTCGTCGACCAGCACCAGCGAACGGGCATTCAACATCATTTCCCGAACATCGGGATCGACAGGCAGATGAATGAGATGAGCGCTGGCGTGGCTATGCTCTTCTTCAAAACGGGCGAACAATTCATTGCCCGTCGGGTGACGTGTGCTGACCATGTAGACGGTGTCAGGGCGGGTCGCGCTGAAGGCACGATGTACGCCGGCACCCAAGCCAACTGCTGTTTCCGCCATGCCGATAACGAGAACAGGCCCTGGCAGATCTTCTGGTATTTGCGCCGCGAGACTGTGAAAGCTCGCGTTCATGATCGAAGGACGCACAGGGACATGGCGGCCCAGTACTTTGGACACGAATAGAAACGCACGCTTGGGATTACGGCGCTCGGCGAAACCGAACAATGAGCCCGGGTCGATCTGTGAGGCATCGACGGTGACATCGAGACGCCCGCGCATCAGTTGTGCGCTTAGCGCTTTTGTTACTGCGTTACTTTCCATGAAACAAATTCCTAGGTTAGCGTGAGGTAGGTAACCTAACGTCTCGTCCGCAGCTTTCAAGGCAAAATAGGGGCTAAAAATTCTTGGCCTCGACGCGCCACATAGATGCTTGGGCCGAGCGAGCTAATTCAGCAGTGGTGAACGTCTTGCTGCTGGATGTTTGAGGTGCATCGACGCGGCACGCATCCAGAAAGGAGAGGAGCAACGACGCCTTAACCGCAAAATTCATATTTTGAGCATCAGGCATTGTCGACGTGACTAAACCGACTACGGCACCTGATGAATCAAACAAGGGAGATCCGCTAGAGCCTGGTTGGATGGCCGCGGTAAATTGCAAAAGGCTTGAATCGTTGTGGAGGCCAAACAACGCCGACACACCACCCTGGGTAACGTGCACACCGCCGCCGGCAAAACCTGACAACGGGAAACCCAAAGCAGCAACAGATTCGCCTAGGTCACAGCCAAAGCCCTTTTTGAAAGACACTGGTTTCAATGCGGGGGATTCCATGACTCTGAGGAGAGCGATGTCGTTACGCTGATCGATTACGACTGGCTCCGCACGATAACGCCCCTCAAAGGAGGAAATAGATATCTCACTCATACCCTCGATTACGTGGGCACAGGTGAGCACATGGTTCTGCGAAACAGCGAAGCCGGTACCGGTTGCTCCCGTGCGCGATCGATTAGGATCACCTGTACGACTGCGCCCTTTGGGATGAGCGTCATTGATATCGATGCCAATCCGACGCCCAAGGGCTGCCAACCCATAAGCCGAACCCTCAGCTAGGGCACGAAACTTCCATTGTTGATTACGGATGTAGAACTCGCCGATGATGATCGCCGCTTCACCGTTATCATGAAGGTTTAATCGGTATTCGATCTGTTCGTCCACAAGCAGATGCAACGAACGAAGCTCGCTTACCGGGCCGGCAGCGGAAAATGTGTACGCGATAAGAAGCACCCGATCGCTGCCGGGCGGGAGGGCTGACAGGTTCAACTTACAACCAACCTTCGCTTGGTCGCCGCTCCACTCCATCCATGACTGTGTAGTCTGGAATAGTGCAGCCTCACCAGTGGGTTGGCGTTTGTCATTTACCGGCAGTATGGCCAGCGCCGCGTACTCCCCGAAAGCCGAGGAGTTTCCGCATTCCAGAGTCCATTCACTCCGTGCACCTGATACCGCGGTGTTTGCGCCTGGCGCGAGCACCATCATTCCTTAATTACTCCTTGAGTGCCAAAACCACCGCGCTGCAATGGTACCAAACTTCAGGTTTCTCGATGCCTCAGGATGTCATTTTGGCACTACAGCTGCAACGGTGACCCCTTTCACACGTACGTCTGGCCGCCAAACGGTAGCTGGCTCAGGGAGATTCAGGCGGCGCGTAGCAAATATGCCCGCCAAATTGACGCCAGCCTCCCGGGTATAACCAACGCCACCAGAGTAGCGCGGGTTAATTTCCAACAAGTGGGGTATACCCTGCGCATCATCCTTTGTCTGAACGTTCACAATTCCGTCACACTGGAAATGCTCGGCCGCTTTGAGTGCAAGCTCAACCGCTGCACCATCGTTTTCAAAAATCTGATGGACGCCGGTCTTCCTCCGGGCCACGAACGCGATCGCTCGGCCAGCCTCGCAGACCATATCGACCGAACACTCGCTCCCGGGCATGTAAGGCATCACAAGCATCGCTGGCGGCGTTGCTCTTTCGCTGTAAGCACGCATGTATGTAGCGAAATTCGCAACCCGTGCATCAGGATCAGCAAAGCAGCGAAAAGGATCAGCACCCTCTTTGAAACGCCAAAAGCCTTGGCCATAGATGCCGACTGCGGGTTTTACGCAGACCTCACCCGACGCCGAAAGAGTTTCGTAAGCAGCAAACATATCCTCAGCATTCGTAGCTGTGATCGCCGGCACGCAAGCCAAGCCAGCACGCTCTGCCTCAGCAGTAAACCTGCTCTTGTCATCAACGAGGTCGAAGGTTCGCATTGATGTACCACCGGTTACCAGCACCAGGCCAGCTTCCTCGAAGCTAGCCCGGGCCTGCTCAAATACACCCCCCAATCGGCCTGCCAGGATTACTTTGATGCCATAGGTGCGTGCAGTCGAAATCACCCACGAGATCCGCTCTTCAGCACCACGAGGCTCGGTGAAACTGATATCTGCACCAGCCGTGATTTCAGGGCGATCGTCGCGATGCGAGGCGAAAATCTTCACCTCAGGTGGCAGCGCATCACGCGCACCTTGAATAATGTCGCGCTGGCTAGACTGCCCTTCGAGAAACCAAATCATGTTTTAACCTCACTTGTAGATGTGCACTGACAGTCAAACCCTATGACGGGGACTGACAGCATCCGATGGTTCAACCGGAACATAACGAGTCCCGCGGTAGCGTCAAGGCAATGCAGCGCGTTGCTCCAGGAGAGCGTCATCACAAGACAAGCTCCCATCCACAATTTGGATTTCAGGTTTTAAAACTGGACCGCTTGCATGCGGTTCCTGCACTCATAAAGTAATTCGGGACGGTGGTGGTGAGGCAAAACTAGGCGGGGTCAGCCGGAGAAAAACAAACAGCATCGTCATTTTCGAGTCGAGTCCAGTTAAGAATGGGCACCGATCGCAACATTTTTCTAACAATTTTGCAGCGATATCAAGTAAGTCGTCCACAGACATTCTATTTCAGCGTATGAAGCTGCAGGGCAACTGAAGCTCACCCCGTACCGTTCTCAAGTTTTGAACCAGTAGAAGCGCAAGTGGCCCAGACTATTGAGGCCCTCATGGTGATCAGCCAAAACGCGGATACACGATATGTTTTCCACGACCCCAACCCGATTGCAGCTCGCGCGTACTTGTTATGTACCACATGGCAGGAACGGCTGTACAACTGCACTGTTGGCGCTGATTAAAAACTGACCCGGTGGGGATGCGGCGGAAATCTTGGACTACCTGGAGGTAGTTCGTGTATTCACCACCGCTCAGATTAATAGGCGGTGCGCCGAGACCGGACGCCAGCCTGGGTGATGGGCACATTTTTTACGCCATCCGGTGCACTGGTCTTGCGGTGGTGAGTTGTGGAGCAATGGGGTCACTGGGCATAGCAATTTTTTCATTCGGGTGCTGACATGATTTCTCAGATTTTGCCAAATTTGAATAGCTAAGTCCTTCTCTTGACTGACGCCCAATGCGCTCAGTCAGAATATCTAGGATGATGCATATTACGGCTTTCATGACACGAATATTTTCTTATCAATACAGAATCGAATTATATTTTTTAATAGACTCACCAAGTTCTCAACACTCAATTGCACGCGAATACTATTGGTGGCAACATAGGGCTCAGAAGAATCAGCACCTTGGATCACAACACGTCAGTGTCGTGACATGTGAGATACGGCCCTAGCCGAGCGGCAATTCATCACAGACAACGGAGTTACATAGAACGCATTCGTTATACGCATGTTCCACCTTCAGCGCATCAGGAGACCGGACGACTAAAGCACGAATATCTATAGAATGCATTAACAACGCTTCTAAAATACCAATATACTGAGTGCGCATCGCCACATACATTTTATCAACCTTATTTAACTCACATTGAAGTATTAAAATTTTCTCCTGCAAATTCCTACACTTGGCATCTTTATCAAGTGTCCATTTGGAGATAAGTGAGGATTGCAATACGACATCAATCTCAAATTGATATTTTCTGATAGTCTCCCTTGAGACTCCTGCGTAAATGGAGAATTCTTTTTGACTGTATGTATACTGCACAGAGCGATCGCGATAAAAAACAATCAACTCCAACAGCTTACTTCTTAGATACTCCTTGAGTCTTTCCCCCCTATAATTCATACAACCTCCTCAATGATCACTCTTTTTAAAAATCTCTGTCAGCAAAAAATTAGCAGACTGCTCTACGTTTTCAAAATGCTTATATTGAGGACTTGACTTACCACCGGCGTTGACTATATGAACTCTGATCAAACTCGCGTCGTGAGCTATTCGCTGAATTTCAGACCTTTGCTTTTCATTTTGCGAGTCGACAATAAGCACCTCGCAGGGCTTGCCATCACCGCCCTTTGCCAAACAGGAAAGATGATTTTGACAAGGCTTGAGTGCAAGATTATGAGCGCACCCGCCATGAGGCATTGGGTTGATAACACGAATAGCAGCCGTAAGATAATCTTCGGCCTCCTTACGATCTGCTATCTTAAGATTATTGAACGTAGTCTGTATCAATCCCACCGCCTTGTCCTCCCTAACGCGCTGCATCATATCTTGAAGTATAAGTGATCTACTTAATGCCGAGGTGTGGTCGTATATTTGAGCTTGCGTATAATCCGCTCGTCCTAAAATAATATTCACCTGAGCGTCCGAAAGCCCGCCCTGCTTATATACAGTATTGAGCCAATGACGGATATCATGCCAAGTAAACGCTGCAACAGTGCCTGTTCGCGGATCAAGGATATCAAATTTTCTAAATAGTGAGCCACCCTGTGCTGACGTACCGCCCAACCAACTTATGAACATCCCGTCACTAACTTTTCTAAACTCGTTCGACCTTACGGATTTTGAATAGGTCAAAAGATTACGCGAAATAACGAACAACGAGTCCTCAGGCTCTAATAACGTTTTCGAGTTTGCACGAATTGTCGGCGAGATCGAGCAATAGAACTCCTCCTCATATTTAAAGTCGCGTTCAAACGGGTATACTTTATCTTGGAGCTGACATAATAATGCATCATCAAATACCCCTCTCACTACTTCCCGCATCCAACTTCTCGCAGAGACAGTCACCCCACAATTTTTTTCCATACACTTCGCGGTTATCGAATGAGGGGGCGGTCTCAAGGAGCAAGTGCAACGCCTGATGTAAGGTGTTGCCATGTCTACCCAATACAACCACCTGAGTACCCAGGAGCGCGTCACCATTATGGTGATGCTATTTCAACGGCAACCACTGCGAGCTATCGCCGCTTTGCTGGGCCGTCACCCTAGCACCATTAGTCGTGAGATCAGACGTAACCCCCACCAGCATCACTATGACGCCGCCCAGGCTGCCAGCAGGGCTCAACAGCTTCGGCAGGTACCCCGCCGCCAGCGGCGTTTGTCTCCAGATTCAGAGCTGTTTCAGGTGGTTGTCGAAATGCTCCGCATTGGCTGGTCACCGCAACAAATTGCCCGCAGACTACGCAGTATCTGGCCCGGCCAACCCGAGCGACATGTGAGTCACGAAACTATTTACCTCACCATCTATGCCTACCCACGCGGCGAACTGAAACGTCAGCTGGTCAGTTATTTGCGTCAGGGTAACGGCAAACGTCGTAAGCGAACCCAGAGCAATGTGCGTCGAGAACGCTACCCGGCACAGCTGAGTATTCACCTACGCCCCCCTGAGGTTACAGATCGTCTGGTACCTGGCCATTGGGAGAGCGACCTGATCATGGGCGCCAATAATCGCTCAGCGGTTGCCACCATGGTCGAGCGTACGAGCCGTTATGTAATTCTCGCCAAGCTCGAAGCCCCCACCGCAGAGGCGGCGACGGAAGCCATTGTTAGGGAAATGTCGCGGATGGCGCCATCGCTATTAAAAACCATGACGCATGATCAAGGCAGCGAAATGGCCCGTCATGCCGAAATCACCGCACGCACGGGGATGAAGATTTACTTCGCCGATCCACACTCGCCTTGGCAGCGTGGCAGCAATGAAAATACGAACGGGTTGTTACGCCAATACCTTCCCAAAGGCACAGACCTCTCGCTGGTGACGCAGGCACGGCTGGACGAAATAGCCGATTTGCTCAACACCCGTCCTCGCCAGACATTGGGCTGGAAATTTCCGGTTGAGGTGCTGGTGGATTATCTTCAGCTCAGCGCGACCAACAAGCTCGAAACGATAAACTGATCGTGACGAGCAAGGCCCGCTTGAGCTCCAACCAGTTACCTGGTGGAGGCGTCTGATGGGTGTTTCTGTCGTGGCATTGCAGGCCGTCAAATCGCCGATAGAGGGGGGGTTGTGTATAGCCATTGTTTAAGCGATGAAAGGGGGGTTGTGTATAGCCGCTGTCTCAGCGACGGAAGAGCTTGTCATGGGGTAAGCTTTCGGCAGTGAAAATCGTGTGCAAGCAGATCGGCTCGGTTCGGTCAGACGTCCATTGATGATGATGTTTTGGAAGCGGGATTGCGTTCGCTTAGCAAGTGCAGAAAAGTTAACTGACTGTTGCACTTGCTCCTTGAGACCGCCGGGTGCATCCGCAGTTTCCTCTGCCAGTTTTCAACTTCACAGGTCACTGGAGCAAGTTCATCCCAACTTTTCTCATACAGATAAACCTTTTGTGACATCGCGATCTGGTTATTTAACAAACGGTTAAAAACGCGAGTTGTAGTGCAGAGGTACGCCGCTGCCTTCGATGGCTTCTTGAATCGCTCTAGTAATCCTATAGCGTCAACGAACTGTCCGGTTGAAAAATAATAGCTTCCTTTTGGCGTGAACAGCCTATGTTCTTTTGTCCATTCGGATGCAAATTTTTTCGAAAAGTACCTTAGCGATTGGTCCGAACTCAGTATTTTCTTCCAATCTATGAATCGCCCCTAGTTTCGTAGACACCTCCAAGCCTCATAATGAGGCCCAAATAGGAGGTGCCATGAGTCGTCAGCGTTACCCCGAAGAATTCAAGATCGAAGCGGTCAAGCAAGTGACCGAGAAAGGCAAACCTGTCGCCGATGTCGCCCAGCGCCTGGGCATGTCCGTGCACAGTCTTTACGCCTGGATCAAGGTCTACAGCAAGCCCCAAGAGCAGCGTCAGCAAGACGACGATCAGCAGGCCGAACTGCGCAAGCTACGCGCTGAACTCAAGCGCGTGACGGAAGAGCGAGACATCTTAAAAAAGGCCGCCGCGTACTTTGCCAAGGAGTGCGGCTGAAGTACGCCTTCATCAAGAAGCACTCGACTGATTACCCGGTGCGGCGCCTTTGCCAAACCGTCAAGGTGCACCCCAGCGGCTATTACGCCTGGCTGGCCGAGCCTCAATCTGCCCGAGCAAAAGAAGATCAACGTCTGCTTGGCTTGATCAAACACGCTTGGCTGGAAAGCGGAGGTGTATACGGCTACCGCAAAATTCACGATGACCTGCGTGAGCTGGGAGAGGAATGCGGCCGAAATCGAGTCGGGCGCTTGATGCAGGCGGAGGGGCTGCGTTCTCAAACGGGCTATCGGCGGCGTCCAGGGTTCTATGGTGGAAAGCCAACAGTGGCCTCGCCCAACCACCTCGCGCGGCAGTTCAAGGTAAGTGAGCCGAACAAGGTCTGGGTGACAGATATCACTTACATCCGCACCTATGAAGGGTGGCTCTACCTCGCGGTAGTGCTGGATCTGTTCTCACGCCAAGTAATTGGTTGGTCAATGAAGCCAAGGATGTGCAGCGACCTGGCTATCGACGCGATGTTGATGGCTGTTTGGCGACGCAAGCCTCAGCAGCAAGTTATGATTCACTCAGATCAAGGCAGTCAGTTCAGTAGCTCGGATTGGCAAAGCTTTTTGAAGGCCAACAATGTAATCGGCAGCATGAGCCGGCGGGGAAACTGCCACGACAATGCCGTAGCCGAGAGCTTTTTCCAGCTTTTGAAGCGAGAGCGAATCCGACGAAAGATCTACACAACCCGTGAAGAAGCCCGAAGTGATATTTTCGATTACATCGAGATGTTCTATAACCCTAAACGCCGACACAGCAGTGCTATGCAGCTGTCTCCAGTAGAGTATGAGAAACGCTATTTCCTGAGCTTGGAGAGTGTCTAGAAAACCAGGGGCGATTCAATACCGTTCAAACGAACGGCGACAGCAACCAATGCGGCGTAGGCGAAGAGCCTGAAAAGCGCTATGGTCGCACCTGGGCTCAATACGGCGAAAAACCAATGTCGGCTGCTGATGCGATCTCTGAGCGACTAAAACATATGCGCAAGGGCAAGCCTTTTTCCCGAGTGGTTTTTGCACAGATAGGGTCCCGTGCAGCGGTCGATAAAGCACTGTCCAGGCTCATACAATCAGGCTGCCTGGAACGACTTGTTCGCGGCATCTACATGCGGCCCAAGGTCAGCAAACACATCGGCCGGGTTCGACCCAGCCCACTGAGCGTCGTGATGGCTATCGCTAAGGCGAACGGCGAGACGATTCAGATACACGGAGCTGAGGCTGTTCGCAGGTTGGGCCTCAGTACGCAGGTGCAGGTGATTCCGACCTACTACACCAGCGGTGCGACTCGCGACATTAGGATTGGTAATGCAGTGGTTTGTCTCAGGCATTTGTCCTATGACAAACTGCAGCACGCAGGAACGAATGTGGGAACGGTGCTCACCGCTCTGCACTACATTGGGAAAAGGGGGCTCTCATCTCAGATCGTTTTCAAGGTCGTCACTACCCTGGGCCGTGACGATCTGATCACCCTTAGAAACTGCCGAATGCCACGATGGATGCGGTCGGCTGTGGATGAAGCGTCAGCGAGCGCTGCGACCCTGCACTACGCCAAGGTGCGGGATCGCGCCATTAACGTGTTCGGCAATAGACGGTTGGCCGAGGAGTGGTTAGCGCGCCCGTGCAGTTATTTGGGCGGCGACGTGCCCCGGGATGTTATCGACAACCCTGAAAGATTTCACGCTGTCGAGGCCTATCTGGAACGCATCAATTATGGGATCTATCAGTAAGCCCATTCCCCTGGTCGGGATCATGGTACGCATGGTGGCTCGACCGTAATCGACGAGGATTGCTGCTATGACCATGGTCGATGAACGAGCTCGGAGCCTGATCCATACCTGGGAGTTCTTGCGCGAACTTTCTCGGAATGACTCGCTCCCAGAGTTGGTGCGATTGCAGGCAAAACAACTGTTGCGGCATTACCCAGAACCGGCGGCGATTCATCTCGAGGGCCGGTCTGAAGCGGCATGCCGATTAGCGTTATCTCAACTGGCAGACGCTCATGAAACTCTCAAGCTCCCGCCAGTGTTGGGGCTTTGGTTGGACGGCGAACCATTTCTCTGTGATGAAAACGGCTGACCGGAATCTGCGGAACGCGCAATCAGGTCACGGTACGGCCGACCACTGATCGACCAGGTAACGTATGGTAGGGTAGCGTGTGTGGTGACGCAGTGAAGTGAACCGCCCCCATGGTGGCCCGAAATTCCCGTGCGGCATCGGTCTCGATCAGGGCTTGCAGGGTGTCCTGGTCAATGGCCTTTCTTATATCCGCCACGCACTCCTGATGATCTGGAAGGTTTCGCCATAGGCACGTTCACCCTGGGCAACCACCAGCGTGCGTTCGAATGCGGCGCGTGTATCAGTGTAAATGGCGTTATGCATCCTCCAGCGGCTCCCGTTCCTGCCCAACGGGTTGTTCGCGGTCTGGAAACTCGCGTCCTACAGGCGGGGCGTTTTCCCAGTCCAGATCAATCCCCAGTAATTCAGCACGCCATTGGACATAGCCCGTTTCGATCAGGCGCTGTGCCTCCTCATCCGGCAGCCCCATACGGGCGCAACGCTCCAGCTGGTCATCAACCCAGCTGAGAAAGTCGCGACGGCTTAACGGACAGCAACCAAAACGGCGTCCGAGCTGATCCGCAAGGGCGGTGCTCATGCATACCTCCGGGTGAGATTTTTGCCAGTCTAGCCGGCCTTGGTCTTCCAGTCCTAGGGGTTCTGGTAGCCAGCGGTCACAAAAAATCCAACCGAGGCGGGATATTGGGTAGGGGGCAATTCAGCAATTGATCTATTCTCCCTATTAAGGCAGGGGACGATATAGTGTGGCTCGATGAAGGCCCTTGGAGAGGTGCACTGCCACGATGAACTGCCGATACAGAACATTATGAATCGCACTTAGCTTCAAAGTCACGGTGCTACTGGACTACCCCAGAACGGTGGCTCCCGCCGGCCTGAACCGTACCGAGATTCCGACTAGGGCGACAATGGCAAGCACCAGGACTGTTCCTGCCAGAGCACTGATCTTACCTTTGATGGAGCGCAACTATATAGATGGTCAGGCGAAAGGTGTGCTTACCCTCATAGTTGTGGCGAGGCTCGAAAGCCCTAAGCTGCGCTGAATAGTGACGATGTTTCCGCATATGCTGGAGATGTCTTCGGGGGTAGTCCAGAATACTGGGCTACCTGTCCACAAGCTTCGGGACAAACCATAGAAACTCTACCCAACCAAGGAACATTCAACAAACCATCTCATATAACGCAAATCATCACTGAAACTCCACCCACATCTTAAACCTGGGCTAAACTGTCTTATACCTTTAGCCTATGAACGTTTGCGGGCGGAGAAGAAGAGATGAGTATCTCATTTTGACGCGACAACTCAATAATTCGGTCGTGAGCCTCTAGCAGTAAGCTCTGAGACAAATCACGATCAGCTTCTAACTGGGAAATCCTCTGCTGCAGCGTATTGACTCTCAGTCTAAGCTGATCAGATACTCTTTTCTCTTCAGAAGGTTGACGATTCTTTGAAATCCAATCCTGAATCTCACTTATTAATAAAGGATAGCGACTTTTCCTAAGTGCGGAAGGATCACGACCAGCTTCTTTGGCGACGTTATTTTGTGAGACGGGCGATTTTGAATCGACAACCCTAGGATTTCCATTCTTAAGTCTACAGAACGCTTCACGAAAAGCAGCTTCAGCACCATCCTTAACTTCTAACATTAATTGCCTCGATTAACTTACTTGCCACAACTCGCTGCTTATCTAAGCTTTGATAAGCGGGAGTGCCCTCATCTATGTCAGGCAAAATATAAGAAACATTTTTTAAAAAGCCAACAACAAAAGACAAATTTCTTTTATCGACTAACGCCTCATGGCATGAGCCACAATCAACCAAATTATCAACACCACCGAGACTGCAGAAAGTCTTTGAGAGACATACACCAATCAGTGTCTGCCGAATCTTAAACTCCCCAGCCTTAGCTTTCTTAACTAGCTGTACCAAGTCAGCCTTTGCGAACAGTTGTATCATAGACTCCGTATGCTTATCACCTAGCGGCGAGAAAAAACTATCAGAAACGAGCTCCTTTGCACTGGCTGCAATCTGACGATAGACCTCTTCTACAAATGAGTATTGAATATCTTGATTTAATGATAACCCCCCTCCTCCCTTACCGTAATAAGTTGACATCGCCTGATATAGGTGTTTCATTTGATACTGCTGAGAGTAGCCACTTACTAATCCATATCTTGAAGAATTCACCATTAATGTACGTCGTAACTGATGATATGCAAACATCCATTCTTTGCCTACCGAAAACACTTTTAGGTCGAGGTCAGGTGAAACCTGAAGGCTTTCATCCAGATCAGATTCCCTTATTAAAATCTCACTATGTAAAAACAAACCAGGACTTACTTTCTTCCAAAAGCGATAGGGCAACCAAGACCGAACGTTAATGTCACGCTCTGCATTTTTAGTCTTAGAGGGCAGCCAGGGTTCGACGCCATAAACCACTAAAAAGGGATTAGCAATGTCATCTGCACTCAAGGAAATCCTTGAGTCCATTTGCATCACGCTCATTCTTAAATCTGAAATAATCGACAATACCTCCACAGCCTTCCTTGAGACCTCAGAGGTGATCCAAAGCGCACTCGGGTCGTCTATTGTTTTTTTGGTCATTGCTCTCAGATAATAAACATCTCCCCATCCCTCTACACTTTCCACTTCGATGCAGTCTTTACGAAGTGTTGCAGCCTCTGATATACGCATACCACTAAATGCAACCAAGAAAGCCTGAGCCACAAATGATATGGCATTAAAGTAACGGCCAAAGGGCTTAGCTCCAGCGTTACTAGAGAATGGTTTTTCATCTGCAGAACAAATTAACTCCCTTATACATGAAAGCACTCCGTATTCACTTGCAATGCTAGTAAACGTACCAAACTTCACCTTTCCTGTCGGATTTACCTGCCTAAAAGGGGATAGTGACTTCAAGGCTCCAGACCGACATGCCTTCTCGATAGACCCCGCGTTAGTAACATATGCATCGAGCATAGTATTAAACAAGTCAATAAATGACTGTTTTCTACTCAAGAATGAATCTAAAAAGTACTCCAGCCTATTACATTGATAATCCCAAATCCTGGTGGGTATGTAAGGAGTTTGCTCACTCGGCTCATCAAGAGAAATGAGAGCATTCATCGTTGAAAGATAACCAATATCCGGCCCATGAAATCCGAGCATATTTCTCGCATGAAATATATCAGACAGAATTGATGACAACTTACCAGCGGAAGCACCCAATCCAACATGCCAGATTGCAAACTCCTCGCAAACGCGAGGATACCTACTCAACTCGTCAAAATTAACTTTACGAGAAATGCAGAAGTGCATTGCTTTTTTGAGCAACTCAAACTTTCCTACCATCGTCCTGAAGCCAAGCCTTTTATGGTGAACAAACTGGCAATAGGCGAGGAAAATTCTTAGTAACTCGTAATGATAAGAGTCTAAATTATACCTAGATGACCTATCATTAAAAAAGGCTACCCGCAATGGTTTTCCTGCATACGTAGAGTAATCATAAATTGAGTCCCCGTACCTGCTAATCACCACTCCTTTCGAACTCACGACAATAGGATGATCCATTGGCGGAGGAAAAATAGCGATATCGGCCAAGACATCTTTTGAGTTTCCAGAGTCGCACCCCAGCTTTTCGATTGTTTTCCTCATATTTTTACTGACGTTCCAGCAGCTCAATAAACCCACGCCAATAAGGATGATAATTTTCCTCTAATATACGTTCTGATGCTTCACTGTGACTCTCCTGCAACGCTGCCTTTACAATAAACTGACTTTCAACATCAGCGATTCTCGCAAGCAAACCTTCCAGGGGCGTTATTGAATCACTTAGCGCCGCTGCTTTTGAGCAAGCATACTCCAGACATTTTAGTTTTTTATAGCTAAGCAATGCCCATATATAGTCCATACTCTCCTCTCCACGATAATGCACACAGAATAAGCAGCCTGCCGGATTTATGCAGTCGGGTTCAGGAGAACCACCCGCTACAATTGGTATCTTTTTCCCTGACTCTCCACTACACCCCCCAAACACAAGGGCAGCCTTACGTCGATCATTAACAAATTTAAAAAAATCACTCCACTCTTTAGACGCCAACTGATGGTTTGGCAAAAAATAACTTCGGAAGAATGTTCTCCTAGAGTGCTGCCCTAACTTTAGCACGTCATCTATATTTCCACCTTCCTGCAGAACTTTATTTAGCGCACACGTCCTCAAAACCGATGCAGGAACAAAGGGCCTTCCGAGCAAAGACATCAAAGTTCTCAATCGTCTATCCTGTATATTACCACTTCTGTATTTACGGGGATGCCTAATAAACGGAAACAACTCGTCAGATGGGTTATTTTCAACTAAGAACGCCCTAAACTCTAAATATCTCTTAAATCTGCCTGAGTAGCCTGCAGTTATCGAATATGAAACCTCACCTCCCTTCCGATCCTTATAAGCATGATATTTCGTACCGTTCTCTGTATAGGTCATCCTTCTACTGGAAAACTTTAACTTCGAAGCCTGCTCAAAGTTTGCAGAAGTATCGTTAATAAAAAGCATCATTTCACATATCAATCTTAGATTGACATGCACCCTGAATGCCCAAACACTGCTATCTCTAACATCAATCGACTCACTTTCTTCACGCCATCTTTTTTTAGAAACAACAAAATTAGAAACACCACCATAAGAGTAAAACAAATTATCACTTGACTTAGATGTAATGCATACCGGGAGAGGCCCAGAAATATTTGAAATAGAAAGACAGTCAACCACGTCTTCCAAATCCTCAATGTAGCTCGCCACTTTAGGGATATATTGGGATTTAGCAGGTCGTTTGAATCTTCTCGGCGGCGTTGAAAATCGACAACTCCGCACCAATACATTACTGGCAATACCACATACATAGGCAACTACAACGCCAGCGCATGAAACAGTGCCTCTTGCAGTCGTCGACATTGGCTCTTTCCTCGCATGCCGATCAGACAACTCTCTTCCCCAAGAAATGAACACCTCCATCAAGTTATTCAAACCAACATCTGCACCAACAAAGTCAACATGAGAAAAAAACTTCCTCAAGGCATTAAAAAGAGCTCGCACTGTCGAAACTCTAAGTCCACCAACGATTCGCCCCTCTAGATACTCATGCATTTTAGCGATAATCGGTATCCTCGACTCAATCGGCGCCCCCAGTTTTCCTTCCTGCCAAAGCCTGCAACTGACCCGCCTTTTCATCGCTGAGGCGCCACTAAAAGCAAACACGCCAATATTATAAGGAACATGAATAGCACTGTATTGGAGGTTCGTTATTTCGTAATCTGAGAATTTCAAACAATAAGCCCTTCAACTTCAGCCTCAGAACAATCAAAATCCAAATCAAAAGAATCAATTACAGCTTGCTGCTTAACGAATGAAATATATGCCAACGATGTTTTCTCGGATTTATGCATCAATAATTTTTGTACCAACGAAACAATGGCCGGCAGATTTTTCGCACCCAACTTCACCAACCCCAACACCGCGATCTCACTGGCAAATGTCGCTCTGGCAGCATGAAACTTAAAATCTAATATATCTATTCCACTCTGGAGAGCAGCAGCCTTCATTCTAAATATTTGGACGTTCACTGAACTGCTTTGATCCTTTCCCTTTCGGGCGTAAGCTTTGCCACCTCGATTAAGAAACACCAGATCCTTACAGTATTCATCTGCTTTATTAGCACGTATCAATCGCCTAGCACCATTACAGTACTTTCTAACCAGTTCAAGAACTGCCACAGGAATAATAACACGTCCATTGACGTTAAATTTCGTAGCCACTGGCGTACCACGCGCTTTCGGCCCAACACTTAAGTAGTATGTATTTTTGCTTTCAAAGCAGGGCACACAATCTAAAAGCGTTTGAACCTTCAAATCACATATCGTCCCCAGCCTCATACCCGTTGAAAATGCCATAAGCAGCATAAGATATAGCTCTTCACTAGCAAATTTCTTCGCACTTAAAAGGACTGCCTGTTTTTGTTCCTTGGTGAGAGGTTCCAGACCATATTCAAGATCTGTATAGTTCGCCTTCCGATTAGGGATCGACAAGTCCCGCCTATAAGTAACTAACGTTCTTTTAACCCCCGCCGCGTTAAAAATCGGTATTTCGTTCCTTTCCTTTCGAAATGGAAGAACTTTTCTGTCAAGCATCTTCATCTCAAGCAACCAATCATAAAATTTCAAAACGTCATTCATCCGACGCTTACACGTGGAGGGTGCTAGCTCACCGTCGACCCTGAGCTTTACAAGGTAGCCTCGAAATATAACCAGGCATCGTTCAGCGTACTTGTCAGGAAACACATCCCAACTTAACCGCTCACTCTCGAGGAAAGACATATAGAATTTCATGGATACTGCTATTGCATGTAATGTTTTGATATCTCTAAGCCCTAAAGAAACAAGTTTCGCTTGGTTAAAAAACCAGAGATTCACTTCATGCCAAGGGTGCCCCGATTGCCAATACAACTGCGGGACATCTGAAATCGTCTCAGCCGCACTCCTCCCCTCAAGGCGAGAACGAATCAATCGATCTCGCAAACTGAAACGCTCACACAATTTGAGCTGGATAAATTCGGCACGTGCCATAGCTTATCTCCGGTTCGATTTACGTCCATGACAACGAAGTAACCAGTCCATGTCAATAGATGAAAAGTAACCAGTATTCCAGGAAGGTTACTGCGTGATCACGCCTGAAGGCATGGCGCCGATCCATCTGCGGGCTGGGGATATCTTTGTGGTGGAACCGGGGATGAAAGGAACGTGGGAAGTGGTCGAGACGGTGCGTAAGTACTTTGTGTTTGCATGAGTTAGCGATCAGACATGCTCACAAACAAAAAAACCGCCCTTAACGGCGGTTTTTTATAGTGCGGCTTAGCGGCCCTGGCCAGCCAAGGGGCCTGCTGGCTCCATGTCCTTGCCGTGCTCAACAGCTGCGTTGAAAAATCGTTTCTGATTGGCCGACGTAGATCCGCCAAGCTTTTTAGCCTCGGCGCAAAACATCTCGACCCATTGCGCATCTTTCTGGTTAGTCGCTTTCATTAAACCAAGCCTCTGTCCAAGCCTTGTACATGCGCCCCATACTAGGTGTGCTCAACTGAAATCACAAGGCGCTGACTTTCGTCATAGCTGAACCCAAGTCGCTCGTACGTCGGTACGACGTCAGGACGTGGCTCCTGAATTTCGATACGAGAACAGCCAATAATTCGTGCGTATGAATCGATAGCGCCTAGTGCAAGCGCAGCAATCAAGCCCTTCAAGGGATGCTCGCTATCTGAGCTCCCTTCGAGTAGCACTATCTTGATCGTGACTTTACTGTTACGAGGCGTCGCATAACACAGGCCACACAATTGCTGGTCGTGCCAAATCGACAGATCAAACCCTCGGGCGTCCAACGCCTTCCAAGCAGGAACATCCTCCCAGGGAAATTGGGCGTCGCCTCCCCAAAGATAAAAAGCGCCAACCGCTCGCCCGTCAATAACGTCGAAACGCACTTTTGAAGCATCGAGCAACTGATGGCCCGATGAAGCCCATAGCTCGGAAAATGACGCCAGCGCAGACTTTCTCGCTTGAGATTGGAAGACCAGATATTTAAGGGAGCTTGAGTATCGACGTGCCATAAAGACCTGATTTTTACGGGTACAGTGGAATGATCACGAGGTAGCCCTAGCAGCGAAAAGGAGGAAACGTTAGCAAGATCGGGTGTAGCCTTGGGCCAACGATGAATTCAAGATCTTTCAGGCGTATTCGCCATGAACACTGGTCCCTCCGATGATCGATGAACACGAGAAAACAAAGATCGTCATCTTCACCGGCTCCGGCATCAGTGCCGAAAGTGGCCTGGACACGTTTAACGACCAAACTGGCCTGTGGATGAATCATCGTATTGAAGACGTAGCCACCCCGACGGCATGGCATAGGCATCCTCAAGAGGTTCTAGCGTTTTATAACGAATTGAGGATGAAGGCCTGTAACTCACAGCCCAATGCCGCGCACCTCGCCATCGCTGCGTTAGAGTCCCGATTTGATGTTGTAGTCATTACTCAAAACGTCGACGATCTGCATGAGCGTGCAGGCTCTAAGTGCGTTCTACATTTGCATGGCCAAATCAACTTGGCGCAAAGCACCGTCGATGAACAATTGATCTATAAGATTGACGAGTCCCCGATCCTTCTGGGCGACCTCTGCGAAAAAGGCAGCCAATTACGTCCCCATATCGTCTGGTATGGCGAAAACGTACCAAATATCGAGAAAGCACAGCTGCTTTTCAAAAGTGCGAAGAAAGTGCTGGTCGTGGGAACATCACTGACCACTCAGCCGGCCGCTGGCTTAGTTACCAAAGCCAGACACACGGCGGAGAAGGTCCTGATTGCGCTGGAGATTTCGCGCAAGCCTTACGGCTATGCGTTCATGCGAGGAAAAGCAACAAGCCTGGTGCCTTACGTCGTCGGATGCTGGCTCAACGGCCAGAAGGCACGCTAAGTATAAAACCAGGAGCCAACCCTCTGCTGGCCCCAGGAAAAAGGCGTTCTATTTGGGCTTGCGATAGCTGTTGATGATCGCCGAGAAGTCCTTGCCCCCCTCCCCGCGCTGGCTCATCGACTGGTACAACTGCTGGGCCACCGCGCCGAGGATCACCGGCTGGTGTGCCTGGCGTGCAGCTTCGGTGGCCAAGCCCAGGTCCTTGAGCATCAGATCGGCACCAAAACCACCGGTATAGCCACGCGATGATGGCGCGGTCTCAATCACGCCTGGCCAAGGATTGTAGGTATCGGAACTCCAGCAGCGCCCCGTGGAGCTGTTGATGATGCCGGCCAGCACTTGAGTATCAATGCCAAGTGCATCGCCCAGGGCCATGGCCTCACTGACGCCGACCATGCTGATACCCAGCAGCAGGTTGTTGCAGATCTTGGCGATTTGCCCTGTGCCGACATCACCACAATGCACGATATTGCGACCCATCTGCGCCAGCACCGGTTGCAGGGTGGCGAACAATTGCGGGTTGGCGCCGACCATGAAGGTCAGCGTCCCGGCCTGGGCACCGCCGGTGCCACCGGACACCGGCGCATCGGCCACTGCCACGCCTTGTTTGGCTGCCGCAGCCGCTACATCACGGATGGTTTGCGGGTCGATGGTGCTGCAGTCCACCGCCGGCACGCCTTTGCCAATGCCCGCGAGCACGCCGTCTTCATTGAGCCACACGCTGCGTACATGGGCGGCGGCCGGCAGCATGGTAATCACCAGTTCGGCGCCTTGGGCGGCGTCACGCGGTGAGCTGCTGATGGTGCCGCCCAGTTCGGCGAGTTCCTTGAGTACGGCCTGGTTCAGGTCGAACAGGTTCAGCGCGTGGCCAGCCTTGATCAGGTTGCGGGCCATGGGCGCGCCCATGTTGCCCAGGCCGATAAATGCAATCTTCATGGTCGTCTCCCAGGTTCAGCGCAGGTTGATGGTGGTGTTGACGCCATCGTTGACCGTGTTGTCGTCGAACCAGCGGCTGGTGACGGTTTTGGTCTGGGTGTAGAACTGCACCACTTGCTTGCCGTACGGGCCCAGGTCGCCGAGCTTGGAACCGCGCGAGCCAGTGAAGCTGAAGAATGGCACTGGCACCGGAATCGGGATGTTGATGCCGACCTGGCCCACATCGATTTCGCTCTGGAATTTACGCGCCGCCGCACCGCTCTGGGTGAACAGGCCCGTGCCGTTGCCGAACGGGTTGGCGTTGACCAGAGCAATGGCTTCATCGAGGGTATCGACTTCCAGCACCACCAGTACCGGGCCGAAGATTTCTTCGGTGTAGATGCGCATGTCGGTGGTCACGCCCGAGAACAGGGTGGGGCCGACAAAGTTGCCTTGCTCAAAGCCCGGCACTTTGATGTCGCGGCCGTCCAGTTCCAGCTTGGCGCCTTGTTTCACGCCGCTTTCGATCAGTTCCAGGATACGTGCCTTGGCGCGTTTGGAGATCACCGGGCCGACATCCGTGCCCGCTTCGCTGCCGGCGTTGACCTTGAGCTTTTGTGCCAGGGCCTTGAGGTCTGGCAGCCACTGCTTGGCCGCGCCCACCAGCACCACCACCGAGGTGGCCATGCAACGCTGGCCCGCCGCGCCGAAACCGGCACCGACCAGGGCGTTGAGGGTGTGTTCTCGGTTAGCATCCGGCAGCACCACTGCATGGTTCTTGGCGCCCATCATCGATTGCACACGCTTGCCGTGTTTGCCGGCCAGGTCGTAGACATGGGTGCCCACAGCCGTCGAACCGACGAAGGACACCGCCTTGATGTCTTTGTGAGTGCACAGTGCATCCACCACGTCCTTGCCGCCATGCACCACGTTGAGCACGCCGGCCGGTACACCGGCTTCCAGCGCCAGCTCCACCAGCAGCATGGTCGACAGCGGGTCTTGCTCGGAAGGTTTGAGGACGAAGGTGTTACCGCAGGCAATCGCCATCGGAAACATCCACAGCGGAATCATCGCCGGGAAGTTGAACGGAGTAATGCCGGCGCACACGCCGATAGGCTGGCGCAGGGTGTAGGTATCCACGCCGCCGGCCACGTTCTCGGCGAACTCACCCATTTGCAGGGTGCCGATGGAACAGGCGTGCTCCACCACTTCCAGGCCACGGAAAATATCGCCCTCGGCATCGGCAATGGTCTTGCCCTGCTCGGCGCTAAGGACCACGGCAATGCGCTTGGAATGTTCGCGGATCAAGGCCTGCAGCTTGAGCATGATGCGCATGCGTGCGCCGATCGGCGTGAGTTTCCAGGTCTGGAACGCTTGATGGGCAGCGTCGATGGCCGCGTTGACTTCATCGGCCGTGGCAAACGGGACTTTGGCCAGCACTTGCTGGGTGGCGGGGTTGACGATGTCTTGCCACTCGGTGGTCTTGGACTCGACCCACTCGCCATTGATCAGCAACTTGACCGGTTGCACGGAAATATCGGCAGATGCGTTCATGTGGTCTCCAACTCTTATATTTATACAGAGACAAGGCGCGTGAATCGCCTTGAAGAATGAGGCGTTCGGACTGTTTTTGGAGTATAGATGTGCAAATCTCTAATAAGAACGCACATAAAAGCCGGTCCAATATGCAAAAAAACATCACCTCCCTGGGCGCCCTGAATTGGGATGACCTGAAGTTTTTCCTCGAAGTGGCCCGCACCCGCAAGGCCAGCGTCGCCGCCAAGCGCCTGGCGGTGGACTACACCACCGTGTCGCGGCGCATCAGCTCTCTGGAAGTGTCCCTCGGTACGCTGCTGTTCGAAAAATCCCGGACCAACGGCTTCGTGCTCACCAGCGAAGGCCAGCGTTTGCTGGGTTACGCCGAAGCCATCGAAAGCACGCTGCACATGGCCTGCGAACAGGTGTCCGGCTCCGGCGTGGCGCTGTCGGGCCACGTACGCATGGGTTGCACCGAAGGCTTCGGCAGTTTTTTCGTCACCCCGCAACTGAGCCACTTTGTCGACACTTACCCTGCGATCTCGGTGGATATCCTGCCCCTGCCCCACTTCATCAGCCTGTCCAAGCGCGAAGCCGACATCGTCATCGCCCTGGAACGCCCGGAACACGGGCCGTATGTGTGCTGCAAACTGTGCGACTACACATTGCAGCTCTACGCCACCCAGGACTACCTCGACCAACACCCGCCGATCGGCAAACCTGCGGATTTGGCCGAGCATCCGTTTATCAGCTATGTGGATGATCTGGCCTTCAGCTCGGAGTTGCTGTACCTGGCCAATGTGGTGCCCGGCGCCAGCGCCAGCCTGCGCAGTACCAGCGTGATCGCGCAGTACGTGGCGGCCCAGCAAGGCCGGTCGATGGCGATTTTGCCGTGCTTCCTGGCCGCGCAGGACCCGCGCTTGTTACCGGTGTTGGGGGATCAGATTGCGATTACGCGGCAGTTCTGGATGTATTGCCGGGAGGATTTGAGGAAGTTGAAGCGGATTACGTTGTTGTGGGATTACATTCGAGAGGTAACAGAGCAGAACCGAGGGTTGTTGATGGGAGAGACGAGGGAAATGCGGTTTGCAGACTAAATGTGGGAGCTGGCTTGCCTGCGATAGCGGTGTATCAGCAGAAGCTATATCTACAGATCAACCGCCATCGCAGGCAAGCCAGCTCCCACATTTTGAATGCATTTCAGCTTGGGGAAGGTGAACCCGCTTAGTCTGCGATCACAACGATGGAGACCCGGCGATTCTCGGTGCGGCCTGCTGGGGTCGTGTTCGACGCCACCGGCTCGCTGCTGCCCAGGCCGCGCAGTTGGATGTTTTCTTCTTTCATGCCCACGCGGGTGAGCACCTTGCCCACGCTTTTGGCGCGGCGCAGGGACAGGGCCACGTTGTAGGGTTCTTTGCCCGAGGCGTCTGTGTGGCCATCAACGCGCACGCGCTCGATGCCGGCGCCAACCAGGGCGCTACCGATGCGTTCGACGATGTCGGTGCTGGGTTTGTTGAGGGTTTCGACGTCGCTGCCAAACAGCACTTTGCCGGACAGGCCGAAGGCCCAGCCTTCATCGGTCAGCTCGAAACCTTGTTGCTTGAGCACGGCGACTTGCGCCGGGGTCAGGCCTTTGGGTGGCGTCTGGCAGCCGCTGAGGGCCAGGAAGGCCACGAGCAAAGAAATAAATAAAACGCGTGTGTTAGCGAACAAGGGAATCAACTCCTGTGTTGAACGTTGGCGACGGAGTGCTCCGACTCCGCCGTTTGCTGGCCGCCCGAGGACAGTCGTTTGGCCTGGTACATCGCCGCGTCGGCGGCGTTGAGCAAGGTGCCGGGTGTGGCGCCATGCTCGGGATAAATCGCAATGCCGATACTGAGGGAGGTCAACACCTGGGTGTCTCCAGGCAGTGGAATCGGCATGTCCATGCTGGCAATGATTTTGTCGGCGATGCGCTGCGCGTCTTCGGCCTTGTGCAGGGGCGCCAGCAATACCGCGAATTCATCGCCGCCCAGGCGCGCCACCAGGTCGTCCTCGCGCAGTTGCGCCCGCACGCGGTCGGCAACGGCCACCAGCACGGCGTCGCCGGCGGCATGGCCAAAGCGGTCGTTGATGTCTTTGAAGCGGTCGCTGTCGAGGAACAGCACCGCCACCCGCTCGTTGACCTTGGCCGCGCTGCGCAAGGCGCGGATCAGCCGGCCTTCGAAGAATGCACGGTTGGGCAGGCCGGTGAGGCTGTCGTGGCTGGCCTGGTGGGCCAGGGTTTCGTTTTCGCTTTGCAGGTGAGTCTGCCAGGCACCCATCTCGCCGAGCAGGGCATTGAAGTCGCTGCCCAGGCTGTCGAGTTCGGCGATCTCTGCCGGGGGCACACGGCGGTCAAAGTCACGCTCGCTGCGAGCGGCATGGGCCACGGTGGCGAGGCTTTGCAGCGGCCCGGTAATACCGTCCAGCAGGCGTCGCGACAAGTGCAAGGCCACCCATGCACTCAGGGCGGTGCAAATCAGAATCCCCGCCAGGCCACTGAGCAAGAAGCGCAGCAGGCTACCGCCATGCCCAGTCAGGTGGATACTCCCGACCGTTTGCCCTTGATGGAGAATCGGTTGGTTGATGGGCTGCTCGAGCAAGGCACGCGCCAGCTGAAGCTCAACCTGCGACAACATGCCAGTGTTCGGCCGCACCCATTGCGCCAGCAGTTTGCCTTCATCGTCGAAGACTTCGGCCTGGGCAACCTCTTCGGTGGAGGCGATCAGGCTCAAGGCTTCGGTGGCCGCCGAACTGTCGTTGAACACCACGGCAGCTTCCACGGTGTAGTTGATGGAGCGTGCGATCAAATGCAAGTTATGCTCGGCGTAAACGCGTAACGCCAGCACGCCGAGCAAAGTCAGGGAGACGCTGGCCAGGGTCACCGCCACCAGCGCCAGGATCATATGCCCCCGGCCAATGACCGAGCGCAGAGTCGGCCGCCCTTTAGTAAACCTCATGGCGCAGGCGCTCGACGGCGGGACAGTTGCAGTACGCTGGGGTGAATGCGCACGCCGCTGCGGGCAACGGAGTCCAGGTTGACTTCGAACGATACTTGCTCATCGCTCACCCGCAGGCAAAACAGGCTGCCTACGGTGCATTGGTCACCGCCTTCGCTGATGCTGAGCACCGGGTGGCCAATCAACGACGTGAACAGCCGGTTGCGTTCATCCATGCTCAGCTTGCCGATGTAGACCGCGTCGCAGGCACTGACGATATCGGGATGGTCGGACAGCAAACGGCGCACCGACACCGGACGGCCAGTGGCCTGTGTGGTGCCCTTGATCAGGTCGTCGGTGTACTGGGTGGGCCCGACGATGCACAAGCGCAACGTCTGCGGCTCAACCGGCCAACGGGCGTAGCTGAGGATGCCGAGCACCACTTGGGTGACGGCCTGGGCACGGTGCTCGGCCAGGCTGGGCGTCTGCGCAAATACGCGCGGCGCAAGCAGGCACAGCACCGTCACCAGTAACAGGCGTCTCCAACTCATACTGCGCACTTTGGGCGAGACAGCCACGTTCATGCAGCGATACTCTCAAGGGTTTTCAGGGTGATGCCGCAACGATAGCACAGCGGCGGACATCCCCACGAAGCACAGCATTCGAGGGGTTCGCTATTTTTTCAGAAAAATCAGACGTCTGAATGAGAAATATTGCCTGACCTATCAGTCATTTTTTTCAGACAGATGGTCCAACTCCAACATCAATCCACTTAGGCGCTTGACCTTGCGCCGCACCGCTTCCTCAAACACGCCGCCCCGGGGCTCGATCAGGCTGAACCAGCGCTTGGCACGGGTGATACCGGTATAGATCAGCTCTTTGGTCAGCACCGGGTTGAGGGCATCCGGCAGGATCAGCGCGGTGTGAGTGAACTCCGAGCCCTGGGATTTGTGCACGGTCATGGCGTACACGGTTTCCACATCATTCAAGCGGCTGGGCAATACAAAGCGCACGCCGCCCTGGCCATCGTTACGTGGAAAGGCCACCCGCAGCACGTGGGGGCCGCCATCGCTTTCGGGCAATTTCAGCGCGATGCCGATGTCGCCGTTCATCAGGCCCAGGCCGTAGTCATTGCGGGTCATCAGCACGGGGCGGCCTTCGTACCACTGCTCGTCACCTTCGATCAGGCGTACCTTGCGCAACGCGGCGGTGATGCGCAGGTTGAGCCCTTCGACGCCCCAGGGGCCTTTTCGCACGGCGCAAAGCAGCTGAAACGCGTCGAAGGCGTGCAGCAATTGTTGCGCCCAAGCGGTCCAGGCTGGATCGTCACGCGGTGTATCAGCAGAGGGACGCGCCGATTGCAGCAGGTTCAGGTAGTAGCGGTAACCCTGGGCGCCATCGCCCTGCCCGTCCAATACCAGGCGCTCAAGGGCGTGGTCATGTTCGCCCTTGAGGCTGACACAGAACAGGTCGTCGTGGCGGCCTGCGGCCAGCAGTTGGCGAGCCTCTTCAGCGTTTTGCTGGTTGACCCAACGCGCCAGTTGGCCGATACCGCTGCCCTCACCGAAGCGGCGCGAATAGCGCAGCATCACTACTTGCTGGGCCAGGGGATGGCTGCCATCGAGGTCCTCTTGCAGGCCGCTGCTGCTCAGGTCTTCACCGCTGACGGCTTGCAACCAGTGGCGAGTCTGCGGGCTGTACCAGCCAGCTTCGGCATCGCGGCACAAATCGCCGAGTACGGCCCCCGCTTCTACCGAGGCCAGTTGGTCCTTGTCGCCCAGCAATACCAGGCGTGCGTGGGGCGGCAGAGCGTCGAGCAGGTTGGCCATCATTTCCAGGTCGATCATCGAGGCTTCGTCCACCACCAGCACATCCAAGGGCAACGGGTTGCCCAGGTGATGACGAAAATGCCGAGTGCCCGGACGGCTACCCAACAAGCGGTGGACCGTGGTGACCTGGGTCGGGATTTTTTCCCGCACGCTGTCGGGTACTGTCAGTGACAGCACTTGCTGGCTGATGGATTCGGTCAGGCGGGCAGCGGCTTTACCGGTGGGCGCGGCCAGGCGGATGCGCAACGGGCTGCCGGACTCCACGGCCGGCGCCTGCAACAGCGCGAGCAGGCGCACCACGGTGGTGGTCTTGCCGGTACCGGGGCCGCCGGTGACGATACTGAAGGCGCCGCGGGTCGCCAGGGCGCAGGCGAGCTTTTGCCAGTCAATCACCCCATCGGGCGCCGGTTGGTCGAACAGGCGATTGAGGCGTTGCGGCAGGTCGGCGGCGGCGTCTTCCACGCTGGCCAGGCGCAGGCGCAGGGCGTGGTCGATACGCCGCTCGTAGGTCCAGTAACGGCGCAAGTACAGGCGCTTGCCGGACAACACCAACGGACGGCTGCGGGCCTCCTCGCTGCCATCGACGGCCAGCGCGACCAACGGGCTTGAAGCCAGGGCATGGCACCAATGGCCGCCATCCAGGCCGTGCAGCAACTGCGAGGGTAGCAGCATGGCGCCGGTGTGCAGGTCGCCTTCGGGTGGCAGTGACAGGGCGAAATCCGGCGCCTTGAGGGTTTCGAACACATCCAGACAGACGTGGCCATGGCCCAATTGATGGCTGGTCAAGGCCGCCGCCAGCAGCACCAGCGGATCGGCGTTTGGGTCCAGCTCGTACAGGAAGCCGACGAAGGCTTTGTCCAAGGCCCGCAGCCAACCCCGCTCGACCCAACGCGCAAGCAACTGCAGCAAGTCGGCGGCGCGATCAAGCGGCAAAAGCGCCTCCAGCGGTAACGGCGACAGGCTCATAACAACACTCCTTGTTCCCAGGCGGGCTCAACCTTGGGCGGGATGGGCTTGCCCTGGAACAACAGGTCCAGGCTTTCGATCAACTCACGGGGCGGGCGGGTGAAATACGCGCCCTGGCTCACCGACTGGCTACCGCGCAGGAACAAGTAAAGGGCACCGCCGACGTGCTGGTCATAATCGTAATGCGGCAGGCGCGCCTTGAGTTGGCGGTGCAGGGCCAGCAGGTAAAGTACGTATTGCAGGTCGTACCGATGCTCGAGGATCGAGTGTTCCATGGCGTCCTGGGTGTAGGCCGAGTCGTCTGGGCCAAGCCAATTGGATTTGTAGTCGGCCACGTAGTAACGGCCATCGTGCTCGAACGTCAGGTCGATAAAGCCTTTGAACATGCCGTTGAGCAGGACGGGCTCGGCGGCCACGCGGGACACGCCGCCATGGGTGTGCTGGCACACCAGTTTGTCGAGGGCGAGCACGTCGACGGTGTGACTGGCGAACCAGAATTCCATCTCGATCTGGTACTGCTGCAGGCCGCTGAGAGTGAAGCGGTCGTTGTGCAGCGGCAGCGGCGTTTGCAGCAGGTGCTCCAGCCAGCCGCTGAGGGTGACGATCCAGCCTTCCCAGTTGCGGCGGTTGCAGCGTGCGCCCACGGCTTTTTCGATCGCCTCCGGGGTCACGTTGAAACCTTCTTCACCGGCCCATTCCAACAAGCCGTGAAGGAAGGTGCCTGGGTTGGGACCGCGTGGGAAACGGTGAATATCCCCACCGGACGCGACCGTTTCCCGAGGGGCATCGGGGTCGAGGCGTTCGTCATCGAACAGCTTCTGGGCCTGTGGGCTTTCGGGCGCTTCGAGGCTGGCGGCGCTCATGCTGTCGCCGATGCGCAAGGCGCTGTAGGAGGCAATCCACCAGTTTTCCGCGGCCTTGCGTACAGGCAGCAATGGCGCGAGCAGGGTCGCTTGGTTGCGCGGCGGGTGGAACAGGACGTCTTGGGCGTCTGGCACAAGGTCATAACCGATGGCCGCGCAGCCTTGCTGCAAGTCCAACAACCAGCGCGCCAGACCCGCTGATTCGCCCAACGACGCGCCGGCACCGAGCAAATAGCCCAATGCAGACAGGTGCAGGACCGAGCTGCTGTTATTGCCGCGTTTGAGGTCAGCGATGCCCAGCCAGCAGGCATGTTTGGCGCGGGTCAAGGCCACGTAGAACAAACGCAGGTCTTCAGCCAGGCGCTCGTCATCGGCTTGGGCGATCAGCTCGGCCGTGGGTCGTAGGCTAACCTGGGACTTGCCCTGTTCATCGTGGTAATGCAGCGGCAAGCGACTGCCATCCACGGGCTTGGCCGAACAGATGAACGGCAAGAACACCAAGTCGTATTCCAGGCCCTTGGATTTGTGGATGGTCACCACTTTGACCAGTTGCTCATCGCTTTCCAGACGCAGGATCTGCTCTTCACCGGCCTGCCCCGACAGCGCCAGATGCTCGGCCAAATGACGGATCAACGCCTGCTCGCCATCCAGTTCCGAGGCGGCCTGTTGCAACAACTCACTGAGGTGCAACAGGTTGGTCAGCACCCGCTCGCCATCACTGCGGGCGATGAGGGTTTGCGGTAGCTTGAAGTCGTGGAGCAGGCGACGCAGCATCGGCAACACGCCTTGGGTACGCCAGATCGCACGGTAGCCACGAAACTGCATCACCCGCGATTCCCACGCCAGTTCGTCCTGGTTCAGACGTTCCAGCTCCGCCAGGGACAGGTTCAGGGTGACGCAGGCCAGGGCCGCCCTTAATGGCCGTTCGACGTCCGGCTCGGCGCACGCCTTGAGCCAGGCCAGCAGGTCATGGGCTTCCTGGGCGGCAAACACCGAGTCTTTATCCGACAGGTACACACTGCGCACGCCACGGCTGGCCAGTTCGGCACGTACGGCTTGGGCTTCCTTGCCGTCGCGCACAAGGATGGCGATGTCTGACGGCAACACGCCCTTCAAGCGCCCCGCTTTGACAAAACCTGCGCTGCCTTGCTGGCCACCATTAAGCAACGCAACGATCTGCGTGGCGCAGGCGGCGGCCAGTTGCTGACGGTAAACCGCGTTGGAAATCGGGTGGTCGGTGGGCAGGTGCCAAAGGTTCATGGCCGGCAGCGTATGGCCGTCGACCTGCAACTGCTCGCTACGGCCTTGGGACAGTACCGAATGGAAAGGCACCGGGTTGTCGCCATCGGGTTGGCGAAACAGAAACGCACCACGGCCGGTTTCGGCACGCTGGAACACATGGTTCACCGCCTCGACCATCGCATGGCTGGAGCGGAAGTTGGTGCCCAGGGTGTGATGGCGCCCGGTGGTGGCCTGCCGGGCGCGCAGGTAGGTATAGATGTCGGCGCCGCGAAAGGCGTAGATCGCCTGCTTGGGGTCGCCGATCAAGAACAGGCCGCTGTCGAGGTGGTTTTCCTCGATGCGGTAGATGCTGTCGAAAATGCTGTATTGCACTGGGTCGGTGTCTTGGAATTCGTCGATCAGGGCCACCGGGAATTGCTCGCGGATCACACTGGCCAGGCGCTCGCCACCGTCTGCCTGGAGGGCGGCGTTGAGGCGGATCAGCATGTCGTCAAACCCCATCTCGGCGCGGCGACGTTTCTCTTCTTCGAAGCGTTTGCCAACCCAACCGGCAGCGTGTTGCAGCACCGCGGCGTCAGGCGTTGGCAAGGCGTCGAGGCTGGCTTTGAGGCCGGCCATGGCTTGGATGCCGGGGTGCTGCGGCGGCTCGCCTTTCCAGGCTTCGGCCATGCCATCGGGCGTCAAGCGGGTGAAGCCGGTGCCGATATCCAGTTGTTCCAGGGTTTCGTCAGCGGCCCAGGCGCTGATCTTTTCAAACCAGGGCTCGAAGTAGCGCGCTTGCATCTTGCGCCCATCGACCGCTTTGGCGGCGACGGCTTGCAGGCAGATATCCCGCAACTCGGCGGCCCATTGTTGCCAGGGCGCCTTGAGGGTAACCAGCGCGGCGCGGCGTTCTTGCAAGCAGGCGCTGATCAGTTCGGCTGGCTCGCGGGTTTCGTCGGTGGGCCGCTCGCTGCCGAACAATGCACGCACCCGTGGCATCAGGGCCGCGGGGCCGCCCCAATTATTGCGCACCCAGTTGAGGGCATCGTCATGCATGGGGTAGCAGAACAAGCGCCAGTAGTCGCGCAGCACTTCGCCCAGTAGGTCGCTATGGTCGGTTTCCAGGGTTTGTGTGAAAAGGCTGCCACTGTCGAACGCGTGTTCGCGCAGCATGCGCTGGCACCAACTGTGGATCGTCGAAACCGCCGCTTCATCCATCCATTGCGCGGCGATGTCCAGGCGATTGGCACAGGCCGGCCATTGTTGCGGATCATAGTGCTCGCGCAGGTCTGCGATCAGCGCATCGGGCTGTTCGATTTCGTCACGGAAGAAGCGTGCGGCTTCGGCCAGGCGGATGCGAATGCGTTCTCGCAGCTCTTTGGTGGCGGCGTCGGTGAACGTCACCACGAGGATTTGCGGTGGCAGCAGTTCGCGGCCGAAACCGGATTCATCTCCGCCGTGGCCGAGCACCAGGCGCAGGTATAAGGCGGAGATGGTGAAGGTCTTGCCGGTGCCGGCACTGGCTTCAATCAACTGGCTGCCTTTGAGCGGGAACGCCAGGGCCAAGGGTTTGCCGATCATGCGTTGGCCTCCGTGCTGGAAAGCGATCGCCAGGGGGCGTTGATCAGCGGGCGATACAGGGTTTCGCACCAGCCTTCGAATTCTTCGCTGGCGACCAAGGCCGCGTAGTCGGGAAATTGCCGCGTGAGGGCGGGCGTTTCGCGGCGTTCGCCGTCAGTGGTGATGCCATCGCCTTCATAGGCTTTGCTCGCAGCCGCTTGGGCCTTGGCGGGGTCAGTCTGGCCGAGCCAGGCGAACGCGGTTTTCACTGCGACCGGTAGCGGCGCACTCATGCCCGTGTGCCAGGCCAAAAGCAGGTTGCCGAGGATGTCCTCGGCGCTGGCCTTGTCCAGCGGGGCCAACAACAAGGTGTCGTCACTGGCTACCAGACCGGTGCTCAAGGGCAGGCCACAGGCGCAGGCCACCACGTGATTGACCCAGGGGCGGATGAGGCGATGCCACTTGCGTGTCTTGATCGAGCCGATGCTATTGGGGATGGTGGTGACACTTAACAGCCCGCCATCACTGCGTCGGTGCAGGCCGCTGATCCAACCTTCGAGCTGGATGCCCTGGTACGCAAAACTGATCGGTTCAGCGCCGGTATGCGGGGTGGGCCACAGCGCCAGAAGGTGTTGATAGCGTTGCACCAGGTCCGGCAGCGGCTCGATCAGCTCGTTACGCAGGCATTCACCGAAACCCACCATCGGCAGCAGGCCGCTGCCTTGCAGGCGCAGGGCCTGGGCGTTGAGCGCCTGATCAAGCTGATCGGGTTGAGTAAGCGCCGCGCTCAACAGGCTGTCGCTGAGGTTGTAACGTTGCAACGCGTCCAGCACGAAGGGTTCTTCGTCAGCCAGGGGCACTTCGGCGGCTTCGAAGAATACTTTCAGGCGCTGGCTGAAGAAGTGTTTGACCGGATTGCGCAGGAAGTCCTGTAACTGGCCAAGGCTCAGGGGTTCTTCCTGTTGGTGAGGGGCCAAGCCTTGCTCTTGGGTGATGACCGCCGGTGCCTGATGCAGCAATTGCCATTCGCGGGCATAGCTGAACAGCGGGTCACCTTCGTGGAAGTAGCGGGCGCTGAAGGGTTGCAGCGGGTGCTCCTGGGTCATTGCGTCGATCAGCGGCTGATCGTCGCTGGTGTGCTGCCAGCCGCTGGCCAAGTGGTCGCGCAGTTGGCCGATCAGCACCGAGGCCGGGCGATCACTGTTGTCACGGATGCTGCGGCCTACCCAGCTGATATACAGCTGGTCACGGGCCGACAGCAGCGCTTCGAGCAGTAAGTAGCGGTCGTCTTCGCGGCGAGAACGGTCGCCGGGGCGGTAATCACTGCCCATCAGGTCAAAGTCCAGGGGTGGCTGGGCCCGCGGGTAATCGCCGTCGTTCATGCCCAGCAGGCAAACCAGCTTGAACGGGATCGCGCGCATGGGCATCAGCGTACAAAAATTGACCGCTCCCGCCAGGAAGCGCTGGGACAGGCGCCCCTGATCCAATCCGGCCAGCCATGCCTCACGTACTACCGTGAGGGGTAACTCGTCTTGCAAGCCGACGGACTCGCAAGTTTCCAGCCAGGTTTCTCTTAACTGCTCGAGCTGGCCGAGCAGGTAGTCATCGTGCTCGCTGCTGGGCAGGAAAAACAGCTGCATCAAGCGCTGTAGACGCTCGCCCCAGGCTTGCGGCGAGGCGGCTTCCGATAACGCTTGATGGGCATCGTTCAAGGCGTCAAGCAAGGCGACCAGCGGGCCGATCAAGGCCGCATCGAGGCCACCGATTTCGTCATAAGGCTCAATACCGTCGCAGGCCGAGCCAGTGCCGACGGCATAGCCCAGCAGCATACGGCGCAGGCCGAATCGCCAACTGTTTTGCTCCAGTTCCGTGGGCAGGCCTAAACCGGCGCGTTGCTCGGCATTCAGGCCCCAGCGGATGCCGGCGCCTTCGATCCAGCGATGCAAGGTGGGCAGATCACGCTCTTTGATGGCGAAGCGTTCGCGCAAGGCGGGGACGTCAAGCAGGTCGAGGATTTCGCTGACAGGGAAGCGGCTGTCGGGAAGTTTGAGCAAGTGCTCGACGGCGATCAACAGCGGGTCGCGACCGCGTTGGCCTTGGTCTGTGAGGGTGAAGGGGATGAAGCGTGGGTCATGGCGTTCGAGCTGGCCGAAGACCGCGCGAATATGCGGCGCGTAGCT
This sequence comes from Pseudomonas fjordensis, assembly GCF_976987115.1. Lineage (NCBI taxonomy): Bacteria > Pseudomonadati > Pseudomonadota > Gammaproteobacteria > Pseudomonadales > Pseudomonadaceae > Pseudomonas > Pseudomonas fjordensis. Next base: position 5,787,530 of record NZ_OZ336860.1, read on the forward strand.
GTCGACGTCGGGGACCATGACGATGATGTCCCGAGGACGCAGTGTGGGGTCAGCGCTGAAGCGATGAAGTAATTGGTCGTGGAGGATTTCCACTTCGCGCTGGGCGCTGTGGGCGATATGGAAACGGATCGAAGTATCGCGTTGCAAGTCGACAGCGGGCCAGAGCTCACGGGTTTCATTCAACGGTCGCAGTTCGAGGATATCGTCCTGGAGTTGGTTGAGTAGCGTGGTGGGTTCGCTGTCGCTGAACAGGTCGATACGACCGTCGCGAAATGCCGCGCGGTAGCTGTTGGGGTCATCGTAGCTGTCCAGCAAACTGATGTAATCACGGCCCTGCTTGCCCCAGGCAGCAAGCAGCGGATGGGCGTGCTGGTGCAAGGTTTGTGGGTCGATAGTGACGGGCATGCCCGCTTTGCGCGCCTGGCGTTTGTATTCGTTACGCAATAAGTCTTTGTCGGCGACGATGTCCGACCAATGATGGCGGCAGGGGTTATGCACGCAGAGCAGGACTTGGCTGAAACGGGCCAGGCCCGCCAAGGCTTCCAGCGCCTGGGCCGGCAGCGATGAGATGCCGAAGACAATCACCCTGGGAGGCAAGCCGGGAGGTGCTTGTTCAAGGCTGTTGATGCGCTCGATGAAGCGCTGATGAACGCCGGCCCGGCTTTCGGCCATGCCTGCTTCACCTACATCCAACAGCAGCGCGCGCCATAGCTCGGCTTGCCAGCAGTTGGCTGGGTTGAGCGGTTTGGAATCGCCTCGACCATTGCGCAGTTGGTGCCGGCCTGCGGCCCAATCTTCCAGCCAGTCGGCACGGTAGACCTGGTATTGGTCGAACAAGTCAGCCAGGCGCTCGGCGAGTTGGTAGCGCTTGCGCAGGTCGGAGTCTTGCGTAAGGAAGCGTTGCAGCGGCTCGAAGTGCGGTTGGTCGATCAGCTCGGGTAACAGGCGCATGAGGCGCCAGGTCAGCGGGGCTTTATCAAGCAGGGACTTGGGCGGGATCTCATCACGGCCCAAGACCATGCGATAAAGCTGCCACATAAAGCTGCCAGGCAGTTGCACGTCGATGGCTGCGGCAATGCCACAGCCGCCCATATCATCGGCTTGCGGGTCTTCGGCCAAGGCCAGCTTGAGCCACTGGGCAATGCCGTTGCTTTGTACCAGGGCGATTTCGTTTTCCAAAGGCGCCAGTGGGTAACGGCGCATCCAACTGACCACCAGGCTTCGCAGCTCGTCCAGGCGGTTGCCATGAACCACCATGAATCCAGGGCTGAGGGACGTCGCGTCCGGCATAACGGCTTCCTTGGGAAAAGCAAAATCGAGGGGTGGACTTTAGCACTGTGATGCACGGGGCGGACACAGGACGAACAGGTGTACGGGGACAAGGTGGACACTTTTCGAGCGCCCAAAACAAAACCCCAACTGCTTTCGCAATTGGGGTTTCGGAATTTAATCTTGACGATGACCTACTCTCACATGGGGAAACCCCACACTACCATCGGCGATGCATCGTTTCACTGCTGAGTTCGGGATGGGATCAGGTGGTTCCAATGCTCTATGGTCGTCAAGAAATTCGGGTACTGAGTCGCGGCCAGCTGGCCTCGCTTCAGCAAATTGGGTAGGTGATAGATCTCGGTGTTTTGTGAGCGTCGAACTTTCGGTTCATTTTCGTCTTCACACACCGCAATCTGATGCTCGTTAGAGTAGTCAAATTGCTTGGGTGTTATATGGTCAAGCCTCACGGGCAATTAGTATTGGTTAGCTCAACGCCTCACAGCGCTTACACACCCAACCTATCAACGTCGTAGTCTTCGACGGCCCTTCAGGGAACTCAAGGTTCCAGTGAGATCTCATCTTGAGGCTAGTTTCCCGCTTAGATGCTTTCAGCGGTTATCTATTCCGAACATAGCTACCCGGCAATGCCACTGGCGTGACAACCGGAACACCAGAGGTTCGTCCACTCCGGTCCTCTCGTACTAGGAGCAGCCCCTCTCAAATCTCAAACGTCCACGGCAGATAGGGACCGAACTGTCTCACGACGTTCTAAACCCAGCTCGCGTACCACTTTAAATGGCGAACAGCCATACCCTTGGGACCGGCTTCAGCCCCAGGATGTGATGAGCCGACATCGAGGTGCCAAACACCGCCGTCGATATGAACTCTTGGGCGGTATCAGCCTGTTATCCCCGGAGTACCTTTTATCCGTTGAGCGATGGCCCTTCCATACAGAACCACCGGATCACTAAGACCTACTTTCGTACCTGCTCGACGTGTCTGTCTCGCAGTCAAGCGCGCTTTTGCCTTTATACTCTACGACCGATTTCCGACCGGTCTGAGCGCACCTTCGTACTCCTCCGTTACTCTTTAGGAGGAGACCGCCCCAGTCAAACTACCCACCATACACTGTCCTCGATCCGGATAACGGACCTGAGTTAGAACCTCAAAGTTGCCAGGGTGGTATTTCAAGGATGGCTCCACGCAGACTGGCGTCCACGCTTCAAAGCCTCCCACCTATCCTACACAAGCAAATTCAAAGTCCAGTGCAAAGCTATAGTAAAGGTTCACGGGGTCTTTCCGTCTAGCCGCGGATACACTGCATCTTCACAGCGATTTCAATTTCACTGAGTCTCGGGTGGAGACAGCGCCGCCATCGTTACGCCATTCGTGCAGGTCGGAACTTACCCGACAAGGAATTTCGCTACCTTAGGACCGTTATAGTTACGGCCGCCGTTTACCGGGGCTTCGATCAAGAGCTTCGCGTTAGCTAACCCCATCAATTAACCTTCCGGCACCGGGCAGGCGTCACACCCTATACGTCCACTTTCGTGTTTGCAGAGTGCTGTGTTTTTAATAAACAGTCGCAGCGGCCTGGTATCTTCGACCGGCATGAGCTTACGGAGCAAGTCCTTCACCCTCACCGGCGCACCTTCTCCCGAAGTTACGGTGCCATTTTGCCTAGTTCCTTCACCCGAGTTCTCTCAAGCGCCTTGGTATTCTCTACCCAACCACCTGTGTCGGTTTGGGGTACGGTTCCTGGTTACCTGAAGCTTAGAAGCTTTTCTTGGAAGCATGGCATCAACCACTTCGTTAACTAAAAGTTAACTCGTCATCAGCTCTCGGCCTTAGAATCCCGGATTTACCTAAGATTCCAGCCTACCACCTTAAACTTGGACAACCAACGCCAAGCTGGCCTAGCCTTCTCCGTCCCTCCATCGCAATAACCAGAAGTACAGGAATATTAACCTGTTTTCCATCGACTACGCTTTTCAGCCTCGCCTTAGGGACCGACTAACCCTGCGTCGATTAACGTTGCGCAGGAAACCTTGGTCTTTCGGCGTGGGTGTTTTTCACACCCATTATCGTTACTCATGTCAGCATTCGCACTTCTGATACCTCCAGCAAGCTTCTCAACTCACCTTCACAGGCTTACAGAACGCTCCTCTACCGCATCACTTACGTGATACCCGTAGCTTCGGTGTATGGTTTGAGCCCCGTTACATCTTCCGCGCAGGCCGACTCGACTAGTGAGCTATTACGCTTTCTTTAAAGGGTGGCTGCTTCTAAGCCAACCTCCTAGCTGTCTAAGCCTTCCCACATCGTTTCCCACTTAACCATAACTTTGGGACCTTAGCTGACGGTCTGGGTTGTTTCCCTTTTCACGACGGACGTTAGCACCCGCCGTGTGTCTCCCATGCTCGGCACTTGTAGGTATTCGGAGTTTGCATCGGTTTGGTAAGTCGGGATGACCCCCTAGCCGAAACAGTGCTCTACCCCCTACAGTGATACATGAGGCGCTACCTAAATAGCTTTCGAGGAGAACCAGCTATCTCCGAGCTTGATTAGCCTTTCACTCCGATCCACAGGTCATCCGCTAACTTTTCAACGGTAGTCGGTTCGGTCCTCCAGTTAGTGTTACCCAACCTTCAACCTGCCCATGGATAGATCGCCCGGTTTCGGGTCTATTCCCAGCGACTAGACGCCCTATTAAGACTCGCTTTCGCTACGCCTCCCCTATTCGGTTAAGCTCGCCACTGAAAATAAGTCGCTGACCCATTATACAAAAGGTACGCAGTCACCCAACAAAGTGGGCTCCCACTGCTTGTACGCATACGGTTTCAGGATCTATTTCACTCCCCTCTCCGGGGTTCTTTTCGCCTTTCCCTCACGGTACTAGTTCACTATCGGTCAGTCAGTAGTATTTAGCCTTGGAGGATGGTCCCCCCATATTCAGACAAAGTTTCTCGTGCTCCGTCCTACTCGATTTCATGACTAAGAGATTTTCGCGTACAGGGCTATCACCCACTATGGCCGCACTTTCCAGAGCGTTCCGCTAATCTCAAAGCCACTTAAGGGCTAGTCCCCGTTCGCTCGCCACTACTAAGGGAATCTCGGTTGATTTCTTTTCCTCAGGGTACTTAGATGTTTCAGTTCCCCTGGTTCGCCTCTTGCACCTATGTATTCAGTACAAGATAACCATCTTATGATGGCTGGGTTCCCCCATTCAGACATCTCCGGATCAAAGTCTGTTTGCCGACTCCCCGAAGCTTTTCGCAGGCTACCACGTCTTTCATCGCCTCTGACTGCCAAGGCATCCACCGTATGCGCTTCTTCACTTGACCATATAACCCCAAGCAATCTGGTTATACTGTGAAGACGACATTCGCCGAAAATTCGAATTTCTCAGTTAAGAGAACTCACAAATTTTACCTTAGCCTGATCCGTTACCAGTGAAAGTAACGTTCAGTCTATCTTTCTATCACATACCCAAATTTTTAAAGAACGAACTAGTCAAAGACTAGAAATCAACATTCACCATCACAACGATGGAATGCTCATTTCTAAGCTTTATACAAACAGAAGCAGTAGTGGTGGAGCCAAACGGGATCGAACCGTTGACCTCCTGCGTGCAAGGCAGGCGCTCTCCCAGCTGAGCTATGGCCCCGTATTTCTACAGGCGTTTCCCACACAAAATTGGTGGGTCTGGGCAGATTCGAACTGCCGACCTCACCCTTATCAGGGGTGCGCTCTAACCAACTGAGCTACAGACCCAATTTCGGGCTGCTTCTTTCGTCTTCTTCAATGAATCAAGCAATTCGTGTGGGAACTTATGGAGCAGCTGATGTCGTCGATTAAGGAGGTGATCCAGCCGCAGGTTCCCCTACGGCTACCTTGTTACGACTTCACCCCAGTCATGAATCACACCGTGGTAACCGTCCTCCCGAAGGTTAGACTAGCTACTTCTGGTGCAACCCACTCCCATGGTGTGACGGGCGGTGTGTACAAGGCCCGGGAACGTATTCACCGCGACATTCTGATTCGCGATTACTAGCGATTCCGACTTCACGCAGTCGAGTTGCAGACTGCGATCCGGACTACGATCGGTTTTATGGGATTAGCTCCACCTCGCGGCTTGGCAACCCTCTGTACCGACCATTGTAGCACGTGTGTAGCCCAGGCCGTAAGGGCCATGATGACTTGACGTCATCCCCACCTTCCTCCGGTTTGTCACCGGCAGTCTCCTTAGAGTGCCCACCATAACGTGCTGGTAACTAAGGACAAGGGTTGCGCTCGTTACGGGACTTAACCCAACATCTCACGACACGAGCTGACGACAGCCATGCAGCACCTGTCTCAATGTTCCCGAAGGCACCAATCTATCTCTAGAAAGTTCATTGGATGTCAAGGCCTGGTAAGGTTCTTCGCGTTGCTTCGAATTAAACCACATGCTCCACCGCTTGTGCGGGCCCCCGTCAATTCATTTGAGTTTTAACCTTGCGGCCGTACTCCCCAGGCGGTCAACTTAATGCGTTAGCTGCGCCACTAAAAGCTCAAGGCTTCCAACGGCTAGTTGACATCGTTTACGGCGTGGACTACCAGGGTATCTAATCCTGTTTGCTCCCCACGCTTTCGCACCTCAGTGTCAGTATTAGTCCAGGTGGTCGCCTTCGCCACTGGTGTTCCTTCCTATATCTACGCATTTCACCGCTACACAGGAAATTCCACCACCCTCTACCATACTCTAGTCAGTCAGTTTTGAATGCAGTTCCCAGGTTGAGCCCGGGGATTTCACATCCAACTTAACAAACCACCTACGCGCGCTTTACGCCCAGTAATTCCGATTAACGCTTGCACCCTCTGTATTACCGCGGCTGCTGGCACAGAGTTAGCCGGTGCTTATTCTGTCGGTAACGTCAAAATTGCAGAGTATTAATCTACAACCCTTCCTCCCAACTTAAAGTGCTTTACAATCCGAAGACCTTCTTCACACACGCGGCATGGCTGGATCAGGCTTTCGCCCATTGTCCAATATTCCCCACTGCTGCCTCCCGTAGGAGTCTGGACCGTGTCTCAGTTCCAGTGTGACTGATCATCCTCTCAGACCAGTTACGGATCGTCGCCTTGGTGAGCCATTACCTCACCAACTAGCTAATCCGACCTAGGCTCATCTGATAGCGCAAGGCCCGAAGGTCCCCTGCTTTCTCCCGTAGGACGTATGCGGTATTAGCGTCCGTTTCCGAACGTTATCCCCCACTACCAGGCAGATTCCTAGGCATTACTCACCCGTCCGCCGCTCTCAAGAGAAGCAAGCTTCTCTCTACCGCTCGACTTGCATGTGTTAGGCCTGCCGCCAGCGTTCAATCTGAGCCATGATCAAACTCTTCAGTTCAAACATCTTTGGGTTTTTAAGAAACCCTAAACTTGGCTCAGCAATCGTTGGTTACATCTTTGATTTCTCGCGGAGTAACTTGTGATGCTGATAATCTTGTTGACTATCAGTCTGACTCCACAAGCACCCACACGAATTGCTTGATTCAGTTGTTAAAGAGCGGTTGGTTAAGATCTTTCGTCTCAACCGAGGCGCGCATTCTACAGCAGCCTCATTTGCTGTCAAGTGGTTATTTTCAGAAGTTTTCGAAGATTTCTTCAACAACTTCAACCACTTGCGCTTGCGATCTCTCGTAAGCGGGAGGCGAATTCTACAGCGTTACACGCTGCTGTCAACACCTCTTTTTCAACTTCCTTTTGGCTTCGATGAACTGAAGCAACTTGCTGTCGAGAACTGCATAACTCTTTGTTTACCAAGGAGTTTTCCGTTTCGACTGCGCCGGAAGTGGGGCGAATTATAGGCTTCCAGAATCTGCCGTCAAGGCTTAATTACGCTTTTGTTGCAGAAGGCGGTTTTTTAGCAATAAGGCGAGGGATCCGGCGCATTACTGGGGGCACCCGCAGCAATAGAAGCAGCGCACCTATAGAAGCGTAGATAGCCCACTCCTTCAGATCCGCTCGCACTATCCATAACATGTGCAGCAAACCGAGCCCAAGAATCACATAGACCAAGCGGTGCAGCTTCTTCCAGCGGCTCCCCAACCGGCGCTGGCTGTAGCGGTTCGATGTGACGGCCAGCATCAGGAGAGCAACAAACCCCAGCGCACCCACAATGATGTAGGGCCGCTTGCTCAACTCTACGCCGAGCTGCGACCAATCCAGCCCCAGGACAAACACGCAATAGGCCGCCAGGTGCAGCACGACATAAGCAAAGCACCACAGCCCCAACTGTCGACGCACCGCTATCCACCCCGCCCAACCGCTCAACTTCTGCAGCGGCGTCATGGCAAGTGTGATCAGCAATAGAATCAACGTGCCCAAACCCAGGCGATCAACCAGCACCTTGCCAGGGTCAGGCCCTAGCGCAGAACTCCACGCCTCATACAACCAGAGCAATGGCCACACTGCGGCGGCTACAAACACGCCGATGCGCCAGATGGGATAGCGCATCAGTAGTTCTTCCGCAGATCGAGACCGGTATATAAAGAAGCGACCTCATCTGAATAGCCATTGAACATCTGCGTCTCGCGCACATTCGGACTAAACAGGCCGCTCGGCAGACGGCGCTCACGCGCCTGGGTCCAGCGCGGGTGATCGACCGTAGGGTTCACATTCGCATAAAAACCATACTCATCAGCCGCAATACTCTGCCAGGTGGTTTTCGGCTGCTCACTGACCAGACTGATCCGCACGATGGACTTCACACTCTTGAAGCCATACTTCCACGGCACCACCAGGCGCAACGGCGCGCCGTTCTGGTTAGGCAACTCCCGCCCATACATACCCACAGCAAGGATCGCCAGCGGATTCATCGCCTCATCCAGGCGCAGCCCTTCTACATAAGGCCAGTCGATCAAGCCGAAACTTGAGCGTTGCCCAGGCATGCTCTTGGGATCCTGAAGGGTTTCAAAACGGATGTACTTGGCTTTAGAGGTAGGCTCGACCTGCTTGAGCAACGCCGAGATGGGAAAGCCTATCCACGGAATCACCATGGACCATGCCTCGACACAGCGCAGACGGTAGATGCGCTCTTCCAGCTCATAGGGTTTCATGAAGTCCTCCAGGGCATAGCGCCCAGGCTTTGCGACTTCACCATCTATCACCACGCTCCAGGGCTGCGTCTTGAGCGAGCCCGCATTCGTCGCCGGGTCGCCCTTGCCTGTCCCGAACTCATAGAAGTTGTTGTAGTGGGTGGCGTCCTTGAACGGCGTAATGGCCTCATCTTTGACCGTCACCGCCTGCCATTTCGTACCCGGTAGTTTTTCCGTAAACCAGTTGGGCGCGCTGCCGGGCTCGACGTCGGCATACCGCGAAGCATCACCCGCACTGGCCCAACGCGGCAAGCTGCTGGCGGCAATACCGGCAAGCGCGCCGCCGAGCAGGCTACGGCGAGAGAGGTAGAAGGATTCAGGCGTGACATCCGATTCGTGACAATCGGACGCTTTGGGTAATTTGATTAACATGGTAACTCCGCAGCGTTGGAGAACTGATGCACCAATAGACTGCGGAGTATGGGGGAAATTACATTAAGGCAATGTTTTGTCCCGACGCAGACGCAACAAGTACTGAATCGGACCCGAAGCGGCGTAGGCCAGGAACGCCAGCAGTAGGATACGCGGTGGATCACTGAACACGACCGCGAACACCAGCACTACAACAAGGATGGCCACGAAAGGCACGCGCCCCTTGAGGTCGAACTCCTTGAAGCTGTTGTACTTGATGTTGCTGACCATCAGCATGCCGGCGGCCGCCACCATCAGGGCAACCAGGAACGACATCTTCGACCCCTGAATCCCGTAGTCGCTGAACGCCCAGACAATCCCCGCGACAACACCCGCCGCTGCCGGGCTGGCAAGGCCGATGAAGTAGCGTTTGTCGGCAGTCCCCACCTGGGTGTTGAAGCGTGCCAGGCGCAAAGCGGCGCCCGCGACATAGATGAAGGCAACCATCCAGCCGACCTTGCCCATGTCACCCAACGCCCAGGCAAACGCCAGCAGTGCGGGAGCGACACCAAAGGCAACCATGTCCGACAGCGAGTCGTACTCGGCGCCGAAGGCACTTTGGGTATTGGTCATACGCGCCACACGCCCGTCCAGGCCGTCGAGCACCATGGCCACGAAGATTGCGATCGCGGCAAAACCGAAGTATTTGCTGGCACTCGCCGCATCACCCGCCGCCAGCGCACTCTGGGCACTCATGGAGTTGATGATGGAGTAGAAGCCGGCAAACAGATTCGCCGTGGTGAACAGGTTAGGCAGCAGATAGATGCCACGATGCCGGACCTTGCGGCCTTCGGCGTCATGCCCTTCTTCGACATGTTCATCGATCGGCAGCATGCTTTCGGCGTCGGAAGCCTGGTTTGGCTCTTCGGGACGTTCGCTCATGGACTTTACCTTGCAACGGTGTGAAAAAATTCGACAGATACTTGCAGCGAGTGTTCGCCTGCAAACGATGCAGCTTTATACCAGAACCGGCCCTCCAAACGAAAAAACGCGGCCTAAGCCGCGTTTTCCCTTGATGCGTTCGACTTAGTTCTTGGCTTTGTCGACGATCTTGTTGGCACCGATCCACGGCATCATGGAGCGCAGTTGCTCGCCGATGACTTCGATACCGTGAGCGGCGTTGTTACGGCGCTTGGCGGTCATCGAAGGGTAGCCGGTAGCGCCTTCGCTGATGAACATTTTGGCGTATTCGCCGTCCTGAATACGTTTCAGGGCGTTGCGCATGGCCTGGCGGGACTCGGCGTTGATTACTTCAGGGCCGGTCACGTACTCGCCGTATTCGGCGTTGTTGGAGATCGAGTAGTTCATGTTGGCGATGCCGCCTTCGTACATGAGGTCAACGATCAGCTTCAGTTCGTGCAGGCATTCGAAGTAGGCCATTTCCGGCGCGTAGCCAGCTTCAACCAGGGTTTCGAAACCAGCTTTTACCAGCTCAACGGTACCACCGCACAGAACGGCTTGTTCGCCGAATAGGTCGGTTTCGGTCTCGTCCTTGAAAGTGGTTTCGATGATGCCGGTACGACCGCCACCTACGCCAGCAGCGTAGGACAGTGCAACGTTCTTGGCATTGCCCGACGCGTCCTGGTAGATCGCGATCAGGTCAGGGATACCGCCGCCTTTGACGAACTCGGAACGCACGGTGTGGCCCGGTGCTTTCGGCGCGATCATGATCACGTCGAGGTCAGCGCGTGGCACAACCTGGTTGTAGTGAATCGCGAAGCCGTGGGAGAAGGCCAGGGTGGCGCCCTTCTTGATATTCGGCTCGATTTCGTTCTTGTACAGCGAGGACTGGAACTCGTCCGGGGTCAGGATCATGACCAGGTCGGCAGCCGCAACAGCAGAAGCAACGTCAGTCACTTTCAGGCCATGAGCTTCAGCCTTGGCAACAGTGGCCGAGCCTTTACGCAGGCCAACAGTCACGTCAACGCCGGAATCTTTCAGGTTGCACGCTTGGGCGTGGCCCTGGGAACCGTAGCCGATGATGGCGACTTTCTTGCCCTGGATGATCGACAGGTCACAATCTTTATCGTAATAAACTTTCATGAGGTTCCTCTATATATCCAGGCCGTAAGGCCATTCGCTAATTGGGTTAGATGCTGAGTACTTTGTCGCCACGGGCAATCCCGGTGACACCACTGCGTACGGTTTCCAGAATCGAGGCCGTCCCGATCGACTGGATGAAGCTGTCCAGTTTGTCGCTGGTACCGGTCAGTTGAACGGTATAAACGCTGGCGCTCACATCGACGATCTGCCCGCGATAAATATCGGTAGTGCGTTTGATCTCGGCACGTTGGGCACCCGTGGCCTTGACCTTGACCAGCATCAGTTCGCGCTCGATGTGAGCGCTTTCCGACAAGTCGACCAGCTTGACCACTTCGATCAGCTTGTTGAGGTTCTTGGTGATCTGCTCGATCACCTCATCGTGGCCCACGGTGGTCAACGTCAGGCGCGACAGGGTCGGGTCTTCGGTTGGGGCCACGGTCAGGCTTTCGATGTTGTAGTTGCGTTGCGAAAACAGGCCGACAACACGAGACAGAGCGCCGGGTTCGTTCTCCAGAAGCAGGGAGATAATATGCCGCATGATTAAGTACGCTCCGTCTTGTTCAGCCACATGTCGCGCATAGAGCCGTCTTTGATCTGCATCGGGTAGACGTGCTCGCTGGTATCCACCTGAATATCGATGAACACCAGGCGGTCCTTCATGGCGAACGCCTCTTCCATTTTCGGCTTCAGATCTTTCAGATCGTTGATACGAATGCCGACGTGGCCATAGGCTTCAACCAATTTGACGAAGTCTGGCAACGATTCCATGTAGGAATGGGAGTGACGGCTGCCGTAGCTCATGTCCTGCCACTGACGAACCATGCCCAGTACGCCGTTGTTCAAGCAGACGATCTTCACCGGAAGGCCGTACTGCAGGCACGTCGACAGTTCCTGGATGTTCATCTGGATGCTGCCTTCGCCCGTCACACAGGCAACGTCGGCATCCGGGAAGCTCAGCTTCACACCCATGGCCGCAGGGAAACCAAAGCCCATCGTGCCCAGGCCACCGGAGTTGATCCAGCGGTTAGGCTTGTCGAACTTGTAGTACTGCGCCGCGAACATCTGGTGCTGGCCTACGTCGGAGGTCACAAAGGCGTCGCCCTTGGTCACTTCGCACAGGGTTTCGATCACGGTTTGCGGCTTGATGATGCTGCCGTCGCCCTTGTCATAAGGGAACAGGCCGCGATCACCGCGCCATTCGTCGATCTGCTTCCACCAGCTGGCAACGGATTCCTTGTTCGGCGTTTCGCCGATGTCCTTGAGTGCAGCGACCATTTCGGTCAGTACGCTCTCTACAGGACCCACGATTGGCACATCGGCCTTGATGGTCTTGGAGATGGACGCCGGGTCGATGTCGATGTGGATGATCTTGGCATTCGGGCAGAACTTGCTCGCACCGTTGATCACCCGGTCATCGAACCGTGCGCCCACGGCCAGGATCACATCGGCGTGGTGCATGGTGAGGTTGGCGGTGTAGCTGCCGTGCATACCGAGCATGCCGACGAACTGACGGTCCGAACCCGGGAATGCGCCGAGGCCCATCAGGGTGTTGGTCACCGGCAGGTTGAGCAACTTGGCCAGTTCGGTCAACGGAGCGGAACCGCCGCCCAGAATCACGCCACCGCCGGAGTACAGCACCGGGCGCTTGGCCGCCAGGAGCATTTCTGCTGCCTTGCGGATTTGCCCCGAGTGCCCACGCACGGCCGGGCTGTAGGAACGCAGCTTGGCTTTTTTCGGGAAGACGTATTCGAACTTCTCGGCCGGGTTGGTCATGTCTTTCGGGATATCGACCACCACCGGGCCCGGGCGACCGGACTGAGCGAGGTAGAACGCCTTTTTCATGACATCCGGGATTTCCGAAGGATGCTTGATCATGAAGCTGTGTTTCACGATCGGCCGGGAAATACCGATCATGTCGGTTTCCTGGAATGCATCGGTACCGACCATGGTGCTAGGCACCTGGCCAGAGATGATTACCATCGGAATGGAGTCCATATAGGCAGTCGCGATGCCGGTAATGGCATTGGTTGCGCCTGGGCCAGACGTTACCAGTACCACGCCGGCTTTACCGGTGGCACGGGCGTAACCGTCAGCCATATGGGTCGCGGCCTGTTCGTGGCGAACCAGGATGTGGGTAACAGCCGGTTCCTTGAACAGTGCGTCGTAGACATGCAGCAGAGCACCACCTGGGTACCCGTAGATATAGTCGACGCCTTCGTCACGCAAAAAGCGGACGAGCATCTCACCGCCAGATAAAAGCTCCACGTTGTTCACCTCTAAAACGCCAGAATACCGTCCGTTAAAAAACCGACGGGTCTTAATAGGTTTACTTCTCAACAGAGCATGAGCGACGGTGGTCGCCGACTACGTCAGCACTGACTGAGCAAGTATTGGGATCGTCCCAAGTGTTGCGGGCTTTTCCCACCCAGCGCGAGGTAACGCGTTGCGGGTGTTACAGGTCGGCGCGGATGTGCGCCTCATGATCTGCTGAGCGGGTCTGCTTCTGGCAGTCCCGATACAGCGGACTTTGGATTCTTCTGTTTCACGCCCTTCAAGTCAAGCAATAATTGCGCTTTTTTCCAACTAAGCGCATGAGAACGTAGAAGAAAGGGCTTTGAGGAGGGATAAAACTCGCCTGAATGTCGTCAAGCGGTAGAAATGTGCGCAAGACTGCCGGAAAAACCGGCAGTCAGGCAATTAACGAGCGTCGACGATCAATTGATCGAACTTTTTCAGCGCATTACGCAAGCCGAGGCTCTCCCGCGATCGGTCGGCGTAGACCATCTCGGCCATTTCCAGGATCCCCGACGCATTCGGCAAGGGCAGGTCCTGCTCCAGGATCTGCTTCATACGGGCGAGGAAGATCCATTGCAGCCACTGGTGGAAGTCCAGGGTGTCGACGGAAAAGGGCTCGACACTGCTGAGGGCTTCAGCGCCAGGGGAGACTTCGTCCCACCAGCCCTGCACGCGCAGTTCGCGCTCGATCAGCAATAACTGCTCGGCAATCGCGGGGAAACGCGCATCCATCAGAGGCTGACCTTGGCTTTTTGCCGCGCCTGGGCTGCACCGGCTGCATCCCCTTGGGCGGCACGTGCATCACCGATCAACGCCCACAGGCTGGCTTGCAGGTCTGGACGGCCATTGGCCAGGCTCAGGCCGCGACGAGCGAACTGCTCCGCCTGGGGCGCATCGCCCTGGGCCATGCGCACCTGGGCCAGGCGATAGAGCACTTGCGGCTCACGCGGCGCCACGCGCTGGGCACGTTCAAGGCTCGACGAGGCGCCATTCAAATCGCCACCCGCCTGCTGCTGCTGAGCGGTGGTGAGCAACGCCAGCACCGGGCCATCGAGTTGTTCGTCTGCCGACAACCCGCCCGTATTGGACGATGACGGAATACCGCTCGGCGTCGAAGGCATGTTGTAGGTGCCTTGGTTGACCGGCGCGGTTTGAATCGGCGTGGAGTTCACCGGCCCGGAAGTGCTCGGGCCAGGGGTCCATGGCTCGGCACTGATAGGCGCCGAGGTTGCAGCCCCACTGCCGGGCACCATCACCACGACGCCGGAATCCTGGGGAATTGCCTGGGTTGCAGCTTGGGCAGGCCGTTTGACCACGGTCTGACGGAAGCCGCCATTGGCCGAAATGCGGTCGTTATTGGAGACGGACGTGCTTGAGTCAACCACAGGGATAGAGCCGCGCTGCACGCTGGAGCAACCGCCGAGCAAAGCCAGAGCCGTAATTGCTGGAATCCACAACTTGTTCACTTGAAACCCTCTTTGCTTAATTCATCCAGCCCTTGACCCAATCCATCACCGAATCCGCGTCAGCAGGGGCACTGCCACCGCACGCAGGGCCGGGTGGTGGTTCGCTGCCGCGAATATACGGCATCTGCACCGCGCCCGGACAGTTGGCATCGGAGCCTTGGCCGGTGTGCGGATCAATCCAGGCCTGCACGATATTGTCCGGCTGCGGCATGTTGAGCGGCAACGGATCAGCCTTGCGCATGAAACTGGTCCATACCTGCAGCGCGCCGGTCGCACCGGTGAACGGCGTCTTGCCGTTATCGTCGCGCCCCAGCCACACCACGGCCAGTACATCCTGGCCGAACCCTGCGAACCAGCTGTCGCGGGAGTCGTTACTGGTACCGGTCTTGCCCGCCAGGGTCAGGTTCGACGGCAGCACGCTGTAGACCGAACGCCCTGTACCCTCACGCATCACGCGCTGCATGGCGTTCTGGATCAGGTAAATGGAACCCGCGTCGAAGCGCTGCTGAATCTGGAACGGGTAGCGCTTGAGCGGCTCGCCATCGGCAGTCAGCACACTGCGAATACCGCGCATCGGCGTATTGAAGCCACCATTGGCCAGGGTCTGGTACATGGTGGTCACTTCCATCGGCGTCATGGCCGCAGCGCCCAAAAGCATGGATGGGAATGCAGGGAACTCACGCTCCACCCCCAGTCGCGCTATGGTTTTCAGGACATTTGGCACACCGACCTCAAGCCCCAGGCGCGAGGTCGAGATGTTGTAGGAATGCGCCAACCCTTGATACAGGAACACCGTGCCATGGGAGCGGCGGTCGAAGTTCTTGGGGGTCCACACCTGGCCATCCGCACCTTTGACCGACAGCGGGTCATCGGACAGCCAACTGGTTAGCGTGTACTTGCTGGGTTTTTCCAGTGCAGTGAGGTAAACCGCGGGCTTGACCAGCGAGCCAATCGGCCGCACGGCATCCAGTGCGCGGTTGAAACCGGCGAAACTGGCCTGGCGGCTGCCGATCATGGCCTGGACTTCGCCGGTTTCCGGATTGGTCACGACCATGGCGGCTTCGACTTCATCCGAACCTTTACGGCCGGTCAGGCGCTTGAAGGTGTCGTTGACCGACGCTTCGGCCTTCATCTGCAGGATGGGGTCGAAGCTGGTGAAGATCCGCAGGCCCTCTTCGGTCAAGTCTTCGTCGCGGTAGTCTTCGCGCAGTTGGCGCTTGACCAAGTCGATAAAGCCAGGGAATGAGCTATCCGCCAGCTTGCCGCGAGTGGTCACACCCAGTGGCATTTTCTTCGCAGCGGCCACCTGTTCAGCGGTGGCGACGCCCTGCTGTTCCAGCACATCGAGCACCAGGTTGCGACGTTCAAGCGCACGCTCCGGGTTGCGGCGCGGGTTGTAATAGGACGGCCCCTTCACCATCCCCACCAGCAACGCGACCTGATGCAACTTCAACTCGGACAACGGCTGCCCGAAGAAGAACTGGCTGGCCAGGCCGAAACCGTGCACGGCGCGCTGGCCATCCTGCCCGACGAATACCTCGTTGAGGTAGGCCTCGAGGATTTCCTGCTTGCTGTAATGCAGCTCCAGCAACATCGCCATCATGGCTTCGGTGAGTTTACGGGTGAGGCTGCGTTCGTTGGTCAGGTAGAAGTTCTTGACCAACTGCTGCGTCAACGTACTGCCGCCCTGGGTCATCTTGCCGCCGGAGGTGTTGACCCAGATAGCGCGGGCGATCGACTTCGGCGAGACACCCCAGTGGCTATAGAAATCGCGGTCTTCGACAGCGACCAGGGTTTCCAGCAGGTACGGCGGCACCTGATCGAGCTTGATCAGGATGCGATCTTCAAGGTTTTTCGGGTAAATACCGCCGATCAGCAACGGTTCAAGACGCACCACCGGCAGCTTGGAGCCATTAAGCGACGACAGCTCAGCCACATAGTCGCCAGAGAAACGCACGCGCACCGGCTGGGCTTTTTCCAGGCCTTCGTAGAACTGGAAGCCACGGGTGTTCAGGTCGACGGTATTACCGCTGACCGCCGCAGCGCCGGGGCCATTGCTCACAGGTTCGCGGCGGTAGCCCAGCGCGTCGAGTTCGGTGAGGAAGTCTTCCTTGCTGAGCTTCTGGCCAGAGAACAGTTCCAGCGGGCGTGCATACACCTTGGCCGGAATGGTCCAGCGCTTGCCGGAGAATTTTTCCTGCACCACGGCATCGAGGTACACCGCAAGGCCGGCGACTGCCACAAGGCCCACCAGGCCAAGCTTGATCACCCAGCCCAGCCAAGGGCGCGGGCCGCGGGAAGGAGGTTTTTTACGGGAACGGGGAGATCGGGTTCGAGTCATGGCGGCGGATTATACGCACTTTATTGATGATCAACATGAGCCGGACAGCGGTTTGCACGACTGGCATCAGCAGCCATAATGCCCCCCATGATTTTCCCCAGACTTTGAAGGATCGCCCGTGAGCCAGACCCTGATCGCTGCCCTGCAAAACCCGGCCTTGTACCCTCATCCGGTTGACGCGTTTCAAGTCATCGAGACCCATATTTCCTGGGTGATACTGACGGGCCCCTATGCATATAAGCTGAAGAAACCGATGAACTTCGGCTTCTTGGACTTCACCAACCTGGACGACCGCGGGCATTTCTGCCGCGAGGAACTGCGCCTCAACCAACGCCTGACCGAAGATTTGTATCTTGAAGTGTTGCCGATTACCGGCACTGCCGAGGCGCCGCAACTGGGTGGCGACGGCCCGGCCATCGAGTACGCGCTGAAAATGCGCCAGTTCCCGCAAAGCCAGATGCTCAGCACCCTGCAAGCCAACGGCGAACTGACCAGCGCGCACATCGATGAGATGGCCAAGCAGATTGCCCAGTTCCACCTCAGCGCCCCTCAAGTTCCGCAAGATCATCCGGCCGGCACGCCGCAGGAAGTAATGGCGCCGGTACGCCAGAACTTTGACCAGATCCGCCCGTTCCTCAGCGACAAGGCCGACCTGACGCAACTGGAGGCTCTGCAAGCCTGGGCCGAAAGCAGCTTCGAACGCCTCAAGCCTCTGCTTTCCCAGCGCAAGCTAGAGGGCTATACCCGTGAATGCCACGGCGATATCCACCTGGGCAACGCCACCCTGATCGATGGCCGCGTGGTGATCTTCGACTGCATCGAGTTCAACGAGCCTTTCCGCTTTACCGACGTGTACGCCGACACCGCCTTTTTGGCCATGGACCTGGAAGATCGCGGCCTCAAATGCCTGGCACGGCGTTTTATCAGCCAGTATCTGGAACTGACCGGTGACTACCAGGGCCTGGAACTGCTGAACTTCTATAAAGCCTACCGTGCGCTGGTGCGCGCCAAGGTTGCGCTGTTCAGCATGCCGAGCGAAGCCAACCCGGTACAACGCGCTACCACCCTGCGCCAATACCGCAACTACGCCAACCTGGCGGAAAGCTACAGCACCATTCCCTCGCGCTTCCTGGCAATTACCCACGGTGTGTCAGCCGTGGGCAAGAGCCACGTGGCCATGCGCCTGGTCGAAGCCCTGGGCGCGGTACGCCTGCGTTCGGATGTAGAGCGCAAGCGCCTGTTTGGCGAACAGCAGGTAGAGAACACCCTGCAGGCCGGCATCTACAATCAGGATGCCAGCGCTGCCACCTACGCACGCCTGAATGAGATTGCCGAGACTGTGCTGCGCGCCGGCTACCCGGTGGTGCTGGATGCCACGTTCCTGAAACGCGCACAACGTGACGCCGCTGCCCAGGTTGCCGAAGCCACTGGGGCGCCGTTCCTGATCCTGGACTGCAACGCCCCGCAAGCCGTTATCACCAGTTGGTTGGCACAACGCCAGGCGGATAAAAACGATCCTTCCGACGCCACGCTGGCTGTTATCGAAGAGCAACAAGCCAGTCGTGACCCGCTGACCGCCGAGGAGTTGTTGTTGAGCAAGCGTGTGGAGACCAATGAAAGCGGGACGCTCGACGCCTTGGTCGGGCATATCCGCCAGCGCCTGCCGGGCCTGTAAGAAATATTTCTTGGTCGCGCCGCCGTCTTCGGCGCGCGACCTCGCGATAGTGGCACTATACTGGCTCCATAACGCCAGCCAGAGTCGCGATCATGAGTCAGCCCAAGCTTCTTGATACCCCGCTCTACGCCCTCCTGCACAAGGACGACATTCGCGGTTTCAACCAGGAACGTCCTGAAGGCGGCACCATCGATATGCGCGGTGGTGACTTTCGCGGGCTGGACCTGCGCGACCTGAACGCCACCGGTATTGACTTCACCGACGCCTATTTTCGCTCTGCCGACCTGCGCGGCCTGGACTTGCGTGGCTGCTCACTGGAAGGCGCCAGCCTGGCCCATGCGCAGATTTCGGGTGCTTATTTCCCGCCAGAACTCACGGCTGACGAAATACTCATGTCGGTCAATTTCGGTACTCGCCTGCGCTACCGCACCAAGTAACCCCACACACCGCGTGCTGACCACATCCCCGCCTGGCAAGCGCTTTGCGCCTGCCTGCGAGCGAGCGCCGTCGCGCCATTCTTATAAGCTTTTCAGCCCTTCCTGACCAAAGAACCACGCTTTTCCTACTGAGCGCTACACTCATTTTCAGGCTGCCTGGTCACGACACCCACCGCACCATTCAGCCAACGCAAGGAGGCTTGATGAACGATGAGCTGCAACACCTGAAAAACCTTGGCAAGACGTCAGCGCAGTGGCTGCATGCGGTGGGCATCCACAGCGCGTCCGACCTGCGTCGGCTGGGGGCGGTCGATGCCTACCGAGCCGTGCGCACGCGCGGGTTTCGAGCCTCGAAGGTTCTGCTGTATGCGATTGAAGGGGCATTGATGGATGTGCACTGGAACGACATACCCGCGGAGCGCAAGGAGGCCTTGAACCGTCAGCTGGAAGCGATTTCAGTGCATCAGAAGAACTAGAGCGGCACTCAAACCCCGTGTTTACGGGCATTACAAACGAGCGTTTGAGAAAAACTGGATGAGGCAGAAAAACAAATGTTGACTCTCAAATGAGAATCGTTATGATTATCACAACTGGTCGCGAGATCAGCCGATAACTGAAAGACCATTGGTTCGGACTCTCAGATTATCTCCTCATCAGGCTAATCACGGTTATTTGACCCGGCTCTTGCCGGGTCTTTTTTTGCCCGCGAATTAACCGGCCTCAGCGCGCAATGATCAGCGGATGCCCACGCTCCGGATGCGGCTGTACCAACACATCCAGGCCGAATACAGCCTTGAGCGGCTCAGGTTGCAAGACTTTCGAGGGCGTATCCAACGCGTGGGGGCGGCCGTTTTCCAGCAACAGGATCCGGTCGCAGTAACGCGCCGCCAAGTTCAAGTCATGCAGGATAACCAGCACCGCAGCGCCTCTGTCGGCAAAGTGTCGAATAGCCTGCAAGGTGGTGTGTTGGTGCAGAGGGTCGAGCATCGACGTGGGCTCGTCCAGCAACAACGTCTGCCCCGCCTCACCCGGCCATAACTGCGCCAATACCCGCGCCAGGTGCACACGTTGCCGCTCGCCGCCGGACAACGCCAGGTAACTGCGGCCACTCAGGTGGCCGACATCCGCCGCGTGCAGGGCCGCGCTGATGATTTCGTCGTCGCGCACTCGCCCGGTCTGATGAGGCAAGCGGCCCATGCCCACCACCTCTTCGACACGAAAAGCAAAATCCAGGGTGGAAGATTGTGGCAGTACCGCCAGGCGCTGGGCACGCTGCGCGCCGGTCATGTGCTTGAGCGCCTGCTGATCCAGCCAGACCTTGCCCTGATCCGGCTGCAACTCCCCGCACAGCGCCCCAAGCAAGGTACTTTTGCCGGCGCCATTGGGGCCCAGAACGCCCAGCACTTCGCCCGGCAAAAGGTCCAAGGTGATATCGGCCAGCACGGTTTTCCCACCACGCCGGATCTGCAACGCTTCTACCCGCAACATCAGGCGCGCCCTCGTAACAATAAATAGAGGAAAAACGGCGCACCGATAAACGCGGTGACAATACCGATCGGCAGTTCCGCCGGCGCCAACGCCAGCCGCGCCACCAGGTCCGCAAACAACAGCAGGCTCGCCCCCGCCAATACTGAGGCCGGTAACAACACCCGATGATCTGGCCCCGCCAGCAACCGCACCAGATGGGGTACCACCAACCCGACAAAACCAATCATGCCCGCCGCCGCCACTGCAGCGCCAACGCCTAAAGCCGTACAGAACACCAGCTCACGCTTGAGCCTTTCAACATCAATACCCAGATGATTGGCCTCAGACTCACCCAACAGCAGCGCGTTCAGCGCCTTGGCCCGGCGCGGCAACCACAGCGCCACGCCCGCACTCACCAGCAGCAAGGGCCACAACCGCGAGTAGTTTGCGCCATTGAGGCTGCCCAGGTTCCAGAACGTCAGCGTGCGCAAGGTGGCGTCGTCAGCCAAATAGGTAAAGAGCCCCACCGCAGAACCGGCCAGGGCCGTCAGCGCGATACCGGCAAGCAACATCGTCGCGACATTGGTCTGGCCATTGCGACGCCCCAGCCGATAGACCAGCGCCGTGACGCCCAAGCCACCAAGGAATGCACACAGCGACAACAGGTATGGCCCGAAGGCATCCGGCAGCCCGCCAAAGAACGAGCCACCGACAATCGCCACCGCCGCTCCCAGCGCGGCACCGCTGGACACGCCGACCAAGCCAGGATCGGCCAGCGGGTTGCGGAACAACCCCTGCATCGCCACACCCGACAATGCCAGCACACCGCCGACCGCCAGCCCCAAAAGTGTCCGCGGCAGGCGAATCTCCCCCAGGATCAACTCGGCCTGCTCCAACCCCTGGGCCTCTATCGGAACGCCCATCAGTTTTAGCGCAGCCCTGAGCGTGTCCACTAACGGCAGGCTGACCGGCCCCAGTGCCAATGAAAGCCAGATCGCCAATACACACAGCAGCGACAGCCCGATAAACAGCGTTTTTGGCTTAACCAGAGTGGTCATTGAGCAGGCTTAGGCTGGGACGGATAAAAACCGGCAGACAGTTTCTCCAGGCTTTGCGGCAATCTAGGCCCCAGACCGCCTACCAGCAAGGTCGGATCCAGCTCAAAGACGCGGCCGCTCTTGGCTGCCGGCGTAGAGGCAAGGATCGGATTTTCCTTGAACAAGGCGGCACGCGCCGCGTCCCCGCTCAGGGCGCGATCGGCAAACACCAGCACCTCAGGGCTCAAACCCGCCAGCGATTCCACCGAAAACGGTTTATAGCCCACATGCGTGGCGAGATTACGCCCCCCAGCCTGCTGCAACATCCAATCAGCGGCCGTGTCCTTGCCCGCGATCAGCGGCTTGCCACCGGCATGACCGAGCAGCAACAGCACGCGTGGAGCCTTTTGCGTAGCCTGGGCCTTGGCCACCCAGTTTTTCTGCTGTGCCAGCGCCTGTTCATACCCGGCAAACAAGGCATCAGCCTTAGCCTCACTGCCGAGCAGTTTCCCCAGGTGTTCAAGGTTGCTTTTGAGCGTGGGCAAATCCGGCTGGGCCGAGAACATATCCACCTGCACCCCGGCGTTGCGAATCTGTGCCAGCACCGGCGGCGGCCCCATTTCCTCCGTGCCCACGAGGATTTGCGGGCGCAGGCTGAGAATGCCTTCGGCCGACAACTGCCGTTGATAACCGATGCTCGGCAAGGCCTTGAGCGACGCCGGATGCTGACTGGTGGTGTCCACCCCCACCAACTTCGACTCTCCGCCCAGGGCCGTCACCCATTCCGACAGCGCCCCGCCGGCACTGACCCAGCGTTGCGGCAGTTCAGAGGCGTGCGCCCCAGGGTTGACCAGCAGTGAGGCAACAAGCGCAATAGCGCTGGTACTCAGGCGCATAACAGGGTTTCCTTCCTAGGGCAGGGCCACTCAAGCACTCATTGATGTGACAGATAACCGCTGCCAGGCATCGTATTGAGCACCCAGTCAGCTGACGGGCGAAGCAGGCATTTGATAATTGTTTGCATTTGCACGTCAAGGCACTTAAGGATTGAAATGAAGTTTCTCTGCGCCTCAAGCGACCTCGCCCCCAACAGCAGCCGCGGTTTTGATATCGATGGCCACAGGCTGTTGGCGGTGCGCCGGGACGGCATTGCGTACTTCTATCTCAACCGCTGCCCCCATCGCGGCATCCCGCTGGAATGGCAGCCAGATCGCTTCCTCGACGACAGCGCCAGCCTGATCCAATGCGCCACCCATGGCGCGCTGTTCCTGATTGAAAGCGGCGAGTGCATCGCCGGACCTTGCGCAGGCCAAAGCCTCACCACCCTGCCCGGCCGCGAAGACGAACAGGGATTGTGGGTCGATCTCTAGTCGCCCAGCAGCACCTTCAGCCGACGTTCGACGTAAATCTCCTGCGGCGTGACCCGGACGCCATAGGCCAACACCTCTACCCCTGCAGCCTTGGCCTCACGTAGCGCTGCCGCATAACCGGCGTCGATTTCCACCGCCGGGCGCACCGCGTCGATCCCCGACAGGTTCACGCAATACAACTGCACGGCCCGTATACCGTCGCGCGCCAGGTGCGCCAGCTCACGCAAGTGCTTGGCACCGCGCTGGGTCACCGCATCGGGGAAAGCCGCCACCGAGCTGCCATCAAAGCCCAAGGTGACGCTTTTGACCTCGACAAACGCAGCGCCCTGGGGGTAATCCAGGCGAAAGTCGATGCGGCTTTTCTCCTGGCCATAAGGCACCTCACGCTTCAACGCAGTAAAGCCATTGAGCTCAGTGATCACACCGGCCAGCAAGGCTTCTTCCACCAACTGATTGGCACGCGCGGTGTTGACACACGCCAGCCGGCCCTGAGGCGTTTCGGCAATCTCCCAGGTGCCCGGCAACTTGCGCTTGGGGTCCGTAGAACGGCTGAACCAGACCTGGCCACCTCCGACCATGCAGTTGAGCATCGAGCCGGTGTTCGGGCAGTGAATGGTGAGCAACTCGCCGGTAACGGTTTCGATATCGGTGAGAAAGCGCTTGTAGCGGCGGATCAGCCGCCCTTCTTCAAGAGGAGGATTAAAACGCATCAGCCTTGCCAGCTCCGCAAACCACGGGCGATCCGCTCCACCGCTTCTTGCAGCCGATCGAGGTTTTGCGTGTAGGCAAACCGCACGTGATGGCCCGCCTGGTAGCGACCGAAATCCAACCCGGGCGTAAAGGCCACATGCTCGGTTTCGAGGAAATGCCGGCAAAACGCGAAGGCATCGCCGCCGAACGCGCTGATATCGGCATACAGATAGAAGGCGCCTTCGGGTTCCACCGCGATACCGAACCCAAGCTCACGCAGGGCCGGCAGCAGGAAGTCACGACGGCGGCCAAACTCGGCACGGCGCTGCTCCAGGATCTCCAGGGTTTGCGGGGTGAAACAGGCCAACGCGGCGTGCTGGGCCATGCTTGGCGCACTGATGTAGAGGTTCTGCGCCAATTTCTCCAGCTCACCCACCGCTTCAGGCGGCGCCACCAGCCAACCGAGGCGCCAGCCGGTCATGCCGAAATACTTCGAAAAACTATTCAGGACAAAAGCGTCATCGTCGACCTCCAACACACTGGCCGCGTCCGTGCCGTAGGTGAGGCCGTGATAAATCTCGTCGACCACCAAGTGCCCGTTGCGCGCCTTGATGGCGCCCGACAGCCCAGCCAACTCGTCCCGGGTAAGGATCGTGCCGGTGGGGTTGGCGGGCGATGCCACCAGTGCGCCGACACTGTCCTGGTCCCAATGCCTGGCCACCAGATCGGCGGTCAACTGGTAGCGTACGTCCGGGCCGACCGGCACCAACTGCGCAGCGCCCTCTACAAGGCGCAGGAAGTGTCGGTTGCAGGGGTAGCCTGGGTCAGCCAACAGCCAGTGCTTGCCCGGATCCACCAGCAAACTGCTGGCCAGCAGTAACGCACCGGAGCCACCAGGAGTGATCAGAATACGCTGCGGATCGATGCTCAAACCGTAGCGTTGCTGGTAGAAACCGCTGATGGCTTCACGCAATTCGGGCAAGCCGCGGGCGGCGGTGTAGCGGGTTTTACCGTTTGCCAACGCGGCTTGGCCGGCCTGGATGATCGGCTCGGCGGTGGTGAAGTCCGGCTCGCCGATTTCCAGGTGGATCACGTCGTGACCGTCGGCCTGCAGCTCATTGGCACGCGCCAGTAACGCCATGACATGAAAAGGTTCGATGGCGCGACTGCGCGCACTGTAGGGCTGAGCCATTAGCCTTCCTTAGACGGTGAGGACAAAATCTGGATTCTACCGAACCCTCACGGTAAAACATGCTCTATTGCCTGATTGGGGCTGCAAGTGCACCCTGCGCACGCTCGTAAAACAGCTAAAATCAACATTCGAGGCGATACATACCCAGTCATGGCGGGCTGCTGCGGTTTGCAACCCCTTTGCCCTGGACCTCGACAACCGGGAGTAGCGCACCCTGAATCTATCTGGTAAGTTCGCCCGCTTGCAG
This sequence comes from Pseudomonas fjordensis, assembly GCF_976987115.1. NCBI lineage: Bacteria > Pseudomonadati > Pseudomonadota > Gammaproteobacteria > Pseudomonadales > Pseudomonadaceae > Pseudomonas > Pseudomonas fjordensis. The sequence continues at coordinate 5,812,615 of NZ_OZ336860.1, forward strand.
CCGCAGGGCCGGCAGGTGTCGGTGACGTTGCAATCCTGCGCAATGGATTAGAAGAGTGAGAGGCGGTCTATTCATGTCCACCCAAGCAAAGCAACAGCAGACTCAAGGCCTCGGCGGCTTCGAACCCTATGTCGAAAAAAAGGGCGAGGAGTACATGGGCGAGCCCATGCGCGAGCACTTCACCAAGATCCTCAACAAGTGGAAACAGGACTTGATGCAGGAAGTCGACCGTACGGTTGACCATATGAAGGATGAAGCGGCCAACTTCCCTGACCCGGCCGATCGTGCCAGCCAGGAAGAAGAGTTCGCCCTCGAACTGCGCGCCCGCGACCGCGAGCGCAAGTTGATCAAGAAGATCGACAAGACCCTGCAACTGATCAAAGACGAAGAATACGGCTGGTGCGAATCCTGCGGCGTCGAAATCGGTATTCGTCGCCTGGAGGCCCGCCCAACCGCGGACCTGTGCGTAGACTGCAAGACCTTGGCTGAAATCAAGGAAAAACAGGTCGGCAAGTAACTTTGCCGAGTTGAACGAATGGAGCGTGCGAACGCTCCATTTTTGTTTCTGGCGTTTACCGGTTATGCAGTAGTATCCGGGCCATGACAGCCTCTACTTATATCGGGCGCTTCGCCCCCACGCCCAGCGGCCATTTGCACTTCGGTTCCCTGGTTGCCGCCCTCGCCTCCTACCTCGACGCACGCGCCCACCAGGGCCGTTGGTTGATGCGCATGGAAGACCTCGACCCTCCCCGTGAAGAGCCCGGCGCCCAGGCGGCGATTCTGCATGCGCTGGAAAGCTACGGCTTTGAATGGGATGGCGAACTGGTTCGCCAGAGCGAGCGGCATGATGCCTACGCCAAAGTGCTGAACGATATGTTCAACCACGGTCTGGCCTACGCCTGCACCTGCTCGCGCAAGCAGTTGGAGCCCTACAACGGGATTTACCCAGGCTTGTGCCGCAATGCCGGCCACGAACAGCAGGATGCCGCCATTCGCCTGCGCGTGCCCGAGTTGGAATACCACTTTACCGACCGTGTGCAGGGCGAGTTCCGCCAGCATCTGGGCCGTGATGCCGGCGACTTCATCATCCGTCGCCGCGACGGCCTCTACGCCTACCAACTGGCGGTGGTGCTCGATGACGCCTGGCAAGGTGTAACCGATATCGTACGCGGCGCCGACCTGCTCGACTCCACACCGCGCCAGCTGTACCTGCAAGAGCTGCTCGGCCTGCGCCAGCCACGCTACTTGCATGTACCGCTGATCGTGCAGCCAGACGGCAACAAACTGGGCAAGTCCTACCGCTCCCCACCGTTGACCGCCGACCAGGCCACGCCTTTGCTGCTCAGAGCACTGCGCGCCCTTGGCCAACAACCTGACGCACAGCTGCGGTACGCCAGCCCCCGAGAACTGCTGGATTGGGGCATTGCGCACTGGGACGCCACGCGCATCCCGCGCACACTGACCCTGGCCGAAGCGCAATTGAGTTGAAGGCGCTTGCAGGTTGCCAGCCATCCGTTAACATCGCGGCAGATTTTTAATCAGAGGCCAACATGTACATCTATCGTTTGGTCCTGCTGCTGGTCGTCGGGATCTACCTGTTCTCCCCCGCCATCATGGATTGGTGGATCGACGCCACGGGCGCCTGGTATCGCCCTTATCTGCTATGGCTGATCCTGATCGTCGTGACCTTCATCCTGCAGAGCCAAAAAGATGCCGATGAGCTTTAGTCTCACCCAGATGCTGCTGATCAGCGCCGCCTACCTGGCTGCGTTATTTGGCGTGGCCTGGATCAGTGAGCGCGGAATGATTCCGCGGGCGATCATTCGCCATCCGTTGACCTACACCTTGTCCCTGGGCGTATACGCCAGTGCCTGGGCGTTCTACGGCACGGTGGGGTTGGCCTATCAGTACGGCTACGGCTTTCTCTCCAGTTATCTTGGGGTGTCGGGCGCGTTCCTGCTGGCGCCGGTGCTGCTGTACCCGATCCTGAAAATCACCCGGACGTACCAGCTGTCTTCCCTGGCCGACCTGTTTGCCTTTCGCTTTCGCAGCACCTGGGCCGGCGCGCTGACCACCATCTTCATGTTGATCGGCGCGCTGCCGTTGCTGGCCCTGCAGATCCAGGCGGTGGCCGACTCCATCAGCATCCTGACCCGCGAGCCCGTGCAACATCGGGTTGCCCTGGCGTTCTGCGCGCTGATCACCTTGTTCACCATCTTCTTTGGGTCTCGCCATATCGCCACCCGCGAGAAACACCAAGGCCTGGTGTTTGCGATTGCCTTCGAGTCGGTCATCAAACTGATCGCCATCGGCGGCGTTGGCCTTTATGCGCTCTACGGCGTATTCGACGGGCCGCAACAGCTGGAGCTGTGGCTGCTGCAAAACCAGACCGCCCTCGCCGCCTTGCATACCCCCTTGCAGGAAGGCCCATGGCGTACGCTGCTGCTGGTGTTCTTCGCCTCGGCGATCGTGATGCCGCACATGTACCACATGACCTTCACCGAGAACCTCAACCCGCGCTCGCTGGTCAGCGCCAGCTGGGGCTTGCCGCTGTTCCTGCTGCTGATGAGCCTGGCGGTGCCGCTGATCCTGTGGGCCGGCCTGAAACTGGGGGCCACCACCAACCCTGAGTATTTCACCCTGGGCATCGGTATTGCTGCCAACAGCCCGGCCCTGGCACTGCTGGCCTATGTAGGCGGGTTGTCGGCCGCCAGCGGGTTGATCATCGTCACCACCCTGGCACTCTCGGGCATGGCGCTCAACCACTTGGTACTGCCGCTGTACCAGCCGCCGGCTGAAGGCAATATCTACCGCTGGTTGAAATGGACCCGACGCGCGCTGATCGTCGCGATCATCATGGCCGGCTACGCGTTTTATCTGCTGCTGGGCGCCGGGCAAGACCTGGCCAACCTCGGCATCGTCGCGTTTGTCGCCACCTTGCAGTTCCTGCCGGGCGTGTTGTCGGTGCTGTACTGGCCGACCGCCAATCGCCGTGGCTTTATTGCCGGGCTGCTGGCCGGGATCCTGGTGTGGACCGTGACCATGCTGCTACCGCTGGTCGGCAACCTGCAGGGCTTCTATATCCCGTTGCTGAACATGATTTACGTGCTGGACGACACCAGTTGGCACATGGCGGCCATCGCCTCGCTGGCCGCCAACGTACTGATGTTTACCCTGATCTCGCTGTTCACCAACGCCAGCGCCGAAGAAACCAGCGCCGCCGAAGCCTGCGCGGTGGATAACGTGCGCCGCCCGCAACGCCGCGAACTGCACGCAGCCTCGCCCCAGGAGTTCGCCACGCAACTGGCCAAGCCCCTGGGCGCCAAGGCCGCACAAAAGGAAGTCGAACAGGCACTGCGCGACCTCTATCTGCCGTTTGACGAGCGCCGGCCCTATGCCCTGCGCCGTCTGCGTGACCGTATCGAGGCCAACCTGTCCGGTTTGATGGGCCCCAGCGTGTCCCAGGACATGGTCGAAACCTTCCTGCCCTACAAGGCCGGTGGCGAAAACTACGTTACCGAAGATATCCACTTCATCGAAAGCCGGCTGGAGGATTACCACTCACGCCTCACAGGCCTGGCCGCCGAACTCGACGCCCTGCGCCGCTACCACCGCCAAACCTTGCAGGAACTGCCGATGGGCGTCTGCTCCCTGGCCAAGGACCAGGAAATCCTGATGTGGAACAAGGCCATGGAAGAACTCACCGGCATCGCCGCCCAGCGGGTGGTGGGTTCGCGCCTCAATACCCTGGGCGATCCATGGAGAGAGCTGCTGCAAGGTTTTATTAACCTGCCGGACGAGCACTTGCACAAGCAACACTTGGCCCTCGACGGCCAAACCCGCTGGCTCAACTTGCACAAAGCTGCCATCGACGAACCCTTGGCGCCAGGCAACAGCGGCCTGGTGCTGCTGGTGGAAGACCTGACCGATACACAGATGCTCGAAGACAAGCTGGTGCACTCCGAACGCCTGGCCAGCATCGGGCGCCTGGCGGCCGGCGTGGCCCATGAAATCGGCAACCCGATCACCGGTATCGCCTGCCTGGCGCAAAACCTGCGCGAAGAACGCGAAGAAGACGGGGAAATCACCGAAATCAGCGGGCAGATCCTCGAACAGACCAAGCGGGTGTCACGCATCGTCCAGTCGCTGATGAGCTTTGCCCACTCCGGCGCCCATCAGAATCAGGACGAAGCGGTATGCCTGGCCGAAGTGGCGCAGGATGCCATTGGGCTGTTGGCCTTGAACCGGCGCAATTTCGAAGTACAGTTCTTTAACCTGTGCGATCCGGACCATTGGGTTGATGGCGACTCACAACGCCTGGCCCAGGTGCTGATCAACCTGCTGTCCAACGCCCGCGACGCGTCGCCGGCCGGCAGTGCTGTACGTGTCAAGAGCGAGGCTTTCGAACACACGGTCGACCTGATCGTGGAAGACGAAGGCAGCGGCATTCCACAGAACATCATGGACCGATTGTTCGAACCCTTCTTCACCACCAAGGACCCCGGTGAAGGTACCGGTCTGGGCCTTGCACTGGTCTATTCCATCGTTGAAGAGCATTATGGACAAATCACCATCGACAGCCCGGCTGACACACAAAGCCAACGCGGCACCCGTATCCGGGTGACCTTGCCGCGTCATGTCGAAGCGACGTCCGCTGTGAACTGAGACCGTCGAGAGAATTGAATCAATGCCGCACATTTTGATCGTCGAAGACGAAACCATTATCCGCTCTGCCTTGCGACGCCTGCTTGAACGTAATCAGTACCAGGTCAGCGAAGCCGGCTCGGTGCAGGAAGCCCAAGAGCGATTCAGCATTCCCACGTTCGACCTGATTGTCAGCGACCTGCGCCTGCCCGGCGCCCCGGGCACCGAGCTGATCAAGCTGGGCCAGGGCACCCCGGTGCTGATCATGACCAGCTACGCCAGCCTGCGCTCGGCGGTGGACTCGATGAAGATGGGCGCGGTGGACTACATCGCCAAGCCTTTCGATCACGATGAGATGCTCCAGGCCGTGGCGCGCATCCTGCGTGACCGTGTGTCGGCCAGCAGCGCGCCTGCCGAGCAGCGCCCCACCGGCAAGGCCAGCGCCGGCGAAAAACCGGGTGTCGACAACAGCAACGGCGAGATCGGCATTATCGGCTCCTGCCCACCGATGCAGGACTTGTACAGCAAGATCCGCAAAGTGGCACCGACCGACTCTAATGTATTGATCCAGGGCGAATCGGGCACCGGTAAAGAACTGGTGGCCCGCGCCCTGCACAACCTGTCCAAGCGTGCCAAGGCGCCGATGATCTCGGTGAACTGCGCGGCGATCCCCGAATCCCTGATCGAGTCCGAGTTGTTCGGCCACGAGAAAGGTGCGTTCACCGGCGCCAGCGCCGGGCGTGCGGGCCTGGTGGAAGCCGCGGACGGTGGTACCTTGTTCCTCGATGAAATTGGCGAGCTGCCCCTGGAAGCCCAGGCGCGTTTGCTGCGCGTACTGCAGGAAGGCGAAATTCGCCGCGTCGGTTCGGTGCAATCGCAGAAGGTCGATGTTCGATTGATCGCGGCGACACACCGAGACCTCAAGAGCCTGGCCAAGATTGGCCAGTTCCGTGAAGACTTGTATTACCGCCTGCATGTCATCGCACTTAAATTGCCAGCCCTGCGCGAGCGTGGCGCCGACGTCAACGAGATCGCCAACGCGTTCCTGTTGCGTCAGGGCGCACGTATTGACCGCACCGACCTGAAGTTTGCCGCCGACGCCGAGCAGGCGATCCGTCACTACTCCTGGCCAGGGAACGTGCGTGAGCTGGAGAACGCCGTCGAGCGCGCGGTGATTCTGTCGGAGAGCCCGGAGATTTCCGCCGAGTTGCTGGGCATCGACATTGAGCTCAGTGACCTGGATGACGACGACTTCATCGGCCTGGCCCCGCAGCAGGGTGGGGCCAGCAATACCAGCCATGAACCGACGGAAGATTTGTCACTGGAAGACTACTTCCAGCACTTCGTGCTCGAGCATCAGGACCATATGACCGAGACCGAGCTGGCACGCAAGCTGGGCGTGAGTCGCAAATGCCTGTGGGAACGGCGCCAGCGCCTGGGCATTCCACGGCGCAAGACCGGGGTGGCCAGCGAAAGCTGAGGGCGCAGCCCCACAGGTAACACCTGTTGATGTGAAAAAACTGTTACCGCTGACTTTTCACGTAACAAAAGCCGGGGCTTACGGTAACGAAGCCCCGGCTTTTTTTGGCCCTCCAACCGTCGAAACCAGCCCAAACCCCCGGTTTTGCTGGTCGGCGCAAAAGTTGGCACGCACCCTGCTATATGCTTAGTACAAAAACAATAACAAGCTTTGTACAAGACAATAAAAATAAGACGAATCGACTCACGCATAACAAAAACAACACGGCGGAGGCGCAGCTAACTGATTCTTTTGGAGAGGCGTTGCATTTGGGGCTTGCCCCGCAACCAGGCCGAGAACAACAAAAACTGCCCTAAGGCAGAGCCTGAACTGGTTGGATCGTAGATCAGCAACACAGCGACCAAAGCAATCCGTTTGCTCTTGACTCCCGATTGGGAGTGTCATGAAGGTGAAGCTTCATGGCGAGGGCGATCAACAAAAACAAGAAGCCCGACATCAATAATAAAAATAGAGCACGCAACTACTTCTGGGGGAGCTTCGGCTCCCCTTGTAGTTTCCGGGATTTGACCGTCAAACGCTTATGGCGCAATGCCTTTAGCTTGTTCCTACACCATCCCCCGACTAAATGCTAGAATCCCCGCCCATCATGCGGTCATTCTTCGTTATGGCCGAACATTCCTTCAAACAGTGCATCCCATGCTGAAGAAGTTGTTCCAGTCATTCCGTTCTCCCTTGCGTCGAACGCAACACAAACGCAGCACGCCTGAAGTGCTCAATAGCAGCCAGCATTCGCTGCAGCGCGCTCAATTCAGCCGTTATGCAGTGAACATCGTCGAACGTTTGCAGAACGCCGGCTACCAGGCCTACCTGGTGGGTGGCTGCGTACGCGACATGTTGCTCAACATCACGCCCAAGGATTTCGACGTCGCCACCAGCGCCACGCCTGAACAAGTGCGCGCCGAGTTTCGTAATGCACGAATCATCGGCCGGCGCTTCAAGCTGGTGCATATCCACTTTGGTCGCGAAATCATTGAGGTCGCGACCTTCCGCGCCGGGCACCCGCAAAACGATGAAGAGGAAGACACCAACCAGTCCTCCCGCAACGAGAGCGGGCGCATCCTGCGCGATAACGTCTATGGCACCCTGGAAGAGGACGCGCAACGTCGCGACTTCACCATCAATGCCTTGTATTACGACCCGGTCAGCGAGCGCATCCTCGATTACGCCAACGGCGTACACGACATCCGCAACAACCTGATCCGCCTGATCGGCGACCCGACGCAGCGCTACCAGGAAGACCCGGTGCGCATGCTGCGCGCCGTGCGATTCGCCGCCAAGCTCAACTTCGGCATCGAAAAGCACACCGCCGCGCCGATTCGCGAACTGGCGCCGATGCTGCGGGAAATCCCCTCGGCGCGCCTGTTCGAAGAAGTGCTCAAGCTGTTCCTTTCGGGCTACGCCGCCGACACCTTTGAAATGCTGGTGGACCTGCAGTTGTTCGACCCATTGTTCCCGGCCAGCGCCGAGGCCTTGGAGTACAACCCGACGTACACCCACACTTTGATCAGCGAAGCCCTGATCAACACCGACCTGCGCATCAAGCAGAACAAGCCGGTGACCCCGGCGTTCCTGTTTGCCGCCTTGTTGTGGCCGGCCCTGCCCAAACGCGTACTGCGCTTGCAGGACCGTGGCATGCCGCCGATCCCGGCCATGCAGGAAGCGGCTCACGAGCTGATCGCCGAACAGTGCCAACGCATCGCCATCCCCAAACGTTTCACCATGCCGATCCGTGAGATCTGGGACATGCAGGAGCGCCTGCCACGCCGCAGCGGCAAGCGCGCCGACCTGTTGCTGGACAACCCGCGTTTCCGTGCCGGCTACGACTTCCTGCTGCTACGTGAAAGCGCGGGCGAGCAGACCGATGGCCTGGGCGAATGGTGGACCGACTATCAGGACGCCAATGACAGCCAGCGCCGCGAGATGATTCGTGAGCTAGGCAGCAAAGGTGATGGCGCTGGCGAAGGCCCGAAAAAGCGTCGCCGCAGCGGTACCAAGCGTAAACGCAGCAGTGTCGATGCCTCGGGCGCTGCGGGCGAATAAACGTGGAACGTATCTACATCGGCATGGGCAGCAACCTGGCTGCCCCGGAGCAACAATTGCGCAGCGCGATCGAGGCGCTGGCGCAATTGCCTGGCACCCAGCTCGCCGGTGTGTCCGCCTTCTACCAAAGCGATTCATTGCTGCCAGGCCAACCGCGTTACACCAACGCCGTTGCGGCGCTGGACAGCCACCTGGCGCCGTTGGACCTGCTCGATGCGCTGCAAGCCATCGAGAACGATCAGGGCCGCGAACGCCTGGAACGCTGGGGCCCGCGCACTTTGGACCTGGATATCCTGCTGTTCGGTGATCGCCTGATCGACGAGCGGCGCCTGAAGGTGCCGCACTACCAGATGCATCTGCGCGCGTTTGTGCTGTATCCGTTGGCCGAACTAGCGCCGGCAGACCTGCAGCTGCCTGACGGCCAACGCTTGAGCGACCTGCTCACAGCCTGCCCATTCGTCGGCCTGGAACGCCTCCCGCAAGAATGACTCGGTCAATGTGGGAGCTGGCTTGCCTGCGATGCAAGCGACTCGGTGTATCAGCCACACCGAATGGATGCCATCGCAGGCAAGCCAGCTCCCACCTTTGATCTTCTTTGGCCGGAATACCGCGCACCCGTTGCGCAATCGCTTCAGTAACAGCGGTAACACCGCCATCGTAACAATGCGGTAACACATCCAATTGACTTCCCGTGTCCTCCTCACGACTATAGGCGTCCCGCTGCCGCCAACCCGGCGCGACAGGGCGCAATCCAGGCCTTATAAGCACTGCTTTCAAGACAGTGCGCCTGTATAAACGAAGACTCACGCGCGTTACTCGCTGTTTCCAAGCGCCTGAACGAGGACCCTTTTCATGCCAGACATTACCCTGACCACCTTGCAGAGCCTCAAGCTCAAAGGTGAAAAAATCACCATGCTGACCTGCTATGACGCCACTTTCGCCCACGCCAGCTGCAAGGCTGGCGTCGAAGTGCTGCTGGTGGGCGACTCCCTGGGCATGGTTCTCCAAGGGAATGACAGCACACTGCCCGTGACCACCGATGAACTGGCCTACCACACCGCCAGCGTCAAGCGTGGCAACAAGGGCGCCTTTATCATCGCCGACCTGCCGTTCATGGGTTACGCCACCCTTGAGCAAACCTTCCTGAACGCCGGCAAGCTGATGCAGGCCGGCGCGCACATGATCAAAGTCGAAGGTGCCGTATGGCTGGCCGAGTCGATCAGGCTGCTGGCCGAGCGCGGCGTGCCAGTGTGCGCACACATGGGCCTGACGCCGCAGTCGGTGAATATCCTCGGTGGCTACAAGGTCCAGGGCCGCAACGAAGCCCAGGCCCGCCAGATGCGCGCCGATGCCATCGCCCTGGAACAGGCCGGTGCGGCGATGATTCTGCTGGAGTGCGTGCCGAGCGAACTGGCTGCCGAAATCACCCAGGCCGTCAAAGTGCCCGTGATCGGCATCGGCGCCGGCTCCGCCACCGATGGCCAGGTGCTGGTCCTGCACGACATGCTCGGCCTGTCGATCACCGGCCATGTGCCTAAGTTCGTGAAGAACTTCATGGCCGGCCAGGACAGCATCCACGCCGCCCTGAGCGCCTACGTCAGTGAAGTCAAAAACGTGACGTTCCCAAGCGTTGAACACGGATTCTCGGCATGAACACCGTTAAAACCGTCCGCGAACTGCGGGCTGCCGTAACCCACGCCCGCAGCGCCGGCAAGCGCATCGGTTTTGTACCCACCATGGGCAACCTGCACAGCGGCCACGCCACCTTGGTGACCAAGGCCGCGCAGCAAGCGGATTTTGTGGTGGCGAGCATTTTCGTCAACCCGCTGCAATTCGGCGCTGGCGAAGACCTGGACAAATACCCGCGCACGTTGGCCGCCGACCAGGAAAAACTCCTGCAGGCCGGTTGCAATCTGCTGTTCGCGCCCACGGTCGAGGAAATGTACCCCGATGGCATGAACGGCCAGACCCGTGTCAGCGTGCCACAACTGTCTGAAGGTTTGTGTGGTGCCAGCCGCCCAGGGCACTTCGAAGGCGTGGCCACGGTGGTCAGCAAGCTGTTCAACATGGTCCAGCCGGACATGGCCGTATTTGGCCAGAAGGACTACCAGCAGTTGGCGGTGATCCGCGCCATGGTCCGCGACCTGAACATGCCGATCCAGATCATCGGCGAGCCCACCGTGCGCGCCGAGGACGGCCTCGCGCTGTCATCACGCAACGGTTACCTCTCCGAGGAGCAACGGGCGGTCGCGCCAGTGCTGTACCGCGCGCTCAGCCAGATCGCCACGGCCATCAAGGGCGGTGATCATGATTTCGCCAGGCTTCGCGCCGAGCACATCCAGCAGATTGAAGCCGCAGGGCTGCGCATGGACTACCTGGAAGTGCGCCAAGGCGTGCATCTGCGCCCGGCCACGGCTGAAGATCGTGATGTGGTGATCCTGGTCGCCGCTTATCTGGGGGCTACACGCCTGATCGATAACCTGCACCTGAACCTCGCCTGACCCCGCTTTACCCTCAACCTGTTGCCCCGACGGCTGTGCCGGTATAAAAAAGTACCGGCCACAGCGCAGACAAAGCCAAGACATATCCACACGCTAGGTTTAATGTAACTGCCCTGCGCTATGGTTAGCGCTGTCTGGAACCCAATCCTTGCGATAAGACTGGATGTTCCGGGCTTTGAAGTGTCCTAAAGGCAGTCCCCGTAATAAAAAGGAAACCCGCAGCGATGGCGTACTACCGCACCCCTCATGACGTTACCGCGCTGCCCGCCTGGCAAGCGCTTGTTCAACATCGCCAAGCCATGCAGGATTTCAGCATGCGCGAGGCGTTCAATGCCGATCCTCAGCGTTTTTCCCAGTTCACCTTGAGCAGCTGCGGACTTTTCCTCGATTACTCGAAAAACCTGATCACCAGCGAAACCCGCGACCTGCTGGTGGGCCTGGCCAAGGAAGTCAATCTCAAGGCGGCGATCGACGCGCAGTACGCTGGCGAACCGGTCAACTCCTCCGAGGGCCGCCCTGCCCTGCACACCGCCCTGCGCCGCCCGGTGGGCGACAAGCTGTCGGTCAACGGCGTGAACATCATGCCGGACGTGCACAAGGTGCTGAACCAGATCACTGACCTGGTCGGCCGTATCCACGACGGCCTGTGGCGTGGCTACACCGAGAAACCGATCACCGACGTGGTGAACATCGGCATCGGTGGTTCGTTCCTCGGCCCGGAGCTGGTCTCCGAGGCCTTGCTGTCCTACGCCCATAAAGGCGTGCGTTGCCATTACCTGGCGAACATCGACGGCAGCGAGTTCCACGAGCTGACCATGAAGCTGCGCGCCGAGACCACGCTGTTTATCGTCTCGTCCAAATCCTTCAACACCCTGGAAACCCTGAAAAACGCCCAGGCCGCCCGCGCCTGGTACCTGGCCCAGGGGGGCTCGGAAGCCGAGCTGTATCGCCACTTCATCGCCGTCTCGAGCAACAATGCCGCGGCCGTGGCGTTCGGTATCCGCGAAGAGAACATTTTCCCAATGTGGGACTGGGTCGGTGGGCGTTACTCGCTGTGGTCGGCCATCGGCTTGCCAATCGCCCTGGCTATCGGCATGTCCAACTTCAAGGAACTGCTGTCGGGTGCCTACACCATGGACCAGCACTTCCTGAACGCACCGTTCGAAGCCAATATGCCCGTGCTGCTGGGCTTGCTGGGCGTGTGGTACGGCAACTTCTGGGGTGCGCAGAGCCATGCGATCCTGCCGTACGACCACTACCTGCGTAACATCACCAAGCATTTGCAGCAGCTGGACATGGAATCCAATGGCAAGAGCGTGCGCCAGGACGGCACGCCCGTGTCCACCGATACCGGCCCGGTGATCTGGGGCGGCGTAGGCTGCAACGGCCAGCACGCTTACCACCAGTTGCTGCACCAAGGGACTCAATTGATCCCGGCCGACTTCATCGTGCCGATTGTCAGTTTCAACCCGGTGTCCGACCACCATCAGTGGCTGTACGCCAACTGTCTGTCCCAGAGCCAGGCGCTGATGCTCGGCAAGACCCGCAGCGAGGCCGAAGCCGAGCTGCGTGAGAAGGGCCTGCCGGAAGCCGACGTACAGAAGCTGGCACCGCACAAGGTGATCCCGGGCAACCGTCCGAGCAACACCCTGGTGGTCGAGCGCATCAGCCCGCGCCGCCTGGGCGCGCTGGTGGCGATGTATGAACACAAGGTGTTCGTGCAGAGCGTGGTGTGGGGCATCAATGCCTTCGACCAATGGGGCGTTGAACTGGGCAAAGAGCTGGGCAAAGGCGTGTACAACCGCCTGACCGGCGCCGAAGAGACCTTGGCCGAAGATGCTTCGACCCAGGGCCTGATCAACTACTTCCGCGGTCGTCACCGCGGCTGAAGCCGTGCATTCAAGGCCAACGTCCGTTTGGACGTTGGCCTTGAACCCTCCCGCCTCAGGGTGCATCTTTATGACTTGTCGCAAAAACAAGAATAAGGAGTGCTCATGTTCGATATCAGCACCTTTCCCACCGCCGATGCCGTCCGCCGGGCTGCGCAGCTCAGTCAAGAGGACTACCAGCGCCTCTATCGCCAATCCATCGATCAGCCAGACACCTTCTGGGCCGAACAGGCCAAGGGCTTTCTCGACTGGATAAAACCCTGGCACAGCGTCCAGCAGTCAGACATCCACACCGGTGCCGCCCAATGGTTTGCCGGTGGTCAGTTGAACGTCAGCTACAACTGCATCGACCGCCACCTGGCGCAACGCGCCGATCAGCCGGCCTTCATCTGGGAAGGCGATGATCCGCAACAATCCAACACCATCACTTACCGCCAACTGCACCAAAACGTCAGCCGCCTGGCCAACGTCTTGAAAAGCCGTGGCGTGAGCAAAGGTGATCGCGTATGCATCTACATGCCGATGATTCCCGAGGCGGCCTACGCCATGCTGGCCTGCACGCGAATCGGCGCGGTGCACTCGGTGGTGTTTGGTGGTTTCTCCCCCGACGCCCTGCGCGACCGCATTCTCGACGCTGATTGCCGCACCGTGATCACCGCCGACGAGGGCGTACGCGGTGGCAAGCCCGTGGCCCTGAAGCAGAACGTCGACAAAGCCCTGGCCAGTTGCCCGAATGTCAGCACGGTACTGGTGGTGGAGCGCACCGGAGCGAGCGTGACTTGGCACGAAGGCCGCGACCTCAAGTACCAAGCCGCCCTGGACGCCGCCAGCGACAACTGCCCACCCGAGCCGATGGACGCCGAAGACCCACTGTTCATCCTCTATACCTCCGGCAGCACCGGCAAACCCAAAGGCGTGCTGCACACCACCGCTGGCTCCCTGCTGCAAGCGGCGATGACCTTCAAGTACGTGCTCGACTACCAAGAGGGCGAAGTGTTCTGGTGCACCGCCGACGTGGGCTGGGTCACCGGTCACAGCTATATCGTCTATGGCCCGCTGGCCAATGGCGCCACCTCCCTGATGTTCGAAGGCGTGCCGAGTTATCCGGACAGTTCGCGCTTCTGGCAGGTCATCGATAAACACCAGGTGAATATTTTCTACACCGCGCCCACCGCCCTGCGCGCCCTGATGCGTGAAGGCCACGGCCCGTTGCAAAGCACGTCCCGCGCCAGCCTGCGCCTGCTGGGCAGCGTGGGTGAGCCGATCAACCCGGAAGCCTGGGACTGGTATTTCAACGCCGTCGGCGAACAGCGCTGCCCGATTGTCGATACCTGGTGGCAGACCGAAACCGGCGGCATCATGCTCAGCCCGCTGGTCAGCGCCCAGCGCATCAAACCGGGCTGCGCGACACAGCCCATGTTCGGCGTACAACCGGTGTTGCTCGATGAACAGGGCAAAGAAATCGTTGGCGCCGGCAGTGGCGTCCTGGCGATCAAGGCCAGCTGGCCGGGGCAGATTCGCAGCGTCTACGGCGACCCGCAGCGCATGATCGACACCTACTTCAAGCCCTACCCCGGCTACTACTTCACCGGGGATGGCGCACGGCGCGATGAAGACGGTGACTACTGGATCACCGGGCGCATCGACGATGTGATCAACGTCTCGGGCCATCGCATTGGCACCGCCGAGGTGGAAAGTGCCCTGGTGCTGCATGATCAGGTCGCCGAAGCCGCTGTGGTGGGCTACCCCCACGACGTAAAGGGCCAGGGCATCTACGCCTTTGTCACCCCCATGAATGGCGTCGAACCCAGCGACGCGTTGAAAAAGCACCTGCTGGAGTTGGTCAGCAAGGAGATTGGTAGCTTCGCCAAACCGGAGTTGATCCAATGGGCGCCTGCCCTGCCGAAAACCCGCTCCGGCAAGATCATGCGGCGTATCTTGCGCAAGATCGCCTGCAACGAACTGGACAGCCTGGGCGACACCTCGACCCTGGCCGACCCCAGCGTGGTGGACGGTTTGATCGACAAACGCCTCAACCGGTAGCGCCAGGATAATCCCCGGCCTGTGCAGGCCGGGGTTAGCTGTTAAACTTCGCGCCCCCTTTTTCTTATTCATCTGCAAGCAAGGCGCGCTCCATGACTCCCTTGAATCAGGCGCTGCGCGCCGCCCTCGATCACCGCCAAGACCTGATCAACACGCTGCACGCCCAGGGCACGGACTGCTATCGGCTGTTCCACGGCAGCCAGGAAGGCGCTGGTGGCTTGACCATCGACCGCTACGGCCCACAATTGCTGGTACAAAGCTTCCACCAGTCCCTGGAAACGGCAGACCTGCTGGACCTGCACCAATTGATCAACCAATACATGGGCCTGGAATTGTTGCTGGTGTACAACGACCGTGCCCGCGGCAACTCGCGTATCGACCGCGAAGACACGGTGTACCGCGCCGAGCCTGGCGCTTTGGAAGACCTGGTAGGCCACGAGTGGGGCCTCAATTACCGTGTGCGTGGGCGCCACGCCGGGCAAGACCCATTGCTGTTCCTCGACCTGCGAAACACGCGGGGCTGGGTCAAGGACCACAGCGCCGGCAAAAGCGTGCTGAACCTGTTCGCCTATACCTGCGGCGTCGGTTTGAGCGCTGCAGCAGGCGGCGCACGCGAGGTGTGCAACCTGGATTTTGCCGAGGGCAACCTGGCGGTGGGGCGTGAAAACGGCCAGCTCAACCCGCAGTTGCCGAGCATGGAGTTTGTGCAGTCCGATTACTTCCCGGCGATTCGTCAACTGGCGGGCCTGCCCATCACCCAGCGGCGCGGGCAGAAACTGCCGAGCTATCCACGCCTGGAGCAACGCCAGTACGACCTGGTACTGCTCGATCCTCCCGCCTGGGCCAAGAGCGCTTTCGGCACCGTCGATTTGTTGCGCGACTATCAAAGCCTGCTCAAACCCGCACTGCTGGCCACCGCCGACAATGGCGTGCTGATTTGCTGCAACAACCTGGCAAAGGTCAGCATGGAGGACTGGCGTGAGCAGGTGCTGCGCTGCGCAGAAAAAGCCGGGCGCCCGGTACGCGAGTGGCAAGTGATAACACCCGGGGCCGACTTTCCTTCCAGGGACCAACAGCCTCCGCTGAAGACCCTGATCCTGCACTTGTAGGAAGTTTCCCAGCGCCCACGGTTCTTCGGAACCGAATTCCCGTGCCATACTCCAAGGCACTCTCGTTCGACATAGATGGCGTTCACCCATGCCCAAAGGATTGATCCGCGCCGTAGGCGCCTTGTTGACCGCCCTTGCTTTGTACAGCTTGCTGGGCTTTCTGATATTACCCGGCATCGCCCTTCGCATTGCCAACCAACAGTTGGCCAACTACGCCACAGTGCCGGCGCGAATCGAGCGTATCGAACTCAACCCCTTCAGCCTGGAACTGACGCTGTGGGGCCTGAAGATTGGTGAGCCGGGCAAAGAGCAAGTGGGTTTCGAACGCCTCTACGCCAACCTGCAGATCGACAGCCTCTGGACCCGCGCCCTGCACCTGGCCGATGTGCAACTGGACAAGCCCAAGACCGAACTGCTGTTCGACAAGTCCGGCCAACTGAACCTGGCGCAGCTGTTCAAACTGCCGCCGAGCGAGCCAACCCCGGCCGATCCTGATGCCAAGCCGTTCCCACTGCGTATCGACAGCATCAAGCTGGCCGGTGGTAACGTGCATTTCCAGGACTTGCGCCCCAGCGAACCCATCGAATTCCTCTACGACGAACTCGACTTCGAGCTGAAAAACCTCAGCACGTTGCCCGACGACAATGCCGACATGACCCTGGTCGCCGCGGGCCCCGAAGGGGGTCAGATCGACTGGAAAGGCAACTTCAGCCTGGTACCGATCACCTCCGAAGGCACCTTGAAGGTTACCGACGGCAAGATGAAAGCCTGGTGGCCGTATGTGCGTGACGCCCTGCCACTGGTGCTGGAAGACGGGGTGCTCAACTTCAGCACTGACTACAAATTCAGCCTGGCCAAAGAGACCGAGCTGAACCTGACCAACACCGCCGCCAGCATCGCCCCCTTTGCGATCAAGGCCCCCGATGGTCGGCCACTGGCACGCCTGGAACGCCTGGACGTCAGCGAAACCACGGTAGACCTGGCCAAGCAGCAGGTGGTTGTCGGCAAGATCCGCAGCAACAAGCTGGAAACCTGGGCCGCCCGTGAGGCCGATGGCCAATTGGACTGGCAAAAACTATTCGCCAGCCAACCGAGCAAGCCTGCCAAGGCATCGGAGCCAGCCGCTGCCGACGCGCCTTCGGCGCAACCGGCGGCCCCGAGCAAGCCGTGGCAAGTGCTGCTCAAGGATGTGCAACTGCGTAACTACCAGGTGCACCTGGCCGACCGCCAGGCTAAACCCGCTGTCGCGCTGGAACTGGGCCCGTTGAATGTCGACGTACAGAACTTCGACAGCCTCAACCAGAGCCCCTTTGCCTTGAAGATCGACACCGGCCTGGGCAAACAAGGCAAGATCCAGGCAACCGGCGAGGTTAACCTCAACCCCGTCAGCGCCAAGCTGAAAGTGAACACCCAGGACATCGACCTGCGGGTCGCCCAGGCCTATATCAGCCCGTTTATTCGCCTGGAATTGCGCAGCGGCATGCTGGGCAGCAACCTGGACGTGAACCTCAAAAGCACCGAGCCACTGGCCCTTCAAGTCACCGGCCGCGCCCAGGTTGACCAGTTGCATACCCTGGACACCCTCAAGACCCGCGACTTCCTCAAATGGCAACGCCTGGTGCTGGAGGGCGTGAACTACCAGCACGGCCAAAGCCTGTCGATCGACAAGGTCAACCTGTTGCAGCCGTATGCGCGCTTCATGATCAACGAAGATCGCACCACCAACATCGACGACCTGCTGATCCCGCAGCCCGCCGACAGCGGCGGCAAATCGGCCGCCAAACCTGCAGCCAGCAACGAGAAGCCCTTGGGCATTCATATCGGCCAGATCGCGATCAACGACGGTTCGGCCAACTTTGCCGACTTCAGCCTCACGCCCAACTTTGCCACCGCAATTCAACAGCTCAACGGCCAGATTGGCACCATCGACAGCCGCCAAGCCAAGCCGGCCAGCGTCGACATCAAGGGCAAGGTGGACCGTTACGCGCCAGTGACGATCAAAGGCAGCGTGAACCCGTTTGACCCGATGGCCGCGTTGGACATCGCCACCAGCTTCAAGCGTGTCGAGCTGACCAACCTGACACCTTACTCGGGCAAGTTCGCAGGCTTCCGCATCCGCAAGGGCCGCTTGAATCTCGATTTGCACTACGTGATCACCAAAGGCCAGTTGAAGGCTGAAAACAAAGTGGTGGTCGAGCAACTGCAACTGGGTGAGAAGGTCGACAGTTCCGATGCCGTCGACTTACCGATTCGCCTGGCTGTCGCCCTGCTCAAGGACTCCGACGGCAAGATCTCCATCGAACTGCCGGTAAGCGGCGACCTGAACAACCCACAATTCAGCGTGATGCCGATTGTATGGCAGACCCTGCGTAACCTCGTGGTGCGCGCGGCAACAGCGCCCTTCAAGTTCATTGGCGGGCTGGTCACCGGGGGTGGCTCTGAAGACCTGGGCAATGTGTCGTTCGCCGCAGGCTCCAGTGAGCTGAACAAAGACGCCGAAGGCGCCCTGAACACCCTGGCCAAGGCGCTGAAAGAACGCCCTGCCCTGCGCCTGGAAATTGAAGGCACGGCCGCTGCCAGCAGCGACGGGCCATTCCTGGCCGCACAGCGACTGGAACGTGAATACCAATACAACTACTACAAGATCCTCCAGCGCCGTGGCGACAAAGTCCCGGCCCAGGCCTCGTTGCTTGAAGTGCCGGAGAAGGAAAAAGCACCCTTGCTGGAAGGCATCTACCGCACCCGTCTCAAACAGCAACCACCGGCCGAATGGAAGGACCTGGGCAGCGATGAGCGCTCGGCGAAGCTCAAGGACGGTGTGATCAAGTTCTGGAGTGGTAGTGATGTGCTACTGCGCCAGTTGGGGCAAGACCGAGCCAGCACCATCAAGGATTACCTGGTAGACAAGGGCCAGTTGGAAGATGACCGCGTGTACTTCATCGATGCGCAGCTGGGGCAGGCCGAGAAAGATGGCCGAGTGATCACTCCTATGCACCTGGATGCTGAGTAACTTCTAAGCACCGCCCATCCTAATGTGGGAGCTGGCTTGTGCGATAGCATCACCTCGGTGCAACTGAATGACCGAGGTGCCCGCATCGCAGCATAGGTATCTACACAATTTTGTAGGTTGCAGCAGCCAACGGTAACCACGATGCGAAGCGAGCCGCTCTTGATCTGCTTTTGATTTAGGCGCCCCGTCAAACCACGCTGGCCGGAATTCGACAGGGATTTGGGGGGTAAACCGGCAGGGATGCCGGTTTAGCCGCCCCGCGCCATGGATGGCGCGTGGCGGCGGCCCCCCAAATCACTGGCGGATTACGGGCACACCGAGCCTAAGCGAGGTGCCGAGTGGTGGGGCAAGAGCGTTTTGCTTACTTTTGCGCTTTTCAAAAGTGAGCCGCTGTCAGAGCGGAACCCTAAGCAGCCGTTACCGCAGCAATGGATATGTACACAATCCAACTGTGGTTGAATGCCAGGCCGCCTTCGCGAGCAAGCCCGCTCCCACAGTAGGATCGTTGGAGTGTCAGGTAGCTGGGCGTCGGCTGTCAGGCCGCTATCGCAGGCAAGCCAGCTCCCACATTTGGATCGTGGTGTGTCAGGCACATCTGCGTCGATTGGTAGGCCGTCACGGGAGCAAGCTCCCTCGCCACAGGTTCAGCGTCGCTGCGAAGTTGTGTAGACACCTATGCGTATCGCAGGCAGCTCCCACATTTTTTGGGCCTGATCATTCTGTTTCAGCCGGAAATAGAACAGGCCCCGGCACAAGTGCCGGGGCCTGTAATGACCACATCCGTGTGGTCGGTCGCATGAACTCCAGAGGTGCGTCAGGTGGATATCTAACTCACCCTAAGCCGCCGCTATTCAGTCCAAACGAAACGTTCAGCATTACTCTGCTTTCAGGCCATCGGCCGATACAGCTTTAACGCCTTTGATTTTCTTGGTGATCTCTACAGCGGTTGCTTTCTGCGCAGCAGTCACAGCGGTAGGCGACGACAGGGATACAACACCCTTGTTGGTTTCAACCTTGATGTCGGTGCCAGGAATACCTTTTTCAGTTACCAGGTCAGCCTTCACTTTGGTAGTGATCCAGGTATCGCTGGTGGTCTCTTTAGCGTCGTGGGCAGCGCCTTTGGTTTTGTCGATGCCGTCAGCCTTGGTAGCACCGCCAGCCAGCAGGCCGTCAGCGGAAACTGCAGTCACACCTTTGATTTTCTTGGTGATGTTTACAGCAGTAGCTTTCTGCGAATCCGAGATAGCGACGTCGGAGGACAGGGAAACCACACCTTTGTTGGTCTCAACCTTGATGTCCGAACCTGGAATGCCTTTTTCGGTCAGCAGGTCAGCTTTGACTTTAGTGGTGATCCAAGTATCCGAAACGCTTTCCTTAGCCTTGGTCGCTTCACCGGCCGCCAAAGTCATAGGGGCTTGGGAAGTCTGAGCAAAGGCTACGTTAGCACCCATGGCCAGGGTCAGAGCGGTAGCAGTAGCGAGAGCGAACTTCTTCATACGAGTAACTCCTGTTTTATTAAAAGTCTGCAGGCGTAAACCTTCATGCTGCAGCGCTACCAGGGATATTGCAGGCAGTGTGCCAAGTTACCGAGCAGATTAAATCCCTTATTAAACAATGACTTATGAAAAGCATGAATTTTCGAAATCGTGCAACTTGCATGAAGCTCATCGTGCCTGCATGCAAGTTGCGGCTTTTGGGCAGCGCTAAACAGCTGATTCTGCTTCATTTTCTTGCGCCCATAAAAAAAGGACTCCGAAGAGTCCTTTTTTTCAGCGTAAAGCCTGCGGGTGTTTAAACGCCCGAAGCCTTGGCTGCTGCAACGTCCTTGATGGACAGCTTGATACGGCCGCGGTTGTCCACGTCCAGTACCAGCACTTCCACTTCCTGGCCTTCTTTCAGAATGTCGGTCACTTTCTCAACGCGAGCATCGCTCAGCATGGAGATGTGAACCAGACCGTCTTTGCCCGGGAGGATGTTGACGAACGCGCCGAAGTCGACGATGCGCTCAACCTTGCCGACGTAGATTTTGCCGATCTCGGCTTCAGCGGTGATACCCAGGACCCGCTGGCGTGCTGCTTCAGCCGCTTCCTTGGTTTCGCCGAAGATCTTGATCGAGCCGTCGTCTTCGATGTCGATCGAAGCCTTGGTTTCTTCACAGATCGCACGGATCGTCGCGCCGCCTTTACCGATAACATCACGGATTTTGTCGGTGTCGATTTTCATCGCGATCATGGTCGGAGCATTTTCCGACAGTTCGGTGCGGGACTGACCAATGATCTGGTTCATCTGGCCGAGGATGTTCAGGCGCGCTTCCAGGGCTTGGCCCAGAGCGATCTCCATGATCTCTTCGGTGATGCCTTTGATCTTGATGTCCATCTGCAGCGCGGTCACACCTTTAGCGGTACCGGCTACTTTGAAGTCCATGTCGCCCAGGTGGTCTTCGTCACCCAGGATGTCGGTCAGGATGGCGAACTTCTCGCCTTCTTTAACCAGGCCCATGGCGATACCGGCAACCGGCGCCTTCATTGGCACACCAGCGTCCATCAGCGCCAGGGAAGCACCGCAGACCGAAGCCATGGAGCTGGAACCGTTGGACTCGGTGATTTCCGATACAACACGGATGGTGTACGGGAACACGTCAGCGGCAGGCAGCATGGCCTGAACCGAACGGCGGGCCAGACGGCCGTGACCGATTTCGCGACGACCTGCACCGCCCATACGACCACACTCGCCCACCGAGAACGGAGGGAAGTTGTAGTGCAGCATGAAGGGGTCTTTTTTCTCGCCTTCCAGGGTGTCCAGCAGTTGTGCGTCACGGGCAGTACCCAGGGTCGCAACGACCAGGGCCTGGGTTTCGCCACGGGTGAACAGCGCCGAACCGTGGGTCTTGGGCAGTACGCCGACTTCGATGTTCAGCGGGCGTACGGTGCGGGTGTCGCGACCGTCGATACGTGGCTTGCCGTTAACGATGTTTTCGCGAACGGTGCGGTATTCGATCTCACCGAAAGCCGCTTTGACTTCGCTGGAAGAAGGCTGGCCTTCTTCGCCAGACAGCTTGGCCACGACCTGGTCTTTCAACTCGCCCAGGCGAGCGTAACGGTCGGCCTTGACGGTGATGGTGTAGGCGTCGGAGATGGCAGCGCCGAACTCGGAGCGGATAGCGCCCAGCAGCTCGGTGGCTTCCGGGGCAGCAGCCCAGGTCCAGGTTGGCTTGGCAGCTTCGGCAGCCAATTCTTTAACCGCGTTGATCACAACCTGGAACTCGTCGTGAGCAAACAGTACGGCACCCAGCATCTGGTCTTCGGTCAGCTCTTTGGCTTCCGATTCAACCATCAATACGGCTTCGGACGTACCGGCAACGACCATGTCCAGGCTCGAGGCTTTCTGTTGCTCGTAAGTCGGGTTCAGCAGGTAGCCGGTGCTTTCGTGGAACGCAACGCGGGCAGCGCCGATCGGGCCATCGAAAGGAATGCCGGAGATGGCCAGGGCAGCCGAGGTACCGATCATCGCAGCGATGTCCGGATCGGTCTTCTTGCTGGTGGAAACGACGGTGCAGACAACCTGCACTTCGTTCATGAAGCCTTCTGGGAACAGCGGACGGATCGGACGGTCGATCAGTCGGGAAGTCAGGGTTTCTTTCTCGGAAGGACGGCCTTCGCGCTTGAAGAAACCGCCAGGGATCTTACCGGCAGCGTAAGTCTTTTCCTGGTAGTGAACGGACAGAGGGAAGAAGCCCTTGCTCGGGTCAGCGGTCTTGGCGCCAACAACGGTCACCAATACGGTCACGTCGTCGTCAACGGTAACCAGCACTGCGCCGGAGGCTTGACGGGCGATACGGCCTGTCTCGAGGGTAACGGTCGACTGACCGAACTGGAATTTTTTGATAACCGGGTTCACGGTGTCCTACCTTCTTTGTGGCTCTTGGGGGAACTTGTCTTCTTGCGAAATTCTTGGGCAATGCCGGGAATCGGCCCGACGCTCGTCCAGGGTAAAACGTGTATCCAGATAAAACTTGAGGCTGGGAGCCTACCACGGGCCAACGGGAATCCCGATGACACGCGGCAGACAACCAACCTCTAGCGCAATCGCTTACTTAGCGACGCAGACCCAGGCGACCGATCAGAGTCTGATAACGACCCAGATCCTTGCCTTTCAGGTAGTCCAGCAGCTTACGGCGCTGGTTTACCATGCGGATCAGACCACGACGGGAGTGGTGGTCTTTACCGTTGGCCTTGAAGTGACCTTGCAGTTTGTTGATGTTGTGGGTCAGCAGTGCAACTTGCACTTCTGGCGAACCAGTGTCACCAACAGCTTGCTGATAGTCAGCTACGATTTGTGCTTTTTCTTGAACGTCGAGAGCCATGAGGCAATCCTTTTTTCAGGAAACCACCCAAAGGGCAGTTTCAACAGGCCAGGGACAAATCCCTGTATCTAAAAATGAGTGTTGACCATGCCTGTTAACAGCCACACTCGTTCGGTCATTCTGACCGAATCAGCCGACGCGGCGCGATGCGCCCGTCTTCGCTCACTTCACCGATACCGATAAAGCGACCGTTATGATCCTGTACTCGCACCATGCCGAACTTCGGGGCATCCGGGGCGCGTACCGGCTGGCCGTTGAGCCAGTAGAACGCGCTGTGCTCCGAGAAGTGCAGCAGCGGCCAATCGAGCAAACCGCTGTCCGATGGCATCAGGAAGCGATCAACCGCTTCATTGCCGCCTTCGGCATGTACCGCTTCCAACTCTTCCAGCGTGACCGTCTGGGCCAGGCTGAAAGGCCCGGCCTGGGTGCGTCGCAGTTCTGCAACGTACGCGCCGCAACCGAGCTTTTCACCAATATCTTCCACCAGGGTACGGATATAGGTGCCTTTGCTGCAGTCCACGGCCAAACGGGCAGTGTCGCCTTCACAAGCGAGCAATTCCAAGCGCGCAATAGTAACAGAACGCGGTTCGCGCTCCACTACTTCGCCCGCACGTGCCAGCTTGTAAAGTGGCTGGCCATCACGCTTGAGTGCCGAGTACATCGGCGGTATCTGACTGATTTGCCCACGAAAAGCGGGTAAGGCAGCTTCGATATCCGCACGACCAACGGTCACGTCACGAACCTGCAAAACATCACCTTCGGCATCTGCCGTGGTGGTGGTCTTGCCCAGTTGCATCAGGGTTTCGTAACCCTTGTCGGAATCAAGCAGGTATTGCGAAAACTTGGTGGCCTCGCCAAAGCACAACGGCAATACACCGGTGGCCAATGGATCAAGGCTGCCGGTATGTCCGGCCTTCTCGGCATTGAGCAGCCAGCGAACCTTCTGCAACGCGGCATTGGAGGTAAAGCCAATGGGTTTGTCGAGCAGAATGATGCCACTGACGTTGCGACGGATACGTTTGACCTGAGCCACCGCTTACTCCTTGGCGTCTTCAGGTGTGGACGGATGCTGGCTGTCTTCAGCCACGGCGCGTTCGATCAGGGCCGACAGGTGCGCGCCACGCACGACGCTTTCGTCGTAGTGGAAGTGCAACTGCGGAACGCTGCGCAGCTTCATTTCACGGGCCAACTGCATACGCAGGAAACCTGCGGCGGAGTTGAGCACCTTGATGCTTTGCGCGATTTCTTCGCTGTTGTCCTGCCCCATCACGGTGATGAAGATCTTGGCGTGACCCACGTCACGGCTCACTTCAACAGCGGTAATGGTGACCAGGCCAACGCGTGGGTCTTTGACTTCGCGGCGGATCAGCTGGGCCAGCTCACGCTGCATCTGATCGCCGATACGCTGGGTACGGCTGTATTCTTTTGCCATGTCTTGTTACCTGTTACTGCCACACGGTGAAACCCGTGGGGTCTGAAAGCGGCAAACGCCCGGCCTGACAAAAGCCAGACCGGGCGTTGCGTTTAGAGTCCTGACGCTGCGCGGGGCATCTGCATGCCCACACGCTGCGCGGCTCCTGAAGTGCGCGAGTTAGAGGCTGCGAGCAACCTGAACCTTCTCGAAGACTTCGATCTTGTCGCCAACCTTGACGTCGTTGTAGCTCTTGACGCCGATACCGCATTCCATGCCGGCACGTACTTCGGCAGCGTCATCCTTGAAGCGGCGCAGGGATTCCAGCTCGCCTTCGAAGATAACGATGTCTTCACGCAGTACACGGATTGGACGGTTACGGTACACAGTGCCTTCAACCACCATACAGCCGGCGATCGCACCGAATTTCGGCGAGCGGAACACGTCACGCACCTCGGCGATACCCAGGATGTTCTCCCGGACGTCGCTGCCAAGCATGCCGGTAAGGGCTTTCTTGACGTCTTCGATGATGTCGTAGATGACGTTGTAGTAACGCATGTCCAGGCCTTCCTGCTCGACGATCTTGCGAGCGCCAGCATCGGCACGCACGTTGAAGCCGAACAGTACAGCGTTGGAGGCCAGTGCCAGGTTGGCGTCGGATTCGGTGATACCACCGACACCGCCACCGACAACGCGCACTTGCACTTCGTCGTTACCCAGGCCGTTCAAGGCGCCGTTCAACGCTTCGAGGGAACCACGAACGTCAGACTTGAGGACGATGTTAAGCGTCTTCTTCTCTTCCTGGCCCATGTTCTCGAAGATGTTTTCCAGCTTGCCGGCGTGAGCACGGGCCAGCTTGACCTCGCGGAACTTGCCTTGACGGAACAGAGCCACTTCACGGGCTTTCTTCTCGTCAGCCACTACGCTCATCTCGTCGCCAGCGTCCGGCGTACCGTCCAGGCCGAGAATCTCGACTGGGATGGCAGGACCGGCTTCCTTGATTGGCTTGCCGTTCTCGTCGAGCATGGCACGTACACGGCCGTAGTTCGAACCGACCAGCACCATGTCGCCTTGGCGCAGGGTACCGTCTTGAACCAGCACGGTAGCAACCGGGCCACGGCCCTTGTCGAGACGGGACTCAACCACGACGCCACGGCCAGGAGCCGATGGAGTAGCGGTCAGTTCCAGGACTTCGGCTTGCAACAGGACTGCTTCGAGCAGTTCGTCAACGCCGGTACCCATTTTCGCCGAGACCGATACGAATGGCGTCTCGCCACCCCATTCCTCGGACGTCACGCCGTGAACCGACAGTTCGCTACGGATGCGATCGAGATCAGCGCCCGGCTTGTCGATTTTGTTCACGGCAACGACCAGAGGAACACCGGCAGCCTTGGCGTGCTGGACAGCTTCAATGGTCTGCGGCATTACGCCGTCGTCCGCTGCAACCACCAGGATCACGATGTCGGTCGCCTTGGCACCACGGGCACGCATTGCGGTAAACGCGGCGTGACCTGGGGTGTCGAGGAAGGTGACCATGCCGCGCTCGGTTTCAACGTGGTATGCACCGATGTGCTGGGTAATACCACCGGCTTCGCCTGCGGCAACCTTGGCACGACGGATGTAGTCGAGCAGGGAAGTCTTACCGTGGTCAACGTGGCCCATTACGGTCACAACTGGCGCACGGGATACCGCTTCACCTTCAAACTTCAGGGACTCGGCCAGGGAATCTTCCAGGGCGGTGTCGCTGACCAGGGTCACTTTGTGGCCCAGCTCTTCAGCAACCAACTGGGCAGTTTCCTGGTCCAGTACCTGGTTGATGGTGGCTGGAGTGCCCAGCTTGAACATGAACTTGATGATTTCAGCAGCCTTGACCGACATCTGCTGGGCCAGATCGCCCACAGTGATGGTCTCGCCGATCTTCACTTCACGCACGACAGGGCCGGTTGGGCTCTGGAAACCGTGGGCGTTGCGCTTCTTCAGCTTGGCTTTACCGCGACCACCACGACGGAAGCCATCGCTTTCTTCGTCGGTGGTACGTGGGGCAACGCGTGGCGCAGGCGCTTTCTCTTTGACCGAGGCGCGGTGCGGAGCGTTTTTACGCTCGCCATCGCCACCACCACCGCGACGATTGTTGTCGTCAGCACGTGGTTTGTCCGGACGACGAGGTTCGTCGCGCTTGCGGGCGTCTGCTGCAGGAGCAGGTGCAGCGGCAGCCGGGGCAGCCTCACGCACAGCTTCAACAGGGGCGGCGACCGCGTCAGTGGCAGCAGGTTGCGCAGCAGCAGGCTGGCGACGCGCTTCTTCTTCGGCGCGACGCTTGGCTTCTTCTTCAGCCTTCTGACGTGCAGCGTTTTCTACTGCGCGACGTTCTTCCAGCTCGCGTTTGCGCTCGGCTTCGATTTCTTCCGGGCTGCGCTGTACGAAGACTTTTTTCTTGCGTACTTCAACGCTGATGCTCTTGCTACCTGCAACCCGCAGGGTGCTGGTGGTTTTGCGCTGCAATGTAATCTTGCGCGGTTCTTCCACTTTCGCCTTGTGGCTGCTCTTCAAGTGAGTCAGCAAAGACTGCTTCTCACTATCGCTCACACCTTCATCGGCGGCGGTGTGCGGCAGACCTGCCTCACGCATCTGCTGCAACAGGCGCTCTACCGGTGTTTTGACCTCATCGGCCAGTTGTTTCACCGTGACTTGCGTCATGCACTTCTCTCCTCAGGCCGCGCCTAATTACTCGAACCAATGGGCTCGGGCGGCCATGATCAACTTGCCGGCACGATCTTCGTCAATGCCGTCGATGTCGAGCAGATCGTCAATAGACTGCTCGGCCAGGTCTTCGCGGGTAATTACGCCGCGCACCGCCAGTTCCATCGCCAAATCCTTGTCCATACCCTCAAGCGAGAGCAGGTCTTCGGCCGGATGGGCGTCTGCCAGCTTTTCCTCAGTAGCGATGGCTTTAGTCAACAAACGATCCTTGGCCCGAGCGCGGAGCTCGTTGACGATATCCTCGTCAAAGCCGTCGATGTTGAGCATTTCTTCCAACGGTACGTAGGCAATCTCTTCCAGGCTGGTGAAGCCTTCATCTACCAGCACCTGTGCCAGTTCTTCATCGACTTCCAACTCTTCGATGAAGTTGCGCAGGATGTCACCGGTTTCAGCTTGCTGCTTAGCCTGGATGTCCGATTCGGTCATCACGTTCAGGGTCCAGCCGGTCAGTTGGCTGGCCAGACGCACGTTCTGACCACCACGACCAATGGCCTGAGCCAGATTGTCTGCGCCAACGGCGATGTCCATTGCATGGGCATCTTCGTCAACGATAATTGCCGCCACTTCAGCTGGCGACATGGCGTTGATCACGAACTGCGCCGGGTTATCGTCCCACAGGACGATGTCCACACGCTCACCGCCCAATTCGCCCGACACTGCCTGGACGCGCGAACCGCGCATACCGATGCAAGCGCCTTGCGGGTCGATGCGTTTGTCCTTGGAGCGGACCGCGATCTTGGCACGCGAACCCGGGTCACGGGACGCAGCCATCACTTCGATCAGGCCTTCGGCGATTTCCGGCACTTCGATACGGAACAGCTCGATCAGCATTTCCGGCGCGGTACGCGACAGGATCAACTGTGGGCCGCGGTTCTCGGTGCGGATTTCCTTGAGCAGCGCACGCAAGCGCACGCCGACACGGAAGGTTTCGCGAGAGATGATGTCTTCGCGGGCCAGCAACGCTTCGGCGTTGTTGCCCAGGTCGACGATCACGTTGTCGCGGGTAACTTTTTTCACGGTGCCGGAGATGATTTCACCCAGGCGTTCGCGATAGGCGTCAACGACTTGAGCGCGCTCGGCTTCGCGAACCTTCTGCACGATGACCTGCTTGGCGGTCTGTGCAGCAATACGGCCGAATTCGATCGACTCGATCTTTTCTTCGACAACATCGCCAACCTGAGCGCCCGGATGCGTTTGCGCAACCTTGCTTGGCCAGGTTTCGATGGCCGGATCATCAAGATCGTCCTCTTCGACCACCGTCCAGCGACGGAAAGTCTCATAGGCACCGGTGTGGCGGTTGATTTCCACACGCAGATCTACTTCGTCTTCAAACCGTTTCTTGGTAGCAGTGGCCAGGGCCAGCTCCAACGCTTCAAAAATCACGCTTGCCGGTACACCCTTTTCATTGGATACCGACTCAACAACCAGCAGTACTTCTTTGCTCATCGTACGCCTCGCCTTTCGCAAGCCATTGGATCCGCGGGATCCGCGTCTCAGTCAAAACTGGGAATAATGTTGGCCTTGTCGATCATATCGATCGGCAACAGGAACTCATGGTCTTCTACCTGCACCACGACATCCTGATCTTCTACACTGCGCAGAAGGCCCTGAAAGTTGCGTCGCCCTTCAAAGGGGGAGCGCAGCTTGATCTTCACTTGTTCACCGGCATATTTAGCAAACTGCTCGAGAGTGAACAGTGGGCGTTCCATGCCTGGCGAGGAAACCTCAAGGGTGTATTCAACGGAGATTGGATCTTCAACATCCAGCACACCGCTGATCTGACGGCTGACGATGGCACAATCGTCCACCAGCACGCCGCCCTCTTTATCGATATAAACGCGCAACATTGAGTGGCGACCTTGAGCCGAAAACTCAATACCCCAGCATTCATAGCCTAGGGCCACGACCACCGGGGCCAACAAGGCCTGCAACTCTTCTAGCTTGCTCGACACCTGAACCCCCTCGTGCATGTATGTGCATGCTGTGCAAAATAAAAAAATGGGCGAAACGCCCATCCTTGAAACGCCGTCGAACAGCGGCGTTGAAAGTGTCCAGCTAACAAAAAGCCCCTTAAAAGGGGCTCCGCTAAAACTGGTTGCGGGGGCCGGATTTGAACCGACGACCTTCGGGTTATGAGCCCGACGAGCTACCAGACTGCTCCACCCCGCGACAAAGCTGGGGCGGAAGTATACGACCGATCCCTTACAGGGTCAATGTAACCTTCCACCTACAAGAAAGCCCGCAACAGCGGGCTCTCCTGATAATTGGTACCGAGAAGGGGACTCGAACCCCTACACCCTATGGGCACAACCACCTCAAGGTTGCGTGTCTACCAATTCCACCACCTCGGCAATACAGCGTTTACAACCCTTCTTACTTCTGCTCTTGAGCTGGAGGTACGTCAGTCGCTGGAGTAGCCGACTTTTGCTCTTGAAGCACCGGGACATCATCAGAAGCCGGTTTTGCTTTTGGAACTTCCAACACTGCTGGGTTTGGCAAACCTACTTGAGTCAGCACATGAGCTTTCTCTTTAGCAAAGTAACCTAACCCTAAGCTGGTTATGAAGAAACCTGCGGCAAGTATAGCAGTAAACTTACTAAGAAAGGTAGAGGAACCTTGGCTTCCGAACACAGTATTTGAAGCACCTGCACCGAAAGACGCACCAGCATCCGCACCTTTACCCTGTTGCAACAAAACCAGAGCAACTACGCTCAGGGCAGCCAACAGATGAAAAACGACTACGACTGTTTCCAGCATTTTTTCAGTTTCCCGCGGCGCGACAGATCGCACCGAACTCATCTGCATTCAGGGAAGCTCCACCAATGAGCCCCCCATCGATATCCGGCATGCCGAACAGTTCGACCGCATTGGCCGCCTTCACGCTGCCGCCGTATAGAAGCCGCACACCTTGTGCGACTTCAGAATTCTCTGCCGCCAACTGCGCGCGGATGGCTGCGTGCACATCCTGCGCCTGTTGCGGTGTAGCAGTCAGCCCGGTGCCAATGGCCCAGACCGGCTCGTAAGCAATAACTGCTTTTGCAAATGCACCTACACCCAGCTCCTCGATGATGCTGCCCAGCTGACGCGAGACAACTTCAAGAGTCTTGCCCGATTCGCGCTGCTCAAGGGTCTCCCCAATGCACAACACCGGAATCAAGCCACAAGCCTGTGCTGCGGCGAACTTGCGGTTGAGCGTCCCATCCCGCTCGCCCATCATCTGGCGACGCTCGGAGTGCCCGACAAGCACATAGGAACAACCCGCATCAACCAGCTGACTCGGCGAAATCTCGCCGGTCAACGCACCTTGCATCGGCTCTACCGCAGAGTTCTGCGCGCCGACCTGAATCGACTTACCTTTCAAGCCATCAACCACTTGGTTGATATGCAAGCAAGGCGGGAACACCGCGACGTCAACACCGCTAGGCAAGGCCAAGTGACGAAGGCCGTTGATCAGCTCAGCGACACTGGCGCGGGTACCGTGCATCTTCCAGTTACCAGCTACCATAGTGCGACGCATGCTGTACCCCGTCGGTCAAAGTGGGCGCAGATGTTACCCAACCACATCACCACTGGCAAGCCGAATTCAGGCGCAAACTTCAGTTACCAGTTTTGCCAGGTCTTCGGCATGGCCGCGAACCTGTGTTTCGTCCTCGCCTTCGACCATCACGCGCACCAACGGCTCTGTGCCGGACTTGCGCAGCAACACACGCCCGCGCCCCGCCATTGCCTGGGTCACGCGTTCGCAAGCCTCTTTGACAGCAGGGTGCTCGATGGGGTTTTCGCCACCGGCAAAACGCACATTGAGCAGCACTTGCGGGCACTTGCGCAGGGCTTGACGCGCCTGGGCCAGGCTCTCCTCGCGGCGACGCAGGGCCAACAGCACCTGTAGCGCGGCGATGATCGCGTCACCCGTGGTGGTGTGCTGGAAGCAGACCACATGACCGGAATTCTCACCGCCAACCAACCAGTTACGCTCCAGCAGCTCGGCGATCACGTAGCGGTCACCGACATTGGCGCGAATAAAGGGAATCCCCAGTTCTGCCAACGCCAATTCCAGCCCGAGATTACTCATCAGGGTGCCGACCACGCCACCTTGCAGCTTGTTACGCTCATGCAGGTCACGGGCAATGATGAACAACAGATCATCACCATCCACGATCGTGCCGGTGTGATCCACCATCAGGACACGGTCGCCATCGCCGTCAAAAGCGATGCCCAGGTCCGCATGCTCAGCCAGCACTGCAGCTTGCAGCTGCTCCATGTGGGTGGAACCGCAGTTGTCGTTGATGTTCAAGCCGTTAGGCTGAGCCGACAGCACGGTGACCTGTGCACCCAGTTCCTTGAAGACGCTCGGCGCCACCTTGTAGGTCGCCCCATGGGCGCAATCGACAACAATCTTCAAGCCCGCAAAATTGGTGCTGCTCGGAACACTGCTTTTACAAAATTCGATATAGCGACCTGACGCGTCGTTAATGCGCGACACCTTGCCCAGCTTGCTGGACTCAACCACCGTCATCGGCGCATCCAGCAACTCTTCGATCATCAGCTCGATCTCGTCAGGCAGCTTGGTGCCCTGCCCCGAGAAAAACTTGATGCCATTGTCATCATGAGGATTGTGGGAGGCGCTGATCACAATACCGGCTTCAGCGTGGAAGGTACGCGTCAGGTAAGCGATTGCCGGCGTGGGCATAGGGCCCAGCAGCATCACGTCGGCGCCGGCGGCGGACAGGCCGGCCTCCAGCGCGGATTCAAACATGTAGCCCGAAATACGGGTGTCCTTGCCCACCAGGATGCGACACGCGCCCATGCTACGGAACGCCATGCCTGCCGCCCAACCCAGCTTGAGCATGAAATCAGGGGTGATCGGGAATTCGCCGACCCGACCACGAATGCCGTCGGTGCCAAAATATTTCTTAGTCATAAGTGCTCCATCATTCTTATTCGGCTGATTCTACAGCAGCGAGCATGCGCACCACATCGACCGTTTCGGCGACATCATGCACACGCAAAATACGTGCGCCCTTGGTCACGGCAAGCGCCGCAAGCGCCAGGCCGCCATACAGCCGTTCGCCGACCGGGCGATTCAAGGCGAGCCCTATCATGCTCTTGCGCGAAACGCCGACCAACAGCGGGCGACCAAGGGCGTGCAAGGCTTCCATGTGTTTGAACAGGCTTAGATTGTGCTGCAAGGTCTTGGCAAAGCCAAACCCCGGATCAAGGATGATCTGTTCGGGCGCAATACCCACAGCTACACACTGGGCAACCCTCTCAGCAAGAAACCCACTCACCTCGCCAACCAGGTCGTCGTAATGCGGATTGTCCTGCATGTTGCCGGGCTCACCCAGCATATGCATCAGGCAGACAGGCAAGCCGGTTGCAGCGGCCGCATCAAGGGCGCCGTCGCGCTGCAAAGAACGCACATCGTTGATCAAACCAGCCCCGAGACGCGCGGTTTCGCGCATCACTGCCGGGGTGGAGGTGTCTACCGAGATGATGACATCCAGCTCACGGGCAATGCGCTCAACCACCGGCGCCACACGCTCCAGCTCCTCCAATGGAGAAACAACGCGGGCGCCAGGGCGGGTCGATTCCCCTCCCACATCAATCAACGTCGCACCGGCAGCCACCATCGCCTCGGCGTGGCGCAACGCGGCGTCCAGCTGGCTGAAGCGGCCACCATCGGAAAAGGAGTCAGGGGTTACATTGAGGATGCCCATGACATGCGTCCGGGCCAAATCAAGAACCCGGTTGCCGCAAGGCAACCGGGTAGAGGACAAAGCAGAAGTCATTTCAAACCTTAGTGATCAGCTGCCGGGCCGCCGATAGGCGTTTCAGGGCGCTCATTTTGCACCACAGGCGGAGTGCCCGAAGTACCCGAACCACCTTCCCAGTCACGCGGTTCACGCGGCGCACGGCCCGCCATGATGTCGTCGATCTGGTCGGCGTCGATGGTTTCGTACTTCATCAACGCATCAGCCATGGCGTCCAGCTTGTCACGGTTGTCAGTCAGGATCTGCTTGGCCGTGCCGTAGCACTGGTCAATGATGCTGCGAACCTCGGAGTCGATCAGTTTGGCTGTCTCACCCGAGAAGCTGGCGCTTTGCCCACCGCCGCCACGACCCAGGAACACTTCGCCTTCTTCTTCGGCGTACATCAATGGGCCGAGTTTTTCCGACAAGCCCCACTTGGTCACCATGTTTCGTGCGATCTGGCTGGCACGCATGATGTCGTTGGAGGCGCCAGTGGTCACACCGTCGAAGCCAAGGGTCATTTCTTCAGCAATACGGCCACCATACAGCGAGCAGATCTGGCTGATCAGCGCACGCTTGGAGAGGCTGTAGCGATCCTCTTCCGGCAGGAACATGGTCACGCCCAGTGCCCGACCACGGGGAATGATCGACACTTTGTAGACGGGGTCATGCTCTGGCACAACGCGACCTACAATGGCGTGACCAGCCTCGTGATAAGCGGTGTTCTGCTTCTCTTTCTCGGACATGACCATGGATTTGCGCTCGGCGCCCATCATGATCTTGTCTTTCGCCAATTCGAACTCTTTCATCTCAACGATGCGCTTGCCAGTACGGGCAGCGAACAGCGAAGCCTCGTTGACCAGGTTTGCCAGGTCAGCACCGGAGAAGCCAGGAGTACCACGGGCGATCACAGCCGGAGCTACGTCGTCACCCATCGGCACCTTGCGCATGTGTACTTTCAGGATCTGCTCACGGCCACGGATGTCCGGCAGGCCGACCACAACCTGGCGGTCGAAACGGCCCGGACGCAGCAACGCAGGGTCCAGCACGTCCGGACGGTTGGTTGCGGCGATGACGATAATGCCGTCATTCATCTCGAAACCATCCATCTCTACCAGCAACTGGTTGAGGGTCTGCTCACGCTCATCGTGACCGCCACCCATGCCAGCGCCACGATGGCGACCAACGGCATCGATTTCGTCGATGAAGATGATGCATGGCGCGTGCTTCTTGGCCTGCTCGAACATATCGCGAACACGGCTGGCGCCGACGCCGACAAACATTTCGACGAAGTCAGAACCGGAAATTGTGAAGAAAGGCACCTTGGCTTCGCCGGCAATCGCCTTGGCCAGCAAGGTTTTACCGGTACCCGGTGGGCCCACCATCAGCACACCGCGAGGAATACGGCCACCCAGGCGCTGGAACTTGCCCGGGTCACGCAGGAACTCGACCAACTCGCCGACTTCTTCCTTGGCTTCGTCGCAACCTGCAACGTCAGCCAAAGTGGTTTTTACCTGGTCTTCAGAGAGCAGGCGCGCCTTGCTTTTACCAAAGCTCATCGGCCCGCCCTTGCCTCCCGCACCGCCTTGCATCTGGCGCATGAAGAACATGAACACGGCGATAATCACCAGGATCGGGAAGCTGGCTACCAGGAGTTGGGTCCAGATGCTTTGCTGTTCAGGCTGCTTGCCTTCCACAACGACCTTGTTATCCACCAGGTCACCGATGAGACCGTTGTCCTGAATGGCAGGACGAATGGTCTTGAAGCTGTCGCCATCGTTGCGCTTACCGGTAATCACGTAGCCATCAACCGCTACGCGCTCGACCTTGCCATCCTTAACTTGCTGGATGAAGTCGGAATAGTTGAGGGTCTGCGGCTCGTTAGGGCTGGAGAAGTTGTTCATCACCGTCACCAGGACAGCCGCGATGATCAACCACAGGATCAGATTCTTTGCCATATCGTTCAATTAACTACCCTCTGAAGCAAGCTCCGCTACTGGCGCGCGCTTCGCATGATATTCACCGGCCTAACTTACTACATTACCTACAACTCTGGCAGGCGCCGTCTGTAACCCTTTGTGAAACTTTGACTACGCAATATTCGTAAAGCTTCATGACGAAAGCGATATAAAAAAACCTATCGCCCCCCTCGAATTTCTCAAAAACGCTCTTCACTCGCCGCGCCTTCGACGCCACGGTACCCACGGCACAGCAGATACTGCTCCCTGGACCGGTCACGGGAAGAGTCCGGTTTGCGGGTCTGCACCTTGTCGAACAACTTGCGAATGTTCTTGTGGTACTCGTCGAAACCTTCGCCCTGGAACACCTTCACCAGGAAATCACCACCCGGACGTAACACCCGACCTGCCAAATCCAGCGCCAGCTCACACAGGAACATGGCACGCGGCATATCAACAGCCGGTAATCCACTCATATTGGGGGCCATGTCGGAAATCACAAGGTCTACCTGCGAATTTCCCACAGCCTCCAGGATCTCGGCCAATACCTTGTCCTCGGTAAAATCGCCGTGAACAAAGGTCACGTCCGGGATGCTGTCCATCTCAAGGATGTCCGAAGCGATCAATCGACCTTGCCCACCAATCAGACGACTGGTCACCTGGGACCAGCCACCGGGGGCCGCGCCGAGATCGATAACGCTCATGCCTGGACGGATCAATTTGTCCTTGTCCTGGATCTCCAGCAGCTTGTAGCTGGCCCGGGAACGATAGCCGTCCTTTTGCGCCTTTTTGACGTAAGGATCATTGAAATGTTCTTGTAGCCACTTAAGGCTGGTTTTGGAACGGGCCACGGGCCACCTCGAAAAAATAAAACGGGTCGTGATTAACTGGGCGGTCCCGGACTCGCTCGGGTAAACTGGCCGCCGCTTTTTACAAGATCAGACGCAGGGGTCAGATTATGCCGCTCACTCAAGAGCAGAAGAAACAGTACAAATCCATTGGCCACCATCTGAAACCAGTTCTGATTGTGGCAGACAACGGTTTGACTGAGGGTGTGCTAGCCGAATTCGAGCGCGCACTGAACGATCACGAACTGATCAAGATCAAGGTCAACATCCTTGATCGCGAAGCGCGCCTGGCCGCCGTTGCAGAATTGTGCAAGGTGGGCAAAGCGGACCTGGTTCAGGTCATCGGCAAGATGGCGCTGCTGTATCGCAAGAACTTCAGCGTCAACAAGCAACTGTCGAACGTTCATCGCTTCAAATGATGAAAAGGGTCAAGGGCGTGCTTCGCGCGCCCCGCCACTCCATCCCGGCGCAGGCTGCATAACCAGCACCAGGCCAGAGAACCCTAGCACAAGATAGCTGAATAACTGCCAGCGCAACGCTTGCGGCAGCCACACATGCACCACGCAAAACATTGCGCATGCATACAGCGCCATCAACAGCAGTTGCCCGCGAATATCCCGCCACAAACTCTTCAGGCCTTCAGCCTTGACCAGCACCAACACCTGAAGCATCACGCACGCCGCCGCAAAACCCACCAGCAGCGCACTCAGCAATCCGTCGATCTCATCGATCAGCAGCGGCGCCAGGCCGATCAGGCCCAACGCCGGCAATACACCAATATGTAACAGCCATAGGCCGCCCACCCAAAGCATCTGAGAGAGCTGCCAAAGCATGGCGCCCGCACGCAGCGGGCGCCGTCTTTCAGATGTGACGAACTTCGACAATCTCGTACTCGATCACGCCACCCGGCGTCTTGACGGCCACCACATCACCCTCTTCCTTGGCAATCAAGGCGCGGGCCAGCGGCGAACCAACAGAGATCTTGCCGAGTTTGAAGTCAGCTTCATCCTCACCCACGATGTGATAGACAACGCGCTCATCAGTCTCGACGTTGGCGATCTCAACAGTGGTGCCGAAAATCACTTTACCGGTATGAGGGATGGAGGTGACATCAATGATGACCTGATTCTGAATCCGGCCCTCGATGTCACGAATCCGCGCCTCAACCATACCCTGCTGCTCGCGAGCAGCGTGGTATTCGGCGTTTTCCTTCAAGTCACCCAGCTCGCGGGCCGTACCGATGTCCTGGCTCAGCTTTGGACGTACGACCTTGGTCAGATGGGCGTGTTCCTCTTCCAGGGCCTTAGCGCCCTGGACGGTCATTGGGTATTTGATCATGCCTTCAATCCTGCGTGTAGATCCTGCAAGCGACGCACGGTCTTTTCCGGACCGAACTTGAGCGCTTCACAGATAGCTTCGCCAGCAGCAATGGTAGTGGTGCAGTAAATCTTGTGCTGCAAGGCATTACGACGAATGGAATAGGAGTCCGCGATCGACTGACGACCTTCGGTGGTGTTGATGATCAGGGTGACTTCGTCATTCTTGATCATGTCGACCACATGCGGACGGCCTTCCGTCACCTTGTTCACGCGGCGTACTTTCAGGCCGGCAGCTTCGATCAGCTTGGCGGTCCCGGCGGTAGCCACGACTTCAAAGCCCAAGTTGATCAGATCGCGGGCAACCCCTGCAACCAGTGGCTTGTCGTCATCACGCACGCTGATAAACGCAGTACCGCCGGTCGGCAGCACTTCGCTGGCGCCCATCTGGGCCTTGGCGAATGCTTCACCGAAGGTATCGCCCACGCCCATCACTTCACCGGTGGACTTCATCTCCGGGCCCAGGATCGGGTCCACGCCAGGGAATTTGGCGAATGGGAACACCGCCTCTTTCACACTGTAGAAGTTCGGAATGATTTCCTTGGTAAAGCCGATTTCCTTCAGGGTCTTACCGGCCATCACACGCGCAGCGATCATGGCCAGGGACACACCGATGCACTTGGACACGAACGGTACGGTACGCGAAGCACGCGGGTTGACTTCAATGACGTAGATGTCTTCGCCTTGCAGTGCCAACTGTACGTTCATCAGGCCGACAACGCCCAGCTCCAGGGCCATCTTCTTGACCTGTTCGCGCATCTCGTCCTGGATGTGCGCCGGCAGCGAGTACGGCGGCAGCGAGCAGGCCGAGTCACCGGAGTGAACACCAGCTTGTTCGATGTGCTGCATGATGGCGCCGATCACTACATCGGTGCCGTCGCAGACCGCATCCACGTCCATTTCGATGGCGCAGTTGAGGAAGTGGTCCAGCAGCACCGGGCTGTCGTTGGAGACTTTCACCGCATCACGCAGGTAACGCTTGAGCTCTTCTTCTTCGTAGACGATTTCCATCGCCCGGCCGCCCAGTACGTAGGACGGACGCACCACCAGCGGGTAGCCGATCTTGCTGGCCGCACGGATGGCTTCGTCTTCGCTGCGCACTGTGGCGTTCGGCGGCTGGCGCAGGTTCAGGCGCTCAACCATCTGCTGGAAGCGCTCACGGTCTTCGGCACGGTCAATCGCATCAGGGCTGGTACCGATGATCGGCACGCCGGCGGCTTCGAGGGCACGCGCCAGTTTCAGCGGGGTCTGGCCGCCGTACTGGACGATCACGCCTTTAGGCTTCTCGACGCGGCAGATTTCCAAGACGTCTTCCAGGGTTACCGGCTCGAAGTACAGGCGGTCGGAAGTGTCGTAGTCAGTGGAAACCGTTTCCGGGTTGCAGTTGACCATGATGGTCTCGTACCCGTCTTCGCGCAGGGCGAGGGCGGCGTGTACGCAGCAATAGTCGAACTCGATACCCTGGCCGATACGGTTCGGACCGCCACCCAGGATGATGATCTTGTCGCGGCCCGTCGGCGCGGCTTCGCACTCTTCCTCATAGGTGGAGTACATGTAGGCCGTGTCGGTGGCGAATTCCGCGGCGCAGGTGTCAACGCGCTTGTAGACCGGGAAGATATCCAGCTTGTGGCGATGAGTACGCAGGTTCTTCTCGGTCACACCCAGCAGCTTGGCCAGACGCTGGTCGGAGAAGCCTTTGCGCTTGAGGCGGAACATCAAGTCGCGGTCGATAGACGACAGACCCAGCGTCTTGACCTTCTCTTCTTCCTTGATCAGATCTTCGATCTGCACCAGGAACCACGGGTCGATCATGTTCATGCCGAAGATATCTTCGACGCTCAGGCCGGCACGGAAGGCGTCCGCCACGTACCAGATACGCTCGGCGCCCGGCACGGTCAGCTCGCGCTTGAGGATGCTCATGCTTTCCGGGTTGCTCAGGTCGAGCTTCTCGTCCAGGCCGCAAACACCCACTTCCAGACCGCGCAGGGCTTTCTGCAGGGATTCCTGGAACGTGCGGCCGATTGCCATGACTTCACCGACCGACTTCATCTGGGTGGTCAGGCGTGCATCCGCCTTGGCGAATTTCTCGAAGGCAAAGCGCGGCAGCTTGGTCACGACGTAGTCGATAGACGGCTCGAAAGACGCCGGCATCGCGCCGCCGGTGATTTCGTTTTGCAGCTCGTCCAGGGTGTAGCCGATAGCCAGCTTGGCAGCGATACGCGCAATCGGGAAGCCGGTCGCTTTCGAGGCCAACGCCGAAGAACGCGATACACGTGGGTTCATCTCGATCACGACCATGCGGCCGGTGTCTGGGCAGATGCCGAACTGAACGTTGGAACCGCCGGTTTCAACGCCGATCTCGCGCAATACCGCCAGGGAGGCGTTACGCAGGATCTGGTATTCCTTGTCGGTCAGGGTCTGTGCTGGCGCCACGGTGATCGAGTCACCGGTGTGCACGCCCATCGGGTCGAAGTTTTCGATAGAGCAGACGATGATGCAGTTGTCCTTCTTATCGCGGACAACCTCCATCTCATATTCTTTCCAGCCAATCAGGGATTCGTCGATCAGCAGCTCTTTGGTCGGCGACAGGTCCAGGCCGCGAGCACAGATTTCTTCGAACTCTTCGCGGTTGTAAGCGATACCGCCGCCGGTGCCGCCCATGGTGAAGGACGGACGGATGATGCACGGGAAGCCCAGGGTCTCGAGGACCGCGTTGGCTTCTTCCATGCTGTGGGCGATACCGGAACGCGGGCACGCCAGGCCGATGGACTTCATGGCCTTGTCGAAACGCGAACGGTCTTCAGCCTTGTCGATGGTGTCGGCATTGGCACCGATCATCTCTACGCCGAACTTTTCCAGGACGCCTTCGCGCTCCAGGTCCAGGGCGCAGTTCAGAGCGGTCTGGCCGCCCATGGTTGGCAGCAGCGCGTCCGGACGCTCTTTCTCGATGATCTTGGCAACGGTCTGCCACTTGATCGGCTCGATGTAGGTGGCGTCGGCCATGGCCGGGTCAGTCATGATGGTGGCTGGGTTGGAGTTCACCAGGATGACGCGGTAGCCCTCCTCGCGCAGGGCTTTACAGGCCTGGGCGCCGGAGTAGTCGAATTCGCAGGCCTGGCCGATCACGATCGGGCCAGCGCCGAGAATCAGGATGCTTTTTATGTCTGTACGTTTTGGCATGGGTTTGTCACTCAAATCCGCAGGTCAGTCGGCAAGCCGTCTTGAACAATCTTTGAAGAGCCTGCAGGGGCCACCGCAATCCGGGGCCGCCCGCAGGCCACTCAGTCAGCGTCGCTTGGCCATCTCATTGATGAAACGGTCGAACAGCGGCGCTACGTCGTTCGGGCCCGGGCTGGCTTCAGGGTGGCCCTGGAAGCTGAACGCGCTCTTGTCGGTGCGCTCGATGCCTTGCAGGGAACCGTCGAACAGCGACTTGTGAATGGCGCGCACGTTGCTCGGCAGGGAGGCTTCATCCACCGCAAAACCGTGGTTCTGGCTGGTGATCATCACAACGCCAGTGTCCAGGTCTTGTACCGGGTGGTTGGCACCGTGGTGGCCGTGGCCCATTTTCAGGGTCTTGGCGCCGGAGGCCAAAGCCAGCAGCTGGTGACCAAGGCAGATACCGAACACCGGAATGTCGGTCTCCAGCACGTCCTTGATGGCCTGGATAGCATAGTCGCATGGCTCAGGGTCACCCGGGCCGTTGGACAGGAATACACCGTCC
This sequence comes from Pseudomonas fjordensis, assembly GCF_976987115.1. Lineage (NCBI taxonomy): Bacteria > Pseudomonadati > Pseudomonadota > Gammaproteobacteria > Pseudomonadales > Pseudomonadaceae > Pseudomonas > Pseudomonas fjordensis. The sequence continues at coordinate 5,853,581 of NZ_OZ336860.1, forward strand.
GGCTGCATCGCGAGCACATCGCTGGCAGGGGTTTGCGCGGGCACCACGGTCACACGGCAACCGCGCTCGACGAGCATGCGCAGGATGTTGTACTTGACGCCGTAGTCATAGGCGACCACGTGGTAAGGCAGATCGGCAGCCTCGATAGTCGCGTGGCTGTCGGTCTTCAGATCCCACACAGTGGAACGCCACTCGTATTTCTCTTTGACGCTGACGACTTTCGCCAGGTCCATGCCTTTCAGGCCAGGGAAGCCTTGCGCTGCGGCAACCGCCGCTTCTTCAGAGATATTGTCACCGACCATGATGCAGCCGTTCTGCGAGCCTTTTTCACGCAGGATGCGCGTGAGGCGGCGCGTATCGATACCGGCGATCGCCACAACGTTGTTGGCTTTCAGGTAATCGGACAGCGACATCGTGTTACGCCAGTTGCTCGCAACCAGTGGCAGGTCACGAATCACCAGGCCCGCCGACCAGACACGATCAGACTCGACATCTTCCGGGGTAGTACCGGTGTTGCCGATGTGCGGATAGGTCAGGGTAACGATCTGTTGGGCGTAGGAAGGATCGGTAAGGATTTCCTGATAGCCGGTCATGGCGGTGTTAAACACCACCTCTCCAACGGTTTGACCGTCGGCTCCAATGGCTTCGCCGCGAAAAATGCTGCCATCAGCAAGGGCGAGTATGGCTGGCTTAGTCAAGAAGACCTCCCGTAAATAAAGCCTGAAAGGGCGATCGCAGGTTGTAAAAAAGCGGAGTGACGTATGGACACGTCACCCCGCTTCTTCACTGAATTATTCTGCGCGCTTTTAGTGGACACACTAAAGCTGTAGCTTACAGAAAAAGGCTTTTTTGGTCCACCGCTAATGAGCCTTAAAGGCAGGGGAATGCGACAGGACGTCGCCTAGCGGGTAAAAACAGGGCCACAGGATAATCCTGAGCCCCCGTTTTAGCTACTGGTTAGTGCAGGTCCAGCACGTCACGCATGTCGTACAGGCTTGGCTCACGCCCTTCCAACCAGAGCGCGGCACGCACCGCGCCCTTGGCGAAGGTCATGCGGCTGGAGGCTTTGTGGGTAATTTCCAGGCGCTCACCTTCGGTAGCGAACAGCACCGTGTGATCACCGACCACATCACCACCGCGCACGGTCGCAAAACCAATGGTGTCACGCGCGCGCGCACCGGTATGGCCCTCACGCCCGTACACCGCCACTTTCGACAGATCGCGACCCAGCGCATCCGCAATGGCTTCACCCATGCGCAATGCCGTGCCTGAAGGCGCGTCGATTTTATGGCGATGGTGGGTCTCGATAATCTCGATATCCGCCTCATCACCCAGCACGCGCGCCGCCAGGTCCAGCAACTTCAGCGACAGGTTCACACCCACGCTGAAATTGGCCGCGAAGACGATCGGAATATCCTTGCCCGCCTCCACCAGCAACTGCTTCTGCTCGGCACTCAAACCGGTCGTGCCGATCACCATGGCCTTGCCTGCCTTGCGGCAGAAGGCCAGATTTTTCAGCATCACTTCCGGCAGGGTGAAGTCGATCAGCACGTCGAACTCGTCAGCCACCTGCTCGAGGTTGCCAGACAGCGAAACACCGATGCGGCCCAATGAGGCCAACTCACCCGCGTCCGCGCCGATCAACGTACTGCCTGGGCGAACAATCGCCGCCGTCAGCCCGGAGGCCGGCGAGCGTTGCTGCACCGCCTCGACCAGCGTCTTGCCCATGCGCCCGGCAGCGCCCATTACGGCTATACGTCGCATATTCAGATCCTTACAGGTCGCCGAAGAAGCGTTTTACACCGTCGAAGAAGCCCGTGGTCTTCGGCGAGTGGGAGTCGTCGCCTTCCAGCGAGCTGCGGAACTCTTCCAGCAGTTCACGCTGACGACGATTCAGGTTCACCGGGGTTTCAACCGCCACACGGCACATCAGGTCGCCAGCACCGCCACCGCGCACGGGCGCAACGCCCTTGCCACGAATGCGGAACTGCTTGCCGGTTTGAGTCCCCTCGGGAATCTTGAGCTTGACCCGCCCATCCAGCGTCGGAATCTCCAGCTCGCCACCCAGTGCTGCATCAACAAAGCTGATCGGCACTTCGCAGAACAAATGTTTGCCGTCACGCTGGAAGATCGAGTGCTCGCGCACATTGATCACCACGTACAGGTCGCCCGTAGGGCCGCCCTGGGCACCCGCCTCGCCTTCGCCCGACAGGCGAATACGATCACCGGTATCCACACCCGCCGGCACTTTCACCGACAGCGTCTTGTACTCTTCGACGCGGCCTTCGCCGTGGCAGGAATCGCACGGATCGGAAATGATCTTGCCCTGTCCATGGCAACGCGGGCAGGTTTGCTGCACCGAGAAAAAGCCCTGCTGCATGCGCACCTGCCCGATACCGCCACAGGTGGGGCACGTGATCGGCGAGGAGCCTTTCTTCGCACCGGAGCCATCGCACGGCTTGCAGTTAACCAGCGTCGGCACACGGATATTGACACTGGTGCCGCGCACGGCCTCTTCCAGGTTCAGCTCCAGGGTGTAACGCAGGTCGCTGCCACGCTGAGGGCCGCCACGCTGACCGCCACGGCCACCGCCGAAGAAGTCGCTGAATACGTCGCCGAAAATATCGGAGAAGTTCTGGCCACCAAAACCGCCACCGCCACCACCCATGCTCGGGTCGACGCCGGCATGGCCATACTGGTCGTAGGCTGCACGCTTATTGGGATCACACAGGCATTCGTAGGCCTCGTTGGCCTCTTTGAACATCTCTTCGGATTCTTTGTTATCCGGATTACGGTCCGGGTGGTGCTTCATCGCCAGCCGACGGTAGGCCTTTTTCAGCTCCGCCTCGCTGGCGCCACGCTCCACACCCAATACTTCGTAATAGTCACGCTTTGCCATAAGTCTTTGCACTCTTAAGGACGTTCGACCTGGCCCTCCTGAACCCTGCCAAACTCGTTGAGCCCCAATACAGGCCCGGACCCAACTCACGTCAATTCAACGATCCTGGTCATTACTGCTTTCAGCCAGGGACCCGGCCAAAAACGCGGTGACTGTCATTCGGAAAGCAGGAGCATTCCCGTTCACACCGCCAGCATCCGAGCGTTGTCGCATGCTGTAAAAATTCGCATACCCCAGACACGCCAACGCGGGAGCAAGCTCCCGCGCGGCGACATCCTACCAGTCACCGCTTGTGTGCGGTCAACCGGGCGACCAAGTTACTTCTTCTGGTCGTCTTTGACTTCTTCGAACTCGGCATCGACAACATCGTCGTGCTTGGCTTCAGGCTCTGCTTGTTGCGCAGCGCCGTCAGCCGGCTGGCCTTGTTCGGCGTACATTTTCTGAGCAACTGGCGCGGAGACTTTCGACAGTTCCTCAACCTTGGCTTCGATGGCAGCCTTGTCGTCGCCTTTGATGGCGGCTTCCAGGGCAACCACTGCCGCTTCGATTGCGGTTTTCTCTTCGTCGGTCACTTTGTCGCCAGCATCAGCGATCATTTTGCGCGTCGAGTGAACCAGCGCGTCACCCTGGTTACGGGCGCCTGCCAACTCTTCGAACTTCTTGTCCGCTTCAGCATTGGTTTCAGCATCACGGATCATCTGTTGAATTTCTTCATCAGACAGGCCGGAGTTGGCCTTGATGGTGATCTTCTGCTCTTTGCCAGTGGCCTTGTCTTTCGCGCCGACGTGCAGGATGCCGTTGGCGTCGATGTCGAAGGTCACTTCGATTTGTGGCACGCCACGTGGTGCTGGTGGAATCTCAGCCAGGTCGAACTTGCCAAGGGACTTGTTCTGCGCAGCTTGCTTACGCTCGCCCTGCAGCACGTGGATAGTCACGGCGCCCTGGTTGTCATCGGCAGTCGAGAACACCTGGGATTTCTTGGTAGGAATCGTGGTGTTTTTCTCGATCAGCGCAGTCATCACGCCACCCATGGTTTCGATACCCAGGGTCAGCGGGCTTACGTCCAGCAGCAACACGTCTTTCACGTCACCGGCCAGTACGGCACCCTGGATGGCAGCACCCATGGCAACGGCTTCGTCCGGGTTCACGTCTTTACGAGCTTCTTTGCCGAAGAACTCGGTAACCAGCTTCTGAACCAGTGGCATACGGGTCTGACCGCCCACCAGGATCACGTCGTTGATAGAGCCAACGTCGATACCGGAGTCTTTCAGCGCGATGCGGCAAGGTTCGATGGTGCGTTGAACCAGGTCTTCAACCAGCGCTTCGAGCTTGGAACGCGAGATTTTCACGTTCAAGTGCTTAGGACCGGTAGCGTCCGCAGTGATGTACGGCAGGTTCACGTCGGTCGACTGAGCGGAAGACAGCTCGATCTTGGCTTTTTCAGCGGCTTCTTTCAGGCGCTGCATGGCCAGCGGGTCACCTTTGAGGTTCATGCCGCTTTCTTTCTTGAATTCGTCAACGAGGTAGTCGATCAGACGAATGTCAAAGTCTTCACCACCCAGGAAGGTGTCACCGTTGGTGGCCAACACTTCAAACTGGTGCTCGCCATCAACTTCTGCGATCTCGATCACGGAGACGTCGAACGTACCGCCACCCAGGTCGTAAACGATCACGGTGTGATCGCCCTTGGCCTTGTCCATACCGTAAGCCAGCGCAGCTGCGGTTGGTTCGTTGATGATACGTTTTACATCCAGGCCCGCGATGCGGCCGGCGTCTTTGGTGGCCTGACGCTGGCTGTCGTTGAAGTAGGCAGGAACGGTGATCACCGCTTCAGTCACTGCTTCACCGAGGTAGTCTTCGGCGGTCTTCTTCATCTTTTTCAAGATTTCAGCCGAGATTTGTGGCGGCGACATTTTCTGGCCGTTCACTTCAACCCAGGCGTCACCGTTGTCGGCCTTGGCGATTTTGTAAGGCACCATCTTGATGTCTTTCTGTACGACTTCTTCGTCGAACTTACGACCGATCAGACGCTTTACCGCGTACAGGGTGTTGTGCGGGTTGGTCACTGCCTGACGCTTGGCCGATTGGCCGACGAGGATTTCACCGTCGTTGGCGTAAGCGATGATCGACGGAGTGGTACGTGCGCCTTCGGCGTTCTCAATAACTTTTGCAACGCCGTTTTCCAGCACGGAGACGCAGGAGTTGGTGGTCCCCAGGTCGATACCGATAATTTTGCCCATGATTTACTCTCCCGAAACTTGAATTTGGTTGCCGCAGCAGTTGTGGCTAACTGCGGTAGCACTTAAACGCTTGACTTATAAATGGGGGCCTTGCGGCGTATTTCAAGCCTGCTCATCAATAGAAGGTGCAACGGGTGCAGGAGCCTTGCTCACCACCACCATTGCCGGGCGCATCAGGCGACCGTTGAGCTGGTAACCCTTCTGGAACACCTTGATCACGCTATTAGGCTCCAGGTCATGGCTTTCCTGCATGGCCATGGCTTGGTGATGCTCAGCATTGAACGGCTCGCCGGCTTGCGGATCGATCGCTTCCAACTGATAACGCTTCAGGGTGTCCTGGAACATTTTCAGGGTCAGCTCGATGCCTTCGCGCATTGGGCGGATGTTTTCGTCGTCCGGGTTAGACAATTCAAGACCACGCTCCAGGCTGTCGATGATCGGCAGCAGGTCACCAGCGAATTTTTCCAGCGCGAACTTGTGAGCCTTCTCTACATCCTGCTCGGCACGGCGGCGGACGTTCTGCAGATCGGCGGCAACACGCAACGATTGATCCTGCGCAGCGGCCAATTGCTCTTCGAGCACTTGCACACGAGTCGCCAGTTCATCACCGGCAGCCGAATTGGCGTCTGGAGTTTGCGTATCCTGCGTCTGTTCGTCAGCCATAGATTTCTCCTTTCAAAATCATGCGCGAACTCAACTCGCGCTTCTGCTCCGGTATATGGGGCCACAATTTTCAGGTTCAAGGGCACAGGCGTTACCAAAAGTCTTTCGATTGACCTGGATCATTTCCTTCACGCTCATTCCACATCGCGCTAAAAAAAATCGCGACTCAAGCAAATCGAGCTAAGCGTCAGGATTGTCAGCCCCGAACAAAACACTGTATAAATAACCAGACCTAAAGCCTGGGAGCGGCCGTCATGCTCGTGCACCTGTCTGTACATAACTACGCCATCGTTGAACATCTGGATCTTGAACTGGATCGCGGGATGAGCGTAATCACAGGCGAAACCGGCGCCGGCAAGTCGATCATGCTCGACGCCCTCGGCCTGACCCTCGGCGATCGCGCAGACAGCGGCGTGGTACGCCCTGGCTCCGACAAGGCCGACATTCTGGCCACCTTCGACCTGGCGGACATCCCTGAAGCGGAGGCATGGCTGGCCGAGCGCGACCTTAATAATGAAGGCCCCTGCATTCTGCGCCGGGTGATCACCGCCGAGGGGCGCTCGCGCGGCTATATAAACGGCACACCGTGCCCATTGGGCGACTTGAAAGCCCTGGGCGAATTGCTGATCGATATCCACAGTCAGCACGAACATCAATCCCTGTTGAAAACCGATACCCACCGCCGCCTGCTCGATGAGTACGCCGGCGCCACCGACCTTTCCCGACAAGTTCAACTGGCCGCCCAACGCTGGCGCCAGACACGCCAGGAACTGGAACGCCTCTCCAACTCCGGCGACGAACAACGCGCCCGCCACCAGTTGCTCAGCTATCAATTGGAAGAGCTCGAAAGCCTGGGCCTGGGTGAGACCGAGCTGGAACAGCTTGAGCAGGAACACAAGAACCTGACCAACGCCGAAACCCTGCTGGGCATCTGCCGCCAAGTGGTCGAGCAATGCAGCGAGAGCGACTCGGGCAATGTGCTCAACGCACTGACCGCCAGCCTCAACCGCCTGTCCAGCGTGAACAATGCTTCTGGCTCACTGAGCGAAGCGACCACCCTGTTGACCAGCGCGCAAATCCAGGTTGAAGAGGCCGTGGGCGAACTCAATCGCTTCCTGGACCACTTCGACGCCGACCCCGCACGCCTGCAAGAAATAGAAGAGCGCCTGGACACTATTTATACCCTGGCTCGCAAGCATCGAATCCAGCCGACGGAAGTCGCAACCATGCAGCAGAAACTGCTGGATGAAATCGAAACACTCAACGCGAACGACGAATCCATCGAACGACTGGGCGAGGAGCTCGCTTCGTTTGCCCGTCATTATCAGGAAAAAGCCCGGGAGTTGAGCGCTCTGCGCCAGCAGGCAGCTACTAGCCTGGCAAGCGCCGTTGAGATGGAAATCCAACGCCTGGGTATGCCAGGCGGGCGCTTCACCATCGAGTTGCACCCCAACGCCAGTCAAGAATTGCAGCCCCATGGGCTGGAGCACGTCGAGCTGCTGGTGAGTGCCAACCCCGGCCAACCGCTCAAGGCCCTGGCCAAAGTGGCCTCCGGCGGCGAACTCTCGCGGATCAGCCTGGCGATCCAGGTGATTACCGCACAGACCTCACGGGTACCCACCCTGGTATTCGATGAAGTGGATGTGGGCATTGGCGGGCCGACCGCAGAAATCGTTGGCCAATTGCTGCGTCGCCTGGGGGATCGTGGCCAAGTGCTCACGGTGACCCACTTGCCGCAAGTGGCAGCTCAAGGGCATCAGCACCTGTTTGTGCATAAGGTGCGCGGCAGTGACGCGACACACACAGCCGTCTCCAAGCTGAACAAATCGGAACGGGTGGAAGAAGTGGCGCGGATGCTCGGCGGTATCGACTTGACCAAGGAGTCCTTGGCTCACGCAAAAAAAATGGTGGTGGCCGCGAAGGCTTGAAGCGACATTTTCCCCTCTATAGAAAGCACGAAGGCGACCCGAGGGTCGCCTTCAATCGTTTCGCAAAGCAAAACTGCGTCGATTTTTACTTTTTCTTACGGATGTACAACACGAGATTGTGGTCGACCAAATCGAATCCATGCTCCTCAGCAATCTTGTGCTGCAGCGCTTCGATTTCAGGGCTGGTGAACTCGATAACCTCATTGGTATCCAGGTCAACCATGTGGTCATGGTGACCACCGTCAGCCAATTCAAACACCGCATGACCGCCGTCGAAATTATGACGAACCACCAGCCCTGCGGCTTCAAACTGGGTCAGTACACGGTAGACCGTGGCCAGGCCGACGTCCTCGTTAGACTCCATCAGCGCCTTGTAAACGTCTTCGGCACTCATGTGGCGCTGCTCAGCAGAATCGAGCATTTGTAGAATCTTGACTCGTGGCAGAGTCACTTTGAGACCGGCTTTGCGTAGTTCGCTATTTTCAACCATGGTTAGCTTTCTCGCGGATGCTGCTTCGCAGCTTCTCTTAATACGGGTATGATCGGCGTTTACGTTGTCCCAGCCAAGATAGTGGAAGTCGCCCACCGATGCAAAACACCAAGCTCTTGCTAACCAGTTTCACCTTTGTGGGACTGCTCGCACTCGCCGGTTGTTCATTCCCCGGGGTTTACAAAATCGACATCCAGCAGGGCAATGTCGTCACGCAGGACATGATAGACCAGTTACGCCCGGGAATGACCCGACGGCAAGTACGGTTTATCATGGGTAATCCCCTGCTGACCGACACTTTCCATGCCGATCGCTGGGATTATCTCTACAGCCTGCAGCCGGGTGGCGGTGAACGCCAGCAGGAGCGCGTCAGTGTCATCTTCAATGGCAATGACCAGCTCGTGAGCCTGTCCGGTGACTTCATGCCCGGCGTAAGCCGCGATGAAGCCTTGCTGGGCAAGGACAGCGGCACCAACGTGACCGCACCTGCGCAGCAAGCTGAAAAACCAAAATCCGAGGTACCGGCCAAGCCAGGTTCGTTGCTGGACAGCATCCAGAAAGACATCGACAACGTGGAAACCGTGCCCGTGCCGACGCCTGAGCCTCTGGACACCAGCCCGCAATAATTTTGCGCTCGATAAAAAGCCCGGCATGCCGGGCTTTTTGTTGTCTGCCATTTGCATAGCTATATTGCCCACAGCATCAGCGCCTGGCTCAGCCCCCCCTGTGGGAGCGGGCTTGCTCGCGAAGGCGGTGTGTCAGTCAATTAATCTTTAACTGAACCACCGCCATCGCAGGCAAGCCAGCTCCCACATTAGCCATGTATTGCCCACAAAATCAGCGCCAGGCACCAATCCCCTGTGGGAGCGGGCTTGCCCGCGAAGGCGGTGTGTCAGTCACTGAATATTCAGCTGAACCACCGCTTTCGCAGGCAAGCCAGCTCCCACAGTTGGATCGCGCGGCTCCAGGGAGATAGGTGTCGGTTGGCAGGCAGTTACCGGTTCAGCTTCGTATGGCAGTGGTGTAGATGGCTACGCTACCCTTTGGCAAGCTCAAGAATTCGCTTGCCTGGCCAATGCCGCCTTGGCCGCGCGCAACCTGCGCACTTCTTTAGGGTCGGCCAGCAAAGGCCGATAGATCTCAATACGGTCACCCGCTTGCACGCTACGCACCTGTGCATCCACGACGACCTTGCCAAATATACCCACCGGGCAAGCAGCCAGATCAACATCAGGAAAATGCGCCGCCATTCCCGACGCCCGAACCGCCTCGCGCAACGTGGTGCCCTCAGCCACCTTTACCCCCAGCAACACCTGGCGGTCCTCAGCGGCAAACACCACCTCAATCTCAACCATGCAGTTGCTTGGCGCGCTGACAGAACGCGTCCACCAGGGTATTGGCTGCCTGATTGAACAAAGGCCCCAAGGTCGCACGAACAATCGGCCCGGCATAATCAAACGAAAGATCTAGGCTGATCTTGCAGGCCTTGTCCGTCAGCGCCTTGAACACCCACACACCATGTAGCTGGGTGAACGGCCCTTCCTGCAGGTTCATTTCGATGGATTGCCCCGGCACCAGCACATTGCGCGTCACAAAATGCTGGCTGAGGCCGCCCTTGGCCACCCCCACACTGGCAACCATGTGCTCGTCACTGCTCTCCAGAACCTCGGCCGTCGAGCACCAAGGCAGAAACTCTGGGTAACGCGCCACGTCGTTGACCAGGTCATAGAGCGCCTGCGCCGGGTAGGGCAACAGGGCCGAACGTTGAATATGCGTCGTCATGTGAGCGTTACTTCCACTGCTTAAGGCAAACATCGCGAAAGAACAGCCCAATCCGCGAGAGAAAAAAACCAAAGAACTGCCCGCATTGTCCGGGATTCGTCCAACTCGCTCAAGCACACAGGTTGACCGTAGCCGACACGCTCGCAACTCCCTATAATGCCGCCCCTATGGCTAAACAAAAGAAACACCCCACAGGGACCATCGCGCAAAATAAAAAAGCGCGACACGATTACTTCATCGAACATCGGTTCGAGGCTGGTCTGGTCCTGGCCGGCTGGGAAGTAAAAAGTCTGCGTGCCAGCAAACTGCAGCTGGTCGACAGTTATGTGCTGCTCAAGGATGGCGAGGCGTGGCTGCTTGGCAGTCATATCACCCCGCTGACCACCGCGAGCACCCACGTGATTGCCGACCCGGTGCGTACGCGCAAGTTGTTGCTCAATGCTCGCGAACTGGAAAAGCTCGCCGCAGCCGTGCAGCAAAAAGGCTACGCATGCATCTGCTTGTCCTGGTACTGGAGCAAGCACCTGGTCAAATGCGAGATCGCATTGGGCAAGGGCAAGAAGGAATACGACAAGCGCGACACCGAACGCGAGCGCGATTCCAATCGCGAGCTGCATCGCGCCGTGCGCAACAAAGGCAAGGAAGAGTAATCCTTGTGACGGTGTAGCCCATGCGGGCTACATCCCTTTGCGCCGCTCCGCACGAGCCACACGCTGAACCTCCTGACGCACCTCCTCCAACACCTCCTGCACATACAGCAAATGCCGTGTCGAGACTTCGCGCGCCTGCTCGGCCCGCCCCTCGATGATGGCCAGGTACAAGTCCCGATGCTGATTGATCAGCATGTCGCGGGTCTCGGTACGCTGCTGATACATGCCACCAATATTCGTCACTACGTTACGCTTGAGCAGGTCGAACAGCCCACGAATGGTGTGCAGCAACACGGCGTTATGACTGGCTTCGGCAATCGCCAAGTGAAACCTCGCATCCGCAGCGCCCTCCTCCACTCGGCTCACCTCGTCGGCGCGCGCATAGCAATCCTGCAACGCCTCGAACGCTGCGGTCAGCCGTTCACGGTCAACCTCCGTGGCGCGTAACGCCGCGTAATAGGCACACGAAGCCTCCAGGGTCTGGCGAAACTCCAGCAGGTCGCGTTGCGCTTCGGGATTGCTTTCCAACAAATGCAGCAGCGGATCGCTGAAGGTCGAACCCAGGGAGTCCACCACATAGTTGCCACCGCCCTGGCGACTGACCAGCAACCCCTTGGCCGCCAGTTTCTGAATCGCCTCACGCAACGATGGGCGCGACACACCAAAGCGTTCAGCCAACGCGCGCTCGGCCGGCAAACGCTCGCCCGACTTCAGCGTGCCCTCGAGAATCATGCCCTCAAGCTGCTCGACAATATCGTCAGACAAACGGCGCTGACGCACCTGATCAAACCCCATAACTCAACTCTCCACCATCCCGACCACTCGCCGGGGCCCCTATTCTGGCCTATCGACGTGCCGGCAGCACCTATCAGAACGCCTTCAATTTCGCTGATCAGAACACCCCGCCTCCCGACCTACGACCAAAGTTTCGCAGGCGGCAAATTGACACACCCCTGCCCAGCCTCTTAATCTAGCCCACAGCGATTGTAAATTGGTATTACCAATTAACCAAGCTCACCAAACAACAACAATCAGGGGCCACCCCATATGCAAACCTGGCAACAGCTTTACAGCCCACTCGGCAGCCTCGGCCTGTCCGCACTGGCGGCCGTCATTCCCATCGTATTTTTCTTCCTGGCGCTGGCCGTGTTCCGCCTCAAAGGCCATGTGGCCGGCAGCATCACCCTGGCCCTGTCGATCCTGGTCGCCATCTTCGCCTTCCAGATGCCGGTAGACATGGCCCTGGCTGCGGCCGGTTATGGTTTTGCCTACGGCCTGTGGCCCATCGCCTGGATCATCGTCGCGGCGGTATTCCTGTACAAATTGACGGTCAAGAGCGGCCAGTTCGAGATCATTCGCAGCTCCGTCTTGTCGATCACCGATGACCAGCGCTTGCAGGTGTTGTTGATCGGTTTTTGCTTTGGCGCCTTCCTGGAAGGTGCGGCCGGTTTTGGCGCGCCCGTGGCGATCACCGCCGCGCTGCTGGTGGGCCTGGGTTTCAACCCGCTGTACGCCGCCGGCCTGTGCCTGATTGCCAATACCGCGCCCGTAGCTTTCGGCGCCTTGGGCATTCCGATCATCGTCGCCGGCCAGGTCACCGGCATTGATGCGTTCAAGATTGGCGCCATGACCGGCCGCCAACTGCCGCTGCTGTCGCTATTCGTACCGTTCTGGCTGGTGTTCATGATGGACGGCCTGCGCGGCGTTCGCGAAACCTGGCCGGCAGCCTTGGTGGCCGGCTTGAGCTTTGCCGTCACCCAATATTTCACCTCCAACTTCATTGGCCCGGAGCTGCCGGACATCACCTCGGCACTCGCCAGCCTGATTGCCCTGACGCTGTTCCTGAAAGTCTGGCAACCCAAGCGCACCGCAGGCGCACAAATTGCCGGCGCCACCTCCAGCGTAGCGGTCACTTCCAGCGCCGGCGGCTTCGGCTTGCCGCGCAACACCGTGGTTTCGCCCTACAGCCTGGGGCAAATTTTCAAGGCGTGGTCGCCGTTCCTGATCCTCACCGTACTGGTGACCATCTGGACCCTCAAACCCTTCAAGGCCCTGTTCGCTGCGGGCGGCTCGATGTACGGCTGGGTGTTCAATTTTGCGATCCCGCACCTGGATCAACTGGTGGTGAAAGTCGCGCCCATCGTGACCAACCCTACCGCCATCCCGGCCGTCTTCAAGCTGGACCCGATTTCTGCCACCGGCACGGCGATCTTCTTCTCGGCACTGGTCTCCATGCTGGTGTTGAAAATCGACATTAAAACTGGTCTTACCACTTTAAAAGAGACCTTCTTTGAGCTGCGCTGGCCGATCCTGTCCATCGGCATGGTGCTGGCATTCGCCTTCGTCACCAACTACTCCGGCATGTCCTCGACCATGGCGCTGGTTCTGGCCGGCACCGGTGCGGCCTTCCCGTTCTTCTCGCCATTCCTTGGCTGGCTGGGGGTTTTCCTGACAGGCTCCGATACCTCATCCAACGCCCTGTTCAGCTCACTGCAAGCCACCACTGCGCACCAGATCGGCGTCAATGACACCCTGCTGGTAGCCGCGAACACCAGCGGTGGCGTGACCGGCAAAATGATCTCGCCACAATCGATCGCCGTGGCCTGCGCCGCCACCGGCCTGGTGGGCAAGGAATCCGACCTGTTCCGCTTTACCCTCAAGCACAGCCTGTTTTTTGCCACCATCGTCGGGCTGATCACCTTGGCGCAGGCGTACTGGTTCACCGGTATGCTGGTGCACTGAGACGTGCACGTAATAGGGTAAGAATCGACGCCGGGGCACCCTTCCGGCGTCTGCTATTTCTGGAGGACCGATGAGCCTGCCTGCTGCTTTCCTGAGCGACGTCGCACAACTGATCCCGCAAGATCGTCGCTTCGACGATCCACTTTCCACCCTCGCCTTCGGCACCGACGCCAGCTTCTACAGACTGATCCCACAGTTGGTGATCCGCGTGGAGTCAGAAGACGAAGTGGTAACCCTGCTGCAACTGGCCCAGCGCGACCGCGTGCCGGTGACCTTTCGTGCCGCAGGCACCAGCCTCTCGGGCCAGGCCATCAGCGACTCGGTGCTGATCGTACTGGGTGATAACTGGAACCACCGCGAAATTCGCGGGCAAGGCACACAGATCCGCCTGCAACCCGGCGTGATCGGCGCCCAGGCCAACGCCTGGCTCGCACCGTTCGGGCGCAAGATCGGGCCGGACCCAGCGTCCATCAATGCTTGCAAGATCGGCGGTATCGTCGCCAACAATGCCAGTGGCATGTGCTGCGGCACGGCGCAAAACACCTACCACACCCTGGCGGGCATCCGCCTGGTGCTGGCCGATGGCAGCCGCCTGGACACCGAAGATACCGACAGCGTGCAAGCCTTCCGCCAGTCACATAGCGCACTGCTTGAACGCCTGGCCCTGTTGGGTCGCGAAACACGGGCAAATACTGAGCTGGCGGCAAAGATCCGCCACAAATACCGTCTGAAAAATACCACCGGCCTGTCGCTCAACGCCCTGGTGGATTTCGATGACCCGCTGGATATCCTCAGCCACCTGCTGGTCGGCTCCGAGGGCACCCTGGGCTTTATCAGTGCGGTCACCTACGACACCGTGATCGATCACCCCAACAAAGCCTCGGCGCTGATCGTCTTCCCGGATGTCGAAACCTGCTGCAACGCCGTCACCGTGCTGAAAACTCAGCCAGTCTCGGCCGTTGAACTGCTGGACCGGCGCAGCATGCGCTCGGTGCAGGACAAACCGGGCATGCCTGCTTTCGTACAACACTTATCGGAAAACGCCTGCGCACTGCTGATCGAATCCCGCGCCGCTTCGCCATCGCTGCTGCACGAACAACTGACGCTGATCATGGCGTCCCTGGCGGCGTTTCCCGTGGAGAAACAAGTCGACTTCACCGAAGACCCACTGGAAAACGCCCGCCTTTGGGCCATCCGCAAAGACACCTTCCCGGCCGTAGGTGCCGTGCGCAAAACCGGCACCACCGTGATCATCGAAGACGTGACCTTCCCGGTTGAACAACTGGCGATTGGCGTGAACCGCTTGATCGCCCTGTTCGACAAACATCACTACGACGAAGCCATCCTTTTCGGACACGCCCTGGAAGGCAATCTGCACTTTGTGTTCACCCAAGGCTTCAACAGCAGCGAAGAAGTCGCACGCTATCAAGCGTTCATGGACGACGTTGCGCAACTGGTGGCCGTGGAGTTCGGTGGCTCGCTGAAGGCCGAACACGGCACCGGCCGCAACATGGCACCGTTCGTCGAACTGGAATGGGGTAGCGACGCTTATCAACTGATGTGGCAGCTCAAGCGCCTGCTCGACCCCAACGGCATCCTCAACCCGGACGTGGTGCTCAGCGAAGACCCGCAGATTCACCTCAAACACCTCAAGCCGCTGCCCGCCGCCGATGAGCTGGTGGATAAGTGCATCGAGTGTGGGTTCTGCGAGCCCGTGTGCCCGTCAAAAGGCCTGACCCTGAGCCCGCGTCAGCGCATCGTGATCTGGCGTGACATCCAAGCCAAAAAACGCGCAGGCGTGGACACCACCGAACTGGAAGCGGCCTACCACTACCAGGGCATCGACACCTGCGCCGCTACTGGCTTATGCGCGCAACGTTGCCCTGTAGGCATCAATACCGGCGACCTGGTGAAAAAACTGCGCAGCCGCGAAGCCGACCGTACGAAAACCGCCGACTGGCTCGCCAGCCATTTCGCCACCGCGCTGCAAGGTGCGCGCTTTACCCTGCACATCGCCAATGGCGCACGCATGCTGCTGGGTGCTCCACGCCTGGCCAGGCTCTCGAGCACGCTGACCAAGCTGTCCAAAGGGCAAATTCCGCAGTGGACCAACGCCATGCCTCAGCCCGAAAAAGCCATCCGCTTCAGCCCGGCAGTGACGGACGCGCGCTCGCGCGTGGTGTACCTGGCCGCCTGCGTCTCCCGCGCCATGGGCCCGGCAACCGGTGATAAAGAGCAAATGTCGCTGTACGACAAAACCCGCCAACTGCTGGAAAAAGCCGGCTACCAGGTAGTATTCCCCGATAACCAGGACAGCCTCTGCTGCGGCCAACCCTTCGCCTCCAAAGGCTACGCCGAGCAGGCCGAACACAAGCGCCAGGAACTGATCGGCGCCCTGCTCCACGCCAGCCGCGGCGGCCTCGACCCCATCTACTGCGACACCAGCCCCTGCACCCTGCGCCTGGTGCAAGAGTTGGGAGAAACGCGCCTGGACCTCTACGACCCCGTGCGCTTTATCCGCACCCACCTGATGGACCGCCTCGACTTCACCCCCCAGGAAGCGCCCATCGCCGTGCACGTCACCTGCAGCACCCAACACCTGGGCGAAAGCCAGGCACTGATCGAACTGGCGCGACGCTGCGCAAAAACCGTGGTGATCCCCGAAGGCATTCATTGCTGCGGCTTTGCCGGCGACAAAGGCTTCACCACACCGGAACTCAACGCCCACTCCCTGCGCTCACTCAAAGACGCCGTGCAATATTGCAGCGAAGGCATCTCCACCAGCCGCACCTGCGAGATCGGCCTGAGCCAGCATGGCGGCATCGACTACCACGGCCTGGTCTACCTGGTAGACCGTGTCACCCGCGCCCGCGCCCACTGACCTGGCAAAAAAACCGAACCCTCGCGCACCGGCGCAGTCATCTGCATAGGCCTCGACCAACGAGGCCAATCAGTGATGTCGCTGGCAGCGGTTGCCCGCCAGCAGCGTCGAGCCCTTTTGCGCAAGGAGACACCCTATGAAGCGTTCCGCTCTTGCTGGCTTGTTCATGACCGCTGCGATGCTCGCCTCCCCCGCTTTCGCAGCCAGTGACAAAGACCTGTGCCAGATCAACCTGGACAAAATCAACAACGGCAAAGCCCTGCTCGCCACCGACACCAGCGGTAAAAGTGGCGAAATAGACACCGCCGTCTCCCAGGCCAAGGCAGCCCACGCCGCAGGTGACGAGAAGAAGTGCATCGAAATCACCTCCAAGGCCCTGCAAGACCTGCAGAACAGCGACAAAGGCGGCCAGTAAGCGAGAGGGCCAACCTCCGGGTTGGCCTTCGCTGAGCTTTTGGCGTACACTGCACAGGCTTGTCACTCACTAAGAAACAACGAGTTACAAGCACGGGGCCGTTTAGGATTCGACGCCGGTCGCGAAACTTTAGGTGCATGCCGAGTTGGTAACAGAACTCGTAAATCCACTGTTGCAACTTCTTATAGTTGCCAATGACGAAAACTACGGCCAGGAATTCGCTCTCGCTGCGTAAGCAGCCTTAGCCCTGAGCTTCTGGTACCTTCGGGTCCAGCAATCACCAGGGGATGTCTGTAAACCCAAAGTGATTGTCATATAGAACAGAATCGCCGTGCAGTACGTTGTGGACGAAGCGGCTAAAACTTACACAACTCGCCCAAAGCACCCTGCCCTTCGGGTCGCTGAGGGTTAACTTAATAGAAACGGCTACGCATGTAGTACCGACAGCGGAGTACTGGCGGACGGGGGTTCAAATCCCCCCGGCTCCACCAATACAACATCTAAAGACGTCCACGGACGTCTTTTTTTGTGCCTGAAATCCAGCAAAATCAAGGGTTTAAGAGCTTCTGGGCTCCGTAGAGGTTTTCTGAGTTCCAGCCGTTTGGGTATTCCAAATGGTATTCCAAGCCATCCGGTGCTATTTTTTGGAATACCAAAACGGTGTCAGAGGTAGCTCTCATGCCTGCTCCAGCCCTTCGCCTCTCCGACCGCCAGCTCAAGGCAGTCAAGGCAAAAGACAAGGATTACGTCCTCAGCGATGGTGACGGCCTTCAGCTCCGAGTCAGGAGCAATGGCTCGATGCTGTGGAACTTCAATTACCGCGAGCCGGTAACCAAAAACCGTATCAATATGGGGCTGGGCACGTACCCGGAGCTCTCACTAGCGAACGCCAGGAAAAAAGTGGTTGAAGCGCGGGAGCTGCTGGCACAAGGCATTGACCCCAAGGTGCAACGCAATGCACAGGACGAAGCCAAACGAGCGGAGACGGAACACACGTTCGAGAACGTGGCCACCGCCTGGTTCGAGCTGAAGAAGGACTCCGTCACGCCAGCGTACGCCGAGGACATTTGGCGATCGCTCACGCTGCACGTATTTCCAGACCTGAAAACAACGCCGCTCTCGAAAATTACCGCACCGATGGTCATCGAATTGCTTCGCCCAATCGAGGCCAAAGGCAGCCTCGAGACAGTGAAGCGATTGAGCCAACGGCTCAACGAGATCATGACCTACGGGGTCAATTCAGGACTGATCTTTGCGAACCCTCTCAGCGGCATTCGCGCAGTGTTCAAGAAACCCAAGAAACAGAACATGGCCGCGCTACGACCCGATGAGCTTTCCGAGCTCATGATCGAAATCGCGAACGCCAGCATCAAGCGGATCACCCGCTGTCTGATCGAATGGCAACTGCACACCATGACCCGTCCTGCCGAAGCGGCCACCACCCGATGGGCAGACATCGACTTCGACAAACGCATCTGGACCATCCCGCCGGAGCGCATGAAAAAGCGTCGTCCGCACACCATCCCGCTGACCGAACAGGCACTCGCGTTACTAGAGACGCTCAAGTCCCACAGCAGCCACAGGGAATACGTGTTCCCGGCAGATAGAAATCCGCGCACCCACGCCAACAGCCAGACCGCCAACATGGCGTTGAAACGCATGGGCTTCCAGGACCGCTTGGTCAGCCACGGCATGCGCTCCATGGCCAGCACCATCCTGAACGAGCATGGCTGGGATCCGGAGCTGATCGAAGTCGCGCTGGCGCATGTCGACAAGGACGAAGTCCGAAGTGCCTACAACCGAGCTGACTACATCGAGCGCCGGCGTCCGATGATGGCTTGGTGGAGTGAGCACATCCAGAAAGCGGCCACTGGCAACCTATCGGCATCTGCGATCAATCAAACCAGGGACCACAACGTCGTGCCGATACGGTGAGCGCTCACCGGACGCTGCCGGTAACCGAGAATGACTCCCCAGATGGAGTGATGGTTGATTTGGCGACAGCGGCGACACCGGCGACAACCCGCGTAATACCTGGTCTGCAGCATGGCGACAGAAGTGGCGACCGTCGCCGCTGCAAGCCTCTCTCTTGGGGCTTTCTCGGCCAAGCCCACGCGAGCGGGAAGGCTCCGCATTCCCACTCGCGTGGGCTCTGCGTAATTGCATCTCACTTGACCACCTAATTGCATTGCCACTGACCAGTCATTTACATTCGCGCTGACCTGCCGTTTGCAGTTGATGGGGGTCAGCGGGTGCCACTTAGCGCGAGTGTGTCAGCCAAGCACTGAAGGACTGTAACCGACCCAAAGCCGACCTCAACAGATCTCCTCCATCAGGCACTGGGCAATCTCATTTTACGGAAGCTTGGGCGGCACCAAGCAAACAGCAGTTTCCAGCCGCCTCTCCTCCCGCTCCGGGACAAACCGTAGATATCAAATTCGACCAAGCAATCATGGGCATTTAAAGATGGTCGCTGATTCGTCTATCTGGCAGACTTATAACGATTTAAAGCGACTTTAGAAGCCTTTGAGCATCAATGCCATGACTACCGAACCTTGGGTTACTGCAATCGATGTTGCCCGGCATCTAGGCGTAGTGAAGGACACCGTTTACCGCTGGCGGGAGCACAAGGGACTTCCCGCGCACAAGATCGGGCGCCTGTGGAAATTTCAGCTCTCGGAGATTGATGAATGGGTGCGCGTAGGTGGTGCCGATGACGATGCAGAGCGCAGGAGCGAACCAAAATGAATACAGCGCGGAAGCATCGTTAGTCTGGAGAGGGTGCCTCGACAGGAAAATCTTACAACCACTACCAGCAGGAAGGCAGGCTCCAAAGAAAGCGCCAAGGAGTCCATTGCTTTTGCCAATGCAGCAGATGACCACCTTCTGACGGCCATCGAGGATGGCCAAAAAGCGCCTCCGGCGGATCATAAGATCCCGGAGAGCTCTCTGGCAGGCGGTAGCGCAAGCTGGTCAAGCACATTCGATACCTCCCAAAGCCTCTTCATCGCGCGATGGAGTGGCCAAGTAAAATGAATTTAACAGGAAAACACCATGACCAGCACCCAACAACGTGCCGCCCTGCAACGCCAGATCTGGCAAATCGCCAACGATGTGCGTGGCGCAGTCGACGGTTGGGACTTCAAGCAATACGTGCTCGGCACTCTGTTTTACCGCTTCATCAGCGAAAACTTCGCCACCTATATCGAAGGCGGTGACGAGAGCGTCCGCTATGCCGAGCTGCCCGATAGCGTGATTACCTCAGACATCAAAGACGACGCCATCAAGACCAAAGGCTACTTCATCTACCCCAGTCAGCTATTCGCCATGGTGGCGGCCAGTGCCCACAGCAACGCAAGCCTGAACACCGATCTGGCTAACATCTTTCAAGATATTGAGGCGTCCGCCAACGGCTACCCCTCCGAGCGCGATATCAAAGGCCTGTTTGCCGACTTCGACACCACCAGCAATCGCCTGGGCAACACGGTCAAAGACAAAAACGAACGACTGGCGAAGGTGCTCAAAGGCGTAGCAGGGCTGGACTTTGGCACCTTTGACGACAGCCATATCGACCTGTTTGGCGACGCTTACGAATTCCTCATCTCCAACTACGCCGCCAACGCTGGCAAATCCGGCGGTGAGTTCTTCACCCCGCAGCATGTCTCGAAGCTGATCGCCCGACTCGCCATGCACAAACAAACCACAGTCAACAAAATCTACGACCCGGCCTGCGGCTCGGGCTCGCTGTTGCTGCAAGCCAAGAAGCACTTCGACGCACATATAATCGAAGAAGGTTTTTTCGGTCAGGAACTCAACCACACCACCTATAACCTGGCGCGGATGAACATGTTCCTGCACAACGTCAACTACGACAAATTCAACATACAGCTAGGCGACACTCTCATCGATCCACACTTTGGCGATGACAAACCCTTCGATGCCATCGTCTCCAACCCGCCGTACTCGGTGAAGTGGAAGGGCATGGACAACCCCACTCTGATCAACGACGACCGCTTTGCCCCGGCCGGTGTGCTGGCGCCCAAATCCAAGGCCGACTTCGCCTTCGTGCTGCATGCACTCAGTTATCTCTCGGCCAAAGGCCGAGCCGCCATCGTCTGCTTCCCCGGCATCTTCTACCGGGGCGGGGCCGAGCAGAAGATCCGCCAATACCTGGTAGACAACAACTACGTGGAAAGCGTGATTTCGCTCGCGCCCAACCTGTTTTACGGCACGACAATCGCTGTGAACATTCTGGTGCTTTCCAAGCATAAGACCGACACAACCACCCAATTCATCGAGGCCAGCGGACTGTTCAAGAAAGAAAGCAGCATCAACGTCCTCACAGATAACGATGACGAGAACAACCCTGGCCATATCCAGCAAATCATGCAAGTGTTCGACAGCAAGGCGAACGTGGAGCACTTTGCTCAATCCATCCCTTTTGAACAGGTGGCCGCCAACGGCTACAACTTGTCCGTCAGTAGCTATGTGGAAGCCAAGGACAACCGCGACGTGGTGGATATTGCTCAACTCAATGCCGACCTAAAAACCAGGGTTGCCAGGATCGACCAGCTACGCAAAGAAATTGACGCGATTGTTGCGGAGATCGAGGGCGAGGGACAGGAGGCATGAGTAGCGTGAATTTCTTGGAGAGGCTGCTGGATGGCGTTGATGTCGAGTGGAAGGTGCTGGGCGAAGTTGTACACATGCGCTCTGGCCAACATATTTCGGCAAGCAACATCATGGAGGAAGCCAGCAGCGAACATCCTTATCCATGTTTTGGAGGAAATGGGGTTCGTGGCTTTGTTGCGAAAAACAGCCATGACGGGAGGTATTTGCTCATTGGCCGGCAGGGTGCATTATGTGGAAATGTGCAGCGAACAAACGGAAAGTTTTATGCGACAGAACACGCGGTCGTTGTTACGCCAAGTGATTGCATTAATATCGATTGGGCATTTCACTTACTGACGCTCATGAATCTAAATCAGTATGCATCACAATCTGCTCAGCCTGGATTGACTGTCGGGAAAATTGAGAGTTTAAAAATCCCCATCCCCTGCCCAGAAAACCCAAAAAAATCGCTTGAAATACAAGCCGAAATCGTCCGCATACTGGACTCCTTTATCGAGCTTACCGCCGAGCTTACCGCCGAGCTCTCCGCCCGCAAAAAACAATACAACCATTATCGTGACCAGTTGTTAAGTTTCAAAGAAGGCAACGTGGAGTGGAAGGCGCTAGGAGAGATTGGCGAATTTATTCGTGGCAAGCGTTTCACCAAGGCTGATTATGCGGAAGACGGTATCAGTGTTATTCATTACGGCGAGATATACACGCGCTACGGTGTTTTTACGGATCAAGCTTTTTCTCAAGTCAGAAGCGATATGGCTGGGTCACTGCGCTATGCACAGCCAAAAGACGTCATAATAACCGACGTTGGCGAGACCGTAGAAGACGTGGGCAAAGCCGTGGCTTGGCTCGGAGATGAAAGAGTAGCCATTCACGATCATTGCTACGCGTTCCGGCACTCAATGAATCCAAAGTTTGTTTCCTATTGCATGCAAACAGCGTCGTTTATTGCCAAGAAAGCAAAGTATGTAGC
Organism: Pseudomonas fjordensis; assembly: GCF_976987115.1. NCBI lineage: Bacteria > Pseudomonadati > Pseudomonadota > Gammaproteobacteria > Pseudomonadales > Pseudomonadaceae > Pseudomonas > Pseudomonas fjordensis. The sequence continues at coordinate 5,875,870 of NZ_OZ336860.1, forward strand.
TAGAACAAAAATCAATACTTTGTTGATTACTGGTTTTTCAAAAATTGCCATTCCTGTACCTTACCCAGATGACGCTGAAAAATCGCTCGCCGAACAAGAGCGTATTGTCGCCACCCTCGAAAAATTCGACGTCATGACCAACTCTATCAGCGAAGGCTTGCCGGGCGAAATTATGTTACGCCAAAAGCAATACGAACATTACCGTGACTTGTTGTTAAGTTTCCCAAGACCAGAAGAGGTAGCGGTATAACATGGGTAAGTCGCTAACCGAAATTGCCAAAGAACTGAAAGACATCAAGAAGAAGGTACAGCTAATTTATGCCTTCAACGGTACTGGCAAGACGCGTCTGTCGCGGGAGTTCAAGAAGTTAATTGCACCAAAAGCGGATGCCAATGAAGACGTTGATACGTTGGATCAACCTGGATTGTCACGCAACAAAATTCTCTATTACAGCGCTTTTACCGAAGATTTGTTCTATTGGGACAACGACCTGGCCGATGATGCTGAACCCAAGCTGAAAATCCAGCCCAACACCTTTACGGATTGGGTGTTGATGGATCAGGGGAAAGATCAGAACATCATTACGACCTTTCAGCGCTATACCAATGACAAGCTCACGCCACGGTTCAATGCAGAGCGAAAAGAGCAAGACAAGGACGGCAACGAGTTTACCGTCAGAGCGTTCTCGGAAGTCACGTTCTCGATGGAGCGTGGCGATACGACGAATTCGGGAAACTTAAAAATTTCCAAGGGTGAAGAAAGTAACTTTATCTGGAGTATTTTCTACACACTGCTTGAGCAGGTGATTGACGTGCTCAATGTTGCTGAACCGGCTGATCGCGAGACCGATGAATTCAATCAGCTGGAATATGTGTTCATTGATGATCCGGTCAGCTCTCTGGATGAGAACCACCTGATTCAACTGGCGGTAAACTTGGGGCAACTGATCAACTCTAGTGAGTCGAGCGTCAAATTCATCGTGTCTACTCACAACGCGCTTTTTTACAACGTGCTTTACAATGAGGTTGGTGCCAAGAGCGGTTACATTCTCAGCGTTTTGGATGATGGCACATTTGTGCATGAAGAGAAGAAGGGCGATTCAAATAAAAGCTTTTCTTATCACCTGCACATTAAAACGCTTATCGAGCAAGCGGTCGCTACAAATAGCGTGGAGCGCTACCATTTTGCGCTACTCCGTAATTTGTATGAAAAAACCGCCAACTTTCTGGGCTATCAAAGATGGTCTGAGCTGTTGCCGGAGGATAAAAAGGCTTATGCTGCCCGAGTGATGAATTTCTACCCTCACAACACCTTGTCCAACGAAGAGATCGCAGAGCCGACATCGCCCGAAAAAGAGATGGTTAGCCTACTGCTTGCTAGGCTGAACACCTACGGCTACTTGCAGCAGAATAAAGAAAACGGTTAATGAGCATATTTTCCCGGCTGGCATCTGGAACAGAATCCGCTTCCGAGTGTGAAAAACTCAACTCGCAACAGCTCATCGATTCCGATTTAGACCACGAAGTGAAAGCTGCTGCAAAAAGGGACACGCAAGAATGAGCGACTACAAAGCCATTGCCGAATTGAACAACTTCATCGTTCTGGAGCAATACAAAAAGGAATGGTCGATTGCCGAGAGCTATCAGAGCGAAGGCGATTTGGAGCGTGAGTTCATTGAGGACCTGACGAAACAGGGCTATGAATACCTGACCACCCTGAAGACGCCCCAAGCCCTTCTGGCCAACGTGCGCGTGCAACTACAAACGCTCAACAACGCGCAGTTTTCCGACAGAGAGTGGCAGCGCTTCGTCGAAACCTGGCTGGACAAGCCCAGCGATGGCATCGTCGAGAAAACCCGGAAGATTCACGACGACTACATTCATGACTTCGTCTTTGACGATGGCCGTATCCAAAATATCTACCTGCTGGACAATAAAAACGTCCTACGCAACAGCGTGCAGGTGATCAAGCAGTTCGAGCAAACCGGCAGCCTCGCCAATCGCTACGACGTGACGATTCTGGTCAATGGCTTGCCGATGGTGCAGGTGGAATTGAAGAAGCGCGGCGTAGCGATTCGTGAGGCCTTCAATCAGGTGCACCGCTACAGCAAGGAAAGCTTCAACAGCGTTAATTCCTTGTTCAAATACCTGCAACTATTCGTGATCTCCAACGGCACCGACAGCCGTTACTTTGCCAATACCACACAACGTAACAAGAACAGCTTCGACTTCACCATGAATTGGGCGAAGGCGGATAACAGCCTGATCAAGGATCTGAAAGACTTCACCGCCACTTTTTTCCAGAAAGACACCCTGCTGAAAGTGCTGCTGCGCTATTCGGTCTTCGACACCAGCAACACGCTGCTGGTGATGCGCCCATACCAGATCGCCGCCACGGAGCGCATTTTGTGGAAGATCAACTGCGCGTTTCAGGCCAAGAAGTGGAGCACGCGCGAAGGCGGGGGCTTCATCTGGCACACCACCGGCTCCGGCAAGACGCTGACCAGCTTCAAGGCTGCTCGCCTGGCCACCGAGTTGGAGTTCATCGAAAAGGTGTTCTTCGTGGTGGACCGCAAGGATCTGGATTACCAGACCATGAAGGAGTACCAGCGCTTTTCCCCGGAAAGCGTGAACGGTTCGGAAAGCACGGCGGGCCTGAAGCGTAACCTGGACAAGGACGACAACAAGATTGTCGTCACCACCATCCAGAAGCTCAACAACCTGATGAAGAGCGAACCCGACCTGCCCATTTACGGCAAGCAGGTGGTCTTCATTTTCGACGAGTGCCACCGCAGCCAGTTTGGTGAGGCGCAGAAGAACCTGAAGAGGAAGTTCAAGAAGCTCTATCAGTTCGGCTTTACCGGAACGCCGATCATTGCAGGCCATAACGCGCTAGGTGCGGAAGATACGGCAAGCGTGTTTGGCCGTGACTTGCACTCGTACGTGATCACCGATGCGATTCGCGATGAAAAGGTGCTCAAGTTCAAGGTCGATTACAACGATGTGCGGCCACAGTTCAAGGCCATTGAAACCGAACAGGATGAGACAAAATTCAGCGCGGCGGAGAACAGGCAGGCCTTTTTGCACCCCGAGCGTATCCGCGAGATCACACAGTACATCCTGAACAGTTTCCAGCAGAAAACCCACCGCCTGCAAGCGGGCAATAAGGGCTTCAACGCTATGTTCGCGGTCAGCAGCGTGGAAGCCGCCAAGCTCTACTATGAATCTTTCAGGGAGCTGCAGAAGGGCAGGGAAAAGCCTTTGCGAGTGGCCACTATCTTCTCGTTCGCTGCCAACGAGGAGCAGGCTGTGGTCGGCGAGATCGAGGACGAAAGTTTCGATGTTTCTGCCATGAGTAGCACCGCCAAAGAGTTCTTGAACGCGGCCATTGCGGACTACAACGCGCTGTTCAAAACTAACTTCAGCGTGGACAGCAACGGCTTTCAGAACTACTACCGCGATCTGGCCAAACAAGTCAAAGCCAGGGAAGTTGATCTGTTAATCGTGGTGGGCATGTTCCTCACCGGTTTCGATGCCCCGACTCTCAACACGCTGTTCGTCGACAAGAACCTGCGCTATCACGGCCTGATACAGGCCTATTCGCGTACCAACCGGATTTTCGATGCGACCAAGACCTTCGGTAACATCGTGACCTTCCGCGATCTGGAACAGGCGACCATCGACGCCATCACCTTGTTCGGCAACAGCAATACCCGAAACGTGGTGCTGGAGAAGAGCTACAAGGAGTACATGGAGGGCTTTACCGATGTTCTGACAGGTGAGGCACGGCGTGGTTTTGTGGCGGTTGTTACAGAGTTGGAACAACGTTTCCCCGACCCTGCGGCGATTGAAAAAGAGTGTGACAAAAAGGCCTTTGCCAAGCTGTTTGGCGAGTATTTGCGCGTTGAGAACGTGCTGCAAAACTACGATGAATTCGCCAGTCTGAAGGCATTGCAAACCTTGGATATGAACGATTCGGCAGCAGTCGAAGCGTTCAAGGCTCAGCATTATTTAAAGGATGAAGACCTTGTCGCGCTGCAAGCGATCAAGATGCCGGCGGAGCGGAAAATCCAGGATTATCGTTCGACCTATAACGATGTGCGCGACTGGTTGCGCCGGGAAAGAGCGGGCGCTGAAAAGGAAAAATCCACCATTGATTGGGATGACGTGGTCTTTGAAGTGGATCTGCTCAAATCGCAGGAAATTAATCTGGATTACATTTTGGAGCTGATCTTCGAGCACAACAAGAAGACCAAGAGCAAGTCGGATCTAGTGGATGAGGTGCGCCGGGTGATTCGTGCCAGCTTGGGTAATCGCGCCAAAGAAGGCTTGCTGGTGGATTTCGTCAATCAGACCAATTTGGATCAGATTGGCGATAAGGCAAGCGTGATCGACATCTTCTTCAGCTTTGCTCAAGTGGAACAGCAACGTGAGGCTGCCGAGCTGATAGACAGCGAGAACCTCAACGCCGACGCGGCCAGACGCTATATCACTACCTCACTGAAACGGGAGTTTGCCAGTGACAATGGCACCGAGCTCAATGCTGTGCTGCCTAAGATGAGTCCGCTGAATCCGCAATACCTGTCTAAAAAGCAGAACGTCTTCCAGAAAATCTCTGTTTTTGTTGAGAAGTTTAAGGGCGTGGGTGGGTCGGTTTAATTACCCACCATTCGCCCGGAATCCTTCAAGATATTCGTGTGGCCAAGCGCGGCCCCGTGTATTCACCTGACGCTCGACTCGAGCGGATGTCAGTCGATATGGCCTCAGATTCGTCTGCTTTTGGCCGTTCCCGCCGGTCGTCACTACGGCGTGTGCTGGTCAGGTCGAATGCAATTCGACTGGTCAGTGACAATGCAAATGGTCAAGTCCATGCAATTACGCAGGCTCACATTAAAAACCGACGAACGACCACCCAGCCATGGAAGGCCACCGGCTTCCAAGGTCTTCCAGTGCTACCGGTTGGCGCAACAGCCGCCCCCAAAATACTGTTGACCGCGAGCAGAACGAGCGCTAAACCAGAACTGTACCAGCGCTGTCCTCGACAGCACCCAGGTAGCCAGAACCTTTGAGGCTACGCCACATCGTGGTGGTTCTCCCCAAGTGCGATTAGCGTCCGGCGGCTCGCACGGTCACAGCGATGTGATGGATGCCACTTCTTCCAGAATGCCCACTGCGGCAACTCATGCCCCCTCCTGGCTGCTCTGCAGCAACTTATCCGCTTGGCTATTTCTTGCGCCAACCTTTTGCCCGTCTCTTTGCCCCCTAAAGAGACGGGCGCATATCACACTGCTGCAGCCCTGCTCGCACGGGCCTTTGCGGCTTTCCCCCTCGTGACAATCGGCGTGACAAACACCGAATGCTCACTCGCCACAGCGATGCCGATGATGGTGCCGCAGCCCACGGAATGGACTGCACCTGACTGACAGTCAGGCATGCCCTAGTCATCGCTTCGCTGCCTTCACCTGACTCAGGATCTCGCGGCACCGGCTTCGTCAGCCAGTGCAGCCTCCACCTGTTAATGGCCAATTAAACTGACCCACCTCTGGCCAACAATTTTGACCCACCCATAGTGGCATTGGCCACCGACCATGTAGCGTCACCCGCCTTATGCACAGGCCGGGGACAGATCATTGAAGGAGTGGGTTGTGATTCACAAGATCAAGGGGTTGTATGACCAGGGCCGAGGCCTGTCGGTCCGTGCCATCAGTCGTGAGCTGGGGATTTCCCGGAACACCGTACGCAAGTATCTCCACCTGGATGAGATGCAGATCAGCGCTACCATTGCTGACCCTTCACGCACCAAGGTGCTCGACGAGCACCGCGATTATCTGATTAATCAGTTGGGTCAGTTTCCAGCCCTGAGCGCAGTCAAGCTGGCCCGTCGCCTGAGGGAGCGCACCACCGAGCTGGCGGTGTCAGACCGGAGCATTCGCCGCTATGTGCAAGCGCTCAAGCAGCAGGTTGCCAGTGGCCAGTTGCGCTATTACGAGCCGGTCGTTGAGTCAGTGCCTGGCGTGCAGTGTCAGGTCGACCCCGGTGAGCTGCGAGGCGTCATGATTGGCGGCCTGGAGCGTGTCGTTCATTTTGTGGTGTTTGTGCTGTCCTGTTCACGGCTGATGTATGTCGGTCTGAACTTCCGGCCGCTGGATACCGAACGGTTTATCCAGATGCACGACGAGGCCTTCCGCTACTTCGGCGGCGTCACCGAGGAGTGCATCTACGATCAGACCAAGATGGTGGTGATCAACGAGCAGTACCGTGAGCTGACGCTGAACCAGCGCTTCCACCAGTATGCGACTACCGTCGGGTACCGCATCCATGCCTGCGAGGGCTATGACCCGGAGAGCAAGGGCAAGGTGGAGGCCGGGGTCAAGTACGTCAAGCGTGACTGCTTCTACGGCGAGCACTTCCAGGACGAGGCCGCCGTCCGACAGCACCTGAATGATTGGCTCGAGACTGTCGCCAACGCACGCGTGCACGGCACGACGGGGCAGCATCCAAGAGCGCATTTCGAGGCACTGGAGCGTAGTCAGCTCAAGCCCTATCTCGTCCCGCAGAACCTGCTGCACGTGGCGCCGACAAGGGAGACCCGCAAGGTCGACAAGACCGGCTTGATCTCATGGCAGGCCAACAAGTACTCGGTACCCATGGCCTGGCAGCAAGCCCGTGTCGGTGTCAGCGCACAGGACAACCAGTTGCTGATCCATGACCTGGAGAGCGGTGAACTCATAGCCACCCATGACCTGTGCAAGGCCAAGGGCCGGATGATCAAGAACAACAACCATTACCGAGACCATGCCCAGCGCATTACCGACCTGGAGCGCGGCATCGACTCGATCCTGCCCGATGCCCTTGGGGCAACCCTGTGCCAACTGCTCAAGCGTACTTCGCCGCGTATCTACAAGGATCAGCTGGTTGCTGCACGCGACCTGCTCATGGCCCATGCGCCGGTTGATACGGCGTTGCTCGGCGAGTTGTGCGAGCGCAGTGAACTGACCGCCACCGGGCTCAAGCGCTACCTCGAAGCATGGCAGCAAGCCAAGGCGCGGGGCCGGATCATCGGCGACCATGACTATGCGCCAGAGGCCGGTAGCCAGGTTAGTCACGCCGACCTGAACGCTTATGCCCGCATTGGCCAGTCGACTGGCCACGGGGTGACCCAATGAGCCTGCTCGACAGCACTATCGCGCAGTACCGAAGCCTGCGCCTCAGCGCGACCGCGGGTGAGCTGGCCACCCTGCTGGCCAGAGCCGAAGCCAATGAACTGTCCTACCTGAGCTTCGCCCAGTCACTGGTCGAGCATGAGCTTAACGCCCGCTCCAGTAGCCGCGTAAGCCGCAACCTCAAGCAGGCGCAGTTCCCCTCGGAGAAGCATCTGGAGGCCTTCGATTACCGGCACCAGACCACCATCACCAAGCGCCAGGTCAGCACCTTGCTGGACTTCAGCTTTATCGACAACCGCGACAACCTGGTGTTCATCGGACCACCGGGTGTGGGCAAGACCCACTTGGCCATTGGGATTGGCCACAAGGCGGTTCAGGCGGGCTACAAGGTGCTGTTCCGCACGGCTCTGGCGTTGGTCGAGGATCTGGAGCTGGCGGAAATGAAGGGCGAGCTGAAGAAGCGCCTTAATCAGCTGAGCAAATACGACGTGCTGATCATCGATGAGCTGGGCTACCTGCCGATGACGCGCCAAGCCCGGTACAACCTGTTCCAGTTAATCAACAACCTGTACGAGTACCGCTCGGTCATCCTGACCACCAACAAGGACTTCACCAGCTGGGGCGAGTTCTTCCATGACGACAACGTGGCCGTGCCCATCATCGACCGCGTGATCCACCATTCACACATCTTTATGCTGGGAGGTGAGAGCTATCGTTTGAAGCAGAAAACCGGCGGTTAGCGGTGAGCAAGTGGGTCAATTCTATTGGCCAAAAGTGGGTCAAAATTAATGGCCATTGACACCACCCGCCCACTTCTACGGAAGTGTTCAGGAGGCCAGATCATGAGATGCCCAAGCTCCCGGCCGTAAGGAGCCGTCAGTCCTGCGTGAGTGGACAAACCTCACAGGTCGCAGGGGCCTTGATCCCTGATAACACTCAACAACCGTGGCGGGATGAGTGAGGACGAAGTCGATAATCTCAGGAGAATTTCGATGCAACTGTGCGAAGCGTTCGAGCCCCCACAACCATTGCTGGAGTACCAGCAGGCGCCACTGCCCTACCCGGTCGAAGCACTCGGGGATCTGTTGGGCCCTGCGGTCGAGCGATTGGCCGAGGTGATCGGCGTGCCCTGCGCCATGGCTGCACAGTCGGTGCTGGCTACCACTGCCTTGGTGAGCCAGGGCCACGCCAATGCCCAACTCGACGGCCGAACCTATCCGCTGTCCCTCTACCTGCTGACGGTGGCGTCCTCAGGGGATCGCAAAAGCGCGGTGGATCACCTGGCACTGAAGGCGGCACGCGACTGGGAACGACAGCAGTGGACCCTGTACGCGGAAAAGCTCAAAGCCTATCGCGCCGCCACCAGCATCATGGCCAAACCCAAAGCCTCAAAGAAACACGCGGAGGCGGACGGCCGTGAGCTATCCGAGCCGGTACCGCCGAGACTGATCATTGCCGAACCCACCATTGAGGCCCTGGTCAAAAGCCTGTGCCAGGGCTTGCCCAGCATGGGCTTGTTCAATGATGAAGGTGGCCAGTTCTTGGGCAGCAGCACCATGAGCAAAGAGAATCTGCTCAAGGCGATCACCACCTTATCGACATTGTGGGATGGCAGCCCGATCGACCGGGCGCGCTCCATGGCCGGAGAAAGCCTGCGTGCCTATGACCGCCGCCTCAGCCTGCATCTGATGCTGCAGCCCTACTTGGCCAACCAGCTGTTCAAAGACCCGCTGATCAATGGCCAAGGCATCCTCGGCCGCTGCCTGATCTGTTGGCCCGAGCGCCTGGCCGGCCAGCGACTCTACAAGGCGATCGACCTAACCCGAGATGCCAAGGTCCAGCGCTACCAACAACGGATCACCGCCCTGCTGCAAAAGCCCTGGTCGCTTCACAAGGATGGATCACTAAATCCCGTCACGCTGGAACTGACTCCCCGTGCCCGTCGTGCCTGGATCGATATTCACGACACCATCGAGTGCCAGTCTGGCGAGTTCGGCGAGCTGGCCGGCGTCCAGCCTGTCGCGGGCAAAGCCGCGGCGAATGTACTGCGTATCGCGGGCGTGCTGGCCATGGTTGAAGAGGCCAGTGCGCTGGACGAAGCACACATCCAGCGTGCCTCCACGCTGATGGATTACTACCTGGCCGAGATTCAACGCCTGACCGAACAAGAGCCGGTCAATAGCCTACGCGAGGAAGCAGATCGGCTGCTGCGCTGGCTGGTGCAGAAAGGCTGGACCCAGTTCACCGTCCGCGACGTCAATCGCAACGGTCCTCGTTTTGCCCGCAAGAGCGCTGACCATACCGCCTCTTTATTGGTCGTGCTGATCACTTCTCGCTGGCTGAGCAGCCGCGACGGAAAAACTTTCGAGGTCCGCCATGTTCCGCCTCAATGACGCGGTGCGCTGCTACCGGGCGCAACATCAATCGCAACCTGAATCGCGGCGTGTCGCCGCTTCTGTCGCCACCCTGTCGCCACGCGCCAGGCCAGAAACGACGCGGGTTGTCGCCACTGTCGCCGCTGTCGCCACACCACCAATTGACCCTGCCCACCTCGCCCTGCTGATCGAGCAACTGCGTGAGGAAGGGGCACTGCTGCAACACCAGGAGAACGCCCTCCTGATCCGCCCGACACACTGGCAGCAGGTGGACCGGCTCAGCCCCCACTGGAAAGCCCTGCTGCGCTTTCTGCAAACAAATGAAAACGGTGATGATGATGGCTCTAGTCGGTCGGCGTGATGGCCGTAACTTTGGCTATGGCCGTCAGCTGAGCTACGCCGGCCCACAAGCGCTCAAGGATCTGTTTGCCGGCGGCCACTTCGCCACGGTCAAAGCGCATAGCGATCGCTGGCAAGCATTCGTGCGTTGGTGTCGGTCAGAGGACGGCCCCGGTTACAACGATGCGCGCCAGATCGATCGCCGGACGCTGCAAGATTACGCCGCGTATCTGCGCCAGCAGATCCAGCAAGGTGAACTCGGCATCGCTACCGCGCAGAACCGCCTGAGCAGCGTTAACCGCACCCTCGCCGCGCTGCGCGGTGATCAGGACGTGAGGATCGCCAGCCCGAGCCAGGCGTTAGGCCAGCAGCGCTCGAGCGTACGCACCCGCGCACCGGATGGCCAAGACCACCAACAGGTGCGGCGAGTACTCGAGGCACTTGGCGAACAGCAACACGCCCGGGTGGCCGCGATTGTCCTGTTGGCCCGAGCAACCGGTATGCGCCTGCGAGAGGCGATCCTGGCTGACCTGCCACGCTTGCACCGCGAAGCCGAACACTTAGGCCGCATCAACATTCAGGACGGCACCAAAGGCGGTCGTTCAGGGGCTTCAGCGCCGCGATGGATCATGGCCAATGAAGCGGTGAAAGCGGCGCTGCTGTTGGCTCGTAAGGCATCGCCAACCGGCAGCCGCAACTTGCTGGCCCGCGACGAAAGCTACGCCGCATTCCTGCAACAGACCGTGCTCCCCGCGCGCGAAACGCTGCATGAACACGGGCTGAAGGGTTTTCATGAACTGCGAGCGGCCTATGCCTGCGAGCGTTACGAGCAGCTCACGGGGCACACAGCACCGATCAATGGTGGCCACTGCTATTGCATTGACCGCAACCTTGATCAGCAGGCGCGGCAACAGATCAGCCTTGAGCTCGGGCATAACCGGATCGATGTAGTTTCGGCTTACATTGGAGGAAGAGCGTGACTAAGCCCTACAATATGACGCTGTTCCTGAGCGGCGTACTGACCGGCGCGAAGGCCACTCAGCAACGACACCTACGGCAAGCCCGAATCATGCAAGCGGCCATTCAACAGCGATGGCAGCGAGATAGTCCCTGGACCTGGCAGCTCAAGCATATGCGCTGGTTTTTCACTCAGCACCTGAAAGACCACTCCGATGCCACCCGGTATTACTATCGGCTCACCGCTCTATTGGTCTGGAAACGATTAGGGAATGACCAAGAAATGCTGATCGGTCGCTCGAGTAGTCGTAGGTAGGCAGCCTTCCAGTCCCACTTGTCCACCTTCATCTATCTCAGCGCGGACATCCTCGAGCTGATGAACCTGCTCGAAGAACACCACGGAAATGGCAAAAAACGGCCGAGGCTGTGTAAAAACGTTTTTCAGCGCGACAGGCACTCAAAACTGGACTGGAAATCGCGCTTCTACGCGAAATCCACATCTGCTGACGTGCCGATAAATTTCAGATTTAACGTAGATGCGCGCACTTCAATTTTGGCGAAGCGTTTTTACACACTCTGGGCCAATAGCGGCCTCTGACCACCGTGGAGAACATACTTTCACCACGGTGGACTTAGCTCCCTTGGGATTTAACTAAGTGTTACTCGTAACTGATAATTCCGAGTTGCTTTGCCATGAACAGTTCGTTCCGTTCAACGATCTCCTCGACCACTTTACCCTCTTTGTTAAACCGGAAGTACGTCAGGGCCGTCCACGTTAAGCTCTTGCCTTCTACGTCAAAGCCGTGCCATGTATTCGAACCGGTTGCACAGTGTGTCAACGCGACTACAACAACGTCATCTGTAACAACTTCCTTGCTGAACGTAGTTTTAATTGTCTTATATCGCTCGAGAACATTTGCGCTCAAGGCTCGTTTGAAGTTTTCCAAACCACCTATCGGAGCATCGCAGTCCGGTCGATGCACGACCACGTCGACATCGAAATACTCGGAAACTCGCTCAACATCCTTACCATCCACACAGTATTTAAAGTAGTTCTTCACCGTATCTAGATTTTTGACGTTCATACGACACTTACCCCTCTCACATTGATAACAAGCAATAAATCCAACAGCTATTATAAAAGGCCGCCCCACTCAAAGGAGCCGTATCCCAGAGACGTTACATCAATACGAACAAGACCTTTTGCACACTTCGCAAGTGTTTCATTGGAACGGCCCAGCGCGTCAGGCACATTCTAGGAGGGGTTATGGTATTCGTAAATCTAGAATATATTAGATGTGCTATCAGCTAATGGAATACCACATGAGTCTGGAACGGTTGGAAAAATGGGCGACAGTCAGGCATTTCCGCTTGGCGATTGCATTGTTTGAATATGGCAGTGTCTTGCACGCCGCACGCTCGCTGAACCTCTCACAGCCCACGGCGAGCAAGCTATTACAGGATCTGGAGGAGGCTGTAGGGGCTCAGCTCTACACTCGGAATCGTAGGGGGGTTACGCCTACAGAGCTTGGTCGGGACTTTGTGCAGCGCAGCCGGATGATTCTTGCCCAGCTGGATCATGTATCCCAAGCAATCGACGCTCTTGGAAAAGGGCATGCCGGGCGTGTTGCCATAGGAAGCGTGTTAACTGGGTCAAGTTATCTTGTACCTGCAGCCATCGCGCGACTGTGGGCAAGCCGACCAAGCATCCGCATCAAAATAGTCGATGGTGTAAGCGGCGAACTGATACCTCGGCTCATCTCGGGCGAATTGGACTTCTTGATTGGGAGACTTTCCGATGTCAGTTCAAGTGTCGTTGTCGCTCAGGAGGCGCTTTTTAGCGAAAACGCCGTGATCGTTGCGCGCCGTGACCACCCTCTTGCTCAGCAACCAGGGGTTAAACTGGAAGAACTCGCGCGCGAAGCATGGATTCTGCCTCCAATAGAAACTACTTTACGGAAGCAGTTCGATAATATTTTTCATCGAAATGGCATCAATCCACCACATGCAACTATAGAAACAGCATCATTCTTCAATATACTTTGGTTATTAAAACAGACCGATCTTCTTGGAATATTACCTCAATCAGTTATTTCTGACCCCGCACACAGTAAGGAGCTAATTCGCCTCCCGGCTTTCGAACCTCTAATTCTGGAGCAAATCGGTGTTTCCCGACTAGCAGACGCTACATTGTCACCTGCCGCTTCCGCTTTATTGGACGCACTAAGAGAGGTTATGCACAGCACGCCAAAAATGGGGGAATACCTTCTGTGAGAGAAGGAGTTCTAATCGTTGCAATAGCCCATCGTATGGATGGACAACCTTGAGGACAGGCAGAATTCGGCCAATAGTTGCGTGCCCTGAAGGTCTGCTTTGGGTCGAATCTGTTGAAAAAGTCGGCTATGGTTTGCGCAGCAGAAAAGTACGCGTCCGAGATTGAAATCTTTACTTTTGGCAGAGGCTTCCGGACTCGGATTTCACGTAGCAACGTGCAAAAAAGGCGCATTCACCAATCAGTCTTTTGGCAATTTGAGAAAAACGACTTATTCAACAGAATCGGCCAAAAGCAGTTATTCAGATCTATGTGTCTTGCACAAGCAATATTGGCTTTGTGCTTTACGCGAGTAGAACCTGGTCCCTGGAGGGCCGTACAGAACGACAGCATTGGTGCTGGCAAAGGCGCTGATCAACACAGAGCAAGGTGATCAACGGCCGCAGATAATGAAACTACGGCAAACAATTAGGGGACGTCTACCAACGCCTGAGTTTTGATCTCCATGCTCACCTCCCGACTAGTGTGCTAGCCGATGAAGCTGTCGATCCTGTCCGCTTTCGAAAGCGCCGCCGGCGTGCAGCCAAGTCGGATGAAGCACCACTAGCCATAGATCGAGATGTAGCTGCCTTACTGCGGGATGGACCGCTGTACAATGGACTCCTTGGGCTGGGAGGCGGCATTCGCGCTCAAGCCTTGAACAAGGAAGACGCCCCCGAGAATCATCGCGGCGCCTATCAGCTTCAAGAATGTGATGGGTTTCGAGGTAAGCCCCATCAAGCCGAAGTGGTCGATCAAAAGTCCAATGAAGATCTGTCCGACGACGACCAGAATGATAAAGCCGCTGGCGCCCAGCTTTGGCGTTACAACGACCGCGCTGCCGACATAGATCGCCCCCAGGATCCCCCCGATCCATACCCACCAGGCGCCTCGCAAGGCGCGGCCGATATCCGGAGCCTGCACCTTGAGGATGAGCAGCGCAGCGATCACCACGATTGCGCTGATGACAAGGGAGATGAGGGCCGCCCAGAGCGGATGCCCCAAGGCGCGTCCAACTGCCGCGTTGGTGGTTGCCTGAAACGGCAGGACAGCACCGGCGACGAACGCCATGACCATGGGTAGTACGGTAAGAAAGAGCGATTTGCTCAACATTATCTGTGTCTATTCAGGTTCAGGTCTGGAATGACTGGTTGCAGGAACTGAGGGCAACCAGGCTATTGAATTGAGGGTGAGCGCTGTAAGCCCCCAGGAATGTTGCTCCGTCAGGATTGCTTATGAACGGCCCGCCAACCGAATGACCAACCGCGCCAAAAACGCCCCCGTAATGATTACCGCGAACAACCGCAAGGTCTGCATCGCCAGCACCAACCCGACGTCGGAGTGGGTGTCCACCGCAATGATCGCCATGGTGTCCAGCCCGCCTGGGCTAGTGGCCAGGTAAACTGAGAGGAAATCCTTGTCGAGCAGCGCCGCCAGCAACCAGGCCGACAACGCACACAGCGTGATCATCAGCACAGCTCCCAATATCATCGCCGGAAAACGTCGCCAGACGTAGTTAATGGTCGGGCGGTCGAAGCGCAGGCCAACGTAGCAACCGATCGCGCCATAAGCGGTTGCGAGCAGCCAGCTTGGCAGGGTGATGTGCAACAAGCCGCTCACTTGCAAGGCGCCACCCAACAGTAATGGCATCAGCAGTGTACCGGCCGGTAGCCGATTACCCAGTGCGATCCCGGCCACAAGGGTGGCGAATGTGAGCCCCAGGTTCAGCAGGTTGAAGCTTTGCAATGCGGCGCTCGCGGCATGCACTTCGCTCCCCCCGGTAGATGCCCCCAGCCAGCGGCTAATCAGCGCACCGATCATCACCACGCACACCACCCGCGCATACTGCATGGTTGCGACCACCCGTGAATCGGCGCCGAATTCATCGGACATCGAGACCATCGCCGAGGCGGCCCCCGGTGCCGTGCCCCAGGCGGCGGTGCTGGCAGGGATGCCGCCGACCCTCGCTAGCACAAGCCCGACCAGCGCACTGAAGCTGACCGTCAGCAGGGTTGAAAGCAGCATTAACGGCCAGGACTGGACCAGCGAGACCAGCACCGCCAGGGTCATCGAATGAGCTGCAAGCATTCCTACGCAGCCCTGCCCCAGCTTGAAGGCATAGCGGTGCAAGCGAATGCTCGCACCGCAAACACCGAACACAATGGCCACCAGCATTGGCCCCAGAAACTGCCCGGCGGGCACCTCCAGAAACCTCAACCACTGACCGCTGGCACCGGCCAGCAGTGATAGCGCTATCCATTGGACCGGAGCGGAGTAAGGATGCAGAAAAAGCCGTGGTGAAGTGGACAAGTATTTCGCTCCAATGCTGGTCGCCCCGATTGCACTGGCGTGCAGCCAACGCGCGACAATTATTGATAGCTTATTCGATCAAGTATATTTTCTAATATTGATGAATTAATAACTTTGGTTGATGGATATGGACCTGCGCGACCTCACCTATTTTGAAACCATCGCCGAGTTGGGCCACCTGGGCCAGGCGGCGCAAAAGCTAAACCGCAGCCAACCGGCGCTGACCAAAAGCATTCAGCGGCTTGAGGAGTCGCTCGGTACGCGACTGTTCGAACGTGACGGCCGACGCATCAAACTCACCCCGGTTGGGGAGCTACTGAAGGTGCGCGGCAAACAGCTGCAGCAGAACATCGCTGAGACCCGACGTGAGGTGCGCGATTTTGCCAGCGGTATGATGGGTAACATTCGCTTGGGCTGCAGCGCTTCCATGGCGGACCACCTGCTGCCACACCTGACTGCGACATTGCTTTCCCATGCGCCGGCAATCACGCTGAACCTGGTGATCGGTCAGGACGATTTCCTGCATGAGTCCCTTTGTTCTGGGCGGCTGGACATGGTGATTTGCTCGAAGTATGAAACGGGTCCGATACTGGAGTCTCATGCTTTGTTCGACGCTGAAGCGGTGGTGGTCGCTAGCCATAATCATCCGCTGTTCAATGCCCGATATCAGTTGCGTGACCTGTGTCAGTACCGCTGGGCGCTGCCGGCGACCACCGTTTCAGCCCGTCGCTGGATCGATAATGCGTTCCAGGAGCGGAACTTGCCCTTGCCTCAGGTGCAGATCGAGACCACCTCGATTTCTCTGCTGCCACGCTTGGTCGGTGCAACAAACCTGCTTTGCTTTCTACCCCGGGAAACACTTGAAGACGTCAATGGCAGGAGGAACCTTCGCGAGGTCATGCTCAAGGAAACCACGATGAAACGCACCATCGTCGTGTTCACTCGCAGGAACGCCTACCTGTCGCCGGCGGCGCAGATGCTGCTGGGTATTCTCAAAGTTGAAGGCGCACAGTTTTTCGATGGGAGGCAGGTTGTGTAGAGGCAGCCCCGGTTGCTGCACTCAACAGGAGGTGAGGTACTGCCTGCCTGACGCTGTTCACAGGTGTACTAAAAGCGTAATGCCAGGAGGCGAGGCAATCTGAAGATGCGCCAGGGCTGAGCGTGAAAAAACAATTCAATTCCGACGGATTGGAGCACTGAGGCCGTTTCAACGGTTTGCGACACGACACTAATCCGGACAAACAGTCTCGCTGCGCTCGTTGATCATGCGCCCAACCTCCCGCGTTGACGGCACCCGATGGGAAGGATTGATGGAATTCGCTTCTGCGTTTGCGAGATTCTCTATCACCGTCAATAGAACGTGTCGTGCTGTTTCGACGTCTTGCTCCTCGAGCCCGGCCACACTCACCTCGTTGACTTCCAGCGCCAGAGGAATCAACACATCCTTCAGTCGCCGTCCTTCATCGGTGAGGAAGACGTGAACATTTTTCTTGTTATCCGGCATCTGCTGCCGGACGACGTAGCCCAGTTTTTCCATCGCCTTCACCGCAGCGAAAGTCGTAGGTTCCATCAGTCCAGCCTGAGTGCTGAGTTGTTTTTGGGTCAATCCGTCTGTCTCCCAGAGGATCCGCAAGAACGCCCAATGACCAAAGGATACGTCGTGTTCGGTCAACCGCATCTGCAGTGCTCTGACCAGCGCGCGAGTTGCATCCTTGACCAGGTGGGCCAGACGGTCATCAGGTACAACATCGTGCCAATGCCTGAGTATTTCCTGGGTTTCAGGTTGTTTGTGGCCTAAAGGCTTTCGTGCAGTCATATCAAGGTCCGATCTCATCACCTGCGTAAGCGATACTAAGCATAACGCGTTGCCTCAACACATGCGCTAGATCAAAAAATACTTAGAGATCGTTCTTTTTTTGATTGCGAGAGAAGAAAATTCGCCATATTCTCTTAGAGACCTAATAAAAAAGCACACCAAGCCCCCCCATGGCTTTGGTCGTGCTACACAAAGTCCGAGGCGTGCACAATGACAACAACAGCAGCTACAGATGCCGTGCCCCATCTTCTCCAGCGCAGCCATGAGCGCATCGAGAAGGTCTATAGAAAAGTCACACTACGTTTGATGACCTTCATCTTCGTGGCCTGGGTTCTCAATTATCTGGATCGCGTGAACATCAGCTTCGCGCAGGTTTACCTGAAGCACGATTTAGGCATGAGCGATGCTGCCTACGGACTCGGCGTAAGCTTGTTTTTCATCGGCTACATCGCATTGGAAATACCCAGTACGCTTTACCTGCAAAAGATTGGTGCCCGGTTGACGATCACCCGGATCATGGTGCTGTGGGGCTTGATCTCAGCGTCCATGGCGTTCATGACAACGCCCACTGAGTTCTACATTGCCCGCGCCCTGTTGGGCGCTGCCGAAGCTGGCTTCTGGCCTGGAATCATTCTTTATCTGACCTATTGGTATCCAGGTGCCAGGCGTGCTCGCATCACCTCGCGCTTCTTGTTGGCCATCGCCGCGGCGGGAATCATCGGCGGTCCCCTGTCCGGTTGGATACTCACGCATTTCGTCGACGTCATGGGAATGAAAAACTGGCAGTGGATGTTCATCCTGGAAGGTCTTCCCGCTGCCGTAATGGGTGTGATGGCCTATTTCTATCTGGTGGACAAACCCGAGCAGGCCAAGTGGCTCGACGACGAGGAAAAATCCATTATTCTCGACGCGCTGGCCGCTGACCGCGCAGGCAAGAAGCCCGTTACCGATAAGCGTCATGCTGTGCTGGCTGCGCTCAAGGATCCGCGCGTATACGTCCTTGCTGCTGGTTGGGCCACCGTGCCGCTCTGTGGCACGATCCTCAATTACTGGACGCCTACCATCATCCGCAACACCGGCATCCAGGATGTATTGCATGTCGGATTGCTTTCCACCGTGCCATACATCGTGGGGGCGATCGCCATGATTCTCATTGCGCGCAGCTCCGACATTCGTCTGGAGCGTCGCAAGCACTTCTTTTTCAGTATCGCCTTCGGTGCCTTGGGCGCCTGCCTGCTGCCTCACGTTGTGGACTCGGCCATTATTTCAATTACTTGCCTGGCAATGATTGCAGTGTCGTACTTCGGTGCCGCAGCGATCATCTGGTCGATTCCTCCTGCTTATCTTAATGATGAGTCCGCCGCAGGGGGGATTTCGGCGATCAGTTCTCTTGGTCAGATCGGAGCGTTCTGTGCGCCCATCGGACTGGGCTGGATCAACACAGTCACCGGCAGCCTCGCAATCGGACTGACGATAATCGGGGCCCTGGTCCTGGCGGGTGGTATGGCGGTTCTGATTGCGGTGCCAGCTAACGCCTTGAGCGAAAAGCCACTTACCGACGAATAGGATCGAGCAGTCTGATTGGCCGAATCACGCCCAAAAAATGTTAGATATCTATGCAACTCTCGGTGCGCGGGCGTGTTCAGCCCGCGACCGGATGTAATGAGGAAACAGCGATGAGTAGTTCCGAACAGCTCGATGATGGGTTCACTGGCCTCAAGGTGATCGCCAAAACCGAAATTGCCCAAGGCATTTTCCGCTTCGAATTGGCCCACCCGCAGGGGATGCTTCTGCCCGCCTTTACGGCCGGAGCGCACCTCAGGGTAAGGGTGCCCAACGGAAGTATCCGCAATTACTCATTGAGCAACGACCCGCAAGAGCGTGAGCGTTATGTCATTGCTGTCAAGCGTGACGCCAACGGACGAGGCGGTTCGGTGAGCATGGCCGATGATATCGAGGCAGGCGACTTGCTACCGGTGGCAACTCCGCAAAATGAGTTCGAACTGATCGAGAATGCCCGACAGTTCATCTTCGTCGCCGGAGGCATCGGTATTACCCCGATCCTGTCGATGATGCGTCACCTGAAGGCCAGCACCGACCTCCCCTTCAAACTTTACTACTGCACCCGTAATCCGGAACTCACCGCCTTCAGGGATGAGCTGCTGGGGGCCGAATTTGCCAACACGGTAGTCATTCACCACGACTTCGGCAATCGGGCAGACGCTTACGATTTCTGGCCTGTTTTCGACAAACCGAGCAGCGGTACACATGTGTACTGCTGTGGCCCCCGGCCATTGATGGACAGCGTGCTGGACATGACGGGGCACTGGCCACCCGGCTCCATACATTTTGAAAGCTTCGGCGTCGACCAGAGTCGCTTCGCCGAAAACCGGCCTTTTTCGGTGACCCTTGGCCGGAGCGGAATCGACCTCGAAATTCCCGTCGACCGCTCGATTCTGGAGGTTCTGCGTGACAACGGTATCCGGGCGCCAAGTTCTTGTGAGAGCGGCACCTGCGGCTCTTGCCGTACCCGTCTGATCGAAGGTGACGTCGAGCATCGCGACATGGTGCTGCGTGAGGACGAACAGCACGATCAGATCATGATTTGCGTTTCCCGAGCCAGAAATGACGTGCTGGTACTCGACCTCTAGGCGAGACCTTTTTTACAAACGATTAGTTGAACGCTGGAGATATTACATGTTGACCCCAGAAGAGAACCTGTTGCTCTGCCGCGTCGAAGGCGACGCACCGATGGGCCAGATGATGCGCCGTCACTGGACGCCAGTGTGTTTGCTCGAAGAAGTCAGCGAGCCCGACGGCACGCCTGTCAGGGCCCGTCTGTTCGGCGAGGACCTGGTCGTGTTTCGCGACACCGATGGTCGCGTGGGAGTTATGGACGAGTATTGCCCGCATCGCCGCGTGTCACTGATCTACGGCCGCAATGAAAACTCGGGATTACGCTGCCTGTATCACGGCTGGAAGATGGACGTGGACGGTAATGTGGTGGAAATGGTTTCCGAGCCTGCCGCCAGCAACATGTGTCAGAAGGTCAAGCACACGGCCTACAAAACCCGCGAGTGGGGCGGTTTCGTCTGGGCCTACATGGGGCCACAGGACGCAATTCCCGAATTTGTGCCGCCGGCCTGGGCACCCCATGAGCATGTTCGAGTGAGCATCGCCAAGGCAATCATTCCCTGCAACTGGGCGCAGATCCTGGAAGGCGCCATCGACTCGGCACACAGCTCAAGCCTGCACTCATCCGACTTCGTTCCAGCCCGGGTCGGGGGGGCAGAAGCAACCTCGAAAAACTGGCTAAGACCGTCCACGGACAAAGCGCCGCGCATGCAAGTCGAGCGTACCAGCTATGGCTTCCGCTATGCCGCTCTGCGCCGTCCTATCCAGAATGCCGCCACCAGCGAGTATGTACGCTCTACGGTGTTCGTAGCCCCGGCCACCGCACTGATCCCACCGAATAATTTGTACAACGTCGCGAATATCAACGTACCCATCGACGACACCCACACTGCCTTCTATTTCATGGCCTGGGGAAATCCCGATAACACTCCGGAAACAGAGACCTGGCGAAAGTTTCTCGGCCAGCAAGTCGGCATCGATCTGGACGACAGTTACCGACCGCTACGCAACGACGGGAACCGTTTTTTCCAGGACCGTGAAGCCATGAAAAACGGCAACTTTACGGGCATCAAGGGTTTCCCCAATCAGGATATCGCCATGTGGGTGACCATGGGGCCCATCGCCGATCGCTCCGATGAGCGCTTGGGCGCCAGTGACTTGGCGGTGGTGGAGTTCCGCCGGGTCATGCTGGATGCCTTGGCAGCCTTTCAGGCGGGTGAATCCGCTATTGGCACAGGTGAGAAAGCGATCCCTTCCAGAATCTGCTCGTTCCAGGCGATCGTGTCCAAGGATATCGACTGGCGTGATTATCAAGCTCGTTACGTATGGGCCCTGGATGATGCCAACATAGTCGCAGAGCCTGATTACGAGGTTCATACGTGATGGCCAGCCATGCTGAATCCACGGCTCGGCTACGTCTGGGGGTGGTCGGTCTGGGCCGGGCATTCACCCTCATGCTGCCTACCTTCCTGGCCGATCGCCGCGTCCAGTTGGTGGGCGCCTGTGACCCTCGTGAACAAGCTCGCAGGCAATTCGAACGGGATTTCGATGCGCCTGCATACGAGACCATCGAAGACCTGGCAGCCGACAGCAATGTCGACGCCTTATACATCGCCAGCCCACATCAGTTTCACGCCGAACACACCCGTATAGCTGCGGCTAACCGCAAGCACGTGCTGGTCGAAAAACCCATGGCGTTGTCGTTGGACGAGTGCGACCGGATGATCGCCGATTGCGCCGAGGCGGGTGTGAAGTTGATCGTTGGGCATTGCCACAGCTTCGATACCCCGTACCTGCGTACCCGGGAGCTGATTGGTAGTGGCGAGTTCGGCGCGGTCAAGATGATTCAAGCGTTGAACTACACCGACTACCTGCAGCGTCCTCGCCGCCCGGAAGAACTCTCGACCGCTGAAGGCGGCGGAGCAGTATTCAGCCAGGCCGCCCACCAAGTAGACGTGGTCCGTTTGCTGGCTGGCAGTCGCGCGACCCGTGTCCGCGCGGCAGTGGGTAACTGGGACCCCGCCCGGCCTACTGAAGGCGCCTACACAGCCACTTTATGGTTCGAGAATGGGGCATTCGCCTCCATTACCTACAACGGCTACGGACACTTCGACTCCGACGAGTGGATGGACTGGGTTGGAGAAATGGGCAAGCCCAAAAACCCCGAAGCTTACGGCGGCGCACGTCGGTTATTGCAGCAGGTGCAAACGGCGGATGAGGAGGCGCGGCTCAAGGCTGAGGGCACTTATGGCGGCACACGCTACGTCAGCCCCTCCCCTACCGACGACGCGACGGCCTTCCAGCATTTCGGCCCGATTATTGTGTCGTGCGAAGGTGGCGACCTTAGGCCAATGGCGGATGCCGTCATGATTTACCGGCCGCATAGTCGTGATCGAATGATGCTTGAGCGGCCAACGGTGCCGCGTTCCGAAGTCATAGACGAACTGTATCTAGCGCAGTTCTACGGGGTCACTCCGTTGCATGACGGCGAGTGGGCTCGTGACACGTTGGAGATCTGTCTCGCCATGTTGCGATCCAGCGAAGAACAACGCGACATCACACTGGGTGTGAATGTTGAAGATACTCAATCCTGCGAGAACCCATCATGAACAAGTTGAACTTATCTATTGCTGTGGGCAACTACGATCGTATCCGACCATTGGTGGACGGCGAAGTACAGATCGATGGGGTCGACCCGATCTTTATGCTGCAAGATCCCGAAGAGATCTTCTTTCGCGCATTTCGCCATGCTGACTACGACATCTGCGAGTTATCGTTGAGCAGCTACAGCGTTAAAACCGCGGCTGGCACCAGTCCCTATATTGCTGTCCCCGTCTTCCCGTCCCGCGCGTTTCGACACACCTCGATCTATATCCGCAATGATCGCGGAATCGAGTCCGCGGCAGACCTCAAGGGCAAACGTATCGGTGTGCCGGAGTACCAGTTGACAGCGAACGTATGGGTTCGACTGTTCCTGGAAGAAGACCATGGTTTGAAAGCGTCTGACGTCACCTGGGTCCGTGGCGGGTATGAAGAGACCGGGCGTCTGGAGAAAATTGTTCTGAAGCTGCCGGCGGATGTAATCGTCGAGAACGCACCGGAGACTGAAACGCTTTCTGGCATGCTCGCCTCTGGTGAGCTGGATGCCGTGATCGGTCCACGTGCACCTTCCTGTTTCACCCAGGGCCATCCTAAGGTCAGCTATCTCTATCGTGATCCTCAGGGAGCGGCCTCGGACTGGTATCGCCGCACTCAGCTATTCCCGATCATGCACGTGCTGGGGATCCGGCGCACGTTGGCCGAGCAGCACCCTTGGTTACCCGGGGCCGTTGCCAAAGCATTCGAGAAGTCCAAGTCCGTAGCGCTGCACAAATTGAGCGACACCTCCGCCACCAAGGTAACGTTACCGTTTATCGAGGATCAGTTAAGAGCGGCGCGCCAGTTGCTCGGTGAAGACTTCTGGTCCTATGGTTTCGAAGCTAACCGCCACGTACTCAGTCGCTTCCTGGAACGCCACCACGCCGAAGGCCTGTCGTCACGCTTGCTTCAGCCTGAAGAGCTGTTCCATCCAGCTTCGTTGGAGAGTTTCAAGATTTAACGAAAGTCCTGGCGAAGGTTTACCCCTCGAACAAACGTTATAGGGCATTTCGTGTACTTAGCATGGTAATAAATTTTGTGGCTGCTCCTATCGTGCGGTTAGATGGCGGCCACAACTTTTTTGCACGCTGCGTATGTTGGCGATCGCCATGCTCGAAAACGCACGTATATATAAGGCCAGGTAAAAACATACGTGCATGCGGAATTCCCAAGAGGGCTGGCTAGCTGCCAAAGGTCAATAGGCCTGGCGAACACCTGTGAATAATAAAAATAAGGAAGGGTGACAATGAATAAACAAACATGTAAGACGCTGATGCCTGCTCTGCTTATCACATTACCCTTCGCCCCATCTTTTGCGGCGGCGGACATCTTGAAAGATAGCAAAGGCAATCTTGAACTAAAAAATTTCTACTTCAATCGCGACTTCAGAGACTCGACGGCCACTGATTCCAAGCGAGAGGAGTGGGCTCAGGGCTTCATCGTTAATCTCCAGTCCGGTTTTACCGACGGACCTGTTGGTTTTGGATTGGACGCGCTTGGCATGTTGGGGCTCAAACTTGACTCCAGCCCCGACCGATCGGGCACAGGACTTCTATCTCGCGGTAGCGATCGGCGTGCCTATGATGATTACTCGAAGCTTGAACTGACGGCGAAGGCCAGAATCGCTCAGAGTGAGTTAAGAGTTGGCGGTTTGAATCCAGTTCTTCCCTTACTGGCCTCAAACAATACACGACTTTTGCCACAAGTGTTTAACGGCGTGCAACTATCATCAAAGGATATCACGTCGTTGACTGCGACTCTTGGTCAAGTCGACTCCGTCAAGCAGCGTGACTCAACCGACTCTGAAGATCTGTCTGCCAGTTCTCAACAAGGCGGCTACTCTTCTGCCATCACCAGTGACCACTACACATATGCGGGATTTGACTATCAACTTCTTCCTTCCCTCAATGTGGCGTATCAGTACAGCGATCTGGAGAACTTGTTTCGGCGGGATTACGTCGGCTTAAAGTTCAACAAGCCCTTGTCCATAGGTCGCGTGTTTGCTGAAGTCAGATACTTTGAAGGTCAAGAAAGTGGCAAAAAACTACTGGGAAAAGTGGATAATCGGACGATCAGTAGCAATGCGGGCTATTCGGCCATGGGACACACCTTGAGTGTGGGTTATCAAGCGGCATCCGGCGCGACTGCATACCCGTATGTAAACGGTACGGACACCTATCTGTTTGGTGAAATGCTGGTGAGCAACTTCGCTCTTGCAAATGAAGACGTCTGGTATGCCGGATATTCGTATGACTTTGCCACCCTCGGCTTGCCTGGCCTGACATGGAATCTGCGTTATGCGAAAGGAGAAAACGTCGATCCCGCGAATATTAAAACAGTGAAGGCAAAGGCGCTCAGGGCGGAAGGTTCCGACGGTGAGGAATGGGAAAGAAGTTCTGATATCACTTACGTAGTCCAAAGTGGTGCGTTTAAAAATGTTTCATTCCGATGGAGGAATGCAATCAATCGCTCCACTTATACAGATGGGGCCGATGAGAACCGACTCATCATTGGATATGTCTATAACTTTTGATTGATAGCCATGCTCAGGTGCAATGCTCGTCTGGATTCTGCGCTTGGGCATGGCGAGCTGATATTTCGTTATTTATTGATTCAGGTGGGCTGGAATGCAAAATATAGAACTGACGGGCTTGGGTTCCGAGATCGATGAAAACGTACACAGGGCGTTATTGGAGGATGTCGGAAGTGGTGACATCTCCGCGAAACTTGTACCGTCCGCTCGCTTGGCCAGTGCAAAAATCATTACTAGAGAACCTTGCATCATCAGTGGTGTGTCGTGGGTGGAGGCCGTCTTTCGCCAACTGGATCCGCTTGTCATCCTGAAGTGGAACGTTAAGGATGGAGATCGCGCGGAACCCAATCAAACCGTATTACATTTAGAGGGCCCTGCCCGCTCTTTATTGACCGGTGAGCGAACCGCGCTGAACTACTTACAGTTTTTATCGGGCGTCGCGACACAATGCCGGCGGCTAGCTGATAAAGTTTCGCATACTCACGTAAAGTTGCTCGACACTCGAAAGACTATCCCTGGCCTTCGGCTCGCACAAAAATACGCCGTCACTTGCGGTGGTTGCCATAATCATCGCATTGGTCTCTACGACGCCTTCCTCATCAAAGAAAATCATATTGCAGCTTGCGGTGGTATTCTCGAAGCTATCAATACTGCACAACGCATTGCACCAGGTAGACCGGTAGAGATCGAAGTCGAAAACCTGGGCGAACTGCAAGAAGCACTGAGAGGTGGAGCGGATTTAATCATGTTCGACGAACTGAGTCTGGATGACATGCGTGAAGGCGTTCGACTCAACAACGGACAGGCCCGGCTTGAGGCCAGCGGCGGAATCAATGAAAGTACATTGGTAGCTATCGCAGATACTGGGGTCGACTACATATCAATGGGCGCGATAACTAAAAATATAAAAGCCATAGACTTATCTATGCGCTTGAGCCTTTAAACATCAGGCAGTATTCTGCCGAGCCCTGCCTGCGTTAAATAGCCAGAAATAGCATTATTTGTGGGGGCATCACGGGGGTTTGCAGGTAGTTGCCCTTGGCCTGGTCGAACAGCGCCGGAGGACTGCGGCGGTACTGCTACCGCTGCGCGGACTATGATGCTGTCGCGAAAGCTCTCCGAGCAGCTTGGGGAACTGTTCGAGGAGCTGGTGAATGCCCTAAGACTGGTTGGCGACGGGGTGATTTGTATCTCGAATATGAACGCCCAGATCGCAAGCGCTACCGAGGAGCAAAGTACGGTCACACCTGAGGTTAACGGCAGCGTAGCGAGCATCCGCCATCTAACAGAGAGCTTCGCTGGTAGCTTGCAAACCTCAGCCTTGGAAATCACTGCTTTGGGGCAGAGTAAAAAGCAGCAGCAAGCGCTACTGGACGGATTCCAGAGATAGCTGAATCACCCCTTAATATTTGGATATTCGATCGCTGCTTCACGCCCTGAGGAAGTCAGTCAACCTTGATCAAGGTTCTTGAGCAGCGGTGAACCGCGCTTCTTCAAGGCATTCCAATTGGTATTCCAATCAAAAATAAAAACAGATATTAATGTTATAAATCAATATCTTACTGAACGGATTCAAATTACCCCGGCCCACCACTTCATCATCTAAAGACGTCCACGGACGTCTTTTTTTGTGCCTGGAAATCCACTATTGCCATACCCCACCCGCCAGCTCAATCAGTCAAACCTGCACCTTCACCCCCTCGCGATCCCCCTGAGCCATCACCCTCACCGCAATCGAAGCACCGGCCAACAGCCCAACAATCCCCAGAACCTCAAGACCGGTAGGCAAGCGCTGCTCGGCGATCAGCCCAAAGGCGACTGCGAATATGGTTTCTACTGAAATAAGCTGCCCGGACAGGGCCATCGGTAGCCTTTGGCTGGCAAAATTCCAGGCCCATGCGCCGCCAACGGAGGCAAAACAGGCCAGCGCCGCTGCGGCAGCCAGCACCGGCAGGGTGTTGCCCAAGTGCAGGTCCAAATGCGGGTAGGTGTACAGGTCCAATACGAGCCCGAACGGCACGAACACGACCACGCTCAGACCGGCGCCAACCATCATCAGGCCGGTCCATAGGCCTGCGTGTACCTTGGGGATTTTCGCCAGCATCTTCTGGTTGAGTATGCTGAACATCAGCCAGGTCAGCACCGCACCCACGGCGTAGCTGACCGCGGCCAGGTAGGAGGTCAGGTCATTGTCTAAAACGCCGACCAAGGTGCCATAGTTTGCCGCGACCAACCCGCAAACCGCCAGGATGATGGGGACAGCGAGGCTGCTCCAGGTGGTGGTGCGCTCGATCATATTGCCCGCGACCGCAATGATGACCGGTGTAGCGCTCAGGAATGCCGGTGCGATGATAGCGCCGCCATTGAGCACGCTGCCCATGATGCAACCGATGTACACCGCATAGCCAAGCACGCCCAGCAGCCCGGCGTTGAGGATTGAGCGCCTGGTTAAAACGGGGTCGCCAGGCCAATAGATACGCAGCATCACCAAGCCGATGCAGCCGGATACGATGAACCGCAGGGTGATGAAGTCAATCGGACCGAACGCGCCCATCATGTAGGGCGATAGAAAATTAAGCGCCCAGCTAAAGGTGGCAAATACCGCAGCTGCCACCCCCAGTGCGTAGGATCTGGACATTAGCGCTCCTCAGCAGGCGACCTTTGCGGGGGCATCAGATGACAGGCCCACAATAGGTGGAAGTGCGAATTTCCTCGCCGTCATTGATGTCGATAAATTGCGAGCCATAGGCGGTTTGGGTCGGCCTGCCCCAATTGACCCCCATCCCTACGCCGCCACCGCTTTCAGACTCGCCTTCGAACATCGTTTTGTCCAATCGTGAACGCCAATCGAGAAAACGCATGGTCACCGCCAGTCGAGTCGCGAGCGGCCCTGGCAAGAGCGGTTCAGAGCGGTGCCACATCGACTTGGTAAACAGCAGTACATCGCCCAATTCAAAATCGTCTTGGGTCTTATACGCTTCAAACAGGTCTGTGAGCAGGCTGGGCGTTTGGAACACAGCTCTCAAATGCGCGGAAAAATCCTCCACGGCAACGCCGGCAGCCATTCGTTTGGAAAGCAGGCTGGCCATCTGGAAATTCGCCTTCGCGGAGTAGATGTCTTCGGCTAAATAAGCCATGCCCCCGCCTTGGCCTGAATTGTCGATAGGATCCAACGGAATCCAAACGCTGAAGGCTGCGTCCTGAGGGCGAATGTACCTGAAACTCAGGGAATCGTAGTGCCAGGCAAAACCCTCTTTATGCGGGGTAAGCTCAAAACTCTGGGACTCGGTCATGATCAGCGGATGCCCGATTAACGTCACCAAGGCCGTCCTGAAAGCGATCGAGGAATAGATGTTCTTCACCGCATCGGTTGTCCCCAGATCGTAGGTCAACCGGCTGAAGGAATCCCCATAGGCAGACTTCGACTCCCGTGCAGAGATCACTTTCGAACGGGCCGCCTGCTTCAAGGATTGAATGGCGTGCTCAGATAAGAAGCCTTTGAGTTTGATAAACCCTTGGTGACGAAATGCTTCGATTTCGTCGCTGCTGAGCGAGAGGTGGTTAACAAGAGACAGGTCCTTTTCCTGGGATTGCATCAGCGTGGCCTCCTTTATGCCAGCGTTTGAACTCAAGCATGCAATAGGTGGGCGCTGGTAACTTGAACTCACACGACTGTTTTGCGCACTGAGGCGACATTGGAGGTTGCGTTGCCAGCCGTCGGCGATATTGATAGTGTCAGCTCATGAGTACCTATTGCCTCACCTCGACAACCATCACCACGACCGCATCAAGCGGAGCGTGCGAGGTGTCGTGAGCCAATAACCAACGAACTTCAAAGGCCCGCCAGCGATGGACAGGGCCTTTTTTTATGCCCTTGTGTCGCTGGTTCAAACGCAAGGAGATGCACCCATGTACGCCCTGTTGATACTCGATATCCAAGTCGGGCTTGTTCACGGCCCGGAAAAGCCCTGGCGCTGCAACGAGCTGTTGGAAACGCTCAACACCCTGATGGACAAGGCCCGCAGCGCAGGCGCACCGATTTTTCTCGCACGTCACATCGGCCCCGCTGTCTCGCCAATCGAATCGGGCAGCCCGCTTACGCTGGTTGCCGAGGAACTGAAGTTGCTGGGTGGGGAAGTGGTGTTCGAAAAGCGCCGGCCTAACGCTTTTGCAATGACTGATCTGGCTGACAATCTGCGCTCCAGCGGCGCGACCGGTGTGGTGGTCACTGGGATGAAAACGCAATACTGCGTCGACAGCACCTGCCGTGCTGCGCGTGACCTTGGCTTCGATGCGGTACTTATCGCCGACGGCCATACCTGTTCTGACACGCCCTTGATGAAAGCCGAGGCCATCGTGGACCATCACAATGCCACGCTTAATGGGCCGTTCTGCCAGTTGGTTCGGGCTGAGGACTGGAGCTTTTAGGAGAGGTTTCCGGCTGGAAAGAATGCTGGCGCTGGCGACCTGAATTCCGGAAGGAAGAAAGTCGCCAGGGCAGCGCTTCGGAATTTTCCCGCAACATGCCGCGCTGTTGGTGAACTGGTCAAACTCACCTGTCGCGAATAACCTGCGACTGTTGCAGCAATGGCAGCGCCAGATTCGACGATAGCCCCATCTCGTCCTTGACGCTCAGGCAGCGACTGAACAAAACCCTCTACCAGCTCAGTACAGCGCGCAGGCAATTGTTAGAACCTGCCCAGCAGTCCTGAGCTTTTTTTCGCCTGGCAAAAACACACCAGTAATAATCATGAATCCTGGCTTGAACCCCGCAGAGCCGAGCCTCGGAATTTTCCCGCAAGCTGCCGCGCTGTTGGTGAACTAGCGCAATCAACTTCACAACGCTAACTTCTCTGCGTCGCTGATGATCAGCGTCCGGCTTTGACAGGCCGAAAAGTGTAACCTTTCACACCCCGTGATAAGACGGCATGCTTACGCATTCCGCTCTGTTCATGGCGGCTGTGCGTGGGGCATCTTCGGGTGCGCCGGGTTCCTACACTTCCGGTCTGTCAACCCGCGTACAGCTGCCACCTATTCTGTTTGACAGCAGGGGGGGCAGCTCCTTGAACAGTGTAGGAGCTTCATCGTGAAAAAAATCACCCCCAATCCTCCCACCGCCAACCTCTTCACAATCTCTCCAGACATTTCCTGCGAAACCCTCCTGATCCAAGCCAGCGAAACCCTCGCCTCTCTCAACGCCATGACCACCGACCTGGCCTTCGAACTCGAAGGCGCCAACCGCCACAAGCTGTTGGCCGCTCAGCAACTCACCGTGCTGGGTGAGCTGTTGGTTGAGCGCGTGCTGGTGCTCACCCAAGACAGGCAAACCTTCCAGTAACCAAAAGGCCGAGGCGCGTTCAGCGGCTCGGCCTTTTTCTGTCATACGTCTCAGACATCCAAGCGCATCACTGCCATCATATCCCCCGCCGCGGCCCTCAAAGCATTGATGACAAGGACGAACTCCCATTGAACAAAAACTCCTACGCCTTCGTAATACCGGTCGCCATTGGCATGCTGGTGTCCATGGCGCTGGTGCTGGCCTGGGTATTCGTTATCTGGCCGTCTGTGCACTTCAAGCCGTTGGCCGAGAAGATCTGCCTGATCGCGTCGCCGGTGCTGGCAATTGTGCTGATGCTCTATGTGTGGCGCGTCAGGAAAACCGAATGGCTGCGTAAAAAGCCCCTGGACCGATTGAGGTTTTTTCTCGGTACGTTCATCGCAAGTGCCATGGCCATGATCTCCCTGCTAGCAGTGGTCATCCTTCTTACAAGTGCGACGCTCGGCACCTACACAACCCAGTACGAATACACAACAGGCGGCAGCCGTAGTTGCTCGGGCATCCTGGTGTTCGATACGGAAGTGAACAAGCAGATCAAGATCTGTCATGTGGGCGGTAGCGGTGATCAGGGCTGGGCGACGGTGGAAAAGCGCAGCGGGCCTTTGGGGATTGTGGTGACGAACGCAACACCTGCGCTCAATATTTACCCATCCGTTCACTAAAGGCACCAGCACCGGGGCGGTGCGGGCCGTCCTGCCAGTTGGTTCAGGCTGAGGACTGGAGCTTTTAACAGAGCCTGACGACGGGGGAGATCAACAGGGCCATGCTTCGGAATTTTCCCGCAAGATGCCGAGCTGTCGGTGAACTAGCGCACTCAGCCCAACAAGCCTAGCCTCCCCCTGTCGCTGCAAAATCAGCGACCGGGTTTAGCAGCTCGGTTAATATCAAGGCCTGCAAAGCCACCATCCGTTCGAGCGATGCTTTCAGCATCTGCTGGTTCGTATCATGGCGGCTGTGCGTGGGGCACTTTCGGGTGCGCCGGGTTCCTTGATTCCTGGTCTGCTAACCCGCGCAAGGTCGCCACCCTATAAAAAGGGCGAGACGCCTCAGCACATCTCGCCCTCTGGCATCCCCTCACACTTCCCATTACCCTGACGGCCTTTATCAGACAACCGGAAGTCAGATACCCGTGCTCAAGCCCTTCGCCGTCATCGCTCTCGCCTTCATCCCTTCATTCGCCACCGCTGCCGAGCTGGCCGGGGTTTGGCAAGGTACTTTGGGCAAGTCCGCTATCAACGTGTGTTTCAACGGCGCCGACGGCGAGCATGGCAGTTATTACTACCAGCGCATCCGTACCCCGATTCAACTGACCCAGGCCAACGACAACGCCCCTTGGGTGGAGGAAGGCAACACCGGTTTCTGGGCCCTGCAAAAACCTCAGGCCGATACCCTTTTTGGTGCCTGGAGCAAAACCGATGGCGGTGCGCCGCTGCCACTGGCCCTGCGCCGCATTGGCACGGACGGCTGCGGCAGCGATGCCTATAACGCGCCCGTGGAAGCCGCGCCGCTGCCGATCAAGACTGAGAAGAAAACTTTCCACAACCACACCTACCAGCTCAAGACCCAAGGCCCCCGCGTCACGCTCAAGCTGGAGGGTGACGGCCCGGCGGTGCAGAAGATCAACCAGCAGCTCGCAGCCCTGGCCGTCAATGACGAAGATCTAACCGACTATTTTTATGAACGGCGTGAATACCTGGGTCGAAACGGCTCGGTCTATACCAGTGAAATCGAGGTTGAGCCCGCCTATTGGTCATCGCAATTTCTCACCGTGCGGTTCTACCGCTGGGCCGCAGGCCAAGGCGCCATGGGCATCAGTTGGGGCCTGCACTCCTGGAACCTGCAAACCGGTGACAGTGTGGACCCATGGACCTGGCTCGGCGGCCATCAGCAATGGTCTGACGCCTATTCCGGCCACTTGAAGCTGCCGGCCGCCTTCAGCACTTGGCTGGCCAAGCAAACCACCACCGACGAGGGCTGCCCGGCGATCACCGATTACTCCATCTTTCACCTCAGCTTCAACACCCAGGGCCTGCAACTCTCGACGCCGGCCAATGGTGACGGTTGCGACAACGACTTGGCCTTCACCTGGGAGCAGTTGGAGCCGGTGCTGACCGCACAAGGCAAAGCGGCAGTGCCCAGTTTGAAGCTGCCTTGATCCGCCGGAGAAAAACCCCACGGCCGTTCACCAAAGGTTAAGAATCGCGCTCGTATACTCCCTGACTACCCATGACCGGTCGCCCGATCGGTCTCATGCCTCGGTAGCCAGACTCCATGACGCGCCCCGCTCCCCTGCTGCTCTTGCTTGCTGCTCTGTTGTTCTTCTTCGCCCTTGGCAACCACGAGCTGCAAGGCTCTACCGAAGCCCGGGTGTCCGGGATCGCCATGGCGATGCACCTGGATAATGACTGGGTGGTGCCGCGCCTGTTTCGTGAACCCTTCCTGGAAAAACCGCCCCTGAGCCTGTGGCTGGACGCCGGGGCGATTCGCCTGTTTGGCGCCAGCACCGGGGCGGTGCGCTTGGCGTCGGCGTTTGCCGGGCTGTTCAGTGTGATGCTGTTGTACGGGATGCTGCGTCGGTTCGGGCGGCCACAGACGCTGGCGTTCAGTGCCGCGTTGATCCTGGCGACCATGGCCAGTTATTGGGGCAATGTGCGGGGTGTGGGTGAGGATTCGTTGCTCAGCCTCGGTGTCACCGCCGCCCTGCTGGGGTTTTACCAGGCGGTACGGCCCGAGCGCGAAGGTTCGAGCACCTGGGCCTGGGCGTTGTTTACCGCCGGGATGGTCATCGCCACGTTGAGCAAGGGGGTGTTGGGCCTGGCGATGCCGGGCATTGTGATTTTTGTGTACCTGCTTTGCACCAGCCTGATGGATAAGCGCCTGCGGCTGGGCGATTGGCTCAAGCCGGCGCTGTTCACGTTGTTGGCCTTGGTGCCGTTGCTGATCTGGCTGGGGTTTTTGTTTCAGCGCGGCGGGATGCAGGCGGTGGGTGAGGTGTTATGGACCAATAGCGTCGGGCGCTTCAGCGGTTCGTTTGTCGAAGCCGGGCATTACGAGCCTTTCTACTATTACCTCGCCAAACTGCCTGAGGCCTTCCTGCCCTGGAACATCCTGGTGTACCTGGGCCTGTGGCATTTCCGCAAAAGCCTGGTGCGCAACCGCTACCGGTTGTTTTTCAGTGTGTGGCTGGTGGCGCAGTTCACCCTGCTGACCCTGGCTTCCAGCAAACGCACGGTGTACTTGATGGCGCTGACGCCAGCCGCGGCGGTGCTGGCCGCCGAATATGCGCGGGTGTTGCTGGAGTGGGTCAAAGACCATAAACCGGGGCTGTACCGTTATCACCGGCAGATCATCGGTGGGGTTTTCGCCCTGGCCATCGCCTGCTACCTGAGCGCAGCGTTCTGGTTTGCACCCAAAGCCGATGTGCGCCATTCATTCGTACCGGTGATGAGTCAGATCCAGACCCTGCAAGACGAAGGCAGGACGGTGGCGATGTATCAACCCAACGAGCGCATCGACGGCGCCAGCGTGTTCTACCTGCAGGCCTACTTGCCGATCCTGAACACCGAAGCCGAACTGCGTACCTTCCTCAGCGCCAAGCCCGGCAACGTTGCGTTGACGGACCACACCGACCGGCTGAAAGCGCCGGTTACGGTGATCAAGCAAATGGCAGTCAACCGCCAGCCTTATTACTTCGTGGAGCAGTAAGGCCAGCGCGTGGCCTCAATGCTTGGTGAGCTTGTCCAAGTAGCCCATGGCAAACGCCGAGACCACGAACGTCATGTGGATGATCACGTACCACATCAGGTGCTCTGGATCGACGTTCTTGGCGTCCATGAAGATGCGCAGCAGGTGGATGGAGGAAATCGCCACGATGGACGCCGCCACTTTCATCTTCAGCGACGAAGAGTCCATGGTGCCCAGCCAGTTGAGCTTTTCCTTGTTCTCGTCGATATCCAGCTGCGAGACGAAGTTCTCGTAGCCGGAAATCATCACCATCACCAGCAAGCCGCCGACCAGGGCCATGTCGATCAACGACAGCAGCAGCAGGATCACTTCGGCTTCCAACATGGTGAAGATGTTGGGAATCACGTGAATGATTTCCTGGAAGAATTTCAGCGCCAGGATCAGCAAGCCCAGGGACAGGCCCAGGTAGATCGGTGCCAGCAGCCAACGCGAGGCGTACATCGTATTTTCGATAAAGCGTTCCATTGAATCTCACACAGCTTGGCTAAAAATGGCGCCGAGTATACCAGCCGCCACCTAGCCCCTGTCACCGCGAGAAAACTGACCCAAGTGGCATCTGTAAGAGAATTTTTCTGCTAGTGTCGAGACCATTCACTCGGCTCGATGATGTCGGACAGGAAAACTCAGATGATGGATGTGCGATCCCCTTTGGCCGCTCTCGGCCTGTGCGCGGCGTTGCTGATGGCCAGCGGCTGCTCCCCCAAAGAAGAGCAGAAGCAGGCGACCCTCGAAGAGAAAACCACAAAGTTCGAACAGTCTCTGGACAGCATTCAGGACCCCAAGCTGCGCGATGCCATTGCGGACCTGGGCGGCTCGCTGCTGTTGCTGGAACGTGCGCGCGTCAAGCTCGCCAGCAAGCCCATCGAACCCGAATACGGCGAAGACAGCCTGGCCCTGCTCAAGCATTAC
This sequence comes from Pseudomonas fjordensis, assembly GCF_976987115.1. Classification (NCBI taxonomy): domain Bacteria; kingdom Pseudomonadati; phylum Pseudomonadota; class Gammaproteobacteria; order Pseudomonadales; family Pseudomonadaceae; genus Pseudomonas; species Pseudomonas fjordensis. The sequence goes on from NZ_OZ336860.1 coordinate 5,910,936, forward strand.
CCTACGCCCCAAGCGCTGGTGGACACCTACATCAATGGCCTGTTCGTACTGCGCAAAGCCTCGCATTCCGACTACCTCACGGATTTGCAGCCGGTCTTCCCGTTCAACTTCAACGCCCCGGACCAGTTCCCCTTCCCCCATGGCCTGGAATGGCAGTCGGTGACCCTGAGCAACAATAAAGTCATTCCCTTCCAGCCGGAATGGTCAGAAACCGACCCCGGCATCCAACTGAGCCCCAGCAGCTCCAACCTGACCAACCCCGACGACCTGACGGTGACCTACCCGTTTATCGAAGGCATCGAGACGGAAAACAAGAGCCAGCCACAACCCATCAGCCTCAAGGGCGCGGTGGAGGTGATCACCCCGGGCAAGGTGCTGACGTTCGACCTGACCAAACAAGACGTGGGCCATAAACGCACCGACGGCAACATCACCCTCAACCTGCTGACGCTGGAAAAGAACTACGCCGAGATCGAACTGACCAACAGCCAGCCCCTGGCCGCCGAAGTCGGCGATGCGTCACCCAACCCGCTGCTGGTGCAGGCTCGGGACAGCACCGGGCAGTTTCTGACCCGCTCAGGTTCGATCAACGAAAGTGCCGCGCAAGTGGCGTTCTATGAGAAACAACTGGCCGAGATGCAAAAACAGACCGCGTGGTCCGACGCCTTCGATAAACAGCTCACCGACGCGCAAAAAGCCTTCGAACGCCAGCAGACCGGCCATTACGCCAAGGTGTATTTCAACGGGCTGATCGATAACCTACAGGTCAATGTGCTGGATTTCTCCAAGGCCACGCTCACCCGTAAAGACCTGGACCTGCCGGTGATGCGCTTTGACAGGAACAGTCTGCAAAAGACCGTGCAGGCCCTACCAATGCCGGTCACGGTGTATGACGACGGCGCCGCCAGTTGGCTCAAAGATGCGTCGATGACCGAGGATCAACTGAAAAACAGCGTCACCCTCAGCCAATCGACCGAAGACGCCAGTGCCGCAAAAATCGTGTTCGACCACCCGTTCACCTTTAACGACGACCTGGTCGGTGCCGAGCGCAATAACAGTGACGCGCCTATCACCTTCTTCACCGCCGATGACAAGGGCGAACGCGGCGAGCCCATCGAGTTGCCGACCGAAGCGTTCGAGCTGAACGCCGCCAGCGGCACGCTCACCTACGACCTCAACCTGTTCCCAGAAACCCCGGCGTATGTGGTGGGCTCGGTACCGTTGTTTTTGGCCACCATCGAGAAAGCCACAATCGACGCCGCCAAGCTGCCCAAGGGCCTGTCGCTCAAGGACAACGCGCTGATCGTCGACCAGAAGGACTTCCCCGCCGACAGCTGGCGCTTCTATGCCAAGGATGCCAGCGGCAATTACCTCAAGGAGATCCTCGGTGTCAGCCACCGCGCCGAGGAATACGGCACGGCGATGTTTGACGTGCATTATTTCTACGGCCAGCCGACCACGCTGGAAAGTTACCAGCGCACCGACCTCAGCACCGTGCAATACGGTTTTGAGGTGAAGCTGGACAGGCCTGAGAGCAAATAGCCCTGGGTGGACGCGGAGCGTCCGGGGCGGCGTTACCACGCGGAGCGTGGGAACGATCCTCAGAGGGCCAGCCGCTCCTGGCCGCCATTGAGTTGGCGCAGATGGGCCTGCAGGTGCAGGCACCAGATCTGCGGCTCGTCCATTTGCTCGTAGCCGTGCAAGGTCAGGCTATCGACGATGGTGCCCAGCATGCGTTCTGCCACGAAAGGCCCATGGAACGGGCCCTGGGATTTGACGGTGGATGGCTGTTCGCCCGACATGCCGGCGGCAAATAGCAGCGTCCACATCCCGTTATCCCCGGCAAGAGGGCGAATGGAGCATTCGATACGGGTGACCAGGCCCAGGCACTGGCGGGTAAGGCAAAGGTTGCGCGACATGGCGGCGACCCTCGGTAGATCGGTGTTCAGCCCCAGCGCGCGGCGAGGCTGTTTCTATCCTGCGACTCCTGTGGATATCCCTGACTCTGAGAATAGAATAAAAACGCGACAAACCAAGGTTGTAGAGACCAACGGGCGTTGGTCCCAGGCGAGAGTCAATTTTGTGGCACGCTAAACGTCCCAAATACACCATAGATCACTGTGGGAGCTGGCTTGCCTTAGTGCCAGTCAGTCAAGGCTTTTTTGTAGGAGCGAGCTTGCTCGCGAAAAACTCACAGGCGCCGCGTTCATTCAGCAAGCACGCGTTATCGTTGACGTTTTTCGCGAGCAAGCTCGCTCCTACAAAAGGCGATGACCGCTTAACTGACTTGCCTTAAGGCAAGCCAGCTCCCAACAGCAATCAGGTTGGCTTGGCTTCTGCCAACGCCTGCTGCGCCAGCTCTTTCTCCGCCTCCTTCAGATCTTCCTCGCTGATCATCTCGGCAATCGCCCGCAAGCGCTCCACCACCCGCGCATTCACGGTGCCTTCCGGGAACTGCCCCTCGGCGTCCGGCTCACCGGCATCCTCGCCCACCAGCAGGCTCAACGCCTCATCCGCCTGGCGCACCGCATAGATATGGAATTGCCCGGCACGCACGGCCTGCAACACCTTCTCGTCGAGCATCAACGTGGCCACGTTGGCTTGAGGGATGATCGCCCCCTGCTCACCGGTCAGCCCGCGGGCTTCGCAAAGGCGGAAGAAGCCTTCGATCTTCTCGTTGACCCCGCCCACCGCCTGCACTTCACCAAACTGGTTGATCGAGCCGGTAATCGCAAAGCATTGCTTGAGCGGCGTCTTCGACAAGGCCGAGATCAAGGTGCATGCCTCGCCCAGGGACGCACTGTCGCCGTCCACATACCCGTAGGACTGCTCCAGGGCGATACTCGCGGAAATCGCCAACGGAAATTCCTGGGCATAGCGGCTGCCCAGGTAACCGGTGAGGATCATCACGCCCTTGGAGTGAATCGGCTGGCCGAGATTAACTTCGCGCTCGATGTCGACGATACCGCTGCCGCCCGGGTACACCGTGGCGGAAATCCGCGCCGGTACGCCGAATGCCGAGTCGCCGACCTCCAGCACCGTCAAGCCGTTGCACTTGCCCACAGCGGCGCCGGCAGTGTCGATGAGGATGACGCCGGCGAGCATGTCGTCGAGAATCCGCGCCGACACGCGGCCGGTGCGCGTGGCCTTGGCCTTGAGGGCGCGCTCGATATGCCCGGCATCGGTCATCTCATCGCCGGCCAGGTGGCGAATAAAGTCCGCCTCGCTCACCAGCTGGAACAAATCACCAATACGCGCCGACAAGCGGCCCTGATGTTCGGCCAGGCGTGCGCTGTAGGTCGCCAGGCGCGCCACCGCGTCCGAGGTGAGCGGCGCCATGCCTTCTTCCGAAGTACGGGTTTTGAGCAACTGGGCGAACTGCTCCAGGCTCTCGTCGACCATCGGGATGTCTTCATCGAAGTCCACCAGTACGCGGAACATCTCTTGGAAGTCTGGGTCGGCGTCCTGCAAGGCGTAATACAACTGGCGCGAACCGATGATGATCACCTTGACCTGCAAGGGAATCATCTGCGGGTTGAGGGTCACCGTGGCCAGGCGGCCGAGTTCGCCCAGGGGCGATTCCATCTTCAGCTTGCGCGATTGCAGGGAGCGCTTGAGCGCATCCCACACAAACGGCTCGCTGAGCATTTTTTCGGCTTCCAGAATCAGGAAACCGCCGTTGGCGCGGTGCAAGGCGCCGGGACGCAGCTGGCGATAGGTGGTGTAGAGCGCGCCCTGGTCGGTGCTGTATTCGATACGGCCGAACAGGTTGTCGTAGGTCGGGTGCGGTTCAAACACCACCGGCGCGCCACCGTTGACCGAGTGGCCTACCACCAGGCTCGGGCAGTATTGCTCTTCGAGCAGCTTGCGCGCCTGGGCGTCGGTCTTGGCGTCGTCCACCAATTGCTCGACCACGGTTTTTAGCAGGTACACCTGCATGGCCTGCAGGTAGCCACAGACGCCGGCATTTTCTGCGTATTTTTCCGACAATGGCGCCAGCAAAGGCTGCAGGGCCAGAGTGATGGTTTCTTCGTTGAACTGGCGCAACTGATTGTTGGATTCACGCTTCCATTGCGGCAGGCTGGCCAGCTCTTCGTTGAGGCGTTCTTCCAGCTCGGAGATATCGGTGTGGAAGCGCTCACGATCGGCTTCCGGCAGTTGCGAAAACTCGGCTTCGTCCAGCGCCTTGCCGTCGAGCATCGGCGTGAAGGCGATGTTGGAGCTGTCGCGGTACAGCGCCACGTCTTTTTCCAGGGCCAGGCGCTCGATCACGTCCAGCGCCTTGTCGTAACGCTGGTTGAACGCCCGGTCGATGGCGCTTTTACGCTGTTGATACGTCGGGTGTTCGAACACCGCCGGGAAGGTGGCGACCAGGTTATCCACAAGGCCGTTGATATCGGCGATAAACGCCGCGGCGGCGCCACCTGGCAATTCCAGGGCGCGGGGCTCGCGCGGCTCATCAAAATTATTCACATAAACCCAGTCCGCCGGGGTTTGCAGGCGCTTGCCTTCGGCTTTCAGGTAGCGTTTGACGAACGAAAAGCGGCCGGTGCCCGGCTCGCCCATGACAAACACGTTGTAACCGGGGCGTGGCATGGCCACGCCGAACTGCAAGGCTTCAACCGCACGTTCCTGGCCAAGCACACCGCGAAAGGGCTCCAAATCATTGGTGGTCGAGAAGCTGAACTGTTCAGCGGAGAAAGGGCGAGTCAGCGCTTCGGGCGCTAGACGCAAGCTGGCAGCAACAGGATCAGGCATCGGGCTTCCTTACATCAGGCGGGGCAGATGGGGCATTCTGGCTCCCGGTTGAGCGCTCTGGCAAGGCGCGCTTTCGGGAAAGCATAGACACGGCACGCGTCCTACAAAAAAATCGCCCGCCACTGAATGTTTATAAAAAAACACGGAACCCTGGGAACGTGCCTAAACTCCAAACTGCGCGGGTTGGACTAATAACTGGCCCCTAGGGTGCGTTGAGCACCTGAACCCTTGTCCATTGGTTTGCACACAAAGAGAACAAAGCTATGAAACGGATCCTTCTTGGTACTCTCTTCACCGTCGTCTCCCTCAATGCAATGGCAGAAGCACCAGGTGGCCCGAACTGCGGTTGGGGCAACATGTTGTTTGAAGGCCAGCGCGGTACTCCGGCCCACTTCCTCGCCTCCACCACCAACGGTACTTCGGGTAACGCCACCTTCGGCATGACCTCGGGCACCAACGGTTGCAGCACCAACAGCGCCCTGTCCTACGGCGGCAAGTCCTGGATTGCCATGAATGGCATGATGAACGAGCTGTCCGAAGACATGGCCAAAGGCAACGGCGAAGCGCTGACCACCTACGCGGTGGTACTGGGTGTTGCCCCTGAAGATCGCGAGCACTTCGCGGCTGTGACCCATGAACACTTCCAGCAGATCTTCAGCAAGGCTGACGTGACCGCTGACGACGTGCACAACAACACCATTGCTGTACTGAAAAGCGATGCCCGTCTGGCGAAATACGCAACCCAGGCTTAAGCTCGACCTGCCCGCGCCTTTCGAGGCGCGGGTACTATTTTTGGACCCGCCTCCCCTTTGGGTCTCACTTTTTTGACTTAAGTTGCCCCTATGCTCAAACGCTTTGCCTGGTTGGCACTCTTCGCCTGCGCCCCGCTGTACGCGGCCCCGCACCTTGATGATCAACGTTTGCAGCAACTGGCCAATGATCCGTTCTGGCTGTCGCTGGGGCACTACGAAGCCGGCAAAGTCAGTGGCTGGCGCAGCTATGTCAGCGACAAGAAATTCTTCATAGCTCCCGATGGCGCACACCATCCGGACGCCGAACTCAAGGCCACCGTTGATGCGCTGTACGCACCGGCCAGCCTGGGTGAAAAGCACGCCCAATGTGTTTACCCCGCACGTACCCGCTGGCTCAAGGCGCAGTTGCAACTCAACGACCTGCCCGCCCTGGAATGCAAAGAGTTCACCCAGTGGTTCAAGGACGTCGCGCCCCATAGTGCGGTGATGATCTTCCCGGCGGCCTACCTCAACAGCCCGTCGTCGATGTTCGGCCACACCCTGCTGCGCATCGACCAGGCCGACGTGCAAAGCAACAACACCGCGCTGCTCAGCTATGCGATCAACTTCGGTGCCTATATCGAAGGCTCCGACAACAGCATCCTCTACGCCTGGAAGGGCTTGATGGGCGGTTATCCGGGCCTGTTCGCCCTGGTGCCTTACCAGGAAAAGCTCTCCGAATACCGTAGCCTCGAAAACCGCGATTTGTGGGAATACCGCCTGAACCTCACCGAGGTCGAAACCAAGCGCATGGTCGAGCACGTGTGGGAGCTCAAGCAGATCCAATTCGACTACTTCTTCTTCGACGAAAACTGCTCCTACCGCCTGCTCGAGCTGCTGCAAGTCGCCCGCCCCGGCCTGCGCCTGACCGAACAGTTCCCGCTCACCGCGATCCCTACCGACACGGTCAAAGCGGTAAAAGACGCAGGGCTGGTAGAGAAGATCGACTATCGCCCATCCCGTGAACGTGAACTGCTGGAACGCGCCAAGCCACTCGATAGCGATGAGCAACAGTGGGTGCTGAACATCAGCGATGACCAAAAGCAATTGCAGGAACCTGCATTCAAAGCCCTGCCCCGCGAGCGCCAGGCACTGATCGTGGACGCCGCTTACCGCCTGGGCCGCTACCGCGCCAACGGTTTGGAACGCGATGCGACACGCTCCCAACGCAGCTTCGAACTGCTGCGCGCAATCAACCAGAACCCGGCGCCAGACCTGAAGATCACCCCGCCTGGCCTGCCGGAAAACGGCCACGAGTCGCGCACCTGGCAAGCCGGCATCGGCACCCGCGGCGACAAAGCCTTCGGCGAATACGGCCTGCGCATGGCGTATCACGACCTCAACGACAACGCCGAAGGCTTCCCCCTGGGCGCGCAGATCGAAATTTTGCAAATGAAATTGCGCCAATACGAGGGCAATCACTGGCAGCTCCAGCAACTGGACCTGGCCACCATCCGCTCGCTGACGCCGCGCAATGCGCTGCTGCAACCCTGGTCGTGGCAAGTCACCGGCGGCCTGGAACGCGTGCCGGGCAAACACGACGACGAAACCCTGGTGGCCCACGTCAACGGCGGCGCCGGTGGCACCTGGCAACTCTCCGACGACATGCTCGGCTTCGCCCTCGGCACCGTGCGCGTGGAGCACAACAACGATTTCAGCGAAGCCATCTCCCCTGCGGCCGGGTTCAACACCGGCGTGCTGTGGAAAAACCCGTTGGGCAACCTGAGCCTGGAAGCCAAGGGCGACTTCTTCACCAACGGCGAAGTGCGGCGCAGCATCAGCCTCAACCAGCAATGGGAACTGTCACGCAACCTGGGCCTGCGCCTGAGTGCCCAGCGTGAGTTCAGCCACCTGTCCACGCCGGTCAATGAAGTGATGCTTGAGCTGAAGTGGTACCACTACTGACTCAAGCCTTACAACGTTCAAAATGTGGGAGCGGGCTTGCTCGCGAATGCGGTGCGTCAGGCAAATAATCAATGACTGACACTGCGCATTCGCGAGCAAGCCCGCTCCCACATTTGGCCCGTGTATAGTCAGCCCTACCGCATCGCACCTCGCCAAAATCAGGAGTTCCATCGACATGACTGTTGCCTGCACCACCCTTGAAGAAGTGCGTGAAAACATCGACCGCCTCGACCAACATATCGTCACATTGCTGGCCAAACGCGGCCACTTCGTTTCCCAAGCTGCACGCTTCAAAAAAGACACCGATGACGTGAAGGCCCCACAACGGGTTGAACAAGTAATCGCCAAGGTGCGGGCATTATCCGAGGTAGTGGGCGCCAACCCTGAGGTCACTGAGCAGGTCTATCGCGCGATGATTGCTGCATTTATTCAACAGGAATTGGCTGAGCATGCCGCGCTCGGAACAGCAGGCTGAAATCAATCAAATTTCTTTGCCTGCATGGAAGTTCTAAGCCCCTCATTAACTCTTTGAAAAACAAGTAGAAAACTTTAGCCGTTTTTTGAGCCTTTTACCTGTGAAAACTTATTCCTAATGACCTAGCTTTATGAAGGTTTGCGTCTAGTCTTGGTTGGATATCAAACTGCCATCAACCTAAACACGGATCCGAAAGGTAAGAGGCTCACTATGGATTTTTTTGAAAAGCTCACCAGTCTGGCAGCAAAGGTTCGATTGCAAGGCCCGGCCATTCAAACAGAAGAGGCTACAAAAAATGCCTTCGTAATGCCTTTTATCAACACGGTGCTGGGCTACGACGTGTTCGATCCACTGGAAGTAATGCCTGAATTTGTTTGTGATGTTGGAACGAAGAAAGGCGAGAAGATCGATTATGCGATCATGAAGGACGGTGAGGTGCAAATACTCATCGAATGCAAAAAGATCGGCGAGTCCCTGAGTATTAATCACGCCTCGCAGCTCTTTCGATATTTTCACGTCACAAGCGCAAGAATATCTATCCTCACCAACGGTCAGGTCTACAGGTTCTTTACCGACTTGGACGCCCCCAATAAAATGGACGAAAAACCGTTTTTGGAACTGGACTTACTGGATATCGATGAATACTCAGTACCTGAACTGATCAAGCTCACCAAATCAGCGTTCGATGTCGACTCAATCATCAATGCTGCTGGGGAATTAAAATACGTCAGCCAATTGAAAAAGCTCATCGGTACCCAAGTCAGCAAACCAGAAGATGATTTTGTGAAGTTTTTCGCCTCACGTGTCTACGAGGGCGTAATCACACAAAAGGTTCGCGAGCAATTTTACGAACTGACCCGTAAAGCATTAGCCCAGTTTCTGAATGATCAAATCAACGATCGTCTGAAGTCCGCAATGAGCGGCGTTATTCAACCCTCGCTAGCATCAATACCCGTTACAAACAGCGCGAAGCCAGACGCACAAGACCGAGATGAAACAGAAGATAAAATCCTGACGACGCTGGAAGAGCTGGAGGGTTATCACATTGTCCGGGCCGTTGTACGCTCAGTGGTCGATGCAAAACGAATCGTACAAAGGGATACGCAGAGCTATTTTGGAGTTCTGCTAGACGATAACAACCGTAAGCCGATTTGCCGTCTTCACTTCAATCGCAGCCAGAAATACCTCGGGATATTCGACGAGGAAAAAAATGAAACGCGGCATGCGATTTCGTCCATCGATGAGATTTACGAATACGCCGATCAACTGAAAAAGACAGTGGGTTATTACGACTGACACCTGAAAGCAGGCTGGTATTAGCGCAACCCCACACCCTGTACCTATGGCGAGACAGATTGCTCCATCTCCATAGGTACAGCGTCGACTTCGAACGGCGAGTGAACCAAACACCCTTCTCACCTTTTCTTCACACCGCCCCAACAAATCCCCTTCTAGACTCTCCTTATCAGCCGTAAAACGGCCAGGGAGTACGCCATGTGGCGGTATGCGGTCATGCTGTGCGCGGTGGTGGGGTTGTCGGGTTGCCAGTCAACCCATCAGGAATTGCTGGCCAAAGGTTATCCACCGGCCTTCGCCGACGGTTTTGACGACGGTTGCAGCAGCGGTCGCCAGGCCGCTGGGGTGATTACCGGGGAGTTTCGCAAGAATGTGCCGCGCTATCTGAAAGACCGGCCATACGCCGAAGGTTGGGAAGATGGGTTTCGTCAGTGCAAGGCCATGCGCGAGAGCCAGGAACTGCGCGATTACGAGGAAAACCGCAGGGACGACCGCGAACACGATTGGCAGCAGGAAAAAGATCGTGACGCCGCCAAAGCCTATCGCTCGCGCTGATCGTGACGCGGAGCGTCACAGGATGCATTCCCACGCGCAGCGTGGGAACGATCAGCCCGCGAACGTGGCCCAACTTCCATAGGAAGGAGAACGCCATGAGCCGAGCTTTTGTAAATGAAGACAACGCGGCGGCCCACGCCGATCAGCCGGTGGAGCGCCAGGTCAGCGAGCAGCCCAACCGCCTGACTGCGCATGGGTTGGCGCAGTTGCAAGCCAAGGTGGCGCAGTTACAAGGAGAGCACAGCGACGAAGCCGCCAAGGGCGAGCAAGCTGATAAACAGCGCCAGGCCGACCTTGAGCGGGATTTACGCTACTTCAACCAGCGGGTGCAAAGCGCCCAGGTAGTCGTGCCGGCCACGTCCACCGACAAGGTACAGATCGGCAGTTGGGTCACGTTCGCCAACGAGCAGGACGAACAGCAGCGCATCCAGTTAGTCGGCGAAGACCAGGCCGATGCCAACGCAGGCTTGATCAACTGGGGCTCGCCCCTGGGCCGTGCCTTGCTGGGCGCCCAAGTGGGCGACGAGGTGCTGTGGCAGCGCCCCGTCGGCGATCAGTTGATCGAAGTGTTACGCGTCGAACCCGACATTTAAACGATACCTTGGGCCAACATCGCGTCAGCCACTTTCACAAAGCCTGCGATGTTGGCGCCCTTCACGTAGTTGATACGGCCGTTTTCTTCACCGTAATGCACGCAGGCATGGTGGATCGACTGCATGATGTTGTGCAGCTTGCTGTCCACTTCGCCTGCGGTCCACAGCAGGCGCATGGCGTTCTGCGACATTTCCAGGCCGCTCACCGCCACACCACCGGCATTGGACGCCTTGCCCGGCGCAAACAGGATGCCCGCGTCGATAAAGATATCCACAGCCTCCAACGTGGTCGGCATGTTCGCGCCTTCGGCCACGCAGAGGCAGCCGTTGCGCAGCAAGGTGCGCGCAGCGTCGGCGTCGAGTTCGTTCTGGGTGGCGCAGGGCAGCGCGATATCGCAGGCCAGTTCCCAAGGCGTCTGGCCTTTGCGGAACTCCAGGCCGAAACGTGTGGCCAGTTCACTGATACGCCCGCGCTGTACGTTTTTCAGCTCCAACAGGGCGGACCATTGTTCTTCGGTCAAACCGCTTTCGGCGTACAGGGTGCCTTCGGAGTCCGACAGGGAAATGACCTTGCCGCCCAGGTCCATGACCTTGCGCGCCGCGTACTGCGCCACGTTGCCAGAGCCGGACACCGCCACCCGCTTGCCTTCGACGCGCAGGCCTTGGCGCTTGAGCATTTCCTCGGCGAAATACACACAGCCAAAACCGGTGGCTTCCGGGCGGATCAAGCTGCCGCCGTAAGTCATGCCCTTGCCGGTCAGCACCGAGGTGAATTGATTGCTCAAGCGTTTGTACTGGCCGAACAGAAAGCCGATTTCCCGCGCGCCCACGCCGATGTCGCCGGCCGGTACGTCCACGTCCGCACCGATGTGGCGGTACAGCTCGCTCATGAACGCCTGGCAGAAGCGCATCACTTCGGCGTCGCTTTTGCCCTTGGGGTCGAAGTCCGAGCCGCCTTTGCCGCCGCCCATGGGCAGAGACGTCAGGGAGTTCTTGAAGGTCTGTTCGAAGGCGAGGAATTTCAGCACACCCAGGTTGACCGAAGGATGGAAGCGCAAGCCGCCTTTGTAGGGCCCAATGGCGCTGTTCATCTGGATACGGAAACCGCGATTGACCTGGACCTTGCCGTGATCATCCACCCACGACACCCGGAACGTGATCGCGCGCTCCGGCTCGCAGATGCGCTCCAGGATGCCCGAGGTCAGATAGTGCGGGTTGGCTTCAAGAAAGGGCCACAGGCTGCGTAGGACTTCTTCTACAGCCTGGTGGAATTCCGGCTGGTCCGGGTCGCGTTTCTTGAGGCGGGCAAGGAAGGAGTCGACGGATTCGGTCATGAAAAGTCTCGGCAAATTGATTGTTGTTAAACAGAGATTGAGCCGGACTTTATCAATTCGTTTCGCACCGCGACAGGGCAAAATGTCGCCTTTGTGAAATTAAATGGTGCAATAAGTATAAATAACTGCTTTTTTTTGCCCTTAAATGGGGATTTCACTCAGGGTTTTGCACCAACAGGGAGGCCGATTTGCCGCGCTGTCCGGCGATCAGGGCCTAGGGCGTTGCCGGCTTCCAGCCCAGCAGGGCAATCGCCAGCGACAACAGCTGAAAACCTGCGACCAACGCCACGCAGCCCGGCCAGCCCCACTGATTCCAGAGCATGGCCGGGACCACAGCGCCGGCGCTGCCGCCCAGGTAATAGCCGGTCAGGTACAGCCCCACGGCGCCGGACTTGTCCGGGCCTGCCGTGGTGGCGATATACGCATTGGCGGATGCCTGTGCCAGGAATACGCCGGTCGAGCTCAGGGCTAGCCCCAGCACGATCAGCCACAGGGACGGCAACAATGTCAGCGCCGAGCCACAGATGCCGAGCGCAACAGCGCCGGTCAGTAACTGCGATTGTGGTCGCGATTTGCTCAAGCGCCCCGCAACAGGAATGACCACCAGCGCCAGTAGGAACACCGCATACAAAGTGCCCAAGGCCGCAGCGCCCAGGTTGAACGGGGCCTGGCTGAGATACAGCCCGGCATAGGTAAAGGTTGCGACTTGTGAGAACAGCACACAAAAACCGACGCCATAAGCCGCCAGCAAGGGTTTGCGCAGAAGCCGGCGCACCCCGCGCATGCCCACGGCCGCAACGCCGGGCCGCGCCACCGGGTTGGCCGGCAACAGCCACACAATCAGCAGGCCGACCAGCAGGCTGATCACCGCCAACAGTTCGAAGGCTTCGCGCCAGCCCACATATTGGGTCATGACACCCGAGACAAAGCGCCCGGCAAACCCACCGAGCACCGTACCCGCGACGTACAAACTGGTGATCTCGGTAACGCTGGCCGCACGCCAGCGATCGCCGATATAGGCCACGCTGGTGGCGAACACCACGGGGATCAACATCCCTTCGACAAAACGCCACACCAGCAGCTCGGCAAAGCTGTCCACATAGGCCGTCAGCAGCGTCGGCAGCGCCAGCAGCAACGCGGCCACGGCAATCACCGTGCGTTGCTCGAAACGTCCGGTCAGACGCCCGACAAACGGCGCGGTCAGCGCCACGGCCAGCGTGGTCACCGTGATGCTCCACCCTGCCTGCCGGGCGCTCACCTGGAAGCTTTCGGCAAACGCAGGCAGGATGCTCTGTGTCGCATAAAGATTCAGAAACGCCGCACAGCCACACAGGAACACGGCGAAGCGGGCGTGAGGCAAGCGCGGGTTCATGTGATCTCTCGTCTTATAGTCGAGGATGTTTATAGAATACCCAGCGCAGGGAATACCAATACCGAATTCGGACCGATCAATACCCAGGAAACAGAATGCTTGATCTACGCAAGTTACGTTACTTCCTGACGGTCGCCGAAGAGCTGCACTTCGGCCGCGCAGCCCAGCGCCTGCACCTTGCCCAACCGCCCCTGACGCGGCAGATCTCGGCTTTGGAAACCGAGCTTGGTTTTCGCCTGTTCGACCGCACCAGCCGCACGGTCACACTGACCGCCCAAGGCCAGCACTTTTTGCCCTATGCACGCGCGGCGCTGGAGCACGCCAGGCTTGCACAAGACATCGCCGCCAAGCTGGCTGCCGGCTCGACCGGCCAACTGGTCGTAGGCTATGCCAGCTCGATCGCGTTGTCGGAACTCTTCAGCCAAACCCTGCAAGCCTTCGCCCAGCGTTTTCCCGATGTGCAACTGACCCTGGTGGAGAGCGCTTCCGGTAGCCTGCACACGCACGTGCTGGACGGGCGCATCGACGTCGGCATGAGCCGCCTACTGCCGGAGGCTGGGCAAACCGGCGTCGAGGCTTTGTCCTTGGGGCAAGAACCGCTGGTGGCGGCGCTTTGCAGCGACAACCTGCTGGCGGACCAGGACGAAGTCACCCTCGCCCAGCTCAGTGAGTACCCGTTGATTCTGTTCCCCAGCGACTACGGTTCGGGCCTCAACGGCTCCATCGAGCACCTGTATCAACGCCGCGGCCTGGCGCTGCGCCCGGGCCCTGCGGGGCGCCAGATCACCTCGATCATCGCCCTGGTGGCGGCAGGCCAAGGTGTCTCGCTCGTGCCCCAGTGCACCCGCACCCTGGCCAGGGAAGGCGTGGTCTACCGCCCCTTGGCAGACCCCGAAGCCTGGGTACACCTGCTGATACTCACGCGCTCACCGTCACGCTCATTGTTGGTCGAGGCGTTTATGGGGGTGGTCGAAGAATTGCTGCGCAGCCGCCCAACGCTGGCGCCCACGACGCTTCCGGCATAACGCGGGCAAAAAAATACCCCTGCGTGAGGGGTATTTTTTCAACAGGCTGTGGCGGCTATTGCAGCATCAGGCCAGTTTTTTGTGGCGTACGCGGTGCGGCTGGGCAGCGGCCTCACCCAAGCGCTTCTTGCGGTCGGCTTCGTACTCGGTGTAGTTGCCTTCGAAGAACACCGCCTGGGAGTCATCTTCGTACGCCAGGATGTGGGTCGCGACGCGGTCAAGGAACCACCGATCGTGAGAGATCACAATGGCGGCGCCCGGGAAGTCCAACAGGGCTTCTTCCAGGGAACGCAGGGTTTCAACGTCGAGGTCGTTGGACGGTTCGTCGAGCAGCAGGACGTTGCCGCCCTCTTTCAGGGTCAGGGCCAGGTGCAAGCGACCGCGCTCACCACCGGACAGGTCCTTGACGAACTTCTGCTGGTCGCCGCCCTTGAAGTTGAAACGGCCGACGTAGGTGCGCGACGGGATTTCATAGTTGCCGATACGGATCTGGTCAGAACCGTCGGAGATCTGCTGGAACACAGTCTTGCTGCCGTCCAGGTCGTCGCGACTCTGGTCCACACAGGCCAGTTGCACCGTGTCACCGATCTCGATGCTGCCCGAGTCCGGGGTTTCCTTGCCCATCAGCATGCGGAACAGTGTGGATTTACCCGCACCGTTACCACCGATAACGCCGACGATCGCGCCTTTTGGCATGGCGAACGACAGGTTGTCGATCAGCACGCGGTCGCCATAGCCTTTGGTGACGTTCTTGAACTCGATGACCTTGTCACCCAGGCGCGGGCCAGCCGGGATGTAGATCTCGTTGGTCTCGCTGCGCTTCTGGAATTCCTGCGACTGCATTTCTTCAAAGCGTTGCAGACGAGCCTTGGATTTGGACTGACGGGCCTTGGCGCCTTTGCGCACCCACTCCAGTTCTTCCTTCATGGCTTTTTCGTGGGCCGATTGCTGCTTGGATTCGGCGGCCAGACGGTCGGACTTGGCTTCCAGCCAACCGGAGTAGTTGCCCTCGTAAGGGATACCGGCGCCGCGGTCGAGTTCGAGGATCCAGCCGGCGACGTTGTCCAGGAAGTAACGGTCGTGCGTGATCGCAACCACGGTGCCCGGGAAATCGTGGAGGAAATGCTCCAGCCAGGCGACAGAATCGGCGTCCAGGTGGTTGGTCGGTTCGTCGAGCAGCAGCATGTCAGGGGCCGACAGCAGCAGGCGGCACAGGGCCACACGACGCTTCTCACCACCGGACAGGTGCTCAACCTTGGCGTCCCAGGCTGGCAGGCGCAGCGCATCGGCGGCGACTTCCAGTTGGCGCTCCAGGTTGTGGCCATCGCCCGCCTGCAGGATCGCTTCAAGCTTGGCCTGTTCGGCGGCCAGCTTGTCGAAGTCGGCATCCGGTTCGGCGTAGGCGGCGTACACCTCATCGAGGCGCGCCTGGGCGTCCTTGATCACGCTGACGGCTTCTTCGACCACTTCACGCACGGTCTTGGTCGGGTCCAGAATCGGTTCTTGCGGCAGGTAACCGATGTTCAGGTCCGGCATCGGGCGCGCTTCGCCTTCGAACTCGGTGTCGACGCCTGCCATGATTTTAAGCAGGGTGGACTTACCCGAACCGTTGAGGCCGAGCACGCCGATCTTGGCGCCTGGGAAGAAGGACAGCGAAATGTTTTTCAGGATTTCCCGCTTCGGCGGAACAACTTTTCCCAGCCGATGCATGGTGAAGACGTATTGAGCCATGGTGAACCTAGCGTCAGTGACTGATGAATTAAGCGGACGAAGCCCGTGCCAGGCCATGCGCCGCGCGGGCCTTTGACTATCATCAATGCCAGCGAGCAAAAAAAGCCTGAATGTCTGGGGCTGGAACGCCCCCGCGTAACCGGCAAAGCTACCTGAATGCGCTGGGGCAGTCCAGCCAGGCAGGACTGGCACTTTGCCACAACTCAAGGCATGCTAGCCGCCCTTCGGGCGTCCGGCTTATAGTGCACGTCGCGCGCCAGTCCAGCCAAACCGCAGGATCACAGTTTGTCCAACGTCACGCCGCCCACGCCCTTGCGCGCCGCTCATATTGCGCCGGGAGCGCCCCTGCACGGCACCTTGAAAGGCGCGTTGGCGACGCTTGTCCTGCTGTTGCTCGCCTTATTGTTCTGGCAGTTGCTTGACCAACTGCAGCAAAACCAGAAAAACCAACAGCAATACACCATCGACTACAGCGCCGACCTGGCCGAGCAGATCAGCCAGAACATGGCCCTGAGCGCGCAGATCGCCCTGAACCTGCTGCCCATCCTCGAACCACCGCGCACCGCCGAACAGCAACAGGCCTTGATGCGCTCCCTGCAGCGCTCCCTGCCGGATTTGCGCAGCTTCGCCCTGCTCGCCCCCAGCGGCGCCCTGATCAGCGACACTGCCCAAGGCAGCCGAGACAGTGCCCTGCTCGAAGACCTGGTCAAGCGCAGTCACGCCCAGTCCTACTACCTGAGCAACGACAACGACGGCACGGTCATCTATCTGTTGCTGCACCAACCCAGCGGTGGCTCCAAGGTGTACTGGGCCTTGCGCCTGGCGCCCAATTATCTGGCCAACCTCACGCGCCAGGATGTCCAGGGCCAACGCCCGATGTGGGCGATCGAGAACAACCTGAACCACCGTGTGGTCAGCCGTGACAGCGGGATGCCGGCGCAGTGGTCCGGCGCCCTGACGCCGGAAGAATTGAACCGCAGCGTGCTGGTCACGCCGTTGAGCAAAAGCGATTGGCAACTGCGCGGCATGTTTGACCGCGGTGCGGTGCTGGAACAGCTGCTGCCGGCCTTTATCGGCAAGTGCCTGCTCGGCCTGGCGTTTTCGCTGATCCCGGTGATCGTGCTGCTCAACATGCGCCGCCGCCAACGCCAGGTGAATGAAGGCCGGCGGCGCTATCAGGACATCTTCGAAGGCACCGGCGTGGCCTTGTGCGTGCTGGACCTGTCGGGGCTCAAGGCGTTTTGCGACAAAACCCAGGTGCAAAGCCGCGAGCAGTTGCACGATTGGTTGCAGGCCAACCCCACGCAGCGCAAGCAACTGCTCAAGGAGTTGCGCGTCACCGAGGTCAACCAGATGGCCGTGCGCCTGCTGAACGTCGCGTCCTGCGAGCAAGCCTGGGAGCGCCTGATCGATGATTGCCCGAGCAATGCTACGTCCATCGGCTATCAGGTGCTGGAAGCCGTACTGACCCGGCAAAAACAGCTGGAGCTGGAAATCCAGCTCAACGACGTGGTCGGCAACGAACAGTACCTGTGGCTGGTGATGCGTTTGCCGGAGCAGCAGGATGACGTCAAGGCGGTGATCCTCAGCATCAGTGACATCACCAGCCGCAAGCTGATCGAGTTGTCGCTGGTGGAGCGTGAAAGCTTCTGGTCGGATGTGGTGCGCACCGTGCCCGATCACCTGTATGTGCAGGACGTGATCAGCCAGCGCATGATTTTCAGCAACCACCATCTGGGCCACACCCTGGGCTACAACAAGGCCGAACTGCAGCAAATGGGTGAGTACTTCTGGGAAATCCTGCTGCACCCCGAAGACGCCGAGCATTACCACGATTTGCGCCAGCAGCAACGCCAAGCCGCTTACACCACCCAACTGCACTGCCAACTGCGCTTTCGCCACCGCAATAACCAGTGGCGCCGCTTCGATATCCGCGAACAGGCCCTGGCCCGCGATACGTCAACGGTGGTCACTCGGATCATCGGCGTGGCCAAGGACATTACCGACCAGATCGAGGCCAGTGAATCGCTGCGCGACAGTGAACAGCGCTACCGGATGCTGGCCGAAAGCATCAGCGACGTGATCTGCTCCACCGACAGCCAACTGGCGCTCAACTACATCAGCCCCTCGGTCAACACCGTGCTGGGCTATGACGTGGACTGGGTGTTCAAGAACGGCTGGCAATCAATCGTTGCCAACCCGCAGCAGTTGACCGGCATTTACAGCCTGATGGAGCAGGTCAGCCGCGCCCTCGGCAACGCTGAGGCCTTGAACACCTTGCGCGATGAAGTGCAGACCCAGCTGTTTCTGTTCGACTGCCTGCGCGCCGACGGGCGCAAGGTGCCGATAGAGCTGCGCCTGGTGCTGGTGTGGGATGAACATGGCGCGTTTGAAGGCATCCTCGGCGTGGGCCGCGATATCAGCCAGCAACGCCGCGCCGAAAAAGACCTGCGCATGGCGGCCACGGTATTCGAACACTCGACCTCGGCGATCCTGATCACCGACCCGGCCGGTTACATCGTGCAGGCCAACGAGGCGTTCAGCCGGGTCAGCGGCTATGCGGTGAGCGATGTGCTCGACCAGTTGCCCAATATGCTCACCGTCGATGAGCAGCAGGAAGCCCACCTGCGTTATGTGCTCAAGCAATTGCACCAGCACAGCACCTGGGAAGGCGAGGTGTGGCTCAAGCGTCTCAATGGCGAGCATTACCCGGCCTGGGTCGGCATTACTGCGGTGTTCGACGATGAAGGCGACCTGGCCAGCTACGTGTGTTTCTTCAGCGATATCAGCGAGCGCAAGGCCAGTGAGCAGCGCATCCACCGCCTGGCCTACTACGACGCGCTGACCCACTTGCCCAACCGCACGCTGTTCCAGGACCGCTTGCACACCGCGTTGCAGTCCGCCGAACGGCAGAAGTCGTGGGTGGTGCTGATGTTCCTCGACCTCGACCGCTTCAAACCGATCAACGACTCCCTCGGCCACGCGGCCGGCGACCGCATGCTCAAGGAAATGGCCACGCGCCTGCTCGGCTGTGTGGCCGAAGACGACACCGTGGCGCGCATGGGCGGCGACGAATTCACCCTGCTTTTGCAACCACGGGTCAGCCGCGAAATGGCGCTGAACCGTGCGATCCATGTGGCCGAGCAGATCCTCGCCAGCCTGGTCAAACCCTTTGTGTTGGAAGGCCGCGAGTTCTTCGTGACCGCCAGTATCGGCATCGCCCTGAGCCCGCAAGACGGCAACGAGCTGAGCCAACTGATGAAAAACGCCGACACGGCGATGTATCACGCTAAAGAGCGCGGCAAGAACAACTTCCAGTTCTACCAGGCCGACATGAACGCCAGTGCCCTGGAGCGCCTGGAACTGGAAAGCGACCTGCGCCACGCCTTGGACCAGAACGAATTCGTGCTGTATTACCAGCCGCAATTCAGCGGCGACGGCAAACGCCTGACCGGCGCCGAAGCCCTGCTGCGCTGGCGCCACCCGCGTCGCGGGCTGGTGCCCCCTGGGGATTTCATCCCGGTATTGGAAGAACTCGGGCTGGTGGTGGATGTGGGCGACTGGGTGATCAGCGAAGCCTGCCGCCAGCTCAAGGCCTGGCACCAGAACAAAGTGCGCGTGCCTAAAGTTTCAGTGAATATTTCGGCGCGGCAGTTCTCCGACGGCCAGTTGGGCACGCGCATCGCCACCATCCTCAAGGACACCGGCCTGCCGCCGGCGTGCCTGGAGCTGGAGCTGACCGAAAGCATCCTGATGCGCGAAGTCAACGAAGCCCTGCAGATCCTCGCCAGCCTGAAGAACCTGGGCCTGAGCATCGCGGTGGATGACTTTGGCACTGGTTATTCGTCGCTCAACTACCTCAAGCAATTCCCCATCGACGTGCTGAAGATCGACCGCACCTTCGTCGACGGCCTGCCCTCGGGTGAGCAGGACGCGCAGATTGCCCGGGCGATTATTGCCATGGCCCACAGCCTGAACCTGGCGGTGATTGCCGAAGGCGTGGAAACCCATGAGCAGTTGGACTTCCTGCGTGAGCATGGCTGTGATGAGGTGCAGGGCTACCTGTTCGGGCGGCCGATGCCGGCGAATCGGTTTGAGGTGCAGTTCAGTAATGATGCCCTCTTCATGTTTGACTGAAAGCTGTGGGGGGCTTAGGTTTTTTTGTAGGAGCGAGCTTGCTCGCGAAAAACTCACAGGCGCCGCGTTCATTCAGGATGCACGCGTTATCGTTGACGTTTTTCGCGAGCAAGCTCGCTCCTACAGATGTACGCCATCACACCCACCACCCCCCAGATGAACCCCACTTGTCCGCGACATGATGTCCTTTCATATGCCATCTAAAACCCATTGGGTTAGAATGCCCTCCTTTTCTGCCCCCGATCCTTGAGGACCGCCATGTTCAGCCGTGATTTGACTATTGCCAAGTACGACGCCGATCTCTTCGCCGCCATGGAGCAAGAAGCCGTGCGCCAGGAAGAGCACATTGAGCTGATCGCTTCGGAAAACTACACCAGCCCTGCGGTGATGGAGGCTCAAGGTTCGGTTCTGACCAACAAGTACGCCGAAGGCTACCCAGGCAAGCGCTACTACGGTGGTTGCGAGTACGTCGACGTGGTTGAGCAGTTGGCCATCGACCGTGCAAAAGAGCTGTTCGGCGCCGATTACGCCAACGTTCAGCCACACGCCGGTTCCCAAGCCAACAGCGCCGTGTACCTGGCCCTGCTGCAAGGCGGCGACACCATCCTGGGCATGAGCCTGGCCCACGGTGGCCACCTGACCCACGGCGCCACGGTTTCGTCCTCCGGCAAGCTGTACAACGCTGTTCAATACGGTATCGATGCCAACGGCCTGATCGACTACGACGAAGTTGAGCGTCTGGCCGTCGAACACAAGCCAAAAATGATCGTGGCCGGTTTCTCTGCCTACTCGCAGATCCTGGATTTCCCACGCTTCCGTGAAATCGCCGACAAGGTCGGTGCCTACCTGTTTGTCGACATGGCCCACGTGGCCGGTCTGGTAGCTGCGGGCGTTTACCCCAACCCAGTGCCTTACGCTGACGTGGTCACCACCACGACCCACAAGACCCTGCGCGGTCCACGTGGCGGCCTGATCCTGGCACGTGCCAACGCCGAGATCGAGAAGAAGCTCAACTCCGCCGTTTTCCCGGGCGCCCAAGGCGGCCCGCTGGAGCACGTGATCGCGGCCAAGGCGATCTGCTTCAAGGAAGCACTGCAGCCTGAGTTCAAGACCTACCAGCAACAAGTGGTCAAGAACGCCAAGACCATGGCCAGCGTGTTCATCGAGCGCGGCTTTGACGTGGTGTCCGGCGGTACCGAAAACCACCTGTTCCTGCTGTCGCTGATCAAGCAGGACATTTCCGGTAAAGATGCTGACGCTGCCCTCGGCAAAGCCTTCATCACCGTGAACAAAAACTCCGTGCCGAACGACCCACGTTCGCCGTTCGTCACCTCCGGCCTGCGCTTCGGCACTCCGGCTGTGACCACCCGTGGTTTCAAGGAAGCCGAGTGCAAGGAACTGGCCGGCTGGATCTGCGACATCCTGGCCGACCTGAACAACGAAGCCGTGATCGACGCGGTACGTGAGAAGGTCAAGGCCATCTGCAAGAAGCTGCCGGTATACGGCGCGTAATACCAAGAAGCCCACTGTAGGAGCGAGCTTGCTCGCGAAAAACGTCAACGATAACGCGTGCATCTTGGGTGCATGCGTTGCCTGTGAGTTCTTCGCGAGCAAGCTCGCTCCTACAAGTGGGCTTTTTTATGCCTGATAGATCCGCTCAAAGCCTTGGCGGATCTTGTCTTCCGGCAGCTCATCGGCAATAAACACAATCACACTTTCGCGCGCCTCGCCCTCGGCCCATTCGGTATCCCAGTCGAAGCCATAGAGCTTCAACACGCCCTGGAACACCATGCGTCGATCCTCCCCGGCAATATTCAGTACGCCTTTGTAACGCAGCAGTTGTTTGCCATGATCTTCCAGCAGTTCGTTCATGAACTCGCTGAGACGGTCGATATCCAGCGGCTGGTCGGTGCGCAGCACCAGGCTGGAAATACGGTCGACCGAAGGCGCTGCACTGACCGGGCGCAGGCTCATGCCGGCGTTGAGGTTGAAACCGCGCACATCCAGCAATTCGGCCAGGTCAATCTTGCCGTGGTCTACCACGCGAATCGGCGCACGGCGGTTGATGCGGGTGAGGCGCTGGCTGAGGGCGTCGAAGGTGGCGTCGTCTACCAGGTCGCGCTTGCTCACCAACAAGCGGTCGGCAAAGCCGATCTGGGCCTGGGCGATGGTCTGGGTCAGATGATGCTCGGCGTGGGCCGCATCCACCAGGGTGATGATGCCGTCGAGGATATAGCGCTCGCGCAGTTCTTCGTCGATGAAAAAGGTCTGGGCCACCGGTGCGGGGTCGGCCAGGCCGGTGCATTCGATCACCAGGCGGTCGAAGGCGATCTCGCCGCTGTCCAGGCGTTCAAGCAGCAGGTATAGGGCCTTGGTCAGGTCGGTGTGGATGGTGCAGCACACGCAGCCGTTGGACAGGGTCATCACTTGCACCGGCTCGTCGCCCAGCAGTTGGGTGTCGATACCGGCGTCACTGAATTCGTTTTCGATCACGGCGATTTTCAAGCCGTGCTCGGCTTTGAGCAGGTGGCGCAGCAAGGTGGTCTTGCCGGCGCCGAGGAAGCCGCTGAGGATGGTAACGGGGATGGGAGAGGACAAAGAGATTCTCCTGAAAAATGGGGACGCAAAAACAACTGTAGGAGCGAGCTTGCTCGCGAAGAACGTCAACGATAACGCGTGCTGTCTGGATGCACGTGGTGTCCTTGGGTTTTTCGCGAGCAAGCTCGCTCCTACAGGTAAGGCAGTTTTACCAACTTAACAGCACTTGGGCCCACCCTTGCCGCCGTAACGGGCTTCCTGGCGTTCCCGGAAGAACGCCTTGTAGTCCATCACCGGCTTGTCCGGGTGTTTGGTTTGCATATGCTCGACGTAAGTGTCGTAGTCGGGCATGCCGACCATCAGGCGGGCGGCCTGACCGAGGTATTTACCGAGGCGACTGATGTCATTGAACATGTTTGCAATCCTCGTTTACGCGTCCGGTACAGCCTGGAACGGGGCTTCTTTATCCGTACGCTCTTTGTTGCCCCAGGCGGCGACACCCACCTTGAGCGCATAGAACAGGATGCTGAACACCACGAACAGGAACAGCGCCGTCAGCGTTGCGTTGGTGTAGGCGTTCCAGATCACGTGCTGCATCTGGTCGATGCTCTTGGCCGGGGCCAGGATCTGGCCGTTAGCCAGGGCATCGCTGTATTTCTTGGCCAGCGACAGGAAGCCGATCGCCGGGTTGGCGTCGAACAGCTTGATGAAGCCCGCAGTGGTGGTGCAGATCAACAGCCACACCGCTGGCAACATGGTCACCCAGATGTAGCGCTGGCGCTTCATCTTGATCAGCACAACGGTCGCCAGCATCAGCGCGATACCCGCCAGCATCTGGTTGGAGATACCGAACAGCGGCCACAAGGTGTTGATACCACCCAGCGGGTCGATCACGCCTTGGTACAGCAAGTAGCCCCACATGGCCACGCAACCGGCCGTGGCGATAAGGTTGGCAGTCCAAGACTCGGTACGCTTGAGCGCCGGCACGAACGAACCCAGCAGGTCTTGCAGCATGAAACGACCGGCACGGGTACCGGCGTCGACCGCCGTGAGGATGAACAGCGCTTCGAACAGGATCGCAAAGTGGTACCAGAACGCCATGGTGTTTTCACCCGGCAGCACACTGTGCAGGATCTGCGCGATACCCACCGCCAACGTCGGCGCACCGCCGGCACGCGCCAGGATGGTGGTTTCGCCGATATCGTGGGCCACGGCAGAGAGCGCCTCAGGCGTAATGGCAAAGCCCCAACTGCTGACCGTCTGCGCCACGGTAACCACGTCGGTGCCGACAATGGCGGCCGGGCTGTTCATGGCGAAGTACACGCCAGGCTCGATCACCGAGGCGGCAACCATCGCCATGATGGCCACGAACGACTCCATCAGCATGCCGCCGTAACCGATGTAACGGGCATGGCTTTCACTGGCCAACAGCTTGGGCGTGGTGCCCGAGGAGATCAGCGCATGGAAGCCCGAGACCGCGCCACAGGCAATGGTGATGAACAGGAACGGGAACAGGCCGCCCTTCCACACCGGGCCGGTGCCGTCGATGAACTGGGTGAGTGCCGGCATTTTCAGGTCAGGCATGGTGACCAGGATGCCAATCGCCAGGGCGATGATGGTGCCGATTTTCAGGAACGTCGACAGGTAGTCGCGGGGCGCCAGGATCAGCCACACCGGCAGCACAGCGGCCACGAAACCGTAGCCGATCAGCATCCAGGTGATCTGGATACCGGTGAAGGTGAACGCCTTGGCCCACACCGGGTCAGCGGCAATCTGCCCGCCCAGCCAGATCGAACCCAGCAGCAACAGCACGCCGATGATCGAGATTTCACCGATGCGGCCCGGGCGGATGTAGCGCATGTAGATGCCCATGAACATCGCGATCGGGATGGTCGCCATCACCGTGAAGATGCCCCATGGGCTCTCGGCCAGGGCCTTGACCACGATCAGCGCCAACACCGCGAGGATGATGATCATGATCAGGAAGCAGCCGAACAGCGCGATGGTCCCGGGAATGCGGCCCATCTCTTCGCGAACCATATCCCCCAGGGAACGGCCGTTGCGACGGGTGGACAGGAACAGGACCATGAAGTCTTGCACCGCACCGGCCAGCACCACCCCGGCAATCAGCCAGAGGGTGCCGGGCAGATAGCCCATTTGCGCCGCCAGCACCGGGCCGACCAACGGGCCTGCACCGGCAATCGCCGCAAAGTGGTGACCGAAAAGAATGTGTTTGTTGGTCGGCACATAGTCCAGACCATCGTTGTTGACCACCGCAGGGGTTGCCCGCCGAGGGTCGAGTTGCATCACGTTGTTGGCGATGAACAGACTGTAGTAACGGTACGCAACCAGGTAGATGGCTACTGCAGCGACCACAATCCACAAGGCGTTGATCGCCTCGCCGCGGCGCAAGGCCACTACGCCCAGGGCGCACGCTCCTACAATTGCCAGCACCAGCCAGGGTAAGTGGCGTAGCAGGCTATTATTATTTTTCATTTTTATATTCCAGCCAGGGTGGACAGAAAGGACAGCCAGCCCGAGTTTAGCGCTACTGGCCTCAAAGACCAGCCCCCTACGTTGGTCTAGAGCCTTCAACCGGTAAAAAAAGCCGAAATAATCGCCCCTTGATGGCCCGGGGCTACACTCCTCCCATTCACAGAGGGCTTTACCATGACCGAGCATGCGTCTGAACGTCGCCGTTTTCGCCGGATTGCCTTTGATGCCACGGCCGAACTTCGGCAAAACGGCAGCGAATGGCCGGTGAAACTGCTGGATCTATCACTCAAGGGTTTGCTGGTGGAACGACCGGACGACTGGAAGGGGAATAAAGCGCTGCCCTTTGATGTCGACATACGCCTGGACCAGAAGACACATATAAAGATGCAAGCGCGGCTGACCCATGAAGATCCTGGGCAATTGGGCTTCGTATGCAAACACATTGATCTGGATTCGATCAGCCATTTGCGTAGGTTCGTTGAGTTGAACCTGGGTGATGAGCAAGAGCTGGAGCGCGAGCTGGGCGCCCTGCTGGAGATCTAGCTGCCAACGTACATCCAATGTGGGAGCGGGCTTGCTCGCGAATGCGGTCCTTCAGCCAATTATTTAATGACTGATACACCGCATTCGCGAGCAAGCCCGCTCCCACAAGGGTGGTCCGGCGCTGGTTATTCGAACAGGGCATCCAGCGCCTGTTCCAAGCGTGTCACAGCAATAATCTGTAACCCCGGCGGCGCCTCCTTCGGGGCATTGCCCTTGGGCACAATCGCCCGTTTGAAGCCATGCTTGGCCGCCTCCTTCAAGCGCTCCTGCCCACTCGGCACCGGGCGTACTTCGCCCGACAAACCCACCTCGCCAAACACCAGCAAGTCATGGGGCAACGGACGGTTACGCAGGCTGGACATCACCGCCGCCATCAACGCCAGGTCGGACGCGGTCTCCAGCACCTTGACCCCGCCCACCACGTTGAGGAACACATCCTGGTCGTGGGTCGGAATGCCGCCATGCCGGTGCAGCACCGCCAGCAACATCGCCAGGCGGTTCTGGTCCAGGCCCAGGGTGACGCGCCGTGGGTTGGCCAAATGGCTGTCATCCACCAGCGCCTGGACTTCCACCAGCATCGGCCGGGTGCCTTCCCACGTGGCCATCACCACGCTGCCTGGGACTTCTTCCTGGGCGCGGGTGAGAAAAATCGCGGAGGGGTTCGAGACTTCTTTCAGCCCCCGGTCAGTCATGGCAAACACACCCAGTTCGTTGACGGCGCCAAAGCGGTTCTTCACCGCCCGCAGCAGGCGCAGGCGACCGTCGGATTCCCCTTCGAAATACAGCACGGTGTCGACCATGTGTTCCAACACCCGTGGCCCGGCCAGTGCGCCCTCCTTGGTGACGTGGCCGACCAGGAAGATCGCCGTGCCGCTCTGCTTGGCGTAACGCACCAGCAGCGCCGCGCTTTCGCGCACCTGAGACACGCCGCCGGGTGCCGATTGCAGTTGTTCGGTGAAAATCGTCTGGATCGAGTCAATGACCATGACTTTGGGCTTTTCGATGCGCGCCGTGGCGATGATGCTTTCGATGCAGGTTTCGGTCATCACCCGCAACTGATCCTGAGGCAAGCCCAGGCGCCGGGCGCGCATGGCCACTTGCTGCTGGGACTCTTCGCCCGTGACGTACAGCGCAGGCATGCGGCTGGCGATGCTGCAAAGGGTTTGCAGCAGGATCGTGGACTTGCCGATGCCAGGGTCACCGCCGATCAGCACCACCGAGCCGTCCACCAGGCCACCGCCCAATACCCGGTCCAGTTCGCCGGAGGCGGTGGAAAAGCGCGGGATCTCTTCGACGCTGACTTCGGCCAGGGTCTTGATCTGCGCCTGTTGCCCGGTCCAGCCGGCACGGCCGGTGGGGGCTGCGGCACCGCCGCTCTCGATCATGGTTTCAGTCAGGGTGTTCCAGGCGCCGCATTCGGAGCACTGGCCCGCCCATTTGGGAAAGGTCGCGCCGCACTCTGTGCAGCCGTACATGCGCTTGGCCTTTGCCATATGAGAACCTCCAACCGAAAAACCGCGATGATAGCTCAGCGCGACGCTGGGGTCCGGATTTCGCCATTAGCCAAACGTGAAGCGCTGTTACCCACAGGGTCCTCGGCGTTCAGGTCGGCGCCTTTGGCTTGCAGCGCCCCCAGCAACTCGACGCGCTTGAATAACCCGGCGTACATGGCGGCGGTCTGCCCTGCGCCGTTGCGTTGGTCAGGGTTGCAGTCGGTGGCCAACAGGCGCTGGGCGATTTTCAGCTCGCCTTTAAAGATGGCGCCCATCAACGCTGTGTTGCCGCGTTGGTCCTGCACACAGGCGTCGGCGCCGGCATCGAGCAGACGCTCCACGTACGGGCCCTGGCCGTGATAGGCAGCCAGGATCAACGCGGTGTAGCCCTTGTCGTCCTGGGTATTGAGACCGTAGCCGGACTCAATGAAGGTGTTGAGCATGTCGAGGTCGCCACGACGGGCGGCGTCGAAATAGTAGTCCTGCAACTGCGCCTTGAGCGCCACCGGGTCCGGGGGCTCGGCATGGGCGGCGAAGGCCAGCATGGCCATCAGTAAACCGATAGAGATGCGCATAGGGTGTTCTCCTGCCAAAGGTCGACGCCCGTGAAGGCGCCGACCGCAACCAACGAATCAGTCAGTCAGTTTTTGCGCCAGCGCCTTCACGCGAGCCAGGTCGCCCTTGGCGACTTTGGCGACGCCGGTGCCGTATTCCGGATCCGCTTTGTAGAGGAACGACAGGATGATGTGCTTGCTCTCATCATCGGTGGTGGCCAATGAGCCGCCGAAGTTGTTGATCAAGTCCTCGCGCTCTTTCTTGGTGTAGGAACGGTACAGATCACCGGCCTGCTTGAAGTTCTGCTCACGCTGGATCTTGGCCTGCTGGGTGCTGCCCGCCAGCGGCGCCTGGCTGTAGCGCGCGGTTTGTGGCTCTTCGCGTGGCAACAGGCGGCTTGGTTGGTAGTTCACGCCGGTGGTGGTCTTGCCGAAGTTCATCGCGCCGTCCTGGTTGCCGTTGTTGACGGTGACCCGTGGAGCGTTGATCGGCAGTTGCAGGGCGTTCGCGCCCAGGCGGTACATCTGCGTATCGGCGTAGGAGAACACCCGGCCTTGCAGCAAGCGGTCTTCCGACGGCTCGATACCCGGTACCAGGTTGGCCGGGGCCATCGCGACTTGTTCGGTTTCCTGGAACACATTGGCCGGGTTGCGGTTCAGCACCATTTGCCCGACTTTGCGCTCGGGCACATTCGGCCAGATCTTGGTGGCATCCAGTGGGTCGAAATCAAACTTGGCCAGGTCTTCAGGCTTGAGCACCTGCACATACAAGTCCCACTTGGGGAAGTCGCCTTTGTTGATGTGCGTGACCAGGTCGTTGGTCATATGGCTGTAGTCACGCCCCTGCACTTCGGTAACTTGCTTGGGATCAAGGTTCTTGATGCCCTGCAGGCTCTTCCAATGGAACTTGACGTAGTGCACTTCACCTTTAGTGTTAATCAACTTGTAGGCATGTACACCATTGCCGTCCATTTCGCGGTAACTGGCTGGGGTGCCGGAGTCCGAGTACAACTCGGTCAGTGTACGAGTGGACTCTGGAACATGGGAGAAGAAGTCGAAACGACGCGAGTCATCGTCCAGGTTAGTGCGCGGGTCCGGTTTAAAGGCATGGACCATGTCCGGGAACTTGATCGCATCGCGAATAAAGAACGTGGGGAAGTTATTGCCGACCAGGTCCCAGTTACCTTCGGCGGTATAGAACTTGGTGGCGAAGCCCCGTGGGTCGCGCAGGGTTTCCGGGGAGTGGTTGCCATGCACCACAGCCGAGAAGCGCACGAACACCGGCGTGGTTTCACCGGCGGCGAATACCTTGGCCTTGGTCAGGTCGCTGAGGTTGTCGGTCACGGTGAAGGTGCCATGGGCGCCCGTGCCGCGTGCGTGCACCACGCGCTCTGGAATGCGTTCGCGGTCGAAGCGCTGCAGCTTCTGGATCAGTTGCACGTCCTGCAGCAACACCGGGCCATTGGCGCCGGCGGTCTGGGAGTTCTGGTTATCACCGACGTTGGCCCCGTTATCGCGGGTCAGGTTGGCGGCTTGCACAGAGAGGGAAAGCAGGCTGGCGGTCACCAGGGCCAGCGCGTGGCGCGCCGACACGGGCCTGCGGCTGATTGGAGTGTTCATCGAGGTTTCCTCTGGTTTTTTTTAATGCACATTCAGTTGTGCTTGCCAGAGGCTAGTGACCTGCGAGTCAGAAGATAAATAGAAAAACACCACAGGCCCGATTAAGAAAATAATCTGGTAACTCGCTGAAATAGCCGGTAATTCGCGCGCGAATGGTGGCACTTTGCAAACTATTTGCGATTTAATGTGTCGATAAAAATCGACAGTGTTAACAGTTGTGTCGAGCAAGCGCTGTTCGACTGAATTACACTGACCTCCACCCTCCTCAACTGTAACAAGGAATAACCTATGGGCGTGATCAGTGAGTTCAAGGCCTTCGCGGTCAAAGGTAATGTGGTCGACATGGCCGTCGGTATCATCATCGGTGCTGCCTTCGGCAAGATTGTTTCCTCATTTGTAGGCGACGTGATAATGCCTCCCATCGGCCTGCTGATCGGTGGCGTGGACTTTGCCGATCTGGCCGTCACGCTCAAGGCCGCACAGGGTGATGTCCCCGCTGTTGTGCTGGCCTACGGCAAGTTCATCCAGAGCATCATCGACTTTGTGATCGTCGCGTTTGCAATCTTCATGGGCGTGAAGGCGATCAACCGTCTCAAGCGCGAAGAGGCCGTGGCCCCAAGCCTGCCGCCGACGCCGAGCAAGGAAGAAGTGCTGCTGGGCGAGATCCGCGATCTGCTCAAGGCACAGAACAACAAGCCGCTTTAACCTGCGGATGCAAAAAAGGCGCCTCGTAAGGCGCCTTTTTTCTACCAGTAGTTTTCTACCGCCACCTGGCCAGGCCGTCGGCTCAGGCTCAGTTGCATGTCCCGCTGCTTGAGCAACTGGCGCGTGTCATCGACCATCTGCGGGTTGCCGCAAATCAGTACGCGCGAATCCTGCGCCGTCAGCTCCACGCCAGCCGTCCGCTCCAATTCGCCATTTTCGATCAGGGCCGTAATACGCCCGTTCAACGCGCCCGGATGCAGCTCGCGGGTGACGATGGGAATGTAGGTGAGCTTGTGGGCGTAGTCGGCCAGGTATTCGCGCTCACCCAGTGTGTTGATCAGCGACTGGTAGGCCAGTTCCTTGGCTTCCCGGGCGCTGTACACCAGGATGATGCGCTCGAATTTTTCCCAGGCTTCGAAGTCCTGCAGGATCGACAGGAACGGCGCAATGCCCGTACCGGTTCCCAGCAACCACAGGTCGCGCCCGTCGACAAAGCGGTTGAGGGTCAGAAAACCCGTGGCCTGGCGCTCTACCAGCAAGGTATCGCCCACCTTCAGGCGGCTCAGTTCACTGGTGAACTCACCACCGGGGACCACGATGGAAAAAAAATCCAGATGCTCGTCAAACGGCGAAGACACGATGGAATAGGCACGCCACACGGTGCTGCCATCCGCCTTGGTAACGCCCAGGCGCACGAACTGGCCGGCGGTAAAACGAAAACCGGCATCGCGGGTGGTGCGCAGGGTGAACAGGCTGGGGGTCAGCGATTGCACATCGAGCAGGGTCTGGCGGGTAAATTTCTCAGCACTGGCCGTCATGGGGGGCTCCGTTTTGCACAGGCCGTTAGTGTCCCTCAAAACAGACCGCGCAAACACCGATGATTGGTACTGGCTTTGCAATCGCTGAAGTCCCGCGCAGCTGGCCAGCGCGTTTTTGAGCTAGCCAGGGGCCAAGCCACGGGCGCCTCAGTGGAACTAATTATTTGGCTATTAATGCCCCCCGAACACCTCACTAGATGAAACGGCACTTACAACGACATCATTTTGATACTGTTTTTAAGACATTAAAAACGTTGAAAAAACTTTCGCTGCCAAGTGCCCTTATACAAAACTCCAAGCCTTGTACAAAACCGGCGTGCGAAACAAACCCTGTAAGTAAAATATTTTTCAGACTCAGTTGTAGGACTTCCCCTACACTTGTTTTCGAGTTGCATTGGGAGATCAGGACGTACCCAAGTCACACAGAAACCTATGGAGAGTCACCGATGGTCAATTGGCATAACACCCGGCTGCCCAAGCTGGAAGGCGAGAGTGAAATCACCAGTGTGTTTGAGATGGTGATTAACCACACCTATGAGCTGGGTTTCGAATATTGCTCTTTTACGATGAGCTCCCAGTCACAAGACACTCAAACAAAACCCATTCTATTTAATAACTATCCAAACGAATGGAGTCACATTTATAAACAAGCACACTACTTCGATGTAGACCCCGTTGTAACCCACTGCAAAAATTCGGTACTGCCCATTCTCTGGGAGCAAAAAACCTTTGCCAACACCCCCCAGTTGTGGGAGTTGGCTCAGTCCTGCGGGGTGCATTTAGGCTGGACCCAAGCCGTGCATGATTTCCAGGGTGTATTCAGCATGCTGACCCTGGTTCGCAGCAAGGGCGAAGTCAGCCCTGAAGAGCTTTACGAAAAAGCTGGCCAGGTGTTGTGGCTTTGCCACGCGATGCATGCGGTCGTCGCGCAGAAGTACGCCGACGCGCCCGACATCAAAGCGCCCAGCAAATTGACCGCCCGGGAAACGGAAATCCTCAAATGGTCTGCGATGGGCAAGACGGCCTCCGAGATTGCCGCGATTCTTTGCCTGTCCGAACGCACCGTGGGCTTTCATATCAGCAGTACCTTCAAGAAGCTGGGCGTGCATAACAAGATCCAGGCGGTGCTGCGTGCCGCTAAAGCCGGGCTGTTTTAACCTACGCAAAACACCGCATGTCATCGCGTTGAAAAAAACGTAACATTTACGGCCAATTCTGAGTGTTGAGGGTGCGCTTCCCATGGTTGCCCCGCCGTTCACTCAGACGGTCCGTCGATTACCCAGAGCCTTGCCCCGCCATGCCCCTGCTTGACAGCCCTTTCGCCCAGCTCGACCTGATTCGTCAGCCAGAGCAACACAATGATCCGCTGCAAGCCTCCGATGCCGCCGACGAATACCTGCTCAGCCACCTCGCCGCGCAGCAGCCTACTGCCGCCACCCGCGTGCTGGTCCTCAATGACAGCTTCGGCGCCCTAGCGGCCAGCCTTCAAGGCCAGGTGCAGGTGACCTCCAGCGGTGACTCGTTCCTCGCGGCCCAGGGCCTGGAAAAAAATCTGGTGCGCAACGGCAAACCCTTTGATGCCGTGCCCTTCATACCGGCCAGCCAGCTTGCGACCGGGCCATTCGATCGCGTATTGATCCGCGTGCCGAAAACCCTGGCGTTGCTGGAAGAACAACTGATCCGCCTGCAAGGGCAACTGGCGCCCGGCGCCGAGGTGATCGCAGGTGCGATGGTCAAGCATTTGCCCCGGGCTGCGGGCGAATTGCTGGAGCGTTACATCGGCCCCATGCACGCCTCATTGGCGGTCAAAAAAGCGCGGCTGTTGATCGCCAGCGTCGAGCAACGCCCTGCTGCGGTTTCGCCCTACCCAACCCGCTATACCTTGGATGCGCCCGTCATCGAGTTGCGCAACCACGCCAACGTGTTTTGCCGCGAAGGCCTGGACATCGGCACCCGCGCCTTCCTGCCGCACCTGCCAAAAAACCTGGGCAGCGCCCGCGTGGCGGACCTGGGCTGCGGCAACGGCGTACTGGCGATTGCCAGCGCCCTGCACAACCCCGATGCGCATTACACCTTGGTGGATGAGTCGTACATGGCGGTGCAATCGGCCGCCGAAAACTGGCAAGCCGCCTTGGGTGAACGGGACGTCACCGTGCAGGCCGGCGACGGCCTGGCCGGCCAGGAGCCGCAGTCGCTGGACGTGGTGCTGTGCAACCCACCGTTCCACCAACAACAAGTGGTCGGTGACTTCCTGGCCTGGCGCATGTTCCAGCAGGCACGCGAAGCGCTGGTGGTCGGCGGAGCCTTGTACATCGTCGGCAATCGTCACCTGGGCTACCACAGCAAGCTGGCGCGGCTGTTCCGTGGCGTCGAGCAAGTAGCGGCCACACCCAAGTTCGTCATCCTCAAAGCGCGTAAATAAAAACCCCTGCTTACTTGTAGGAGCGAGCTTGCTCGCGAAAAACGCCAACGAGAACGCGTGCTTACTGAATAAACGCGGCGTCTGTGAGTTTTTCGCGAGCAAGAACTAGGCGTCCCCCTCGCTCCTACATTATTGGTATTGGGGTCAGTGGGTGCTCAGGCCTGCCGCATTCATGAACATGCGCATCAGGCTGGCCACCACGAACAGGGCCAGCACGCTGCCGGTCCAGATCATCGCCAGCCACCCCAGGCGCCGCCACAATGGCTGCTTCTCGGCCTGTTCAATCTCGTGCAACGAAGGTTTGGACATGTTTCAACCCTCCTAGTGATAGCCATCTTCGTGGGTGACCTTGCCGCGGAACACGTAGTAGCTCCAGAAGGTGTAGCCCAGGATGAACGGGATGATGAACAGCGTGCCCACCAGCATGAAGCCCTGGCTTTGCGGCGGCGCGGCGGCATCCCAGATCGATACGGACGGCGGGATGATGTTCGGCCACAGGCTGATCCCCAGGCCGCTGTAGCCGAGGAAAATCAGCACCAGCGTCAACAGGAACGGCGTGTAGTGCGCGTTACGTGCCACAGCGCGGATCAACCCGTACATGGTGACCAGCACCAGGATCGGCACCGGCAGGAACCAGAACAGGTTCGGCAGGGTAAACCAGCGCGAGGCGATTTCCGGGTGGGTCAGCGGCGTCCAGATGCTGACGATACCAATCACCGCCAACACCACGAAGGCCAAAGGCCGCGCCAGGTTGTGCATCTGCTCCTGCAACTTGCCTTCGGTCTTCATGATCAGCCAGGTGCAGCCGAGCAAGGCATACGCCACGATCAGCGCCACACCGCAGAACATCGTGAACGGCGTGAGCCAGTCCAGTGAGCCGCCGGCGAACTGGCGGTCCACCACCGGGATGCCGTCGATAAAGGCGCCCAGCGCCACGCCCTGGAAGAAGGTCGCCGCCAGCGAGCCGCCAATAAACGCCTTGTCCCACAGGTGACGCTTGTGGTCCTTGGCCTTGAAGCGGAACTCAAAGGCCACGCCGCGAAAGATCAGCCCGATCAGCATCAGGATCAGCGGCAGGTACAGCGCCGACAACACCACCGAATAGGCCAGCGGGAACGCGCCAAACAACGCCGCGCCGCCGAGTACCAGCCAGGTTTCGTTGCCGTCCCATACGGGTGCCACGGTGTTCATCATCACGTCACGGTCGACTTTGCCCGGAATAAACGGGAAAAGAATGCCGATCCCCAGGTCGAAGCCGTCCATGACCACGTACATCATGATGCCGAAGATGATGATCACGGCCCAGATCAGCGGAAGATCAATGCCCATCTCAATTCCCCTTGTGCTGGATGTGGTCGTGGTCGTTATCACTGCCATCGTCGGCAGCAGACAACGGACGTGCCGGGGTGCGTTTCTGGCCAGGGCCGCCATGGGCCGGCTCGGTACTGTCGTGGGTCACGGGGCCTTTGCGCACCAGGCGCATCATGTAGCCCAGGCCCGCGCCGAACAGCGCGAAGTACACCACCACGAACAACACCAGGGTAATGGTCATCTGCGTCAGGCTATGCCCGGAGGAGGCATCCGCCGTGCGCATCAACCCGTAGACCACCCAGGGCTGGCGACCGATTTCGGTGGTGAACCAACCGGCCAGAATCGCAATCAGGCCAGACGGGCCCATCCACAGCGCCAGGTACAGGAACGGTTTGGACGTGTACATCTTGTCGCCCCGGCGCAGCCACAGGCTGAACAGACCGGTGAAGATCATCAGGAACCCCAGGCCGACCATGACCCGGAACGACCAGAACACAATGGTCGAGTTGGGACGGTCTTCAGGCGGGAACTCCTTGAGCGCCGGCACCTGCTTGTCCAGGGAGTGAGTCAGGATCAGGCTGCCCAGGTACGGGATCTCGACCGCGTATTTGGTTTTCTCGGCTTTCATGTCCGGCCAGCCGAACAGGATCAGCGGCGTGGGCTCGTTGCCGATATTTTCCCAGTGGCCTTCAATCGCCGCGATCTTAGCCGGCTGATGCTTGAGGGTATTAAGGCCATGGAAGTCGCCAATCACCGCCTGGATGGGCGCAACGATCAGGGCCATCCACATCGCCATCGAGAGCATTTTGCGGATCGCCGGGCTGTCCTTACCGCGCAGCAAATGCCACGCCGCCGACGAGCCGACGAAGAACGCCGTGGCAACAAAAGCAGCCGTGGCCATGTGCATCAGGCGGTAGGGGAACGACGGGTTGAAGATCACCGCCAACCAATCGGTCGGGATCACGCGGCCATCGATGATTTCAAAGCCCTGGGGCGTCTGCATCCAGCTGTTGGAGGCAAGAATCCAGAACGTGGAGATCAGCGTACCCACAGCCACCATCACCGTGGCAAAAAAGTGCAGCTTGCGCCCCACCTTGTTCCAGCCAAATAACATCACGCCCAGGAAACCGGCCTCGAGGAAGAAGGCCGTGAGCACTTCGTACGTCAGCAACGGCCCGGTGACGGCGCCGGCGAAGTCCGAGAAGCGGCTCCAGTTGGTGCCGAACTGGTAGGCCATGACCAGGCCCGATACCACGCCCATGCCGAAGTTGACGGCAAAGATCTTCGACCAGAAATGGTAGAGATCACGGTAGGTATCGTTATGAGTCTTGAGCCACAAGCCCTCCAGTACCGCAAGGTAACTGGCCAGGCCGATGGTGATCGCCGGGAACAGGATGTGGAATGAGATGGTGAACGCGAATTGAATTCGGGCGAGATCTAGCGCCTCCAAACCGAACATAAGTCTTCCTCTGTCAGGTAATACCGGCTGCTGGCTGGGAGCCTGCACCCACTGCCCCCACGGATATGGAGTGTGGCGAATTTCAATTCGTTTCTTTTATTACCCATCGCGTGGGGAATCTGGCCTTTCGACCACCAGAACAATCCCGGGGCAGGTTTTGATCTGGATCAAGCATCGTTGAAAGAGTAGTCCCATTTTTGCTGTAGGACTGTGTGGTCTTTTGCCGCGTGACAGCTTGCCTCAGCTCAGTTCTTGCAACTATTTGTTACAGCTTGATGCTAATCTCGCCCTTCTCCCGTTGCCGACCTGATTGCCGATGCCCAGTGAACCTGCGTTGCTGTTACGTCACCACCGCCCTTTCATCGCGTTCTGGCTGGCGCGGATCTTTACCGCCAGCGGTTTCCAGATGCTCACCGTGGCGATCGGCTGGAACCTCTACCAACTGACCGGCAATGTGCTGGACCTGGGCCTGGTCGGCCTGGTGGAATTCGTGCCGCGCGTGCTGTTCATGCTGCACACCGGGCACGTGGCGGATCGCTATGAACGCCGCCGGGTCGCAGCCATCTGCCAGACCTTGCAGGCGCTGATTGCCTTGTCCCTGGCCATCGGTGGCCTGACCGGCAACGTAACCCGCGAGATGATCTTTATCCTCGCCTTCCTGTTGGGCGCCGCCCGTTCATTTGAAATGCCCACCACCCAGGCGCTGTTGCCGAGCATCGTGCCCAGCGCGCTGTTCCCCCGCGCCGTGGCGGCTTCGCAATCGGCCCAGCAACTGGCGACCATCGTCGCACCGGCCGTTGGGGGGTTGCTCTACGCCTTTGGCAGCGTGTGGGTGTACGGCCCCACTGTGGCGCTGTACCTGATCGCCTGCGTGCTGACCCTTAACCTGCCCGCACGCCAGACCCCGCTGAACAAAGCCAAGGCCACCCTGGACTCGCTGCTGGCCGGCATTCGTTTTATTCGCAGCCGCCCGGACATTCTCGGCGCCATCTCCCTGGACCTGTTTGCCGTGCTGCTGGGCGGCGCCACTGCGCTGTTGCCGGTGTTCGCCAAGGACATCCTGCTGACCGGCGCCTGGGGCCTGGGCCTGCTGCGGTCGGCGCCGGCCGTGGGCGCTTTGCTGATGTCGTTATGGCTGGCGCGCTTTTCGGTGGACCGCCAGGTGGGCCGCGTAATGTTCACCGCCGTCGGCGTGTTTGGGGTGGCAACCATTGCCTTTGGCCTGTCGACCTCGTTCTGGTTTTCCCTGGCGGTGCTGGTGGTATTGGGCGCGGCGGACATGATCAGCATGGTGATCCGTGCGTCGTTCGTGCAGTTGGAAACGCCAGATGAAATGCGCGGGCGGGTGAGTGCGGTCAATGGCCTGTTTATCGGTGCGTCCAATCAATTGGGCGAGTTCGAATCCGGGATAACCGCCCACTGGTTTGGCACCGTGCCTGCGGTGGTGATGGGCGGGGTTGGTACGCTGGTGGTGACCGGGGTGTGGATCAAGCTGTTCCCGACCCTGGCTAACCGGGATCGCATGCATGTGCCGGTGGAAGAAGCCAAGTTATAGGCGTCACCGCCATACCTGATGTTGGAATACAGTCAATGTGGGAGCGGGCTTGCTCGCGAATGCAGTGTGTCATTCAGTACATCACTGACTGAACCACCGCATTCGCGAGCAAGCCCGCTCCCACATTTTAAAGGACCTTATCCAAGGTAATCGGAAACTCCCGCACCCGCTTGCCGGTGGCATGGTAAACCGCATTCGCCACCGCCGCCGCCACCCCGACAATGCCGATTTCCCCCACGCCCTTGGAGCCGAGTGCATTGACGATCTCGTCGTGCTCTTCGACAAACAGCACATCAATCTCGCCAATATCGGCGTTCACCGGGATGTGGTACTCGGCCAGGCTGTGGTTCATGTAGCGCCCCAGCTCATGGTCGACCTGGGTCTCTTCATGCAGCGCCATGCCAATGCCCCACACCACGCCGCCGAGGATCTGGCTGCGGGCCATCTTGGGGTTGACCACGCGTCCAGCGGCAATGGCGCTGACCACGCGGCTGACCTTGATGGTGCCCAGGTCTTCGTCGACCCGCACTTCGACGAACACCGCCGAGTGAGTAGCGCTGGCATAACCCTCGCGCTTCTTGTCGGGCTGGCTGTCGACCTGTACCTCCAGGGCCTCTTCACCGCTGTCCTTGACCAATTGCGCCAACGACACGCTCACGTCACCGCTGTGTAGCTGGCCGTCTTCAAACCGCACCGCTTCGGCCTCCTTGAATACCGGGTAAGTCTGCCGGGCGATCTCCAGCAACTTGGCATTCAGCGCTTCACACGCTTGCTGCACGGCAGTGCCCACGGACGAGACGGTAAACGAGCCGCCCTGCAACGGCGCGGTGGGCAACGACGAATCGCCCAGCACAAAGCTGATATCGGCCATCGCCACGCCACTGGCCTGGGAGGCAATCTGGGTCATCACGGTATAAGTGCCGGTGCCAATGTCGGTGGTGGCACTACTGACAGTGAGTTTGCCGTTGCTATCGATGTGGGCCTTGGCGCTGGCCTTCATCTGCATGGCTTCCCACACGCCGCCGGCCATGCCCCAGCCGATCAACTGGCGGCCGTCGCGCATGCTGCGCGGTTCCGGGTTGCGCTGGCTCCAGCCGAAGCGTTCGGCGCCTTCGCTGTAGCACTCGCGCAGGGCCTTGCTCGACCAGGGTTTGTCTTCGTTCTGGTTACGTTCGGCGTAATTGATCAGGCGCAATTGCACCGGGTCGATGGCCAGGGCGCAGGCCAGTTCGTCCATGGCGCACTCCAGGCCAAGCACACCTAGTGCGGCGCCGGGGGCGCGCATATCCAGCGGGGTAAACACATCCAACGGCGCTAGTTTGTAGGTCAGTTGCACGTTGTCGCAGTGATAAAGCATGCCGCTCCACTCCACCACGTGCTCGCTGAAATCCTCGAAGCGCGACGTCTGGCCAATCGCGGTATGCCCCAGCGCCAGCAAGCGCCCATTGGCGGCGGCGCCCATCTGCAAGCGCTGCAAGGTGCGCGGGCGATAGCCGAAGGTGAACATCTGCTGACGAGTCAGGGTAACGCGCACCGAGCGCTTGAGCGCCATGGCCGCCATCACTGCGAGCGGCAATTGGTATTGCGGGCGCAGGCCCGAACCGAAGGCGCCCCCGACAAAGGCAGCAAAGATGCGCACCTGGTGCTTGTCCAGGCCGAAGACTTTTTGCACGTAGGCCTGGCAGTTCTGCGGGCCCTGGGTCTTGTCATGGATATGCAGGGTGCCGTCGGGCTGATACAGCACGGTGCTGGCGTGAGGTTCCATCGGGTTGTGATGCTCGATGGGCGTGCTGTAGTGCAAGTCCAGACTGATTGCGGCACCGGCCCATTCAGCCTCGAAGTTACCTCGCGGTTTGGGCGGGGTCTGGGGCGACGGGTGCGCCGCCGCTTGCTGGGTGAGCAGGTCGGTTTCGAAGGCTTCAGGCGCGTAGTCGATCTGCACCAGTGAGCCGGCGTGCCGCGCCAGTTCGAGGTTATCGGCAATCACCAAAGCCAGGGGCTGGCCGCTGTAAAGCACGCGGTCGTTATACAAAGGGCGAAAAGGCGAGCCATCGGCCGCATCGGCATCGGCGAACGCCTCGTCATAGCTGGCGATTTTCGGTCGATTGAGGTGATGGATCACGTCCACCACACCTGGCAGCGCCAACGCCTTGGACGCATCGATGCGCAGCACCCGGCCTTTGGCGATCGAACTCGACACCACGCTACCATGCAGCAGGCCGTCCTCGGGAAATTCACCGGCGTAGCGCGCTTGGCCGGTGACCTTGAGCAGACCGTCGACGCGGTCCAGGGGTTTGCCGATGGCGCTCATGGCTGTTCTCCTGCGACGGCGGCGTCGCTCAGGGCACGAATGATTGCGCGCCGGGCCAGCTTGACCTTGAAGCCGTTGTGTTCCAACGGTTCGGCGTCTTGCAGCAGGGCGTCGGCAGCGGCGCTGAAGGTTTCGCGGCTGACCGTGCGGCCGATCAGCAAGGCTTCCACTGCGCGGTCACGCCAGGGTTTATGGGCCACACCGCCCAAGGCCAGGCGGGCGTCGATGATTTCATCGCCGTCCAGTTCCAAGGCGGCAGCCACCGACACCAGGGCGAAGGCATAGGAGGCACGGTCGCGGATCTTCAGGTAGTGGCTGTGGCGGGCCAGATGATCGGCGGGCAGTTCAATCGCGGTGATCAGCTCATCGTCGGCCAATTGGTTGTCACGTTGCGGCGCATCGCCTGGCAAGCGATGGAAGTCGGCGAACTCGATCACCCGCGCGCCGCCGCGTCCTTCTACATGCACCCGCGCCGCCAGCGCCGCCAGGGCCACGCACATGTCCGAAGGATGGGTGGCCACGCACTGTTCACTAGCGCCGAGGATCGCATGGATACGGTTCAAGCCGTTGCGCGCCGGGCAGCCACTGCCGGGCTGGCGCTTGTTGCACGGCACCGCGGCGTCGTAGAAGTAATAGCAACGGGTACGCTGCAACAGGTTGCCGCCGGTACTGGCCATGTTGCGTAACTGCGGCGACGCCCCGGCGAGGATGGCCTGGGACAGCAACGGGTAACGCTGCTCGATCAGCGGGTGCCAGGCCAGGTCGGCGTTGCTCACCAGCGCACCGATACGCAGGCCACCCTCGGCGGTCTCTTGAATGTCATGCAGCGGCAAGCCGGTGATGTCGATCAGGTGCTCGGGATGGCTGATGTTTTCTTTCATCAGGTCCAGCAGGTTGGTGCCACCGGCGATAAAGCGCGAGGCGGCGCTGCTCATCTGCACGGCCTGCTGCACATCGGTCGGCCTGCTGTAGTGGAAGGGGTTCATGACTCACCTCCCTGGCGACGGCAGGCCGGCAGCGCGTCTTCGATAGCATCGCGGATGTTGTTGTAGGCGCCGCAGCGGCACAGGTTGCCGCTCATCAATTCCTGGATCTGCGCACGGTCGTGGGCGCGGCCTTCATTGGCCAGGCCCACGGCAGAACAGATCTGGCCGGGGGTGCAATAGCCGCACTGGAACGCGTCGTGCTGGATAAAGGCCTGTTGCATGGGGTGCAGCTGGTCGCCGTCGGCCAGGCCTTCGATGGTGGTCAATTCGGCGCCGTCGCACATCACGGCCAGGGTCAGGCAGGAATTCACGCGTTTGCCGTCACGCAACACGGTGCAGGCGCCGCACTGGCCGTGGTCGCAGCCTTTTTTGCTGCCTACCAGGTCCAACTGTTCGCGCAGCAAGTCCAGCAAGGTGGTCCAGGGCAACACGTTCAGTTGGCGAGCCTGGCCGTTGAGTGTCAGGCGTATCGGGTGGGCGACGAACGGCTGGGCCGCCGCGCCATTGGGGGTCGCGCTCATAAACACCTCACGGGTTGGTGTACGTCCGCGGCGTTCAGGAAAATCGCCGTCTTAGGGGTACGACTTCCCGGTTTTTTGAGCGTTCAAGATGATTGATCAGCGGATATTGAGCTGGGCTTTCAGGGTGTTTTGCGGTGGGTTGATCGAGGTATTGGTGAATTCGAACCAGCCCTGGGCCTGGACATTCAGGTCGAACACATAGATGTAGCCCATCAAGGTGCCCACGCCGCTGCACGCCTCACTGATGTTGCCGACCTGGCACACCGCTGTGCGTTGCCCATTCAACTCGGCGCCGTTGAAGCGGCCCATGGGGCTGTTGCCCAGGCCGACTTCCATCACCGAGACCTTGGTGGGCCCGCGGTGCTCGCACATCTGGGTGGTGTTGACCCGTTCCTGGATCGCTTCGCTGCAGTTGGCCGATTCCACCTTGAACACCCGCACCTCGCTCAAGGCCGGTGCAGTCGCGCCCCATGCCGGTGCCGCGCCCAGCCACAGGCCGATACTGGCGATCAGAGCTAGACTCCACGGGTTGGCTTTTTTCATGCTGTCGATGACCGGCTGTTGAACGTCGGCGCAGTATGCCT
This sequence comes from Pseudomonas fjordensis, assembly GCF_976987115.1. NCBI lineage: Bacteria > Pseudomonadati > Pseudomonadota > Gammaproteobacteria > Pseudomonadales > Pseudomonadaceae > Pseudomonas > Pseudomonas fjordensis. The sequence goes on from NZ_OZ336860.1 coordinate 5,952,824, forward strand.
CAAGCCCATGCGCCACACAGCCTCGGCTGCTGGTATGATGCGCCGCTTTTTCCGATCCTCTCTGAATCCACAAGCGCTTGGCGCAGTTTGTGCTTTGACTTAGAGGTCAACAAATCACGACGCACACTAGCGTCACAGGGAGCCGGCATGCTGGAAAAGCTGTTTCAACTCAAAGCCCACAACACCAATGTGCGCACCGAGATTCTCGCGGGGATCACCACCTTCCTGGCCATGGCCTACATCCTGTTCGTGAACCCGAGCATCCTCGGCGAGACCGGCATGGACAAGGGCGCGGTGTTTGTCGCCACCTGCCTGGCGGCGGCCATTGGTTCGACCGTGATGGGCCTGATCGCCAACTACCCGATTGCCCTGGCACCGGGCATGGGCCTCAACGCCTTCTTCACCTACACCGTGGTTCTGCACATGGGCCACACCTGGCAGGTGGCGCTGGGCGCGGTGTTCATTTCGGCGGTGCTGTTCTTCCTGCTGTCGATCTTCCGCATTCGTGAGTGGATCATCAACGCCATCCCCCTGCCCCTGCGCTCGGCGATTGCCGCCGGCATCGGCCTGTTCCTGGCGCTGATCGCCCTGCATAACGCCGGTATCGTGGTGAGCAACCCAGCCACCATGGTCGGCCTGGGCGACCTGAAACAACCGGCACCGATCCTGGCCACCCTGGGTTTCGTGCTGATCGTCGCGCTGGAAGCCCTGGCCGTACGCGGCGCAGTGCTGATCGGCATCCTGGCGGTGACCGTCGCCTCCATCGTCCTGGGCTTCACGCCGTTCATCGGCGTAACTTCAGTACCGCCGTCTCTGGCCCCGACCTTCCTGCAGCTGGATATCAAGGGCGCGCTGGACATCGGCCTGGTCAGCGTGATCTTCGCCTTCCTGTTCGTTGACCTGTTCGACAACTCCGGCACCCTGATCGGCGTCGCCAAGCGCGCCGGCCTGATGGGCAAGGACGGCCATATGCCAAAAATGGGCCGTGCGCTGATTGCCGACAGTACCGCCGCCATGGCCGGTTCCCTGCTGGGTACCTCGACCACCACCAGCTACATCGAATCGGCCGCAGGCGTGAGCGCCGGTGGCCGTACCGGCTTGACCGCCATCGTGGTCGCGATCCTGTTTTTGCTGGCGCTGTTCTTCTCGCCACTGGCCGCCAGCGTACCGGCCTACGCCACCGCGCCAGCCTTGCTGTTTGTGGCGGTGTTGATGAGCCAAGGCCTGGCCGAAATCGACTGGGACGACATTACGGTGGCAGCGCCGGTGGTGATCACCGCCCTGGCGATGCCCTTCACTTACTCCATTGCCAACGGCATCGCCTTCGGTTTCATCGCCTGGACCGCCATCAAGCTGCTTTCGGGCCGCTACCGTGAGCTGAACCCGGCGCTGGTGATCCTGTCGATCCTGTTTGTGATCAAGCTGGGCTGGTTCAACGCATGACTTTTGACGCCGCAAGCTACACCGCTCAACTGCAAGACAAGGTCACGCGCCTGCGTGACCTGCTGGCACCGTTCGACGCGCCCGAGCCGCAGGTCTTCGACTCGCCGCTGCAGCACTTTCGCCTGCGTGCGGAGTTCCGCCTGTGGCGCGAAGGCGGCGAGCGCCACTACGCGATGTTCTCCCAGGAGGACAAGCGCACGCCGATCCTCATCGAAGAATTCCCCATCGCCAGCCAGCGCATCAACCAGTTGATGCCGCAACTCAAGGCCGCCTGGCAAGCCAGCGCTGCCCTGAGCCACAAGCTGTTCCAGGTGGAGTTCCTCACCACCCTGGCCGGCGACGCGATGATCACCCTGTGTTATCACCGCCCGCTGGATGAGCACTGGCACACCGCCGCAAACAAACTGGCCGCTGAGCTGAATGTAAGCATCATCGGCCGCTCCAAGGGCAAGCGCGACGTGATCGGCCATGACTACGTGGTGGAGAAACTTGACGTCGGTGGCCGCACCTTCAGCTACCGCCAACCCGAAGGCGCGTTCACCCAGCCCAACGGCACGGTGAACCAGAAGATGCTCAACTGGGCCTATGAAGCCCTGGGCGACCGCCCGGACGATTTGCTGGAGCTGTATTGCGGCAACGGCAACTTCACCCTGCCGCTGGCGACACGCGTGCGCAAGGTCCTGGCCACCGAGATCAGCAAGACCTCGGTGAATGCGGCCCTGAGCAACCTGGATGAAAATGGCGTGGATAACGTCACCCTGGTGCGCCTCTCCGCCGAAGAACTCACCCAAGCCCTGAATGAAGTGCGCCCGTTCCGCCGCCTGCACGGCATCGACCTGAAAAGCTACGCGTTCGGTAGCGTCTTCGTCGACCCGCCCCGCGCTGGCATGGACCCGGACACCTGCGAGCTGACCCGGCGCTTCGACAATATCCTGTACATCTCCTGCAACCCGGAGACGCTGGCAGCGAACATCGCGCAACTGCACGACACGCACCGGATCACCCAGTGTGCAATGTTTGACCAGTTCCCGTGGACGCACCATATGGAATCGGGTGTGTTGCTGACCCGCCGATAAACCTGCAAGGTAGGCGCGAGCTTGCTTGCGAAAAACGTCAACGATAACGCGTGCTTCCTGGAGGAACGCGGTGCCTGTGGGTTTTTCGCGAGCAAGCTCGCTCCTACCGTTTATTCAAGTGTCTGTTGTATCTGGGGTATCCGGTACTTCCTTGCGTGGCCGGCCACCCTTCTTGCCATTGGCGCGAGCCGCTGCGGTTTTAGCCGCGCTGCTTTTGCGGCCATTGCGCGATGCCACCAGGCTGGTTGCCAGGTCCATCAGCGGCTGGCTTGTAGCGATCAACCCTGTGATGGAAACATCCAGGTCCTGCGCCTCACAGCTAATCGCCTTGCCACCGAACGTCACTTCCAACTGCTGGAAATCCTGCGCTGAAAACCCTTCGAACTCCGGCAGGCCAGCCACCGGCAACACGACGCGGCTGCCATCGCTGAAGCCAATGGAGAGGCTGTCGTTTTCATAACGCACGTTGCTGGCGTTGGCGTACAGACGTTTCAACTTGCGCCCACGGGCGATTGCCTTGTCAACGTCGGCTTCAGTGAGAGGTACATAAGGTGTGACTTTGGCTTTTATGATTTTCATAAATTAATCCCCACGCAATCTGGCGCTCTTACCAGATTCAAAATTGTCCGTTGCGCTACGACGTCGTGCCTGGCGCTCGCGATGACGTAGACACCTTGTCGAATGACCAACCCCGCGACCAACTCGCCAGCGTCCCAATTCCAGGAATGATTCTCCAGGCAAACCGTCTGCAGTTTTTCCCACCAAATCCTGCGTGCCCGTGCCAAGTAGTGCCGCTGCATGATCGCCCCGCGTATCTCTTTCAGAAGTGCTAGGGGTGGCCGCCTCCGTTCAGGCTCTACGTCCCACAACTCAACTTCCCCATCCAGGAAACTGAAACGAAACCGTGCATCCCATCCCTTGCCCCTGACATGCACATGGGGCGGGCAATGCTCATCCCTGAAAAACACCGAAATGACATAGCCTTTGTAAGCACCTACCCTCATCGTAACCCATCCGTTAGGTTATTTTCCGCCAGGTAACAATTTCCCTCTGCCACCCGACAACCGGCTCCTATTCCCGAAGCTGTTTCACAGATTAGTCACCACAAAAAACCCGGCGAATGCCGGGTTGTAACCACTCATGCCGAGGGTTGGAAATACCCGGCCAGTGCCCGCAAGTCCTGCTCGCTCAGCAACCCCGCGTAATACTTCAACTGAATGCGCGCCAGCAGGTAGGCATGCCGGGCATTGGCCAGGTCACGCCGGGCGGTGAACAGTTGTTGTTCGGCGTCGAGAACGTCGAGGTTGACCCGCTCGCCGCCACTGACGCTTTTCTGGGTGGCGGTGACCAGTGCCGTGGCGGACCTGACTGCCATTTCATAGGCCCGCACCTTGGCCGCGCCGCTGGTGTTGAGGTTGAATTGCTTGCGCAACTCCACCAACGTGGCAGCGGTTTGCGCGTCCAGCTCGTATTGGGCCTGGGACAGTTGGTTGGCCGCCTGACGGGTGGAGGCCGAGACCGAGCCACCGGCAAACAGCGGCAGGCTGACCTGGATGCCGACGCTGTTGGTGTCGTACTTCTGGTTGTAGCTGCTTTCTGAATCGGAATGGGTCTTGCGGCTGGTCGCGTACAGGCTGACCTTGGGCAAGTGCCCGGCGCGCTTGCGTTCCACTTCATAAGAGGCCACGTCGAGCGCGTGGTGCTGGGACTTGAGTTCAGGGTTGTTGGCCATGGCCAGTTCACGCCAGGTTTCGAATCGGTTGGGCTCAAGCGGCGCGATCTCAAATGGGCGCGCCAGGGGCGCCAGTTCTTCGATTTGCAGCGGCTGGCCGACAATGGCTTCCAACTCACGCAAGGCACTGTCCTGGGCATCCACGGCTTCGATCTCTTCGGCCTGGGCCAGGCTCAGTCGCGCCTGGGTTTCGAGCACATCGGTACGCGTGCCTTCACCGCCTTTGAGCAGACGGTCATTGAGCTGCAGGCGCTCGGCAAACGCTCGTTTCTGGGCACGGCTCAATTCGATGCGTTCTTGTGCCAGCAAAGCCTGGCTGTAGGCGCCCAGCACCCGCACGGCCAGCTCCTGGCTCTTGCCGCGAAAACGCTCATCGGCCATCAACGCCTGGGCGGTGCCTTGGCGAAAACGCGCATAGGCTTCGTAATCGAGCAGCGGTTGCTGCAAGGTCAGGGCCGCGGCGTAGCTGCGGTAATTGCGGTCGCTGGTGACGTTACCCAGCGCCGTGCTCTGGGTGACTTCGGACTCATTGCGCGAGTTGTTGTAGCTCCATGACAGGTTCGGCAGCAGCGCCGCCCGACCGATCACGCGGTTTTCTTGCCCGGCCTCCCGCGCCTGAATCGCCGCTTGAAAGGTTGGATCGTTGCGCAGCGCCAAGTCATACACATCCAACAACCCCAGGGCGTGCGCCGCCGGTGTACAGCTTAAACAGAGGGTGAACAACAACGCCTTCATTCTTCCACCAGGGCCATATGGGTGCGATCCAGCAAGGGTTTGAACAGGTAGTTGAGCATCGAACGCTCACCGGTCTTGACGAAGGTTTCCACCGGCATGCCCGGGCGGATCTGCACGCCGTCCAGTTGCTGCATGCCCGCCGCGCTGACCTGGGCCCGTAGCGTGTAATACGGCTCATCGGTGCGCTCATCCACCTGGCGATCGGCCGAGACCAAGGTGACTTCGCCCGCCACCCGTGGCGTGGTGGACTGGTTGAACGCCGAAAACATCAATTCAACCGGCAAACCCGGGTGCACCTTGTCGATCATCTGCACCGGCACCCGTGCTTCCACCAGCAGTGGCTCGCCTTCGGGCACGATGTCCATCAGCGCCTGGCCGGGCTGGATCACCCCGCCTTCGGTGTACACCTGCAACCCCACCACCACGCCAGACGCCGGTGCGCGGACCAGGCTGTTGGCCAGTTCGAATTCGGCAGAGGCCAGGCGATTGCGCAAATCGTCGCTGCGGGTGCGGGTCTCGGCCAACTGGCTGCGCAGGTCTTTCTGAAAGTCCTCGCCGAGCTGGCGGATGCGCAGGCGCAGTTCCAGTACCTGGCGCTGCAACTGGCCGATACGGCCAAAATCCTCAGCGATGGCTCCGTCGATTTGTGCGTACAGCCGCTCGCTGTCGAGCAGGCGATTGCGCGGGATATAACCCTCGCGCGCCAACTCGCGCAGGCCTTGCAGTTGCTCAGTCAACGCCGCCCGCTGCTGCACTTTGCTCGCCTGGGAATCCCGCGTCCCCCGCAGTTGCGCCTCAACGCCGGCGATGGTTTCACGCAAGCCTGCCTGCTCGGTGGCCAGCGCCTGGGCGCGGCTGTGGAACAACTGGCGTTGCAGGCTCAAGGTGCTGGCGGCCTCAGGATCGGCCAGCAACTGGGGCGCAAAGTCGATGGTCGCCAGGCCTTCACTCTCAGCATTCAAGCGCGCTTCGCTGGCCAGCGACGCCAGGTATTGGCTGCGCAGTGACTGCATCTGCCCGCGCAATGGGGTTTGCTTCAAACGTAACAGCACCTGGCCGGCGCTGACCCGGTCACCGTCACGCACCTGGATACGCTCGACGATCCCGCCCGCCGGGTGTTGCACCGTCTTGCGATGCCCCGACACCATGACCTTGCCCGGCACCGCCACGCCCTTGTCCAGCGGAGCCAATGCCGCCCAGCCGAGGAACCCGGCAAAGCCGCCGAGCACCAGCCACCAACCCAGGCGCGAGTATTTTTTGTCATCCAGCGCCAGCACGTTGGAGGTGTCACTGACCAAAATGGGCTTGCTCTGGCTCATGCGGGTTTTCCTGCACCGAGGCGGTAGCTCATGCTCATGGTCGAGACCGGTTTGTTTGCCGCAGTTTTTTGCCGCGCCTCCAGCACTCGCGCCGTGGGGCCGAAGGCCTGCATCTGGCCGTCCTTGAGGATCAGCAACTGGTCGGTGAGGCTCAGCACGTTGGGTTTGTGGGTAATCAGGATCAAGGTGCGGCGTTGCTGCTTGAGCTGGGCAATGGCCTGCAACAACGCCTGCTCGCCCACTTCGTCGAGGTTGGCGTTCGGTTCGTCCAGCACGATCAGTGCCGGTAACCCATACAGCGCACGGGCCAGGGCCACCCGTTGCTTTTGCCCGCCGGACAAGCCCGCGCCGCCCTCCCCCAGTTGCGTGTCGTAGCCCTGGGGCAGTTGCAGAATCAATTCATGCACGCCGGCCATTTGCGCAGCGGCGAGGACGGTGTCGGCCTCCACCGCTTCAAAACGCGCGATGTTCTGCGCGATGCTGCCGGCGAATAACTGGATGTCCTGGGGCAGGTAACCGATATGCGGGCCGAGTTGTTGCTTGTCCCACAGGGCCAGGTCGGCGCCATCAAGGCGCACCTTGCCGGCCAAGGGTGCCCAGGCCCCCACCAGCACTCGGGCCAGGGTGGACTTGCCGCACCCCGACGGGCCGATAACACCCAGTACATCCCCGGCCGGCAGGCTGAAACCCAGGTTAGCCAGGGCAGGCCGGCGGCTGCCAGGGGCGCACGCGCTGATCTGCTCCACGCTCACCTGGCCCTTGGGCACGGGCAGGCTCATGCGCGCCGGTCGCGCCGGGTTGTCCTGCAGCATCAGCGACAAGCGCTCATAGGCCAGGCGCGCCGAACCCCATTGTTTCCACACGCCGATCAACTGGTCGATGGGGCTCAGCACACGGCCCATCAGGATCGACCCGGCAATCATCATCCCCGGCGTTATGTCGCCGTTGACCGCCAACCAGGCGCCCAAGCCCAGCACCAATGATTGCAGGGTCAGGCGCACGCCCTTGGACCACGCGGTGACCACCGCAGTCTTTTCACTCGCCAGGTTCTGCTGCACCAGAAACGCCTGGTGCTGGCTGAACCAACGCCCGCGCAAGGTGGCGAGCATGCCCATGGCTTCAATGGTGTCGGCGTTGCGCAGGTTGGCCGTGGCCTGCTGGCTGGCGCTGATCGACAGTTGGCTGGCCAGGGCCATCGGTGCCTGGCTGACATAATGATTAGCCCAGGCCAATGCGATCAGCAGCAACGCGCCAGCCAATGCCAGCAGGCCCAGCCAGGGGTGGAACAGGAAGATCACCAGCAGGTACACCGGAAACCACGGCGCATCGAAAAAGGCGAACAACGCCTGGCCGGTGGCGAACTGGCGCAAGGTGGTCAGGTCGTGCAGGGCCTGGCCCGCCGCCTGGGTGCCACCCTGGAGCTGTGCTTCATAGGCCGCGTCGAATACACGTTGGTTCAAACGCATGTCCATCTGCGTACCGAGGCGAATCACCACCTGACTGCGCACCCACTCCAGCGCGCCCATCAAGCCGAACAGGCCGAGGATCATCAGCGTCAGCATCAGCAGGGTCATCTGGTTGCCCGAGGCCAATACGCGGTCGTACACCTGCAACATGTACAGCGCCGGGGCCAGCATCAGCAGGTTGATCACCGCCGAGAACAGGCCGATGTTGAAGAAGGCGCTTTTATAGGCGGTGAGTGCAGCCAGCATCTCATTCGCGCGCTTGGCACCGGGCCGAGTCATGAAGGGCATCCCATTGAAGAGTCAAGCAAGGGCCCGCCCGGTGCGTTGACAGCACCTGTGGCGCGCCCACAGAATTTGCAGCCGCCGCCGCCCTGGCCTGCAAAAACTCGGGCGGCGACGGTGTTTGAGCAAGGCCGATGAAAGAGCGATCTTTCATCGGCTTTTTTGCATCAGGCGGCCAGGGCGAAGTCGTGCGGCGCGTCCTGAATGCCCACCAGGCCCACATCGGCAGCCGCAAACGCAGCCGGCTCCTGATGGGCCACACCGGCAGCGGCCAGTTGATCGAAGGTGGAGTTGACCGACAGGCTTGGGTCGATGCCTTTGAGCAGGGTGTCGATGGCCGAGGCCAGCGCCGAACTGTCGCCGCTCATCAGGCCGTACACGACTTTGTGCACCTGGCCATCGCGGCCTTCGGACTGCAGGCTCGACAGGCCCAGGTTGGTGAAGCTGACTTCCTGGTTGGCGATGGTGTAGCCACCGCTGCTCGCGCCGCCGGCGAGGGTATCGCCCAGGGTCAGGCCGTCGAGCGAACCCCACAAGGTGTGGGTCGGCGGATTGAACAGGGTGTAATGCAGGCTGCCTTCAGCCACCACCGCCGCATCGCTGACGCTGCTTGTCACGCCATATTGGGTGCCGTCGAACGGCCCCGGGTTGAAACCACCGGTGTTCACACCCTCTTTCACCGAACCTTCACGGTGGTTGAGATCACCAAAGTAAGCCGACCAGTCGTTCAGGTATTGGGCGACGGTGCTGGCGGCGTAGGTCGTGCTGTATGAAATAGAAATGCTCATGCAAAACTCCAAGTCATTGGGTGGTCACTCCCCAGCAAGCCGGTGCCTGCTGTGGTTTTGCCCGTCACTGGGCAAAAGCGGTCAGAACTGATATTCAACGGTGCCCTGCACGGTGCGCCCACGGCCCAGAGTGAAGGCCAGCACATCCCCGAGCGGCACCAGATAGGCGCGGTCGGTGACGTTCTCCATGGCCAGGCGCAGGGTCAATTGGTCGGTGGCGCGGTAGCTGCCATACAGGTCGAAGACGGTGTAGGGCTTCCAGTCAGCGGGGTAGACGCCGGTTTGCGAGGTGGTCACCCCGGCGGCGCCCTTGACGTAGTAGCCGGCGCTGTAGCGGGCACGCACACCCACGTCCAGCTTGCGCTCAAAGAACCGCGCGCCCAGCGTGGCGGTGCCGCGGTCCATGGGCATGTGTTCGGAGGAGCCGAGGATCGCGCTGCACCCCACGCCGGCATTGGCCGCGTCGTCCGGCACCATCGCGTCTACCGGTGCACGGTTACCCGGGCGTTTCTGGGTCTTGGTCACGCCGCCCAGCCACGCGGTTTTGCTGCAGAACTTATTGCTGCCAAGCATGCGCGTGTAGTTGAACTGGCCGTAGGCAAAACCGGCGTCGTAATCGAGTTGGTATTCAAGCCCCCGAAAACGCGTGGTCTCCAGGTTGTTCACATAGGCCGCACTGCCGATATTGACGTTGCCATAACCCGGCGGCTGTACGCCCAGGGCCATATAGGAAAAGTCATCGACCCGGGTGTTGAAGTAGGACACCTTCATGCCCACGCGATCATCGGAAAACAGCAGGTCTTCCTTGAGCACATTGAAGCCGACTTCCCACGCCGTAGACCGCTCCGGCTTCAGGTAAGGGTTGGGGAAAATCGACTCCGAACCGCCGCCGTGGGGCCGGCCGCTGACCATGGTTTCGGTCACTGCCGGCGGGCGCCAGCCCTTGCCATAGGTGGCGAAGAGTTGCAGCCAATCCACACCCGGCTTGACCGACAAGCCAAACGTCGGCGAAAAACGGCCCTCCTCGCGATCCACATCGTAAGTGGTGGGCACACTGATCTGGCGAGTGGTGCCGATGATGAAGGTGCGGGTGTTCAAGCCGGTATCGCCGCGCAGCCGATAACGGTCATAACGCAAGCCGGCGTTGAGGTTCAGCCAATCGTCGTAGTCGAAATCCAGGCGCCCGAACAGGCTGCCCATGGCCCGATCACCTTTGGGCGTGATGCTCTCCGCCGCCGAGGCCGTCAGCGCCGAACCCGCCTCTACCCCCTGGTTGGAGTCCGGCCGGACCTTGTCGTAGAAAAACTCCAACCCATAGTTGGCCTTGAGGGTGGCCAGTTCCGTCAGGGCAAAGGTCGAGAGGTTCTGCGCCTGTACGCCGTAGGTATTGGTTTGATAGGTGACGTCGTAAGCCTTGCTGATACCCCGGGCCAGGGTGGATTGGTCGTTGCGGGTATCGACATGGTAGAGCTTGGCCTTGAAGTCGATCAGCGGGTTGTCTGGCGCATAGCTGTAATCGAGCGCGAAGTTCTGCGCCTTGACGTTGCTGCTGCCGAGCTTTTCCCATAACTGGGGCTTTTCGGCGGTCATCATATTGACGTCGTCGTAGTCGACTTCGGTGACCAGGTAGCTCAGTTGCAGACGCTGCTCAACCGGAAGATTAAGCCCCAGCTTGAGCAAGCGTGAACGCATCACCGAGCCCGAATAGGCAACGGTGGAGTTCTTGATCCGCTCCTCACTGGCCGGCATGTACGCCGCGCCGCTACGCAACTCGCCAATGCTGCCCCGGGTGCCGGGGTTGTAATCGCCGAGGTGACGCTCGCTGGCGGCCACCAGCATGTCCCAGACATCGGTGCCCACGGCAAACGCCGAACTGCCGATAAAGTGCGTGCCGTTGCTGCGCCCACCCAGCCCCGAGGTGAGCCGAATGCGCCCGCCGATTTGCTTGCCATCCTTGAGCAAATCAGCGGCTTCAAGCGTGCGGAAGTTAGCCACCCCGCCAATCACCCCCGCACCGCCCTGGGTGGAGGTCGCGCCCTTTTCGATCACCACCTCGGACAGCAACTGCGGGTCAACATACAGCGTGCCATTGCGTTGCTGGTGACCACTTTGCTGGTAATTCTGGCGCATGCCATCGACCGACATATTGACCCGGCCATAGTCCTGGATACCGCGGATATTCACCGACAACCCTGGGTCTTGCTGGCTGACAGCTGAGTAGACGCCCGGCGCCTCTTCCAGCATCTCGGCGGCATGACGCGGCGGGTTGCGATCCAGCTGTTCGCGCCCCACCACACTCACCGAGCGTGGGGTTGAATACACCCAATCCTGCGGGTGCAGGCCGGTGACCGTGGTGGTGGCCAAGGCCAGGGCACCGGCTTGTTGTTCCACCCGGGTGAGGGTGACCTGGCGATCCCCGGTAAAGCGGTACTCCACCGGGGCGGCGCCGAGCAGGCGGCCCAGGCCTTCCTGCACGTCAAAGCGACCCTTGAGCGCGGTGCTGCTCAGCCCGTGCAGGCGCTGGCTGTCGAACAGCACCTGCAGGCCGGCCTGGTCAGCGAACGCCAGCACCGCACTGCCGAGGGATTGCGCAGGGATATCGAACGTCAGCACGGCGGACTGAGCCGTGGCAGCTGGAGGCTGCGCATAAGCCGGGACGGCCACGGTGAACAACCCCAGGTGAATGGCCAGGGCTAAGCGGCTGCCGGTGATACGCCCCTTGGTGAGTGCTGACATTGGTGGTGATCCCTACGCTGAGCATTTTTTGTTTATGCGAATACTTCTCACCTAGCAAGACGTGCGAGGCGCGGGAAGTCAGTAATATTTTTTGCAGGAGCGAGCTTGCTCGCGAAGAACGTCAACGAAAACGCGGTGCCCTGGGTTTTTTCGCGAGCGAGCTCGCGCCTACAGGGGCATCGGTTTTTAACGGGGGAAGGTCAGTAGATCAGGCTGAGGCCAGCCAGCTCCACGCGTTGCACTTGAAGCTCTTGGGTCAGGGTGGCCAGGGCGCTGTCGAGCATGTCCAGGCGGAAGACGCCGCTGACTTCGCGCTCGCCCAGGTCCGCGTTAGCCAACACCACACGCCCGGGGCGGTAACGGTTGAGTTGCTCGATGACCTTGGCCAGCGGCTGCCGGTCGAAGATCAACACACCACGGTGCCAACTGGTGGCGCGATCCACATCAAACTGATCCAGGCTGACCACCCCGTCCTGGGGGCTGTAGCGCGCAGCCTGGCCCTGTTGCAGGACCTGCTCGGCAGGGCCGTTTCTGGGTGAAGCCGGCACTGACACTTCGACGCTGTGTTGCAGCACACCCACCCAGGCCTGGCTCTCGCGTTCACGTTCGACCACAAACCGTGTGCCCAGCGCCCGGGTCTGGCCGCCGGCACTGTGCACCACGAACGGTCGGGGTTCTTCGCCGGCCATCGGCGCCACCTGAAAAATCGCCGAGCCCTGGAGCAGGTTGACGCCGCGCTGTACGCCGTCGTACTCAAGGCGAATGGCGCTGTCGGAATCCAGCTCCACCACGCTGCCATCGGCCAGGTGCACCGTGCGCACTTCGCCTTTGTGCGTGACGTAGTCGGCCTGCAAGCGCAGCAAGGCATCCGGCCCGCGTACCCAGCCGATGCCCGCCGCCACCACGATCAGCGCCACGGCGGCCGCACGTTGCCACGGCCGTCGACGTTTGGCGCGGCGCAAGGGTGTAGCGGCCGCGGGCGGGCGCTGTCGGTGTACAGCCTCGTCCTTGTGCACCTCGCCCAGCGCCGCCCAGGTCTGTTCGGCAAACCGCAGGGCCGCTTCGTGGCGGCTGTCGCGGGCGATCCACTGGCGCAGTTCGGCTTGTTCCTGTTCGCTCAAGGCACCGGCGTGCAGACGCACCGCCCACTCGGCGGCCGCCTCGGTAATGCTGTGCTGTTGCGGTCCCTGGCTATTCACGTGTGAATCTCGAATTCTCGTTATATAGACGCTGTGACGTCTGGCCTGGCGTATTTCGGTAATTCATTCGTCGGATGGCGTCACCTCGCCTTCCTGCAAGCGCTGCATCACGTACGCCAAGGCCTTGGCCAGATGCTTTTGCACGCTGCTGTCGCTAATGTCCAGATGCCGGGCGACCTGAGCGTGGGTCATGCCTTCGATACGGTTCAAGCGGAAAATCTGCTGGGTGCGCGTCGGCAATTCCGAAAGCGCCTGCTTCAATGCCTGCCGCTGTTGCTGCGCCATTGCCTGAGCCTCCAACCCGGCCACGTCATCTTCAATCTCGGCCAGCGCCTCGTGGGGCACGGTGTCGGTCTTGCGCCGTGCTTCCTGGCGAATATGGTCGATCAGCAGATTGCTCGCCGTTCGATAGAGATAACCCTGGGAGTTGTCGATACGCTCACCGGCCGGTTTTTCTGCCAGGCGCAGGAAGCTCTCCTGCACCAGGTCTGCGGCCAGTTGCGGGTCCCGTACCCTGCGGGCCAAATACCCGCGCAGCGTATCGGCGTGCTTGAGAAACAGGCCCTTGAGATCCACGTCCGACAAACCGACTCCCTGGAATGTTAAGGAAACAGGCGGGCATCTTAAGCGTTGTCGAGAATGATTTTCAATTGATATCTAATCCGATTGAGCCTAGCGTTTGCCTTGATTAAACGTTCGATCACCGAACAGATCCGCTGCCATCCATTGACCAAATTAACCAACCAGTACATTTTGATTCCACAACCAATAAGAACTGTGGAGAAGCCTCTATGCCGCCCATCGTGCTGGTGCTCAACGGCCCCAACCTCAACCTGCTCGGCACCCGCGAGCCTGCCACTTATGGCCATGAAACCCTGGCCGACATTGCTGCCCTGTGTGGGCGCAGCGCCGACAAACTCGGGCTGACCATCGAGTTTCGCCAGACCAACCACGAGGGCGAATTGCTCGACTGGATCCACGGCGCCCGCAACCGCTGCGCGGGTATTGTGATCAACCCGGCGGCCTGGACTCACACTTCGGTCGCGATCCGCGATGCCCTGGTGGCCAGTGAAGTGCCCGTGATCGAAGTGCATTTATCCAACGTGCATGCCCGTGAAGCCTTTCGTCATCACTCGTTTGTGTCACCGATCGCCCAGGCCGTGCTGGCCGGGTTTGGCAGCCATGGCTACCACCTGGCACTGGAACATTTCAGCCTGACGCTGAAGGGACGCACGTGATGAAACCACGCATACTCGCTGGCCTGATCGGCGCCGGCATCCAGGCCTCACGCACACCGGCACTGCATGAGCAGGAAGGCGACGCCCAGGGCTTGCGCTACCTGTATCGCCTGATCGACCTGGAGCCGCTGCACCTGGACCTCAACGCCCTGCCGGAATTACTACGGGCCGCCGAGCTGATGCACTTCACCGGGCTGAACATTACTTACCCGTGCAAGCAGGCGATCCTGCCGTTGCTCGATGAGCTCTCCGATGAGGCCAAGGGTATTGGTGCGGTCAACACCGTGGTGTTCAAGGGCGGCAAACGCATCGGTCATAACACCGACTGCCTGGGGTTCGCCGAAGGTTTTCGGCGCAACTTGCACAACGTACCGCGCCAACGCGTGGTGCAGATGGGCGCTGGTGGCGCGGGCGCGGCGGTGGCCCATGCACTGTTGGCAGAAGGTGTGGAGCAGTTGAGCATCTTCGATGTCGACCGCACCCGCGCCCAGGACCTTGTGGATAACCTTGCCCGGCAGTTCGGTGCCGGTAGCGCTCAAGTCGGCAGCCACCTGGAAAACGCCATGGCCGAAGCCGATGGCCTGGTGAACACCACGCCGATGGGCATGGCCAAGCTGCCCGGCACGCCGGTGCCTGCGGCGTTATTGCGGGCCGAATTGTGGGTAGCGGAGATCGTGTACTTCCCGCTGGAAACCCAACTGCTACGTGACGCTCGCGCCTTGGGTTGCCGTACGTTGGATGGCGGCAATATGGCGGTGTTTCAGGCGGTGAAGGCGTTTGAGTTGTTCTGCGGTGAAATGGCGGATGCAGACAGGATGCTGGCGCATTTCCAGAGCATGAATACCTAGGGATGCAACCCCATCAAAATGTGGGTGTGCCCCAACGCTGTAGGAGCGAGCTTGCTCGCGAAAAACTCACAGGCGCCGCGTTCATTCAGCAAGCACGCGTTATCGTTGACGTTTTTCGCGAGCAAGCTCGCTCCTACAACATTGGGGCAAGCTGAATTCGATCTTGAAAACGGGTGTTCTCAGGCTTGCAGATAGCGCAGCACCGACTCGCAAATCATCTCCCGATGGCGCTGCTTGATCGCCTCATCCGACAGTTCGATCTGGAAAATCTCGCTGAAGGTGTGCCGGTTGGACACCCGATAAAAGCTGAACGAGTTGATCAGCAAGTGCACATCCAGCGGCTCCAGCCCTTCGCGAAACAGCCCCAACTCAGCCCCGCGGCGCAAGGTCTCTCCCAGCCCTTCCAGGATTTTGCTGTTCATCGCCTTGATGGTCTCGGTGCGCTTGACGTACTCGGCGTTGTGGATATTTTCGATGCTGACGATGCGCACGAAATCCACGTTCTGGTCGTGGTGATCGAAGGTGAACTCGACCAACCGGCGAATCGCCTCACGGGGTTCCAGGGCGGTGAGGTTCATGCGCGTTTCGGTGTTGCGGATATCGCCGTAGAGCTTCTCCAGCACCTCGACGTATAGCTGCTCCTTGCTGCCGAAGTAGTAATAGATCATGCGCTTGGAGGTATGGATGCGCTCGGCGATGGCGTCCACGCGTGCGCCGGCCAGGCCCTGCTGAACAAACTCGACAATGGCTTCTTGCAGAATATTTTCGCGGGTCTTTTCCGGATTGTTCTTGCGACTCTTGCGCGGTGCGTCAGCTACCGCGGGGAGATCGGGACTCGAGGTCATGGTGCGCTCACAGCCATTGTTGTGCAGGCGCTGATTATGGGCCGCGGCGCTCCCCGAAGGAAGCACCCACCCTGCCCTTATAAACGGGCCTGGCGCACCGCCCCACTGCGCGACTTGGCCATCGCCGCCAGACGCACCGCCACGTTGGCTGCGCCGTAGCCGGCATAGCCATGCTTGCGCTGGATGATCTCGAAGAAAAACCGCCCTTCGAACGGTTCGGTGTACACATGAAACAGCTCACCGCCCTGGGCGTCGCGGTCGTACAGCACGTTGTAGTACGCCAGCTCGCTGAGGAACTCATCGTCGAAATCGAAGCGCGCCGCCAGGTCGTCGTAGTAGTTGAGCGGGATATCCAGCAGCGGTACACCGGCTTCCTTGGCCCGGCGCACCTCAGCAAAAATGTCCGCGCAGTCAAAGGCAATATGGTGCACACCCGAACCGCGATAGCTGGAGAGCGCGTGGGAAATCGCGGTGTTGCGGTTTTCGGAGATATTCAGCGGCAGGCGGATCGAGCTGCAGCGGCTGCGCAACGCACGGCTTTTCACCAGGCCGTAAGGGTCGGGCAGCACCACTTCGTCATCGGCTTCGAAATCCAGCAGGCTCTTGTAGAACAGCACCCAACTGTCGAGGCTGTCGGCCGGCAAGGCCATGGCCATGTGGTCGATGCGCAACAAGCCGCCGCTGGCGGGTGTGGCCGCCTGCAGGTTGAAATCGGTGTCGTACAGCCCGCCTTCGCTGGGGTCGACCAGGTAAATCAGGCTGCCGTCCGGCGCACGTACGGCGGCCAATTCCAGCTCGTTGGGGCCGACCAGGCCGCGATAAGGCTGGCCCTTGTAGGCCACCGCCCGCTCCAGGGCCTTGGCACTGTCCTTGACCCGCACCGCCGTGGCGCACAACGACGGGCCGTGAGCCTCGAAAAAGTTATGGGCGAAGGAATAGGGTTCGCAGTTGAGGATCAGGTTGATATCACCCTGGCGCAGCAGGCTCACATTCTTCGAGCGATGCTGGCCGGCCTTGGCGAACCCCAGGCGTTCCAGCCAATTGCTCAGCTTGGCGCCGAGGCTTTCATCCACGGCAAATTCCAGGAATTCGATCCCGTCGTACTCGCTGGCCGCCGGGGTTTCAAACAGGATGTCCACCGGCGCAGCGGGTGCTTCCTGCGCCAGGCGCTGGCGGGTTTTTTCTTCCAGGTACAGCAACGAGCGCAATCCGTCCGCCGCATTCGCACGGGTGGGTGCGGCGCGGAAGCCATCGTTGAAAATTTCCAGGGACAAGGGCCCGGTGTAGCCACTTTTGATGATCGGCGCGAGAAAGCCCGCCAGGTCAAATTCGCCCTGGCCTGGGAAGCAACGGAAATGCCGGCTCCACTCCAGCACATCCATGGCCAGGATCGGTGCGTCGGCCATCTGCACGAAGAAAATCTTGTCGCCGGGGATCTGGGCGATAGCACTCGGGTCGCCCTTGAGCGACAAAGTGTGGAAGCTGTCGAGCAACACACCGAGGCTCGGGTGGTCGACCTGGCGCACCAGGTTCCACACCTGCTGCCAGGTGTTCACATGCTTGCCCCACGCCAGGGCTTCATAGCCGATGCGCAGGCCGCGCTTGCCGGCGTGTTCGGCCAGCAGGCTCAGGTCATCGAGCAGAATACGTTCGTCGCCCACGCTGTCGGCCGAGGCGTTACTGCACACCAGCACCAGGTCGGTGCCCAGTTCCTGCATCAAATCGAATTTGCGTTCGGCACGTTCCAGGTTGCGCGCCAGGCGATCGCGGCGGCAGCCTTCGAAATCGCGAAACGGTTGGAACAGGGTGATGGCGATGCCCAGGTCGGCGCACATCTGCCTGACTTCCCGCGGGCTGCCGTCGTAATACAACAAGTCGTTCTCAAAGATCTCCACCCCATCAAACCCGGCGGCGGCAATGGCTTCGAGTTTTTCCGGCAGGGTGCCGCTCAAGGACACGGTGGCAATAGAACGTTGCATGGAAGACTCCCGGCAATTGTTGTTTGTGGCAAATTATTCGCCCCCAGCCTACAGGCAGCAATTAAAATGTACGAACCGGTTAGTTTTTGGTGCGATTATCGAACACTAAGCCCCTTTGGCGAATTGACGACTTTTTAACCACTGCGCACCATCGACCGGGCAATTCGTTCACGTAACAAAGACCCAGAACACACCATAAGAATTTCAAAAAACGGGTACAAACCTCATGCCTCTGCAAAATCCAGCCCTGGCCGCGCGCCCGGGCAACCCGCACGCCGGTATCGGCGACAAGATCCGCGGTGCCCTGGCCGTGGGTAAAACGCGCTGGGGCATGCTGGCCCTGGTGTTCTTCGCCACCACCTTGAACTACATCGACCGCGCCGCCCTGGGCGTGATGCAACCGATCCTCGCCAAGGAAATGAGCTGGACGGCGATGGACTACGCCAACATCAACTTCTGGTTCCAGGTCGGCTACGCCATCGGCTTTGTGCTGCAAGGCCGCTTGATCGACCGGGTTGGCGTCAAACGTGTGTTCTTCTGCGCCGTGCTGCTGTGGAGCCTGGCCACCGGTGCCCATGGCCTGGCCACCTCGGCGGTCGGCTTTATGGTCTGCCGGTTTATCCTCGGGCTGACCGAAGCCGCCAACTACCCGGCCTGCGTCAAGACCACACGCTTGTGGTTCCCGGCGGGTGAACGTGCAGTGGCCACCGGCATCTTCAACGCCGGCACCAACGTCGGCGCGATGATGACACCGATGCTGCTGCCGTTGATCCTGCACGTGTGGGGCTGGCAGGCGGCGTTCCTGTGCATGTCGGCACTGGGCGGTATCTGGCTGGTGCTCTGGGGCTTGAAGTACTACAACCCGGAAGACCACCCCACCGTTAAACAATCCGAATTGGACTACGTGCAACAGGAAGTCGAACCGGAACAACCCCGCGTGCCGTTCAGCCGCATCCTGCGCATGCGCGGCACCTGGGCCTTCGCCCTCGCCTACTCGCTGACCGCGCCGGTGTTCTGGTTCTACCTGTATTGGCTGCCGCCGTTCTTGAACCAGCAATACAACCTGGGCATCAACGTGACGCAGATGGGCATTCCGCTGATCATCATTTACCTCACCGCCGACTTTGGCAGCGTGGGGGGCGGGATCCTTTCGTCATTCCTGATTGGCCGTGGGATGAACTCGATCAAGGCGCGGCTGTTGTCGATGCTGCTGTTCGCCTGCTGCATCGTCGGCGTGATCATGGCGGCCGGTTCCAGCCAGCTGTGGGTCGCGGTGTTTGCCATCTCCCTGGCCATCGGCGCGCACCAGGCCTGGACCGCCAACATCTGGAGCCTGGTGATGGACTACACGCCCAAGCACATGATGAGCACGGTGTTCGGCTTCGGCGGCATGTGCGCGGCCATCGGCGGCATGTTCATGACCCAGATCGTCGGCCACATCCTCACGGTAACCAACAACAACTACACGATCTTGTTCACCCTGATCCCGGCGATGTATTTCATCGCCCTGGTGTGGATGTACTTCATGGCGCCGCGCAAGATCCCCACGGTAGACGTTTAACTAACGCCGCCGCTGCTGCCAGGCAGCGGCCAACCCGCTCATGCAGATCACCCCGATACCCACCACCGTGGTCATATCGGGGGTATGGCTGAACACCAGCCAGCCCAACAACCCCGCGAACACGATCTGGCAATAGCCAAACGGCGCCAGCAAGGCCGGCGCCGCGAAGCGGAACGCCTGGGTGAGCATCAAGTGCGCGGTCATGCCGCAGGTGCCCAGCGCCAGCATCATCACCGCGTGCCACAGCGTCGGCACTTGCCAGAAGAACGGCACCATCGCACTCATCACCAAGGTGTTGCACAGGCCGGCGAAGAAGTTGCTGGTGGTCGGGCTGTCGTATTGGCTGAGGATGCGCGTGAGCAACTGGTAGAAACAGAAGAACAGCGCCGAGCACAGCGGCAGCAACACTGCCGGGGTAAACAGCTCGCCGCCGGGGTGGATGATGATCACCACGCCGATAAACCCGCAGATCACCGCCAGCCACTGGCCACGGGTCACGTGCTCACCCAGCAACGGCACCGACAGCGCCGTCACCAGGATGGGCGCCAGGAAGTTCACCGCCGTGGCTTCGGCCAACGGGATGTAATGCAGCGCCGTGGTAAAGAACAGGCTGGTGCCCAACAGGCATAGCGCCCGCACCACCTGCATGCCCGGCCGCTTGCTGCGCAACACGCGCAGGCCCGATTGCGGCAGGAAGATCCCGGCCATCAGCAAGGTGTGCACCATGTACCGCGCCCACACCACCATCACGATCGGGTAGAACCCGGCCAGGTATTTGGACAAGGCGTCGTGGCTGGAGAACAGGAACGTCGCCAGCACAATCAGCAGGATGCCTTTGAACGGATGGTTGACGCCGGAGAGCGGGGTACTGACTGTCATTGAATTCTCTTGTGTGGCGAGCGGGACGCTGAGCACTGAACCAAGTAGCGCTCAACCCGGTAATCTAGCAGCCGGGCCGGAGTCTGCCCCAAGAGCATAACCAAACACCGGGCGAACAGCGCACTAAATCGATGGATCCGAGTCCAACGCTGCACGCTCGCCCCGGCGTTGCACACTTTTTAACCAAGGCCTTGCCGCTATGAAAAAAATCCTCTTTGCCCTGTCTGCCCTCGCCCTGCTCGCTGCTTGCGATAAAGCCCCGAAAGAAGCCCCCAAGCCCGCGCCCGCTTCCGTGCAAGCGACTCTGGTGCCAGAGACCCCGCCCACCGATAAATGGGTCGGCAAGTGGATCGGTGTCGAAGGCTTGCACCTGACCATCGCCAAGGACGACAGCATTGGCCGTGGCCACTACCTGCTGACCATGCAATACGGCCTCGACGCCGATGACGCTGGCACCTTCAAAGGTGAAGCCACTGACGACGGCATCGCCTTCACCCGCCCCGACGGCCCGCAGCTGTTGCGCGCTGGCGATGGCGCCGCCACCGGCTTGAAGTGGCTGGCAGATAAAAAAGACTGCCTGATCGTTGCCACTGGCGAAGGCTATTGCCGTTAATACCGACCATAATCAATCACGGTTAGCACACAGAGGATTGCTCCCATGCTATGGAAAAAAGGCCGACGCAGCGACAACGTGGTGGATGCCCGTAATGACAGTGGCGGCGGCAGTGGCGGTATGCGCTTCGGCGGCGGCAAGGGCCTGAGCCTCACGGCCATCGTGCTGATCGTCGGCATTGGCTGGCTGACCGGCCAGGACCCGATGCAGATTCTCGGCCAATTGACCGGCCAGATGGAACAAGCGCCGTCGGTCAGCACCCAGCCGCGTCAAGCGCCGCCAGCCAACGATGAGCAAGCCGACTTTGTGCGCGCTGTGCTGGGCGATACCGAAGACACCTGGGGCCAAGTGTTCCAGCAAAACGGGCTGGCCTATAAGAACCCGAAACTGATCCTGTTCCGTGGCCGGGTCAACTCTGCCTGTGGTGGCGCCACCTCAGCCAGCGGCCCGTTCTACTGCCCGGCTGACCAGCAGGTGTACCTGGACCTGGACTTCTTCCGGGAAATGTCGCAACGCTTCCAGGCCGCCGGTGACTTCGCCCAGGCCTACGTGATCGCTCACGAAATCGGGCATCACGTACAAACGTTGCTGGGCATCTCGTCCAAGATCCAGGCGGCGCGCCAGCAGGGTCGGCAGATGGAAGGCGACGGCGGCCTGCTGGTTCGCCAGGAACTGCAAGCCGACTGCTTTGCCGGTGTGTGGGCCAACCATGCGCAAAAACGCCTGAACTGGCTGGAACCCGGCGATATTGAAGAAGCCCTGAACGCGGCCAATGCCATCGGCGATGACCGCTTGCAGCAGCAGGGCCAGGGGCGCGTGGTACCGGACTCCTTCACCCACGGCACCTCGGCCCAGCGCGTGCGCTGGTTCAAGACCGGCTTCGCCCAGGGCCAGATCACTCAATGCGATACCTTCGCGGCCAAGAGTCTCTAAATGATCAAACGATTGGGGTTACTGCTGGGTGTGCTCGTGTCCTGTTGCACCTTCGCGGCCGAACAGGGCGTCAAGGTGGTCAGCCCCGATCGCTTTCATCTGGAGGCCGGCGACCTCAGCCTGGGCCTGAGCCAGGATTGGCGCCAACCACTGCCCAAGGTCACACGCGCATTGATCATCGTGCATGGCCGCCTGCGCAATGCACAAACCTACCTGCACAGCGGCATCGACGCCGCCGAGCATGCCGGAGTGGGCGGCAGTACGCTGGTGATCGCACCGCAGTTTCTCAATCAAACGGACGTGAAGCGTAACCACCTGGACGATCAGGTTTTGCGCTGGAAGGGCAACGACTGGATGGCCGGCGAAGCGTCCACCGGCCCAGGGCAGATCAGCTCTTATGGCGCTCTGGACCAGATCATCAAGCACTTGGGCAACCGCAAACTGTTCCCGGCACTGAAAGAAATCGTGGTCGCCGGGCATTCTGGCGGCGGCCAAGTGGTGCAGCGCTTCGCCCTCACCGGCCACGATCACCCGCTGCTGAACACTGAAGGCATCCGCCTGCGGTATGTGGTGGCTAACCCGTCGTCCTATGCGTACTTCAGCCCGCAACGTCCGGTGAAGTTCGATGCGACCAGTTGCCCGGGCTTCAACGACTGGAAGTACGGTATGCAAAACCTGCCGGATTACGTGGGTGACCGAGGTGCCCAGCAACTGGAACAGGCCTACGTGTCACGGGATATCACTTACCTGCTGGGCCAGCAGGACACCGACCCCAACCACCCGGCATTGGATAAAAGTTGCGAGGCCGAGGCCCAGGGCGCGTATCGGCTGATGCGTGGGCACAACTACTTTGACTACCTCAAACAGCGGCATCCGCAGTTGGGTCACAGGCTGGTGGAAGTGCCGGGGGTGGGGCATGACGGGGATAAGATGTTTACCTCGCCAGAGGGAGAAAAGGTGCTGTTCACGCAGTAGTCACTGACGAAACCCAATAAAAAATGTGGGAGCGGGCTTGCTCGCGAATGCGGTGCACCAGTCAACCTATCTGGCGACTGACACTCTGCATTCGCGAGCAAGCCCGCTCCCACAATTGGATTTGTGCTAACCGATTCAAATCATTCGGCGCAGCGCCGCACAATCCTCGGCATGCCAATCCGCCAATTCCGGCCAAGGGTTCTCCGGCAGGTTCACCAACACCGTCTTGGCCCCCGCTGCCCGGCCACAATCCAGGTCAAAGCGATAATCTCCCACCATCACCATTTCGCTGGGCGCTACGTCCCAAGCCGCCGCCAGCTTCAGTAACCCACCCGGGTCCGGCTTGTGCGGCGCATCATCGCGCCCCAGCACATCCTCAATGGCAAAGCAGTCCGCCAGGCCTATCGCTTCCAGGGTGATATGCGCCAATTCCCGCGCATTACGGGTCAGGATCCCCAAGCGATAACCGCGCCCGGCCAATTCCCGTACCAGCTCAACGGCACCTTCGGCCGCAATGGAACCCAGCGCCAGTTCGCGCTCATGCTCCAGCAACCAGGCATGTTTGGCCTCTGCGACATCTGCCGGCAATGCCGCGAGGTGCGTGAGAATGTCGTCTTCAGGCGGGATCTGCAGCGCCACGCGGATAGCCGCAAAGTCATGCACCGCCACCGTGAGCGTGCCGTCCATGTCAAACACCCAGTGCTTAACGTCGCAGAGGCTCATGCCCAATCCTTGCGATGGCGGATCAAACCTTCCTGGGTCACCGACGCCACCAGTTGCCCGGCGCGGTTGTACACGCTGCCCCGGGAGAAACCTCGGGAATTGCCGGCCCACGGGCTGTCCATGGCGTACAGTAACCAGTCATCGGCACGCAGGTCGGCGTGGAACCACAGCGCGTGATCGAGGCTGGCGACCTGCATGTCTTTCTGCCACACGGTCTTGCCATGGGGCAGCAGCGAGGTGGTCAACAGGCCAAAGTCCGAGGCATAGGCCAAGAGGTATTTATGCAGCGCTGGCGTGTCCGCCAAGGCACCGTCGGCACGAAACCACACGTACTTGACCGGGTCGGACGGCTGCGGGTTGAACGGGTCTTTTTCGGTGACCGGGCGCACTTCGATGGGCTTGGGGCACAGCAGCTTGTCGCGCATGTGCTCGGGGATCAGGTGCGCACGTTGCTGGGTCAGCTCCAGCTCCGACGGCAGGTTTTCCGGGCCCACTACCACCGGCATGGTGGTCTGGTGCTCGAAGCCTTCTTCGTCGTACTGGAACGAGGTCGTGCAGGTGAAGATCGGATTGCCCTTTTGAATCGCGGTGACACGACGCGTGCTGAAACTGCCGCCATCGCGCACGCGGTCCACCGAATACACCACCGGCAAGGCCGCATCGCCAGGGCGCAGGAAATAACCGTGCAAGGAATGCACATGCCGCGCTTCGTCCACGGTCTGGCTGGCCGCCGACAGCGATTGGCCGAGCACTTGGCCGCCGAACAGTTGGCGAAAGCCCAGGTCCTGGCTGCGGCCGCGAAAGAGGTTTTCCTCGATCGGCTCCAGGGTCAGCAAGTCCACCAGATCTTCCAATACTTGGCTCATTGAAACTCTCCTCAAAGCAAAACGGTATCTACCTGTAGGAGCGAGCTTGCTCGCGAAGGTCGTTAACGATGACGCAGCGCTTCTGGTTTACCGCAGCGCTCTTGCGTTCTTCGCGAGCAAGCTCGCTCCTACGGGTTTCTGTTGAGCATGACCGCCTGCTTATCCGTGCAGCGTGTCCAACCATTGGGCGCGGGTGATGCGGTACAACACGTGAGGACGCAGCGGGTCACCGGCTGCGACTTTCGGGTGTTCAAAATCTGCCTGCGGATCGTAATGCATACCGATGGCCTGCATGACTTTTTGTGAGGGCAGATTGCTCTCGGTGGTGAAAGCCAGGATTTCGTCCAGTTGCAGGCGGTCAAAACCACAGCGCAACGCCGTCCAGGCGGCCTCACTGGCATAACCCAGGCCCCAATGCTCACGGGCCAGGCGCCAGCCGATCTCCACCGCCGGGGTAAAGCCGGCTTCGAAGCTGACATTCGCAAGGCCCGTCAGGCCGATAAACTCACCGGTGTCCTTGCGCTGCAAAGCCCAGAAACCAAAGCCATATTCAGCAAAATGCCCGCGTATCCGGCCGATCAGCGCCGCGCTTTCCAAGTGGCTCAATTGCGCCGGGAAGTAACGCATCACCTGCGGGTCGGCGCACATGCGCGCAAAGTCCGGCAGGTCGCTGTCGCGCCATTGGCGCAGCACCAAGCGTGCACTTTCCAATTCCAGTATCGGCTCCATGGGTCCCCCCTGCCTTGCCATGTGCGTGAGTGTACAGCGCTGTTAAGATCCTTCGCAGGTTCCCGTCAGAAAATCCCATGCCCTTGCCATTGATCTACCACGAAGACTACAGCCCTGAGTTCCCGGCGGACCACCGGTTCCCCATGGACAAGTTTCGCCTGCTGCGTGACCACCTGGTGGACAGCGGCCTGACCCAAGACAGCCAATTGCTGCGCCCGTCGCTATGCCCGGCAGACATTTTGGCCCTGGCCCATGAACCTGGGTATATCGAACGCTACATGGGCGGCGAACTGTCCCGCGAAGACCAACGCCGCCTCGGCCTGCCCTGGAGCGAAGCCCTGGCCCGGCGCACGGTGCGTGCGGTGGGCGGCTCGATCCTGGCGGCTGAACAGGCCCTGGAACATGGCCTGGCCTGCCATCTGGCGGGCGGCACCCACCATGCCCATTACGATTATCCGGCCGGTTTCTGCATTTTTAATGACCTGGCGGTGATCAGCCATTACCTGTTGGCCAGCGGCCGGGTCAATCGTGTGCTGATCTTCGATTGCGACGTGCACCAGGGCGACGGCACTGCACGCATCCTGCACGACACGCCGGAGGCCATCACCGTGTCGCTGCACTGCGAAAAGAACTTCCCGGCCCGCAAGGCCCAGAGCGACTGGGACATCCCGCTGCCCATGGGCATGGGCGATGCCGACTACCTCAAGGTGGTGGATGACGCGCTCAACTACCTGCTGCCGCTCTACCAGCCAGACCTGGTGCTGTACGACGCCGGCGTGGATGTGCACAAGGACGACGCCCTCGGTTACCTCAAGCTGACAGACGCCGGCGTCGCCGCCCGTGATGAAAGCGTGATGCGCCACTGCCTGGGCCGCGACATTCCAGTAATGGGCGTAATCGGTGGCGGCTACAGCAAGGACCGCCCCGCCCTCGCCCGCCGCCATGGCATCCTGCACCACAGCGCGCAGCGGGTATGGACGTCATCAGGTTGTCATTGAAGTGTGAGCGTTACCCACAATGCCTGTGGAACGGCCTGTGGATAACTTGAGCGTAAGCGGCTGCAAGCGTTTGGCCGTATGGCCTGTAGGAAAGTGTACGTTTTTTGATCAGGCAGCGGCGTCGTGGTCGGGTAGAATGCTCGGCCTATTCATACCATCGTAGCCCTGCCCATGCCTCAGACTTCTGCCCACCACGTCTCCATCATCGGCGGCGGCCCCGCCGGGCTGATGGCCGCCGAAGTCTTGAGCCAGGCGGGCGTGCGCGTGGACCTGTACGACGGCATGCCATCGGTGGGGCGCAAGTTCCTGCTGGCAGGCGTGGGCGGCATGAATATCACCCACTCCGAAGCCTACCCGGCGTTCCTGTCGCGCTATGCCGGACGCGCCCCGCACATGGCACCGCTGCTGCGCAGCTTTGGCGCCGAGGCGTTGTGCGAATGGATTCATGGCCTGGGCATTCAAACCTTCGTCGGCACCTCTGGCCGTGTGTTTCCTACGGATATGAAAGCCGCGCCACTGTTGCGCGCCTGGCTCAAGCGCCTACGGGAGCAAGGTGTGGTTATCCACACCCGGCATCGTTGGACGGGTTGGAATGCCAAGGGCGATTTACTTATCCACAGCCCGGACGGCGAAAAAGTTGTCCACAGCGATGCTGTGTTGCTGGCGTTGGGCGGCGGCAGTTGGTCGCGCCTGGGCTCCGACGGTGCGTGGCTTAACCTGTTTGAAGGCAAAGGCCTGCCCTATGTGCGGCTGCAACCGAGCAACTGCGGGTTTGAAGTGTCGGCATGGAGCGAGTTGATGGTCAGCAAATTCGCCGGCGCACCGTTGAAAAACGTCGCCATTGGCCTTGGGGATGACAAACCTCGGCTGGGCGAATGCGTGATCACCGCCACCGGCATTGAAGGCAGTTTGATTTACGCCTTGTCGGCGCCGATTCGCGAAGCGATCAACCGCGACGGTGCGGCCACGGTGCATATCGACTTGCTGCCCAGCAAGCCGCTGGACAAGGTGCAGGCCGCACTGGCCAAGCCCCGTGGCTCACGCTCGATGAGCAAGCATTTGCACAGTCAGTTGGGGTTGGATGGCGTGAAAGCGGCGTTGTTGCGCGAGCTGACGCCCGCTGAACACTTCACCGATCCGGCGCAATTGGCGGTGGATATCAAAGCGTTGCCGCTGACGCTGGTGAGGACGCGGCCGATGGATGAGGCGATCAGCACGGCCGGTGGTGTGCCGTTTGAAGCGCTGGATGAGCGGTTGATGCTCAAGCCATTGCCTGGGGTGTTCTGTGCGGGGGAAATGCTCGATTGGGAGGCGCCGACCGGTGGGTATTTGCTGACCGGCTGTTTTGCCAGTGGCCGGGCGGCTGGGCTGGGGATGTTGGAGTGGCTTAACCGCTGAGCGCTGCGGTGGACTCAAGGCCGCCATCGCAGGCAAGCCAGCTCCCACCTTTGACTGTGTTCACAATTCAAAAGGTGGGATCTGGCTTGCCTGCAATGAGGCCATCAGCCACAGCGCAAAATCACTTCTTCTTACGCGGCCCGGTATTAAACACCGGCACCTTGCGCACCGGCTTGATCGAAGGCTCTGCTGGGGCCACTTCCCCACTGTCCACCCACTTGCCCAGGTTGCGCTTGCCGCCACCGCCAGAGGCCTTAGGCTTCTTCGGCTTTTTCGGCTTCTTCACCACCTGCCCGCTGGCATCGGTGTCTGGCACGCGGTGCTCGGGCTCGAAGTCCGGTTCCATTTTGCGGGTGAGGGTCTGGCGGGTCAGCATCTCGATGGCCGAGAGCATGTTCACCTCATCGGCACACACCAGGGAAATCGCCTCACCGGTGTTGCCCGCACGCCCGGTACGGCCAATGCGGTGGATGTAGTCTTCGGCCACGATCGGCAGGTCAAAGTTGACCACCAGCGGCAGGTCTTCGATATCCAGGCCACGGGCCGCTACATCAGTAGCCACCAGGATCTGCACGTCGCTGGCCTTGAAGCGGTCCAGTGCGCGTTGGCGGGTGGCTTGGGGTTTGTCGCCATGGATGCCGTCGGCGTTGATCCCCAGGCCCTGCAACTTGTCCACCAAGGCGTCTACGCCGTTGCGGGTCTTGGCGAACACCAGCACTTGCTTCCAACGGCCCTTGCGCATCAGGTGCACAAACAGTTCCGGCTTGCGCTTCTTGTCCACCGGCACCACCCACTGCTTGACAGTGTTGGCGGCGACGTTGCGCGGGCTGACTTCGATGCTCAGCGGGTCGTTGAGCATCTGCCCGGCGAGCAGGCGAATGTCATCGGAGAAGGTCGCGGAGAACAGCAGGGTCTGGCGCTTTTTCGGCAACATGCGGTAGATGTTCGCCAGTTCTTCGGAGAAGCCCAGGTCGAGCATACGGTCGGCTTCGTCCAGCACCAGGGTTTGCAGCTGGTTGAGCTTCAGCGCGTTCTGGCGGAACAGGTCGATCAGGCGGCCAGGGGTGGCGACCAGAATATCCACACCCTTGCGCAGCTTCATCATCTGCGGGTTGATGCTCACGCCGCCGTACACCGCGTAAGTGGTCAGCGGCAGGTGTTGGGCGTACTCGGCAACGCTGGCGTGTACTTGCTCGGCCAGCTCGCGAGTCGGGCACAGGATCAGCGCACGTGCCGAGTTGGCGGCGACTTTCGGCCCTTCCAGGGTCAGCAGTTGCAGCAGCGGCAAGGCGAAACCTGCGGTCTTGCCGGTGCCGGTCTGGGCTGCGGCCATCAGGTCGCGACCGGCCAGCACGGCCGGAATGGCTTGGGCCTGCACCGGCGTCGGGGTCTGGTAGCCAAGCGTCTCAAGGGCGCGCAGCAAGGGTTCGATCAGGCCAAGGGTGGCGAAAGTCATGTAGTTACCGTAGGAAAAATTCAGCGCAAGGGCGTAATGCGCGGCAGTTTACCTTATTTCCGGTTTGGGCTTGCGCCATTGGGGCAGGCTGATCAGCAACACCGCGCTGATGATCACCAGCATTGCCAGGGCTTCTTCCAGGCCGATGCTCTCACCCACGAACACAATCCCCAGTAACACAGCCACTGCAGGGTTCACATAGGCGTAGCTGGTCGCCGCCGCCGGGCGTACGTGCTTGAGCAGGTACATATAGGCGTTGAAGGCAATGATCGAGCCGAACACCGTGAGGTACGCCAGGGCCAGCCAGCCTTCCAGCGGCGGCATGGCCTGCAGGTGCTCGCCAGACAACGCGCTGACGATCAGCAGCGCGACGCCGGCCACGAGCATTTCCGCGGCGCTGGCCATGGCGCCTTGGGGCAGCGGCAAGTGGCGGCTCCACACCGAGCCGAAGGCCCAGGACGCCGCCGCCATCAACAGCAACATCGCGCCCAGGGGACTCGACTGCAAGGTACTGCCCATGTTGAGCATGGCAATGCCGATGATCCCCAGCAGCACCCCGGCCCATTCCAACCGTGTATTACGCGCCCCCCAGAAAAACCCACACAGCAAGGTAAACAGCGGCACCGTCGCCACCGCCAGCGCGGCCACGCCGGACGACACGCCCATATGTTCGGCCACACTCACGCCACCATTGCCCACGGTGAGCAGCAAAATGCCGATCATCCCGGCCGCCTTCCACTGCGGCCAGGTCGGCGCCGGCACCCCGCGCCACCTGAGAAAGCCGTACATCAACGCGCCCGCCGTGCAAAACCGAATGCCCGCCAGCAACAACGGCGGCCAGTACTCCACGCCAATGCGGATCACCAGGTAGGTGGAACCCCAGATCACATACAACGCAAAAAAGGCGGCGATCAACGGTAAGGGAAAGCGACGTGGGCCAGGCATTGGGCGGCTCTATGGCAGGAAATGGGAGACTTATTCTAGAAACGAAGGTGGATAAACTTAAGTTACAAAACCTGTTTAAAACGCCAATACACTTCTCAAACCATGGTTATCAAGGCTATAAACCGTGCTTTCGAAAGCGATGCGCAACCGGAGCCTTATCATGGACAAATACGACCGCATGCTCCTCAGCGCCCTGCTTGAAGATGGCCGCGCTTCCTACGCGCAACTGGCGCGCACCGTAAACCTCTCCGCCCCCGCCGTGGCCGAACGCGTGGCCAAGCTTGAGGCCAGCGGCGTGATCACCGGCTACCAGGCCAAGGTGGATTTATCCAAGGTGGGCTTGCCGATTCAATGCGTGATCGAGTTGCGGCTGACCAATCATGGCAGCCAAAAGGTGTACGACGCCCTGGCGGAAATACCCGAACTGACCGAATGCCACCGCGTCACAGGCGACCCGTGCGTGATCATGCAAGCGGCGGTGGGCTCGATGCCCGAGCTGGAAAACCTGATTAACCGGGTGGCGAAGTTCGGGTTCAGCAAGACCTCGATTATTTTGTCCAGCGCCATAGAGCGGCGGGTGCCGTTGGGGCAGTTGGAGGCCAATGGGAAAAATGCTGGCTGAGCGATCGCCCGCCGCCGCCCCTGTAGGAGCGAGCTTGCTCGCGAAAGACCTGAGGGCGCCGCGTGCATTCAGGACGCCAGCGTCACCGTTGGCGTTCTTCGCGAGCAAGCTCGCTCCTACAAAGGGCTCGATCTGCGCTCGATCAGATCGACTATCTGCTCGATGGTCGTGATGTGATCCCAATCCTCCTGCGTCGCTTGCAGCTTGAACTGCCATTTGATCTGCATGACAAAGCAGGTCAGGTCGTCATCAATGATGTCGAAGTCATGGATGAAATCGGTTTGCTCCGTCACATCGCTTCGGTCGATAAAGCCGATGATATCGACGAATAGTTGGATCACTTTTTCGCTGATGTCGGCTCTGGTCAGATGATCCTTCACTTTTAGCCCTCTCTCCAAAACCCCGTCCGATAAGCCTGCCACTATTGGCCAGCAAGACCCATCCCGATCAATTGCAGGACGTTTCCGAGCAGCATTTCAAGCCTTGCTCCATCAGAACTCGACCGCTAATCTGCCACACGTCATCGACCCTTCGGTGACCGGAAGTGCAAGCCGAAATTGACGGAAGGAGAGCGTTAAAGATCCCGGAGATTCAACATGGTCAAAGCAACCTCTGCTTCAACTGAAAACAAAACCGACTTCCTCAGCGAAGACGCCCTGCTCCACCGTCGTGCCATCGACTACTACCTCAAGGCATCCGCCCCGGATGCGCCGATCTTTATCCTGAATGACAACCTGAGCTTCGAAGACGCCCTGGCCCATGCGGCGGAGTTGTTGCACTGCGCGGTGGAGACAGCGAATGCGTCGGGTGAGGTGATGAAGGCGCCGCAGCGGGCGGTGATGCATTTGGTGGAGATGGCGAAGGGGGTGGTGGACCAGGCGCTGGAGTGCGCACAGCCTCGATAGTCGACGCATAACCCCCTGTGGGAGCGGGCTTGCCCGCGATAGCGGAGGGTCAGGCAATAAATGGCTGGCTGATACACCGCTATCGCAGGCAAGCCAGCTCCCACATTGGAACTTCAGTGTTCTTGAGAGGGGTGGCTGGATCAGAACCCGCG
Organism: Pseudomonas fjordensis; assembly: GCF_976987115.1. Lineage (NCBI taxonomy): Bacteria > Pseudomonadati > Pseudomonadota > Gammaproteobacteria > Pseudomonadales > Pseudomonadaceae > Pseudomonas > Pseudomonas fjordensis. Next base: position 5,984,265 of record NZ_OZ336860.1, read on the forward strand.
ATGTTTTGCTCGCGAAGGCGGTGTGTCAGTCAACTTATTTAGCGACTTGCTGATCGTTCCCACGCTCTGCGTGGGAATGCCGCCCTGGACGCTCTGCGTCCGCACTTAAAGTCGTGACGCGGAGCGTCACCAGATGCATATCATCTTCAGTGTACTTAGAACCCGCGATGTTTCTTCAGGTGCTCATTGATCTTCGCCGCCGGCACTTTCTGCAACGTGCACAACAGGTCATGGGACAGCTCCCGCAAGCCATGAGTCTGGCGCAGTTCCTGGGCCAGGTGCGCGGTGAGGTTGGCGGCCATTTCCGCATCCGCCAGCGCCCGGTGAGCCTGGCCGGTGTGGGGCAGTTTGGCGTAGGTGTTGAGGGTGCCGAGCTTGTGGTTGGGCGCCGCCGGCATGAGGCGGCGGGCCAGGAGCAGGGAGCAGGCGAATTTCTGCAGGCGGGTGCGGCGGATCAGGCCGAGCTCGAAGTCCCAGAATTTCTGGTCGAACGCGGCGTTGTGCGCCATCAAGGGCGTGGTGCCGACGAACTCACTGACCTCGTTCATCACCCGCTCAGCCGGGGGCGCGCTGCGCAGCATGGCGTTGCTGATGCCGGTGAGTTGTTCGATAAACGCCGGTACGCGCACGCCAGCATTCATCAGGCTCTGGTAGCGGTCCACGATTTGCCCGCGCTCAAGGATGACCACGCCAATCTCCGTGGCCCGGCAGTGGCTGCTGGGGGTGATGCCGGTGGTTTCAAAGTCGATGACCGCTATGCGTTCCAAACCTGTTCCTACTCCGTTCAACGATCTATTTGAGCAACAACGCGCCTTCGATCGGCACGTAGTGGCTGGCGGCGCGTATCAATGAGTTGGCCGTCAGCCCCGGCACGCCGTAGGCCACGGCCCGCACGCCATGCTTGTGGATAATGCGCTCGAGCAGCATGTCGAAATCACCGTCACCGGAGGCCAGCACGACCTCGTCGACATGGTCGGCGGCGTCCATGATGTCCAGGGTGATGCCCACGTCCCAGTCGCCCTTGGCCGAGCCGTCGCTGCGCTGGATGTACGGCTTGAGTTTTACCGTAAAGCCCAGGTTGCGCAGGATCTGCTGGAACTGCTGCTGCTTGCTGTCGCCACGGTCGATGGCATAGGCATACGCCTCGACAATCTGCCCGCGCGCGCTGATGTCAGCCCACAGGGCGGCGTAGTTGAAGTGGCAACCATAGGCCTGGCGCACGGTGTAGTAGAGGTTTTGCACATCGGCGAACACTGCAATTTTTTTCACCGCACTTCCTCATGGACAGCCAGGCGCCAGCGCCCGGAAAGGGCGCCAGTATGCCAGCCAAGGGAGCGTTTCCGGGAAAAAATCAGACCGGAGCGCCTCAGCGCCCCGGGCCTGGTGTGTCAGACGAAGGAATCGTCGTCGCCAAAGGAAGAGGAATCGTCGGAATAATCGCTGTCGGCGAAGCTATCGGCGTTATTGCTGCCCCAGCTGTCATTGCCGGCAAACTTCTGGTCATCGTTGCCCCAGTTACCTGAATCACTGGCCGGTGCCGGTTGTTCGATGATCTCTTCCACCACCTGCGGTTGCTGGTTGTGATGGAACAGGCTGCTGATCCCTTCGGCCAGCAACACCCCACCGGCCACGCCGGCGGCGGTCTTCATGGCACCACCGAGGAAGCCACTGCCGGCCGCGGCTGCCGGTGCTTGCGCCGGTTGATAGTTCTGCTGGGGCGCTGGCTGGTTGAACGATGGCCGCGCCGGCTCACGCCAACCCCCACCGGAGTTGCTCGGCGCCGGCTGTGGCTCACGGGAGCCGCCGCCAAAGATGCTCGACAGGAACCCACCACCGCTGGCCGGCGCAGGTTGCGTGGCCTTGGCCCGTTGCAACTCGTCCTGCAATTGCTGGATCTGCTGGGCCTGTTGCTTGTTCTGCGCGTCGAGGCTTTGCAGCGCATGTTCCTGCACCAGAATCGACTGGGTCATGTAGTAGCCGACGGCGGGCTGGCGAGCCATATGCTCCTTGATCCGCGCTTCGGCCTGGGCGTCGCGGGGGGCTGAGTCCGTTTCGGCTTGTTGCAACCGTGAAAACAGTCCATCGATCAGGGTTTGCTCTTCGCTGTTCATGGCGACCTCGTAGATTGCCGATAAAAAATTCCGGTCCCGCCTGTGATCAGGCCGGGGCTTTTCAGTTATGGGGATGTTACGAGTTGTTTCAATGGTCTTTACTCAAGGTTTACGTTTGCGCCCCTTTGAGCCTGATCGGTTAAAGTGTCGCCCTCTGCTTCCAGGCCTGTGATGACCCTGATGAATCCGTTAGACGTTTTGCGCGACTCCTTCCGCTTTACCCAGCGCAACCTGGGCGCCATCGTCCAGCTGTGCCTGCCATTGGTGATCCTCGAAGCCTTGCTGCAACAGGTGCTGGACCACACGCTGGGCCCGGATGCGTTTCCCGGCTACAGCGTGGTCGTGGGTTTATTGGTGTACCCGCTGTACACCGGCGCCCTGATCCTGTTTCTCGACGCCCGCACCCGGGGCGAGTCGCCGCGCACCAAGGACATATGGGCCATGGCCTTGAGCCTGTGGCCGCGTTTCGCCCTGCTGACGGCCATGAGCACCTTGCTGATTCTGCTGGGGCTGTCGCTGTATTTCCTGCCGGGCCTGTGGCTGATGGTGGTGTTGGCGTTTGCCGAATACCTGCTGGTATTGCGCGGCATGCCGGCGTTGGCGGCGATGAAGGAAAGCCTGCGCCTGACCCGTGGGCATTTCTGGCGCATCCTGGTGTGCCTGCTGTGCGTGATGACGCCGCTGTGGCTGCTCAAGGGCGCCAGCGTGGCGGCGTACCCTGAGCCGGCGCCGTTGCTGGGGCTGCTGATGGACAGCGCCCACAGCTTTCTGCAACTGTTCACCAGCGTGGTGTTGTTCCGTTTATTCATGCTGATCGGTGGCGACGCCGACGTGCGGTGATATGCTCCGTGGCTCTTCTGACACGCATATAAGCCGAGCCGATGACCCGTTTATTGCGCATCACCCTGTTGAGCCTGTTGATCATCGCCGGCCTGCTGGCCGCGCTGATCTACAGCCTGACCTGGCGCCCTGCCGACAAAGAGACCCTGCCCGTCAGCTGCGTGGCACCCCGCGCGCCGACGTTGTTGCCGGGGCAGGCGCTCAAGGTCATGACCTGGAATGTGCAATACCTGGCCGGCAAGAACTACGTGTTCTGGTACGACACCCCGGACGGCAGCGGCCCGGATGATCGCCCCACCGTCGAAGACATGGCGTTCAGCCTCGACGAAGTGGCCCGGGTGATTCGCGACGAACAGCCCGACATCCTGCTGTTGCAGGAAGTCGACGAAGGCGCCAAGCCTTCCCACTATCAGGACCAGTTTGCGCTGTTGCAGGAGCGCCTGGTGGATCTGTACCCGTGCAGCACCCAGGCGTTCGACTGGAAAGCCGACTTTGTGCCCAGCCTGCACATCTTCGGTAGCGTGGGGCGCAAGCTCGCTACCCTCAGCCGCTACCAGATCGAACACGCCGAACGCCTGCAACTGCCAACCGCCGAAGCCAACTTCATCAGCCGCCAGTTCCAGCCTAAACCTGCGTTGCTACTGACTTACCTGCCCTTGAGCGATGGCGGCCAACTGGCCGTGCTCAATACACGCCTGGACGGCGGTGCGCCTGGGCGCAGTGCCGTGCGGGAGCAAGTCACGAGTACGGTAAAACTGCTGGATAAACTCGAAGGTCGCGGCACACCCTGGTTGATTGGCGGGGATTTCAACCTGCTGCCACTGGGCCAGTTCTTGCGCCTGGACGCGAGCAAGCGTGGCCAGTATTCGCCGGACAGTGAGTTGCATCTGCTGTGGGACAAGTACCCGATGATCCCCAGCAACAGCCAATCCAGTGGCATCGACCGTGAGAAATGGCTGACGCACTTCCCCAACGACCCAGGCCTTGATGGCCCGGATCGCACGCTGGATTACCTGTTCTACAGCTCGCGGATCAAACGTCTGGAAGCCAAGGTGCGCCAGGAAGATACGTTGCGCATTTCCAACCACCTGCCGGTGATCGCCCGCTTCCTGCTGCCTGCCGCGCAATAAGCCCTAGGGTTTCAGGAGCGGCTTAAGCCACTCAAGGCTGGCAACCGTGGTGCCGGATGGGCGGTATTCACAGCCGATCCATCCTCGGTAGCCACGCTGCTCCAGCGCCGCGAACAAGCCAGCAAAGTCCATGGTCCCGGTGCCCGGCTCATGACGCCCCGGGTTGTCGGCGATTTGTACATGGACGGTCCTGTCGTAAAACTGCGCCAGCACCCCGGCTGCATCGCCGGTCAACAGCTGGGCATGGTAAAGGTCCAGAATCATCCCGACACTCGTAAAGGTTTCCAGCACCTGCTGGGCCTTGCTGAAGTCAGACAGGTAATAGCCTGGCATCGCCTGCGGGCTGATCACTTCAATCAACGTTCGCAAACCCTGATCTTCAAGGTACTTGACCGCGTATTCCAGGTTATTGGTGTAGGCAACCGCGCTCTCATCCTGAGGCGTGGTCACGCCCGACATGATGTGCACATCCGAGCAGTTCAGCGCCTTCGCATAGCGGGCAGCCTCGCACAGCCCATCGCGAAATTCCTGCTCCTTGCCCTGCAAGGCAGCGATGCCTTTGGTCACACCCGCCGGCGCCGCGAACTGAATCAACGGCAGGTTGTATTGGGCCAGGTGGTCGGCGAGCAGGCTGGCGTCGAATTCATAGGGGGACGGGAACTCCACCGCCCTGAAACCGGCAGCGGCGGCGGCTTCGATGCGTTGCAGAAAAGGCAATTCGTTGAATTGAAAACCGAGGTGAGCATTGAATTTGAGCATTGGGTACCTATCCATCCTGGGAATAAACAAATCATCAGCCTGGAGCCTCCTTCGCGGCTCCAGCGCCACACTATCGAAAGTGGTCAGTGCGAATACTCATGCTCTTCGTATGGTATTTTCCCACTCCAGTGCGGTGGGGGCATCTGCCCCGACGGGAACGGACTGAAGCTAACCATTCGGAATAGAACCTGTGATCAAGAAAGACCTCGCCCTGCAGTTGGCCCCCCGCGTCATCGACCTGGTTCGCGCCCGTTCGATGAAAGCCGGTGAGCCCTTGCGCGAGCAGACCTTTGCCCAAGCGCTCGGGGTGTCGCGCTCGCCGATTCGGCGGGTTTTTGCCTTGCTCGCCGAATGGGACCTTGCCATTCAAGAGCCCAATCGTGGCTACTTCCTCAAACAAGGTGCCGGGCAGATTCAGGAGGCCGCAGTGCCTTGCGCCAGCGATCCTTTCGAGGACTTTTACCTGCGTGTGGTCGACGACATTCTGGGCGGTGAAATACCTGCGCACTTTTTCGAAGCGCAGTTGTTGCGGCGTTACGAGGTGCCGCGGGGGCAGTTGCTCAAGGTGCTGAACCGGCTGGCCAGCGAAGCGATGGTGGAGCGTAAGCCGGGCCAAGGGTGGGGCCTCAAGGACTTCGTGCATAACACGCAGGCGCACATTCAAAGCTACCGTTTCCGGATGGCCATCGAACCGGCGGCGCTGCTTGAGCCGGGTTATCAGGTCAATCACGCCGCGTTTGCCCAGGCCAGGCAACAGCAACAGGCCCTGATCGACGGCGAGATCCAGACCCTGTCCCGCGCGCAACTGTTCCAGGTGGGCGCCCAGTTTCACGAAATGATCGTGCAGTGTTCCGGCAATGTTTTTTTCATCGACGCCATACGCCACCAGAATCAGCTCAGGCGCTTTATGGGCTACAAGGCCAACATCGATCGCACGCGTCTTAAGGCGCAATGCCAGGAACACATCCATTTGCTCGACCTCATCGAGTCTGATCGGCGTGAAGAAGCCGCACAGTTTCTCTGGCGCCACCTGGATCAAGTCGGTCGACTCAAGACTGATCAACGCGCAACGCCAGAAGACAGCCAAATCTAGAGCACGTCACTGGCAACCCGTCAGTGGCGTAATGCCGTGCAGTTAAGGCTTTTTGTAGGAGCGAGCTTGTTCGCGAAAAAATCACAGGCGCCGCGTTCACACAGAAAACACGCGTTATCGTTGATGTTTTTCGCGAGCAAGCTCGCTCCTACAGAGGGCGCTATAGGCTTAACTGCACGGCATTACGTCAGTGCCGCAGCTTCGCCATCCCCCGCCCGATAAAGGGCCAATCAGCCTAGCACAATTGTTTCTAATCGAAACACAATACAAAAAAATCACCAAACAGTTAATTTTTTCACTACATATTGTATTTCGTTACAACAATAGGCAATCATGCGCGCCGCTCGGACACGGATCCGCATCGAAATCGCACAGGGATGGTTGCCATGAACGAAAGGACGTTGGGTAGCGCAGCGGGAGTCTCAAACCTCCTGTTCGGGGGGTACAACACAGTGGTTGCCCTGCTAGGCGTGATGCTGGCCTATAAGGGCGGCGTGCTGATGGCCGCGGGGGGGTCGCCTTATTACGCGATGATGGGCACCGCGCTGTTGTTATCGGCCATCCTCATGGGCCTGAAAAAGCCCCTCGGCCTCTACCTTTATGGCGCGGCCTCTGTGGCCACCTATGCCTGGGCGGTGTGGGAGTCTGGTTACGATGGCTGGGCCTATATTCCACGCCTGGCGTGGCTGGCGGTTCTCAGCGTGCCGTTCCTGGCGTTCTGGCCCGTGGTACGGCGTGATTTTGCCAACGCCAGAAAAAGTCATTACTTCACCATCATGGGTGTGCTGCCGCTGGTGATGGGGGCTACCATCCTGGTGCCGCTGTTCTTCCCGAAAAGCGTTCACCTTGCCGACTCGGCGCTCGCCACCACACGCCCCACCGCAACGTTCAGCCGCAGCACCGTCGCCTCTCCAGACGGCAATATTGCCGCGTCACACACCGAGACCAACTGGACCGCTTATGCAGGCTCCAACCTGGGCAACCACTATTCAGCCGCGTCGCAAATCACGCCTTCGAATGTGTCGGGCCTGGTCAAAGCCTGGGAATACCACCACGGCGACGTGAAGCAACCCGGTGAGAAAACCAAGTACTTGAACGAAGCCACGCCGATCAAGGTGGGTAACTCGCTCTACACCTGCACCCCCAAGCAAATCATCATTTCCCTGGATGCCACTACCGGGAAGGAGAACTGGCGATTCGACTCCAAAGTCGACCCGGACTACTTCGCCAATGGCGGCGCCTATTGCCGTGGCGTCTCTTATTTCGAAGTCCCCAATGCCAGTGGCTTGTGCGCCTCGCGCATCATTTGGGGCACCAATGATATTCGCCTGGGCGCGGTAGACGCCCTGACCGGCCAGGCGTGCCCCGACTTCGGCAACGCAGGTTTTGCGGATTTGAAAGACGGGCTGGGCACCTTCAGAAAAGGCTCAACCGGCATCACATCTGCCCCTCTGGTCATTCGCGGGGTGGTGATCACCGGGGGCCGCGTGCTCGACTCGGATGTACGCCCTGCCCCCTCGGGCGTGGTACGCGCCTACGATGCAGTGACCGGCAAACAGAAGTGGGCCTGGGATTTGGGCCGGCCAGACACCAACGCCCCCGCTCGTGACAACGAGACCTACACCCTCAGCACCCCCAACTCGTGGGCACCGCTGTCGGCCGACGATGAACTGGGCCTGGTGTATGTCACCACCGGCAACGCAGCGGGCGATTTCTATGGCGGCACCCGCACAGAACAAGAAGACACGTTCAGCTCTTCTTTGGTCGCACTGGACGCCACCACCGGTAAGGTCCGCTGGCACTTCCAGACAGTCCACCATGATCTATGGGACTACGACCTGAGCCCGCAACCCAGCCTGATTGATTTTCCGACGGCTACCGGGCCACGGCCGGCCGTGATTCAGGCGACCAAATCCGGCCAGTTGTTCGTGCTTGACCGCGCCACCGGCGAACCACTGGTAGATGTCGTGCAAGCTCCCGTTCCACAGGGCACCGCCCCGGGCGACTACACCGCAGCCACCCAACCACTGTCCCCCGATATGCCGAGCACCATGGGGCGCCCATCGAAAACACCGGAAGTACTGACCGAAGCCAACGCCTGGGGCCTGACGCCTTTCGATCAGATGCAATGTCGCCTCGAATTTCGCCAGGCACGCTACGAAGGAATCTTCACTCCGCCGGTCGTGGGCCAGCAAAGTCTGATCTTCCCCGGCCATCATGGCGGCTTGAACTGGGGCGGAGTGATGGTAGACCTCAAGCGAGGGCTGCTGATCATCAATAATCAGCGCCTCCCTTATATGCAGGGGCTGGTGCCTCGCGAAGAACTCGATGCCATCAATGCCAAGTCGTTCCAGGAGTCGCCGGGCAATGCTCAGGGTTTTCGCGTCCAGGCCGGTTTGCCTTACGGCGCGATTAAAGATCCGTGGATGTCATCCCTTGACCAGCCTTGCATTGCGCCACCCTGGGGCTTTATCGCCGGTATCGACCTGCGCACTCGCGATGTCGTCTGGAGCCGCCCGTTCGGCACAGGCTATGACAGTGGACCTTGGGGGATCGCCTCCCGGATGCGCTTCGAAATCGGTACACCGAGTGATGCAACGGGCGTGACAACCGCCGGCGGCGTGACGTTCATCGGTGCCGCTATCGACCGGTTCATGCGGGCTTACAACAGCGAAACTGGCGAACTGCTCTGGGAAGAACGCCTTCCGGCAGGCAATCAGGCGTCGCCCTTGACCTACATGAGCCAGGGTCGACAGTACGTCGTGGCGGTGGTTGGCGGTCATGACCGGATCCCAACCAAGTTGGGCGACAGCATCATCGCCTGGGCCTTGCCCGCGCAATAAATCGCGTGCTGTTTGAGAGGCTCGCTATGACCGTATGGATAGACATGTTCTATCCCGTAAGTCATGGCGTAGCTTCTGGTGTGACTAAGTTCTCATTACTTATTGCGGGAAGGTTACAAGTAACGACTATCACGGCTGCCCGTTAATCACGCCTCAACACTCATTTCTACGCAAGATTAAAAGCGCCTGACTCTCAGCGCGCTCGCAGGCGATTGCGCCCGGCTTATTCACCCCGTGAGAAGCCAGCGCATCGATATATACGCTTTACGCTTTATAAAATGGGACAGGAATTAATAATGCTCGAACTTTCTGATGGTTTGTATCTATTGGTGGGCGTCAGTTTTATCACTTCATTCATGACGGCTGCCATTGGTGTGGGCGGCGGGATTGGACTGCTGGCGGTCATGCCTCAATTTATCCCTATCTCTGCGGTCGTGCCGGTTCACGGTTTGATTCAAATGGTCAGCAACGCCAGTCGATTCGCGTTTGACTTCAAAAGTGCAAAAGTGGAAATCCTGCCAAAATACGTAATAGGTTGCCTGGTCGGCGCCTTCATCGGCTACTTCTTCATCGGCAAATTCCCCGAGCAATACTTATCACTGATTCTCGGCTTCTTCATTCTGGCCATCACGTGGACCAAGATCGTCGCGCGCCTGGGTTTTATATTTAAAAACTTTGCCCTGGTGGGCTTCTTTCAAACCTTCCTTTCGTTGTTCGTGGCCGTAACCGGTTTGATATCGCAGCCCATCCTGATGAAGATGAATATTAATAAAAACGAAGTCATTGTCACCCACGCCATGCAAATGAGCGTACTGCACGGGCTCAAGGTCGCCGCCTTTGTGATTGCAGGTTTTGCGTTCATGGATTACGCCAACCTGATCATCATCATGATTACCGCCTCCACATTGGGTTCTTACCTGGGCGGCTTTCTCAGAGACCGTATATCGCAGCGTGTCGGCGCAATGCTGTTAAAGGCAGGGGTGACGTTTTTTGGTTTGAAGATGATCTTCGATCATTTTTTCAACGGCCTATAAAAAGTTCTTCCAATAAAACAAGGAGCGTGAAATGAGCACACGTAAGTTTGATTTTTTTGAGACCAAAGAAATCTCGAGCTTTCTGAAAGAGCATGGCTATTGCATCATCAAACCTCGAGACCACTCTCTGGAAGCCTTTAGAGAGGCCGCCGGAAAGTTCGGGCTGATTCAGTTTCATACCAAGTCCGATGAACATGGTGTGGTGGGCGGTGGCGAACCGATCAACAAGGACTGGCAACGGTTCAAGGATGATTATCATGGTGAACTGTCGAGCGATTTTTTCCCGCATACCGATGGATCATTCTTGAATGGCATCGCCTACGTCGAGGGCACTGCGAAAAAAATCACGCCCCCCAAGTTTGTCATTCTTCAGTGCGTTTCAAAGCCTGAATTTGGCGGCGACAACTTCCTGGTGGATGGGCAGAAAATCTACAACGACTTGCTTGCCAATAATACCGAGACGTTAAACATATTGATGACCAGCGGCAGTGTCACCTACTGCCGCGACGATTTGTTGTCCATCGATTGCGCCGTCTTCGAAAAGATCGACGACCAAAAGTTAAGAATTCGCTACCGGTACGACAGCACCGCTTTTATCCCCGAGTGGGCCAACGCTGCGTTCAAATACATCCAGACCCACTATTCCACCAACGAGCACTACATCACCCCTGTCGGCCTTGAACCGGGGGATATTTTGGTGATGGATAACCTGCGGGTCCTCCATGCACGGCATAAATTCATCGATGGCAACCAGCAGAGAAAAGTCAGAAGGCTGTGGATCGCCGATGATACAAGCACCACATTCAAGAACATCCTGGATCAGTCACCGGTGCGCAGGGCCATGCTGCCCTTTCAGAACTACAATATCGCCCAGTCTGAAACAGCCGAACATTCGTTCATCGAGTACACCTGCGGCATCCACGCTCAATCGAGCCAGTCGTTGCTGAACGCGCATAAGCAATTCGATAGCGCACTTGAAGCGCTTTAAGTCCTTCAAGGCAACCTTCTTGCGGTGATTACACCCTTTCAGATAACCCCCAGTCATCAAAAAAGACTGGGGAGTTACTTATACTCAAGGTTTTCTGGGCTTGATCCGGGCCGTCGCTTCGGCCACCAACGGGTCATCCGGCCAGTAATGCTTGGGGTAGCGCCCTTTCAAATCCTTCTTCACCTCGGCGTAGGTACTGCGCCAGAAGTTCGCCAGATCCTGCGTGACCTGCACCGGCCGCCGCGCCGGGGACAGCAGGTGCAGCTTCACGGCCAGGCGCCCGCCGGCAATGCGCGGGGTGTCTGCCAGCCCGAACAATTCCTGCAAGCGCACCGCCAAAATCGGCGGCTGTTCGCTGTAGTCCAGGCGTACCGAGGAGCCCGACGGCACTTTCACATGCTGGGGCGCCAGTTCGTCCAGGCGTTGGGGCAAGGGCCAGGGCAGCAGGTTATGCAGGTAGCTGGAGATATCCAGGTTGGCAAAATGGCTGAGGCGCGAGACCTTGCCCAGGTAAGGCATCAGCCAATGCTCCAGGGTGGCGAGCAGGGCCTTGTCGCTGAGGTCGGGCCACTCACTGGTGTTGCTGGCATCCAATTGGCGCAGCAGCATCACACGGGCTTGCCATTGGCGCAGTTCCGGGGTCCAGGGCAGCAGTTCCAGGCCTTTGCGGCACACCAGGTTGACCAGCGCCTGGCTGCGAGCGGATTCGTCGAGACCGGTCAAGGGTTCACGGCTGAGTACCAATTCGCCGACTTTACGCTGGCGCTCGGCGCGCAACACGCCTTCACGCTCGTCCCAGTCGAGTTGGTCGACGTTGCGCACTTGCTCGGCCAGTACTGTGTCGAACAGCGCCGGGTCAAAATCGGCCGCCAGGTAGATGCGCTCTTCGCGCTGGCCCTGGCGGCTGCCCAGGTCGGCGATCACCAGCCAGGGTTGTTTCATCAGGCTGTCGGCTTCGGCAAACAGCGCCGCTCGGCCATTGGCCAGGCGGTATTCAGCGCCACCGGGGCGGCGTTGCTGGGCCACGCGGTCCGGGTAGGCCAGTGCCAGCAAGGCGCCGAGCCAGCGCGGGTGGTCGGGGTTGTCCACCGGCTGGGTCGCCTTGCCACGCAGGTAGCCCCGGTATTGCCGGGCTAACTGCTTTGCGCGCTGCACGCCACCTTGGGTGCCGCGCGCACGCTCTTCTCCGGACATCAGCGCCAGGCGGCTGTGCAAATCGGCACCGCCGCCGCGCAAGATGTCGCGTTCGCCCAACAGGGCTGCCACGTCGCAGGCGGTGGCGGCGAGGCCCAGGTCCTGGCCACGCAATAACAGATGGGCAATACGCGGGTGAGCGGGCAACTCGGCCATCTTCTGGCCATGGGCGGTGAGGTTTTCTTCGTCCAATGCACCGAGGCGTTGCAACAGGTCCTGAGCCTGGGCATACGCGGCCGTGGGTGGTACGTCCAGCCACACCAATTGGTTGGGCGTCACACCCCAACGGGCCAGTTGCAAGGCCAGCCCTGCCAGGTCGGCGGCGAGGATTTCCGCGCTGCCATAAGCGGCCAGACCGTCGTGCTGGTCTTCGGACCACAACCGGTAACACACCCCCGGCTCCAACCGCCCTGCCCGGCCGGCGCGCTGGGTGGCGCTGGCGCGGGAGATGCGCTGGGTGTCGAGGCGGGTCATGCCGCTGCCGGGGTCGAAACGCGGCACCCGCGCCAGCCCGGCGTCGATCACCACGCGCACGCCATTGATGGTCAGGCTGGTCTCGGCGATGTTGGTGGCCAGCACCACTTTGCGCTTGCCGGCCGGCGCCGGGTCGATGGCGGCGCGCTGGGCATTGAGGTCCAGCTCGCCATGCAGCGGGCACAACAGCACGTCAGGGCGATCACCCAGAGCGTCGGCCAGTTGCTGGTTGACCCGGCGAATCTCCGCCTGCCCCGGCAAAAACACCAGCACGCTGCCGGTCTCGTCATGCAGGGCTTCGAGGATGGTCTGCACCACACGCGGCTCGATAAACTCGCCGGCCTGGTAGGGTCGCCCCCAGCGCATCTGCACCGGGAACATGCGCCCTTCACTGCGCAGGATCGGCGCGTCATCCAGCAGGCCGGCCAGGCGTTCGCCTTCGAGGGTGGCGGACATCAGCAGGATTTTCAGCGGCTGCTCGTCGCGGAACAACTCGCGTCCGTTGAGGCTCAGGGCTAGCGCCAAGTCAGCATCGAGGCTGCGCTCGTGGAATTCGTCGAAGATCAACAGGCCCACGCCGTCCAGCGCCGGGTCGTCCTGCAGGCGGCGAGTGAGGATGCCTTCGGTGACCACCTCGATACGCGTATTAGGGCCGACTTTGCTGTCCAGGCGAATGCGGTAGCCCACGGTCTCACCGACCTTTTCGCCCAGCTCGCTGGCCAGCCGTTCGGCAGCAGCGCGGGCAGCCAGGCGCCGGGGTTCGAGCATCAGGATGGTTTGCCCGGCAAGCCACGGCTCATGCAACAAGGCCAAGGGCACGCGGGTGGTTTTACCGGCGCCGGGGGGCGCTTCCAGCACGGCTTCATGGCGATGCGCCAAGGCGTCACGCAGGGCGGGTAAAACATCATCGATCGGCAACGAATTCATACTGGCTCCAAAGCAGAGCGGCGAGTATAACGGCGAACTGCATAATCCCATTGGGAACAGAGTCAGATGTGGGAGCGGGCTTGCTCGCGAATGCGGTGGGTCTGCGACATATCGGATGGCTGATACACCGCTTTCGCGAGCAAGCCCGCTCCCACATTTGGACATCATCGCCTTGTAGACTCGCTTATAGTCATTCTTCAAATGCGTTCAGGAGACTTTTTCATGCGTATCGCTTCCCGTGTCATCGGCGGTGTCCTCGCCGTTACCCTGCTGAGCCAACTCACCGCCTGTGGGTCGATTTTCTACCCCGACCGCCGTGGCCAGATCGACGGCAAGATCGACCCGACCATCGCGGTACTCGATGCCCTCGGCCTGTTGTTTTATGTGATCCCCGGCCTGATCGCCTTCGGTGTCGACTTCGCCACAGGCGCCATTTACTTCGAACCAGGCAAGACCGCCCAGGTCGCCCCCGAGAAACTGCACGAAGCCATCGGCGCCGACGGCACGGTCGATAACGCCAAGCTGCAAAGCATCATCCAGAAAGAAACCGGCCGTACCTTGCCGCTGGACGACCCGCGCCTGATCCAGTTCAAGGGCAGCGTGCAGCAACTGGCGGCCCTGGGCCTGCAGCCTGCCGCGTAAGGACTGCCCATGACCAGCAGCCCCGAACACGCAAGGCTCTTGCGCCTGGCCACCCGCGCCTCGGTGGGCGTGGCCTGTGTGCTGATTGTGACCAAGGCCATCGCCTGGTGGCTCAGCGGCTCGGTGAGCATGCTCGCCGGGTTGACCGACTCACTGCTCGACGGCGTGACGTCGCTGTTGAATTTGCTGGCAGTGCATTACGCCCTGCGCCCGGCCGATGACGATCACCGGTATGGGCATGGCAAGGCGGAGTCGCTGGCGGGGATGGCGCAGGCCTTGTTTATTGCCGGCAGTGCTGTGCTGATTGCGCTGCAGGCCTATGAACGGCTCAAGCATCCGGGGCCGGTCGGGGCACCGTGGTTGAGTATCGGCGTGATTATTTTGTCCCTGGCGCTGACCGTGGCCCTGCTGATGTTGCAGCACCGCGTGGTACGCGAGACCGGCTCCAACGCGGTGCGTGCTGACTCGCTGCACTACCGTTCAGACTTGCTGCTCAATGGCAGCATCCTGATTGCGCTGGTGTTGGCTGGGGTGGGCTTTCATCAGGTCGACGCCTGGTTCGGCCTGGGAATCGCCGCCTACATTCTGTGGAGCGCGATCCAGATCGCCCGGGAAAGCTTTGCCGTGCTGATGGACGAAGAGTTACCGCCAGACGTCAGCCAGCACATGCTGGAACTGGCCCGTGGCGTGCCCGGCGTGCTGGGTGCCCACGACTTGCGCACGCGGGTTTCCGGTAATCACTGGTTTGTGCAATTGCATCTGGAATTGCCGGGGGAATTGACCCTGTCGGTGGCCCACGGCATCAGCGACCAGGCCGCTGATGCCATTCACCGGGAATACCCGAAAGCCGAAGTGCTGGTGCACGCCGACCCACGGGAAGTGGTCACCGGCAACAAGGCCTAGTACTGCACCTGATACCCGCGACTGCCCAGGCAGTTGCCCTGGGCCTGGCGGTAGGTTTGCACCACTGCCGGATCGGGGGCGTAAGTCACGGTGCGCGGGTCGAAGCCACTTTGCTGCACCGCCCAGCGATAACAGTCGTAGCCGTCCTGCTGGACCTGGGCGGGCGACTGGCCGTTGGCCGGGTAAGCCACTACGTCATAGCCGTTGCCTTGCGGCGCTGGCTGGGGTGATGGCACTTGCGCCGGCGGCTGCACCACTACGTATTGCTGGGTGCTTTGCTCATAGGCGTAATAGGCGCCTGCGGCGAGGAACAACAGCGAGCCGCCTACCCACACTTCACGCGCGTAGTCCGGCAGGTAATGCACGCGGATGCCGTAGGGCGGCGTCACCACTACGTAGCGAGGGCCTTGGGGCCGGTACCAGTAGCCTCCCGAGTAGAAGTAATCCTGGCCACGGTACGGCACGCGGTAATTGCGGTCTGGGAAACGGTCGATGACATAACCGGGGCGATGCTGCGGGCCTGGGCCCCAGCCATTGCCATGACCGTCGGGGCGACCCGGCCAACGGTTATCGTTGGGATGGTCATTGCCTGGACGCGAACCAGGGCCACCGGCCTCCCAATGCCTGTTGTCATCGTTGCGTCGGGGGATATCACGGTAATAACCCGGGCGCGGCTCCTGGGTCTGGCGCACGGTGTCGGGCCGGCCCTGGATCGGCAGGTTATGCTCAGGCCGCGGCCCACCTTCGGGGCCCCGTTCATGCTGCCCCTGCGGCCCATGCCCCTGGCCCGGTGAGTTATCGCGTTCGTCGGCCATCGCCTGGGAGCCGACGCTGACCACCAGCAAACCAACACCTGCCATACGCCAGATGCGCTTCATGCTTTTCCTCACTGCGGATTGGGGCTTGATCATGAGACTGGAAAAGCCTCGCCCGGTTCTGAGACAGGTTATCAGTCACGAGAACTATTTTCTGAAGGTAAAACGCGCACAAAGAAAAAGGGGTGACCCGTCGGCCACCCCTTGAGAATTTCGTCCTGGCTCAACGCTTTTGACGTTGGCTCACCTCACGCCGTCTTGTGGACAGTGTGCAGCCTGGAGGCCGGCTCAACCCTGCTGGGGCGGCGGCCGCAACGGGCCTGATTGGGCGCGTTGCTGTGGACTGTTGTCCAGGCGGTGATTCTGTTGGTAATCATAGGCGTGCCGGGCGGGCAGAGGATTGCGAAGATTGCGTCAATAAACAGTGCTTGCGCAATTTTTAACCCTTCATGGATAATTCACCGCAATAGTTACGACAAAGGCCAACCCAATGAGCAAGCTTGACCGATACGACCTGAGTATTCTGGCGGAATTGCAGCGCGACGCGAGGATCTCCAACCAGGAGCTGGCCGAACGCATCGGCCTGTCGCCTTCGCCCTGCTCGCGCCGGGTCAAGCAATTGGAAGACGACGGCTACATCGCCCGCCAGGTCGCCCTGCTCGACCGCAAGATGCTCGGCCTGAGCCTCACGGCTTATGTATTGATTGGCATGGACCGTCACACGCCAGAGCGCTTCGAAAACTTCGAAGCCGCCATCCGCACCTTGCCGCAAGTGCTGGAATGCAGTTTGGTGACCGGCATGGATGCGGACTATCAACTGAAGGTAGTGGTGCCGGACATGGACCATTATCAGAAGCTGCTGCTGGGCCACCTGACGCGGATTGAAGGCGTGACCAGCGTGCGTTCCAGCTTTGTGCTCAATCAGGTGCTCAACAGCACCGAACTGCCCCTGACCCACCTACGCACCTGAGAACAACAATGTTCAACTGTAGGAGCGAGCTTGCTCGCGAAAAACGTTAACGATAACGCGTGCCTCCTGAGTGAACGCGGCGTCTGTGAGTTTTTCGCGAGCAAGCTCGCTCCTACAATGGCATCAGCCCCCCCACAGTTTGACCGTGCAGGACTCAGGTCAATGTTGCCGGTGTGACGCTGCCGTATACTGCTCGCTTGTCTTGTCGGAAGAGCCCCATGAACAACATCGACCCCGCCCTGTTTGAAGAATGGATGATGACTGGCCTGGTCAGCATCCTGATCATTTTCATGGGCTTTATCGTCTGGGACCTGGCGAAGAAATCCAAGGCCGGGCGCTTTGGTTCGTTCATCCTGTTTTTCGTGCTGGGGCTGGGCGTGGCGGCGTTCATCATCAAGAGCGTGGTGATCGGCCTGATTGAATCCGGCGCCTTATAAGCGCGCCGGCACCGCTTTCCATTGGCCTTGATCCAGGCCGTCGATCGACCACTCACCAATACGCACGCGCACCAGGCGCAGTGTCGGCAAGCCTACCGCCGCGGTCATGCGCCGTACCTGGCGGTTACGCCCTTCGCGAATCACCAGTTCCAGCCAGTGGGTGGGCACGCTTTTACGAAAACGTACTGGCGGGTTGCGCGGCCATAATGCCGGTTCATCCAGTTGCCGTGCCTCGGCTGGCAAGGTCATGCCGTCGTTGAGCTCCACGCCGTCACGCAGGCGTTGCAGCTGTTCTTCGGTGGGCTCGCCTTCTACCTGTACCCAGTAGGTTTTCGCCAACTTGTGCTTGGGGTCGGCAATCCGCGCCTGGAGCTGGCCATCGTTGGTCAACAGCAGCAGGCCCTCGCTGTCCCGGTCCAGGCGCCCTGCCGGGTAAATACCGGGAATATCAATAAAGTCCTTGAGGGTCGCGCGCCCACCTTCGTCGCTGAACTGGGTCAGCACGTCGAAAGGTTTATTGAACAGGATCAACTTCGGCTCGGCCGGTGGCGCCTTGGCAACGCGGCGAGCGGCAGAGTGCGGAGGTTTCACGCCAGGGCGGCGCGAATCGGGACGGCTGGGACGGGACATGGCAAAGGAACATCTAACGGTCAGGACCGACAATGCTAGTGGCCTGACCGCTAAATGACCATCCCAACCGCTTAGCGGAACGGCGGCTCGTCGAAGCTGCGCAGTTTGCGCGAGTGCAAGGAGTTGAGTTCGGTGCGCAACAGGTCGACCGCCTCGATGCCGATCTTCAAGTGCTGGCTGACCGCACGCTCATAGAACGCGTTGGCCGAGCCCGGCAGCTTGATCTCGCTGTGCAAGGGTTTGTCCGATACACACAACAAGGTGCCGTAAGGCACGCGCAAACGGTAACCCTGGGCGGCGATGGTGCCGCTTTCCATGTCCACGGCCACGGCGCGGGACAGGTTGATCAGCGGGCGCTCCTGGGCCCAGCGCAGTTCCCAGTTACGGTCGTCATAGGTCAGCACGGTGCCGGTGCGCAGGCGTTTTTTCAGCTCTTCGCCTTTTTCGCCAGTGACCTTGGCCGCCGCCTGCTGAAGCGCCAGCTGCACTTCAGCAAGGGCCGGAATCGGGATGTTCGGCGGTACTACACGGTCCAGAATCCCGTCGCGGCGCATGTAGGCGTGGGCCAGTACGTAGTCGCCGATGGTCTGGGATTGGCGCAAGCCGCCGCAGTGGCCGATCATCAGCCAGCAATGCGGGCGCAGTACGGCCAAGTGGTCGGTGATGTTCTTGGCGTTGGACGGGCCCACACCGATGTTCACCAGGGTCACGCCGTGGCCGTCAGTGGCCTGCAGGTGATACGCCGGCATCTGGTAGCGGTGCCACACCACGCCGGCGGCAATGGCCGAGGCTTCGCCGTGGTCCATGCTCTTGTCGATCACCACGTTGCCGGGCAACACCATGCGGATAAATCGCGGGTCGCTGCGCAGTTGCTCCAGGCCATGCAGGATGAACTGGTCCACGTAGCGGTGGTAGTTGGTCAGCAGGATCCACGGCTGCACATGGCGCCAGTCGCTGCCGGTGTAATGCACCAGGCGACGCAGGGAAAAGTCCACGCGGGCGGCATCGAACAGGGCCAGGGGCAGTGGGTCGGTGTTTTCCCAGTCGTACAGGCCATCGGCAATGCCATCGGTGGCGGCAGACAGGTCGGTACTGGGGAACACGCGGGCCAGGGTCGCGGCGGTAACGCCGGAGCCGGCCAGTTCATCGCCCTGCTCCACCACATAGGGGTACGGGATGTTCTGCTGGCTGACGCCCACTTCCACCGTGACGGTGAAGTCGTGCATCAGCGGCACCAGTTGCTCCAGCAGGTACTTACGGAACGCGGCCGGGTGGGTCACGGTGACGCTGTAGGTACCCGGCAGTTGCACCTTGGCATACGCCCGAGTGGTCTGCGGGACTTCACCGTGGCAGTGGTAGGTCAGGCGCAGTTCCGGGTAGCGAAACAATGCGCGCTGCGCGGCGTCGGGCTCGACGCGGTCCTTGAGGTATTGCTTGAGCGCCTGGTTGAGCGCGCCAGTGGCACGCTCATGCAGCGCCGCCAGCCGGTCCACGGCTTCTTCGGCGGTTTTAACGACAACAAAAGCTTCGGTCACGGTAAGCATCCTGTGTTCTGACTTGCAGGCCTTTATCTTGCCTGTATCCAGGCTTCACCGAAACCACAGGATTGGAATGCGGTAAATAATGTGGGAGCGGGCTTGCTCGCGAATGCGGTGGGTCAGTGACTCAATAGGTAACTGATACACCGCATTCGCGAGCAAGCCCGCTCCCACATTTGATTGTGTTTATTCAGAGGGATTGTGGGGTTGAGCGGGCGACAATCGCTTCCACGTCGACGCCACGCGGCAAGGTGCCGTATACCCGCCCCGACGACTCACCCAACCGGCTGGCGATAAACCCATCGCTGACCGCCGCATTACCCGCCTCCAGCAACAACTTGGCCTGCAACGCCAGGGCAATGTCCTCGGTCAGTTGCCGCGCCCGATACTGAATGTCCTGGGTGTCCATGAACGCCGCCTTCAACTGCTCGATATGCCGCGCCAACTGTTTGTGGCCGTGGCCATCGCCCAGTTCGACAAACAGCACCTCAAGCACACCGGGCTCTTTGGACAGTGCACGCAATACGTCCAGGCACTGCACATTGCCGGAACCTTCCCACGTCGAATTCACCGGTGCCTCGCGGTAAAGGCGCGGCAGGATGCTGTCCTCCACATACCCGGCACCGCCCATGCACTCGGCGGCTTCGTTGATCATCGCGGGCGCGCGCTTGCAGATCCAATATTTGCCCACGGCCGTGAACAGCCGGGCGAATTTGGCTTCATGCGCCTCATCCAGATGATCCAGGGCGCGCCCCATGCGCAGGCTCAAGGCCAGGGCCGCTTCGCTTTCCAGGGCCAGGTCGGCCAACACGTTCTGCATCAGCGGCTGCTCGCTGAGCACGCGGCCACCCACCTGGCGATGGGCGCAGTGATGGCTGGCCTGGGTCAGCGCCTGGCGCATCAAGGCGCTGGAGCCGACCATGCAATCGAAGCGGGTCATGGCGACCATTTCGATGATGGTGGGAACACCGCGGCCTTCTTCACCGACCATCCACGCCAGGGCGCCGCGAAATTCCACTTCGCTGGAGGCGTTGGAGCAGTTGCCGAGTTTGTTCTTCAAGCGCTGGATGTAGAACTCGTTGCGTGTGTCATCCGGGCGGTGCCGGGGCAGCAGGAAACAGGTCAGGCCCTTGTCGGTCTGGGCCAGGGTCAGAAAGCCATCGCACATCGGCGCCGAGCAAAACCACTTATGCCCCACCAGCTCGTAGGCTTGGCCGGGGCCGCCCGCGCCCACGGGGTAAGCGCGGGTGGTGTTGGCGCGCACGTCGGTACCGCCCTGCTTCTCGGTCATGGCCATGCCGATAGTGGCGCCGGCCTTGTGGGCGATGCCGACATTGCGCGGGTCGTACTGGGTATTGAGGATTTTCGGCAGCCAGAAGTCCGCCAGCGCAGGTTGCAGGCGCAGGGCCGGGACGCAGGCGAAGGTCATGGTCAACGGGCAACCGCTGCCGGCTTCGGCCTGGCTGTGCAGGTAGGTCATCGCCGCACGTGCCACATGGGCGCCAGCCTGCGGATGGGCCCACGGCAACGACGGCAGGCCATGTTCGACGGCGGTGCGCATCAGCTCGTGATAAGCCGGGTGAAACTCCACCAGGTCGATGCGATGGCCATAACGGTCGTGGCTGCTGAACACCGGCTTGTTCTGGTTGGCCAGGAACCCCGCCGCCATCAATGGCCCACCCGCCAGCGCGCCATAGGCATCCATGCGCGACTCAGCCCAGCCGGCGCCAAAGCGGCGCGACCATTCCTGCAAAGGCACGTCGATGCGATACAGGTTGGTGCCGTCCAGGGACGGTGGCTGGTTGGTGACGTCGTGGGTTTCGGCAAACTGATGCAGGTTCATGACGGGCCTCCTGGAAAAAAGGCCACGTCGATATGGAGCTGTTTGTAGGAGCGAGCTTGCTCGCGAAAAACCTGAGAGCAACGCGCTAACCCAGGCGGGGCGCGTTATCGTTGACGTTCTTCGCGAGCAAGCTCGCTCCTACAAAAACACAGATCGATTGAGGCCGGTTTTTTCAGTTAAGCACTGCCACCGCGCTTAAAAAAGTGGCATACGCGCCGAATGTTCGGCGCTTTCACCCTCATCCGCGCACAGCACGCTGCGCTCAAGCGCCGCCTGCAAAGCATCGAAACGCACCGGCTTGGCCAGCCGATCCGTCATGCCAATACCATGGCAACGCTCACGCTCCGGGCCATTGGGCGTAGAGCCCAGGGCGATCACCGGCAATTCACCGCAGCCGGGCAGTGCGCGAATCTGGCAGCACAACGAAAAGCCACCCTCTGGCACGTCCAGCAGCACGGCGTCGAAGCTTTGCCCTTGCAATGCAGCGAGGGCCGCCGGGCCGCTGTCCACGGTTTTGACCCGGTAACCCAGCTTGAGCAACATGCCACGCACCGCCAGTTGGCCCACGCTGTTATCGTCCACCAGCAGCACCGTGCATTCCTGGGGCGCACGCTGTGCAGGCAGCATTTGCGTGGCGGGCGTCACCTGCTGCGGCACCGCGCTGACGTCCACTTCCAACTGGAAGCGACTGCCTTTACGGGGCTCAGAATGATGGGTCAGACGCCCGCCCAGCAGTTCGATCAACTGCCGGCAGATCGCCAGGCCAATGCCCAGGCCGCCGTATTCACGCGTCATCGAGCCATCGAGCTGGAAGAAGCGCTGATACAGCGTGGCTTCATCGAGAAAGGCAAAACCGATCCCGGTGTCGGTGACGATAAAGCTCAGGTGCAAGGCGCCATCTCCTTGGGGCACGCCCACCACGCGCAAACGCACCGCGCCGACGTGGGTGAATTTGAAGGCGTTATCGAGCAGGCAATCCAGGCACTGGAGCAATTTGTCGGCATCGCCGATCAGCCGATCCGGCACCTCATCGGCCACATCAATGGAAAACGCCAGGCCCTTGCTCTGGGCACTGCCGGTGAACTGCTGGCGCAAGGTGTCGAGCGTGCCGCGCAGGCTGAACACTTGCGGCTGGGCCACCAGGCGACCGGCCTGCAACTCGGTGAGGGTGAGGATGCCGTTGACCATGCGCATCATGTCCCGCGCCGAACCAGCGGCGGTTTGCTGGTATTGCGTCATGTCATCGTCCAATGACACGGTTTGCATCAGCTCCAACGAGCCGATCACACCGTTCATCGGCGTGCGCAGTTCGTGGGTCAGGGTGGCGAGAAATTCGTCTTTGAGGCGGTTGCTGCGGGCCAGTTGCTGGTTGAGCGCTTCGAGTTTCTGGCTGGCATCGAGCAGAATCTGTGCCTGTTGTTCGCGCATGCCGTTGATGCGGTCGGCCAGGGCCAGGGACAACAGCGCCACTTCAATGGCCGAGCCGAGCTGGCTGGCGTACATGGTCAGGAACACGTTAGGCAGGTAACCCAGCACCATCAGGGTATTGACCACCCCGCCGAGCAGAAAGGCCGACCAGGCGATGATGAAATAACGCGCCATGCGCTGCCCGCAGTACCAGGCCTTGATGGCCGCCACGAAGATGGTCACGGTAAACACCAGCGCCAGCGCAGTGGCCAGGCGCAGGGCCACGGCGTAACTGGTCAACAGCGCCAGCGCCATCACCACCCCACCACAGGCCGCCAGCGCCAGCAGAATACGGTTGAGCCAGCGGCTGTGCTGCGCGGTGTGCAGGAAGCTGCGCGCGAACAGGCTGCCGAACAAGGACGCCGAGCCGATCAAGAAGGGCACCGCGGCATTCGCCCACCACGGGTTGTTCGGCCAGAAGTACTCCACCGCCACACCATTGACCGACAGCTGATACAAGCCGAACGAGGCGATATAGAGGATGTAATAGAGGTAGCTGGTGTCGCGCACGCTCAGGTAGATGAACAGGTTGTAGATCAGCATACCCAGCAACACACCGTAGATGGCCCCGAGCACGTACAAGCGTAGCGGCTGCTCCTCCATGTAGGCGGTGCCGGCCCATAATGTCAGCGGTGCCTGGATCGAACCTTGGCTTTGCAAGCGCAGGTAGACGGTTTGTTGCTGGTCGGGCAAGAAGCTGAGCTTGAACAGGTAGTTGCTCTGGCTCACCTCACGGCTGGAAAACGGCAACGCGCTGCCGGTGCGGGCGGTGAGGCGGTAATTCCCGGTGCCGTCGTTCTGGTAAAGGTCCAGGCGATTGAGCGGCGGGTAGGCCAGCTCCAAAAACCAGGTACGTGGTGCGCGGGGGTCTGTGGCGGTGTAGTGCAGGTTGACCTTCAGCCAGAACACCGAGCGTGAATAGCCGGCATTGAGGGTGTCTTTGTCATGGGTCTTGAATTGGGCGGCATAGGCGGGGGAACTGACATCGGCGATGGTGAGGGCATCGGTTGGGTCTTCGAGCACTTGCATGACCCGGCCCAACGGGAGGCTTCGCGTGTTCTGGTTGAACTCGACGGCGCTGGCGAGCATTGGCAGCCCGCACAATAAAAAAATCAGCAAATAGCGCATAGAGCCCCAGCGTAGCCTTGTCCGGTTGTGTCAAAAGCCCCCCATTCCTTTTGAGAAGACGTACACCGGCGATACAGTAAGTTGTTTGGATGCACTTTAGCATAGCCAGTAAAAGCCATTAGCCACTGTCGGAACTTTTTTTAGAACGGCTCTAGGGCAATGCTTTCAGGCCACTTCATTGCGGCTTTCAGCCACGCAAAGCGACACCCCAGCGGCAAACTTCTGCCATCGCCATACAGCCACGCAAAAAGCGTTTGGTGGTAAGCTCGCGCACCATGAATATCTACTGCTCTCGCCCCGTTGTCCTCTGTCTCTCCGGCCACGACCCCAGTGGTGGCGCCGGCCTGCAGGCAGATATCGAAGCCCTGCTCGCCCAGGGCTGCCACGCGGCCCCGGCCGTCACCGCGTTGACCGTGCAAAACACCGTCAATGTCAGTGACTTCCGCGTGCTTGACCGTGAGTGGGTACTGGCCCAGGCCAATGCCGTGCTCGCCGACTCTGAAGTTGCGGCAGTCAAGCTGGGCATGCTCGGTTCCACCGCGATGGTCGACACCGTGGTCGAACTGCTGCAGGCGCACCCGCATTTGCCGGTGGTCTGCGACCCGGTGCTGCGCGCCGGCGGCGGCGGTAGCCTGGGCAAGGACGAGGTCGGTTATGCGATGCGCGAGCGGCTGCTGCCCTTATCATTGATCGCCACCCCCAACCTGCCCGAAGCGCGGATCCTCGCGGAACTGCCCGACGGCAGCGCCGACGACTGCGCCGAGAAGCTGCTGCCGTATATCAAGCACCTGCTGATCACCGGCGGCCATGGCGATGAGCACGAAGTGCACAACCGTCTGTACAGCCGCGACGGCACGCGCCAGACCTTTACTTGCCAGCGCTTGCCCGGCAGTTATCACGGCTCGGGTTGCACCTTGGCCAGTGCCCTGGCCGGGCGCATTGCCCAGGGCGAAGGCCTGGCCAGCGCCGTGCAAACGGCCCTCAACTACACGTGGCGTACCCTGCGCGATGCCGAACAACTCGGCCAGGGCCAGTTCGTGCCGCGCCGATTGCCGCTGGATTTCTGCTCGTAACTTATCGCTCGTCAGCAAGGGGTTTGCCCGATGAAACTACGCGGCCTTTACGCCATTACCGACAGCCAGCTGTTGGCCGGCAAATTCCTCGCCTACGTCGAGGCGGCGCTGGATGGCGGCGTCACCCTGTTGCAGTACCGCGACAAGAGCAGCGACGAGGCACGGCGCCTGCGTGAAGCCGAAAAGCTGTATGAACTGTGCTCGCGCTACAAAACTCAATTGATCATCAACGACGATGCCGAACTGGCCGCGCGCCTGGGCGTCGGCGTGCACCTGGGCCAGACCGACGGCCCGCTGACCCCGGCCCGCGCGCTGCTCGGTTCTAAGGCGATCATCGGCGCCACCTGCCACAGCCAGATCGAACTGGCCGAACAGGCCGCCAAAGAAGGCGCCAGCTATGTCGCCTTCGGCCGCTTCTTCAATTCCACGACCAAACCCGGCGCACCTGCCGCCACCGTTGACATGCTGGCCCAGGCCCGCAAGCGCCTGCACCTGCCGATCTGCGTGATCGGCGGCGTCACCCTGGAAAACGCCGAGCCGCTGGTGGCCCATGGGGCCGACCTGCTCGCCGTGGTCCATGGCCTGTTCGGTGCCGACAGCACCCAGGAAGTCACCCGCCGCGCCCGTGCATTCAACGATCTTCTTAAATCTTCAGTTTAGAGAGCCCGATCATGTCCCGTTCCGAAACCCTGTTTGCCAACGCCCAGAAACACATCCCCGGCGGTGTGAACTCCCCCGTGCGTGCGTTCAAGAGCGTGGGCGGCACGCCGTTGTTCTTCAAGCATGCCGAAGGCGCCTACGTCACCGATGAAGACGACAAGCGCTATGTCGACTACGTCGGCTCCTGGGGCCCGATGATCCTCGGCCACAGCCATCCGGACGTGCTGGACGCGGTGCGCCAGCAACTGCAACACGGCTTGTCCTACGGCGCCCCGACCGCAATGGAAACCGAGATGGCCGACCTGGTCTGCTCGATCGTGCCATCGATGGAGATGGTGCGCATGGTCAGCTCCGGCACCGAAGCGACCATGAGCGCGATTCGCCTGGCCCGTGGTTTTACCGGCCGCGACAACATCATCAAGTTCGAAGGCTGCTACCACGGCCACTCCGACAGCCTGCTGGTAAAAGCCGGCTCCGGCGCACTGACCCAAGGCGTACCCAATTCCGCTGGCGTACCTGCGGCGTTCGCCAAGCACACCCTGACCCTGCCGTTCAACGACATCGCCGCCGTCGAGCAGATGCTCAGCGAAGTCGGCCAGGACGTGGCGTGCATCATCGTTGAGCCAGTCGCCGGCAACATGAACTGCGTACCCCCGGCCCCGGGTTTCCTTGAGGGCCTGCGCGAGCAGTGCGACAAGCATGGCGTGGTGCTGATTTTTGACGAAGTGATGACCGGTTTCCGGGTCGCCCTTGGTGGCGCCCAGGCTTACTACGGCGTCACGCCGGACCTGAGCACCTTCGGCAAGATCATCGGCGGCGGCATGCCGGTAGGCTGCTTCGGCGGCAAGCGCGAGATCATGCAACACATCGCCCCGCTCGGCCCGGTCTACCAGGCAGGCACCTTGTCGGGTAACCCGCTGGCGATGGCCGCCGGCCTGACCACCCTGCGCTTGATCAGCCGCCCGGGCTTCCACGCCGAGCTGACCGACTACACCACGCGCATGCTCGACGGCCTGCAACAGCGCGCCGACGCCGCCGGCATCCCGTTCGTGACCACCCAGGCCGGTGGCATGTTCGGCCTGTACTTCAGCGGCGCCGACGATATCGTCACCTTCGATGACGTGATGGGCAGCGATGCCGAGCTGTTCAAGCGCTTCTTCCACCTGATGCTCGAAGGCGGTGTGTACCTGGCGCCGAGCGCCTTTGAAGCCGGCTTCACGTCGATCGCCCATGGCGAAGCCGAACTGAAATTGACCCTGGATGCTGCCGAGCGCGCCTTCGCGGCCCTGAAATAAGTGACGGCAACCTCTGACGTTGCCCCTGGCAGCGTCAGATTTGCTACTTTGCTTACAGACAATTCCTGGTTTTTTCGAGAATTGCCCTGCAATCCGGCAGATAACTTGCCCAAGCAGCAGAAAAACGAGTAAAGACTTTGTAAGCAGAGGCCTGCTTATTTCATAATGCGCGCTTATTGGACTCCCTCGAGGGTCCGCGCGCCCCGTCAGAGGTAAGTCGATTCCCATGAAACGCACCGGCCGCACCCTGGTTCTGGGCTGCCTGTTGCTCCTTCAACCGCTACTGGCACATGCCCAGGCCGGCGGCAACTCGTTGTTAATCCCAGCGATGGGTCGTTGCACCCTCAATACCCAGCCAGACAGCCAGGCCGAAGCCCTGAGCGCGTGCCAGAAACAGGCCGAGGACGGGGATGCGCAGGCGCAATACGAGTTGGGCGAGTACTACCACGACAGCAAGAACCCGGCCGTTGATCTCAACAAAGCGTTGAGCTATTTCGAGAAAGCCTCGTTGCAGGGCCACGCCCAGGCGCAATACCAGTTGGGCAACATGTTCTTCAAAGGCGAAGGCGTGCCGGCCAACAACGTCCAAGCGTACATCGTGCTGAAAATGGCCGCGGTCAACGGCGCCGAAGACGCACTGGACACCGCCGACGAAGTCGCCGAGCACATGCAGCGCGATGAACTGGAAGTGGCAACCCAGGTGCTGGGGCAGATTTTCCGCAACTACCTGCAAGAACTGCAGAGTGCTGATGGGCGTTCGCCGTTTTCACCCCTTCCCTGATTCTTTGTAGACCTTACATCGCTATCGCAGGCAAGCCAGCTCCCACCTTCGACCGAGTTCCAGGCTTGGAATGCAGTCAACTGTGGGAGCTGGCTTGCCTGCGATAGGCACCACCCGGTCTAAAGCCCTACTTCTCAGGCATCGGCATCGGAAACGGCATCACATTGCTCATGCCCCGAGCCTCACTGATCTTCGGCGTACCCAGGCGCTCGACCTCATCGATGCGCACAATCGAATGCATCGGCACAAAGCTGCGCACCACGCCTTCGAACTGGGCCTTAAGCTTTTCTTCGCCCGGATCGACCACCAATTGGGTGCGCTCGCCAAAGACGAACTCTTCCACCTCCAGGAAGCCCCACAGATCACTTTGATAGATCTGCTTGGCGTACATTTCGAACACCTGGCCCTGGTTGAGGAAAATCACCTTATAGATTGGAGCTTCACGTTTGGTCATGGTGGGCGAACAACACATGGGGATATAAAAGAGGGCGCGAACTATAGCATGGCACCCGATGCACAGCGCTAGGAACCAATGGGCATGCCCCCTATAATGCGCGGTTCTTTACCACCAGTTGACGATTCCCATGGCCAAGAAGCTTTACATCGAAACCCACGGTTGCCAGATGAACGAGTACGACAGCTCGCGCATGGTCGACTTGCTGGGCGAACACCAGGCCCTGGAAGTCACTGCCCGCGCCGAAGATGCCGACGTGATCCTGCTCAATACCTGCTCGATCCGCGAGCGGGCCCAGGACCGTGTGTACTCGCAGCTGGGCCGCTGGCGTGAATTGAAACTGGCCAACCCGGACATGGTGATCGCCGTCGGCGGTTGCGTGGCCAGCCAGGAAGGCGCCGCGATCCGCGACCGCGCGCCCTATGTCGATGTGGTGTTCGGCCCGCAGACCCTGCACCGCCTGCCGGAAATGATCGACGCCGCACGCGTCACCAAGCTGCCGCAGGTGGACGTGTCGTTCCCCGAAATCGAAAAATTCGACCATCTGCCCGAACCGCGTATCGACGGGCCGAGCGCCTATGTGTCGGTGATGGAAGGCTGCAGCAAGTACTGCACCTTCTGCGTGGTGCCTTACACCCGTGGCGAAGAAGTCAGCCGGCCGTTTGACGATGTGCTGGCAGAAATCATCCACCTGGCTGAAAACGGCGTGCGCGAAGTGACCCTGCTGGGCCAGAACGTCAACGGCTACCGTGGCCAGACCGATGACGGGCGCCTGGCCGACCTGGCGGAATTGATCCGCGTGGTCGCCGCCGTCGACGGCATCGAGCGCATCCGCTACACCACCTCGCATCCGCTGGAGTTCTCCGACAGCCTGATCCAGGCCCACGCTGAAGTGCCAGAGCTGGTCAAGCACCTGCACTTGCCGGTGCAATCGGGTTCGGACCGCATTCTCTCGGCGATGAAGCGCAACCACACCGCACTGGAATACAAATCCAAATTGCGCAAACTGCGCGCCGCTGTGCCGGGCATTTGCATCAGCTCGGACTTTATCGTCGGCTTCCCGGGTGAAACCGAGAAAGATTTCCAGCAGACCATGAAGCTGATCGAAGACGTCGGTTTCGACTTCTCCTACTCGTTCGTCTACAGCCAGCGCCCGGGCACCCCGGCTGCCGACCTGCTAGATGAAACCCCGGAGGCGTTGAAAAAAGAGCGTTTGAACGCGCTGCAACATCGCCTCAATCAACAGGGCTTTGAAATCAGCCGACAAATGGTCGGTTCGATCCAGCGCATCCTGGTCACCGATTATTCGAAGAAAGACCCGGGTGAATTGCAGGGGCGTACCGAGAACAACCGGATCGTCAACTTCCGCTGCGACAATCCCACGCTGATCGGCCAGTTTGCCGATGTGCACATTGATGCGGCGCAGCCACACTCGTTGCGTGGCTCGTTGATCAACTGATCTCGCTGACCGGATGAAGATCAAAATGTGGGAGCTGGCTTGCCTTAATGCCAGTCAGTTAAGGCTTTTTTGTAGGAGCGAGCTTGCTCGCGAAAAACTCACCGGCGCCGCGCTCATTCAGCAAACGCGCATTATCGTTGACGTTTTTCGCGAGCAAGCTCGCTCCTACAGGGTTTCTTCAGGGTTATCGAGAGTGGGGCCAGGTTATTTAAGTGCTTTCGCACACCGACGCCTGGCGTTATTCTCTCTCTCACCTCATCAGCCAAAGGGCGGCTAAAAGCAACCTTGAACGCACCCATAGCAGAACCCCATCGTTTTATCCTCGAGCCTTTTGAGGCTCGCCGTTTCGCCAACCTGTGCGGACAGTTCGACGAGCACCTGCGCCTGATCGAACAACGCCTGAGCATCGAGATCCGCAACCGCGGCAATCAGTTCGAGCTCATTGGTGAACCCCAACACACCACGTCTGCAGAAAACCTGCTGCGCCGTCTCTACCGTGAAACCAAGGGTAGCGAGCTGTCGCCGGAGACCGTGCACCTGTACTTGCAGGAGTCGGCTGTGCAAGACCTGGCCAACAACCCGGTGGCCGAAGCCAGCGTGGCCTTGCGTACCAAAAAAGGCATGATTCGCCCACGCGGCTTGAATCAGCAGAAGTACGTCAAGGAAATCCTCGGCAACGACATCAACTTCGGCATCGGCCCGGCCGGTACCGGCAAGACCTACCTCGCGGTGGCCTGCGCCGTCGATGCCCTGGAGCGCGAGCAAGTGCGGCGCATCCTGCTGGTGCGCCCCGCGGTCGAGGCCGGCGAAAAGCTCGGCTTCCTGCCCGGCGACCTGGCCCAGAAGATCGACCCGTACCTGCGCCCGCTCTACGACGCGCTGTACGAGATGCTCGGCTTTGAATACGTGGCCAAGCTGATCGAGCGCCAGGTGATCGAGATCGCCCCGCTGGCCTACATGCGTGGCCGTACGCTCAACAACAGTTTCATCATTCTCGACGAAAGCCAGAACACCACTGTCGAGCAGATGAAGATGTTCCTCACCCGTATCGGTTTCGGCTCAACCGCCGTGATCACGGGCGACATCACCCAGGTCGACCTGCCCAAGGGCACCAAGTCGGGCCTGGGCCAGGTGATCGAGGTGCTCAAGGACGTGCCGGGTATCAGCTTCACGCACTTCATGCCCAAGGACGTGGTACGCCACCCGCTGGTGCAGCGTATTGTCGAAGCCTATGAGCGTTTCGAACACCGCGACGACGCGCCCGCCAAGGACGCTCGCCACGATGCTTGAGCTAGACCTGCAGCTGGCCACCGACGCGCCCGCCCCCAGCGAAGCCCAGTTTCGCCAATGGTGTGAACTGGCTTTGCGCCAGCGTACCGCCGACTCGGAACTGACCATTCGTCTGGTGGACGAGGCCGAAGGCCGTGAGCTGAACCACACCTGGCGCCAGAAAGACTACGCCACCAACGTGCTGTCCTTCCCCGCCGACGTCCCCGACGAATTGCTGGATATCCCGTTGCTGGGCGACCTGGTGATCTGCGTCGCGGTGGTCGAGCGAGAAGCTGCCGAACAAGGCAAGGAACTTGAGGCCCATTGGGCCCATCTAGTCATCCACGGCTGCTTGCATCTCTTGGGTTACGACCATATAGACGATGACGAAGCCTGGGAAATGGAAGCGCTGGAACGAACGTTGCTTGCAGAACTGGGTCACCGCGACCCGTATGCAGACGACGAAAGCTGATCAACACTCAACTGTCATATCAAAGGATTTAGAGTAATCGCTATGAGCGAAGACCGATCGAGCAACGGGCAGAAGTCATGGCTGGGTAAACTGACCCAGGCTTTTGCCCACGAGCCGAAAAACCGCCAGGAGCTCTTGGAGCTGCTGCGCGATGCACACCAGAACAAATTGCTGGACAGCGAAGCGCTGGCCATCGTCGAAGGCGCCATTCAGGTGGCTGACCTGCAAGTGCGCGACATCATGGTCCCGCGCTCGCAGATGATCAGCATCAAGGCGACCCAGACCCCACGGGAATTCCTCCCGGCCGTGATCGACTCGGCGCACTCGCGCTACCCAGTGATCGGTGAAAGCCATGACGACGTCATGGGTGTCCTGCTGGCCAAGGACCTGCTGCCGTTGATCCTCAAGGAGAACGGCGACAGCTTCAACATCAAGGACCTGCTGCGCCCGGCCACCTTCGTGCCCGAGTCCAAGCGCCTGAATGTGCTGCTGCGCGAGTTTCGCGCCAACCACAATCACATGGCCATTGTGATTGACGAATACGGCGGCGTGGCCGGCCTGGTCACCATCGAGGACGTGCTGGAGCAGATCGTCGGCGACATCGAAGACGAGCACGACGTCGAAGAAGACAGCTACATCAAGCCGCTGCCCAGCGGTGATTTCCTGATCAAGGCGCTGACGCCGATCGAGAACTTCAACGAGTTCTTCGACAGTGAGTTCTCGGACGATGAGTTCGACACCGTCGGCGGCCTGGTGATGAGTGCGTTCGGGCATCTGCCCAAGCGTAATGAAACCACCGAGATCGGTGCGTATCGCTTCCGCATCCTCAATGCTGATAGCCGTCGTATCCATCTGATCCGTTTGACACCCATCGCCCGCTAAGGACTGACATGCGCCGTCTCACCTCACCCGGCTGGCCCGGTAACTTGCTGGCCGTGGTGGCCGGCGCCATCACAACCCTGGCGCTGGCACCGTTCGATATCTGGCCGTTGGCGCTGGTAGCGGTCGGCCTGTTCTATATCGGCCTGCGGGAACTCTCGCCCCGCCAGGCCCTGGGCCGTGGCTGGTGTTTCGGCTTCGGCCTGTTTGGTGCCGGCACCAGCTGGATCTACTACAGCATCCACCACTTCGGCGGCGCTTCAGTGCTGCTGGCGGGGTTCCTGATGCTGCTGTTCACCGCCGCCATCGCCTGGTTCTTCGCCCTGCCCGCCTGGCTATGGGCGCGCTGGTTGCGCCGTAACGAAGCACCACTGGCGGACGCATTGACGTTTGCCGCGCTGTGGGTCGGCCAGGAAGCCTTTCGGGGCTGGTTCCTCACCGGCTTCCCGTGGTTGTACTCCGGTTACAGTCAACTCGATGGGCCATTGACCGGCCTCGCGCCATTGGGTGGGATGTGGCTGATTTCCTTCGCGCTGGCACTCACCGCCGCATTGCTGTGCAACCTGCCGCGCCTGCTGGCCAGCAAGCGCAATGCCTTCATCGGCGCAGGCCTGTTATTGCTGGTTGCGCCCTGGGCCATTGGCCTGGCGCTCAAGCATCACGCCTGGACATCGCCGTCTGGCGCACCGCTGAGCGTGGCCGCGATCCAAGGCAACGTCGAGCAAAGCATGAAGTGGGACCCGGACCAGCTCAATGCACAGTTGGCGCTGTACCGCGACATGAGCCTGAGCTCCAAGCGTGTCGACCTGCTGGTCTGGCCGGAAACCGCCGTGCCGGTGCTCAAGGAGTCCGTGGAGGGCTACCTGGGCATGATGGGCAAGTTTGCGGCCGACCGGGACACCGCGTTGATCACCGGGGTACCGATTCGCCAGGAAGTGCACCACCAGAAGCGCTACTTCAACGGCATCACCGTGGTCGGTGAAGGCGACGGCACCTACCTCAAGCAAAAACTGGTGCCGTTTGGCGAGTACGTGCCTTTGCAGGACATGTTGCGCGGGTTGATCGCCTTCTTCGACCTACCCATGTCGGACTTCGCCCGCGGCCCTTCTGACCAGGCCATGCTGCAGGCCAAGGGTTATCAGATTGCGCCGTTCATTTGCTATGAAGTGGTATACCCCGAATTCGCCGCCGGCCTGTCGGCCCAGAGCGACCTGCTGCTGACCATCAGCAACGACACCTGGTTCGGCCGCTCCATCGGCCCGCTGCAGCACCTGCAAATGGCGCAAATGCGTGCATTGGAGGCTGGCCGCTGGATGATCCGCGCCACCAACAACGGCGTGACCGGGCTGATCAACCCGTTTGGGCAGATCACCGCGCAGATCCCGCAGTTCGAGCGTGGCATTCTCTATGGGGAGGTGGTGCCGATGCATAACCTCACGCCATACCTGCAATGGCGCTCGTGGCCGTTGATCATTGTGTGCCTGGCATTGTTTGGCTGGGCTCTGCTGGCTGCACGAATGTCCAAAACACTCTGACCTGTGGGAGCTGGCTTGCCTGCGATGGCAATAGATACCTACACAACACTGTAACGCTCAACGGTAACCACGATGCGAAGCGAGTCGCTCTTGATCTTGATCTGCTTTTGATCTCAGGCGCCCCGTTAAACCACGCTGGCCGTAATTCGACAGGGATTTGGGGGGTAAACCGGCAGGGATGCCGGTTTAGCCGCCCCGCGCCATGGATGGCGCGTGGCGGCGGCCCCCCAAATCACTGGCGGATTACGGGCACACCGAGCCTAAGCGAGGTGCCGAGTGGTGGGGCAAGAGCCCTTTTGGTTACTTTTGGGGCTCTTTTCCAAAAGTGACCCGCTGTCAGAGCGGAACCCTAAGTGGCCGTTACCGCAGCAATGGATATGTACACGGTCCAACTGTGTTGACTGTCAGGCCGTCTTCGCAGGCAAGCCAGCTCCCACATTTGGACAGCGGCGCGTCAGTTAGAACAGCGCTGGCTGCCAGGCCGTCACGGGAGCAAGCTCCCTCGCCACAGGGTCAGTGTCGTATTGAAGTTGTGTAGATACCTATGCTGCGATAGCGGTATATCAGTGCCCTGAGTGTTCAATGACCCACCGCCATCGCAGGCAAGCCAGCTCCCCCAATTGATCTCCTGTGTTGCACCTATCGGTAGAACAACCGATACCCCACCTGCCCCACCGCCTCATTGATCAACTGCCCGCTTTGCCACACCGCCTTGACGTCCGGCATCCAGCCACCCAGCGGCCGGCCATGGTCCACGCCCAAAAAGCCCACCGGCCCCGGCACCACGGTGAAGCCGGCTTTCTCAAAGCTCCACACCGAACGCGGCATATGCCAGGCCTGGGTCACCACCACCACCCGCTTGATGCCTTGCGGCAACAAAATCTCGGCGCTCATCTGGGCGTTTTCCCAGGTGGTGCGGCTGCGCTCTTCTTTCCAGCGCACGCTAACGCCGAAATCATCCTGCATCGACACCGCCATCAACTCGGCCTCACTGGGCGGCGTGCCGTAGTGCAAGCCGCCGCTGGTCAGCACCGGCAAACCGGATGCCTTGGCCAGTCGCGCGGCAAAACGCTCACGTTCCAGGCCAATACCGGTGGGCTGGTCGCTGCCCCACGCACTGTCCCCACGCTCGCGCCCCGAGCCCAGCACCACAATCGCGTCGGCACGCTGGGCCAATGTGGCCCAGTCTTCCCGGGCCAAAGGCGGCTCTGTCTCCAGGGCACGGGCGCCCCACTGCACCATCACGGGCAGGCTGATCAACCACATCCCGCCAAGCCCCAGGGCAAAACACAAGCCCGCCAGGCGCGGACGGCTGCGGCGAAACCACCAGGCACACGCCAACAACAGCAGAAAAATACCGGGCGGTAACAACAGTTGTTTAATGAAATAACGAAAAGGCATCGGGCATCTCCAAAGATGCCCGAAGCCTAGATGCAACGGGGTTTTGCAACAATCCTTACCGACAACATTTTAATAACGCTAACGGATAACGCGGGGCTCACTTGCACCGCACAGACCGCAAGTTCTCTGGCCTGCGGCCGGTCGCCAGGTCTTTGAGCCAGATGACCTTGGCCGAATGAGCCGGCGGGGATGCCTGCCCATGGGAGGCGCGGTGGTGATTCAACGCCAGGTAGTTCTTGATCAATTCAAGTTCCGCCTGGCTCAAGCCTCGCAACTCCAGCTCCAGAGGCCGCTCATCACGCAATCGGCCTGCGGTTCTTGCAGCATCCAATGCCCGACCCAAACGGTCGATCAATCCCTCATACAACTGCGGTTTCGTTAAAGTTCGCTGCGATTCAACCATCCCCTCACCTCATTGAAGAAATACTTGCTCCCCACTAAACAGCGTAGCCCCCGTTGCTGCGCCTGCCCGGTGCCGCGACAGACGGCCCTTGCCGCGCAATCAGGGTTTCCCTCGATAGAGTGGGGTCATGTATGCTACGGCGCTTCCTGTAACTCCACTTCCCGCAGGGTTTGGGCACGGACGCGCCGCTTCTTGGTGTCGAACAACCCGGACAGTGCACCGAAGAGGATTAGGCCACCCCTATCCAGTTCAAAAGTAGCCATGCACGAACAATATCAGCCCCGTGAAATAGAAAATGCCGCCCAAACCTTCTGGGACGAGCAAAAGTCCTTTGAAGTCAGTGAACAGCCAGGCAAGGAGACGTACTACTGCCTATCGATGTTCCCTTACCCCAGCGGCAAGCTACACATGGGGCACGTGCGCAACTACACCATCGGCGACGTGATTTCGCGCTACCAGCGCATGCTCGGCAAGAACGTGTTGCAACCCATGGGTTGGGACGCCTTCGGCATGCCGGCAGAAAACGCCGCGATGAAAAACAACGTGGCGCCCGCCAAGTGGACCTACGAAAACATCGCCTACATGAAGACACAGCTGCGCAGCCTGGGCCTGGCGGTGGACTGGTCCCGCGAGGTCACCACCTGCAAGCCCGATTACTACCGCTGGGAACAATGGCTGTTCACTCGCCTGTTCGAAAAAGGCGTGATCTACAAAAAAAGCGGCACCGTGAACTGGGACCCGATCGACCAGACCGTACTGGCCAACGAACAGGTCATCGACGGTCGCGGCTGGCGTTCCGGCGCGCTGATCGAAAAGCGCGAAATCCCGATGTACTACTTCAAGATCACCGCCTACGCGGATGAACTGTTGTCGAGCCTCGACGATCTGCCCGGCTGGCCTGAACAGGTCAAGACCATGCAGCGCAACTGGATCGGCAAATCCAAGGGCATGGAAGTGCAGTTCCCGTACAACGTCGACTCCATCGGCGAAGCGGGCGCACTCAAGGTGTTCACCACCCGCCCCGATACCCTGATGGGCGCGACCTACGTCGCCGTGGCCGCCGAACACCCGCTGGCCACCCAGGCCGCACAGAACAACCCTGAGCTGCAGGCGTTCATCGCCGAATGCAAAGGCGGCAGCGTGGCCGAAGCCGACGTCGCCACCCAGGAGAAAAAGGGCCTGCCAACCGGCCTGTTCGTCGAGCACCCGCTGACCGGCGAGAAACTGCCGGTTTGGGTCGCCAACTACGTATTGATGCACTACGGCGATGGCGCCGTCATGGCGGTGCCGGCCCACGACGAGCGCGATTTTGAATTCGCCACCAAGTACAACCTGCCGATCAAGTCGGTCGTGCGCACCAGCTCGGGTGACACCAACTCCGCTCCGTGGCAAGACGCCTACGGCGAGCACGGCACGCTGATCAACTCCGGCGAATTCGACGGCCTGGATTTCCAGGGCGCGTTCGACGCCATGGAAGTGGCCCTGATCAAGAAAAACCTCGGCGCCTCGCGCACCCAGTTCCGCCTGCGCGACTGGGGCATCAGCCGCCAGCGCTACTGGGGCTGCCCGATCCCGATCATCCACTGCCAAACCTGTGGTGACGTGCCGGTGCCAGAAGACCAACTGCCGGTCGTGCTGCCAGAAGACGTAGTGCCGGATGGCGCTGGCTCGCCGTTGGCACGCATGCCTGAGTTCTACGAGTGCAGTTGCCCTAAATGCGGCGCACCGGCCAAGCGTGAAACCGACACCATGGACACCTTCGTGGAGTCCTCGTGGTACTACGCTCGTTATGCCTCGCCGCACTATGAAGGTGGCCTGGTGGAGAAATCCGCAGCCGACCATTGGTTGCCGGTGGATCAGTACATCGGTGGCATCGAACACGCCATCCTCCACCTGCTGTACGCGCGCTTCTTCCACAAGCTGATGCGTGACGAAGGCCTGGTGAGCTCCGATGAGCCGTTCAAGAACCTGCTGACCCAGGGCATGGTGATCGCAGATACTTACTATCGTCGCGAAGCCAATGGCGCCTACACCTGGTTCAACCCGGCGGATGTCGAGCTTGAGCGTGACAGCAAAGCCAAGGTCATCAGCGCCAAGTTGAAAGCCGACGGCCTGCCAGTGGAAATCGGTGGCACCGAGAAGATGGCCAAGTCCAAGAACAACGGCGTCGACCCACAGTCGATGATCGATCAGTTCGGCGCCGACACCTGCCGCCTGTTCATGATGTTCGCCTCGCCGCCTGACATGAGCGCCGAATGGTCCGACTCGGGTGTCGAAGGCTCGCACCGTTTCCTCAAGCGCGTCTGGCGCCTGGCCCACGCCCATGTCAGCCAGGGCCTGCCGGGCAAGCTGGACCTCGGCGCCTTGAACGACGAGCAGAAAGCCGTGCGTCGCAGCATCCACCTGGCTATCCGCCAGGCCAGCCAGGACGTTGGGCAGAACCACAAATTCAACACCGCCATCGCCCAGGTGATGACGCTGATGAACGTGCTGGAAAAAGCCCCGCAGGCGACCGAACAAGACCGTGCGCTGATCCAGGAAGGCCTGGAAACAGTTACCCTGTTGCTCGCGCCGATCACGCCGCACATCAGCCATGAACTGTGGAGCCGCCTGGGCCACAGCGGTGCCGTCATTGATGCCGCCTGGCCGGTGCAAGATGACAGCGCCCTGGTGCAGGACACGCTGCAACTGGTCATCCAGGTTAACGGTAAACTGCGTGGCCAGATCGACATGCCGGCCAGCGCCAGCCGTGAAGAGGTTGAAGCGGCTGCACGTATCAATGAGAACGTGCTGCGCTTTACCGAAGGCCTGACCATCCGCAAGGTGATCGTGGTGCCCGGCAAACTGGTCAATATCGTCGCCAGCTAAATCGGATCGGGCGCGGGGCTTGGGCCCCGCGCCGAACTAAACCTTTAGGGCCCGAGAAGGCCCACCTGGTTTCAAGGGGAGCAACAAAATGATCAAACGCAATCTGCTGGTTATGGGCCTTGCCGTGCTGTTGAGCGCTTGCGGCTTCCAGCTGCGCGGCACCGGCACCAATGAGCTGTCGCTCAAGGAACTCGACGTCAGCGCCCGCAACGCCTACGGCGAAACCGTCACCCAGCTGCGCCAGACCCTGGAAAACAGCGGTGTGCACGTGTACAACGGCGCGACCTACAAACTGATCCTGACGGATGAGCGCGAAACCCAACGCAATATCAGCTACGCCAGTGCTGGCCGTGCGTCCGACGTCGAGCTGAACACGGCGCTGATGTTCGAAATACAAGGCCGTGATCAGTTGCCGCTGATGGGTGATAAGATCCAGGTGCAGAAAGTGGTGAGCCACGACGGCAACAACCTCGTGGGTTCGGACTCCGAGACCATCCAGGTGCGCAAGGAAATGCGTCGTGAGCTGATCCAGCGCATGATGACTCGCCTGCAAATGCTCACCCCGGAAAAACTGGCTGAGCTGCAGCAAGTGGCCGACAACAAGGCCAAGGCTGACGCCGACGCCCTGAAAGCTGCGCAGGAATATGAAGACAACACGCCGAAACAGTCGCCTGTTGAAGTCCCTGTCGAGTAAGCCAGACGGGGCGCCCCTGGCGCCCCGTTCGCCCCGCCTATGAAACTTGCCCCCGCCCAACTCGCCAAACACCTGCAAGGTGGCCTTGCGCCTGTGTACATCGTCAGCGGCGATGACCCGTTGTTGTGCCAGGAAGCGGCCGACGCTATCCGCACCGCCGCACGCCAACAGGGCTTCGATGAACGCCAGGTGTTCAGCGCCGACGCCAGTTTCGACTGGGGCACGCTGCTGCAAGCTGGCGCGAGCATGTCGCTGTTTGCCGAAAAACGCCTGC
The DNA here is from genome assembly GCF_976987115.1 of Pseudomonas fjordensis. Taxonomy (NCBI): domain Bacteria; kingdom Pseudomonadati; phylum Pseudomonadota; class Gammaproteobacteria; order Pseudomonadales; family Pseudomonadaceae; genus Pseudomonas; species Pseudomonas fjordensis. The sequence continues at coordinate 6,023,548 of NZ_OZ336860.1, forward strand.
TGGAACTGCGCCTGCCCTCGGGCAAGCCGGGCGATAAAGGCGCGGCGGCCTTGATGGAATACTGCTCGCGCCCTGCCGAAGACACCGTGTTGCTGATCAGCCTGCCCAAGCTCGACGGCAGCGCGCAGAAAACCAAGTGGGGCAAGGCCCTGGTCGAAGGTCCACAGACTCAGTTTATCCAGATCTGGCCGGTGGACAGCAACCAGTTGCCGCAGTGGATTCGCCAGCGCCTGTCCCAATCAGGCCTGGCGGCAACACAGGACGCCGTGGAGCTGATCGCCGCTCGGGTCGAAGGCAACCTGCTTGCCGCCGCCCAGGAGATCGAAAAGCTCAAGTTGATGGCTGAAGACGGGCAGATCACCGTCGAAACCGTGCAAGGCGCAGTGGCCGATAGCGCGCGCTTTGATGTGTTCGGCCTGGTGGACGCCATCCTCAACGGCGAGCCCGCCCACGCCCTGCGCATGCTCGAAGGCCTGCGCGGCGAAGGGGTGGAACCACCGGTGATCCTGTGGGCCCTGGCCCGTGAGTTGCGCGTGCTGGCGAACATTGCCCTGCAATACAGCCAGGGCACCCCGCTGGACAAATGCTTCAGCCAGGCCCGGCCACCGGTGTGGGACAAGCGCAAACCCCTGATGAGCAAAGCCCTGCAACGGCACTCGGCGCAACGCTGGGCGCAACTGCTGCTGGAAGCGCAGCGCATCGACGCACAAATCAAAGGCCAGGCAGCCGGCTCGCCATGGATGAGCCTGAGCCGTCTGTCGCTGCTGATGGCCGGCCAGCGCCTGGCATTGCCTGCCGAGTAACCCCCCCTCTGTACCACCCCACAAAACCCTGTGGGAGCTGGCTTGCCTGCGATGGCGGTGGGCCAGCTGGCCCATTTGCTCCTGACACAGCTCTGTAGCGCTCAACAGTAACCACGATGCGAAGCGAGCCGCTCTTGATCTTGATCTGCTTTTGATCTCAGGCGCCCCGTTAAACCACGCTGGCCGGAATTCGACAGGGATTTGGGGGGTAAACCGGCAGGGATGCCGGTTTAGCCGCCCCGCGCCATGGATGGCGCGTGGCGGCGGCCCCTCAAATCACTGGCGGATTACGGGCACACCGAGCCCAAGCGAGGTGCCGAGTGGTGGGGCAAGAGCGTTTTGCTTACTTTTGCGCTTTTCAAAAGTGAGCCGCCGTCAGGGCGGAACCCTAAGCGGCCGTTACCGCAGCAATGGATATGCACACCATCCAACTGTGTTGACTGCCAGGCCGCCATCGCAGGCAAGCCAGCTCCCACATTGGGATCCTGGGGCGGCAGGTAGATAAGTGTCGGCTGTCAGGCCGTCGCGGGAGCAAGCCCCCACATGGACTCTGCCCACCACTTATTTGCGACATTTCCCACTATCGCCGGGCTTTACAGCCAGCCCACTTCGGCAGATGATTTGCACCGCCACATTCCACCCCAAGCGAGAGAACCCACCATGAGCAAAAAGCCATCCAAGCATGGCCCCAACAAGGCCAAATCCATCATCGCCCAGCCCTTGTTCCGCAGCCGCCAGGAACGCGCCGGCAAAGGCAAAGGCAGCTACCGCCGCGAAGCCTTCCAGTCTAATAGCTGGGAGGCTTCTTACTTTCTGGCTGCCTGAAGGCAAGCGCCCCTCTGGCATGATAAGGTCTGTACCTGATTGGTAATCCCTGGACCTGTGCATGCCCTCTAGTCTTTCCCGTCGTTGGCACCTACGCCAATTGATCGCTGCCTCCAGCCTCATTCTGCTCGTCGCCTGCGCCGAAAAGCCCACGGCTGCGGACGCTCAACCCCTGCCCAAGCTCCAGACGGCCCCGGCTATCGCGCCCGCCGTGGTGGCCCCATTGGCAGTGGACAATCTCGATATCCAACCCACCCAGACCTTTGCCGAGTGGCAGGCTGGCTTCCGTGCACAAGCCCTGCAAGCCGGGATTACACCCGCGGTGTTCGATAACGCCTTTGCCGGCGTCACCCCCGATATGGCGGTGATTCGTGCCGACCGCAGCCAGCCAGAGTTTTCCCGCCCGGTGTGGGAATACATCGAGGGCGCCCTGTCGCCGCTGCGCGTGCGCAATGGCCAGGCGTTGCTGGTCAAGTACGCCGATATCCTGCAGCGCATCGAAGAGCGCTATGGCGTTGACCGCCAGGCGCTGGTCTCGGTGTGGGGCATGGAAAGCAACTTTGGCCAGTTCCAGGGCAATAACTCGGTGATCCGTTCCCTGGCCACCCTGGCTTACGAAGGCCGTCGCCCGGCCTTTGCCCAGGCGCAGCTGCTGGCGGCGCTGCAGATCATCCAGCATGGCGATATCCAGGCTGACCAGATGAAAGGCTCCTGGGCCGGGGCGATGGGCCAGACCCAGTTCATCCCGACCACCTACAACACCCACGCCGTGGACTTCGACGGTGACGGTCGCCGCGATATCTGGAACAGCCCAGGCGATGCCCTCGCCTCTACCGCGCACTACCTGCAAAGCTCCGGCTGGCAAAAAGGCCAGCCATGGGGCGTTGAAGTGCAGCCGCTGCCGTCGGGCTTCGACTACAGCCTGGCCGATGGCGGCGTGCGCAAGACCGTGGCGCAATGGCTGCAACTGGGCATCCAACTGCCGCCTGGCGTGAGCCTGCCGGCGAATGTCGACCAGCTGTCCGCTGCCCTGCTGCTGCCGGCTGGCTACCGCGGCCCGGCGTTCCTGGTGCTGGATAACTTCCGCGCGATCCTCAAGTACAACAATTCGTCGTCCTATGCACTGGCGGTTGGCCTGCTGTCGGAGCGATTTGGCGGTGGCGGTGTGATTCGGGGCAGTTGGCCAAAAGATGAGCTGCCATTGAGCCGCTCGCAACGCATTGACCTGCAGACGGCGCTCAGCGCCAAGGGCTACGACGCGGGTAATGCCGACGGGATTATTGGTGCCAACACGCGCAAGGCGATTCGGGCGGCGCAGCAGGCGCTGGGCTGGCCGGCGGATGGGTATCCGACGGTGAAGTTGCTGGAGTCGCTGCAGAGCCAATAGATCGTTGTATCGCTCCCACTCTCTGCGTGGGAGCGCGGCCTTGGACGCTCCGCGTCCGCGGCTGGAGAGGGTGACGCAGAGCGTCACTGGAGGCATTCCCACGCAGAGCGTGGGAACGATCAACGCAGAGCGTGGGAACGATCAAGCCTTGAAGACTACATCCTGCTCCAACACCACCCGCTGCTCCCCCGCATCCAGGCGCACCAAGGCGCCCATCGGCAATGTCAGGTTCGGGTCGCAATGCCCACTGCGCCAGCCCGCCAGCACTGGAATGCACAGCGGCGCAAAGGTCTGCTTCAACAGACGCGCCAGCGCCAGGTTATCCACACCCGCCACATCCCCTACAAGCACACCGGCAACTTGAGCCAGCTTGCCCGCCAACCGCAGGTGAGTCAGCAATCGGTCGATGCGATAGAGCGGTTCGTTGACGTCTTCAATAAACAGAATGATGCCATCGGCGTCTATTTCGTACGGCGTGCCCATGACTGCGGCAATCATCGACAAGTTACCGCCCAGCAAGCGCCCACAGGCCACACCTGGCTCGATGGTGGTCAGCGGGTAGGCCATCGGGTGCGGCAGCACACTGCCGGCGCCCCGTTGGCCACGCAGCAGGCTGAACAAGGAGGATTCGGTGGGCGGCTGTTTGCCGCCGAGCAGGTCGGCATTGAGCATCGGGCCGTGGAACGTCACAAAGCCCGCGTAGCGGTTGATCGCCAGGTGTAAGGCGGTGATATCGCTGTAGCCCACGAACGGCTTGGGGTTGGCGCGTAGCAGGTCGAAGTCCACGGCATCCAGCAAACGGGGCGTGCCATAGCCGCCCCGCAGGCAAAGGATGGCATCGATGTCGGGGTTGGCGAACGCGGCATGCAAATCCCGCAGGCGCACTTCATCGCTACCGGCCAGGTAGCCGTCGCGCTCGTGCACACCCGGGAAAATGTGCAGGTCGTAGCCACGGGCACGCATCCATTGCCTGGCTTTTTCAACATCCAGCTCGGCGGGGCCGGCGGGGGCGATCAGGCCGAGGGTGCCTTCGGGGGGCAGTGCAGGTACGGCGGCACTCATCCATGGTTCTCCCAATATGACGCAGAACGAAATGTGGGAGCTGGCTTGCCTGCGATGCAAGCGCCTCGGTGTATCAGTGACACCGAGGTGATGCTATCGCAGGCAAGCCAGCTCCCACACAGGCCAGCATTTGCACGCCGATTTTGCGGTGCTGTTTACGAAACCAGGCTCGCCTTGACCAGCTTGGCCTGCTCATCGGCGTGGTACGAAGACCGCACCAACGGGCCCGAGGCCACGTTCTTGAAGCCCATCTTGTAGCCTTCCTCGGCGAACCAGGCGAAGGTGTCCGGGTGCACGAAGCGCTGCACCGGCAAGTGGCTGCGGGACGGTTGCAGGTACTGGCCCAGGGTCAGCATGTCGATGTCGTGCTCGCGCATGCGCTTCATGACTTCGATGACTTCTTCGTCGGTCTCACCCAGGCCCAGCATCAAGCCGGACTTGGTCGGAATGTGCGGCATCATCTGCTTGAATTTCTGCAGCAGGGTCAGCGACCACTGGTAGTCCGAACCCGGGCGCGCAGCCTTGTACAGGCGCGGCACGGTTTCCAGGTTGTGGTTGAACACATCCGGCGGCTCGGCAGCGGTGATTTCCAGGGCGACGTCCATGCGGCCACGGTAGTCCGGCACCAGGGTTTCGAGCATCACGTTCGGCGACAGCTTGCGGATCTCGCGGATGCAGTCGGCAAAGTGCTGGGCACCGCCGTCACGCAGGTCGTCGCGGTCCACCGAGGTGATCACCACGTACTTGAGCTTCAGGTCGGCGATGGCGATGGCCAGGCTTTCTGGCTCGTTGACGTCCAGCGGCTTCGGACGGCCGTGGCCCACGTCGCAGAACGGGCAACGACGGGTGCAGATGTCACCCATGATCATGAAGGTGGCGGTACCGCCGGAGAAGCACTCGCCCAGGTTCGGGCAGGACGCTTCTTCGCAGACGCTGTGCAACTTGTGTTTGCGCAGCAGCGACTTGATACGGTCGACTTCCGGCGAAACCGGGATGCGCACGCGAATCCAGTCAGGTTTCTTCGGCAGTTCCGTGGTCGGGATGATCTTGACCGGGATGCGTGCAACCTTCTCGGCGCCGCGCAGCTTGACGCCGGCTTCCACCTTGGCACGCGGGGCCGGGGCTGGACGCTCAGTGATGTCCAGCGTCGGGATCATGGTTTGCACAACATCAGTAGTCATATCAATCGATTCCGCCCGTCAGGGTCGTCTGCTCTGCATAGTCGAGGTGTTTGACGAGCTGCGCGCGCAGCCGGGCACTTACCTCGGCAAATTCAATGGATGTTGCATGGTCACTCAACTGGGTCATCGCAAGCCCGGCGTAACCGCACGGGTTGATGCGCCGGAACGGCGCCAGGTCCATGTCCACATTCAAGGCCAGGCCATGAAAGGAACAACCGTGGCGAATGCGCAGCCCCAGGGAGGCGATTTTCGCGCCATCCACGTACACACCTGGCGCATCGGGCTTGGCCACGGCGGTCACGCCGTAACTGGCCAACAGCTCGATCAGGCACGTCTCCATGCGGCTGACCAGGTCGCGCACGCCAAACCCCAGCTTGCGCACGTCCAGCAGCAGGTAAGCCACCAGTTGACCGGGCCCATGGTAAGTCACTTGGCCACCTCGGTCGACCTGCACCACCGGAATATCACCCGGCAGCAGCAAGTGCTCGGCCTTGCCGGCCTGGCCCTGGGTGAAGACCGGCGGGTGTTCCACCAGCCAGATCTCATCCGGGGCCGAGGTGCCGCGCTCATTGGTAAAGCGCTGCATGGCATGCCAGACCGGCTCATAGGCCATCCGGCCGAGCTCGCGAAAGCCCAGGGTTTGCGACATCACAGCACCATGTGCACGAAGCCGGTGGCCCGCAGTTCGCTGTTGATGTCGTAGAGCTGGTCTTGACCGGTCGCAACGATGTGCAACTGGATCGTGGTGTATTTGCCGGTAGAGCTTGATCGCTCATCCACACGCTGATCGTTGATCGTCGCGTGTTTGCGCACGATCCCGAGAATCAGGTCTTTACGGCCGACACCAGTATCGCTGATTACCTTGATGGGATAGTCCACCACCGGGAATTCAATCTTTGGCGCCTTTACTTCTTTATCGGTCATGGCAGAACAGCCTCGTAAGCGCTAAGCCGTGGCGACGGGCAAAGCCCCGCGTTGGATCAACGCGGGGCTTTGCAGGTGCACACAATCAGTTGAACAAGCCGTAGAAGAATAGACGGATGCTATCCCATACGCGGCGGAAGATACCACCTTCCTCGACAGCGTCCAGCGCGATCAGGTCGGCGCTGTGCACCACCTTGTCGTCCAGCTTGACTTCAACCTTACCGATCACATCACCCTTGGCGATTGGCGCAACCAATTGCGGGTTCAGGGTCATGCTGGCGGCGAGCTTTTTGAGCTGGCCTTTAGGCATGGTCAGGGTCAGGTCGTCGGCCAGGCCGGCCTTGACTTGCGAAGTCGCGCCCTTCCACACCGGCGCGGTCGCCAGTTCAGCACCCTTCTGGTAGAAGGTCTGGGTTTCGAAGAAGCGGAAGCCGTAAGTCAGCAGTTTTTGCGTCTCGGCCGCACGGGCCTGCTCGCTATTGGTGCCGAATACCACGGCGATCAGGCGCTGGCCATCACGTACGGCAGACGACACCATGCAGTAGCCGGCTTCGTCGGTGTGGCCGGTTTTCAGGCCATCGACGGTCTTGTCGCGCCACAGCAACAGGTTGCGGTTAGGCTGCTTGATGTTGTTCCAGAAGAACTCCTTCTGGGAGTAGATCGCGTAGTGCACCGGGTCTACGCGGATGATCGCGCGCGCCAGGATCGCCATGTCGTGAGCCGACGAATAGTGCTCTGGGTTTGGCAGGCCGGTCGGGTTCATGAAGTGGCTGTTGGTCATGCCCAGCTCGCCGGCGGTTTTGTTCATCATGTCGGCGAAGGCGTCTTCGCTGCCGGCGATGTGCTCGGCCAGAGCGACGCTGGCGTCGTTACCGGACTGGATGATGATGCCGTGCAGCAGGTCGCTCACGGTGACTTGCGAACCCACCTTGATGAACATCCGCGAACCACCGGTACGCCAGGCGTTTTCGCTGACGGTCACCGGGTCGTTTTCGCCGATCTGGCCGCGACGGATTTCCAGGGTCGCGATGTAAGCGGTCATCAACTTGGTCAGGCTGGCAGGCGGCAGGCGCACGTCACCACCGTTTTCGACCAGCACGTTGCCACTGGCGGCGTCCATGAGGACCCAGGACTTGGCGGCCAGTTGCGGGGAGGCCGGCACCATCTCAACCGCCCAGGCGGCTGGGGTGATGATCAGCGAGATAAGCAGGCACGTACGTTTGGCTAAGGTGGTGATGTTCATCCGTCTCTCGAAATTGCTTATGGAAACTTGCCCTCGCGGGCAAAACTATTCAGACAGCCCGCTTCCAGACTGTCACGTGTTCGGTTGCCCGCTCACCCCTTGCCCCTGGGTTTTTATTGTTCAACGAGCCAACAACCAGGGTTCAGGCGCGCAGGCGCGCCTGAGCCATCAAACCGTTACTGCTTATTCTGCGGTGACCACGCTGGGTTGCCCCAGGTTGGCCAGGCGCACGCTGTTCTGCACTTGCGCCACTTCGCTTGGCGAGCCGATCGGGCCCATGCGTACACGGTGCAAGGTTTGCTGGTTACGCACGATGGAGCTGATGAAGACCGGCGCGCTGACCATGCCGCTGAGCTTGGACCTTAACAGTTCTGCCGCATCCGGGTTGGCGAAAGCGCCGACCTGCAAGTATTGCCCACCGGCCATGGAAGCGCCCGCTGCCGCGTGAGGTACCACCACGGTATCAGGCGCATGCTGCGCCGGTGGCGGCGTCCATTGCTCGATCTTGCCGGTGGATGCCGTCACTTGCGGTTGCGGGGTTGGCGGTTCGTTGAGCATCAACGGCGCGGGTTTGCCACGCTGGGCCCAATACTGCGCCGGGTCGATGCCTTCGACTTTGACCCGTGCGGTGCCGGTTTCGGCATAACCGAGTTTCTTGGCGGCCGCGTAGGACAAGTCGATGATGCGGTCCGAATAGAACGGCCCACGGTCATTGACCCGCAGGATCACGGTGCGGTTGTTGTCCAGGTTGGTCACGCGCACATAGCTGGGCAGCGGCAGGGTCTTGTGCGCCGCGCTCATGCCATACAGGTCATACACTTCGCCGTTGGCGGTGTTCTGGCCATGGAACTTGGTGCCGTACCAGGACGCGGTGCCCGACTGCACGTAGGTTTTGGATTCCTGTAGCGGGAAGTAATTCTTGCCCAGCACGGTATAGGGGTTGGCCTTGTACGGGCCGGTGTGCAGGGTCGGCGTGGCGTCCGGGATCTTCGACACATCCACATCCCACCACGGCGCGCCGTCTTTGTGCGCGCGGTTGATGTCCAGGCCCGGCTGGGCGCGGACCACCGCACCGCCCGCTTTCTTGGCCGGCGCACGGTTAGGGGTGGTGGAACAACTGGCTACCAACAAGGACAACGCGGCGAACGCCACCAGCTTGAGCGGTTTTTTGAACGGCGATACCCGCATTACTTGTTGCCCCGTGCTTGAACCAGCTCATCTGACAGCTGATGCACGGCCATGGCGTACATCACACTGCGGTTATAACGCGTGATTGCGTAGAAATTCTTCAGGCCCATCCAGTATTCAGGGCCATTTGCGCCTTCCAGGCGGAATGCCGTCACCGGCATGTCATCGCGTGGCGCATTCTGACTCGACCAGCCCAGCGCTCGCAACTCCCCAACGGTCTTGACCGGTTCGATACCTTGGGTCAGGCCCTCGTCGGCGCGCTCGCCCGTGACATCGGCGCGGATAACCACCGGCTCGCCGGCCACCCACCCGTGACGCTTGAAGTAGCTGGCCACGCTGCCGATGGCATCGTCAGGGTTGCTCCAGATATTGATGTGCCCGTCACCGTCGAAATCCACCGCATAGGCGCGAAAGCTGCTCGGCATGAACTGCGGCAAGCCCATCGCCCCGGCGTAGGAGCCCTTGAGGCTCAACGGGTCGACCTGCTCTTCGCGGGCCAGCAACAGGAATTCGCGCAGTTCCTTGCGGAAGAACTCAGCGCGGGGCGGGTAATCGAAGCCCAGGGTCGACAAGGCGTCGATCACCCGATAGCTGCCGGTGTTGCGCCCGTAAAAGGTTTCGATGCCGATGATCGAGACGATCACCTGGGCCGGCACGCCGTACTCCTGCTCGGCGCGGGCCAGGACTGCCTCGTGCTGACGCCAGAAATCCACGCCCCGGGCGATGCGCGCATCAGTGAGGAACATCGGGCGATAGTCCTTCCACTGCTTTACGCGTTCGGCGGGCCGGGAGATAGCGTCGAGGATCGCCTGCTTTTTCTGGGCTTCGCGGAACACGCCCATCAGTTGCTCACCGGCAAAACCGTAGTCGCGGGTCAGCTCACCGACAAATTCGGCAACCTGGGGAGAGCCATCGTAGTCACCGGCCTGCGCCTCTTGCGTTGCCCCCAGCAGCCCGATCAGGCCCATCCAGGTCGCATGCCGAGTCGCCCAGCCGCGCATTACTTGCATTGACATCTTCACCTTATTCAAACCTGTGCGATCCACTTGCGATGCGTATGAATCGACATCAAAACACCAAACGCTGACAGCAATGTCACCAGCGAAGTTCCGCCGTAGCTAATGAATGGCAACGGCACCCCAACCACCGGCAGCAGGCCACTGACCATACCGATGTTGACGAAAACGTAAACAAAAAAAGTCATGGTCAGGCTGCCGGCGAGCAATTTGCCGAACAGCGTCTGCGCCTGGGCCGTGATCACCAGGCCGCGACCAATCAACAGCAGATAGATCAGCAACAACGCGCAAATGCCCACCAGGCCGAACTCTTCGCCCATCACTGCGATGATGAAGTCGGTATGGCTCTCGGGCAAGAAGTCCAGGTGGGACTGGGTGCCCAGCAGCCAGCCCTTGCCAAATACTCCGCCGGAACCAATGGCCGCCTTGGACTGGATGATGTTCCAGCCGGTGCCCAACGGGTCGCTCTCCGGGTCGAGGAACGTCAGGATCCGTTGCTTCTGGTAGTCGTGCATAAAGAAGAACCACATGGCCACGGCCACGGGCACGGCGGCGGCCAGCACGCTGAGGATCCAGCGCCAGCGCAATCCGCCCATGAACAGCACGAACGCGCCACCGGCGAGGATCAGCAACGAGGTGCCCAGATCCGGCTGGCGCACAATCAGCACGAAAGGCACGCCGATCAGGATCAGGCTGATCGCCACGTGTTTGAGCTGCGGCGGCAAGGTGCGCTTGGACAGGTACCAGGCAATGGTGGCCGGCATCAGGATCTTCATGAATTCCGACGGCTGGAAGCGAATCACCCCGGGGATGTTGATCCAGCGTGTGGCGCCCATGGCGTTGTGGCCCATAACGTCCACCACCACCAGCAGCAACACGCCGGCGACATAGCCCAAGGGCACCCAGCGCGCCATGAAGCGCGGCTCCAGTTGGGCGATCACCACCATCGACAGCAGGCCCAGGCCAAACGAGGACGCCTGCTTGATCAGCAAGTCCCAGTTCTTGCCGCTGGCCGAATACAGCACGAACAGGCTGCCGGCTGCCAGCGTCAGCAGCAGGATCAGCAAGGGGCCATCAATGTGCATGCGTTGCAGCAACGTCGCACGGCGACGCATCACATCTTCACTGGAGAGGATGCGGTCAAAATTACTCTTCACGGGCCGTAACCTCGGGGCTTGAAGGGGGGCCGCCATACTCGGGCTTGAGCCGGCCATCGTCGGCCAGCAGCCAGGCATCCATCACCTGGCGTACCACGGGGGCCGCGACGCCGGAGCCGGACTCGCCGTTCTCGACCATTACGGCCACCACGATTTTCGGGTCTTCCGCCGGAGCAAAGCCGACAAACAAGGCGTGGTCGCGGTGGCGCTCCTGCACCTTGGAACGGTCATACTTTTCGCCCTGCTTGATCGCGACCACCTGGGCCGTACCACTCTTGCCGGCAATGCGGTACTGCGCGCCGATTGCCGCCTTGCGTGCGGTACCACGAGCACCGTGCATCACCTGCTGCATGCCGTGGTTGACCTTGGCCCAGTCGGACGGGTCACGCAGCACGATGTCCGGAATCGGATTGTCGTCCACCGGTTTTTCGCCTTCGATGGTCCGAGCCAGGTGCGGTCGGTTCCACACGCCTTTGTTCGCCACCAGCGCCGTGGCCTGGGCCAGTTGCAGCGGTGTGGCCTGCATATAGCCCTGGCCGATACCCAGGATCAGGGTTTCGCCGGGGAACCACGCCTGGCGGCGGGTCGCACGCTTCCACTCCCGCGACGGCATCAGGCCGGGGGACTCTTCGAACATGTCCAGGGAGACTTTCTGACCGAGGCCGAACTTACCCATGTAGGCAGACAGCCGATCAATCCCCAGCTTGTGGGCCAGGTCGTAAAAATAGGTGTCGTTGGAGCGCATGATTGCGGTATCCAGGTCGACATAGCCGTCACCGGAGCGGTTCCAGTTACGGTACTTGTGGTCGTAGTTGGGCAGCATGTAATAGCCTGGGTCGTACACCCGGCTTGAAGCCGTGACCACGCCAGCATCCAGGCCGGCAATCGCTACCGCCGGCTTGATGGTCGAGCCCGGCGGGTACAGGCCGCGCAACACACGGTTGAACAGTGGCCGGTCGATGGAATCACGCAGCTCGGCGTAGGCCTTGAAGCTGATACCGGTCACGAACGGGTTGGGGTCGAAGCTGGGCTGGCTGACCATCGCCAGCACTTCGCCGGTTTTCGGGTCCAGCGCCACTACGGCACCCCGCCGACCGCCCAGGGCCATTTCGGCAGCTTCCTGCAACTTGATGTCCAGGCTCAGGACAATGTCCTTGCCCGGCACCGGATCGGTGCGCTTGAGCACGCGCAATACGCGGCCACGCGCATTGGTCTCGACTTCTTCGTTACCCACCTGGCCATGCAGCTCAGCCTCATAGAAGCGCTCGATGCCGGTTTTGCCAATATGGTGGGTGCCGCTGTAGTTGATCGGATCGAGGGTTTTCAGCTCTTTCTCGTTGATCCGCCCCATGTAGCCAACCGAGTGGGCAAAGTGCGGCCCTTGCGGGTAATGCCGCACCAACTGCGCCACCACTTCCACACCCGGCAGGCGGAACTGGTTCACCGCAATGCGGGCGATCTGCTCTTCGGTCAGCTCGAACAGAATCGGCACCGGCTCGAACGGCCGGCGCCCCTGCCGCATGCGTTTCTCGAAGACCACCCGGTCTTCCGGCGTCAGTTGCAGCACCTCGACGATGACATCGAGCACCTGCTTCCAGTCGCCGGAACGCTCACGGGTCATGCTCAGGCTGAAGCTGGGCCGGTTATCGGCAACCACTACGCCATTGCGGTCGAAGATCAGCCCACGGGTCGGGGGAATCGGCTGCACATGCACCCGGTTGTTTTCCGACAGCGTGGAGTGATAGTCGTACTGGATCACCTGGAGGAAATACAGCCGCGCAATCAGCACGCACATCAGCACCACCACCAAAACAGCACCGAACACCACCCGCGCGCGTACCAGACGTGCGTCTTTCTCGTGGTCCTTGATGCGGATCGGCTGGGTCATCGGGGGCGGCGCAGACTATTTGTGGTAAGGGTGCCCGGACAGAACTGTCCAGGCGCGATACAGCTGTTCACCGATCAGAATCCTTACCAACGGGTGCGGCAACGTCAGCGCCGACAGCGACCAGCGCTGATCGGCCCGCGCACAGACTTCCGGCGCCAGCCCTTCGGGGCCGCCGACCATGAAATTGACCGTGCGCGAATCCAGGCGCCAGCGATCCAGTTCCACCGCCAGTTGCTCGGTGCTCCAGGGCTTGCCGTGCACTTCAAGGGTGACGATGCGCTCATTGGGGCCGACCTTGGCCAGCATGGCTTCGCCTTCCTGACGGATAAAGCGCGCCACGTCGGCGTTCTTGCCCCGGGTATTGAGCGGTATTTCCACCAGCTCAAGCGACAGCTCAGCGGGCAGACGCTTGGCATATTCGTGCCAGCCTTCTTCCACCCACTTGGGCATGCGTGAACCAACAGCGATCAGACGCAGGCGCACAGCCGTTCCTTATTCCTGGTCTTTGTTGAGCTTGTCGAAGTGCGCGTGGCCTACTTCCGGGCTGTGGTGCTTGCCATCGGCAGCACGGCTCTGCTCGGCGCCTTTCCACAGACGCTCCAGGTCGTAGAACTGGCGAGCGTTGGAGGTCATCATGTGAACGATCACATCGTCCATGTCCAACAGCACCCAGTCGCTGTCGCCCTTGCCTTCTTCACCCAGTGGCTTGACGCCCTGGGCTTTGACGGCTTCGCGAACCTTGTCCAGCATCGCGCCGATCTGGCGGTTGGAGGTACCGGTGGCGATGATCATGAAGTCGGTGATGCTCTGCTTGTCGCGCACGTCCAGCACCTGGATGTCCTGGGCTTTAACGTCTTCCAGGGCAGCCACGGCGACTTTCACCAGCTCTTCGCCAGCCAGTTCCGGGCCAACGTGGGCTTCAACCGGCAGCGGCGCGCTTTTGAAGGTGCCTTTGCGCTTAACTTTGCTTACGTCTTTGTTCGTCATATAAAACTCGTTTTGCTCGTATGTTCGGGCGCTTGCTGCACGGTTCGTGCGTTCAAGCGCGCCTTTTCAGTTCGACGCACGGTAAAGCCCGTGCGCATCGATGTAGGCCAGGACCGCGTCAGGCACCAGGAAACGTACCGACTTCCCGCTGGCCAGCAGTTGACGGATCTGGGTGGCGGACACCGCAAGCGGGGTCTGCCAGACGAATGCAATATTCCCGTTCGGCCCGGTCAGGGCCAAGGGGTCACTTACCGACCGCGCGGCCAGTAGGTTGCGCAAGGCATCCGGCGGTTCGCTGTCGGCATCCGGGCGTTGCAAAACCAGGATGTGGCAATGCTGGAGGAGTTCCTCCCAGCGGTGCCAAGAGGGCAGGCCGCAAAATGCGTCCCAGCCCAAAAGCAGAAACAGTGGGTCATCTGCGGCCAATTCGGCGCGCATCAGCTCCAGGGTGTCGATAGTGTAGGACGGTTTATCGCGCTTGAGTTCGCGATCGTCCACCACCAGCGGCGATATACCTTCTACGGCAACACGCACCATTTCCAGGCGTTGCTCGGCGGCCACCTGCGGCGTGTCGCGATGGGGCGGCCGGAAATTGGGCAGCAGGCGCAGCTCATCCAGCGCAAGGGCATCCGCAACTTCCAGGGCACTGCGCAAATGGCCGATGTGCACGGGGTCGAAAGTACCGCCGAGCAGCCCGATGCGTTTAGTCATCAAGTGCGCACATGACCGTCGCCAAACACCACGTACTTCTCACTGGTCAGCCCTTCGAGGCCCACCGGGCCGCGTGCGTGGAGCTTGTCAGTGGAAATACCGATCTCCGCCCCAAGGCCATACTCGAAGCCGTCGGCAAAACGCGTCGAGGCGTTGACCATCACCGAAGCGGAATCCACTTCGTTGAGGAAACGCCGGGCATCGCTGAAATGCTCGGAAACGATGGCGTCGGTGTGCTTGGAGCCATAGGTATTGATGTGTTCGATGGCCTGGTCCAGATCGTCGACGATGCGGATCGACAGGATCGGGGCCGTGTACTCGGTGTACCAGTCCTGCTCGGTCGCCTCGATGACGTCCGCGCCCAGCAACGCCCGGGTGCGCTCGCAACCACGCAGTTCTACCGACTTGTCACGGTAGATGGCAGCCAGCGGCGGCAGCACGCGCTCGGCAATGCCGGCGTGCACCAGCAGGGTTTCCATGGTGTTGCACGGCGCGTAGCGGTGGGTCTTGGCGTTGTCGGCGATGCGAATCGCCTTGTCGAGGTCGGCGGCGATGTCGATGAACACATGGCAGACGCCGTCCAGGTGCTTGATAACGGGCACCTTGGCATCGCGGCTGACGCGCTCGATCAGGCTCTTGCCACCTCGCGGTACGATCACGTCGACGAATTCCGGCATGGTGATCAGCGCGCCCACGGCGGCACGGTCGGTGGTTTCCACCACTTGCACCACTTCGGCCGGTAACTCGGCCACGGCCAGGCCCTGCTGGATGCAGCCGGCGATGGCGCGGTTGGAATTGATCGCCTCGGAGCCGCCACGCAGGATGGTGGCGTTGCCCGACTTCAGGCACAGGCTCGCGGCGTCGATGGTCACGTTCGGGCGCGACTCATAGATGATGCCGATCACGCCCAGGGGCACGCGCATCTTGCCTACCTGAATGCCGGACGGCAGGTAACGCATGTCGCGAATTTCACCGATGGGGTCAGGCAGCTTGGCTACCTGACGCAAGCCTTCGATCATGTCGTCGATACGCGCCGGGGTCAGCGCCAGGCGGTCCAGCAGGGCTGGCTCCAGGCCATTAGCGCGCCCATTGGCCAGGTCCAGCTCGTTGGCGGCAGTCAGCTCGGAGCGCGAAGCATCCAGAGCATCGGCAGCCGCCAGCAGCGCACGGTTCTTCTGCGCAGTGCTCGCACGGGCGATCAACCGCGAGGCCTGCCGGGCAGCGCGACCCAGGCGGGTCATGTAGTCAAGAACGGACTCAGTCATGGTCAGGGAGTCTTGGCAAAGAGGAAAGCGGCAGATTATAGCTGTGACGCCGCCCGACTGACAGCGGTGAGGGGCGGATGGTCGAAATGAACTGTAAAAACCCCAGGTTCAGGCGTAATTAAGGTGAGAGTTGTTATGATTCGGTCACATTTAGCCGTATCAACCCTTGACCGCCATGCCCGACTTTTCGCCCCAACTCCCCGCCAGCCCCCTGCCCGATAGCTTCTTCGACCGCGACGCGCAACTGCTTGCGCGCCAATTACTCGGAAAAGTCATTCGCCATCGAGTGGGCGATCTCTGGCTTTCGGCGCGAATTATTGAAACCGAAGCCTATTACGTGGCCGAAAAAGGCAGCCACGCCTCACTCGGCTACACAGAAAAGCGTAAGGCTTTGTTTCTGGATGGTGGCCATATCTACATGTACTACGCCCGTGGCGGTGATTCGCTGAACTTCAGCGCCCACGGCCCGGGCAATGCCGTGCTGATCAAATCGGCCTATCCCTGGGTCGATGACATTTCCGGCGCGGCGAGCCTGGCGCAGATGCTGTTGAACAACCCCAACCCCGACGGCAGCCCACGCCCCTCGCAAAAGCTGTGTGCGGGCCAGACGCTGCTGTGCAAGGCACTGGGCCTGAAAGTGCCGATGTGGGATGCCAAGCGCTTCGACCAGGAACTGCTGTACGTCGAAGACGTGGGCCAGGTGCCCACGCAGATTATCCAGACCACGCGCCTGGGCATCCCCAGCGGGCGCGATGAGCACTTGATGTACCGCTTCGTCGATGCTGGCTATGCGCCTTATTGCACGCGGAACCCGCTGCGTCGGGGGCAGGTCGAAGGCCGGGATTATTTTTTGATTTGATGATATCCGCAACACAGCGGCTCCAATGTGGGAGCGGGCTTGCTCGCGAATGAGGTGTGTCAGTGTAGGAATCTGTATCTGACACACCGCATTCGCGAGCAAGCCCGCTCCCACAATTGGATCTTCAGTGTTTTTGAATATGTATGCATGGAGTGGATTGTATGGGCCAATGGCTCGATAGCATCACCGGCTGGTTGACCCTCAACCCACAATGGCTGGCAGCGGCGGTGTTTATCGTCGCGTGCGTGGAGTGCCTGGCGATTGCCGGGCTGATCGTGCCAGGCACGGTGTTGCTGTTTGCAATCGCCGCGCTGGCCGGCAGCGGCGCGCTGTCGTTGAGTGAAACCCTGCTGCTGGGCTTCCTCGGCGGCTTGTTGGGCGACGGCGTTTCCTATTACCTGGGCCGCCATTTCCATCAGAACATCCGGCGCCTGCCCGGCCTGCGCCAGCATCCTGAATGGATGAACGGCGCAGAAACCTACTTCCACAAGTACGGGATTGCCAGCCTGTTGGTCGGGCGTTTCATCGGGCCATTGCGTCCCATGCTGCCCATGGTCGCGGGTATGTGCGACATGCCCTTCCCGCGCTTCGCCGCCGTGAGCATCATTGCCGCAGCGGGCTGGACCGTGGCCTATCTGCTGCCGGGCTGGGCCGCCGGCGCCGCGTTCCGCCTGCCGTTGCCGGAAGGTTTCTGGCCGGAAGCGGCGATTATCGCGGCGTGCCTCGCGGTGCTGCTGGGGCTGAGTTTGAACAGCAGTTGGCGTGGGCATCGGCGCGCCACCTTGTGGATCGGTTGCGCCAGCCTGGTGTTGTTGATCGCGCTGTTTATCGGCTACCCCCATCTCAATGACTTCGACCAGGGCCTGAGTGCACTGGTGCAGGAACATCGCAGCCCGTGGCTGGACGAAGTGATGGTGCGGGTCACCCAACTGGGCGAGTTCAAGAAGATGTTTTTCGCCAGCGCCGTGTTCACTGGCCTGTTGCTGTTGGCGCGGCAATGGCGCCATGCCGTGTTTGTCGGCGCCACCCTCGCCGGCGCGGCAGTGATCAACACCGGCACCAAGCTGTTCTTTGCCCGTGGCCGCCCGGAAATCCTCACCGACCCGCTGACCAGCTTCAGCATGCCCAGCGGTCATGCCTCCGGTGCCTTTGCCTTCTTCCTGGCGCTCGCGGTATTGGCCGGTCGCGGCCAACCCACGCGGCTGCGCCTGACCTGGATGCTGCTGGGCTGCATTCCCGCGGCGTTCATTGCCTTGTCGCGGGTGTACCTGGGGGCTCATTGGCCCACGGACATCCTGGCCGGCACCTTGCTGGCGATGACCGTGTGTGCGTTCAGCCTGACGGCCATCCAGTACCGCAGCCCATTACCAGCCATGTCGCAAAAAGCCTGGTGGCTGGTGCTGCCCGCCGTGGTGGCTGTGCTCGGTTTTATCGCCTTTACCGGCACGCCCCACGCCCTGCTCAGGTACGCCTACTGACCCTTGGCCGGGCCGATCCAGTCCACGGAGGCGCTGCGCCGTTCAACGCAACGTTCGCGGCGCTCCAGCAGCATCTCATCGGCCACTTCGGCGGCGCGCTCGGCGATGTACTCCGCGCCCCGCGAGGCTTGCTGCTGGAGTAAATGCGTGGTCACGCTGACGAAATAAGCGTCCCACGCGACTTGTTCCGAGGGTGTCAGCCGAATCATGGTTATCTCCGATCATTGTTGTGTGATCGGAAAATAGTGCAGGCGACGCAGTGGAGACGACCGAGCAAAGTCTGAAAGCTCTGTCAGGCAAATCCGAACCTCAGGTGAACAGTTCGCCCTGCAGTTCATCGAGCAACATTTGGATCGCATCCAAGCGTTGCTGTGGGTCGTCCAGTTGCAGCAAGTCGATCTTGTCGGCCTCGGTAAACGGCAGCAGATAGGCCAACCGGTTGCCCAGGGCTTGCTGGCCTTCGACGTCACCGCCCATGTCCAGCGAAGCCACCATCGGGTGCTCGGCCAGGGCCTCAAGCAACGCCAGCAAGTCGGCGTCTTCTTCGCCCAGTGGCGGGTCCGGCAACTCTTGCAACCATTGCACGTCGGCCACCAGCAATTGGTCTTTCTGTACGTCGCTCTCATGCACGCGGAAACGACGCCCCCCTTCGACGCGAATGCCCAGCAGGCCGTTGTCCTGCTGTTTGAAGTCACGAATCAGCGCTTCACAGCCGACAAGCGCATAACCGTCAGGGGCCATGCCCACCTCTGAGCCATCCAGGATGCACACCACACCAAAGCCTTCGCCCTTTTTCATGCAACGGCCGATCATGTCCAGGTAGCGCGCCTCGAATATCTGCAAGTCGAGGGTGCAACCCGGGAACAGCACAGTGTTGAGGGGGAATAGCGCCAGACTCATAACGGTTTCCTTAAAACCTGGGTTAAACAATGACCGACACCGCCAACGGCAGGAACACCGCCGTGGCCACGCCCATCAAACTCATGGCCAGCGCCGCGAAGGCGCCGCATTCTTCGCTTTCCTGCAAGGCCACCGAGGTGCCGACGGCGTGGGCGGTCATGCCCAAAGCCATGCCGCGCGCTTCGGGGCTGCGTACACCCAGGCGCGTCAAGAGCGCTGGGCCGATCATCGCGCCGACCACCCCAGTGATCAACACAAACACCGCTGCCAAGGCCGCCACGCCGCCGATCTGCTCGGCCACCAGCATGGCAATCGGCGAGGTCACCGACTTGGGCGCCATGGTCATCAGCACTCTGTGTTCGGCACCAAACCACCACCCCAACGCCACACAAAGGCCGGTGGCCAACACCCCGCCTACCACCAGCGTAGTAAAAATCGGCCAGAACAATTGGCGAATCCGTCGCAGGTTCAGATAAAGCGGCACCGCCAGGGCCACGGTCGCAGGCCCCAGCAGGATGCCCATGATCTCGGTGCTCTTACGGTATTCGGCGTAGCTCAGGCCGCAGGTGAGCAGCACGCCAATCACCAGCAACATCGACACCAGCACCGGCTGCAGGAAGATCCAGCGGGTTTTCTCGAACCCCGCCAGCACCAATTGATAAGCGCCCAGGGTGATACCGATACCGAACAGCGGGTGATGAATGACCGCCGTCCAGGCGCCCTGCCAGTCGAGGATCATTGGTCCTTCTCCTTGCGCTTGACCATCTGCTGCATCAGCACACCGACAAAGCCCATGGCGATCACCAGCGACAACACCAACGCCCCGACGATGGCCCAGAAATCCGCCACGATGTCCTTGGCGTACACCATCACCCCCACGGCCGGCGGCACCAGCAGCAGTGGCAGGTAACGCAACAGGCTGCCGGCCGCCAGGCTCAGGGGCTCGCCGACTTCACCGCGCCAGACCAGAAAGCCCAGCATCAGCAACAAGCCGATGATCGGCCCCGGCAACACCGGCACCAGCAAATGATTGATCGCGGTGCCGATCAATTGAAACAGCACCAGCCAGGTCAGGCCACGTAACAGCATCCCGCTCTCTCCCCCTCAACGCTCGCGTGCATTATAAGCATGCCCGCCCTATGCTCCGGCATTCGCCAAAAGCATCTTGGGTTGACCGGGCTGATTGCCCATGATGATCTACATTGGTTCTCTGTCACCGATAAAAACGCCCGTTACCGATGGGCAAAAATGATGAACCAAGGAGAGACGCAATGCCCTATGTACCCGTAGCGCAGCTCAAAGATTACGTCGGCAAGGAACTGGGACGTTCCGAATGGCTCACCATCGACCAGGCGCGTATCAACCTGTTCGCAGAAGCCACCGGCGATCATCAGTTCATCCACGTCGACCCGGTCAAGGCGGCGCAAACCCCGTTCGGCAGCACCATCGCCCACGGGTTTCTGTCGCTGTCGCTGATGCCCAAGCTGATGGAAGACATCCTGATCATGCCCGAAGGCTTGAAGATGGCCGTCAACTACGGCCTGGACAGCGTGCGCTTTATCCAGCCGGTGAAAGTGAATTCCAAGGTGCGCCTGAACGTCACCCTCACTGACGTCACCGAGAAGAAGCCCGGCCAATGGCTGTTCAAGGCCACCGCCACCCTGGAAATCGAAGGCCAGGAGAAGCCGGCTTACATTGCCGAGTCGCTGTCACTGTGCTTCGTATAACCACCACACCCCCACTGTAGGAGCGAGCTTGCTCGCGAAGGTCGTCATCGATAACGCGTGCTGGCTGAACAAATGCGGCGCCTGTGAGTTTTTCGCGGGCAAGCCCGCTCCTACAGGTGATGGATCCTGCGCATAGACCACTAGGTTCGGCACCTCGGCTACGGCATACTCGGCGCTCAATTATCCGGATCCCGCTATGCGCCCACTCGCTCCCCTTGCCCTTGCCCTGTTGCTCACCGCTTGCGGAGACGGCGAATCGCTGTTGCCGCCCGATGCGCGCCTGCCCGATGGCGGCCGCTACCGTGGCGATGTGGTCAACGGTTTGCTGCAAGGCCAAGGCCGCGTGGACTACCCCAATGGCAGCTGGTACGCCGGCCAGTTCGACAAAGGCCAGTGGCACGGCCAGGGCGAATGGCATGGCAGCAATGGCGAAGTCTATAAAGGCGAATTCAAGCAGGGCCTGTTTGACGGCCAGGGCAGCCTGACCACTTCGGGCAGCAGCTACGTGGGCGGCTTCAAGAACGGTCGACGCAACGGCGAAGGCACCCTCAAAGAGGGGCAAATGACCTATCGCGGCGAATTCCAGGACGACCAGTACTCAGGCCTGGGCCGCCTGGAACTGGCCGACGGCAGCCAGTACCAGGGCCAGTTCGCCCACGGCAAGCCCAATGGCGAAGGCCAGCGCAATGACGACAGCGGCAACCAGTTCAGCGGCCGCTTTGTCGATGGCCAACTGGAAGGCAATGGCACTTTTAATAGCGCCGAAGGCGATATCTATGTCGGCCAGTTCAAGCAGAACCAGCTCAACGGCAAAGGCCGCTACGAGAACGCCGACGGCGATGTGTGGATCGGCCAGTTCAAGGAAGGCGCGCTGACCGGCAAAGGCGAATTGATCGGCGTCGATGGCAGCCACTACGTCGGCCAGTTCAGTGACTGGCGCTTTACCGGCGAAGGGCGTCTGAACCTCACCGATGGCAGTTTCTATATCGGTGGCTTCGACAGCGACAACTATCAAGGCCGTGGCACCCTGGTGCTCACCGACGGCACCGTGCAGTCCGGCACCTGGGTCAACGGCCTGCGCGTGCGCGACGCCGAGGGCACGCTGCTGCCCGACCCACTGGAGACCGGCATACTGGCCCAAGGCCGCTTGCTCGATGACGCCCTGGCAGCCGTGCCCGCGTCCACCCCGGCCGTGGAGTTGTACACCCTGGTACTGGCCGGTGACGGCAAACAAAGCGTGTTCCTGCGCGAAGCCGATTACGTCAGCAACCTGCTCGCTACCCGCTTCGGCGCGCGCGGGCAAGTGCGCTTGGTCAACCACCGCGACCATATCGCCGACCGCCCCCTGGCCACCCGCGAAAGCCTGCGCCGCTCCGTGCAAACCCTGGCCGAACGGACCGGGCCCGAAGACCTGGTGTTCATTTACATGACCAGCCATGGCACCCATGAGCATGAACTGGTGCTCGACCAACCGCGCATGGAACTGGCCGACCTGCCCGCCGATGAACTGGCCGCCGTGCTCGCACCGCTGAAAAACCGTGACAAGGTCATCGTGATCTCCGCCTGTTACTCAGGCGGTTTCATACCGGCGCTCAAAGATGAGCGCACCCTGATCATGACCGCCTCCCGCGCGGACCGCGTGTCGTTCGGCTGCTCGGAAGAAGCAGACTTCACCTACTTCGGTGATGCCCTTTTCGCACAAGCCTTCAACCAAACGGATGATTTGCAACACGCCTTCAAACTGGCACAACTGCACGTGGCCGAACGCGAACAGGCGGACAACTTCGAAGCCTCCGAACCGCAGATCTGGGCGCCTAAAGGCGTGATCGCTCATTGGCAATTATTACGTAAACAGCAGGCACGAAAGGCGCTCGAAAGCGTCTCAATGAATAGCAAGGAAGCCAAAGGCAACTAAGCTGTAACGTGTAACAAGGGGGAAACACCATGTACCTGACACCGCAGCATATCTTGCTGGCCGGGGCTTCCGGCCTCACGGGCGAACACCTGCTCGACCGCCTGCTCAACGAACCCACCGTGACCCGCGTGCTGGCACCCAGCCGCAAACCATTGGCTGAACATCCACGCCTGGAAAACCCGGTGGGCGACCCGGCGGTGTTCCTGCCGCAACTGAGCGGCCGCGTGGATATCGCCTTCTGCTGCCTGGGCACCACGATCAAAAAAGCCGGCTCGGAAGCGGCGTTCCGTGCGGTCGACCTGGACATGGTAGTGGTCTTCGCCAAGCGCGCACGGGAACTGGGCGCGCGGCACCTGATCGTGATCAGTGCGATTGGCGCCGACCCGAAATCCTCGGTGTTCTACAACCGGGTCAAGGGGGAAATGGAACTGGCGCTACAAGCGCAAGACTGGCCGCAGTTGACCATCGTACGTCCGTCGCTGCTGCTGGGCGAACGACTGGAACCGCGCCTGGCCGAGCAGTTGGCCGGGCCTTTGTCACGGCTTATTCCGGGCAAGTACCACGGTATTGAAGTCTGCGAACTGGCCCGCGCCATGTGGCGCCTGGCGCTGGAAGAACAGGATGGCGTGCGGGTGGTGGAATCGGACGAGTTGCGCAAGCTCGGCAAGTAATGATGCTGGGCTGGTACTGGCCTCATCGCAGCATCGGTATCTAAATAACGCAGTAGCGCTCAACGCTAACCACGATGCGAAGCGAGCCGCTCTTGCTCTTGATCTGCTTGTGATCTTGATCTCAGGCGCCCCGTTAAACCACGCTGGCCGAACGCAGGCTTGAATTCGTGGGCAACCCGGCAGGACGCCGGGTTAGCCGCCCCGCGCCATGGATGGCGCGTGGCGGCGGCCCACGGATTCAAGCCTGCGTTCGGGCACACCGAGCCTAGGCGAGGTGCCGAGTGGTGGGGCGAGGACCTTTTGGTTACTTTTGGGTCCTTCCAAAAGTGACCCGCTGTCAGAGCGGAACCCTAGGTGGCCGTTACCGCAGCAATGGATATGTACACAATCCAGCTGTGTTGACTGCCAGGCCGCCTTCGCGAGCAAGCCCGCTCCCACATTTGGATCGCGGGGCGTCAGGTAGATATGCGCTGGCCGCCGGGGCCGGCCCAGGCAGCCACTGCCTTACAGCCCGCCCGTGGCGTTGAAGCCAACCCCCAGCACCGTCAACACCGACAGTGGCAACAACAAGGTATCGAGCAACGCACTGGCCGGCAGGTCGAGATGGGGATAGCTCGGGGCCTCGGCCCCAAAGCGGTCCTTGGCGCAACAGCCACCATTGATCGCGTACAGATCCAGCCGCGTGCCGGCATACACCACCGGTGCGCCCGGTTGCGCCGCATCCAGCGTGCGCGCCGTGGCGCAGCCGGTAAGTTGCAGCGCCATCAACAGCAGCAGCGCTTTATTCATCGCCGCCCAGATGGTGCTCACCCCAACGCGGCAGCATGTCCTGGGGAATGTTCAACAGGTTGAGAATGCGCGCCACCACAAAGTCCACCAGGTCATCGATGGTCTGCGGCTGGTGATAGAAGCCAGGCGACGCCGGCAAAATGGTCACGCCCATGTTCGACAACTTGAGCATGTGCTCCAGGTGAATGCTCGAATACGGTGCTTCGCGCGGTACCAGGATCAATTGGCGGCGCTCCTTCAAGGTCACGTCCGCCGCCCGTTCGATCAGGTTGTTGCAGGCACCCGTGGCAATCGCCGACAAGGTACCGGTGGAACACGGCACCACCACCATGGCCGCCGGCGCACCGGAGCCCGAAGCTACCGGCGACATCCAGTCTTCTTTGCCGTAGACCTTGATCTGTCCCGCCGCCGCACCGGTGTACTCGGTGAGGAACGCCTGCATCATCTGCACTTTGGAAGGCAGCGCGACATCAGTCTCGGTCGCCAGCACCAACTGCGCCGCCTTGGAGATCAGAAAATGCACTTCACGGTCTTCACGCACCAGGCAATCGAGCAGGCGCAGGCCGTAAGGCGCACCGGATGCGCCGGTCATCGCCAGGGTAATGCGCTCCGGCCCGCTCATTTCAGCGCCTCGGCCAGCTTGCCGTGCAGGCCGCCGAAGCCGCCGTTGCTCATGACCACCACGTGGGTGCCGGGCTGGGCCAAGGACTTCACCTGCTCAATGATGCCTTCCAGCGAATCGCAAACCTTCGAAGGTATGGTGCACAGCGCAGCAATGCCCGGCAAATCCCAGCCGAGGTTGGCTGGCGCATACCACACCACCTGGTCGGCATCGTTGACGCTTTCAGGCAGGCCATCACGGTGCGCGCCGAGCTTCATGGAGTTGGAACGCGGTTCGACGATCGCGATGATCTGCGCATCGCCGACGCGCTTGCGCAGGCCATCGAGGGTGGTGGCAATTGCGGTTGGGTGGTGGGCAAAGTCGTCGTAAATGGTAATCCCATTCACGTCGGCGACTTTCTCCATGCGCCGCTTCACACTCTTGAATGCGCTCAAGGCGGCGATGCCCATGGCCGGCACCACGCCGACATGCCGGGCGGCGGCCAGGCTCACCAAGGCGTTGGCCACGTTGTGTTGGCCGGTCATGCCCCAGTCGACGACACCTTGGGCCTGGCCCTCGAACAGCACTTCAAACCGCGAGCCGTCGTCGCTGAGCAACCTGGCCTGCCACTGTCCGCCCGCGCCGGTGGTTTGCACCGGGGTCCAGCAGCCCATGTCGATCACACGCTGCAACGCAGGCTCGGTAGTGGGATGAATGACCAGGCCTTCGCTGGGAATGGTGCGCACCAAGTGGTGGAACTGCCGCTCAATCGCCGGCAGATCGGGGAAGATATCTGCGTGATCGAACTCAAGGTTATTCAGGATCGCCGTGCGCGGGCGGTAGTGGACGAACTTGGAGCGCTTGTCGAAAAAGGCGCTGTCGTACTCATCGGCCTCGATCACAAAAAACGGTGTCTCACCCAGGCGCGCCGACACCGAGAAGTTTTGCGGCACACCGCCAATCAGGAAGCCCGGGCTCATGCCCGCATGCTCCAGCACCCAGGCCAGCATGCTGCTGGTGGTGGTCTTGCCGTGGGTACCCGCCACTGCCAGGACCCAACGGCCTTGCAGCACGTGGTCGGCCAGCCACTGGGGGCCGGAGACGTAAGGCAAGCCTTTGTTCAGTACGTATTCCACCGCCGGGTTGCCGCGCGACATAGCGTTGCCGATGACGACCAGGTCCGGCACCGGGTCGAATTGCGAAGGGTCGTAGCCTTGCGTCAGCTCAATCCCTTGCGCCTGTAGCTGCGTGCTCATGGGTGGATAAACATTGGCATCGGAGCCTGTTACGTGATGGCCCAGCTCTTTGGCCAGAACCGCCATCGAACCCATGAACGTACCGCAGATACCCAGAATATGAATGTGCATAGTCGACCTCGTAAACATCGAGGCAGGTTAGCGTAGGGTGGGAAAGTTCGCACGCATTAGCTGAGGGCGAAACGCCCGCCGGTAGGATCCGGCGGGCAAAAGCGATGACTTAAACCGTGGTGCCCGCGTTGTTAAGCTCAGCGCCTTTCAAGGTCATGATTCGGTCAGCAGTTTTTTTCAAGGCATGGTACCGACGCTCGATCACGCCTAAGCGGCCACCGATACCAGGGGACGTTTGCGACTCGGTGTGAGGTTTGAAAATCAGCTCGTTGTCCTCGGCAATTTGTTTCATATGGGTTTCTGAAACGTCCAGTAACTGCTCAAGGTTACTCATGCGTGCCCCGCGCTCCTTGGGCCAGGCGTCGTCCATGACAAGCCGGTCTCCGGTGTTTCCCGCCAGCGTGATGATGAGATTGGCAAACTCCAGCAGCACCTTTTCTACGCGATCCAGATGGCGTGTGGCCCCAGGCGCAGGCTCATCGGGTGTGGATGGCGTAACGACTGGCGGCGCTGGCTTCTGACCGGCCTGCACACCGCCAGGCAAATGCGGTGGCGGAGGCGGCACCGGCGACGGTACGTATTGGCCCTTGATCGCTTCCCCCGCAGCCACGGACCCGGCATAGGCGCCCACATTGATCGGCGCGCTGACCATGCCATTGATGCCTGCGTTGATGAACGCGTCCTTGACCATCTTGCCGGTAGAGGGCGATGTAGAAATAACGCCCGCCTTGACCAGCCTGTCGGCATCCAACAGCCGCTGAGTGACATCGGCCACACTGACCTTGGGCGATTCCGCCGGTTTTACAGGGGGGGTGCCACCGAGAGGGGGCGTCTGAGGCCCCTTGGTCAGCGCGTCCTTGAGCCTACTGGCCGTCGACTGGCCTGAACTGCCCGCGGTCACACTGGTGCCAGAGGTGTCGTGGGTTGTCGTCGGTTTTTTCCCTCCCGTCGCGGTTTGGGGCCGGGTAGGCGTGGGACTGACCGGGGCCGGCGGTACCCTGGGCGACGGCGGGGGAGACACGGGCGGTGTGGGCCTGGACCCTCCCCCGAACCGCCGCCCGAAGATTCCACGCTTGACGCGCACCTTCGGCGTTTGATCTGCCTCCGGCTCAGACAACTGCGTGCCAGGCTCAGGCTCAAGGGGGTGCATCGGTTCGCCCCAGCCCGCCATCAAGGGCTGCGGTGCAGGCGCGGGCGTAACATCAAGTTGAACAGGGAGTTGTGGCACAGGAGTCGTTATTGGACTTGTAATATTCATGTGTTGTCACCCTAGAAGTTTCAAACAACGGTGTTTAAGGGCAAGCGATGCTCTGCCCTTACTCCATCAGTGCTTAAAACAACACGCCACGTTCCGGGACGACGTGGGTGTGTAGAGCGATAAAAAACCTTAAATCACGTGGGACAAAAAACGAATAGTCCGCAATAACTGAGTTATTCCGACAACTGTCGCGCCCCTAATGCATAACCTCCCGTGAAATCCCATGTTTGCGTAACTTGCGGTACAGCGTATTGCGACTGACGCCCAACTGTTCAGCCACATGGCTCATATGCCAGCGCTGCTGCGCCAACGCATCGAGTAATGCCTGGCGCTCGGCGCTCTCCAGCGGCGAGGCGCACGGCGCATCCACCCTCTCCCCTTGGGGCCGCGCCTGTCGAATCAGCGCCGGCAAGTCTTCAAGACCGACTCGCCCGCCCTCACAGAGCGCCACCACCGTGCGCAACACCGTACGCATCTGCCGCAGGTTGCCGGGCCAGGGGAATGCCAACAGGGCCTGGCGCGCCGACTCGTCGAGCCTCACCTGCTCGGTGCCCGCCTCTTGGGCCAGGAGGAAGTCCAACAGTTGCGACTTGTCAGTGCGTTCGCGCAACGGCGGCAGGGCCACTTCCAAGCCGTTCAAGCGGTAATACAGGTCTTCGCGAAAGCTGCCATCGGCCACACGCTCCAGCAAATTGCGGTGCGTGGCGCTGATGATGCGCACGTTCACGGCTTGGGGTTCACCACCGATAGGCACCACCAGGCGGTCTTCCAGCACCCTTAACAGGCGGGTTTGCAGCGCCAGGGGCATGTCGCCGATTTCGTCGAGAAACAGCGTACCGCCATCGGCCTGTTGCAGCTTGCCGCGCATACCTTCTTTAAGGGCGCCGGTAAAACTGCCGGCGCGATAGCCAAACAATTCGCTCTCGATCAGGTTTTCTGGAATCGCCGCACAGTTCAGCGCGACAAAGGCCTTGTCGCCCCGCAGGCTAGTCTGGTGCACGGCCTTGGCGAAGGCTTCTTTACCACAGCCGGTTTCACCGTTGATCAGCAAGGGCACGTCGCGCTCGAACACTCGCGAGGCCTTGCGCAGCTCATTTTGCAACGCCGGGTCGCCCAGGCAAATACCCAAAGGCCGTGGCGCCTGCGGCTTGATGATAGGGGCCGGCACACTGCGTGGCTGGCCTCGCAGCGCTGCAAACAGAGGCCGACCCTCGCGGGTGCGCAGCGGCCAACTGGCCGTGGCGTTCGCGCTGGCGCGCCCCAGCAACTGGTCCAGGGAACAGTCGAAAAACGCTTCCACCGGCTGGCCCACCAAACCGCCGCGCAACTGCCCCAACAGGTTCAGGGCGCTCTGGTTGACCGCACAAATGCGCCCTTCGCCATCGAACGCCAGCAAGCCCTCGCTGAACAACCCGACCGACTCGGCCTGCAGGTGAAAACGCAACAGCCAGTGATGTTCGAAGTGGCGCAGGAAATAGCAACTTTCGATCATCTTGGCCGACAGGTTCACCAGCGCCATGGTGTGGAACTGGCTCTGGCGCGACACGGCTTCGCGGGCCGAGGACACATCCAGTACCGCCAGCAATTCACCGTGAGGGTCGAACACCGGGCTGGCCGAACAGGTCAGCCCGGTATGGCGGCCGCGAAAGTGTTCGTCACGGTGGATCGTCAACGACTGCCGTTCCACCAGGCAGGTGCCGATACCGTTGGTGCCTTCGCAGGCTTCGCTCCAGTCGGCGCCCAGCCATAAGCCGGCACGCTCGAAGATCTTGCGCTCCGACGGCGCGGTGACACAGTTGAGGATCACCCCGCGCGCATCGGTGAGCAGCACCGCGTGACCAGCGCCGGAGAGTTGCTGGTGCAGGCTGTTCATTTCGCTGCCGGCGATGTGCAGCACTTGGCGCAGGCGCTCGCGACTTTCCAGCAGGCGCCCGTGTTCGAGCACAGTGGGCGCGATGGTCAGCGCCGGGTCGAGGTGGTAGTCCTCCACGCAGCGCAGCCAGGAGCGGGCGATGGACGGGTCGCTGCCAGGCCCCTGGGAAAGCTCTTGGCCCCGGGTGACGGTCAAGACTTGCTGGGCATGGCGACTGAAATGATCGTTATGCATGTTCTTATTATTCTCCCTGCGTGAGAACGCCCAGCATCCCCCAGCCATCCGGCCATTGCAATCCCGGCCCGACCCACCGGTCACAGGCTGTACCGTTTGTGGCACAAACTGTCACCTGGCCTGTATCGCCCCTGTCACGGCAACGCCTTGCAACAAAGCCCAACCCCTTGATTTTGCGGGCCCGCACAGCAGTGGCCCAACCTTTGCTCTACGCTTTATAACGCGCTTGCCGCGCTGTACTCCAATAAACATAAAAGCAGGAGATGCCCACCATGCGTTATGCACACCCCGGTACTGAAGGCGCCATCGTTTCGTTCAAGGCCAAGTACGGCAACTACATCGGCGGCGAGTTCGTGGCGCCGGTCGATGGCAACTACTTCTCCAACACCTCGCCGGTCAACGGCAAGCCGATTGCCGACTTCCCGCGCTCCACCGCCAAAGACATCGACAAGGCGCTGGACGCCGCCCACGCCGCCGCCGATGCCTGGGGCAAAACCTCGGCCCAGGACCGCTCGCTGGTGCTGCTGAAAATCGCCGACCGCATCGAGCAAAACCTCGAACTGCTGGCCATCACCGAAACCTGGGACAACGGCAAGGCCGTGCGTGAAACCCTCAACGCCGACATCCCCCTGGCCGCCGACCACTTCCGCTACTTCGCCGGCTGCATCCGCGCCCAGGAAGGCAGCAGCGCGGAAATCAACGAACTCACCGCCGCCTACCACTTCCACGAGCCGCTGGGCGTGGTCGGCCAGATCATCCCCTGGAACTTCCCGCTGCTGATGGCCGCGTGGAAACTCGCGCCAGCCCTGGCCGCCGGTAACTGCGTGGTGCTCAAGCCCGCCGAGCAAACGCCGCTGGGCATCAGCGTGCTGATGGAACTGATCGGCGACCTGCTGCCGCCAGGCGTGCTGAACGTGGTGCACGGTTTCGGCAAGGAAGCCGGCGAAGCCCTCGCCACCAGCAAGCGCATTGCCAAGATCGCCTTTACCGGCTCAACGCCTGTGGGCTCGCACATCATGCATGCGGCGGCCGAGAACATCATTCCGTCCACGGTTGAGTTGGGCGGCAAGTCGCCGAACATCTTCTTCGCCGACATCATGAAAGCCGAACCACAATTTATCGAAAAAGCCGCCGAAGGCCTGGTGCTGGCGTTCTTCAACCAGGGCGAAGTGTGCACCTGCCCTTCCCGTGCTCTGGTGGAAGAGTCGATCTACGAAGACTTCATGAAAGTGGTGATGAAAAAGGTCGAGTCGATCAAGCGTGGCGACCCGCTGGACACCGACACCATGGTGGGCGCCCAGGCGTCCGAGCAGCAGTTCGACAAGATCCTGTCCTACCTGGAAATCGCCAAGGGCGAAGGCGCGCAATTGCTCACAGGCGGCAAGGTCGAGAAGCTCACGGGCGACCTGGCCACCGGTTATTACATCCAGCCGACCCTGCTCAAGGGCACCAACGACATGCGTGTGTTCCAGGAAGAAATCTTCGGCCCGGTGGTGAGCATCACCACCTTCAAGGACGAAGCCGAAGCCCTGGCGATTGCCAACGACACCGAGTTCGGCCTGGGCGCTGGCCTGTGGACCCGCGACATCAACCGCGCCTACCGCATGGGCCGGGCGATCAAGGCCGGCCGTGTATGGACCAACTGCTACCACCTGTACCCGGCGCATGCCGCGTTTGGCGGTTACAAGAAGTCTGGCGTAGGCCGTGAAACCCACAAGATGATGTTGGATCACTACCAGCAGACCAAGAACTTGCTGGTGAGCTACGACATTAATCCGCTGGGCTTTTTCTAACCCCACCAAGGCAACAACCGTCACTGTAGGAGCGAGCTTGCTCGCGAAGAACATTAACGATAACGCGAGCAGCCTGACTCCCCGAGGCGCTCGCAAGTTTTTCGCGAGCAAGCTCGCTCCTACATTAGCGGCGTGCATCAGCCAAATAAGGGGTAGCAGGCAAGCCAGCTCCCACATTTGATATCACACGCAATTGCTACCTCGTTCGGCACACAGATGCCGAGTCAAAAACAATAAGAATGGAAGGTACTTCCCATGCCTAGCGAACCCACTGGTTCTTCTGTCGACTTTGAAAAAGTCGGCACCGATTATTTTCAACAACGCGAACTGAAAAAAGGCGCCGCCGGCTGGGTATTACTGGTTGGCCTGGGCGTCGCCTATGTCATCTCCGGCGATTACGCCGGCTGGAACTTTGGCCTGGCCCAGGGCGGCTGGGGCGGCATGTTCCTCGCCACTTTGCTGATGGCCACCATGTACCTGTGCATGTGCTTTTCCCTGGCCGAATTGTCTTCCATGATTCCCACTGCTGGCGGTGGCTACGGTTTTGCCCGCAGCGCCTTCGGCCCCTGGGGCGGATTCCTCACCGGCACTGCCATCCTTATCGAATATGCCATCGCGCCCGCCGCCATTGCGGTGTTTATCGGCGCCTATTGCGAGTCGTTGTTCGGCATTGGCGGCTGGATGATCTACCTGGCGTTCTACATCATCTTTATCGGCATTCACATTTTTGGTGTGGGTGAAGCCTTGAAGTTGATGTTCGTGATCACCGCCGTCGCCGCGATTGCCTTGGGCGTGTTCCTGGTGTCGATGGTGCCGCACTTCAACGTCGCCAACCTGCTGGATATTCCGGTGACCGAGGCCAAGGGCGCCAGCAGTTTCCTGCCGTTCGGCTACGTCGGCGTGTGGGCCGCGATCCCTTATGCCATCTGGTTTTTCCTGGCGGTGGAAGGCGTGCCGCTGGCCGCTGAAGAAACCAAAAACCCCAAGCGCGACCTGCCGCGTGGGCTGATTGGCGCGATTGTGGTGCTGACCAGTTTTGCCTTGTTGATTCTGGTGATCGCGCCGGGCGGTGCGGGGACTTACGCGCTGATCAAATCCGGCAACCCGCTGGTTGAAGCCTTGGCGTTGTCCTACGGCGGTTCCACCTGGATGGGCAGCTTCGTCAACCTGGTCGGGCTGGCGGGATTGATCGCGAGCTTTTTCTCGATTATCTACGCCTATTCGCGGCAGATCTTTGCGTTGTCCCGTGCCGGTTACCTGCCGCGCAAATTGTCCGAGACCAACAAAAGCAAGGCGCCAGTACTGGCACTGGTGATCCCCGGGATTATCGGCTTTGGCCTGTCGCTGACCGGCCAGGGTGACTTGCTGATTCTGGTGGCGGTGTTTGGCGCCACGATTTCCTACGTATTGATGATGGCCGCCCACATCACCCTGCGCATCCGTCGCCCTAAAATGGAGCGGCCATACCGCACGCCCGGCGGCATCTTCACCTCGGGTGTGGCGCTGGTGCTGGCTTGCGTAGCCGTGGTGGCGGGCTTTTTGGTAGACCCACGCGTGGTGATTGGCGCGGCGATCATCTATGGAGTATTAATTGCTTACTTTGCTTTCTACAGCCGGCATCACTTGGTAGCAGGCACGCCGGAAGAGGAATTCGCGGCGATCCAGGCCGCAGAGGCCGCCCTGCACTAACTGCCGAAAACCTCGACGCGGCGCCTTGCCCACAGCAGGCCCGCGTCATCAAGGAGACACTGTATGGCAAGCTTTTCCCACGCGGTGGGTGCTCAAACCTACCGCTTCGACAGCCTCAAGGACGTGATGGCCAAGGCCAGCCCCGCACGCTCCGGGGACTTCCTCGCCGGTGTCGCCGCGCAGAATGACGGTGAGCGTGTGGCGGCGCAGATGGCGCTGGCAAATATCCCGCTCAAGCACTTCCTGCAAGAAGCACTGATTCCTTATGAAAGCGATGAAGTCACCCGGCTGATCATCGACACCCACGATAAACAGGCGTTTGCAGCGGTCAGCCACCTCACTGTCGGCGGCCTGCGCGACTGGCTGCTCAGCGATGCGGCCGATGAACATACCCTACGCGCCTTGGCGCCAGGGCTGACACCGGAAATGGCCGCGGCGGTGTCCAAGATCATGCGCGTGCAAGACCTGGTGCTGGTGGCGCAGAAGATCCGCGTAGTCACCCAGTTCCGCGGCACCCTGGGCCTGCGCGGGCGCTTGTCCACACGCTTGCAGCCCAACCACCCCACCGATGAACCGGCCGGCATCGCCGCGAGCATTCTCGACGGCCTGCTGTACGGCAACGGCGACGCCATGATCGGCATCAACCCGGCCACCGACAGCATCGCCTCGATCTGCGCCATGCTGGAAATGCTCGACGCGATTATCCAACGCTACGAAATCCCCACCCAGGCCTGCGTGCTGACCCACGTCACCACCTCCATCGAAGCGATCAACCGCGGCGTCCCCCTGGACCTGGTGTTTCAGTCGATTGCCGGCACCGAAGCGGCCAATGCCAGTTTCGGGATCAACCTGAACGTGCTGCAGGAAGGTTATGACGCGGGCTTGAGCCTCAAGCGCGGCACCCTGGGCCAGAACCTGATGTACTTCGAAACCGGCCAGGGCAGCGCCTTGTCGGCCAATGCGCACTTTGGCGTCGACCAGCAAACCTGTGAAACCCGAGCCTACGCCGTGGCCCGGCACTTCAAGCCGTTTCTGGTGAACACCGTGGTCGGCTTTATCGGGCCGGAGTACCTGTACAACGGCAAGCAGATTATCCGCGCGGGCCTGGAAGACCACTTCTGCGGCAAGCTGCTCGGCGTGCCCATGGGGTGCGACATCTGCTACACCAACCACGCCGAAGCCGACCAGGACGACATGGACACCCTGCTGACCCTGCTCGGCGTGGCGGGCATCAACTTCATCATGGGCATCCCCGGCTCCGACGACATCATGCTCAACTACCAGACCACCTCGTTTCACGACGCCCTGTACGCCCGGCAAACATTGGGTTTAAAACCGGCGCCAGAGTTCGAGCAGTGGCTGGCGAAAATGGGCATCTTTACGCAGGCTGATGGCAAGGTGCGCTTTGGTAACAGCCTGCCACCGGCCTTTCGCCACGCCTTGGCGCAATTGGGATGAAGGAGCCGACTGTGCAACCAGAATTGCCTGACAACCCGTGGCTGGAACTGCGCCGCCTGACCCCGGCGCGTATTGCCCTGGGCCGCACCGGTACCAGCATTCCCACTAGCGCCCAACTGGACTTCCAGTTTGCCCACGCCCAGGCGCGGGACGCGGTGCATTTGCCCTTCGATCACGCTGGGCTAAGTGGACAATTGGCCGAACGTGGCCGAGACAGCCTGTTGGTGCACAGCGCCGCCACAGACCGACATATGTACTTGCAACGCCCGGACCTGGGGCGACGCCTGAGTGATGAGTCGGCGCAAACGCTGCGCGACTACGCTTCGGCCCAGCCTGGAGGTGTGGACTTGGCCATCGTGGTGGCCGATGGCTTGTCGGCACTGGCCGTGCATAAACATACAGCGCCGTTTCTGGCGCGCCTGGAAGAACAGACTCACGCCGAAGGCTGGTCGTTGTCACCGGTGATTTTGGTGGAGCAAGGCCGTGTGGCGGTGGCCGATGAAATCGGGCAGCTACTGGGCGCCAAGATGGTGGTGATCCTGATCGGCGAACGCCCAGGGCTCAGCTCGCCGGACAGCCTGGGCCTGTATTTCACCTACAACCCCAAGGTCGGCCTCACCGATGCCTATCGCAACTGCATCTCCAATGTGCGGCTGGAAGGCTTGAGTTATGGCATGGCGGCCCATCGCCTGCTGTACTTGATGCGAGAGGCGTGTCGCCGGCAGTTGTCGGGGGTCAATCTCAAGGATGAGGCGCAGGTTCAGACCCTCGAATCCGACGACCCGGACCTGATGAAGGGCAATTTCCTGCTCAGCCCGGCGGATGACCGATAGCGGTACGATTGCGCTTTTTGGCGTCATTAGGCAGCATCGAGTCACGGCCGCTCGTGTGGTCATACCCCATTTGGAAGTTGAGGCCTGGCATGCGGATTACTCAAGCGACCCTGGAACACCTGGACCTGTTGACCCCGTTGTTCGTCAAATACCGCGAGTTCTATGGGGCCTTGCCGTTCCCGGACTCGTCACGGGCCTTTTTGGAAAAGCGCCTGCGGCGCAAGGAGTCGGTGATCTACCTGGCCCTGGCCGACGATGACGACAAGCGGCTGCTGGGGTTTTGCCAGCTGTATCCGAGTTTTTCTTCGCTGTCGCTCAAGCGGGTGTGGATCCTCAACGACATCTATGTGGCCGAAGATGCGCGTCGGCAACTGGTGGCCGACAACCTGATGCGCACGGCCAAGAAAATGGCCAAGGACACCCACGCGGTGCGGTTGCGGGTATCGACCAGCAGCGATAACGACGTGGCGCAGAAGACCTATGAGTCGATTGGGTTTCGCGAAGACACCGAATTCAAAAACTACGTGTTGCCGATCAACGAAGACTGAAAACCGGTAAGCCAAACACCGCCATTTCCTTGTGGGAGCTGGCTTGCCTGCGATGGCGGAGGGTCAGCCATACTGTATCGGCTATCGCAGCATAGGTATCTACCTGACCCTGTGGCGAGGGAGCTTGCTCCCGTGACGGCCTGACATCCGACGCTTATCTACCTGACGCGACGCAGTCCAAATGTGGGAGCTGGCTTGCCTGCGAAGACGGCCTGACAGCCAACACAGTTGGATTGTGTACATATCCATAGCCGCGGTAACGGCCACCTAGGGTTCCGCCCTGACGGCGGCTCACTTTCGAAAAGCGCGAAAGTAAGCAAAGCGCTCTTGCCCCACCACTCGGCACCTCGCCCAGGCTCGGTGTGCCCGTAATTCGCCAGTGATTTGGGGGGCCGCCGCCACGCGCCATCCATGGCGCGAGGCGGCTAAACCGGCATCCCTGCCGGTTTACCCCCCAAATCCCTGTCGAATTACGGCCAGCGTGGTTTAACGGGGCGCCTGAGATCAAAAGCAGATCAAGATCAAGAGCGACTCGCTTCGCATCGTGGTTACCTTTGGCGCTACAGTGTGGCGTTAATACCTATGGCCATCGCAGGCAAGCCAGCTCCCACACTTGATCCGGCGACTCAGGCGAAGCCCAACCCCTTCACAATTTCGCGACACTCCCCGCTACAAAAGCCACACGCTTTTCACCTCTCAATCCGTATAATGCCGACCTTTCAGGGTTGTAAGAACCGCGACAATTACTTGTAGCCTTATTGCCTGAGCTTCCGCACAAGCCCGCTGAGCCGGGCTATTCACACAGGTGCCATCCATGGATTTCAACCCGCTCGACCTTATCCTGCATCTCGACGTTTACCTCGACATGCTGGTAACCAATTACGGTCCGTGGATCTACGCCATTCTGTTCCTGGTGATTTTTTGCGAAACCGGCCTGGTGGTCAT
Organism: Pseudomonas fjordensis; assembly: GCF_976987115.1. NCBI lineage: Bacteria > Pseudomonadati > Pseudomonadota > Gammaproteobacteria > Pseudomonadales > Pseudomonadaceae > Pseudomonas > Pseudomonas fjordensis. Next base: position 6,060,123 of record NZ_OZ336860.1, read on the forward strand.
GCCCTTCCTGCCGGGCGACTCCTTGCTGTTTATCGCCGGTGCCGTAGCGGCCGGCGGCGGTATGGACCCAGTCTTGCTGGCCGGCCTGCTGATGCTGGCGGCCATCCTCGGCGACAGCACCAACTATGTGATCGGACGAACGGCGGGCGAGCGGTTGTTCAGCAACCCGAACTCGAAAATCTTCCGCCGCGACTACCTGCAAAAAACCCACGACTTCTACGACAAGCACGGCGGCAAAACCGTGACCCTGGCGCGCTTCCTGCCGATCCTGCGCACCTTCGCGCCGTTCGTCGCGGGCGTGGCCAAGATGCCGTATCCGCGCTTCTTCGGCTTCAGCGTACTGGGCACCATCCTGTGGGTCGGCGGCCTGGTGACCTTGGGTTACTTCTTCGGCAACGTGCCTTTTATCAAGAAGAACCTGTCGCTGCTGGTGGTGTTCATCATCCTGCTGTCCCTGGTGCCGATGATTATTGGCGTGGTGCGCAGCCGCTTTGGCCGCACTTCTTCCGAAGCCAACCCGCACTGACTGCCCGTGTGGTCCTTCAGCGCCTGGCGTCGCCGGCGCCTGCTGGCCAAGCACCCGATTGCCGATGACACCTGGCAACGGGTGCGCCACCACCTGACCTTCCTCGACGGCATCACGCCGGAGCAAGACCAGTGGCTGCGCGAAGCCTGCGTGGTGTTCCTCAGCGAAAAACACCTCACCGCCCTGCCCGGCGTCGAACTGCACCAGGAACAACGCTTGTTGCTCGCCGCCCAGGCGCAATTGCCGCTGATGAACCTGGGCGACCTCGACTGGTACCAGGGTTTCCATGAGATCGTGCTGTACCCCGACGACTTCCTCAGCCCGCAACGCCATCGCGATGCCAGTGGCGTGGAGCACGAATGGGACGGCGAACACAGCGGCGAAGCCTGGCAACAAGGCCCGGTGATCCTCGCCTGGCCTGGTGTGCTCGCCAGCGGCCAATGGGAAGGCTACAACCTGGTCATCCACGAACTGGCGCACAAGCTGGACATGCTCAACGGCGACGCCAACGGCCTGCCGCCTCTGCACCATGACATGCGCGTGCAGGACTGGGCCAGCGTCATGCAAGGCGCCTTCGATGACCTCAACCGCCAGCTGGACGCCAACCCGGACGCCGAGACCGAGATAGACCCCTACGCCGCGGAAAACCCGGCGGAATTCTTTGCCGTCACCAGTGAATATTTCTTCAGCGCCCCGGATTTATTGGCCAATAGTTATCCACAGGTGTACGCCCAACTCAGCCGCTTTTATCGCCAGGATCCCTTGGCCCGCCTAGCCCAACTGCAAGCCAGCGACCCGCGCTACTCGCCACAGGGCGAATGACCGTACGACGCTTGGCGCATGGCATCGGCGTCAGAATATGCCTATAATCGCCGCCACTTTTAGGCCAATCCGGCCATGTCATATGGCCAACTAACGGGGGCAACGCCCAATGAGCTACAGCAAGATTCCGGCTGGCAAAGACCTGCCGAACGACATCTACGTCGCCATCGAAATTCCGGCCAACCACGCGCCGATCAAATACGAAATCGACAAAGACAGCGACTGCCTGTTCGTTGACCGTTTCATGGCCACCCCGATGTTCTACCCGGCCAACTACGGTTTCATCCCCAACACCCTGGCTGACGACGGTGACCCCCTCGACGTGCTGGTCGTGACCCCTTACCCAGTCACCCCAGGCTCGGTTATCCGCGCGCGCCCAGTCGGCATCCTGAACATGACCGACGACGGCGGCGGCGATGCCAAAGTCATCGCAGTGCCACACGACAAGCTGTCCCAGCTGTACGTGGACGTGAAGGAATACACCGACCTGCCGCCACTGCTGCTGGAACAGATCAAGCACTTCTTCGAGAACTACAAAGACCTCGAAAAAGGCAAGTGGGTGAAGATCGACGGTTGGGGCAACGCAGACGCCGCCCGCGCCGAGATCATGAAGTCGGTTGCCGCCTACAAAGGCTGATACCCGCCCCTCATTGCCACGGCAATTAAAAAGCCCCGTTAATTCGGGGCTTTTTTATGGGCCGAATTAAACATCAAGTTCAATGTTTATTTGCAGCGTTTAACTAAGTTGCACCCCTGAAAGATCCAGCCACAACTAAGCCAAATCCTACAACGGCAAATCAACGCATGGTTTATTTGATTAGACTTTCCGGCCAGTAAACTCTGCGTTTATGAATACATCAGGTGATCGTTTAAAAGCGCTACTACGGGAAGTTCATCTTTCCGCCTCCGACTTCGCCAAGAACCGCGGCGTCACGCCTCAGCACGTGAACAACTGGTTCAAACGCGGCGTCCCCATGGGCCGACTCAACGAGATCGCAGAGTTGCTGTGCGTCTCAAGTCGCTGGTTAAGCGACGGCAAAGGCCCCAAACACCCGCCCGCCAACTACCTGTTGGAAGGCCCCACCGCAAGGATTGCAACCGCCCGCGAAGACACAGGCAAATACCTCACAGGCCCCGCCTGCCGCCCGGAAAAAACCGACGTGGAGATCCCTCTCCACCCCACCTTCACCTCAACCGAACGCATCCGCGTCTCCCTGCACAGCCTGGAAACCCTCAACGTCAACCCCGACCGCGCCGTAGGTGCTTACATGGTCGACAACAGCATGATCGACATCATCCAGCAAGGCGCCACCCTCGCCATCGACCGAGGCCGCACCCAAATCATCGACGGTGAAATCTACGCCGTCGAACACGACGGCATGCTGCGCATCAAATACCTCTACAACCGCCCTGGCGGCGGCCTGCGCATGCGCAGCCACAACGCCAGCGAACACCCGGACGAATACCTCAACCACGAAGAACGCTTCGAGCAGAGCTTCAAGATCGTCGGCTGGGTATTCTGGTGGTCCACCCTCAACAACCGCCGCCCACCGGTGCCACTGGATGAACACATGCTGGGCTGGGAAGGCTCTAAATCGGAACCGGAGGTGGGCAATTGAAGTGAATGTGGGTATCATGCGCCGCACATTTGGCAGGGGTCGCTTTTAGCTGATTCCCTGCTGGCGAAGCGGAGGAGTTCCCGCGGATGCCCCTACTATTCAGCCTGACGCAATGTGGGCTGAGCGATTTGAAGGCTGGTGAGGTTTGTCAAAAACAAGCTGAGGCAGTCCCCGAGAAGCCGGCCACAAGCCGGCTTTTTAATGCCCGAAACATTCTAATCAAAAGATCAACACAGTTGCGTTTCAAACCTGCAACCAAGACTGCGACTAGCTTGACGAGAATAGACTCTTTTGTGGAAACAGCCAGCCGGGGAGGAAGTCCAACAATCGGTGCATTTGGCACTGTAACGGAAATTGGCAGAGATTCAGTTAGCCGAGTTGCTACTCGACGCACCTAGTGGCAGACTGACAGCAAGGAGCACTGTGTGCCGTAGAATAGCCACAGCAAGGCACATTGATAGATTCGAAAGGAGCTCGATATTGGCAAAATTAAAAACTTTCACTTCGTTGATTGCTTTTGCGAGCCTGTTTTTTTGCTTAGCTAGTCATGCCATAGAGAGAGAAAAACCAGAAAGTCAATCGCTGCAACAGCATTCTGTAGCAGGCGACTCGCATGGTACATACGAAGCGCTCAGCTCTATGAAGGACACAATTCAAGCAAACGCTCAACTTTCAGCTAGAGAAACGAACAAATTAGAAATCTATATAAAGTTGCAAGAAGAAAAAATAAAGCATCTCGAAAAAGATATACTAGATTTAAAAAAGCCAGCTAACACCGACCCTGTAGCGCTTGTACTAGCATCGGTGTCCGTAATTATCACAGTCCTAGGCGTTTTAATTGCTATACTTTCGATCTTGGGATATAGCAACATAAAGAAAGAAGCAATAAAAGACGCTCGAACCATTGCAAAAGAATCCGTAGAATTAATTGCTAAAGTCGAAATACCCAAAGCAACAGAAGCAAATCTAATTAAGCTAATCGAAGAAAATCGCTTCGATGAATTAATACAGAGTGCCGTTGAAAATATCGCATACCGCGGAATATCAATACCTGACTCTACCTCAATAGAGGAGCGTGCCAGTTGAATACATCGCCTGAATGGGACTCTCTTGACGACACCCAAAAACTTGTCATCTTAAGACATCAAATAAGCTTACCAATATCGATCGGCGCAATAGCCAAAGACTTTGGGATAAGCGTATTAAAGTCAACAATGCCAGGATCAATCTCTGGGGAAATCAGAGAGAAAGAAGGGGTTGTCATAATAAAGGTAAATCGGCACGATGTTAAGGAAAGACAACGCTTCACAATTGCACATGAAATTGCACATTTCCTCTTGCATCGCGATCGACTAGCCAGCGGAATAACAGACGATGTACTCTATCGATCTAGGCTAACCGACGACTTAGAGAGGGAAGCAAACAGATTAGCTGCCGACCTCATAATGCCTGCATCATTAATTAAATTAGCCTTGACAGCATGCAGCACATTAAAACCAGAGGAGCGCTACAAAAAAATAGCGGAGCAGGCGCAAGTATCTCTAGCAGCAATAAGAATCAGGATAGGAAAATAAAGCTATGCAAAATAAATTCTCAGATCGAAATTACATACCTATTCTGGCAATTAGCAACGCCGAAATGACTGCTCTTGAGCAGCTACCCGACAAAGACAAAGATGAACTACTTCCGTTATTTCCGCTAAGAGGATGGCTAAATGCTCACAAATTGAATAGCGCACTAGATAGAATAAAATTGGCGATTGGCACTCGCTCATGGATTGCGGACATTGATGAAAAATTCCTTTCCAATAACAAAGTTTTTCTATTTACTGGCAATTACCCCGACAAACAAGTCTTCAAAGAAATCGAAGAACTATTGTGCCCCACTGACAGTTACGAAAACTGGTTTCGCTTCATCGAAAGCGAAGACAATGCAATTCCGTGCCTGAGGCACGAAAGTCTCCACAACATTGAGGAGCAAATTACAAAGTTATCCTCCCTCAACAGAGGACTAGTGGTTAGGATAACCGTAAACGACAGCAATCTTGAAAAACACAGAAAACTAGTAAACGCCTTACGATCAACTAAGGCAAAAAATATTCTAATTATTTATGATCTTGAAAGCTTGGATGTCAACTTCAGCGAGCGGATACCTTTACTCGAAACCTTCATGTCAGAAGCGAAGGGAGCCATTGCAGGCCTCACAATATCTATCAGTGCATCCTCCTTCCCGGCAGGGTTTGCGGGCCAGCGTCAAGGAGAAAACTCAATATATGAAAGGATGCTATTTAATAAATTGTTAGACCGGGAAATTTATAACCCCATCATTTATTCAGATAGAGGAAGTGCTCGTGCTCTGAAGCAAGACGGTGGAGCTGGCGTTCCTCCCCCTCGAATTGATTACCCACTAAAAAAAGATTGGGTTTTCTCGAGACGAGAAGTAGATGATAACTCTCCAAACTCAAAAGAAAAACGCAGAGCAGCATACATAGATATTGCTCAAGAAATAATCTCCAATGACTATTGGGTCTCTGAGCTTCGACTCTGGGGCACTCAGCAAATTGAAATAACCTCAGAAAGTAGCGACTTTGGAATATATAGCGCACTAAGATCTACTGCCGTACGCATCAACATCCATCTTTTTAACCAGCTACATTACAACTCAGACATAAGCGAAATTAACACAGACGAAGAATGGATTGACTGACACTAATTTTTTCTTAAGTAAATCAAATACGGACTTAGCAATGAGACATCATCGACTTCCACCTTACCACGACCAACAACTGCAGTTAGAAACCTATTTGACGGCAAGGTGAACCTCTTTGAAATCCCATCTAGAAGAATTCGTTTCACATCAGCCTTGCTGATCTTATTCAAACGACTTACAACCTCGATCTTTAGCTCATACATTGCAACCCCTTCTAACTTCACACCGATTCTTTTTGCAAGAAGAGAAACCTCTCTTTTTGTCATCAAATCGACAAGGCATTCTTTAGTCACCTTACGATTTATTCGACCTTTACGTATTACTTTCAAACCAGAGCTGGAAACCATCCATACTGCAACATCATTCTCAGTTTCAGCAACCACACTATCAACAAATTTAGGAGCCACAACAGCAACGACACGATCAAAATACTTTAAGTACTCTTCAACTTGCCCAGAAAACCTAAACAAGGAATCTTTTTCGCTCTTTACTTCTATCGCAACCATTTCTCCTCGCTGTACGAACCCTAAGTCCAATCTACGCACATTGCGAGCTAAACTCATCTCATTAAACACGATAGAAGACAAATCAATCTGCCCTTTATTTATAAGATAATTTAGCACGACGGCTTTTATTTCCTTTTCACCCACGTCTCTTCACTCTAAAAATTCGACACCAACGAAACCTAATAAACGCCTACAACACAACTAAATCAAACAAAAGAACCCAGCCAAAATTAAAAACGCAAACAATATTATCATCAACGTATACTGCTGAACAACAACTGGCAGAATTGAACTTATCCACTTCGATAATATTCTGAAAAAACGAAACCAAAATTTAGTTTTTTGACGCTTGCTCTGCTCACGCGAAGCAAGCGCCTTATGTTATTTCGGCTGCAAACACTCCACAGCCCGATCCGCGACCATTTTCGCCATCTCCACCAAATGCATCACCGCTCTCTGCGGCGCAGCCGCTGAATCGCCGATCACCTGTGACGTAGCCAGCGCACAATGCAGCAGCTCAGCCACCTGCACCCAGGCATCCTCGAAGCTCAGTTCTTCATTGACCGTAAATGGGTTGGTCGGGTGTGACGACAGCGTATCTGAACGAACGTTATCCATAGCAAAACTCCTAGCAGTAAGTGACTACCACCGTCCTTTCGCGACTAAACGAGCAGAGGTGGCGGCTGTACGCAGGTTAGTCGACCGGCCGCTAGGCACCGGCGCACCCGAGGGTGCCCTGCGCACAGCCACCATAAAGTGCAGGCGAGAAGACACCTGTCTTTGGGATGGCGCGTGCGCCTAGCGAGGTCCGGGCGACTAAACCCGATCACTGAATTAGCAGTGACGGTCAGCAGCCTAGTCACCCAATTCCACTGGCGCAAGCGGTTGGGATTCTCTAGGAAACGTCCTGCAAATGAAAGGGATCGGACCTGCTGGCTACTCAAAATCAGGCAATTCACTCCTGTTCTGCACAGCAACCCGGAGGCCTGAAATCGGGCGCCAACCATTGTCCACTTTAAGTTGACAGTAAGACGCCTCCCACCCGATTTATCCCTCGTCACCCACCCATTAATCTGTGCCCATGTTGAACGCAACGCCCAACCAACCTAAACAAAAAAGGATTCAACCATGAGCACTGCAACCTACAACCGCTTGAACAAAGACGACGCCATTGTTCTGCTGGTCGACCACCAGACCGGCCTGATTTCCCTGGTGCAGGACTTCTCCCCCAACGAGTTCAAGAACAACGTGCTGGCCCTGGCTGACCTGGCCAAGTTCTTCAACTTGCCGACCATCCTCACCACCAGTTTCGAGCAAGGCCCTAACGGCCCGCTGGTGCCGGAGCTGAAGGAGATGTTCCCGGACGCGCCGTATATCGCTCGCCCTGGTCAGATCAATGCCTGGGACAACGAGGATTTCGTCAAGGCAATCAAGGCCACCGGTCGTAAGCAGATCATCATTGCCGGTGTAGTGACGGATGTATGTGTAGCGTTTCCGACCTTGTCGGCGCTGGCAGAAGGCTTTGAGGTGTTTGTGGTAACGGATGCGTCGGGCACGTTCAACACCACGGTGCAGCAGGCGGCGTGGAGCCGAATGACGCAGGCCGGTGCGCAGTTGATGAACTGGTTCTCGGTGGCGTGTGAGTTGCACCGTGACTGGCGCAACGACATCGAAGGGCTGGGGAATCTGTTGTCCCAGCGGATTCCTAACTATCGCAATTTGATGAATGGGTATGCGGCGCTGACTGCCCAGTCTAAGTAAGTCACCACGCTGTATGACAAGCCTGCTTTGAAAAGCAGGCTTTTTCATTCCACGGCTTACCCGGCCAGCAATTGACCAACCACCGCCTCCAGCTTCGCCACAGCGTCTACTCGCTTCGCAGTAGATATCCGCCTGACGTTATGCAGCTTCCATTGCACAGCAGGCAACTCTTCGATCCCAGGCAAACTCAACTTCGCCCAGTCAGGCTCTCCTTGTTTTAGCGAAATCAGAAAGGCGGCATCCTGCTCGCAGAATTGTTGCTGGATCGCGGTCAGCAAAGCCTCTCTGGTTACCTCTAATTCTTCAAGAGTGACCGGCGTTCGTGTCATGCCAGCAAATTCAGCCTGAAATATATCCGCCAGTGGCTTCCATCGTGGAGCAAGCAGCTCAGCCATAGGCCGCCCATGACTGATCAAATACACCAAGAAGCCCTCAAAAATTTCGCGTGTCAGCCCTTCTTCTCGAAGCATCAACATCACATCGAAAAGGTCTCTTGGGTGTTGCCGATCCAGTGCAGCGCAAATTTTACCGCCGTAGAGGTCGGGCAAGGACACCACCGCTATCGAGGCGAAACCAAACTCATCCTCGACCAACGGCACTACGTCACGTTCCAGCGGCTGCAGGGCAGTCCCGCGCAGCACTGGCGAAACTTCAATTTTAATTTGGGAGTGAGCGTTTCTTACAAGAATCCGAAGCTCATCGTCTCGATTTGCTTGAACGGTCGCGATGCTCGAAGGGAGGGCTCGTGCTATGGCACCAGCAATGCGCTCCAACGCCTGACGAACGTCGGCCAATGCCTGCTGGCGGGCAGAATTGGGCAGATACGCCAGGTCTATATCTACCGACAACCGAGGCAAGTCCCGCACAAACAGGTTAATGGCGGTCCCCCCTTTCAGTGCGAAACATCGTTCTGCCGCTACGTAAGGAATGACCTGCACCAGCAGACGAACCTGAGCGGCATAACGTGGATCAAGTGGCATTGGCAAAACGCTCCGGAACGGTAATGAGGAACTCTTTATCGAGTCGACCGCCCCGGATGATTTGCCGCTTGCCCTTACCCATGTCGATGCTGGAACGATCTATTCGCCCATACCACGCATGGTTCGCGTTACGTGCCAGCAACAGGAACACGCGTTTGACGCGGATCGAGTTGCACGCTTCAAGCAGTTTTTGCAGGCGTTTGGGGCTGAGTGTGGCCAGACCGCTCAATACATCGGTCACACCGCTGAACAGCATTTCATCGTCGCTTTGATGGATAAGCTCAAGCACCGCACGCTCCGGGGTGGAGATTTTTAGCGCAAATTGGCGGTACGGCACTTGGAAAAGTTGTAACGCCATATCTTCCAGTTCCGCAAAGAGCGCGCCTCGGTAGAAATTTACCTGGGCCTCCCATTCGTGCTTGCGAAACCAGCCTGGCAGAAGAGCTTCTGATGTGCCGAATAGATCGACTGTCTGCGTTCCGAAGGTCAGGTAGTGGCTGTAACCGGCCAGGCTCAACGCCGTCGCACCACCCGGCCAAATCTGCACCGTTGCGTCTTGTTGCAGTGCGAAGACACCGCCGTGCCAGTCAAGATCGTCGCCGCTGCGTTTCCACGCACCATGCCCCACACGCTCTACCCAACCCGTGTGCTGATACTTTTGAATGAGGCTCGGCCCAACGCCGTGTTCGTGCAGCCACGCTTGAGTGGCTATGGAGCCCGGTGGCCATTCAGCGAGAAGATGGTTTATTTTCATGATAGATATCACCCTATAAGGGTATTTATATGAAAAATATTAAACCATGAGAATGCTGGGCATGGCTATTCTGGCGAAGCTTTGATTGCAGCCGTGAATGGGTACGTCAATACCAGGGCGCGGTGACGCGGAGCGTCAGTGGATGCATTACCACTCGGAGCGTGGGAACGATCAACTTCCTTAATCCAGGATCAAGTGCGGCAGAAACCGGCTTGAGTCCTTGGTGATCAAGCTATTGTCCTCGCGCACACCGATGCCGGCGGCCTGGTCGCCAATTACCCAAGAGCCGATCAGCGTGTAGCTATCACCAAATTTTGGCAGCGGTGCGAACTCTTGAAGGATGAAGGGCGCATCCGTGTAGGGGCCGTCTTCTTTTACGGTCAGGCCTTCGGCGGTTTGCAGTTCGATGTTGGCGCCTTCCCGGGAGAAGAACGGTTTGCGCACCCAGCCTTTTGGCACGGCTTTACCTGGGTCGGTATCCAGGTGGGACGCGAGCAGGTTGGGGTGGCCTTTGTTGAATTCCCACAGCAGCGGCAGGATGCCTTTGTTGGAAATAATGGATTTCCACGCGGGCTCAAAGAACTGTGTGTCGCTCTGGGCAATCGCGGTACCAAAGGGTTCGTGGAAGATGAACTCCCAGGCGTGCAGTTTGAACAGGTGGGGGATCCAGCGATCTTCAAGGTCGACGAAGCGGCCCTCGCTGGTCAGGCCGATGTCTTCGATGTCGATGTGGCGTGATTCGATGCCGACCTTTTCGGCGACCAGGCGCAGGTAGTCGGTGGTGCCTTTGTCTTCGACCGAGTCTTTCATCGAGGCGAAGTAGAACGGCTGGCTGACCTGCAGTTGCGCGAAGGCCTGGTGCAGTTTGGTGTCGATGCTGTTGAACTGGTCGGCGTGCTTGGGCAGCAGGCCGCGTTCGATGCATTGCTCCAGCCAGCCCCACTGAAATGCCGCGGCTTCGTAGAGGCTGGTGGGGGTGTCGTAGTTGAGTTCCAGCAACTTGGCGGGCCCGCTGCCGTTGTAGGAGAAGTCCATGCGCCCGTACAGGTGCGGGTGGCCTTCAAGCCAAGAGGTGCGGATCATGTCGTAGAAGGGCGCGGGGATGCTCAGGCGTTCAAGCAGTTCTTCGCTGTGGACCACGCGGGCGACGAGGTCCATGCACATGTCATGCAGCTCGGTGGTCGGGTCTTCGAGGTCGCGCTCGATTTGCTTGAGCGTGAACTGGTAGTACGCGCTTTCGTCCCAGTAGGGTTCGTCGTCGATGGTATGGAACAGGAAGCCGAGGCTCTCGGCGGTGTGTCTCCAGTCATGACGCTCTGCGCATTGGATCTTCTTCATGGCCGGTTTCCTTAGCTGCTCGACCCGCCGCCCCAGCCACTGCGTGCGCTGGCTTTGCTGCCGAAGCCGCCCCGGGAGGTGGCCGATGAAACCGAGCTCGACTTAGGCGACGAGCGCAGCGTGTTGGTGTAATTGCTGCTGCCGTATCGGGCCTGGTTCGAGCGGCCAAAGGTCGCGCCATTGGACACGCGTTGGTTGAGCGTCGAGTTGCCGTAATTGCCGCGATCATCGCGATAGCGGTACACCGGTTCAGAGCGGTAGCTGTTGCGGTTGTTGCTCAGCATGTTGCCGATCAGCAGGCCGGTCAGCAGGCTGCTGGTAGAGAAGCCTGAGCCACCGCCGCTGGCCTGAGCGTTGGCCGCTTGCGCATTGGCAGCATCAACCTGGGATTGTGTCACCTGGCCTTCGGCAGTCAGTTCGAAACCGCCCAAGCGCGGGATGAATTTGCCGGTGGAGTCTTGCTGGCACCAGTCGGCGACAAAGTCGGCGTCGCAGTCGGCCTGGCTGTCGTACACCGGCGCTATGCGGCGATGCTCGGCCATGGCGGTCATGTAGGCGTCCGAGCACACGTCTACCGGAAGTTTTTCATCGGCGCATTGCTGTACCGATTGGAAGTTGTACTTCTTTTGCAGGTCGTAGGTTTTTTCCGTTGGGCCGCAGCCGGATATCGCCATGGCGACCGACGCTGCCAGCGAAAGCTGGACGTACTTGCTTCGTTTCATCGGGAGCTCCGTGGGCAATCAGTTCGAGGTGGGCGTCATGCACGCGGCATTCAGCATGCCGACGCTGATGGCCACCGCGGCCACGTAGATACCGGCCGCCAGTTCGCCCTTCTTGATGCGCTCGGATGTGCCCTTGAGCACCAGGCTGGTCAGCAGGAACGCCAGCAGTTGGACGACGGCGGCGATCACGGCCCAGACGATGAAGTCGAGAACATTGATCGAGTAGGCAATCACGTTGCTGGCCGGAATGGCGAAACCGACGATGGCACCGCCCAGGGCGACCGCTGCGGAGGTGTTGCCCGCACGGATCAGTTCGAACTCCTTGTGCGGGGTGATGCGGGTGTAGATGAACTGGAACAGCGCAAACAGTACCGCAGCCCCCAGGATGTAGAGGACAAAGCCGAGCACCGCAGCTTTGTTGAGGGAGATGGAGAGTGCTTCTAGCATGGACGGCTTCCTTTTTTAGAGCGTAGTCAGGTCGGTGGTGTACAGCGAAATGCCCAGGGATGTGCTCAGGCTGATGGTGCCTTCGGCATCTTCTTCGACGGAGAACAGCAAAAACTCTCGACGGTCGGTCAGGCCGGTGTCGCGGGCGTATAGCATCGAACGGTGCTCGACGCTGTAGGTGGCCTCTGGGCTGGTGACCTGTTCGCTCATCGCCACCAATTCGGTCTGGCCGTCCTCGCTGCCCCACTCGCGGAAAAACTCGACACCGTCGTGGGTGTAGGTCGGCAGACCGATCAGGCTCTGTGGGCCCGCCAGCCTGCGCAGTTCCGCTTCGCTGCTGATGGTGACGTAACTGAGGTAGTTGAACAGAATCACCGACTCGACCTGGCCTGCGATCTGGCCGGTGGTGTGCACCTGCAGCCAATAGTCTTCTTCGTTCATGTAATAGCGCGACAGCCAGGTGGACTGGCCAAGATCGATGGTGCCATTGCTCCAGATTTCCTGGGAGCCGGGGATCACCACGTTGGTTTTTTCGTCGAGCAGCAATTTCAGGGTGGTGTCGAACATCACCCCTTTGCCCGGTGCCAGGCCAAGCGGGCCGGTGGCTGGCAGGCTTGGGCTGACGGCCCGGTTCGAGTCGTTAGTGGCTTTTGGGGCCTCAAGCCCCATCAACTGTTTAAGCCATCCCATGGGAGATTTCCTTAAGTCGAGTGGAAGCGATGTAGAAGAGTTCGCCGCCTTTGACCTGTGTGGCACTGGGCGGGTTGATCGACGCCTGCTGAACACCTTGGGCGCGATAGCCGATGAGGGTGGCGTTGTGGCGCTCCTTCATCTGCGTGTACAGCTCGCCGAAGGTTGCCTCAAAGGCATCGGGCAATTTCATCAGGTATTGGGTGGCGCCCTGCCCCACGCACAGCAATTCATTGATGACCACCGACGAGCCCGGATCCTGAGAGGCGCGCACCAGCATTTCGATTGCCATGCTGGACGTGCACTCCAGGCGCGGCGCGTAGGAGCTGGCGAGTGCGGCGATTTCACTTTCGTTGAAGTGGGCGACCACATGCCCGACGGGGCTCAGTTGGTTCACCGCCAGCACGGTGGCCAGGGTCAGGTCATCAGACGGGGTTCGCACCAGCACACGCTCGGCACCGGGCACACCGGCACGCAGCAACAGCGCGGTGGAAGACAAGCTTTCGCCGCGGATGAACGCTGCTTTGCCCGGCATCGGGTTTTCTTCAAGGCTGCAATCGCAGATCACGATCAGGTTGTCGTTCGAGGTTTCGTCTTGCAGCAACAACTCAATCACCCGCTCGCTGGACGCGCCCTCCCAGCCGATCAGCACGGTATGGCCGACCTTGCCGGTGAAATCACCTTTGCCCTTCATGCCTTTTCTCCATGCATCGATAACACTGCTGGTGGTTTTGCCGATGGCTGCCGTGAGCAACGCAATGCCCCCGAGCATGATCCAGGCCGCCACAAAAATTCGCCCCGCCGAGGTCTGCGGTGCGAGGTCGCCATAGCCGACGGTGAGTGTGGTGGTGAGATAGAAGTAGATAAACGTGGCGGGAGCGGTGAGGTGTTGCTCGCCCAGCAACACCAGGCCCAGATAAGCCGTGCTCAGGTGGATACCCAAGGCAACGATCAGCCCTGCCCAACCGAAGCGGTGAAAGAGCGACGAGGCGTACATGCGTAACAAAAGGAAAATCGACATTTCGCCCCTGGCTCCCTGGGTACTTGAATCCTGACGACAGCATCGCCTCGGCTTCTGGATGCTCAAGTGCGTTCACCCGGCATTAAACCCGCTGCGCGGCCTGGATAGAAGTACCTTGGCTGCAATAAATCCGGCGAGCGCACCAAACAGATGCCCTTCGAAAGAAACGCCCTGCCGGGGAAGGAAGCCCACGATCAGGCCGCCATATAGCAAAGCCACCACAGCGGCTGTTAACAGGTTGCCCCAGCTTCTGTGGAACCAGGCGCGAGACAGCAGGTAGGCCCATAGCCCGAACACCCAACCGCTGGCGCCGACGTGTACGCCTGAAAAACCAAACAGCCAGACCAACAAGCCGCCCAGCAGAATGACGATGGAACTGACGGTAATGAACCGGTTGACCCCTTCGATCATGACCAGGGAGCCCAAAACCAAAAAGGCAATCAGGTTGGCGCTCAGATGGGCGAAGGAGGCATGCAAAAACGGTGAGGTGAGGATGCCGAACAGGCCTTGCACCGTTCTGGGGATTAGCCCGAACGACATGAGGCTGTAACCGGTGGCCACATTGAGCAGTTGCAGCGCGACCATGAAGAGGGCCAGGCCTGCGATTGTCTTGAAACCGTTCAAGGCGTTCACCCTGACCTCAACATACAAAAGAAGAGCACTGCCACTGTGGCAGTGCTTAAATGTGCGGATTTGTTACTCAGCCGACTTTTGCTTCAAGCGCTCCAGAATCGCATTGGCACTGCCTTCGTTCGGCGTGATTCCGGCATCGCGCAGTTTGCGTTCCAGGTCTGTCCCCGTCGACGCTTCAGCCAGTTCATCCTGGGCTTGCAGCTCAGCGGCACGTTGCTGCTGTTTGGCCTGCAAGCGATTGAGCGTACCGACGGCAGTTTCCAGCTTGCCGTTGGCACCGCCGCTGGCAATGGAGGCGCTAACCTGAGCCTTTTGCACGCTGTCGCGAGCCTTGGCCATGTCCACTTGCTGGCGCAGGCTTTTGATGCGGCTCTCGGCCTTGGTGATGTCCTTGCGCATGCTCTCGGCGTAGCCACCGAACTCGGCAGTTTGTTTTTGCTCGACGTCCCGCTCGTTGGTCAGGGTCGAAATGGCTTCGGCGACTTCCAGGGCCAGATCTTCACGATTGGCCTGGATAGCGGCCATCGCCTTGGATTCCAGGTCTTTGATCTTGGCGTCGTACTCGCCAACACGATCAGCCGCCAGTTTGTGCTTGGCCATGATGCTCACCAGCTCACGCTTGGCGTTGGCCAAGGCGCTGTCTGCATCGCGAATTTCCTGGTCAAGGATGCGCAGGGCCTGTTGGTCGACGATCGATTCGCCGACTTCGCTGGCACCGCCACGCAACGCGGTGAACAATTTGCTCCAGATGGACTGAGTCATTGGATTTTCCCGAATAATTAAATGAAGAAACGTTCGAAGGCTTCGCTGGCGCGCTGCACGTTATCAACCAGGGTTTTCACCTCGGTCACGATGTTGGTCAGGCTGGAGTCGGAGCTGAGCGCACCGAACATGTTGTAGACCACCTGCCCGTTCGGCATGGACTCGATACCGATGGACGACAACGGGAACATCTCCCGGCTGCGCAGCACGGCGTCGTTGAAGGCCGGCACGTCGTTGATGGACTCGGCGTCGACCAGGACGGTATCCACGATGATTTGCTCGCCCACCACCGCGATGTAAATCGGCAAGCCACCAAAGTCGTTCATCTCCAGCTTGATGCTGGACTCGGAGCCTTGGACGAGAGAAAGCGTAATGTCATGGGACGTCACGTCATCCAGCGCCTGAAGAGCACTGAAGAGGCGATCGATATTCCAGTTAGTACCTGCGCTCATGAAATTCTCCGACATGAATGAGCCAGCCAGGATCGGTTGGCGTAGCTGTTTCTCCATTTGCTTGAGCAGGCTTCGGTTTTCGGGAAGCACCCAAGTCTCGTGTTTCACATAACCGGCCGCCGCCAGCCCCGCACGCATCTGCTTCATGTAAAAGCTCGACGGCTTTTTTGCGGACGGCTTCAAGCGCTCTCCCTTGAGGCTTGTTGAATCGGTATCGGGCCCAGTTGATGGGCTCGATGGAGAGCTGCTGTTCATGGTACTGACCTCGCTGTGAAAAACTCACGCGTGAGAAAATCTACAGGCAATCTTCAAGGTACTCAATAGCTCACGCGTGAGATTTTTCCTTACATTTTTCAGCCACCGAAAAGACCCAGCCTACCCCGCCAACTCTCGCTCGATTTGCTCGTCTGCCGGGAAGTTTGTCCAAAAGCGCGACTTGATGGCACCAAGACAATTGTGCAGCAGCCTGTTGCACAATTTTCCGAACCCGACCACGCCTTAGCAAAAGCACGCCTGTACTTGAAATCGCGCGGCGAAGAACCCTGATGTCAGGGAAGGCAGGCTAGCCAGCCCACAGTACCGTCACAAGCGTTCATGAGCACTTCAGGAAGGTCCTGCGCACCTCACAGAAAGGTCCTGCTGGCCCTTGACTCTCCCCTATACGGCAACCCCTACCCTGAATGCCCTTTTCAGGACCTATCACCATGAGTCAGCGCATCCTGGTCATCCTCGGCCACCCGTCCGCCGATAGTTTTTGTTCCGCTCTCGCGCACACTTATATCCACGCCGCTAAAACGGCCGGCCACGAAGTCCGCGTCCTGCGCCTGGGTGATCTCAGCTTCGACCCCACCCTTAATCATGGTTATACCCAGGCTCAGACGCTGGAGCCCGACTTGCTCAGTGCCCAAGCCGACATCCTTTGGGCCGAGCACCTGGCGTGGGTTTTCCCTGTCTGGTGGGGCGGTATCCCGGCACTGATGAAGGGCTTTATCGACCGCGTTTTCCTCCCCGGCTTTGCCTTCAAATACCGCGCAGGCAAGGCATTCCCAGACAAGCTGTTAAAGGGCCGAACCGCGCACTTGTTAGTGACCCTCGACACGCCGCCGTGGTATTACCGCTGGGTTTATCGCATGCCGGCCATCCACCAGATGCGTCGTACCACGCTGGCGCTCTGTGGCATCACGACGAGCAAGACACTGCTGTTGGGGCCGGTGCTGGGCTCTATGCTGACGCAGCGGGCCAAGTGGCTGAAACAGGCCAGCGCACTATTTGAAAAAGGGAGTTTTCATGTACATCGGCAAAGCCGCGCAGTTGTCCGGCACGACCATCAAGGCGATTCGTCACTATGAGGCGATCGGGCTGATGCCCGCGCCTGCGCGCCACGGCGGTTATCGCGTTTATACCGAGCAGAATGTCGAACGGCTGATGTTTATAAAGTGCGCGCAACAGCTGGGGTTCAAGCTCAAGGAATTGCAGGAAATTTTGCTGGGGTACGAGGGTGATGCGCTTCCTTGGGACCGGGCTGAACAAGCCATCGCCGACAAGAAGCGCACGCTGGCCGCGCAAATCGCCGTATTGCAACAGATGCAGGCTGGGCTGATTGAGTTCGAAACCCAACTCAAAGGTGCTCAAGGGGACTGCTCGTCACTCAGTAGCGTCGCCATTTGAAGCAGCCCTTGCGTATGAATTAGTGCCGCCTTTTGCAAGCCCATTGCTCGGAGCCTTCTAGACGATGAGCCGAATACCCAGCACAATCGGCTCACAAAATGAGCCGAATAGACCCTCTATTCGGCTCACGCACCCAGGCACTCATCCATGGATCATCCGAACTGGATCTGGCAACACACCGACTGGCCTCACTTTCACTGGCAGCCTGGGCGGCTGGCGGCCTTGCTGCGCGAGTGTGGGCAGGCCCAAGGCAAGCTACTGGGCATGCTGGGTTCTGTCACCCAGGCAGTCAGCGCGCAGAATGAATTGGATGCCCTGCTGCAAAATATCCTGACCTCTTCGGCCATCGAGGGTGAGCAGTTGAACGTTGGTTCGGTGCGCTCCTCCCTGGCACGACGAATGGGTTTGCAAGCCACGAAGGACGGCCAGGTCAGCCGCCGCAGTGAAGGGCTAGCCGATCTGATGATGGATGCCACCGAGCAATTTGCGCAGCCGTTCACCCTCGCGCGCCTGATGAATTGGCACCATTTGTTGTTCCCAGAGCCTGAGGCAGGCTTTGCCACACGAGAACTCAGCATCGGGACGTTGAGGGGCAATGAGCCGATGCAGGTGGTGTCGGGCAAGCTTGATCGGCCAACCGTGCATTTTGAGACGCCGCCACGTCAGGGCCTGGAGCACGCTGTGGAAGATTTCCTGGAGTGGTTCGAAACCAGTCGCAATCAACCTGAACTGGATCCATTGGTTCGTGCAGGTGTTGCGCACTTCTGGTTCATCACCTTGCATCCTTTCGATGATGGCAATGGTCGCCTGACACGCGCTATCACTGACTTGGCCTTGGCTCAGGGTGAACACCACGCCATTCGCTTTTACGCCATGTCGGCCAGCATCCTGGAGGACCGGGCCGGTTACTACACCGCCTTGGAGTCCAGTCAAAAGGCCACACTGGATATCACCGACTGGCTGGAATGGTTTCTTAAAACCCTGTTGCGCAGCCTGCAACAGGCGATGACACGGATAGACCGGGTGTTGGCCAAAAGCCGGTTCTGGCAGCAGCACCGTGACGTCTCGCTCTGCGTCGAG
Source organism: Pseudomonas fjordensis (assembly GCF_976987115.1). Taxonomy (NCBI): domain Bacteria; kingdom Pseudomonadati; phylum Pseudomonadota; class Gammaproteobacteria; order Pseudomonadales; family Pseudomonadaceae; genus Pseudomonas; species Pseudomonas fjordensis. The sequence goes on from NZ_OZ336860.1 coordinate 6,078,613, forward strand.
CAAGTCAAGGTACTCAATCGCCTGCTCGAGGGTGGTGAGCAGGGCTTCGAACAGGGCATCAGCGCCGCGCAATACCAAGCGGTGGCCAAAGTGTCCAAGGCCACTGCGACGCGGCACCTGGCAGACCTGCTGGAGAAAAACTGCCTGGTGCGCCTCCCCGGGGGCGGCCGCAGTACGCGTTATCACGTCAATCCCCCCTAGGAGTAGCCCCCCACTCATTTGCCCCAATCCCCCATGTCTGCTAGTGTCGCGCCGGTTTACCGTCTACCGGAATTGCCGCCATGGCCCGCAAAAAAGTTGCACTCGATTTCGAACAATCCCTCGCCGACCTGCAAGCTTTGGTCGAGCGTCTGGAGAACGGCGAGTTGTCGCTGGAAGACTCGTTGACGGCGTTTGAGCAAGGCATCGGCCTGACCCGCGACTGTCAGAGCGCGCTGGCGCAGGCGGAGCAGAAGGTTCAGGTGTTGCTCGAGCGTGACGGGGAGTTGGCCGAAGAACCTTTCGATGCGGAACAGCCGGAATGATCAGCGCGTATCAGGCCAGTAGCCAAGCCCGGGTGAATGCGGCGTTGGAGCCCTTGTTTGTTGCGCCAAGCCCGGAAATGACGCGCCTCTATGCAGCCATGCGCTACAGCGTGATGAATGGCGGCAAGCGCGTGCGCCCGTTGCTGGCCTATGCGGCCTGCGAAGCCCTCGGCGCGCCGGCGGCCGAGGCCAATGGTGCGGCGTGCGCGGTGGAGTTGATCCACGCTTACTCCTTGGTGCATGACGATTTGCCAGCCATGGACGACGACGATTTGCGCCGCGGCCAGCCCACCACTCACAAAGCCTTCGACGAGGCTTACGCGATCCTGGCGGGCGATGGTTTGCAGAGCCTGGCGTTCAGCGCATTGCTGGACCCGCGCCTGAGCAGTGTCAGCGCCGAGATCCGCCTGCGCATGGTCACCGCCCTGGCTCACGCCGCAGGCCCGGCCGGGATGGTCGGCGGGCAAGCCATCGACATGGGCTCGGTCAGCCTCAAGCTGGATCAAAAAGCCCTGGAACACATGCATCGTCACAAGACCGGCGCGCTGATTGAAGCCGCTGTGCAGTTGGGCGCCCTGGCCAGTGGCCGCGCCGACGCCGAGCACTTGGCAGCCTTGCAAACCTACTCCCGCGCTATCGGCCTGGCCTTCCAGGTGCAGGACGATATTCTCGACGTGGAAAGTGACACCGCCACCCTGGGCAAACGCCAAGGCGCCGATATCGCACGGGACAAGCCGACTTATCCTGCATTGCTCGGGCTGCAAGCCGCCAAGGCGTATGCCATCGAGCTGCGTGACCAAGCCCTGGACGCCCTGCGACCTTTCGACGCGGCGGCCGAGCCACTGCGTGACCTGGCGCGGTATATCGTCGAACGTCGCCACTGACAGCCGCGGCCATTTGCGCCGCATATCGGCCAAGTTCGGCGCTCTGCGTGGGCAGTTTGCACGGCTTGAGGTAAACTGCCGCCTCTTCTATACCTATAACGATTCGCCTGATGCCCACGACGTTTCAAGAGATTCCCCGCAAACGCCCGTCTACGCCCCTGCTCGACCGTGCTGCCACGCCGGACGGCCTGCGTCGACTGGGTGAAGCCGAGCTGGAAACCCTGGCCGATGAGCTGCGCCTGGAATTGCTCTACACGGTCGGCCAGACCGGTGGGCATTTTGGCGCCGGGCTGGGCGTGATCGAGCTGACCATCGCCTTGCATTACGTGTTCGACACCCCGGACGACCGGCTGGTGTGGGACGTGGGCCATCAGGCGTATCCGCATAAAATCCTCACCGGCCGTCGCGAGCGCATGGCCAGCCTGCGCCAGAAGGACGGCCTGGCCGCCTTCCCGCGCCGTGCCGAGAGCGAGTACGACACCTTTGGCGTCGGCCACTCCAGCACCTCTATCAGTGCAGCGCTGGGCATGGCGATTGCCGCCCGCCTGCAAGGCAGTGAGCGCAAGGCGATTGCGGTGATTGGTGATGGCGCGCTGACTGCCGGCATGGCCTTCGAAGCGCTGAACCATGCGCCGGAAGTGGACGCCAACATGTTGGTGATCCTCAACGACAACGACATGTCGATTTCGCGCAACGTGGGTGGCCTGTCCAATTACCTGGCGAAGATCCTCTCCAGCCGTACCTATGCCAGCATGCGCGAAGGCAGTAAGAAAGTGCTGTCGCGTCTGCCTGGCGCGTGGGAAATTGCGCGTCGCACCGAAGAATATGCCAAGGGCATGCTGGTCCCCGGCACCCTGTTCGAAGAGCTGGGCTGGAACTACATCGGCCCTATCGACGGCCACGACCTGCCCACCCTGATCGCCACGTTGCGCAACATGCGCGACCTCAAGGGCCCGCAGTTCCTGCATATCGTCACCAAAAAAGGCAAAGGCTTCGCTCCGGCGGAAGTCGACCCGATTGGTTACCACGCGATCACCAAACTCGAACCCCTCGATGCCCCCGCCGCCGCGCCGAAAAAGGCCAGCGGGCCGAAGTATTCCGGGGTGTTTGGCGAATGGCTGTGCGACATGGCCGCCGCCGACCCGCGCCTGGTGGGTGTGACCCCGGCGATGAAGGAAGGCTCCGACTTGGTGGCGTTCAGCGAGCGTTTCCCGCTGCGTTACTTCGATGTGGCGATTGCCGAGCAACACGCCGTGACCTTCGCGGCCGGCATGGCCTGCGAAGGCGCCAAGCCGGTGGTGGCGATCTACTCCACTTTCCTGCAACGCGGTTATGACCAGCTGGTTCACGATGTAGCGGTACAGAACCTCGATGTGCTGTTCGCCATCGATCGCGCCGGCCTGGTAGGCGAAGACGGCCCGACCCATGCCGGCAGTTTCGATCTCTCGTACCTGCGCTGCATCCCCGGCATGCTGGTGATGACTCCGAGCGACGAGAACGAACTGCGCAAGATGCTCAGCACCGGCCACCTGTACAACGGCCCGGCCGCTGTGCGGTACCCGCGCGGCACCGGCCCGAACGCCGTGATCGAAAAAGACCTGGAGCCGATTGAAATCGGTAAAGGCATCGTGCGTCGCCAAGGCAGCAAAACCGCGTTCCTGGTGTTTGGTGTGCAACTGGCCGAAGCCTTGAAAGTCGCTGAGAAGATCGACGCCACCGTGGTCGACATGCGGTTCGTCAAGCCACTGGATGAAGCGTTGGTACGCGAAATTGCCGCCAGCCATGAGCTGCTGGTGACCGTCGAAGAAAACGCCATCATGGGCGGCGCCGGTGCGGCGGTCAGCGAGTTCCTGGCGCGGGAGAACATCCTCAAGTCGGTGCTGCACCTGGGCTTGCCGGATGTGTACGTCGAACACGCCAAGCCGGCGCAGATGCTGGCTGAGTGCGGGCTGGATGAAGCGGGTATCGAGGCGTCCGTTCGCGAGCGCCTGGCGCTACTGACTCTGTAATCAGCCCCAACTGTGGGAGCTGGCTTGCCTGTGATGACGGCGGCACATTCGCTAACAATGTGTCAGATACACCGCTATCGCAGGCAAGCCAGCTCCCACAGTGGTTTTGCATGACATTCGAATGCTATGGACAGCCCATGAAACGCCTGTGCCTTGCCCTGCTACTGCTTCCCTGCGCCGACCTGCTCGCCGACACCCGCGACCAGGCCCTGAAGCTCTCCGACGTGGTTATCAGCGCCAACCGCCAAGTCCAGGCGCGTAACGACAGCAGCGCCGCCAACACCGTCTTCACCCGCGCCGACATCGACCGCCTTCAGCCCACCAGCGTCACCGACCTGCTCAACCGCGTGCCCGGCGTGCAGGTTGCGCCAACCGGTGGGCGTGGCAGTTTGCCGGGGATTTTTATTCGTGGCACCAAGTCGGCGCAGAGCCTGGTGCTGGTGGACGGCCAACGCATCGCCAACACCACCTCCGGCGACAGCGGCTTGCAATACCTCAACGTCGATCAGATTGAACGGGTGGAAGTGCTGCGCGGTTCGCGCTCGGTGATTTACGGCAGCGATGCGATTGGTGGGGTGATTCAGGTGTTCACCCGGCGTAATGCCGAGCAAGGCTTGCAGCCGCGCTTGAAACTGGGGTTTGGCAGCAACCAGACCTGGGAGCGCAGCCTGGGCCTGTCGGGCGGCGATGAACACACGCGCTTCAACCTGGGCGCGAGCCTGGATGAAACTGCCGGTATCAACGCGAGCCACGCGTCGTTCCCCAGTGACGGCGACCATGATGCCTACCGCAACCAGTCCATCAGCCTGAACCTCAGCCATTCGTTCAGTGATGAGCTGGAGGTGGGCTTCAATCTGCTGGATAACCGTGGCAAGTCGGAGTACGACAACAGCTATGGCCGCTACGACGGCGCCACCGGGCAGAGCCTCGGCCAGAAACCCTACACCGACTACACCGTGAGCAGCGCCAGCGGCTATGTCGATGCCAAGCTCAATGACAACTGGCAGTCGCGCCTGGAACTGGGCCACAGTGAAAACCGCGACACCAAGCGCGATACCCTCAGCGATGATTACAGTGCATTCAACACCTACCGCGACTCGGTCAATTGGCAGAACGACCTGACCCTGGATGAGCAAAACAGCCTGATCGTCGGCGGCGACTGGTACGAAGACCGTTTCCACGGCTCCACCACCTTTACCGAGAACAGCCGCTGGAACCGGGCGGCCTTTGTGCAGCACCGTTTCAAGAGCCAGTGGTTTTCCACCGAGCTGGGCCTGCGCCGCGACCAGAACCAGCAGTTCGGCGGCCAGAACAGTTGGAGCGGCACCCTGACCGTGCCGGTCAACCCTGACAATGACCTGCTCTTGAGCTACAGCGAAGGCTTCCGGGCGCCGACCTTCAACGACCTCTATTACCCCGACACGCAGTACAGCAACCCCAACCTGCAGCCCGAGACCTCAAAGAGCTACGAGCTGCAGTGGCGCAGCCAACTGACCGACAGCACACGCCTGGAAGCCTCGCTGTATCGCACCGACCTGAGCGACGCGATCATCCTTGACGCCGGCAAGCCGCAAAACGTGGCCTCGGCGCGGATCAACGGCTTTGAAGCGGCGCTCAAGCAGGAACTGTTTGGCTGGCAGGGCAACCTGGGCCTGTCGCTTATCGACCCGCGTGACCGTGACAGCGGCCACACCCTGGCACGTCGCGCGCGGCGCACGGTGAACCTGGATCTGGACCGGCAATTTGATCAGCTCGGTCTCGGCGCGAGTTGGCAGGCGATCAGCAGCAGCTACGACGATGAAGCCAACCGCAACCGTCTGGGCGGTTATGCCTTGTTGGGGCTGCGCAGTAGTTGGGCGTTGAACCGGGAGGTGTCGTTGTCGCTGAAGGTGGATAACGTGCTGGATAAGTCTTATGCACGGGCCAAGTACAGCTACCTCGGGGAAAGCCAGAATTATCGTGAAGAAGGTCGGGTGTGGATGTTCGGGGTGACGTGGACGCCTGAGATCTGAGTAGCCTGAACCGACGTCATCGCAGGCAAGCCAGCTCCCACAATTGAAATGCATTCCCCTGTGGGAGCTGGCTTGCCTGCGATAGCGGTGTTACAGGTTCGGCGCAATCACCTGGCACAACCGCGCTACCGCCTCCAGCATCTGCCCACTCGGCCGTTCCAGCCCCTTGTCCGGCACCAACCGTACCCGAGCAGCCATCATTGGCCATGCCTTCCAAGCGTCCTTCTGAGCCTGATCCCCTACCAGGATCACCTCCGGATCACGCGCCAGCACCGACTCAATATTCACCTGCGGCGCCGGCAACTTCAGGTCATCAAACACATTGCGCGCCCCGCACACACTGAGGGCATCGCTGATGATCTGCCCACCGCCCACGGTGTACAGCGGCTGGTTCCACACTTGGTAGAACACCCGCAGCGGCTCGGCCCGCCGGTAGCGCTGGCGCAACTCGGCCAAGCGCTGGCGCAATTGTGCGGCACGCTCGCGCCCCGCCTCAGCTCGGCCCAATTGCTCGGCAATGGCTTGCACCTGAGTGGTCAGTTGTTCAAGGCTGTGGGGTTCGGCGACGTACACCGGGATGTTCAACCGCTGGAGCTGCTCGCGCTGGGCCGGGCCGACGCTGCCAGGCCACAGCAGGATCAGGTCGGGCTTGAGGCTGAGCAGGCGCTCCATGTCCAACTGGCCGTAGCGCCCGACCGAGGGCACCTTCGCCAACGCCGCCGGGCGGTCACCACCATCAAGCACGCCGACCAGCAAGTCCTCGGCACCCAGTTCAAGCACGATTTCAGACAGTGACGGCGCCAGGCTGACAACTCGCTCGACCGCCCAGCCCTGGGCACTGAATACCAGCAACAACGCCAGCCAGTAGCGCTTCATCCCAACTGACGCGGTATGCGATAGAGGTAGAACAGCACCAGCGTCGACAGCGCCAACAGAAACAGCGGCACCGCCTCCAGGCCGACGAACACCGCCAGCGCACCGATCCAGGCCGGTAGCGCTGCAACCAGCAACGCCGTGCGCCGACGCGCCGCCAGGGTGATCCAGGCTGCGGGCTCTTCAGCAGTATCAAGGGCTTTGGCGGTGGCGATCAGCGCGTGTTTATAGGCATGAAAATAACGCAGGCTGAGAAACATCGAGGCCACGCCGGCGATGAAAAACGGCATGGCCAAGACGGGCAACAAGGATTCAGCACGGCCAAACAGCAGGTTGATCACGAACAAGGGCAGCAATGCCAGGGCCAGGTACTGCCACCAGTTGAAGGACAGTCGCCGTTTCACCTGGCCACGGGTCACGCGCGGTCGACCTCGCCCTGGTGCTCGTTGCCCATCATGTGGTCGAGCTTGCTGGCTTTGGTGGCCAGGTAGAGTTTGTTGTGCGGGTTGTGCCCAGTGTGCAGCGGCACACGCTCGGCCACGGTGATGCCCATCTCGGTCAAGGCTTTGACCTTGCGGGGGTTGTTGGTCATCAGGCGCAGGGATTTGACCCCCAGGTGCTCGAGCATCGGCAGGCAGATGGCGTAGTCGCGCTGGTCGGCAGCAAAGCCCAGGCGCTCGTTGGCCTCGACGGTATCGGCGCCGCCGTCTTGCAGCTCGTAGGCGCGGATCTTGTTCAACAAGCCAATGCCCCGGCCTTCCTGACGCAAGTACAGCAACACGCCACGACCTTCACGGGCGATGGCCTGCAGTGCGGCCTCCAGTTGCGAGCCGCAGTCACAGCGCTGGCTGAACAGCGCATCGCCGGTCAGGCACTCGGAATGCACACGCCCCAGCACCGGCTCACCATCGGTGATGTCGCCGAGGCTGAGCACAACGTGCTCGCGCCCGGTGGCTTCTTCAAGAAAGCCGTTCATGGTGAACGTGGCAAAAGGGGTAGGCAGCTTGGAAGCGGCGACGAAAACGACGGGCACCGTGTGCTCCTGATTTCAGATTTCACAGAGGCGGGCATTGTAACAGCACGTTCCTACAGACGCTTAAGCTGAATTATCGCTGATAAAGATCAATAGGTTCGATTGGCCTTCGAGTCAGTTCTATGGGCGTCAGAACGGATACGGCTGTTTCCAGCGCTCGAAAATCGCTTTCAACTCACCGGTCTTGACCAGGCTGGCCAGACGCTGGTCATACACGCCCATCAATGCCCTGCCGCGCTCGGTGTCGGCAAAACCTATGTAGAGCGGCAATTCAGCGATATGGGTGAGCTTGAATGGTGTCGGGTCTTGGGACTGACTGAGCACGTATTGGGCTTCGGTGAGAGCATCGATATAGAAATCGGCGCGACCGTGTTGCAACATCGGCAGAATGCCGTCACGCCGCTCGATCTGGTTGAAGCGCTGCACATTGGGCAGGTAACCCTCGTACTTGTAACCACGCACCCAGGCCAGGCGGTACTTGCCCAGGGTCGCCAACGTCGGCGTGGGTGCAGTGGCCAGCCCGAGGGCGTAGACATGATCGGCGTCGAAGTTCCAGCGCGGGTACAGCACACCACTGGCCTCCTCGCGATAGGTGCCGACACACCCATCCACCTCACCACGCTGGGCCAGGCCGATCGAGCGGGTGTAGGGCACGCTGCGGGTGTGCACGGTGATGCCAGCCGGTTCAAAGACTTGGCGCAACACGTCCCAGGCCAGGCCGCTGCCATCTTTGTTGGTGTAGTCGTTCCATTCCTCACTGGCCAGCACGATTTTGCCGGGCACGGGAGTGCTCGCCTGGGCCAGGGAAGCGAAGGTACACAGCACGATCAGCAGCCAGCGGCATGCAGCCATGGTCACGGCCTCTTACTCGGGATAATCGTCTAAAGGGTAGCGCAGACCGCCGGCTTAGGGCGTCTGGCGAAAATGCTGGTAGCCACGCACGGCCGGGGTGATGTCCTGGCCGTTGCCGTCGAGCAGCGTCACGCCCTGCCCCGCTTCGACGCGGCCGACCACATGCACTGGCCAGCCAGCGGCCTGCAACGGTGCCAACTGGGACGGTGGCAAGGTGAACGCCAACACATAGTCGTCGCCCCCGCTCAACGCCGCCACGTGAGCCTGGTCTTTACCGACAAACGCCAGCAAGGCCGCAGACAACGGCAACCGCTGACGCTCAACCACCAGGCGCACCGCTGACGCCTTGGCGATATGCCCACAGTCGGCCAACAGCCCATCGGAGATATCCATGGCTGCTGTCGCCTTGCCCCGCAACGCCAGCCCCAGGGCCAGCTGCGGTTGCGGCGACCAGTAATGCGCCAGCAGCGGCTCGGCGATTGCTGCGTCAGCCGTGCGCTGCCCCAATACCAGCGGCAAGGCGCCCGCAGCATTGCCCAGCTCGCCGCCGACACACAGCAAATCACCCGGCTGAGCACCGCTGCGCGTCAAGGCCTGGCCAGCCGGCACACGCCCGAACACGGTCAGGGTGAGGCTCAGCGGCCCACGGGTGGTATCGCCGCCCACCAAGCCTACGCCGCAGCTTTGCGCCATGGCGTTCAAGCCTTGGGCATAGCGTTGCAGCCAATCAGCTTCGACGCTCGGCGTGGTCAGGGCAAGGGTAAAGGCGAGGGGGTGGGCGCCCATGGCGGCCAGGTCGCTCACCGCTACGGCCAGCGAGCGCTGGCCGAGCAGGAACGGGTCACAGGGGTCGGCAAAATGCACGCCAGCCACCAGCGTATCGGTGGAGACTGCCAGTTGCTCCCCGGCGGGAAGCGCCAGCAAGGCGCAGTCGTCGCCGATCCCCAGGGCAATGCCTTCGCCGCCTTGCGCACAGGGCGCGGCGGCGAAGTAAGTGCGGATCAGCTCAAACTCACCCATTGAAGACTCAAGCGCAGGTTAGCGCTTGTGTTCCTTCACTTCGGCTTCACGCAGACGCGGGGCCAGTTTGTCGAGCACGCCGTTGACGAACTTGTGGCCGTCGGTCGAACCGTAGACTTTCGCCAGTTCGATGCCTTCGTTGATCACCACGCGGTACGGCACGTCAACGCGCTTGAGCAGTTCCCAGGTGGACAGGCGCATTACGCACAGCTCAACCGGGTCGAGTTCTTCGATGGTCAGGTCCAGGCAAGGCGCCAGGGCTGTGTCGATCTCGCTCAGGTTGGCGTGCACGCCGTGCAGGATGTCGTGGAAGTAGCTCTGGTCGGCGAAGGTGAAATCGTTATCGACGCGAAACTGTGCCTCGATTTCGTTCAGCGAAGCGCCTGCCAGGTGACGCTGGTACAGCGCCTGGGTCGCAAGTTGACGCGCCTTGCGACGCTTCTCGCTCTTGGACGGCTTGCCGGCATCAGCAGGACGCGGCTCCTGAGGGTTGAACTGATCGCTTTCGTCGGAAATCACTTGGCCTCCAACTGCGACAGCAGGCTGACCATTTCCAGGGCGGACAAGGCAGCTTCGGCGCCTTTGTTACCGGCCTTGGTGCCGGAACGCTCGATGGCTTGCTCGATGGAGTCCACGGTCAGTACGCCGAAAGCGACTGGTACGCCGAACTCCATGGACACCTGGGCCAGGCCCTTGGTGCATTCGCCGGCCACGTATTCGAAGTGCGGGGTACCGCCACGAATCACTGCGCCCAGGGCGATGATCGCCGCGTATTCACCCTGCTGAGCAACTTTTTGCGCAACCAGTGGAATTTCGAAGGCGCCAGGCGCGCGGATAAGGGTGATATCGCTCTCGCTCACACCGTGGCGAACCAGGGCGTCAACCGCACCGCTTACCAGGCTTTCAACCACGAAGCTGTTGAAGCGGCCAACCACCAGGGCATAGCGGCCTTTGGGGGCGATGAAGGTACCTTCGATGGTCTTCAGGGTCATTCGACAAATCTCTTAAAGAGCCGGGACGCGAAAAGTGCGTCCCTCAGTGATGATTTAACCGCGAACAAGGGGCAAGAATCGCCGGCCTTTATTCGGAGGGCACGTATTCTACAACTTCCAGGTCGAATCCGGATATCGCATTAAATTTCATCGGTGCGCTCATCAGGCGCATTTTGCGCACACCCAAGTCGCGCAGGATCTGCGAACCGGCACCGACGATGCTGTAGGTGGTCGGCTTTTTCACCGGCACGGCATCAGCGGTTTCGCGGATATGCGCCAGCAACACATCACCATCCAGCGGGTGACCGAGCAACAGCACCACACCGCTGCCCGCCTCGGAAACCGCGGCCATGGCGGCGCGCAGGCTCCAGCGGCCCGGCTGCTTGACCATCAACAGGTCACGCAGGGGGTCCATGTTGTGCACGCGTACCAGGGTCGGTTCTTCGGCGCAAATGTTGCCCAGGGTCAGGGCCATGTGCACGTCGCCTTCCACTGAATCACGGTAGGTCACCAAATTGAATTGGCCCAGTTCGCTGTCCAGCGGCTGCTCGGCAATCCGCTGAACGGTACGTTCGTGGATCATGCGGTAGTGAATCAGGTCGGCGATGGTGCCGATCTTGAGGTTGTGTTCGGCAGCAAAGGCTTCGAGTTCAGTACGACGGGCCATGGTGCCATCATCGTTCATCACTTCGCAGATCACCCCGCTTGGCTCGAAACCGGCCATGCGCGCCAGGTCGCACGCGGCTTCGGTGTGGCCGGCGCGGGCCAGGGTACCGCCCGGTTGGGCCATCAGCGGGAAGATGTGGCCCGGGCTGACGATGTCTTCGGCCTTGGCGTCTTTGGCAGCAGCGGCTTGCACGGTGCGGGCGCGGTCAGCGGCGGAAATGCCGGTGGTGACGCCCGTGGTGGCTTCAATGGATACGGTGAACTTGGTGCCAAAACCCGAGCCATTGCGCGGCGCCATCAGGGGCAGCTTGAGCAATTCGCAGCGTTCGCGGCTCATGGGCATGCAAATCAGCCCACGGGCGTGCTTGGCCATGAAGTTGATGTGCTCGGGCTTGCACGCCTCGGCGGCCATGATGATATCGCCTTCGTTCTCGCGATCTTCGTCATCCATGAGGATGACCATCTTGCCTTGGCGGATGTCTTCAACCAGTTCTTCGATGCTATTGAGCGCCACGCGGCACCCCCTTGGTCAGGATTTCAGGTAGCCGTTAGCGGCCAGAAAACTTTCGGTGATGTTACCGGCTGCAGGCTCTGCGGCCTTTTCGCCCAACAACAGGCGCTCCAGGTAACGGGCAAGCAAGTCCACTTCCAGGTTCACCCGGCGGCCCGGCTGGTACGAGGCCATGATGGTTTCGCTGAGGGTGTGGGGAATGATGGTCAGTTCAAATTCGGCGCCATTCACGGCGTTCACGGTCAGGCTGGTGCCATCGACGGTGATCGAGCCTTTGTGGGCGATGTACTTGGCCAGCTCTTTGGGCGCGCGGATACGAAATTCCACGGCGCGGGCGTTTTCGCTGCGGGCGACCACTTCGCCGACACCGTCGACGTGGCCGCTGACCAGGTGACCGCCTAGGCGCGTGGTCGGCGTCAGGGCTTTTTCCAGGTTGACCGGGCTGCCGGCCGCAAGATCATTCATTGCGGTGCAGTCCAGGGTTTCCCGGCTGACATCGGCGGCAAAGCCGTTGCCCGGCAGCTCGATGACGGTCAGGCACACGCCGCTGACGGCGATGCTGTCGCCCAGCTTGACGTCGCCGAGGTCCAGCTTGCCGGTTTCAACCAGCAGGCGGACATCGCCGCCTTTGGGGGTCATTGCACGGATGCTGCCGATGGATTCGATAATGCCGGTGAACATTTCGTTCTCCTGAAAACGAGAGGCTGGCGCTTAGGCGCAGGCCGGGAATTATACGCTCGCTGCTGGGACGGGGATGGCAGTGACTCGCCAGTCGTCGCCCACAGCGCGCATTTCGGTGATCTTGAGTTGGGGGGCGTCGGCCAACTTCTCAAGCGGCCAATCCAGCAACGGGCGGGCAGCGGAGCCGAGGAACTTGCCGGCGATGAATATCACGTACTCATCCACCAGGCCTTGCTGGGCAAACGCGCCCGCCAGGCTTGGGCCGGCTTCCACCAACACGTCGTTGACGCCACGGGCAGCCAGGGCGACCAATGCCGAGCGCAGGTCCACCTGGCCTTCCACGCCCGGTACTACCAGGCACTCGGGGCCACGGGGGAACTGGTTCTCCGGGGTGACGCAGGTGATGACCAATGCCGGGCCGGCCTTGAAGAACGGCGCGTTGAGCGGCACCCGCAGGCGACCATCGATCAACACGCGCAGCGGCGGGCGCGACATGGCCAGGGCGGTGGTTGCTGCGTCCAGGCCCAGTTCGGCGGCGCGTACGGTCAAGCGGGCGCCGTCGGCCAGTACCGTGTCGGCACCGGTCAACACCACACTGGCTTCGGCGCGCAGGCGTTGCACCGCAGCACGGGCGGCGGGGCCGGTGATCCACTGGCTTTCGCCGCTGGCCATCGCCGTGCGACCGTCCAGGCTCATTGCCAGCTTGACCCGCACAAACGGCAGGCCGTGTTCCATGCGTTTGAGGAAGCCGGGATTAAGCGCCCGCGCTTCGGCTTCCAGCACACCGCTGCGCACCTCGATACCCGCTTGAGCCAGGCGCTGCATGCCCCGCCCGGCCACTTCCGGGTTCGGGTCCTGCATGCCGGCCACCACCCGCGCGACGCCCGCGGTCACCAGCGCATCGGCGCAGGGCGGCGTACGACCATGATGGCTGCAAGGCTCAAGGGTGACATACACCGTCGCGCCACGGGCCTTGTCGCCAGCGGCGCGCAGGGCATTCGGTTCGGCATGGGGTTCGCCGGTACGCTCATGCCAGCCTTCGCCGACAATCTGCCCGTCACGCACGATCACGCAGCCAACCCGCGGGTTGGGGTGGGTGGTGTACAGGCCCTTGCGCGCCAATTCGAGGGCGCGGGCCATGTAGTGGGCGTCGAGCACAGCCTGTTCAGAGGTCATTGTTTGGAGGGCTCACGGGCCAGGCGGTCGATCTCTTCGCGGAACTCATTGAGGTCCTGGAAGCGTCGATACACCGAGGCAAAACGGATATAGGCGACTTCGTCGAGCTTTTGCAGCTCGCCCATCACCAACTCGCCGACCACCAGGCTCTTGACCTCGCGCTCGCCGGTCGCCCGCAGCTTGTGCTTGATGTGTACCAGCGCCGCTTCCAGGCGCTCGACACTCACGGGGCGTTTTTCCAGGGCGCGCTGCATACCGGCGCGCAGTTTTTCTTCGTCGAAAGGCTGGCGGCTGCCGTCGGACTTGATCAGACGGGGCAACACCAGTTCGGCGGTTTCGAAGGTGGTGAAACGTTCACCACAGGCCAGGCATTCGCGCCGGCGACGCACTTGGTCGCCCTCGGCGACCAGACGCGAGTCGATGACCTTGGTGTCGTTGGCACCGCAGAAGGGACAGTGCATGGTTGGCAGGCAACAAAAAATGGGAGGGCCATGGTAGCGCATCCCTGTGGCAAGACAAGCCATAGCCTTTACGGTATATAGGCAGGCTTATATGTTTCATATTTTTAAGCCACGGATTTTGTCCTTTCTGGAGCCGTACATGCAGTTACGACCACTCGTTCTACTCAGCCTGTTCAGTTTTCTGGTCGCCTGCAGCAGCGAAGCCCCCAAGCCGGCCGCGCCTCAACCGACACCAGCGCAAGAGAAAAAAGTCCCGGGCATTGAAGACCTCGGCCCCCTGCCCGCCTATCAGCGCGAAATCAGCGGCAGCCTGACCAACGTGCCGGCCGGCGCCGAAGTCGAGATGGCGCTCTTGGTGATCGACGACCGTTCACGCCCGCAGCAACTGCTCGCCAGCAGCGTACTGAGCGGCAACGGCAAGCCCCTGGCCTTCCGCCTGCGTTTCAACCCTGAAGCTTTTCCGGCAGGAGCGCGCGTGGAATTGCGCGGTCGCGCCAGCCAGTCCGGCCAGTTGATCCTGCACCTGCCTGCCGTGCGCGTCACCCAGGCGATCACCCAGAGCACCGGCCCCCTGCAACTCGTCAAGGCGCCATGACGCCACCGCTGGGCCTGCAACACGCCTTGAGCGCGTTGATTGGCGATGCGCAATTGGTGCCCTGCCCGTTGCCGGGTACCGCGTTGTCGTTTTGGCTGCTGGACGCCGACAACATGGACCGCGCCTTCAGCCAGGAAGAAACCCGGCGCATTCTGCATGAGCCGCCCTACTGGAGCTTTTGCTGGGCCAGCGGCCTGGCATTGGCGCGTTACCTGGCAGCGCATCCCGAGTGGGTCGCCGGCAAACGCGTGCTGGATTTCGGCGCAGGTTCGGGCGTGGCCGGGATCGCTGCCGTCAAGGCTGGCGCCCTGGAGGTGGTGGCCTGCGACCTGGACCCACTGGCCTTGGCCGCTTGCCGTGCGAATGCCGAGCTCAACCAGGTGGCGCTGAGTTATTCGGCAGACTTTTTTGCCGAAGCCGACCGCTTCGACCTGATCCTGGTGGCCGACGTGCTCTACGACCGCGCTAACTTGCCGTTGCTGGATCAGTTCCTGACCCGCGGCCGCGAAGCGCTGGTGGCGGATTCGCGGGTACGGGACTTCCAGCATCCGGATTACCGGCGGCTGGAGATCCTCGAGGCTTTGACCCTGCCGGATCTGGCCGAGCCTTGGGAGTTTCGTAAGGTGAGCCTGTACCATTCGCGGCGTGCTTGAGGCCATCGCGGGCAAGCCCTAATGCCAGTCAGTTAAGGTTTTTTTGTAGGAGCGAGCTTGCTCGCGAAAAACTCAAAGGCGCCGCGTTCATTCAGCAAGCACGCGTTATCGTTGACGTTTTTCGCGAGCAAGCTCGCTCCTACAAAAGGCGATGACCGCTTAGCTGACTGGCATTAGGGCAAGCCCCGCTCCCACGAGGGATGCATTTCAAGGTGGGCTTTCAGCCAACCTCGCCAGCCCTTATAGTTGCCCCCATTCCCGCTTTTTTCGAGATGCCCCATGAGTGAGCCCACGCCGTATATCTTCGACGTCACCACCGCCAGCTTCGACCAGGCCGTTATTCAGAACTCCTTCGAAAAGCCCGTATTGGTCGATTTCTGGGCCGAGTGGTGCGCACCCTGCAAAGCACTGATGCCAATGCTGGCGAAGATTGCCGAGAGTTATCAGGGCGAGTTGCTGCTGGCCAAAGTCGACTGCGAAGCCGAACAAGACATCGTGGCGCGTTTTGGCATTCAAAGCCTGCCGACGGTGGTGCTGTTCAAGGATGGCCAACCGGTGGACGGTTTTGCCGGGGCACAGCCGGAATCGGCAGTACGGGCAATGCTGGAACCCCATGTGCAGATGCCGCCACCGGCTGCGGCGGACCCGCTGGAGCAGGCTCAGGCGCTGTTCAGCGAAGGGCGCATCAGCGAGGCCGAAGCGCTGCTGGTGCAGTTGTTGGGCGAGGACAACACCAACGCCGCCGCCCTGATCCTGTACGCACGTTGCCTGGCTGAGCGCGGTGAGCTGGGTGAAGCCCAGGCCGTACTCGACGCGGTCAAGAGCGACGACCACAAGGCCGCGCTGGCCGGGGCCAAGGCGCAAATCACCTTCCTGCGCCAGGCTGCGGACTTGCCGGACGCCGCCGAGCTGAAAAGCCGTCTGGCGCAAAACCCGCAGGATGACGAAGCCGCCTATCAGTTGGCGATCCAGCAACTGGCGCGCCAGCAATACGACGCGGCGCTGGAAGGTTTGCTCAAGTTGTTTATCCGCAACCGCAGCTACAGCGAAGGCCTGCCCCACAAGACCTTGCTGCAGGTGTTCGAATTGCTGGGCAATGATCACCCGCTGGTCACGGTGTACCGCCGCAAGTTGTTTGCCGCGCTGTACTAACCCAACCGTGTAGGAGCGAGCTTGCTCGCGAAAAACGACAACGATAACGCGGGCATCCGGAATGAACGCGGTGCCTGAGGGTTTTTCGCGAGCGAGCTCGCGCCTACAAAGGGCCGACCCAGGTGTAGAGCGGGGTGTCGCCGCCGCTGGCCACCTTCACGTTCGCGCTGTGGCGCAGGCGCACCAGCAGGCGCTTGCCCGCCCCGGCATCGCCAGCCAGGCCTTCGAGTTGGTCGAGCAATTCCAGGCCATTGAGTTGCCCGGCCTTGCGCAGTAAATCCTGGGCGTTCTGCCACAGGTCTTCGTTCTGTTTGACCGGTGCCGCAGTGGGCGCGCTGGGCGTTGGCGCGGCCTGAAGTTGTGCGCCCAATCGCGCCCAATCGCCGTCGTCCAGCTCCAAGGTCAAGTCCACCGGCAGGTCGCCGATGGTTCCACGAATTCGCAACATCGTCCTTACTCCTGCATTTTTCTGACGGGCATGCTCCCACGCAGCTTGCGCAACACCAAGCGGGCGGTCAAACTCTCGGCTCAATTGTTATAAGATCACATAACAAAACTTTCATCCTGGAGCCCTCTCATGCGCCGTTTGCTGCTCGCTTTGCCGTTTGCCCTGCTGCCTCTGGCTGTCGCTCATGCCCATGAAGACCATGACCACGAACACGGCAGCCTCGGTGCCCATGAACATGGCGTCGGGCGCCTGAATGCCGTGCTGGACGGCCAGGCCCTGGAGCTGGAACTGGACAGCCCGGCCATGAACCTGGTGGGTTTCGAGCATGTAGCCACCAGCGCCGCCGACAAAGCCAAGGTCGCCGCCGTGCGCAAACAGCTGGAAAATCCATCGGCCCTGTTCAACCTGCCCAAGGCCGCAGGTTGCGTGGTCAGCAGCCAGGAACTCAACAGCCCGTTGTTCGGTGACAAACCAGAAGCCGAGCATGACGACGATGACCACGCCACCGACGGCAAAGGCGCCGCCGCCCACAAGCATGATCACGACCACAGTGAAATCCACGCCCATTACCAGTTCACCTGCGCCACACCGGCGGCCCTGGGCAACCTGGACTTGAGCCAGGTGTTCAAGACCTTCCCCGCCACCCAGAAAATTCAGGTACAACTGATCGGCCCGAGCGGTCAGCAAGGTGTTGACGCGACAGCGACCGCAGCCACTCTGAAGTTCTGAGTTCACATGACCCAAGCACTGATCGAACTGTCCGACCTGGGCTTCAACTGGCCCGGTCACCCGCAGTTGCTGGACATCCCCGCGTTCCGCCTGGAACCCGGGGAAACCTTGTTCCTCAAGGGCCCAAGCGGCAGTGGCAAGACCACTTTGCTGGGGCTGTTGGGCGGTGTGCAGAAGCCCAGCCAAGGCAGCATCCGCCTGCTCGGCCAGGAGTTGACCGAACTCTCGGCCGGCGCTCGTGATCGCTTCCGTGTGGACCACACCGGCTATATCTTCCAGCAGTTCAACCTGCTGCCGTTTCTGTCAGTGCGCGAGAACGTCGAGCTGCCTTGCCACTTTTCCAAGCTGCGCGCGCAACGGGCCAAGCAGCGCCACGGCAGTGTCGACCAGGCCGCTGCGACCTTGCTCGCACACCTGGGTTTGAAGGATCCAAGCCTGCTGGAACGCCGTGCCGATTCGCTGTCCATCGGCCAGCAACAACGGGTGGCCGCTGCCCGAGCGCTGATCGGCCAGCCGGAGCTGGTGATCGCCGACGAACCCACCTCGGCCCTGGACTACGACGCCCGCGAAGCCTTCCTGCAGTTGCTGTTCGCAGAATGCCGCGAAGCGGGCGCCAGCCTGTTGTTTGTCAGCCATGACCAAAGCCTGGCGTCGCTGTTCGACCGCAACCTGTCGCTGGCCGAACTCAATCGCGCCGCCATGCCCGCAGAGGTTTGAGATGTATCTGTTCCGTCTAGCCATGGCCAGCCTGGCTAACCGCCGCTTTACCGCGATCCTCACCGCGTTTGCCATCGCACTGTCCGTCTGCTTGCTGCTCGCGGTGGAGCGTGTGCGCGTCGAGGCGCGCAACAGTTTCGCCAGCACCATCAGCGGCACCGACCTGATCGTCGGCGCTCGTTCCGGCTCGGTCAACCTGCTGCTGTATTCGGTGTTCCGCATTGGCAACGCCACCAACAACATCCGTTGGGACAGCTTTGAGCACTTCGCCGCCAGCCCACAAGTGAAATGGGCGATCCCGATGTCCCTCGGCGACTCCCACCGCGGCTACCGGGTGATGGGCACCAACGAAACCTATTTCGAGCACTACCAGTACGGGCGCAAGCAAAATCTCGAGCTGGCCAGCGGCCGTGCCTTCGCCACCGACCCGTTCGAAGTGGTGCTCGGCGCCGAAGTGGCCGACGCCCTGCATTACAAACTCGGCGACAAGCTGGTGCTGGCCCACGGCGTGGCGGTGGTCAGCCTGGTCAAGCATGACGACAAGCCGTTCACGGTGGTGGGCATTCTCAAGCGCACCGGCACGCCGGTGGACCGCACGCTGCATATCAGCCTCGGCGGCATGGAAGCGATTCATATCGACTGGCACAACGGCGTGCCGGCCCAGGGCAAAGGCCGCATCAGTGCTGACCAGGCGCGCAATATGGACCTGACGCCGCAGGCCATTACCGCGTTCATGCTGGGCCTGAAAAACAAGATTTCCACCTTTGCCTTGCAACGGCAGATCAATGAATTCCGTGGCGAGCCGATGCTGGCGATCCTGCCCGGCGTCGCGCTGCAAGAACTGTGGAGCATGATGGGCACTGCCGAAAAAGCCTTGTTTGTGATCTCGCTGTTCGTAGTACTGACCGGTTTGATCGGCATGCTCACGGCGATCCTCACCAGCCTTAACGAGCGCCGCCGCGAGATGGCGATCCTGCGTTCGGTGGGCGCGCGGCCTTGGCACATCGCAACGCTGCTGATCTTCGAAGCCTTCGCTCTGGCCTTGTCCGGCGTAATGGCGGGCCTGGGGTTGCTGTACCTGTGCATCGCCGCCTCGCGGGGTTATTTGCAGGCCAATTACGGCCTGGACCTGCCGATGTCGTGGCCGAGCGAATATGAATGGACGTTGCTCGCCGGTATCCTGGTAGCCGCCCTGTTGATGGGCAGCGTGCCCGCGTGGCGCGCCTACCGCCAATCTTTGGCCGATGGCCTGTCCATCCGTTTATGAGGAAGGCTTCGATGCGTCGTGCCCTGTTTGCCCTGTTGTTGTTGATGGCCGTGCCTGCCTGGGCGCAGGAGCAGCCCAAGGATTTGTCCTGGCAGGAGATGATCCCGCCGGATGCGCCACCTGAAGTGCCCAATATGAAGCCGCTGCACGACCTGTCGAACATGGCCGATGCCTTGTCCGCCGAAGCCGCGCCTGCGGCCAAGCAGGACATGCCCAACGCGCCGGTGGTACAGAGCCTGGATGGCCAGCACATTCGCCTGCCGGGGTATATCGTGCCGTTGGAAGTCAGCGAAGAAGGCCGCACCACGGAGTTTCTGCTGGTGCCGTATTTCGGCGCCTGTATCCATGTGCCGCCACCGCCGTCGAACCAGATCGTGCATGTGAAAAGCGAGGTGGGTGTAAAGCTCGATGAGCTGTATCAACCGTACTGGATCGAAGGCGCGATGCAGGTCAAGCCATCGTCCAGCGAGTTGGCCGACGCGGGTTACCAGATGGATGCCCAGAAGATTTATATGTACGAGCTGGAGGAATAACCCCACCAGCAAACACACCGAAGATCCAAATGTGTGCGGGCTTGCTCCCGAAGACGGTGTATCAGTCACTGAGTCTTTAACTGAACCACCGCTATCGCAGCATAGGTATCTACACAACGCTGTAACGGTGGACGGTAACCACGATGCGAAGCGAGCCGCTCTTGATCTTGATCTGCTTTTGATCTTAGGCGCCCCGTTAAACCACGCTGGCCGGAATTCGACAGGGATTTGGGGGGTAAACCGGCAGGGATGCCGGTTTAGCCGCCCCGCGCCATGGATGGCGCGTGGCGGCGGCCCCCCAAATCACTGGCGGATTACGGGCACACCGAGCCTAAGCGAGGTGCCGAGTGGTGGGGCAAGAGCGTTTTGCTTACTTTTGCGCTTTTCAAAAGTGAGCCGCCGTCAGGGCGGAACCCTAAGTGGCCGTTACCGCAGGAATGGATATGTACACAACACAACTGTGTTGACTGCCAGGCTGCCTTCGCGAGCAAGCCCGCTCCCACAGTTGGATCGTGGGGTGCCAGGTAGATAGGTGTCGGCTGTAAGACCGTCTTCGCAGGCAAGCCAGCTCCCACAGGTTTAGATCAGTGGCGCAAGTGACTGATCGCCCTTTCATTGAGCTGAGTCAAAAGACCGAACGGAACGATCTTTACCATTGGACGTACAACTTTTAAACGTCCTTTGGAGCTCCCATGAACAAGTCTCTGCTCGGCGCGTCCCTCTTCGCGCTCGCCCTCGTCGCCCCCGTCGCACACGCTCACCAGGCGGGCGATATTCTGGTTCGCGCCGGTGCAATTACCGTGAACCCGAAGGCCGACAGCAGCAGCGTCAAGGTTGACCAGGGCCCGCTGGCCGGCACCAACCTGGGCGGCAAGGCGACCATGAGCAGCGACACCCAATTGGGCTTGAACTTCGCCTACATGATCACCGACCACGTCGGCATCGAATTGCTAGCGGCCACGCCGTTCGAGCATGACGTGAAGATCAAGAACACCGCCCTGGGCGCCGCCAACGGCAAGCTCGGCACGCTGAAGCACCTGCCGCCGACCTTGAGCGTCGTGTACTACCCGCTGGATCACAAATCCGCGTTCCAACCGTATGTGGGCGCCGGTATCAACTACACCTGGATCTACGACGAACACGTGGGCAGCCGTGCCGAACAGGCTGGTTTCAGCAACTTCAAGGCCGAGAACTCCTGGGGCTGGGCTGCACAGATCGGCGCCGACTACATGATCAACGACAAGTGGATGATCAACGCCCAGGCGCGCTACATCGACATCAGCACCAAGGCGACTGTGGATAACAACGCGCTGGGCCAGGGCACTCGGGCCAAGGTCAATGTGGATGTAGACCCGATGGTTTACATGGTGGGTATCGGTTACAAGTTCTAAGTCCGATATAAGCCACACCGCATAACCCATGTGGGAGAGGGCTTATGTGGGAGCCGGGCTTGCCCGCGATGCAGACACCTCGGTGTATCAGTGATACCCAGGTGATGCTATCGCAGGCAAGCCAGCTCCCACATAAGTCCCCTCCCACTTTTGGTTTTGGGGGTGTCAGCTGTGGCGGTAGAAGCGATCCAGTAGCGCCGGCAAGCCTGCCCGCCATGCCCGTGGCTTGATGCCAAAGGTATGCAGGATTTTCTTGCAGGCCAGCACCGCATGCTGCGGTTCATCCGCCGCATCCGGCCGTGCTGCGTGAGCCTGGGCGGTGGGGGACTCGATGGCGAGCGGATGGAAGTTGCGCGCTTCAGTGAGAATCGCCTGGCCCAACGCCAACGGCGTGGTCGCCTCGTGGCCGGCGTAGTGGTAAGTGCCCCACAGTGGCGCGGCGCAATCGAGTTGCTTGAGCACCGAGATAATTACCCGTGCGGCGTCGTCCACCGGCGTCGGGTTGCCACGACGGTCGTCGGCCATCAACAGCTCATCCGGTTTTTCAGCCCGGGCCAGGAAGCGCCCGAGCGTGCCGTCGACGCTGTCATCCAGTAGCCAGCCAAACCGCAGCAGCACATGCTGCGGGCAGGTGGCGCGCACGCTTTGTTCGATGCGCCACAACGCCTGGCCGCGCAGGCCCAGGGGCACCGGCTCGTCTTTCTCGCTGTAGGCGGTGGCGCGGGAGCCATCGAACACGCGGTAACTGGACGGCTGCAGCAGGGTGATGCTGTGATGCTGGCACAGCTCGGCCAGGCGTTCGATGGCAAATTCCTGGGCGGCCAAGCGGGATTCGCTCACGGCTTCGGCCTGGAACCAGTCGAAATAGTAGGCGAGGTTGATCAAGGCATCGGGACGGGTGTCGTCGAGCAATTGGGTGAGGCTTGCGGCATCCCAGCCGTCTTGGGGCGGTTTGGGGGCGAGGAAACCGATGTCTTCCTCCGCACCGAGGCGAATCAGCGCCTGCCCGAGGGCATTCCCGCCGCCCAGTAACATAAGGCGCATTCGCATAGATTGAGCAGGCCCGGTCTGTTTGGAACGATGGTTATTATCGACAGGCGCGTGTGCGCTGTCATAGGTCATTGCCAGAATCGTTGCATTTTGCGGGCTTGTAGCGCAACCGTCACGGATTAAGTGTCTTGACGTCGGGTTCGGCGGCCTCCTGTTTCAGTGCCGTGCGGGGTGCGAGCAACAGCTGCTGTGGATAAGTCTGGGCGAAGTGCACCGCCTCACAGTTATCCACAAGCTTTTTCAGACGCTGGTTAAACGCACGGCTGACCGCGTATTGGCCACCCGACACGGTGCGGAACTGCGCGGTGAGCACCACGCCATTGAGGTCCATCTTGTCCACCCCGAACACTTCCAACGGCCCTTGCAGGTTGTACTTGAGGAACACATCGTCGCGGATCGACTGGCCGGCTTCGCGGATCAGCTCCACGGCCTTGTCCACGTCGGTGTCGTAAGTGAACTGCACCGAGAAAAACGCATAGGCGAACTGACGGGACTGGTTGGTGACCGCCTTGATCTGCCCGAACGGCACCGAATGCACAAAGCCCTTGCCGTCGCGCAGGCGCAGGGTGCGGATGGTCAGGCCTTCGACGGTGCCGGCGTGGCCGGAGTCGAGCACCACCCAATCGCCGATGGACAGGGTGTCTTCGATAATGATGAACAGGCCGGTGATCACGTCCTGCACCAGTTGCTGGGAACCGAAACCGATGGCCAGGCCCACCACCCCGGCGCCCGCCAGCAACGGCGCGACATTGATGCCCAGGTTGGCCATGGTGGTGATCGCGCAGATCACCACCAGGATGATCTTCACCGCATTGCGCAACAGCGGCAGGATGGTTTTGACTCGGGTACTGGGCTGGCGACTGGAGCGTTTATTCACCGGTGGTTTGAGGGCTTCCTGGATCGCGGTGTCAAGCACCACCCAGAACAGCCAGGTCACCAACAGGATCAGGCCGATGCTGCTGAGGGAGTCACTGATGGCCCGGCCCACGGAGTTGCGCTGGGCGAATTCGAACAGCGAGACACCCCAGATACGCCCGAGTATTTCGATAAACGCGATGGCCATGACGATGCGCAAAATCGCGTGCAGCAAACTCAGGAAGCGTTCCTTGTAGGCGCTGCTGCGTTGGATCGACACCTGGCTGCGGGACTTGAACAGATGTTGCAGCACGGTGCTGAGAAACACCGTGCCGATCAGCAACAGTGTAGTGAGCAGCGCGCAGCGCAGGGCCTCTTGGTTGTCGTCACCGGCGCCAATCAGGTTGACCGCCGAGACCAGCACCATCAACAGAATCGGCCAGTACCAGAGCCCGGAAAACACCCGCAACGATTGTTGCAATGCCGGGTGCTTGAGGCGCTGGGCCAGCGGTCGGTTGCGGATCAAATGGGCCACCGGGCGACGCAGGCGTACCACCAGCACGCCAAAGATGACCGCAGCAAACAGGCCGGTAAACACGGCGATGCTGCTGGTGATATTGCCGCCCAACTGACGAGCGATTTGCGGGCTGGTCAACGCATCGCTGAGGGCCGCGAGAAAGCCGATCAGGAACAGCGGCTTGGGGCAATAGTCACGAATGATCTGCACGGCAGGCCGCTTGTGCCCGACGTTAAACATCACAATGACGCACAGCAGCAACGATGTGGAAAAGATGCCACTGCTGGTGGCGTAGGCGAAACACAGCGCCAGGGCTCGGCCGACAGACGCGGCTAAAAAGTGACTGACATAAAGGGTCAACGGCAGGCAGATCAGCGCTGGAATCGTGTAGGGCACCACATAGCCCAGCAAGCCTTGCAGCCGTTGACGCCGCGCAAGGAATGGGCGACGGCTCGCGCGTTTCACAACCAAGCGCCCCAGCATCGTCAGCACAGCAAAGGCACCGACCCACACGCCAGACAACAGCAGGAAATCGCCGGCCACGCTCCACGGCGAGCGTGCGGTGGTCTGGTCCACCAGGCGCCCTACTTCGTCTGCGGCGCGGTCGGCCCGCAGGCGCCAGGCGTCAATGAGGTTCTGGTTGAGGTCGAGCTTGTCTTGCACGTCATCAATACTGGAACTGATGGCCCCCAGCAGCCCGCCTTGCACCAGCAGTTCCGGCTTGGCCGGGGCCTCGTTGGCCGGCGCGGTGGCCGCGGCTTGCAGTGCGCCGTTACCGCAAAGCAGCAACGCACCGAGCAGTAATGCAGTCTTTAGATTCAGCAAAACAGCGAGCTCCTTCAGCAGGGTCTGTAAGGAACTGACGGGTTTAGGCCTTGATCGTTCCCCGCATGGGCGATGCCCTCCGATCTTTTCCTACCCTGTACCGCCTGTAGGAATGTGGAAACTTTCAGCCAAATAGCGCAGTCATCCCATAACGGAGGTCACCTCACCCACCAACCACGGGAGCACACATGGCGGCGATTCACATCGGCATTTCCGGCTGGCGCTACACGCCCTGGCGCGGCGATTTCTACCCCGAAGGGCTGACCCAGAAACGCGAGTTGCAGTTTGCGTCACGCGCCGTCAACAGCATCGAAATCAACGGCTCGTTCTACGCGCTGCAAACCCCCAAGCGCTATGCCGAGTGGTATGCCGATACGCCCGAAGGTTTCATGTTCAGTGTCAAGGCGCCCCGGTTCATCACGCATATCCTGCGCCTGCGGGATGTGCACAAACCGATGGCGAATTTCTTCGCTTCCGGCGTGCTGGAGCTCAAGGAGAAACTCGGCCCCATCCTCTGGCAGTTTCCGCCCAGCTTCAAATTCGACGCCACGCTGTTCGAAACCTTTTTGGCTGAATTACCCACCGACACCCAACAGGCCGCCGCCCTCGCCCGCCAGCATGAGCCGCGCCTTAACGGCAAGGCGAGCATGAAGGCCTATGCCAAGAAGCCGTTGCGCCATGCCGTGGAGATTCGCAATACGAGTTTTGCCGTGCCGGAGTTCATCCAGATGCTGGATAAACACGGGGTGGCCCTGGTGGTCGCGGACACCGCAGGCAAGTGGCCGTACATGGAAGACGTGACCGCCAACTTCATGTACCTGCGCTTGCACGGCGACAAGCAGTTATACGCCAGCGGTTATAGCGCCGAAGCGCTCCAGCGCTGGGGTGACCGCATCGAGCGCTGGGCCCACGGCAAGCAGCCTGCCGATGCACACCTGGTCGACGCGCACCACACGCCCCGCAGGCGTAAACAGCGCGATGTGTTCTGCTTTTTCGACAACGACATCAAAGTTCGCGCGCCCTTCGATGCACGCCAATTGCTGCAACGTTTCGGGCTGGACCAACACCTGCTCACCGAACCTGGCCGGCTGCCGGAACCAGGAGTATTGCCATGACGCATCCAGAGCTGATCCCCACCCCGCCGACCACCGCCATCACCCGTTTCACGGTGCTGACGGTCAATATCCACAAGGGTTTCACCGCGCTGAATCGCCGCTTCATCTTGCCCGAGCTGCGTGAAGCGGTGCGCAGTGTGGGCGCGGACATGGTGTTTTTGCAGGAGATCCATGGCACCCACGAACGCCATCCGCAGCGCTACAGCGACTGGCCGAAAATGCCGCAGTATGAATTTCTCGCCGACAGCATCTGGCCGCAGTTCGCCTATGGGCGCAATGCGGTTTATCCCCATGGCGACCACGGCAATGCGCTGCTGTCCAAATTTCAGATCATTCGCTACGACAACCTCGACATCTCGCAAAGCGGCCATGAAAACCGTGGCCTGCTGCATTGCGTGCTGCGCCTGCCGGGCAGCGGCCAGCAAGTGCACGCGATCTGCATCCACCTGGGCTTGCGCGAGGTGCATCGCCAACAGCAATTGCGGTTGTTGGAACAACGTATCAGCGAGATTCCGGCCGATGCGCCGTTGGTGGTCGCCGGCGACTTCAACGACTGGCGGCAAAAAGCCGACCTGAGCCACAGCGGTTTGCAGGAAGTGTTCATGCACACCCTCGGCAAACCGGCGCGCACCTTCCCGGCACGCCTGCCGCTACTGCCGCTGGACCGCATTTATGTGCGCAATTTGACGGTGCACAACCCGCGCGTGCTCACCACTCGCCCCTGGTCCCATCTCTCAGACCATGTGCCGCTGTCGGTGGAGGTGGAGCTATGAACGTTGCGGTAGACCATATCGCCACAGACCAACCGCCAGACGACAGCAAGGCGCGGGATCTGGATTACGGCTGGCAAAGCGGCAACCGCGTGGAGTTGCTGGAGAACGGCGAGGCGTACTTTCCTGCCGTATTCGAGGCGTTGCGCAGCGCCGAGCGCGAGATCCTGCTGGAGACCTTTATCCTCTTTGAAGACAAGGTCGGCTTTGAGCTGCACAGCATCCTCATCGAGGCGGCCAAGCGCGGGGTGAAGGTGGTGGTCAGCCTCGACGGTTTTGGCTGCGGCGAACTGAGCCCGGGCTTCCTGCGGGAATTGGCCGAGGCCGGGGTGATGGTGCAGATGTTCGACCCGGCGCCCAAGACGCTCGGCATACGCACTAACTGGTTTCGCCGCCTGCACCGCAAGATTGTCGTGGTGGACGCCCGCGTGGCGTTTATCGGCGGGATCAATTTTTCTGCCGACCACTTGGCGGATTTCGGCCCCGAAGCCAAGCAGGATTACTCAGTACAAGTGATCGGCCCGGCTGTGGCCGACCTGCACCATTTCGCCCTCGCCCAAAGTGGCCGCCAGGTGCGCAGCCGTCGCGGTTGGCGACGACGCCAGCAACGACCCTCGCCCTGGACGAACGAGCCAGGCGACGGCCTGGTACGCCTGATCTATCGCGACAACATCCAGCATCGTGACGACATCGAAGACGCGTATATCCATGCCTTGAGTCAGGCCCGGCAGCGGGTGGTAATCGCCAACGCGTATTTCTTCCCCGGCTATCGCCTGCTTCGCGAGATCCGTAACGCGGCGCGCCGTGGCGTGCATGTGCAGTTGATCATGCAGGGCCAGCCCGACGTGCTGTTGGCGAAACTGGCCGCGCGCATGCTCTATGACTACTTGCTCAAGGATGGCGTGGTGATCCACGAATATTGCCAACGCCCGCTGCACGGCAAGGTGGCGTTGGTGGATGACGAATGGAGCACCGTCGGCTCCAGCAACCTGGACCCACTGAGCCTGGCATTGAACCTGGAAGCCAATGTGCTGATTCGCGACCGGGCTTTCAATCAGCAGCTCTACGAACGCCTGGAAGCCCTCGCCCACAATCATTGCCAGACCATGCCGGAAAAGCGCAAGCCACGCCTGTGGCTCTGGCGCCTGACCGTGGGTTTCCTGGTGTTTCATGTGATGCGCCATTTCCCGGTACTGGCCAGTTGGTTGCCGGCCCACAAACCGCGCTTGAGACCTTTTGAGGCCACGCCCCATGACATCTGAAGCCCGCCCCCAAGCGCAAGCCTCTGGGTTCAAGCGCTGGAAGAAACCGCTGACGATTGCATTCTTCGTGCTGCTGATCGTGTTGTTTACCCTGCTCGCCCGGCGCATCGACTGGAGCGAAGTGTTCCAGACCCTGAGCGAGTTCAAGCTGCGCACATTGTTCATCGCCGGCGCGCTGACGCTGTGCAGTTTCATTGTCTACGCCTGTTTCGACCTGATCGGCCGCACCTACATTCGCCAGCCGTTGCGTTGGAAGCAGATATTGCCGGTGGGCATCATCAGCTACGCGTTCAACCTCAACCTCAGCGCCTGGGTCGGCGGCATTGCCATGCGGTACCGGCTGTATTCGCGCCTGGGCGTGAGCACCAGCAATATCGCCAAGATCCTCGGCCTGAGCCTGGCCACCAATTGGTTCGGCTATATGGCGTTGGCCGGGGTGGTGTTCAGCAGCGGGTTGGTGACCCTGCCGCCGGGCTGGAAGCTCAGTAGCGGCGCCTTGCAAGGGGTCGGGGTGTTATTGGTGCTCGCGAGCCTGGGCTACCTGGCGGCGTGCCGGTTTTCTAAAAAGCGCGCGTGGTCGATTCGCGGTATCGAGATCAACTTGCCGTCGCTGCGCATGGCCTGTTTGCAGCTGGCTCTGGGTGCGTTGAACTGGTCGTTGATGGCCGCAGTGATATTCACCTTGCTGCCGGCCAAACTGGATTACCCGTTGGTGCTGGGGGTGCTGTTGATCAGTGCGATTGCCGGGGTGGTCACTCATATCCCCGCCGGGTTGGGGGTGTTGGAGGCGGTGTTCATTGCGTTGTTACAGCATGAGGCGTCGCGGGGGAGTTTGCTGGCTGGGTTGATCGCTTACCGAGCGATTTATTTTATTTGCCCGTTGTTGATTGCACTGGTGATGTATTTGGGGGTGGAGGCCAAGGCCAAGGCGTTGCGGGTGAAGAAGACAGCCTGATGAGGCCGTGGTGACTGTTGAATCGCTATCGCGGGCAAGCCCGGCTCCCACCTCGGAACGCATTCCCCTGTGGGAGCCGGGCTTGCCCGCGATAGCGATCAAAAGGGCGACACCTATCGGGACTGAATGATGCTCAACCGCTCCCCTACCACCATCTCGGTAATCCAGTCCACCAGGATCGAGGTGTACGCCTGTTGCGACACCGGGTCGCTCAGGGAATGGTCGGCGCCGTCGATGATGCGGTGGGTCAGGGAATGGGTCTGCTGGCACGCCGCGCGGTAACTCATGATGGTGGCGTGGGGTACATGGTCGTCGGTTTCCGACTCGACAATCAGCACATCGCCGGTAAATTGCGCACAGGCATGCAGGGCCCGGTTGGTTTCGGCGTGCACGAGGGTGCCGCGGTAATCCATCAGGTCGGCTTTATCTAAGTCGCGCTTGGGCTTGAGCCATTCCTGGTCGCGGTACAGCGCCGGCACTCGCAGCGTCAGCCAACGTACCGGGCGCAATGAGGTGAGGATCGCGGCCAGGTAGCCGCCATAACTGGTGCCCACCACCGCCACCGCCGAGGTGTCGATCGCCGGGTGAGACAGCAAACGGTCGTAGGCGGCCAGCAGGTCGCGCAGGTTGTCTTCGCGGGTGACGCGGGACAAGGGGATGCCGGTGCCAGCATGGCCACGCAGGTCGAAGGTCAGGCACACACACCCAAGGCCTGCGATGCCTTTGGCCCGCTCCAGGTCGCGCTCCTGGCTGCCGCCCCACCCGTGCACGAACAACACGCCGGGCACTTTGGACTTGGGACTCAGGAACGTCCCGCTCATTTGTTCGTCGTCTATATCGATGCTGATGCTCTCGCTTCTAGCCGTCATAAGTCTTGACCGTCACATACTTGAGGAGAAAGTCGCTGTTTTCGGCCGGGCCTCGGTATACCTCGATGGCATCCGCCGGCAGCGCTTGGTCTACATAGGTTTCTACCGAGGACACACGGATGGCCTTAATGCCCGGATGGTTGATAAAGCTCTGCAACGCCGCGACTTCCGCGCTGCTGGCCCCGCCCATGCGCCAGGATTGTTCGAGCACGCCACTGCGGCGCTGGCCTGTGCTGTCCAGGCCCTGAGCGATATCGTAGTTGCGACGCGAGGCGAAGAAGCTTGGGTAGGCTTCATTGGCAGCTCGGTCGAAAACCAACGCTTGTTCGATAGCCTTACGCACGTCTTCAGGCAGATCCAGTTTGAGCAGGGCAGCGTAATCACCGGGGACGACCAGCAGATCGGAACCGCCGTAGACCTCTTCGCCCTGCCCGTCTTGGGTCAAGTGCTGCTCGCCGCAGTAGCTGATGAGATGATCGCCAATAAAGCTCTGGCCCACACTGTGGGTGACCACCTCGTGCAGGTCTTGTTCCAGCACCACGCCTTGATTGAACATTCGGGCCGCTTCCGGGCGGGCCACTATCGCGTCGAACTCATCCAGGCTGTGGATAACTTCCTGCCCCCGCCCTGCACAGGCATTTACGGGCTTCAGACGAATCGGGCCGCTGTAGAGCAAGCGGGTCGCGGCAGGCCGCGCGTCCTCAAGGGCGAACACACTCACGCCGTCCAACACCACGTCACGCACACGCTCGCAGAATGTCGGCGACCAGCCTTCGGGCGCCTTGGCCTCGGAACTCAGCAGGCCGTGACTGATGGCTTTGGTGCAGATGAAGGCGTGATCGACATAGCCGCCCCACAAATCTTGTGGCCCCTTGATATTGAGCCGTTGCGCTTGGGCAGGTCCGACCAGCGTTTGCGTGGGCAGCAGGTACAGTTCCCGGCCCGCATGCAGATTGGGGTCATAGCTGCCACCGAACTTGAGTCCCAGGATCTGCGCCAGCCAGCGTGCGAGGGCACGGTTGGTTTCGATTTCATGCAGAGGCGCCCCCTCTCGCATGGAGTGAGCAACCACCAGCTTCTTGCGACTTATGGGGGTCATGCGTTCCCCTTTCTATCAGCCGTTGTGTAGCAGGAGGGCTGCATGGATCGGGCCAACGCCGGGTTTGACGAGATGGTTGTTAAATCAATCAGTTGCGCAAAAAGTGATGGCCGTTAGCCTGTTTTATTCTGCACGACCCCAGGTTAACCCTGCGGCGTTCTGCACGATTCAAACCCCAAAACGGTTGCGGTAATCGCTGGGAGACAGGCCGGTGATTTTCTTGAAAATGGCGCGAAAGGCGCTGGGGTCCTGATAGCCCACGGTCCAGGCAATGTGATCGATGGTGCCGTTGGTGAACTCCAGCATCTGCCGCGCCTTGCCGACCCGCAGGTGCTGGCAGTACTCGGTGGGTTTCAAGCCGGTGGCGTTGCGAAAGCGCCGCAAGAACGTGCGCTCCTCCAGGTTGGCCGCCTGCGCCATCGCCGCCACGGACACATCCACCGCGCCACTGGCCTGCAGCCAATGCTGGACCTTGAGGACTGCACCATCGCCGTGCCTGAGAATCGGCGCAAAATTGCTGCCGCACTGGCTGGCACTGGCGCTGTGTTCGATCACCAAAAAACGCGCCGTGTCGGCCGCAACGCTTGGGCCCATCAGCCGGTCGACCAGGCGCAGGGCCAGTTCGGACCAGGCCATCAGCCCAGCGGAGGTGATCAGGTCGCCGTCATCGACGATGGGTTTATCCGCTTCCAGGCGCACCGCCGGGTAACTGGCCGCAAAGGACTTCGCGGAAGACCAGTGAGTGGTGGCGCTGCGGCCATCCAACAGGCCGCTGCGCGCCAGCATGATCGAACCGATGCACACGCCGCCCAGCACGGTGCCGGCCGCATGTTGCTGGCGCAGCCATTGCAGCAGTGCAGGCGGCGCCTGGTCTTCGGTGAACTCGGCAATCGAGGGGGGCACCAGCACGGCCATCATCGGTTGGTGGGGGCCGGGGTGGCTGTCGAACGCGCGGGCGGGTGTGCCGTGGGCATCTACCTGCCAGTGGCTGACTCGCAGCAGCGGTAGTTGCGCAGATTCATGCTCGGCGGCGATGCGGTTGGCGACCCCGAACAGGTCGGTCAGCCCGTGGACTGCGGCGAGTTGCGCGCCTTGGTAGATCAACACACCCAGCTCGACAGTGCTGCGTTGCGCGGCCATTGTCAGTTTTCCCCCTGTTATTGTCGGTGCAGCCAATTCTCGGTGTGATCGCCAGCTAAGATACTAGGCCCATCAACCCATCACGAGGCAACACACATGGCCAAGCAGGCGCTCATCCTAATCGATATCCAGAACGACTACTTCCCCCAGGGCAAGTGGCCGCTCGACGGCGTGGAAGCCGCAGCGGACAAGGCGGCGCAGGTGCTACAGGCGTTTCGGCAGGCAGGCGATGCGGTGATTCATGTACGCCATGAGTTCGCTGGCGACGACGCACCCTTCTTCACCCCGGGCTCCGAAGGCGCGCACTTGCATGCCAAGGTGCTCAACGAGGGCGATGAACCGGTGGTGCTCAAACACTTCGTGAATGCGTTTCGCCAAACCAACCTGCGCGAATTGCTGGAACAGCGCAGCATCACCGATGTGGTGGTAGTGGGCAGCATGAGCCATATGTGCGTTGACGCCGTAGTGCGGGCGGCGGCGGACCTGGGCTACAAAGTTACGGTGATCCATGACGCCTGCGCGACCCGCGACCAGGAATTCAACGGCCAGGTGATTCCGGCGGCGCAGGTGCACGGGGCGTACATGGCTTCCCTGGCATTTGGCTATGCGGGTGTGGTGTCGGCAGAGGAATATTTGAAGGCCCAAGCAGCGGCCGCGTGACCGCCACACGGGCCGATCGCTTTAGCGCGTGGCGATGATGAACAGCCGCGGAAAGGGCAACAACACCGTGCCATCGGCCAGGGCGGGATAAGCCTGGGTAATTCGCGCATGGTATTGCTGCAGGAAGGCGGCTTTTTCATCGTCGGTCAACGGCGCAAGAAAAGGCCGCAATGCCGAAGCCTTGAACCACTCCACCACCGCCCCGTGGTCGGCCAACGGGTGCTGATAGGTGGTGCGCCACACATCCACGGTACTGCAATACTTGCTCAGCAGTTCGTAGTAGTAACTGGCGGTGTGCCGCTCATTGTGTTTAACCGCCCCTATCTTTGCCGCCCATGGGCCATCGGCCGCAACTTCACGGGCCAGGCGATGGGCGGGCTCGTCCAGATTGTCCGGGGTTTGCACCGCCAGCGTACCGCCTGGGTTCAATTGGTGGACCAAGTGCGGGTACAGCGTGGCGTGGTCGGGTAGCCATTGCAGCGAGGCATTGGCCAGGATCACATCCAAGCGTTGCGCCGGATGCCAGGCGCCGATGTCTGCCAGCTCGAAGTTCAACCTGGGCAGGCGCTTGCGGGCGTCTACCAACATGTCGTCGGAGCTGTCCATGCCAGTGACGTGCGCATGGGGGAAACGCTCGGCCAGCACCTCGGTGGAGTTCCCCGGCCCGCATCCCAGATCGACGGCAGTGTTCACCTCGGTGTTGGGAATGGCCGCCACCAGGTCACGGACGGGGCGAGTGCGCTGCTGTTCGAA
The DNA here is from genome assembly GCF_976987115.1 of Pseudomonas fjordensis. Classification (NCBI taxonomy): domain Bacteria; kingdom Pseudomonadati; phylum Pseudomonadota; class Gammaproteobacteria; order Pseudomonadales; family Pseudomonadaceae; genus Pseudomonas; species Pseudomonas fjordensis. Next base: position 6,111,662 of record NZ_OZ336860.1, read on the forward strand.
CATCGTGTACTGCTTGGCGGACCAGGTCATCACAGCTTTCCTTCTTGCTAGAGGTGGCGACAGCCTAAATCTTGTGAGCCATGAGAACAAATGTCGGGGTTGGTGTGCTGTCTGCACAACGGCATCCCGTGCACCGACACCTGGGCATTGCCCATAAAAAACCCCCGATGCTTTCGCTATCGGGGGTTTTGTTTGTTCAGGGTCGGTCTTGGACCTTAGAACGGGATATCGTCATCAAAGCTGTCGAAATCCGGAGCCGGTTGCGGAGCAGCCTGTTGTGGCGCTGGGCGCGACTCACGCTGTGGCTGTTGGCTTGGCTGCGGACGCGACTGCTGTGGGCGCGGTGCCGAGTTGGACATGCCGCCCTGGCCCTGTTGGTCGCCCTGTGGACGGCCGCCCAGCAGTTGCATGGTGCCTTGCATGTCGACCACGATTTCGGTGGTGTAACGCTTGATGCCGTCTTTTTCCCACTCGCGGGTTTGCAGTTTGCCTTCGATGTACACCTGCGAACCTTTGCGCAGGTATTCACCGGCGATCTCCGCGACCTTGCCGAACAACGACACGCGGTGCCACTCGGTTTTCTCTTTGCGCTCGTTGGTCTGCTTATCAGTCCATTGCTCGCTGGTCGCCAGACTCAGGTTGGTCACGGCATTACCGTTAGGCAAGTAGCGAACTTCGGGATCCTGGCCGCAAGTACCGACCAATATGACTTTGTTAACCCCACGGGCCATAACGTTCTCCTAGGCTGGGCGCGCTGTCGGCACTGGGTTGACCAGTTGCTCGAGCGTCGCGCGATCCAATAATTCGGTGTCCAATTTGATGTAAATGGCCGCCTCTTCAGCGACCACCACTGCATCCGTTACCCCTACGACGGCCTTCAGGCGCTCGACCAGGCCGGCTTCGCGGATCGCCTCGGGCGATAGCGGCAAACGCAGGCTGGTGACGTAGGGAGGTTCGCGCATGGTAACAGCAAAGACCAGCCAAAGTGCAGCCAGCGCGGCGCATCCGAGGAACACAACCGACAAACCGCCATGCTGGAACATCCAGCCGCCCATGATGCCGCCCAACGCGGAGCCCAGGAACTGGCTGGTGGAGTACACCCCCATGGCCGTGCCCTTGCCGCCTGCCGGTGAAACTTTACTGATCAGTGACGGCAACGACGCTTCGAGCAGGTTGAACGCGGTGAAAAACACCACCGTACCGATCACCAGTGCGCGCAGGCTGTCGCCGAACTGCCAGAAGAATAGTTCAGTGAGCATCAATGTCGCGACGGCGCCGAGTAAAACTCGTTTCATTTTGCGTTTCTTCTCGCCATAGATGATGAACGGGATCATGGCGAAGAACGAAATCAACAACGCAGTGAGGTAGACCCACCAGTGCTGCTCCTTGGGCAGCCCGGCTTTTTCCACCAGGGCCAGGGGCAAGGCGACGAAGCTGCACATCAGCATGGCGTGTAATACGAAGATACCTAAATCCAGGCGCAGCAGGTCCGGGTGCTTGAGCGTCGGCAGCAACGCCTTGCGTGCAACGCCCGATTCACGGTGCGCCAGTGTGCCGGTGGAGCGCGGCACCATAAAGGCCACGATCAGGATGCCGAACAACGCCATGCCGCCCGTGGCCAGGAACAGCCCATGCAAGCCGAACGCGCGCGTGAGCAAGGGGCCGACCACCATGGCCACGGCAAACGACAGGCCGATGGTCATGCCGATCATCGCCATGGCCTTGGTGCGGTGTTGTTCGCGGGTCAGGTCGGACAGCAGCGCCATCACGGCGGCGGAAATCGCACCGGCGCCCTGCAGGATGCGGCCGGCGATCACGCCCCAGATCGAATCGGACTGGGCCGCTAGCACACTGCCAAGGGCGAATACGATCAGCCCGAGATAGATCACCGGGCGACGGCCAATGCGGTCGGAAATGATCCCGAACGGAATCTGGAAAATTGCCTGGGTCAGGCCATAGGCGCCAATCGCCAGGCCGATCAAGGCGGGGGTCGCACCTGCGAGATCCATCCCATAGGTGGCCAGCACCGGCAACACCATAAACATGCCCAGCATACGGAAGGCGAACACCAGGGCCAGCCCGCTTGCCGCTCGGGTCTCGCCGCTACTCATGCGTTCGCTGTGGGGATCGTGCATGGAAAAACCTCGTGTGAACCGGCGGCGATTCTACCAGTCCCATCGATTGAGAGGGTATATGCGGCGCTTTGCCGCGCAGCTTTCATGTAAGGCTGCAAGCGGCGTTTTGACAGTGTATATTCATCCAGTCTTTAGCCGTATACTCCGGCATCATTTACGCCCGCCGTGCGAGGCCATCTTGGACAAGATCCTGATTCGTGGGGCTAGAACCCACAACCTGAAGAACATCGACCTGACCCTGCCCAGGGACAAACTGATCGTCATCACCGGCTTGTCCGGCTCCGGCAAATCGTCCCTGGCGTTCGACACGCTGTATGCCGAAGGTCAGCGTCGCTATGTGGAATCGCTGTCGGCCTACGCCCGGCAGTTCCTGTCGATGATGGAAAAGCCCGACGTCGACACCATTGAAGGCCTGTCGCCGGCTATTTCCATCGAGCAGAAGTCTACTTCACACAACCCGCGTTCCACTGTGGGCACCATTACCGAGATCTACGACTACCTGCGTCTGCTTTACGCACGCGTGGGTATCCCACGCTGCCCGGACCACGATATTCCCCTGGAAGCCCAGACCGTCAGCCAGATGGTCGACCTGGTGCTGACCCAGCCCGAAGGCGCCAAGCTGATGCTGCTGGCGCCAGTGATTCGCGAGCGCAAGGGCGAACACCTTTCGGTCTTCGAAGAGCTGCGAGCCCAGGGGTTCGTGCGGGCGCGCATCAACGGCAAGCTCTATGAGCTGGACGAAGCGCCGAAGCTGGACAAGCAGAAAAAGCACTCCATTGATGTGGTGGTCGACCGTTTCAAGGTGCGCGCCGACCTGCAGCAGCGTTTGGCGGAATCGTTCGAAACCGCGCTGAAGCTGGCCGATGGCATTGCCCTGGTAGCGCCGATGGATGACGAGCCCGGCGAAGAGATCATCTTCTCCGCGCGTTTCGCCTGCCCGATCTGTGGCCATGCCATCAGCGAGCTGGAACCCAAGCTGTTTTCCTTCAACAACCCGGCCGGCGCCTGCCCGACTTGCGACGGCCTGGGTGTGAAGCAGTTTTTCGATATCAAGCGCCTGGTCAATGGCGAACTGACCTTGGCCGAGGGTGCGATACGTGGCTGGGACAGGCGTAACGTCTACTACTTCCAGATGCTCGGGTCGTTGGCGTCCCACTACAAGTTCAGCCTGGAAGTGCCATTCAACCAACTGCCGGCAGACCAGCAGAAGGTCATTCTCAATGGCAGCGGTTCACAGAATGTCGACTTCAAATACCTGAACGACCGCGGCGATATCGTCAAGCGCTCGCACCCGTTCGAAGGCATCGTGCCGAACCTGGAACGCCGTTACCGTGAAACCGAATCGGCGAGCGTGCGCGAGGAGTTGGCGAAATTCCTCAGCACACAGCCATGCCCGGATTGCCGTGGCACGCGTCTGCGCCGTGAAGCCCGGCATGTATGGGTGGGCGAGAAGACCCTGCCGGCAGTGACCAACCTGCCGATCGGCGATGCCTGTGAATACTTTGGCGTGCTGAAGCTGACCGGTCGTCGCGGGGAAATTGCCGACAAGATCCTCAAGGAGATTCGCGAGCGATTGCAGTTCCTGGTTAACGTGGGCCTGGACTATCTGTCGCTGGACCGCAGCGCCGACACCTTGTCTGGCGGTGAGGCACAGCGTATTCGCCTGGCCAGCCAGATTGGCGCCGGCCTTGTGGGCGTGCTGTATATCCTCGACGAGCCGTCGATTGGCTTGCACCAACGGGACAATGACCGCCTGCTGGGCACGCTCAAACACCTGCGCGATATCGGCAATACCGTGATCGTGGTCGAGCATGATGAAGATGCTATCCGCCTGGCGGACTACGTGGTCGATATCGGCCCCGGCGCGGGCGTGCATGGTGGCCATATTGTTGCTGAAGGCACGCCTGCCGAGGTGATGGCACATCCCGATTCACTGACCGGCAAATACTTGTCCGGCCGTGTGAAGATTGAAGTGCCCGCCAAGCGCACACCGCGTAACAAGAAGATGGCGCTGCATCTCAAGGGCGCGCGCGGCAACAACCTGCGCAATGTCGACCTGGAGATTCCGCTGGGCCTGCTGACTTGCGTGACCGGTGTTTCCGGTTCGGGCAAGTCGACGCTGATCAACAACACCCTGTTCCCCCTGAGTGCTACCGCCCTGAACGGCGCGACCACCCTGGAAGCAGCGGCCCACGACAGCATCAAGGGCCTGGAGCATCTGGACAAGGTGGTCGACATCGACCAGAGCCCGATTGGACGTACGCCGCGTTCAAACCCAGCCACCTACACCGGGCTGTTTACGCCTATCCGCGAGTTGTTCGCTGGCGTGCCAGAGTCGCGCTCACGGGGTTATGGGCCGGGTCGGTTCTCGTTCAACGTCAAGGGTGGCCGCTGTGAAGCGTGCCAGGGCGATGGCCTGATCAAGGTGGAGATGCACTTCCTGCCGGACATCTACGTGCCGTGCGATGTGTGCAAGAGCAAGCGCTACAACCGCGAGACCCTGGAGATCAAGTACAAGGGCAAGAGCATCCATGAGACCCTGGAAATGACCATCGAGGAAGCTCGCGAGTTCTTCGACGCGGTGCCGGCGTTGGCGCGCAAGCTGCAGACGCTGATGGATGTGGGCCTGTCGTACATCAAGCTGGGGCAATCAGCGACCACGCTGTCGGGTGGCGAAGCGCAGCGGGTCAAGCTGTCTCGCGAGTTGTCCAAGCGTGATACCGGCAAAACCTTGTACATCCTCGACGAGCCGACCACTGGCCTGCACTTCGCGGATATTCAGCAGTTGCTGGACGTACTGCACCGCCTGCGAGACCACGGCAATACCGTGGTGGTGATCGAGCACAACCTTGATGTGATCAAGACGGCCGACTGGCTGGTAGACCTGGGGCCAGAAGGCGGTTCGAAGGGTGGCCAGATCATCGCAGTGGGCACGCCGGAGCAGGTTTCCGAAATGCCGCAGTCGCACACCGGTTACTACTTGAAACCGTTGCTGGAACGCGACCGGGCCTGATTTTTCAGGTCCAATAAAAAGCCCCTGTCACTTTGCAGTGACAGGGGCTTTTTTGTAACCGGGAATCAGAACTGCGATTGCAGGTAATTCTCCAGGCCGATCAGCTTGATCAGGCCCAACTGCTTTTCCAGCCAGTAGGTGTGATCTTCTTCGGTGTCATTCAACTGCACCCGCAGTATTTCCCGGGTGACATAGTCGTTATGCTGCTCGCAAAGCTCGATGCCCTTGCAGAGTGCGGCACGGACCTTGTACTCAAGGCGTAGGTCGGCAGCGAGCATGTCAGGCACTGTGGTACCCACGTCCAGATCATCAGGACGCATACGCGGTGTGCCTTCGAGCATCAGAATGCGGCGCATCAGGGCATCAGCGTGCTGTGCCTCTTCTTCCATCTCGTGATTGATACGCTCGTAGAGCTCGGTAAAGCCCCAATCTTCGTACATACGCGAATGGATGAAATATTGGTCACGAGCTGCCAGTTCGCCCGTCAGCAACGTGTTGAGGTAATCGATTACGTCGGGGTGACCTTGCATCGCCCTACATCTCCCTGCTTGAAAGACTGTAGTTTGAACCATGCTGACTTGAAGGTCACGGGACAAACGGCAGAAAAGTGAAGATTATCAGGGAAAAGTAGCTGAAATAACGCAAAAACCGCCCAAATGAGGGCGGTTCTGCTTATCGTTTAGAGTCAGTTAAGCGATACACCCAGTGCCTTTGCGATTGCTTCTCCATAAGCCGGGTCGGCTTTATAGAAGTGCTGCAGTTGACGCTGGACGACATCGCTGGAAACGCCACCCATTGCACCGGCGATGTTATTGGTAAGCAGGGCTTTCTGCTCGTCATTCATCAGACGGAACAGCGCACCGGCGTGGCTGTAGTAGTCCGTATCTTCGCGGTGATCGTAACGATCAGCGGCGCCGCTCAAGGCCAGTGCTGGCTCTGCATAGTGCGGGGCTTGTTTCGGTGCGTCGGCATAGCTGTTTGGCTCATAGTTCGGAGCTGCACCACCGTTGCTGCCGAAAGCCATGGAACCGTCACGCTGATAGCTGTTAACCGGGCTACGTGGCGCATTCACCGGCAGTTGCTGGTGGTTGGTGCCCACACGGTAGCGGTGCGCATCGGCGTAGGCAAAAACCCGACCTTGCAGCATACGGTCCGGAGACAGACCAACACCTGGGACCATGTTGCTTGGGCCAAATGCAGCCTGCTCGACTTCGGCGAAGTAGTTCTGCGGATTACGGTTGAGCTCCAGCTCACCCACTTCAATCAACGGGAATTCTTTTTGCGACCAGGTCTTGGTCACGTCAAACGGGTTCTCGTAATGGGCGTTCGCCTGCGCCTCGGTCATGATCTGGATGCACACGCGCCACTTAGGGAAGTCACCGCGTTCGATTGCACCAAACAGATCACGCTGGGCGTAGTCAGGGTCGGTACCCGCCAAACGGGCAGCCTCGGCCGGCGCCAGGTTCTTGATGCCTTGCTTGGTCTTGTAGTGCCACTTCACCCAATGACGCTCGCCCTGAGCGTTGATCAGGCTGTAAGTGTGGCTGCCGAAACCGTGCATGTGACGGTAGCCGTCCGGAATGCCACGGTCCGAAAACAGAATGGTGACCTGGTGCAAAGCCTCTGGGGAGTGCGACCAGAAATCCCACATCATCTGTGCGCTTTTCAGGTTGCTTTGCGGCAGACGCTTCTGGGTGTGGATAAAGTCCGGGAATTTCAGCGGGTCACGGATAAAGAACACCGGGGTGTTGTTACCGACAATGTCCCAGTTGCCTTCTTCGGTGTAGAACTTCAAGGCGAAGCCACGTGGATCGCGCTCAGTATCAGCCGAACCACGCTCACCGCCTACGGTGGAGAAACGCAGGAACGTAGGCGTCTGCTTGCCAACGGACTCGAACAACTTGGCGCTGGTGTACTGGGTCATGTCTTTTGTCACGGTAAAGGTACCGAAGGCACCTGAACCTTTGGCGTGCACGCGACGCTCAGGGATATTTTCACGGTTGAAGTGAGCAAGCTTCTCGATCAGGTGGAAATCGTCGAGCAGCAAGGGGCCACGTGGGCCGGCGGAACGTGAGTTCTGATTGTCCGCAACGGGCGCGCCGCTGGCGGTGGTAAGGACTTTATTCTGGCTCATGCGCATCTTCCTCAGGTCGGGCTTGGAACTGCCGGCTAATCGGCTTGGAGGGAGTATTGACCATCCACATGACACCTACAAATTCATTAAATTGTAGGCATCAATAGAAAATAACTACCAACATACCCAACGCTCATAGTGAAGCGTGTCGCTTGAGGATTCTTGTACGCAGCGCGCTTTTGTTACGCGCACAAAAAACCGGGCACTAGGCCCGGTTTTTCGTTGTAGCTTATCGTCTTACTCGGCGCTTACAGCTTCGCCGGCAGTAGCACGATCAACCAACTCGACGTACGCCATAGGCGCGTTGTCGCCAGCGCGGAAACCGCACTTGAGGATGCGCAGGTAGCCACCCTCACGGGTAGCGTAACGCTTGCCCAGGTCGTTGAAGAGCTTACCAACGATAGCTTTCGAACGAGTACGGTCGAAAGCCAGACGGCGGTTAGCCAGGCTGTCTGTCTTGGCCAAAGTGATCAGCGGCTCAGCAACGCGACGCAGTTCTTTAGCTTTCGGCAGTGTAGTTTTGATCAGCTCGTGCTCGAACAGCGACACCGCCATGTTTTGGAACATGGCCTTGCGGTGCGAGCTGGTACGGCTCAGGTGACGACCACTTTTACGATGACGCATGGTTCATTCCTTACCAAACTCACGTTCGGTGATTACGACGATCAGGCAGTCGCCTTGTCGTCCTTCTTAAGACTTGCAGGCGGCCAGTTGTCGAGGCGCATGCCGAGGGACAGACCGCGGGAGGCCAGAACGTCCTTGATTTCAGTCAAGGATTTCTTGCCCAGGTTCGGAGTCTTCAACAGTTCTACTTCGGTGCGCTGGATCAGGTCACCGATGTAGTAAATGTTTTCCGCCTTAAGGCAGTTAGCCGAACGTACAGTCAGTTCCAGATCGTCAACCGGGCGAAGCAGGATCGGATCGATCTCGTCTTCCTGCTCGATTACCACTGGTTCGCTGTCACCTTTGAGGTCGACGAACGCAGCCAACTGCTGTTGCAGAATGGTTGCAGCGCGGCGGATAGCCTCTTCAGGATCCAGGGTACCGTTGGTTTCCAGATCAATAACCAGCTTGTCCAGGTTAGTACGCTGTTCGACACGGGCGTTTTCCACCACGTATGCGATACGGCGAACCGGGCTGAACGAAGAGTCAAGCTGCAAGCGACCAATGCTGCGGCTTTCGTCTTCATCGCTCTGACGCGAGTCGGCCGGTTCATAACCACGACCACGAGCTACAGTGAGCTTCATGTTCAGGGCGCCGTTAGACGCCAGGTTAGCGATTACGTGATCGGGGTTAACGATCTCGACATCATGATCCAGCTGAATATCGGCAGCGGTAACCACCCCCGAACCCTTCTTCGACAAGGTCAGCGTAACTTCGTCACGGCCGTGCAGCTTGATAGCCAGACCTTTAAGGTTCAACAGGATTTCAATTACGTCTTCCTGTACACCTTCGATGGCGCTGTACTCGTGGAGCACACCGTCAATCTCGGCCTCGACTACTGCACAGCCGGGCATTGAGGACAACAGGATGCGGCGCAGCGCGTTGCCCAGGGTGTGGCCAAAACCACGCTCGAGAGGCTCGAGAGTAATTTTGGCGCGGGTTGGACTGACAACCTGCACATCAATGTGGCGGGGTGTCAGGAACTCATTTACCGAAATCTGCATGGATGCACCTATTTTCTAGCCCTTACTTGGAGTAGAGCTCGACAATCAGGCTTTCGTTGATGTCGGCGGACAGATCACTGCGAGCAGGAACGTTCTTGAAAACGCCCGACTTCTTCTCAGTGTCTACTTCTACCCATTCTACGCGGCCACGTTGGGCACACAGATCGAGAGCTTGGACAATGCGAAGTTGGTTTTTTGCTTTCTCGCGAACTGCGACCACGTCACCAGCACGAACCTGGTAGGACGGAACGTTTACGGTCTGACCGTTAACGCTGATCGACTTGTGCGATACCAGCTGACGGGATTCGGCACGAGTCGAACCAAAGCCCATACGGTATACAACGTTGTCCAGACGGCATTCGAGCAGTTGCAGCAGGTTTTCACCGGTTGCACCTTTCTTGCCAGCAGCTTCTTTGTAGTAGCCGCTGAACTGACGCTCGAGAACGCCGTAGATACGACGGACCTTCTGCTTTTCACGCAGTTGGGTGCCGTAGTCGGACTGGCGACCGCGGCGTTGGCCGTGGATACCAGGTGCTGCTTCAATGTTGCACTTCGATTCGATCGCGCGCACGCCGCTCTTCAGGAAGAGATCGGTGCCTTCGCGACGAGCGAGTTTGCATTTTGGACCAATGTAACGAGCCATTCTTTACAATCTCCTGGATTACACGCGGCGCTTCTTCGGCGGACGGCACCCGTTGTGCGGGATTGGCGTCACGTCGGTGATGCTGGCGATCTTATAGCCACAGCCGTTCAAAGCACGGACAGCAGACTCACGACCTGGACCTGGACCTTTGACGTTAACGTCGAGGTTTTTCAGGCCATATTCCAGCGCAGCTTGACCAGCACGTTCAGCAGCTACTTGAGCAGCAAACGGAGTGGACTTGCGGGAACCGCGGAAACCCGAACCACCGGAGGTAGCCCAAGAAAGCGCGTTACCTTGACGGTCGGTGATGGTCACGATGGTGTTGTTAAAAGATGCATGGATGTGGGCGATGCCATCAACCACTGTCTTTTTAACTTTTTTACGAGGACGAGCAGCAGGTTTTGCCATGATAATTTTCCTGTCGATTCGCTGGGGCGATTACTTGCGGATCGGCTTACGCGGACCTTTACGGGTACGCGCGTTAGTCTTGGTACGCTGACCGCGTACTGGAAGACCACGACGATGACGCAGACCGCGATAGCAACCGAGGTCCATCAAACGCTTGATTTTCATGTTGATTTCGCGACGCAGGTCACCTTCAGTGGTGAACTTCGCCACTTCGCCACGCAGCTGTTCAATCTGCTCGTCGCTCAGATCCTTGATCTTAGCGGCTGGGTTTACCCCAGCGACCGCGCAAATTTTCTGCGCAGTAGTGCGACCAACACCATAGATGTAGGTCAGCGAGATAACAGTGTGCTTGTTATCTGGAATGTTAACGCCTGCAATACGGGCCATTCAGTGGGACTCCAATTGACAGCTACCTACGCCCCGGAAGCCAAGAAATAGGGCGCGAGATAATATCGCTGTAATAACAAATAATCAACCCGGCAGCGCACTAGCTGCCGGGCTTCAAGCGGATCACACTCAGCCTTGGCGCTGTTTGTGACGCGGTTCCGCGCTGCAAATTACTCGAACAACACCTTCGCGGCGAATAATCTTGCAGTTACGGCACAGCTTTTTCACCGATGCACGAACTTTCATCACCAACTCCTCGAACCTTATGGGGTACTCAGCGCAACATGCCGCTGCCGTAGCCCTTCAGGTTGGCTTTCTTCATCAGGGATTCGTACTGGTGCGAAACGAGGTGCGATTGTACTTGGGACATGAAGTCCATCACAACCACGACCACGATCAGCAACGAGGTCCCGCCAAGGTAGAACGGAACGTTTGCTGCAACCACCAGGAACTGGGGCAACAGACACACGGCCGTCATATATAGAGCACCGAACAGGGTCAAACGAGTCAGAACGCCATCAATGTAGCGTGCCGACTGCTCACCTGGACGGATGCCCGGAATAAAGGCACCGGACTTCTTCAGGTTTTCCGCTACGTCTTTCGGATTGAACATCAACGCCGTATAGAAGAAGCAGAAGAAAATAATCCCTGCACTAAACAGCAGAATATTCAACGGCTGACCAGGAGCGATCGACTGAGAGAGGTCCTGCAGCCAGCCCATATTTTCAGACTGACCAAACCAGGTACCCAACGAAGCCGGAAACAGCAAGATGCTGCTCGCGAAAATTGCCGGAATAACACCGGCCATATTCACTTTCAGCGGCAAGTGGCTGGTCTGCGCAGCAAAGACCTTACGGCCCTGCTGACGCTTGGCGTAGTGAACAGCAATACGACGCTGGCCACGCTCAATGAACACCACAAAACCGATAATCGCTACTGCCAGCAAACCGATGGCAACCAAGGCGAAGATATTGATATCACCCTGACGCGCAGACTCGAAAGACTGCCCGATTGCTCTCGGAAGACCGGCGACGATACCTGCGAAAATCAACATCGAGATACCGTTGCCAACACCACGCTCAGTAATCTGCTCACCCAGCCACATCATGAACATCGCACCAGCCACAAACGTGGATACTGCGACGAAATGGAAGCCAAAGTCACCAGTGAACGCAACGCCCTGCCCGGCCAGGCCAACGGACATGCCGATAGCTTGAACCAGGGCGAGGACGACAGTGCCGTAGCGGGTGTACTGGCTAATCTTGCGACGGCCAGCTTCACCTTCCTTCTTCAACTGCTCCAGCTGCGGGCTGACGGCTGTCATCAGCTGCATGATGATCGATGCCGAGATGTACGGCATGATCCCCAGTGCAAAGATGCTCATCCGCTCCAGCGCGCCGCCGGAAAACATGTTGAACAAGCTAAGAATGGTCCCCTCATTCTGTCGAAACAGGTCTGCGAGTCGGTCCGGGTTGATACCTGGAACCGGGATGTGTGCGCCTATTCGGTAGACGATAATCGCCAGGAACAGAAAACGCAGACGAGCCCAAAGTTCAGACATACCGCCTTTGCCGAGCGCTGAGAGAGCACCTTGCTTAGCCATTTATTCCTCGAACTTGCCGCCAGCTGCTTCGATAGCCGAACGCGCACCTTTGGTGGCGCCGATTCCCTTGCCGATAGTGACAGCGCGAGTCACTTCACCGGACAGCATGATTTTCACACGCTGTACGTTGACGTTGATCACGTTGGCATCTTTCAGGGTCTGCACAGTAACGATGTCGCCTTCCACTTTAGCCAGCTCGGACAGACGCACTTCTGCGCGGTCCATGGCCTTCAGGGATACGAAACCGAACTTAGGCAGGCGACGATGCAGCGGCTGTTGACCGCCTTCAAAGCCTGGAGCAATGGTGCCACCGGAGCGGGAGGTTTGACCCTTGTGGCCACGGCCACCGGTCTTACCCAAACCACTACCGATACCACGGCCCGGACGATGCTTTTCGCGACGGGAACCCGGCGCTGGACTCAGATCATTGAGTTTCATCGATTAACCCTCTACACGCAGCATGTAGTAAGCCTTGTTGATCATCCCGCGATTCTCGGGAGTATCCTGGACTTCTACAGTGTGACCGATGCGACGCAGACCCAAACCTTTAACGCACAATTTGTGGTTAGGGATGCGGCCGGTCATGCTTTTGATCAGCGTTACTTTAACGGTAGCCATGATCAGAAGATCTCCTTGACAGTCAGACCACGCTTGGCAGCGATGGACTCAGGAGATTGCATAGCCTTCAGACCCTTGAAAGTGGCGTGAACCACGTTTACCGGGTTAGTCGAGCCGTAGCACTTGGCCAGAACGTTCTGCACGCCAGCAACTTCGAGGACAGCACGCATAGCGCCGCCAGCGATGATACCGGTACCTTCAGAAGCAGGCTGCATGTACACCTTCGAAGCGCCGTGAGCGGACTTCATTGCGTACTGCAGAGTGGTGCCGTTCAGATCAACTTGGATCATGTTGCGACGAGCAGCTTCCATTGCCTTCTGGATCGCAGCAGGCACTTCACGTGACTTGCCACGGCCGAAGCCAACACGCCCTTTACCATCACCCACCACGGTCAACGCGGTGAAAGTGAAGATACGGCCGCCTTTAACGGTTTTGGCTACGCGGTTAACTTGAACCAGCTTCTCAATGTAGCCTTCGTCGCGCTTTTGGTCGTTATTTGACATAACTTAGAACTCCAGCCCAGCTTCACGAGCAGCATCAGCCAGCGCTTTCACGCGACCGTGGTACTTGAAGCCAGAGCGGTCGAAAGCCACTTGCGAGACGCCAGCGGCCTTAGCACGCGTAGCGACCAGCTGGCCAACCTTTGTGGCCGCGTCGATGTTGCCAGTGGCACCATCACGCAGTTCTTTATCCAAAGTCGAGGCGCTTGCCAGGACTTTGTTGCCGTCGGCCGAGATGACCTGGGCGTAGATGTGCTGCGACGAGCGGAACACGCAGAGACGCACGACTTCGAGTTCGTGCATTTTCAGGCGTGCTTTGCGAGCGCGACGCAGTCGAGTAACTTTTTTGTCGGTCATTTGCTATGCCCTACTTCTTCTTGGCTTCTTTACGACGGACGACTTCGTCCGCGTAGCGCACACCTTTGCCTTTGTACGGCTCTGGTGGACGGAAGTCGCGGATCTCAGCGGCCACTTGACCTACCAGCTGCTTATCGATGCCCTTGATCAGGATATCGGTCTGGCTAGGAGTCTCAGCAGTGATGCCCGCTGGCAGTTCGTAATCCACTGGGTGCGAGAAGCCAAGGGCAAGGTTCAAAACCGTGCCTTTTGCTTGCGCTTTGTAACCAACACCGACCAGCTGGAGCTTACGCTCGAAGCCTTGGCTTACGCCTTGGACCATGTTGTTTACCAACGCACGCGTGGTACCGGCCATTGCGCGAGTTTGTTGATCGCCATTGCGAGCAGCGAAACGCAGCTCACCAGCTTCTTCAACGATCTCAACGGACGAATGGATGTTCAGTTCAAGAGTACCCTTGGCACCCTTCACCGAAAGCTGTTGGCCTGCGAATTTGACTTCGACACCGGCTGGCAGCTTAACGGGGTTCTTAGCGACGCGAGACATGCTTATCCCCCCTTAGAACACAGTGCAAAGAACTTCGCCGCCGACACCGGCAGCGCGCGCAGCACGATCCGTCATCACACCTTTGTTGGTGGAGACGATAGACACGCCCAGACCGCCACGAACTTTCGGCAGATCTTCAGCGGACTTGTACTGACGCAGGCCTGGACGGCTAACGCGCTTCACTTCCTCGATGACCGAACGGCCTTCGAAGTACTTCAGCTCGATGGACAGCAGTGGTTTGATTTCGCTGCTGATCTGATAACCCGCAATGTAGCCTTCGTCTTTCAGGACTTTGGCAACAGCTACCTTCAACTTGGAAGATGGCATGCTTACGACGGACTTTTCAGCCATCTGGGCATTACGGATACGAGTTAGCATGTCCGCTAACGGGTCCTGCATACTCATGGGCTAGACGCTCCTAATACAAAAAAATTAGCCTTGCGGCTACATATGTCGCCGAGAATCTCCGAGCACAAAAAACACGGGCTCAGGCGAGCCGCGTATTTTAGACATACTCCAGAAATGAAACAAGCCCCAAAAGGGGCTTGATCCAGATTCAAGGTCACCGGCGGTCAGTATCTTGCGATTCCGACCACCTGGACGTTGAAAGTACTTACCAGCTGGCTTTAACCAGACCTGGTACGTCACCACGCATTGCCGCTTCACGCAGTTTGTTACGGCCGAGGCCGAACTTGCGGTAAACGCCGTGTGGACGACCGGTCAGGCGGCAGCGGTTACGCATGCGCGAAGCGCTTGCGTCACGTGGCTGCTTCTGCAGAGCAACTGTAGCTTCCCAACGCGCTTCTGGACTTGCGTTCAGATCAACGATGATTGCTTTCAGTGCTGCACGCTTCTTGGCGTACTTGGCAACCGTGAGCTGACGCTTCAGCTCGCGGTTTTTCATGCTCATCTTGGCCATGGTCCTACTCCAATCAGTTGCGGAACGGGAATTTGAAAGCACGCAACAGGGCGCGACCTTCATCATCGTTCTTGGCAGTGGTGGTCAGGGTGATGTCCAGACCGCGGAGAGCATCGATCTTGTCGTAGTCGATTTCCGGGAAGATGATCTGCTCTTTCACGCCCATGCTGTAGTTACCACGACCATCGAAGGACTTGGCATTCAGGCCGCGGAAGTCGCGGACCCGAGGCAGGGAGATCGACAGCAGACGATCCAGGAATTCGTACATACGCTCACGGCGCAGAGTCACTTTGACGCCGATCGGCCAACCTTCACGGACTTTAAAGCCAGCGATGGATTTCCGAGCGTAAGTCACAACGACTTTCTGACCGGTGATCTTTTCCAGGTCGGCAACAGCGTGCTCGATGACTTTTTTGTCGCCGATCGCTTCGCCCAGACCCATGTTCAGGGTGATTTTGGTGACGCGCGGAACTTCCATCACGTTCCCGAGCTTAAGTTCTTCCTTAAGCTTAGGGGCGATTTCCTTCCGGTAAATCTCTTGTAGTCGTGCCATGGTCTAATCTACCTAGCAGTGTTCAAGCATCAACCGCTTTTTGGGTCGACTTGAAGACACGAATTTTCTTACCGTCTTCTACTTTGAAACCAACGCGGTCAGCCTTGTTGGTTTCGCCGTTGAAGATGGCGACGTTAGAAGCATCCAGCGGAGCTTCTTTCTCGACGATACCGCCCTGCACGCCCGACATCGGGTTAGGCTTGGTATGACGCTTGACCAGGTTCAGACCACCGATAACCAGACGGTTATTAGCGAGAACCTTAAGCACCTTACCGCGCTTACCTTTGTCTTTGCCGGCGATCACGATGATCTCGTCGTCACGACGAATCTTTTGCATGTCGGATCTCCTTACAGCACTTCTGGGGCGAGCGAGACGATCTTCATGAACTTCTCAGTACGAAGTTCACGGGTCACTGGCCCAAAGATACGGGTGCCGATCGGCTCTTGCTTGTTGTTCAGAAGAACAGCAGCGTTGCCATCAAAGCGGATAATGGAGCCATCAGCACGACGTACGCCGTGACGAGTGCGGACTACAACAGCAGTCATCACTTGGCCTTTTTTCACCTTACCGCGAGGAATTGCTTCCTTCACGGTAACTTTGATGATGTCACCGATACCAGCGTAACGACGATGGGAGCCACCCAGCACCTTGATGCACATAACACGGCGAGCGCCGCTGTTATCGGCCACATCGAGCATGGATTGAGTCTGAATCATATAATTTCTCCGACCCCTAGTCCTTAGACTTCCACAGCGCGTTCGAGAACATCAACCAGTGCCCAAGACTTGGTCTTGGCCATCGGACGAGTTTCACGAATAGTGACTTTGTCGCCGATGTGGCACTGATTGGTTTCGTCGTGCGCGTGCAGCTTAGTCGAACGCTTAACATATTTACCGTAGATCGGGTGCTTAACGCGACGCTCGATCAAAACGGTGATGGTTTTGTCCATCTTGTCGCTGACAACACGGCCAGTCAGCGTACGGACAGTCTTTTCGGCTTCAGCCATGATCACTTACCTGCCTGCTGGTTGAGCACAGTCTTCACGCGAGCGATGTCACGCTTAACTTGCGAGAGCAGATGAGACTGCCCCAACTGGCCAGTTGCTTTCTGCATACGCAGATTGAACTGGTCGCGCAGCAGGCCGAGCAGTTGCTCGTTCAGCTGCTGTGCGGATTTTTCACGAAGTTCATTCGCTTTCATCACATCACCGTCCGTTTAACAAAGGAGGTGGCGAGCGGCAGCTTTGCAGCAGCCAGGGCGAAAGCCTCACGCGCCAGCTCTTCAGAAACACCCTCGATTTCATACAGGACTTTGCCTGGCTGAATCTGGGCTACCCAGTATTCCACGTTACCCTTACCTTTACCCATCCGAACCTCGAGAGGTTTTTTGGAGATCGGCTTGTCCGGGAATACACGGATCCAGATCTTGCCGCCACGTTTTACGTGACGGGTCAGAGCACGACGCGCTGACTCGATCTGACGAGCGGTGAGACGACCACGAGCTACAGACTTCAGCGCGAACTCGCCGAAGCTGACTTTGCTACCGCGCTGAGCCAGACCACGGTTGTGGCCTGTCATCTGCTTGCGGAACTTCGTACGCTTAGGTTGCAACATTTGGCGTACCCCTTACTTAGCAGCTTTTTTACGAGGCGCTGGTGCTTGTGGTTTCAGTTCTTCTTGGCGACCACCAATTACTTCGCCTTTGAAGATCCAAACCTTTACACCGATCACACCGTAAGTGGTGTGAGCTTCGTAGTTGGCATAGTCGATGTCGGCACGCAGGGTGTGCAGTGGCACACGACCTTCGCGATACCATTCAGTACGTGCGATTTCAGCACCGCCGAGACGACCGCTCACTTGGATTTTGATGCCTTTGGCACCAATGCGCATGGCGTTCTGTACGGCGCGCTTCATAGCGCGACGGAACATTACGCGACGCTCCAGCTGCTGAGCTACGCTCTGCGCAACCAGCATACCGTCGAGCTCCGGCTTGCGGATCTCTTCGATATTGATGTGCACAGGCACACCCATTTGCTTGGTCAGGTCCTGACGCAGTTTCTCAACATCTTCACCTTTCTTCCCGATAACGATACCTGGACGAGCGGTGTGGATGGTGATACGTGCAGTTTGGGCCGGACGATGGATATCGATACGGCTTACGGACGCGCTTTTTAGTTTGTCTTGGAGATACTCACGCACCTTCAGATCAGCGAACAAGTAGTCCGCATAAGTCCGACCGTCTGCGTACCAGACGGAGGTGTGCTCCTTGACGATTCCCAGGCGAATGCCAATGGGATGTACTTTCTGACCCATCTCTTCGACTCCGTTACTTGTCAGCAACCTTGACAGTGATATGGCAAGACCGCTTGACGATGCGATCAGCACGGCCTTTGGCACGTGGCATGATGCGCTTCAGCGAACGCCCTTCGTTGACGAAAACGGTGCTGACCTTCAGGTCATCAACGTCTGCGCCTTCGTTATGCTCGGCGTTGGCTACGGCCGACTCCAGCACTTTCTTCATGATCTCGGCGGCTTTCTTACTGCTGAAAGCCAACAGGTTGAGCGCTTCGCCCACCTTCTTCCCGCGGATCTGGTCGGCGACCAAGCGGGCTTTCTGGGCGGAGATTCGAGCGCCCGACAACTTAGCGGCTACTTCCATTTCCTAACCCCTTAACGCTTGGCTTTCTTGTCTGCCACGTGCCCACGATAAGTGCGGGTACCGGCAAACTCGCCCAGTTTGTGGCCGACCATGTCTTCGTTAACGAGAACTGGGACGTGTTGACGACCGTTGTGTACTGCGATGGTCAGACCGACCATTTGTGGCAGGATCATCGAACGACGCGACCAGGTTTTAACTGGTTTGCGATCGTTCTTTTCCGCCGCCACTTCGATCTTCTTCAGTAGGTGAAGATCAATAAAAGGACCTTTTTTCAGAGAACGTGGCACTGTCGTATCCCTCTATTTACTTGCGACGACGGACGATCATTTTGTCGGTACGCTTATTACCACGAGTCTTCGCGCCCTTAGTCGGGAAGCCCCATGGCGATACCGGATGACGACCACCAGAGGTACGACCTTCACCACCACCGTGTGGGTGGTCAACCGGGTTCATGGCAACACCACGAACGGTTGGGCGAACGCCACGCCAGCGTTTGGCACCAGCTTTACCCAACGAACGCAGGCTGTGCTCGGAGTTCGAGACTTCGCCCAGGGTCGCACGGCATTCAGCCAGTACTTTACGCATCTCACCAGAACGCAGACGCAGGGTCACGTAGACACCTTCACGAGCGATCAGCTGAGCCGAAGCACCAGCGGAACGAGCGATCTGTGCGCCTTTACCTGGCTTCAATTCGATGCCGTGTACGGTGCTACCAACTGGAATGTTACGCAGTTGCAGAGCGTTGCCCGGCTTGATCGGTGCCAGAGCACCTGCGATCAGCTGGTCGCCAGCACTCACGCCTTTAGGGGCGATGATGTAGCGACGCTCGCCATCTGCGTACAGCAGCAGAGCGATGTGAGCAGTACGGTTTGGATCGTATTCGATACGCTCGACAGTGGCAGCGATGCCATCTTTGTCGTTGCGACGGAAGTCGACCAGACGATAATGCTGCTTATGGCCACCACCGATGTGACGAGTGGTAATGCGACCATTGTTGTTACGACCACCAGACTTCGATTTTTTCTCGAGCAGCGGTGCGTGAGGAGCGCCTTTATGCAGCTCCTGGTTGACCACCTTGACCACAAAACGGCGGCCAGGGGAAGTCGGTTTGCATTTAACGATTGCCATGATGCACCCCTTCCTTACTCAGCACTGCTGCTGAAATCGAGATCTTGGCCTGGCTGAAGGGAGATAACTGCCTTCTTCCAGTCATTACGCTTGCCCAGACCGCGAGCAGTGCGCTTGCTCTTACCCAGAACATTCAGGGTAGTAACACGCTCTACTTTCACGCTGAACAGGCTTTCGACGGCCTTCTTGATTTCCAGCTTGGTTGCGTCAGTTGCAACCTTGAAAACGAACTGGCCTTTCTTGTCAGCCAGAACCGTAGCCTTTTCGGAAACGTGCGGGCCAAGCAGAACTTTAAATACGCGTTCCTGGTTCATCCCAGCAGCTCCTCGAATTTCTTCACGGCCGACACGGTGATCAACACCTTGTCGTATGCGATCAGACTAACTGGATCGGAACCTTGCACGTCACGTACATCAACGTGTGGCAGGTTGCGAGCAGCCAGGTACAGGTTCTGATCAACAGCTTCGGACACGATCAAAACGTCGGTCAGGCTCATGTTGTTCAGTTTGCCCAGCAGATCTTTGGTTTTTGGACTTTCAACAGCGAAGTCCTGAACCACGACCAGACGATCAGTACGCACGAGTTCAGCAAGGATGGAGCGCAGTGCTGCGCGGTACATCTTCTTGTTGAGCTTCTGAGAGTGATCCTGTGGACGAGCTGCGAAAGTGGTACCGCCGCCACGCCAGATTGGGCTACGGATAGTACCGGCACGAGCACGGCCAGTGCCTTTCTGACGCCAAGGGCGCTTACCGCCACCACGTACGTCGGAACGGGTCTTTTGCTGCTTGCTACCTTGACGGCCGCCGGCCATGTAGGCCACGACTGCTTGGTGAACGAGCGTCTCGTTGAATTCGCCGCCAAATGTCAGTTCGGAAACTTCGATCGCTTGAGCGTCATTTACATTTAATTGCATGTCAGCTTCCCCTTAACCGCGAGCCTTGGCCGCTGGACGTACAACCAGGTTGCCGCCAGTAGCGCCAGGAACAGCACCCTTGACCAACAACAGATTGCGTTCAGCGTCGACGCGCACTACTTCGAGGGACTGCACGGTCACGCGCTCAGCGCCCATATGACCGGACATTTTTTTGCCCTTGAATACACGACCAGGAGTCTGGCACTGGCCAATAGAGCCCGGGACGCGGTGGGAAACGGAGTTACCGTGAGTGTTGTCTTGACCACGGAAATTCCAACGCTTGATCGTACCCTGGAAGCCTTTACCTTTGGACTGACCGGTTACATCAACCAGTTGACCAGCGGCGAAGATTTCAGCGTTGATCAGATCGCCAGCCTGGTAGTCGCCGTCTTCAAGACGGAACTCCATGACAGTACGACCAGCTGCAACGTTTGCTTTAGCGAAGTGACCTGCTTGAGCAGCAGTCACGCGCGAAGCACGACGCTCGCCGACAGTGACTTGCACTGCACGATAGCCATCGGTTTCTTCAGTTTTGAACTGGGTGACGCGATTCGGTTCGATCTCAATGACCGTGACCGGAATGGAGACACCTTCTTCGGTGAAAATACGGGTCATACCGCATTTACGACCGACTACACCAATAGTCATGTTGTAAACCTCATGAGTGTACGGGGCTTTCACCCGCTATGGCCGCCCATTTCAGAGCGTTACACGACTAAGACCCAAGTCTTAGCCGAGGCTGATCTGTACTTCCACACCGGCCGCCAGATCGAGCTTCATAAGTGCATCAACGGTTTTATCCGTTGGCTGGACGATGTCCAGTACGCGCTTATGAGTACGGATCTCGTACTGGTCACGCGCGTCTTTGTTGACGTGCGGGGAGACCAGAACGGTGAACCGCTCTTTACGGGTAGGCAGTGGAATTGGACCACGCACTTGAGCACCAGTACGTTTCGCGGTTTCCACGATTTCCTGGGTGGATTGGTCGATCAGGCGATGGTCAAAAGCCTTCAACCTGATACGGATTTGCTGATTTTGCATTGGATTTCAGACTCCGGCTGCTATTCCCACCGGGCGCAATACGCCCGTTAAAAGGAGGCGCAATTCTATAGACGCCCTAGATAGGTGTCAACCCAATAAAAAAGCCCCCGCTAAGCGGGGGCTTTCTCAAAACATCAAAGCTCACTCAAAAGAGAGATTACTCGATGATTTTAGCTACAACGCCAGCACCAACGGTACGGCCGCCTTCACGGATAGCGAAACGCAGACCGTCTTCCATAGCGATGGTTTTGATCAGGGTGACAACCATTTTGATGTTGTCGCCTGGCATTACCATTTCTACGCCTTCCGGCAGTTCGCAGTTACCAGTCACGTCAGTAGTACGGAAGTAGAACTGTGGACGGTAGCCTTTGAAGAACGGAGTGTGACGACCGCCTTCTTCTTTGCTCAGCACGTACACTTCAGCTTCGAACTTGGTGTGCGGCTTAACCGAACCTGGCTTGACCAGAACCTGGCCACGCTCAACGTCGTCACGCTTGGTACCACGCAGCAGAACGCCGCAGTTCTCGCCAGCACGACCTTCGTCGAGCAGCTTACGGAACATTTCAACACCGGTGCAGGTGGTGACGGTAGTGTCACGCAGACCAACGATTTCCAGTGGATCTTGAACCTTGACGATACCGCGCTCGATACGACCAGTTACAACAGTACCGCGACCGGAGATCGAGAATACGTCTTCGATTGGCATCAGGAACGGCTTGTCGATAACACGGACTGGATCTGGGATGTAGCTGTCCAGAGTCTCAACCAGTTTACGAACGGACGTGGTGCCCATTTCGTTATCGTCTTTGCCTTCCAGAGCCATACGAGCAGAACCGATGATGATCGGAGTGTCGTCACCTGGGAAGTCGTAAGTGCTCAGCAGATCGCGCACTTCCATCTCAACCAGTTCCAGCAGCTCAGCGTCGTCTACCAGGTCAGCCTTGTTCAGGTAAACCACGATGTACGGAACGCCAACCTGACGGGACAGCAGGATGTGCTCACGGGTTTGTGGCATCGGACCATCAGCGGCCGAGCAAACCAGGATTGCGCCGTCCATCTGGGCAGCACCGGTGATCATGTTCTTCACATAGTCAGCGTGACCTGGGCAGTCAACGTGAGCGTAGTGACGGATCAGCGAGTTGTATTCAACGTGCGCGGTGTTGATGGTGATACCACGAGCTTTCTCTTCTGGCGCGCTGTCGATTTTATCGAAATCAACGATTGCGGAACCGAATACTTCGGAGCAAACGCGAGTCAGAGCAGCAGTCAGAGTGGTTTTACCGTGGTCAACGTGACCGATGGTGCCAACGTTGACGTGCGGTAGGGAACGATCAAATTTTTCTTTAGCCACGACAATTAACTCCTTGCCTAAAGGACTGAATCAGCCTTGTTTTTTGGATACAGTTTCAGCGATGTGCGCCGGAGCTGTGTTGTATTTTTTGAATTCCATAGAGTAGCTTGCGCGACCCTGGGACATGGAACGAACGTCGGTCGCATAACCGAACATCTCGCCCAACGGAACCTCGGCGCGAATCACTTTGCCGGAAACCGTGTCTTCCATACCCAAGATCATGCCGCGACGACGGTTAAGGTCGCCCATGACATCACCCATATAGTCTTCAGGTGTAACAACTTCTACCGCCATGATTGGCTCAAGCAACTCACCACCGCCCTTCTGGGCCAGTTGCTTGGTTGCCATGGAAGCAGCCACCTTAAACGCCATCTCGTTGGAGTCGACGTCGTGGTAAGAACCGTCAAAAACGGTTGCTTTCAGGCCGATCAGCGGATAGCCGGCAACAACACCGTTCTTCATCTGCTCTTCGATACCCTTCTGGATAGCAGGGATGTATTCCTTAGGAACAACACCACCTACTACTTCGTTCACGAATTGCAGACCTTCCTGACCTTCGTCAGCAGGAGCAAAACGGATCCAGCAGTGACCGAACTGACCACGACCGCCGGACTGACGAACGAACTTGCCTTCGATTTCACAGTTCTTCGTGATGCGCTCACGATAGGAAACCTGAGGCTTACCGATGTTGGCTTCGACGTTGAACTCACGGCGCATCCGGTCAACCAGGATGTCCAGGTGCAGCTCGCCCATGCCGGAGATGATCGTTTGACCAGTCTCTTCATCAGTCTTGACGCGGAAAGATGGATCTTCCTGAGCAAGCTTGCCCAGAGCGATACCCATTTTTTCCTGGTCATCCTTGGTCTTAGGCTCTACGGCAACCGAAATAACCGGCTCCGGGAAGTCCATGCGAACCAGGATGATTGGCTTGGCAGCGTCGCACAAAGTCTCACCAGTGGTGACGTCCTTCATGCCGATCAGGGCCGCGATGTCACCAGCGCGCACTTCCTTGATCTCTTCACGGGCGTTTGCGTGCATTTGCACCATACGACCCACGCGCTCTTTCTTGCCTTTAACCGAGTTGATCACGCCGTCGCCGGAGGCCAACACGCCCGAGTAAACGCGGACGAAGGTCAAAGTACCCACGAATGGGTCGGTAGCGATCTTGAACGCCAGAGCCGAGAACGGCTCGTTGTCATCGGCGTGACGCTCCATTTCTTCTTCCTCGTTATCAGGGTTGGAACCCTTGATAGCAGGAATGTCGGTTGGAGCAGGCAGGTAGTCGATAACGGCGTCGAGAACCAGGGGAACACCCTTGTTCTTGAACGAAGAACCGCAAACAGCCAAGACGATCTCACCAGCGATAGTACGCTGACGCAGAGCGGCCTTGATTTCCACGTTGGTGAGCTCTTCACCTTCGAGGTACTTGTTCATCAGCTCTTCGCTGGCTTCGGCAGCAGCCTCAACCATGTTGTTGCGCCACTCGTCAGCCAGCTCCTGAAGCTCTTCAGGGATAGGCTTACGAACAGGAACCATACCTTTGTCGGAATCGTTCCAGTAAACAGCTTCCATGTTGATCAGATCGATCTGACCCTGGAAGTTGTCTTCGGAACCGATAGCCAACTGGATAGGCACCGGAGTGTGACCCAGACGCTGCTTGATCTGACCGATCACGCGCAGGAAGTTGGCACCAGCACGGTCCATCTTGTTTACATAAACAAGACGTGGAACGCCGTACTTGTTGGCTTGACGCCATACGGTTTCCGACTGAGGCTCAACACCCGAGGTGCCGCAGAACACAACGACAGCGCCGTCGAGTACGCGCAGGGAACGCTCAACTTCAATGGTGAAGTCTACGTGGCCCGGGGTATCGATTACGTTGAAGCGATGCTCGTCTTTGTACTGCTTCTCGGAACCTTTCCAGAAGGCGGTAATAGCAGCAGAAGTAATGGTAATACCACGCTCCTGCTCCTGAACCATCCAGTCTGTGGTCGCGGCGCCGTCATGCACCTCGCCCATTTTGTGACTTTTGCCGGTGTAAAACAGTACGCGCTCGGTGGTGGTGGTTTTACCAGCATCCACGTGAGCGACGATACCGATGTTACGGTAGCGGCTAATCGGAGTAGTACGAGCCATAAAGCCCTCGCAAAATTAGTGAAGCTAAAATTAGAAGCGGTAGTGCGAGAAAGCTTTGTTGGCTTCAGCCATACGGTGCACGTCTTCACGCTTCTTAACAGCAGCACCTTTACCTTCAGCAGCGTCCAACAGTTCGCCGGCCAAACGCAGAGCCATAGACTTCTCGCCGCGCTTACGGGCGAAGTCTACCAACCAGCGCATTGCCAGAGCGTTACGACGGGACGGGCGAACTTCAACCGGAACCTGGTAAGTAGCACCGCCTACACGGCGCGACTTCACTTCGACCAGCGGAGCGATGGCGTCGAGAGCTTTCTCGAAGATTTCCAGGGGGTCGCTGTTCTTGCGTTCTTTAACCTTTTCCAGCGCGCCATAAACGATACGCTCGGCAACGGCTTTCTTGCCGCTTTCCATCACGTGGTTCATGAACTTGGCCAGAATTTGGCTTCCGTATTTTGGATCGTCAAGCACTTCGCGCTTGGCTGCTACGCGTCTTCTTGGCATGGATAAGCCCTCAAACGGTCTTCAGGTTCGCTCGGAATCGGTGCCCTTTCGGGACGCCTCCGACCTTACTCTTATCGACTCAGAAAATAAGATGATTCAGGTTTACAAAAAGCCGCTACTACTTAGGCTTCTTGGTACCGTACTTCGAACGACCCTGGTTACGACCTTTAACGCCGGAAGTATCCAAAGAACCGCGTACGGTGTGATAACGAACACCTGGCAAGTCTTTTACACGACCGCCGCGGATCAGTACCACGCTGTGCTCTTGCAGGTTGTGGCCTTCACCGCCGATGTACGAGGAAACCTCGAAACCGTTGGTCAGACGCACACGGCATACTTTACGCAGTGCCGAGTTAGGTTTTTTCGGCGTGGTGGTATACACACGGGTGCATACGCCACGACGTTGCGGGCAGTTCTGCAGCGCAGGTACGTCGGATTTCTCGACGATACGCTTACGCGGCTGACGTACCAGCTGGTTGATAGTTGCCATCTACTAGCTCCACTGTTGTCTTGCGACGCTATTGTCTTGCAAGAAAAGCAAAATGGCAGGAACGAATTCCCGCCAAATTTAGGGGTACAAGAGTCTAAAGAGGATCTTGTCCCCAGTCAAGGCAAGGCCCCGACCTCCCCTCGCGTCGAACCGGGGCAAAAATGCCTCGATCCGACGAATGGGAGTGTCAGGGCCCAGACTCATCTATCGCAGAACTCAGTTACCGCTTGAGTTCAGCGCTTCGGTCAGTGCAGCTTCCACTTCACTGGCGCTTACGCGCAGCGGCTTGTCAGCATCACGGCGACGCTTACGCTCGCTGTGATAAGCCAAACCGGTACCCGCCGGGATCAGACGACCCACGACTACGTTTTCTTTCAGGCCGCGCAGGTAATCGCGCTTGCCGGTTACCGCTGCTTCGGTCAGTACGCGAGTGGTCTCCTGGAAGGAGGCCGCCGAGATGAACGACTCAGTGGACAACGACGCCTTGGTGATACCCAGCAGCACGCGAGTGAACTTGGAGACAAATTTCTCTTCGTTCGCCAGGCGCTCGTTTTCTACCAGTACGTGAGTCAGTTCCATCTGGTCGCCCTTGATGAAACTGGAATCGCCGGATTCAGCGATTTCAACTTTACGCAGCATCTGACGCAGGATGGTCTCGATGTGCTTGTCGTTGATCTTCACGCCTTGCAGACGGTAAACGTCCTGGATCTCGTTAACGATGTACTTGGCCAGCGCACTCACACCCAGCAGACGCAGGATGTCGTGTGGATCGCTCGGGCCGTCGGAGATAACTTCGCCGCGGTTTACCTGTTCGCCTTCGAACACGTTCAGGTGACGCCACTTCGGAATCAGCTCTTCATACGGATCGCTACCGTCGTTCGGGGTAATGACCAGACGGCGCTTGCCCTTGGTCTCTTTACCGAACGCGATGGTGCCGCTGACTTCAGCCAGAATCGACGCTTCTTTCGGACGACGAGCTTCGAACAAGTCGGCAACACGCGGCAGACCACCGGTGATGTCACGGGTTTTCGAAGTTTCTTGCGGGATACGCGCGATAACATCACCGATCGCGATCTTCGCACCATCCGCTACACCGACCAGGGCGTTGGCTGGCAGGAAGTACTGAGCGATTACGTCAGTGCCTGGCAGCAACAGATCCTTGCCGTTGTCATCGACCATCTTCACGGCAGGACGGATGTCTTTACCGGCAGCTGGACGATCTTTGGCGTCGAGTACTTCAATGTTGGTCATACCGGTCAATTCGTCAGTCTGACGCTTGATCGTGATGCCTTCTTCCATGCCCACGTAGGTCACGGTACCTTTCATTTCGGTAACGATTGGGTGAGTGTGCGGATCCCACTTGGCCACGATTGCGCCAGCGTCGACCTTGTCACCTTCTTTAACCGAAATCACAGCACCGTACGGCAGCTTGTAACGCTCACGCTCACGACCGTAGTCATCAGCGATGGCCAGCTCACCGGAACGGGACACAGCAACCAGGTGGCCATCCACTCGCTCAACGTGCTTGAGGTTGTGCAGGCGGACGGTACCGCCATTCTTCACCTGAACGCTGTCGGCTGCGGAGGTCCGGCTTGCCGCACCACCGATGTGGAACGTACGCATGGTCAGCTGGGTACCCGGCTCACCGATGGACTGGGCAGCGATAACGCCGACCGCTTCACCGATGTTCACCTGGTGACCACGAGCCAAGTCACGGCCGTAGCACTTGGCGCAGATGCCGTAGCGGGTTTCGCAGCTGATCGGCGAGCGAACGATCACTTCGTCGATGCTGTTGAGTTCGATGAACTCGACCCACTTCTCGTCAACCAGGGTGCCGGCAGGAACGATAACTTCCTCGGTACCTGGCTTGAATACGTCACGGGCAATAACACGACCCAATACGCGCTCACCCAGTGGCTCTACAACGTCACCGCCTTCAATGTGCGGAGTCATCAGCAGGCCGTGCTCGGTGCCGCAATCGATCTCGGTTACAACCAGATCTTGTGCAACGTCTACCAGACGACGAGTCAGGTAACCGGAGTTAGCGGTTTTCAACGCGGTATCCGCAAGACCCTTACGAGCACCGTGAGTGGAGATGAAGTACTGAAGTACGCTCAAACCTTCACGGAAGTTCGCAGTGATCGGCGTTTCGATGATGGAACCGTCCGGCTTGGCCATCAGGCCACGCATACCGGCGAGCTGACGGATCTGCGCAGCAGAACCCCGCGCGCCCGAGTCGGCCATCATGTACATCGAGTTGAAGGATTCCTGGTCAACTTCGTCGCCGTGACGGTCGATGACTTTCTCTTTCGAGAGGTTGGCCATCATCGCCTTGGAAACTTCGTCGTTCGCCTTGGACCAAAGGTCGATCACCTTGTTGTACTTCTCGCCCTGGGTTACCAGGCCGGAGGCGTACTGGCTCTCGATCTCTTTCACTTCGTCAGTGGCAGCACTGATGATGCGAGCTTTTTCATCCGGGATAACGAAGTCGTTAACGCCGATGGAAACGCCGGAGATAGTCGAGTAAGCGAAACCTGTGTACATCAACTGGTCAGCGAAGATAACGGTCTCTTTCAAACCAACCACGCGGTAGCACTGGTTGATCAGCTTGGAGATCGCCTTTTTCTTCATCGGCAGGTTGACGACATCGTACGACAGACCTTTTGGCACAACCTGGTACAACAGCGCACGGCCGACAGTGGTGTCGACGATACGGGTGTTGCTCACGCTGCCGCCGTCACGGTCGTTGACCGTTTCGTGGATCCGCACCTTGACCTTGGCGTGCAGTGCGGCTTCGCCGGCACGGAACACACGGTCAACTTCCTGCAGGTCTGCGAACACACGACCTTCGCCCTTGGCGTTGATCGCTTCACGGGTCATGTAGTACAGACCCAATACAACGTCCTGCGACGGAACGATGATTGGCTCACCGTTGGCTGGCGACAGGATGTTGTTGGTCGACATCATCAACGCACGCGCTTCCAACTGGGCTTCCAGTGTCAGCGGTACGTGCACGGCCATTTGGTCGCCGTCGAAGTCGGCGTTGTACGCAGCACAGACCAGAGGGTGCAGCTGGATAGCCTTACCTTCGATCAGTACCGGTTCAAACGCCTGGATACCCAGACGGTGAAGGGTCGGTGCACGGTTGAGGAGAACCGGGTGTTCGCGGATCACTTCAGCGAGAACGTCCCAAACCTCTGGCAGTTCGCGCTCGACCATTTTCTTGGCCGCTTTGATGGTGGTCGCGAGACCGCGCATTTCCAGCTTGCCGAAGATGAACGGCTTGAACAGCTCGAGTGCCATCTTCTTAGGCAGACCGCACTGGTGCAGACGCAGGGTCGGGCCTACGGTAATTACCGAACGACCGGAGTAGTCAACACGCTTACCGAGCAAGTTCTGACGGAAACGACCTTGCTTACCCTTGATCATGTCAGCCAGGGATTTCAGAGGACGCTTGTTGGAACCTGTGATAGCGCGACCACGACGACCGTTGTCGAGCAGGGCATCGACCGCTTCTTGCAACATACGCTTTTCGTTGCGCACGATGATGTCCGGAGCGGACAGATCAAGCAGGCGCTTCAAGCGGTTGTTACGGTTGATCACGCGGCGGTACAGGTCGTTGAGGTCGGACGTCGCGAAACGACCACCGTCCAACGGTACCAGCGGACGCAGGTCTGGCGGCAGAACCGGCAGAACGGTCAGCACCATCCACTCTGGCAAGTTGCCGGAACCCTGGAAGGCTTCCATCAACTTCAGACGCTTGGACAGCTTCTTGATCTTGGTTTCGGAGTTGGTTTGCGGAATCTCTTCGCGCAGACGACCAATCTCGTGCTCCAGGTCGATAGCGTGCAGCAGTTCGCGGACAGCTTCGGCACCCATGCGAGCATCGAAATCGTCGCCGAACTCTTCCAGCGCTTCGAAGTACTGCTCGTCGTTCAGCAGCTGACCTTTTTCAAGGGTGGTCATGCCTGGGTCGATAACGACATAGCTCTCGAAGTAGAGAACACGTTCGATATCGCGCAGGGTCATGTCCATCAGCAAGCCGATACGGGACGGCAGCGATTTCAGGAACCAGATGTGGGCAACCGGCGAAGCCAGTTCGATGTGCGCCATGCGCTCACGACGAACCTTGGCCAGTGCGACTTCAACGCCACACTTCTCGCAGATCACACCACGGTGCTTCAAGCGCTTGTACTTACCGCACAGGCACTCGTAATCCTTTACCGGGCCAAAGATCTTGGCGCAGAACAGGCCGTCACGTTCAGGTTTGAACGTACGGTAGTTGATGGTTTCCGGCTTTTTAACTTCACCGAACGACCACGAACGGATCATCTCAGGCGATGCCAATCCAATACGGATGGCGTCGAACTCTTCGACTTGACCCTGGTTTTTCAGCAAATTCAGTAGGTCTTTCAAGGCCTTTCCTCCTGGCGGAGCAGAGAGCGGGCTAAACAGCCCCGCTCTCGATTCGCGTCACGTGTTATTCGGTTTCCAGATCGATATCGATGCCGAGGGAACGAATTTCTTTGATCAACACGTTGAAGGACTCGGGCATGCCCGGCTCCATACGGTGATCGCCGTCCACGATGTTTTTGTACATCTTGGTACGACCGTTCACATCGTCCGACTTCACTGTGAGCATTTCTTGCAGAGTGTATGCAGCACCGTATGCTTCCAGTGCCCAGACCTCCATCTCCCCGAAACGCTGACCACCGAACTGAGCCTTACCACCCAGCGGCTGCTGGGTAACCAGGCTGTACGAACCGGTAGAACGAGCGTGCATCTTGTCGTCTACCAAGTGGTTCAGCTTCAGCATGTACATGTAGCCAACAGTAACCGGGCGCTCGAACTTGTTGCCGGTACGGCCGTCGAACAGCTGCATCTGGCCGCTTTCTGGCAGGTCTGCCAGTTTCAGCATGGCCTTGATTTCGCTTTCCTTGGCACCGTCGAACACCGGGGTAGCCATTGGAACGCCGCCGCGCAGGTTCTTCGCCAGATCCAGGATTTCCTGGTCGGAGAAGGTGTCCAGCTCTTCGTTGCGACCGCCGATCTCGTTGTAGATCTCGTGCAGGAACTTACGCAGGTCTGCGACCTTGCGCTGCTCTTCGATCATACGGTTGATCTTCTCGCCCAGACCTTTGGCCGCGAGGCCCAGGTGGGTTTCAAGGATCTGACCGACGTTCATACGCGAAGGTACGCCCAACGGGTTGAGGACGACGTCGACCGGGGTGCCATTGGCATCGTGCGGCATGTCTTCAACCGGCATGATCACAGAGACCACACCCTTGTTACCGTGACGACCGGCCATCTTGTCGCCCGGCTGGATGCGGCGACGGATTGCCAGGTAAACCTTGACGATTTTCAGCACGCCTGGAGCCAGGTCATCGCCCTGCTGCAGTTTGCGCTTCTTGTCTTCGAACTTGTCGTCCAGCAGACGGCGGCGATCAACGATATAGGCCTGGGCCTTCTCGAGCTGCTCGTTCAGAGCATCTTCAGCCATGCGCAGTTTGAACCACTGGCCGTGCTCAAGACCGTCGAGGATTTCGTCGGTGATGTCCTGACCTTTCTTCAGGCCTGCGCCACCTTCGGCCTTGTGGCCTACCAGAGCGGAGCGCAGACGTTCGAAGGTCGCGCCTTCAACGATACGGAACTCTTCGTTCAGATCCTTGCGGATCTCGTCGAGCTGGGTCTTCTCGATGGACAGTGCACGAGCATCACGCTCAACGCCGTCACGGGTGAAGACCTGTACGTCGATGACAGTACCTTTGGTACCGGTAGGTACACGCAGGGAGGTGTCTTTAACGTCGCTGGCTTTTTCACCGAAGATGGCACGCAGCAGCTTCTCTTCCGGCGTCAGTTGGGTCTCGCCTTTCGGAGTGACCTTACCGACCAGGATGTCGCCAGCGCCAACTTCAGCACCTACATAAACGATACCGGCTTCGTCCAGCTTGTTCAGTGCAGCTTCACCCACGTTCGGGATGTCTGCAGTGATTTCCTCAGGCCCAAGCTTGGTATCACGCGCCACACAGGTCAGTTCCTGGATGTGGATCGTGGTGAAGCGGTCTTCTTGAACCACACGCTCGGACAGGCAGATGGAGTCTTCGAAGTTGAAGCCGTTCCATGCCATGAACGCGATGCGCATGTTCTGACCCAGAGCCAGTTCACCCATGTCGGTGGACGGGCCGTCGGCCATGATGTCGCTACGCTGAACGCGATCACCCTTGCTCACCAGCGGACGCTGGTTGATGCAGGTGTTCTGGTTCGAGCGGGTGTATTTGGTCAGGTTGTAGATGTCGACACCGGCTTCGCCAGTTTCTACTTCGTCATCGGCAACACGAACCACGATACGGCTGGCATCAACGGAGTCGATCACACCGCCACGACGAGCCACGACGCAAACGCCGGAGTCACGCGCTACGTTGCGCTCCATGCCGGTACCTACCAGCGGCTTGTCAGCACGCAGAGTTGGTACAGCTTGACGCTGCATGTTGGAACCCATCAACGCACGGTTGGCGTCATCGTGTTCCAGGAACGGGATCAGCGACGCTGCAACCGAAACTACCTGCTTCGGAGAAACGTCCATCAAGGTGACGTCTTCCGGCGCCTTGACGGTGAACTCGTTCAGGTGACGAACAGCTACCAGCTCGTCGACCAGGACTTTCTTGTCGTTCATCGTGGCCGAAGCCTGAGCGATCACGTGATCAGCTTCTTCGATGGCGGACAGGAATACGATCTCGTCGGTGACCAGGGCGTCTTTCACCACACGGTACGGGCTTTCGAGGAAGCCGTACTGGTTGGTGCGCGCATAAGCAGCCAGGGAGTTGATCAGACCGATGTTCGGACCTTCCGGCGTTTCGATCGGGCAAACACGACCGTAGTGCGTCGGGTGTACGTCACGGACTTCAAAGCCAGCACGCTCACGGGTCAGACCGCCCGGGCCCAGTGCAGAAACACGGCGCTTGTGGGTGATCTCGGAGAGCGGGTTGTTCTGGTCCATGAACTGCGAAAGCTGGCTGGAACCGAAGAACTCTTTCACCGCCGCAGCCACTGGCTTGGCGTTGATCAGGTCTTGCGGCATCAGGCCTTCGCTTTCAGCCATCGACAGACGCTCTTTGACCGCACGCTCAACACGTACCAGGCCAACGCGGAACTGGTTCTCGGCCATTTCGCCTACGCAGCGAACACGACGGTTACCCAGGTGATCGATGTCATCGACGATGCCTTTGCCGTTACGGATGTCGACCAGGGTCTTCAATACCGCGACGATGTCTTCCTTGCACAGCACGCCCGAACCTTCGATCTCGGTACGACCGATACGACGGTTGAACTTCATCCGGCCGACCGCAGACAGGTCATAGCGCTCAGGGCTGAAGAACAGGTTGTTGAACAGGGTTTCGGCAGCGTCTTTGGTTGGTGGCTCACCAGGACGCATCATGCGATAGATCTCGACCAGCGCTTCCAATTGGTTGCTGGTGGAGTCGATCTTCAGTGTGTCGGAGATGAACGGACCACAGTCGATATCGTTGGTGTACAGGGTCTCGATGCGAACAACCTGGGCCTTGGCGATCTTGGCCAGGATCTCGGTGTTCAGCTCGGTGTTGCACTCAGCCAGGATTTCGCCTGTAGCCGGGTGAACGATGACCTTGGCGGTAGTGCGACCCAGGACGTAGTCCAGTGGCACTTCCAGCTCTTTGATACCGGCTTTTTCGATCTGGTTGATGTGGCGCGCAGTGATACGACGGCCAGCCTCAACGATGACCTTGCCCTTCTCGTCCTGGATGTCCAGGACAGCAATTTCACCACGCAGACGCGAAGCGATCAGCTCCAGCTTGAGGGTTTCATCCTTCAGGCTGAATACGTTGGTGGTGTAGAAAGCGTCCAGCACTTGCTCAGTGGTGTAACCGAGCGCGCGCAGCAATACCGAGGCCGGCAGCTTGCGACGACGGTCGATACGCACGAACACGCAGTCTTTCGGGTCGAACTCGAAGTCCAACCACGAACCGCGGTACGGAATGATCCGCGCGGAGTACAGGAGTTTGCCGGAGCTGTGCGTCTTGCCGCGGTCGTGGTCGAAGAACACGCCCGGGGAACGGTGCAGCTGGGAAACGATTACACGCTCGGTACCGTTGATTACGAAGGTACCGTTTTCAGTCATCAGTGGGATTTCGCCCATGTAGACTTCTTGCTCTTTGATGTCCTTGATCGCTTTGTTCGACGATTCTTTGTCGAAAATGATCAGACGGACTTTTACCCGCAAAGGTACGGCGTACGTAACGCCACGCAACACGCATTCTTTGACATCAAATGCCGGTTCGCCCAGGCGATAACCGACGTACTCCAGCGCAGCATTGCCGGAGTAGCTGATGATCGGGAAAACGGATTTGAAGGCCGCATGCAGGCCCACGTCGCGGAACTGATCTTTGGTCGCTCCCGCCTGCAAGAATTCACGATACGAATCCAGCTGGATAGCCAGAAGGTACGGGACATCCATGACGTCCGGCAACTTGCTAAAGTCCTTGCGGATACGTTTTTTCTCAGTATATGAGTAAGCCATCAGCGTTCCCCAGCTTGGTCACCTGCTTGTTTGGCCCCTCCGACGGGAGCAGCCAGAAAATCTTGCAAACCCCATGGTTTGCACCACCGCTTCGGGTGGCTACAGCGCGTTAATGGCGGCGACCGAGTCGACAGCCAAGAACGGAAAAAGGCCGGTGGCAAGAGCCACCAGCCATCAGCCTTCAGCTTAACGCTTGGGCTGGAGACGCAAGGTCGATGCTTACTTCAGCTCGACTTTAGCGCCTGCTTCTTCCAGAGTAGCTTTGGCTTTGTCAGCGGCGTCTTTCGACACAGCTTCCAGAACCTGGGCAGGAGCGCCGTCAACTACAGCCTTGGCTTCTTTCAGGCCCAGACCGGTCAGTTCACGTACTGCCTTGATCACGTTTACTTTCTTCTCGCCAGCTTCCAGCAGCATGACGTTGAATTCGGTTTGCTCTTCAGCAGCGACAGCAGCAACAGCTGGGCCAGCGGAAGCAGCGGCAGCGGAAACGCCGAATTTTTCTTCGAAAGCTTTGATCAGCTCAACAACCTGCAGAACCGACATTTCAGCTACGGCGTTGAGGATATCGTCTTGGGAGATAGACATTGCTGTATTTCCTGAATTGGGGGACGGCCTACGCGGCCATCGAAATAAACAAAAATACGCGAGAGAATTTGCTCAGCCTTAGGCTGCGGCAGCTTCTTTTTGCTCGCGAACTGCAGCCAGAGTACGAGCCAGCTTGCTGGTAGCGCCTTGAATCACGCTCATCAGCTGCGAAATAGCTTCGTTACGGGTCGGCAGTGTTGCCAGTACGTCGATTTGGTTAGCTGCGAGGAACTTGCCCTCGAACGCAGCTGCCTTGATCTCGAACTTATCCTGACTCTTGGCGAATTCTTTGAACAAACGGGCAGCAGCGCCTGGATGATCTTTAGAGAACGCGATCAGAGTCGGGCCGGTGAACACGTCGTTGAGAACACTGTATTCAGTGTCAGCAACGGCGCGCTTGAGCAGGGTGTTACGTACAACACGTACGTATACGCCAGCTTCACGAGCCTCTTTACGGAGTCCGGTCATAGCGCCTACTGTCACACCACGGGCATCAGCCACGACAGCGGACAGAGCAGCTTTGGCAGCCTCGTTGACTTCAGCGACGATGGCCTTCTTGTCTTCGAGATTAATTGCCACGGGTTTAACTCCTGCTTGTTACCGTTTCATCTGGCCTAGGCCTGATGTCGTTTTGGTGTCTGATTCGGTAAGGAACCGGGAGCACCATCTGCGTAGGCTTGTTGGTTTAAGACTTGCGTCGCCTACGGTCTTGGATAGCCCCCGCCAGGCAGGGACCCCAATCTTTCAATTGGCGCAATTACTTGCGCCAATTTATGTCTTATACGTCCAGCGAGCCTTGGTCGATGACCAGACCTGGGCCCATAGTGGTGCTCAGGGTAACGCGCTTGACGTAGATACCTTTCGAGGAAGCAGGCTTGATACGCTTCAGATCAGCGATCAGGGCTTCAACGTTTTCCTTCAGCTTGACGGCATCGAAGCCGACTTTGCCAACGGAGGTGTGAATGATGCCGTTTTTGTCGGTGCGATAACGAACCTGACCAGCCTTGGCGTTTTTAACCGCGGTAGCTACGTCTGGCGTTACGGTGCCGACTTTAGGGTTAGGCATCAGGCCACGTGGACCGAGGATCTGACCCAACTGACCTACAACGCGCATTGCATCCGGGGAAGCAATTACGACGTCATAGTTCAGGTCGCCGCCTTTCATTTCGGCAGCCAGGTCGTCCATGCCAACGCGATCAGCACCAGCGGCCAGAGCAGCTTCAGCAGCTGGGCCTTGGGTGAAGACAGCAACACGTACAGTCTTGCCAGTACCGTGTGGCAGCACAGTAGCGCTACGAACGACCTGGTCGGATTTACGTGGGTCAACACCCAGGTTTACAGCAACGTCAACAGACTCGCTGAACTTGACAGTCGACAGCTCGGTCAGCAGGGCAGCAGCGTCTACGAAGTTGTAGGACTTGCCTGCTTCGATTTTGCCGGCGATAGCCTTTTGGCGCTTGGTCAGCTTAGCCATTACACACCCTCCACGTTAAGGCCCATGCTACGAGCAGAACCGGCGATGGTACGCACGGCTGCATCCATATCAGCTGCAGTCAGATCCGCGTTTTTGGTTTTCGCGATTTCTTCCAGCTGAGCACGGGTTACAGTGCCAACCTTAACGGTGTTAGGACGAGCGGAACCGCTGGTCAGACCGGCAGCTTTCTTCAGCAAAACCGAAGCCGGGGTCGACTTGGTTTCGAAGGTGAAGCTACGGTCGCTGTATACAGTGATGATCACTGGAGTCGGCAGACCTGGCTCAAGACCCTGAGTACGGGCGTTGAAGGCCTTGCAGAATTCCATGATGTTCACGCCGTGCTGACCCAGAGCTGGACCGACGGGTGGGCTAGGGTTGGCCTGAGCGGCCTTCACTTGCAGCTTGATGTAAGCGGTAATCTTCTTGGCCATGAGGCACTCCAATTACGGGTTCAAACGCCTCGAAAGGCTCCCCGGTTACTTGCGCGTTTATCCCAGTGACGACAAAACCCCACAGCCGAAGCTGCGGGGTTGGGATGCTTGCCCAGCTAGACCTTCTCGACCTGGCTGAACTCCAACTCTACCGGAGTAGAGCGACCGAAAATGAGCACTGCCACTTGGATCCGGCTCTTTTCGTAGTTAACTTCTTCGACCGTACCGTTGAAATCAGCGAACGGACCATCTGTAACGCGAACGACCTCACCCGGCTCGAACAACGTCTTCGGCTTGGGCTTGTCACTACCGTCAGCAACACGACGCAGAATTGCTTCCGCCTCTTTGTCGGTGATCGGAGCAGGCTTATCGGCAGTACCGCCAATGAAACCCATGACGCGAGGGGTATCCTTGACCAAGTGCCAAGTACCTTCGTTCATGTCCATCTGTACCAGCACGTAGCCAGGGAAGAACTTGCGTTCGCTCTTGCGCTTCTGCCCATTCCGCATTTCAACCACTTCTTCAGTGGGAACCAGAATTTCGCCGAAGCCATCTTCCATGCCTGCCAGCTTTACGCGCTCCAGCAAAGAGCGCATAACATGCTTCTCGTAACCCGAGTAAGCATGCACAACGTACCAACGCTTAGCCACGGGACACCCTTAGCCAACAATCAAGGAAACAAGCCAGCCGAGCAGGGAATCAAGCCCCCACAACAGCAACGCCATAACCAGAACAACAGCCACGACAATCAATGTGGTCTGCGTGGTTTCTTGGCGAGTCGGCCAAACGACTTTACGGATTTCGGTGCGAGCTTCCTTAACCAGTACCGCGAAGGACTTGCCTTTGGCAGTCTGCAGGCCTACAAAGGCAGCTACAGCAGCAAGGGCAAGCAAAGCGAGTA
The DNA here is from genome assembly GCF_976987115.1 of Pseudomonas fjordensis. Taxonomy (NCBI): domain Bacteria; kingdom Pseudomonadati; phylum Pseudomonadota; class Gammaproteobacteria; order Pseudomonadales; family Pseudomonadaceae; genus Pseudomonas; species Pseudomonas fjordensis. The sequence goes on from NZ_OZ336860.1 coordinate 6,149,307, forward strand.
CACGGTACAGGATCGGCGAAGCAGAATAGTACTGATTGCCAACAACGCCTACGACCACCAAGGCGACTACAGCGAGCCACTTTACCAGATCGAAACGAGAGCTTTGAGCTTCAGCCTTAGGAGTCATCTATGAAGATCCTGTGAAAAGAAAGCCAGACACACCACGTGAATCTGGCAGGTCAGGAGGGAATCGAACCCCCAACCTACGGTTTTGGAGACCGTCGCTCTGCCAATTGAGCTACTGACCTAAAACAAAATCAGGCCGACCATTATGCAGGCCTGAAAAAGACTTTACAACAACCAACCCCACAAGACCTGAAACACCGAACAACATTCAAGCCGAGGCAGCTGTTAAAACAAAGGCAGATATTTTCATATCTGCCTTGTTATATGGAGCTCTTGAGCGGATTTGAACCGCTGACCTCACCCTTACCAAGGGTGTGCTCTACCAACTGAGCTACAAGAGCGAAACACCTTGCACAACCTGCAAACTTGGAGCGGGTAGCGGGAATCGAACCCGCATCATCAGCTTGGAAGGCTGAGGTTCTACCACTAAACTATACCCGCGGAGCTTGCAGCTCACGCTAAAAATGGTGGAGGGGGAAGGATTCGAACCTTCGAAGTCGTAGACGTCAGATTTACAGTCTGATCCCTTTGGCCGCTCGGGAACCCCTCCTAAGCGAGCCGGCATTTTACATCACGCCGACCTTCTGTCAAGCATTTTCTCATTTAAATTATGAGGTTAGCTGCATTGACGGTAGCTTTGCACTGTAGCCCTTAAAGGTCTTCACTGCGAAGCGGGCGCCATTCTATGCAAACTATTCGAGAGTTGCAATGCCTTCACACAGCATTATTTTATGTTTTAACTCATTGAATTCATTAGCAAGGCTTTCAAAGGGCAGATCGTCAGCCAGGCGACGGCTCTCAGGGGCTACGCGCAACCAATAACCCGAGGCGTCCGGTGCGTTCAGCAACTGGACCTTGACCTTGATATCCAGGCTCGTGAGCCTCTGCTCGAGAGAGGAGGCTTGGCGTCGATCAGAGAACCCACCGATGTATAAGCAGGTATTTTGCGCCTCCGCCGGCCTAGCCCGATCACGCCGCGCCACTGCATCTGCCGACTCACTCAGCAGGCGAATATCTTGTTGTGCTCCCCGATGGAGACTCAAGGGCGTGACATCCTTGGCCCGCAATGGCGCCTCTTGCTGATGCCAGACGTAATAGAAAACATTGAGAACCAGTAAAAGTAAAAACAGCCAGCGCATAATCACCTCAAGACAAAGGACACGCCATCGCCAAACCAACAAACACCAGGTCCGGGACCAGCCGAGCCTGAGGCGCAGCTTCCCTGACCAGGTCGGCATCGCCTCCAGTGAGGAAGACCGTGAAATCCTCCCCCCAATAGCCTCGGGCCAACTCGAGCTGGGTCAGCACGAACCCTCTAAGCATGAGCGTACAACCACGCTCGACAGCCTCTACGGTGGTACGACCAGGAGAGAGACGCTCCAGAGCCCGCTCAGCGGCCGCATCGTCATAGCGTATCTTGCGGGTATGGGTTCGCAGTTGATTACGCATAAGCGGCATACCCGGGCAAATAAACCCACCCAGGTGCCCACCGTCCGGACCAATAAAATCTGCTGTCGCCGCTGTACCAAAGTCGAGTACCAAGCATGCACCTGACGCCAACTTGAACGCGCCCAGCATGGCCAGCCATCGATCCATCCCCAGGCGCTGGAAGTCTTCGTAGCCATTGCGCACTCCGCCCATTTCTTGAGCAGACGCGGCACAGGAAACAGCAACGCCAAATGCCGCTACCAAGGCTGCTATCAGCTTATCGGTCTCCTCAAGCGCGCGAACACTCACCAACCGACAACGCGTGAGCAATAGACCAGGCAAAGCCACCAAACTATCGATCAGCGCGATATCCGAACCTGCGATGCCTTCCGCGCGAACAGTTGCCTCACTCGACTCAAGAACACGCCATTTGATAAAGCTATTTCCACAGTCGAGCTCAAGAATCATCACGCAACCTCAGGCTTAACTCACCGCCGCTGTATATTTTCTCAACGCCACCGACATCCAAACGCAAGGCGCCCTGACGATCCACGCCCAGCACAACCCCATCAATCTGATTGACGCCCGCGATAAGCGACACGGACTTCCCCTGCCAGGCGTGATGCTGCTCCCATTCGTCTTGCAACCCTGCAAAACCCGCAGCCTTGTGTCGATCTAGGTAGGCTTGTAGTTGCAAACCCAAACGCGCCACCAGGTGATTACGATCCACAGGAGAGCCAGCCTCGAGCTGCATCGAAGTCCATTGCTGATCAACCTCTACAGCCTTCTGCATATTCACATTGATACCTATCCCTAGCACAACGTGACAGATATCTGCAGGATCTCCCACCAACTCAAGCAAGATGCCTGAGATTTTCTTTTGCCCAACCAGGACGTCGTTTGGCCACTTCAAAGCTGCGCCCCGCACACCCGACTCACGCAGAGCCTGCAGGACTGCCAGCCCCACCACCAGACTCAGCCCTTCCAGTTGCCGCAGACCGCCCTCAATACGCAATACAAGGCTGTAGTAAACGTTTTGCGCAAATGGGCTGACCCACTTTCGGCCTCGTCGCCCCCTACCAGCCGTTTGCTGCTCCGCCAGCACAACAAAAGGAGCCGCACTGCCCGCACCGATAAGACGTAAAGCCTCAGCATTAGTGGAATCAATGGAGTCGAAAATGTGAACGGGCCAAGCCAAGGAAGCCGCGCCCAGAGAAATCTCCTGCGCATTCAAAAACACCAATGGCGCAGCCAATCTATATCCGCGGCCCCGCACCTTATGAATGGGGAGATTCAATTCTGCCTCAAGATGCTGAAGCTGCTTCCACACGGCACTGCGACTAACGCCCAAGGCAGCGCCAAGCGCTTCTCCAGAATGGAACTGACCATCTTTCAGAAGTTTCAACAACGTCAGCATGCACATATCGCCTCAGAATGAGGCACGCATGATAGCCATGCGCAGGGTCATTGCATAGAAAGGCTGGATATCAGCCTGGATCGAGATTTTCGAGCGCCCAAAACAAAACCCCAACTGCTTTCGCAATTGGGGTTTCGGAATTTAATCTTGACGATGACCTACTCTCACATGGGGAAACCCCACACTACCATCGGCGATGCATCGTTTCACTGCTGAGTTCGGGATGGGATCAGGTGGTTCCAATGCTCTATGGTCGTCAAGAAATTCGGGTACTGAGTCGCGGCCAGTTGGCCTCGCTTCAGCAAATTGGGTACGTGATAGATCTCGGTGTTTTGTGAGCGTCGAACTTTCGGTTCATTTTCGTCTTCACACACCGCAATCTGATGCTCGTTAGAGTAGTCAAATTGCTTGGGTGTTATATGGTCAAGCCTCACGGGCAATTAGTATTGGTTAGCTCAACGCCTCACAGCGCTTACACACCCAACCTATCAACGTCGTAGTCTTCGACGGCCCTTCAGGGAACTCAAGGTTCCAGTGAGATCTCATCTTGAGGCTAGTTTCCCGCTTAGATGCTTTCAGCGGTTATCTATTCCGAACATAGCTACCCGGCAATGCCACTGGCGTGACAACCGGAACACCAGAGGTTCGTCCACTCCGGTCCTCTCGTACTAGGAGCAGCCCCTCTCAAATCTCAAACGTCCACGGCAGATAGGGACCGAACTGTCTCACGACGTTCTAAACCCAGCTCGCGTACCACTTTAAATGGCGAACAGCCATACCCTTGGGACCGGCTTCAGCCCCAGGATGTGATGAGCCGACATCGAGGTGCCAAACACCGCCGTCGATATGAACTCTTGGGCGGTATCAGCCTGTTATCCCCGGAGTACCTTTTATCCGTTGAGCGATGGCCCTTCCATACAGAACCACCGGATCACTAAGACCTACTTTCGTACCTGCTCGACGTGTCTGTCTCGCAGTCAAGCGCGCTTTTGCCTTTATACTCTACGACCGATTTCCGACCGGTCTGAGCGCACCTTCGTACTCCTCCGTTACTCTTTAGGAGGAGACCGCCCCAGTCAAACTACCCACCATACACTGTCCTCGATCCGGATAACGGACCTGAGTTAGAACCTCAAAGTTGCCAGGGTGGTATTTCAAGGATGGCTCCACGCAGACTGGCGTCCACGCTTCAAAGCCTCCCACCTATCCTACACAAGCAAATTCAAAGTCCAGTGCAAAGCTATAGTAAAGGTTCACGGGGTCTTTCCGTCTAGCCGCGGATACACTGCATCTTCACAGCGATTTCAATTTCACTGAGTCTCGGGTGGAGACAGCGCCGCCATCGTTACGCCATTCGTGCAGGTCGGAACTTACCCGACAAGGAATTTCGCTACCTTAGGACCGTTATAGTTACGGCCGCCGTTTACCGGGGCTTCGATCAAGAGCTTCGCGTTAGCTAACCCCATCAATTAACCTTCCGGCACCGGGCAGGCGTCACACCCTATACGTCCACTTTCGTGTTTGCAGAGTGCTGTGTTTTTAATAAACAGTCGCAGCGGCCTGGTATCTTCGACCGGCATGAGCTTACGGAGCAAGTCCTTCACCCTCACCGGCGCACCTTCTCCCGAAGTTACGGTGCCATTTTGCCTAGTTCCTTCACCCGAGTTCTCTCAAGCGCCTTGGTATTCTCTACCCAACCACCTGTGTCGGTTTGGGGTACGGTTCCTGGTTACCTGAAGCTTAGAAGCTTTTCTTGGAAGCATGGCATCAACCACTTCGTTAACTAAAAGTTAACTCGTCATCAGCTCTCGGCCTTAGAATCCCGGATTTACCTAAGATTCCAGCCTACCACCTTAAACTTGGACAACCAACGCCAAGCTGGCCTAGCCTTCTCCGTCCCTCCATCGCAATAACCAGAAGTACAGGAATATTAACCTGTTTTCCATCGACTACGCTTTTCAGCCTCGCCTTAGGGACCGACTAACCCTGCGTCGATTAACGTTGCGCAGGAAACCTTGGTCTTTCGGCGTGGGTGTTTTTCACACCCATTATCGTTACTCATGTCAGCATTCGCACTTCTGATACCTCCAGCAAGCTTCTCAACTCACCTTCACAGGCTTACAGAACGCTCCTCTACCGCATCACTTACGTGATACCCGTAGCTTCGGTGTATGGTTTGAGCCCCGTTACATCTTCCGCGCAGGCCGACTCGACTAGTGAGCTATTACGCTTTCTTTAAAGGGTGGCTGCTTCTAAGCCAACCTCCTAGCTGTCTAAGCCTTCCCACATCGTTTCCCACTTAACCATAACTTTGGGACCTTAGCTGACGGTCTGGGTTGTTTCCCTTTTCACGACGGACGTTAGCACCCGCCGTGTGTCTCCCATGCTCGGCACTTGTAGGTATTCGGAGTTTGCATCGGTTTGGTAAGTCGGGATGACCCCCTAGCCGAAACAGTGCTCTACCCCCTACAGTGATACATGAGGCGCTACCTAAATAGCTTTCGAGGAGAACCAGCTATCTCCGAGCTTGATTAGCCTTTCACTCCGATCCACAGGTCATCCGCTAACTTTTCAACGGTAGTCGGTTCGGTCCTCCAGTTAGTGTTACCCAACCTTCAACCTGCCCATGGATAGATCGCCCGGTTTCGGGTCTATTCCCAGCGACTAGACGCCCTATTAAGACTCGCTTTCGCTACGCCTCCCCTATTCGGTTAAGCTCGCCACTGAAAATAAGTCGCTGACCCATTATACAAAAGGTACGCAGTCACCCAACAAAGTGGGCTCCCACTGCTTGTACGCATACGGTTTCAGGATCTATTTCACTCCCCTCTCCGGGGTTCTTTTCGCCTTTCCCTCACGGTACTAGTTCACTATCGGTCAGTCAGTAGTATTTAGCCTTGGAGGATGGTCCCCCCATATTCAGACAAAGTTTCTCGTGCTCCGTCCTACTCGATTTCATGACTAAGAGATTTTCGCGTACAGGGCTATCACCCACTATGGCCGCACTTTCCAGAGCGTTCCGCTAATCTCAAAGCCACTTAAGGGCTAGTCCCCGTTCGCTCGCCACTACTAAGGGAATCTCGGTTGATTTCTTTTCCTCAGGGTACTTAGATGTTTCAGTTCCCCTGGTTCGCCTCTTGCACCTATGTATTCAGTACAAGATAACCATCTTATGATGGCTGGGTTCCCCCATTCAGACATCTCCGGATCAAAGTCTGTTTGCCGACTCCCCGAAGCTTTTCGCAGGCTACCACGTCTTTCATCGCCTCTGACTGCCAAGGCATCCACCGTATGCGCTTCTTCACTTGACCATATAACCCCAAGCAATCTGGTTATACTGTGAAGACGACATTCGCCGAAAATTCGAATTTCTCAGTTAAGAGAACTCACAAATTTTACCTTAGCCTGATCCGTTACCAGTGAAAGTAACGTTCAGTCTATCTTTCTATCACATACCCAAATTTTTAAAGAACGAACTAGTCAAAGACTAGAAATCAACATTCACCATCACAACGATGGAATGCTCATTTCTAAGCTTTATACAAACAGAAGCAGTAGTGGTGGAGCCAAACGGGATCGAACCGTTGACCTCCTGCGTGCAAGGCAGGCGCTCTCCCAGCTGAGCTATGGCCCCGTATTTCTACAGGCGTTTCCCACACAAAATTGGTGGGTCTGGGCAGATTCGAACTGCCGACCTCACCCTTATCAGGGGTGCGCTCTAACCAACTGAGCTACAGACCCAATTTCGGGCTGCTTCTTTCGTCTTCTTCAATGAATCAAGCAATTCGTGTGGGAACTTATGGAGCAGCTGATGTCGTCGATTAAGGAGGTGATCCAGCCGCAGGTTCCCCTACGGCTACCTTGTTACGACTTCACCCCAGTCATGAATCACACCGTGGTAACCGTCCTCCCGAAGGTTAGACTAGCTACTTCTGGTGCAACCCACTCCCATGGTGTGACGGGCGGTGTGTACAAGGCCCGGGAACGTATTCACCGCGACATTCTGATTCGCGATTACTAGCGATTCCGACTTCACGCAGTCGAGTTGCAGACTGCGATCCGGACTACGATCGGTTTTATGGGATTAGCTCCACCTCGCGGCTTGGCAACCCTCTGTACCGACCATTGTAGCACGTGTGTAGCCCAGGCCGTAAGGGCCATGATGACTTGACGTCATCCCCACCTTCCTCCGGTTTGTCACCGGCAGTCTCCTTAGAGTGCCCACCATTACGTGCTGGTAACTAAGGACAAGGGTTGCGCTCGTTACGGGACTTAACCCAACATCTCACGACACGAGCTGACGACAGCCATGCAGCACCTGTCTCAATGTTCCCGAAGGCACCAATCTATCTCTAGAAAGTTCATTGGATGTCAAGGCCTGGTAAGGTTCTTCGCGTTGCTTCGAATTAAACCACATGCTCCACCGCTTGTGCGGGCCCCCGTCAATTCATTTGAGTTTTAACCTTGCGGCCGTACTCCCCAGGCGGTCAACTTAATGCGTTAGCTGCGCCACTAAAAGCTCAAGGCTTCCAACGGCTAGTTGACATCGTTTACGGCGTGGACTACCAGGGTATCTAATCCTGTTTGCTCCCCACGCTTTCGCACCTCAGTGTCAGTATTAGTCCAGGTGGTCGCCTTCGCCACTGGTGTTCCTTCCTATATCTACGCATTTCACCGCTACACAGGAAATTCCACCACCCTCTACCATACTCTAGTCAGTCAGTTTTGAATGCAGTTCCCAGGTTGAGCCCGGGGATTTCACATCCAACTTAACAAACCACCTACGCGCGCTTTACGCCCAGTAATTCCGATTAACGCTTGCACCCTCTGTATTACCGCGGCTGCTGGCACAGAGTTAGCCGGTGCTTATTCTGTCGGTAACGTCAAAATTGCAGAGTATTAATCTACAACCCTTCCTCCCAACTTAAAGTGCTTTACAATCCGAAGACCTTCTTCACACACGCGGCATGGCTGGATCAGGCTTTCGCCCATTGTCCAATATTCCCCACTGCTGCCTCCCGTAGGAGTCTGGACCGTGTCTCAGTTCCAGTGTGACTGATCATCCTCTCAGACCAGTTACGGATCGTCGCCTTGGTGAGCCATTACCTCACCAACTAGCTAATCCGACCTAGGCTCATCTGATAGCGCAAGGCCCGAAGGTCCCCTGCTTTCTCCCGTAGGACGTATGCGGTATTAGCGTCCGTTTCCGAACGTTATCCCCCACTACCAGGCAGATTCCTAGGCATTACTCACCCGTCCGCCGCTCTCAAGAGAAGCAAGCTTCTCTCTACCGCTCGACTTGCATGTGTTAGGCCTGCCGCCAGCGTTCAATCTGAGCCATGATCAAACTCTTCAGTTCAAACATCTTTGGGTTTTTAAGAAACCCTAAACTTGGCTCAGCAATCGTTGGTTACATCTTTGATTTCTCGCGGAGTAACTTGTGATGCTGATAATCTTGTTGACTATCAGTCTGACTCCACAAGCACCCACACGAATTGCTTGATTCAGTTGTTAAAGAGCGGTTGGTTAAGATCTTTCGTCTCAACCGAGGCGCGCATTCTACAGCAGCCTCACTTGCTGTCAAGTGGTTATTTTCAGAAGTTTTCGAAGAATTCTTCAACAACTTCAACCACTTGCGCTTGCGATCTCTCGTAAGCGGGAGGCGAATTCTACAGCGTTACACGCTGCTGTCAACACCTCTTTTTCAACTTCCTTCTGGCTTCGATGAACTGAAGCAACTTGCTGTCGAGAACTACGTAACTCATTGTTTACCAAGGAGTTTTCCGTTTCGACTTCGCCGGAAGTGGGGCGAATTATAGACAGTTATAATTCGCCGTCAACACCTATTTCAGACTTATTCGGATTTGAGCGTAATACGCGCAAATGCCTTCTTCCCCGCCTGACAAACGTGAGTGGCGCCCAGCTCGTATATAAAGGTGCGATCAACCACCTCACCATCTATACGCACACCACCCGAACCCAAGAGATCACGCGCTACCGCCGAATTCTTCACCAGGCCAGCCTTATTAAGCACAGCCGCAATCGGCATAGCCTCGGCAGCAGTCAGCTCAATCTCCGGCAGATCGTCAGGCAGCTCGCCATCTTTCATGCGATTACCTGCCGCACGGTGAGCGCTGGCCGCAGCCTCCTCACCATGGAAGCGCGCAACGATTTCTTCAGCCAGCTTAATCTTCACATCCCGAGGATTAGCGCCCGCCTCGACATCCGCACGCAGCGCATTGATTTCGTCCATCGAGCGGAAGCTCAACAACTCGAAGTAACGCCACATCAGCGCATCCGGAATGGACACCAGCTTGCCGTACATCACACCGGGTGCTTCCTGGATACCGACATAGTTACCCAGGGACTTGGACATCTTCTTGACGCCATCCAAGCCTTCCAGCAATGGCATGGTCAGAATGCACTGAGCCTCCTGACCATAGGCGCGCTGCAATTCACGCCCCATCAGCAGGTTGAACTTCTGATCGGTGCCACCCAGCTCGACGTCCGCACGCAGCGCTACCGAGTCATACCCTTGAACCAGCGGGTAAAGGAACTCATGGATGGCGATTGGCTGATTGGTCGAATAGCGCTTATCGAAGTCATCGCGCTCAAGCATGCGCGCCACGGTGTACTGGGACGTCAGGCGAATGAAATCTGCCGGCCCCATTTTGTCCATCCAGGTGGAGTTGAATGCCACCTCGGTCTTGGCCGGATCAAGGATCTTGAATACCTGGGTCTTATAGGTCTCGGCATTATCGAGCACCTGTTCGCGAGTCAGCGGCGGGCGCGTAGCGCTCTTGCCGCTTGGATCACCGATCATCCCGGTGAAGTCACCTATAAGGAAGATGACCTGATGGCCCAGTTCCTGGAACTGACGCAGCTTATTAATAAGCACGGTATGACCCAGGTGCAGATCCGGCGCAGTCGGATCAAAGCCAGCCTTGATACGCAGGGGTTGGCCACGCTTGAGCTTTTCGATCAGCTCGGCCTCGACCAACAGTTCTTCCGCACCACGTTTTATCAGCGCTAGCTGCTCTTCAACCGACTTCATAACAGACCCGCAAGGCTCAGATTCAAAAGGGAACCAACCATACAAGATCAGGGACTAATTACAAGTTTTGCCCTGCGCACGGACACCGTTCAGCAAGCCCAGCGTTCGCGAGCTTGCGCCACAGATGATTTGGTTATATTTTATACAGTTATTTCATCTTCATCATGTCATTCATCTTTTCCATTTCATCTTCAAAGTCAAAATTACCTATGACCACTGAACCGTCTAAAGCGCCGCCGCTTTACCCGAAGACCCACCTGCTCGCCGCAAGTGGTATCGCCGCCCTTCTCAGCCTGGCACTGCTGGTATTCCCTTCCAGTGACGTTGAAGCCAAACGAACATCCCTGAGCCTTGATCTGGAAAGCCCAGTTGAACAACTGACACAAGATCAAGACGCTTCCGACGCACAACAAGCCACAAACACTGCAACTGAATCACCTTTCGCACAGATCGAAAGCACTCCCGAAGACACCCAGCAAGCCGCCCAGGAAGCACCTGCGGCCGCCGCAGCCAAGACTCCCCAGCATCGCGAAGTCATCGTGGGCAAAGGCGACACTCTCTCTACCCTATTCGAAAAGGTTGGGTTGCCTGCCGCCGCTGTAAGTGACGTGCTCGCCAGCGATAAACAAGCCAAGCAATTCACTCAGCTCAAACGTGGCCAAAAGCTTGAATTTGAGCTGACGCCAGACGGCCAGTTGAACAACCTGCACACCAGCATCAGTGACTTGGAAAGCATCAGCCTGAGCAAAGGCGCCAAAGGTTTCGCATTCAACCGAATCACCACCAAACCCGTCATGCGTTCCGCCTATGTACATGGCGTGATCAACAGCTCCCTGTCGCAATCGGCCGCGCGTGCGGGCCTGTCGCACAGCATGACCATGGACATGGCCAGCGTATTTGGCTACGACATCGACTTCGCTCAGGACATCCGTCAAGGCGACGAATTCGACGTGATCTACGAACAGAAAGTAGCCAACGGAAAAGTGGTCGGCACTGGCAACATTCTGTCTGCACGCTTCACAAACCGTGGCAAAACCTACACCGCCGTGCGCTACACCAACAAACAAGGCAACAGCAGCTACTACACAGCTGATGGCAACAGCATGCGCAAGGCCTTCATCCGTACGCCCGTTGACTTTGCCCGTATTAGCTCGCGTTTCTCCATGGGCCGCAAGCATCCAATTCTGAACAAAATTCGCGCACACAAGGGCGTCGACTATGCCGCGCCGCGTGGCACGCCAATCAAGGCGGCTGGCGACGGCAAGGTCTTGTTAGCGGGGCGCCGTGGTGGTTACGGCAATACGGTGATCATCCAGCACGGCAACACTTACCGTACGCTTTATGGCCACATGCAAGGGTTCGCCAAGGGCGTCAAGACTGGCGGCAACGTGAAACAAGGCCAAGTGATCGGCTACATCGGTACCACCGGCCTCTCCACCGGCCCGCACTTGCACTACGAGTTCCAGGTCAACGGCGTACACGTCGACCCATTGGGCCAGAAGCTGCCGATGGCCGACCCGATTGCCAAGGCCGAACGCGCGCGCTTCATGCAGCAGAGCCAGCCGCTGATGGCACGGATGGATCAAGAGCGCTCCACCTTGCTGGCTTCGGCGAAGCGTTAAGGTATGCCGCTCTATATCGGCGTGATGTCCGGGACCAGCCTCGACGGCCTGGATATCGCCCTTATCGAACAAGGTGCGGCGATCAATCTGATCGCCACCCGCTACATCCCGATGCCTGACGCCTTGCGCACAGAACTGCTGAGCCTATGCGCCAGCGGCCCGGATGAGATCGCCCGCTCGGCAATCGCCCAGCAACAATGGGTCACGCTCGCCGCCCAAGGCATCCACGCCTTGCTGGATCAACAGAACCTCAAGCCTCAGGACATTCGGGCGATTGGTAGCCATGGCCAGACGATTCGCCATGAACCCGCCCGAGGCTTTACCGTTCAGATCGGCAACCCTGCCCTTCTCACCGAACTCACAGGCATCACCGTCGTCAGCGACTTCCGCAGCCGCGATGTCGCTGCCGGCGGCCAAGGCGCTCCTTTGGTTCCTGCCTTTCATGAAGCCTTGTTCGGCGAGCAGACGGGCAATCGCGCGGTATTGAATGTCGGCGGGTTCAGCAACCTCAGCCTGATCGAGACGGGCAAGCCTGTCGCCGGTTTCGACTGCGGCCCAGGGAACGTGCTGCTCGATGCCTGGATTCATCTGCAGCGCGGCGAACACTTCGATCGGGACGGGCAATGGGCGGCCAGCGGAAAGGTCCAGCCCCAGTTGCTCACCACGTTGCTCAGCGATCCGTTCTTCTTGACCAAAGGCCCGAAAAGCACGGGCCGAGAGGTGTTCAACCTGGCCTGGCTGCAGCAGCACCTTGGCCGCTTGCCCGCCTTTGAACCCCAAGACGTACAGGCCACCCTGCTGGAACTGACGGCCCTGACCATCGTCGAGTCCCTGCAAAGCGCCCAAACTGACACTACGACCTTGCTGATCTGCGGCGGAGGCGCCCATAACGGGGCACTGATGAGCCGGCTGACCGCGCTACTGCCTTCCACCCATGTCAGCACTACAGCGGCCTACGGCGTAGACCCGGACTGGGTAGAAGCAATGGCCTTCGCCTGGCTGGCCCATTGCTGCCTTGAAGGCATTGCCGCCAATCGCCCCAGCGTCACTGGCGCTCGCGGGCTTCGAGTGCTTGGCGCGATCTACCCCGCCTGAACCCCAGACAGCAAAACGCCGCTTGGCCCGTAAGAGCCAAGCGGCGTTTTTGTATCTGCTACCGATCAGATCGAGAACGAAGACCCGCAACCACATGTCGTGGTGGCATTAGGGTTCTTGATCACGAAACGCGAGCCTTCCAGACCTTCCTGATAATCCACCTCGGCACCCGCCAGGTATTGGAAGCTCATCGGATCCACGACCAGGCTCACACCCTCGCGCTCAACGATAGTGTCGTCATCGGCCACATCTTCATCGAAGGTAAAACCGTACTGAAACCCTGAACAACCGCCGCCCGTAACGAATACGCGCAGCTTCAAGCGATCATTACCCTCTTCATCGACCAGGCTCTTCACCTTGTGCGCAGCACCGTGGGTGAATTGCAAAGCCGTGGGGGTGAAGGATTCAACGCTCATGCTGATAATCTCCCGGCGTAGCGCCGCCATATGCGTAATGGCCGGTATTATCCGCTTCTCCTAGAAAAGCGGTCAACTATTGTTACGGTATATCAATCTGCCCAGCGACCATTAAAAATGCAAAAGGCCCGATCAACGGGCCTTTTGCACAACGGTAAGTCTGCGTTAAGGCAGCATGCCCGCGTGGGACAGGCCCAACTTCTCGTCCAGGCCGAACAGGATGTTCATGTTCTGCACCGCCTGGCCCGACGCGCCCTTGACCAGGTTGTCGATCACCGACAACACCACCACCAGGTCGCCATCCTGCGGACGATGCACCGCAATACGGCACACATTGGCGCCTCGCACGCTGCGCGTTTCCGGATGGCTGCCGGCCGGCATCACATCGACGAACGGCTCACTGGCATAACGTTTTTCAAACAGCGCCTGCAGGTCCACCGAGCGATCAGTGACAGTCGCATACAGCGTGGAGTGAATCCCGCGGATCATCGGCGTCAGGTGCGGCACGAAGGTCAGCCCTACCTCCCGGCCGGCAGCGCGGCGCAGGCCCTGGCGAATTTCCGGCAAGTGACGATGACCTTTTACCGCATAGGCTTTCATGCTTTCCGACGTTTCGGAGTACAGAGAACCGACCGCCGCGCCACGGCCCGCACCACTGACGCCCGACTTGCAGTCGGCGATCAGCCGCGACGCATCCGCCAGGCCAGCTTCCAGCAATGGCAGGAAGCCCAATTGCGTCGCCGTCGGATAGCAACCCGGCACCGCAATCAGGCGTGCTTGCTTGATCTGCTCGCGATTGACTTCCGGCAGGCCGTAGACTGCCTCTTCCAACAGCTGCGGCGCACCATGGGGTTGGCCGTACCACTTGGCCCACTCATCGGCGTCTTGCAGGCGGAAGTCTGCCGACAAGTCGATAACCTTGGTACCCGCCGCCAACAGCTCACCGGCCAACGCATGGGCTACACCGTGAGGCGTGGCGAAGAACACCACGTCGCAGGCCCCCAGGGTCTTGGTGTCCGGCACACTGAACGCCAGGCCGTCATAGTGGCCTCGCAGGTTCGGGTACATATCGGCCACGGCCAGCCCGGCTTCGGATCGGGAAGTGATGACCACCACCTCAGCTTGCGGATGCTGAGCCAACAGACGCAGCAATTCGACACCGGTGTAACCCGTGCCGCCGACGATACCGACCTTGACCATAAACCTGCCCTCAACGAACCCACTGGAAAGCCGTCGATAATAGGGGCCGTATCGTCCTGCGACAACCGTCAACGTGACGTACGGGCGCATGAGCCACTACTATCTTCGCTACCGTGAACCTGGGAATAACTAAAATGCTCTATCTATGGGTCAAAGCCTTCCATATCGTCAGCATCGTCTGCTGGTTTGCCGGGCTGTTCTACCTGCCGCGCCTGTTCGTCTACCACGCCCAGAGCGAAGACACCGTCAGCAAGGAACGCTTCAGCATCATGGAGCGCAAGTTGTACCGGGGCATCATGGGCCCGGCGATGGTTGCCACACTGGTCTTCGGCATCTGGATGCTGGCCCTCAACCCCGGCATTTTCCAGTCGGGCGCCTGGATCCACGCCAAGCTGACCCTGGTCGTCCTGCTGATTGGCTACCATCACATGTGCGGCGCACAGGTAAAGCGCTTCGCCCGTGGCGAGAACACCCGCAGCCATGTCTTTTATCGCTGGTTCAATGAAGTCCCGGTTCTGATATTGCTGGCTATCGTAATTTTGGTCGTGGTCAAACCGTTCTAACTTCAATTACTCGGGGAACCTCCAATGTCGCTGCCCGCTCTGCTGGAACAACGTCTGCGCCTGCCCGTGGTGGCCGCGCCGATGTTTCTGATCTCCAATCCGCAACTGGTCCTGGCCTGCTGCCGCAACGGGGTAGTTGGCAGTTTCCCGGCGCTCAACCAACGCGAAAGCAGTGGTTTCAAGGCCTGGCTGGAAGAAATCGAAGCGGGTTTGGCGCAGTTGGACAACCCTGCGCCCTATGCCGTGAACCTGATCGTGCACAACAGCAACCCGCGGCTGGAGGCCGACCTGGCGATCTGCGTCGAACACAAGGTGCCCATCGTCATCACCAGCCTGGGTGCGGTAAAGGAATTGGTAGATGCCGTTCACAGCTACGGCGGCCTGGTATTTCATGACGTCACTACCCGACGCCATGCCGAGAAAGCCGCTGAAGCGGGTGTCGATGGCCTGATTGCCGTAGCCGCTGGTGCGGGTGGCCACGCTGGCACCTGGAGCCCCTTTTCACTGATTGCCGAGATTCGCCAGTTCTTCGACAAAACCCTGCTGCTGGCGGGCTGCCTTAACCATGGGCACGAAATCCTCGCCGCCCAGGTGCTGGGGGCAGACCTCGCTTATTTCGGCACGCGCTTTATCGGCACCACCGAAAGCCAGGCACCGGACGCCTATAAGGAGATGCTGCTCACATCGCGCGCCGCCGACATCGTGCACACTCCTGCAGTCTCCGGCGTACCTGCCAGCTTTATGCGCCAGAGCCTGGAAAATGCCGGTTTTGACCTCGCTGCGCTTCAAGGCAAAGGGGAAGTCAACTTCGGTTCCAAGCTCAAGCCATTGAGCGATGAGGCCAAAGCGTGGAAAACTGTATGGTCTGCCGGCCAAGGCGTCGGTGAGATCAATGATGTGCCCAGTGTGGATGAGCTCATAGCGCGCCTGGATGCCGAATACCGCAAAGCACGCGAGCATGCCGCGCAACTGCGCTGGCCACGCTGACCCACTGCCGGGCCTGCCAATTGGACAGGCCTGCACACTTCCCCTGATTAAGTGACAAGGATGCCCGCATGAGCGACAGCCGTTTCAAGATTGTGTTTGACGGAGCCTTGCGCCCAGGTGTCGAAAGCACCACCGCCAAGCTGAACCTCGCCGAGTTATTCAAAAGCGATGTTGAAGCGATCGAAAAGCTCTTCACCGGCCGCCCCGTCGCGCTCAAGCGCGACCTGTCGCGCCCCGACGCTGAAACCTACCTCACGGCACTGCACAATGCCGGGGTGGACGCACGCATCGAAGAGGAACACCCCGTGGCATTCAGCCTGGCAGAAACCCACGAGACAGGCTCGTCAACCGCTGACCGCGCCGCCGCTTCACCGTATGCACCGCCACGCGCCGCTGTTGGCGATGACCTGCCGGAGTTCGCCACTCTAAAGGTGTTCACCATCCACGGTCGCATCGGGCGCCTGCGCTACCTGGCCTGGACGCTGGCACTGACCGTCGCGATGTTGGTGGCCGCGGGCATCATCAGTACCGTGGGCTTCGCGGTGGCGACAGCCTCGCCAACCATCGCCATCATTATTGGCTCGCTGCTGGGTTTCGCGCTGTTTGTGGCACTGGTAGTGGTGAGCGTGCAAATCGGCGTGCAGCGCCTGCATGACCTGGGCTGGTCTGGCTGGCTGTACCTGCTGAACCTGGTTCCGCTGGTCAACAGTGTTTTCCCTCTGCTGTTGCTGGTATTGCCCGGCAACACGGGCGCCAACCAATACGGCGCGCCACCACCACGCAACTCTACTGCGGTGAAAATCCTGGCCTCGCTGTGGCTGGCGTTCATTCCCTTGATGCTCATCATCGTCGTCACCCTGGGCATGAACGGCTACCTGGACCAGCTTGAAGCCAACATGGACAGCAGCTACGAAAGCAGCTCCATCACCTCCGATGCAGACGCCGATCACAGCGTTATCGTTGATGAAGCCGCAGCGCAAAGTGCTGACGATGCAGCCGAACCTGTAGACTCTCCAGAACAGTGAAGAAACGCCTGCCACCTGTGACGCACTGTCATGGGCCGGCGGCGTTGCGATGGAGAAAGGCATGACCCGTTACGCTCTGATCACCGGCGCCTCCAGCGGCATCGGCCTGGCATTGGCCGAAGCCTTGGCACGGCGCGGCCGCAGTTTGATTCTGGTGGCCCGCCAGCGTGATCAGTTGGAAAGCATTGCATTGGAATTGACCCAACGCTTCGGCGTCGAGGTGCTGTTTCGTGCCTGTGACCTGGGCGAACCTCTGCGTTTGTCCGGCTTTTTGCTGGAGCTCGAAGAGGGTGAGCGGCAGATCGACCTGCTGGTCAACTGCGCCGGCATCGGCACCAGCGGGCCGTTCCTGGCCCAGGACTGGATGACCGAGCAGGACCTCATCGAAGTCAACATCCTGGCCCTGACCCGCATGTGCCACGCGCTCGGCAATGCCATGGCCCTGCATGGCGGCGGGCAAATCCTCAATGTGGCCTCGGTCGCCGCCTTCCAGCCTGGGCCGTGGATGAGCAGCTACTACGCCAGCAAAGCCTACGTGCTGCACTTTTCCGAAGGGTTGCGCGAAGAACTGAAGACCTGCGGCATCAAGGTGTCAGTGCTGTGCCCCGGCCCTACGCGCACCGCATTCTTCGGCACCGCGCAGATGGATACGGCGAAACTCGACCGCAGCCAGCAACTGATGAGCCCGGAAGAAGTCGCGCTCTACACCGTGCGTGCGCTGGAAAAGAACAAAGCCATCATCATTCCCGGGCGCCGCAACCGTTGGCTGACGTTCAGCCCACGCCTGAGCCCGCGCTGGCTGACTCGCAAAATTGCCGGTGCCATCAACAAGGCCTATTGCCCACGCTGACCGCCTGCGTACACTCACCTGACATTCACGATGGAGAAACAGCTGTGGATACTCTGTTCACCAAGATCATCAACAGAGAAATACCGGCGAAGATCATCTATGAAGATGATCAAGTCCTGGCTTTTCACGATATCGCCCCGCAAGCGCCAGTGCATTTCCTGGTTATCCCGAAGAAGCCCATTCGCACCCTCAACGACCTAACCGAGGACGATAAGGCGCTGGCCGGCCATATCCTGTTCACCGCCCAGCGCCTGGCCGTGGAACAGGGTTGCGAAAAAGGCTTTCGCGTGGTGATGAATTGCAATGAAGACGGCGGGCAAACCGTTTACCACATCCATATGCACGTGCTGGGTCAGCGCCAGATGAACTGGCCGCCGGGCTGAGTGCACAAGGGCAAATTGACTCAGCACAAACGCTGGACGCTCTCTTGCGGTAAACTGGCCGCCGAGATTCTTCCCGGAGGTCAGCATGACTACCCAACGTCACTACTCGCCGATTGACCGTCTGTTGCTGCAAGCCGACATGGCCATGCGCACCCTGCTGCCGTTCAGCGGCCAACCTTACCGTCCATCGCCCGCCATCGTGCAGCCAGATGTACAGCTAAGCGAGACCGATACCCGTCACGTGGCTGGCCTGATGCGCATCAACCATACCGGTGAAGTCTGTGCCCAGGCGCTGTACCAGGGCCAGGCGCTGACCGCCAAGTTGCCGCAGGTACGCACGGCGATGGAGCACGCGGCCGAGGAAGAGATCGACCACCTAGCCTGGTGCGAACAACGCATCCGCCAGTTGGGCAGCCATCCCAGCGTGCTCAACCCACTGTTTTATGGCTTGTCGTTTGGTATCGGCGCGGCTGCCGGGCTGATCAGCGACAAAGTCAGCCTGGGGTTTGTAGCCGCGACAGAACATCAGGTGTGCAAGCACCTGGATGAACACCTGGAGCAACTGCCGGCCGAAGACGAAAAGTCCCGGGCCATTCTTGAGCAGATGCGTATCGACGAAGAACACCATGCAGAAAGCGCGCTGGATGCGGGCGGCTTCCGCTTTCCAGCCCCGGTACGGTTCGGCATGAGCCTGTTGGCCAAGGTCATGACCAAAAGCACCTATCGAATCTGAACCGAAAAAAAGGGCGCCCGAAGCGCCCTTTCTTTTCCCTGCTGCAATCAACCCAACTCGATGATTTCGTAGTCGTGGGTAATGACCACGCCCGCCGCCCCCAGCATGATCGATGCTGAGCAGTACTTCTCGGCAGACAACTCGATGGCACGCTTGACCTGGGCTTCTTTCAACGCCCGGCCCTTGACCACGAAATGCATATGGATCTTGGTAAAAACCTTGGGGTCTTCAGTGGCGCGCTCGGCTTCCAGGAAGGCTTCGCAGCTTTCCACGGCCTGGCGCGACTTCTTCAAGATGCTGACCACATCGAAATTGCTGCAACCGCCCACACCCAGCAGCAACATTTCCATCGGGCGTACACCCAGGTTACGCCCGCCGGCTTCCGGCGGACCGTCCATGACCACCACGTGGCCGCTGCCCGACTCACCGAGGAACATGGCTTCGCCCGCCCATTGGATGCGTGCCTTCATCGCCCAGACTCCACTGCTAAAAAAGGGTCGCCAGCTTAGCACAGGGCTTTGAAACAGCAGCGCCCTGCATAAATTCGATAAATGACAGCGTTTGCCCGGTAAATTGGCTAATCGTGACAGAAGGTGTCTGGTAAGCTGGCGCCAAATGAATGGCGCATTGCCATGACTTGTACAGCGTCTATCAATGAGAGGCCGCTGGATAAAAACAACGCCAACTACACCTTGCAGTCTTTTCGGGATACAACCATGGTTGCTCTTACTCCCACACCCAAGATCAAGAACCTCGACAAGCTGCTGTTGCATTGCCAGCGCCGACGTCATCCGGCCAAGCACAACATCATCTGCGCCGGCGAGCGTTCAGAAACCCTGTTCTTCATTATCAAGGGCTCGGTCACCATCCTGATCGAGGATGAAGATGGCCGTGAGATGATCATTGCCTACCTCAACACCGGGGATTTCTTCGGGGAGCTGGGCCTGTTTGAACAAGCAGGCAAAGAGCAGGAACGCAGCGCTTGGGTAAGGGCCAAAGTTGAGTGCGAAGTGGCCGAGATCAGCTATACGAAATTTCGCGAACTGGCCCAGCATGATCCGGATATCTTGTACGCCCTGAGCGGACAGATCGCCCAGCGCCTACGCGACACCACGCGCAAAGTCGGCGACCTGGCGTTCTTTGATGTCACCGGTCGCGTTGCTCGCTGCCTGCTGGAGCTATGCAAGCAACCCGATGCCATGACCCATCCCGACGGCATGCAGATCAAAGTCACGCGCCAGGAGATCGGACGTATTGTCGGGTGTTCACGAGAAATGGTTGGCCGCGTGCTCAAGGACTTGGAAGAACGCAACCTGGTGCACGTCAAAGGCAAGACGATGGTGGTGTACGGCACCCGTTAAACCGGCAGGAAGCCAGCCAGCATCTGACGGTACAACGTGTCGAGCCGACTGATAGCATCCGGTGCGGGAAAGGCTTCGTGCAGTGCGATATGGCTGTCGGCGCGAACTCGCTGCTCCAAGCCGCAGGCTTGGTTGAAGCGGTTGACCGCCGCAATCAATTGCTCACGATCATTCTCCAGCAACATCGCCCCATGCACCAACCCGACCGGGCGGCCACCGCTTTGTCGCCAACGCTGGGCAGTGCCCACCATTTTGCGGCCATTGAGGTTGACGTTGTAACGACCGTCGCAAAAAGCACCGTCAATTTCGCCGACGGACGCATCGCCGCCCAACTCGATCAACAGATCACAGATCGGTTGGCACAAGCGCCGATAGCCGGTTTCGATACGCCCCGGGTCGCCTTCACTGCGCGGCGGGGCATAGACCAGGGCGATATTGACCGTGGCGCCGGACTGCGGCACCGGCTCACCGCCGGTTTCACGCAGCAACACCGGCCAACCCGCATCGACCGAGACCTGGCTCGCCGCCTCGAATGCCGGCAACCGGCTCAAACGGCGCGGCATAACCAGCGCTTGGTCACTGGGCTGCCAGAACAGCAATCCGAACGCCTGCTCACCCGCGCAAACGGCTGCCAATAGGTCTTGCTCGGCGGCAAGGCCTGCTTCGACAGTCATGATCACGGGCTGGAGCATCGAACACCTACCTACCTGAATAACCACAAAAGCAATGTGGGAGCTGGCTTCACATCAATCCAATGTCGAGCCGCTGATCGTCGTACCACGCTCCGGGAAGAACAAGCGCTGCAATTCCGCCCCTGGGTTCTCGGCGCGCATAAACGTCTCGCCCACCAGGAACGAGTACACGTCACTGATTTCCATCAGTTCCACATCGGCGCGGTTGACGATGCCACTTTCGGTAATCACCAGACGATCGCGCGGAATACGCGGCAGCAGGTCGAGGGTGGTTTCCAGGCTGACCTCGAAGGTATGCAGGTTACGGTTGTTGACGCCCACCAGCGGTGTATCGAGGGTCTTCAATGCGCGCTCCAACTCGTCGCCGTCGTGCACTTCGACCAATACATCC
The DNA here is from genome assembly GCF_976987115.1 of Pseudomonas fjordensis. Lineage (NCBI taxonomy): Bacteria > Pseudomonadati > Pseudomonadota > Gammaproteobacteria > Pseudomonadales > Pseudomonadaceae > Pseudomonas > Pseudomonas fjordensis. The sequence goes on from NZ_OZ336860.1 coordinate 6,170,650, forward strand.
AAACCAACGCTTTTGGCCACGGCCGCCAGCTCGGCCATCTTCACGTCATCCAACGCGGAGACAATCAGCAACACGCAGTCGGCACCCAAGGCACGGGCTTCGACGATCTGGTACGGGTCGACCATGAAATCCTTGCGGATCACCGGCAACTTGCACGCGGCGCGCGCCTGTTGCAGAAACAGGTCGGAACCTTGGAAGTAGTCGATATCCGTCAGCACAGAGAGGCAGGTCGCCCCTCCCTTCTCATAACTGACGGCGATTTCAGCGGGCACAAAGTGTTCGCGTATCACCCCTTTGCTCGGCGAAGCCTTTTTGACCTCGGCGATCACGGCCGGCTGCTTGAGCTTGGCCTGGGCGATCAAGGCTTTGGCAAAGCCGCGTGGCGCATCGGCGCTTTTCGTCTGCGCTTCCAACTCGGCCAGGCTCACACGGGCGCGGCGCTCGGCCACTTCTTCAACCTTGCGGGCCAGGATCTTTTCCAGAACGGTTGGCACACTCATCCTTCATTCTCCATCTTGAATACGGCGGTGAATGCTCCCAGCTCTTCGAGCTTCTCGCGAGCCAGGCCGGTATGCAGCGCATCGTGGGCCAAGGCAACACCTTCCTTGAGACTATAGGCATGGTCGGCCGCGTAAAGGGCTGCGCCAGCATTCAGGACAATCATTTCCGCAGCTTTCTGACCGTTTTCGGTCTTGCGACGCCCCAAGGCATCACGAATCAACTCCAACGAAGCTGCCGGACTTTCCACCGCCAGGCCGTGCAGGCTCTGGCTTTTCATCCCCAGGTCTTCGGGCTCGACCCAATATTCGGTGACCTCGTCGTTCTTGAGCTCCGCCACAAAGGTCGGCGCTGCCAGGCTGAATTCGTCGAGGCCATCCTTGGAATGCACCACAAGCACATGCTTACTGCCCAGGCGTTGCAAGACTTCGGCCAGCGGCCGGCACAGCGCCTGGCTGAACACGCCCACCACCTGATGCTTCACACCGGCCGGATTCGTAAGCGGGCCGAGCATGTTGAACAGGGTACGCAGGCCGAGGTCCTTGCGCGGGCCGGCAGCGTGCTTCATCGCGCCGTGATGGGACTGGGCAAACATGAAGCCAATGCCAACGCTGTCAATGCAGCGCGCTACTTGCACCGGCGTGAGGTTCAGGTAAATACCGGCCGCTTCCAGCAAGTCGGCACTGCCGCTCTTGCCAGACACTGCACGGTTACCGTGCTTGGCGACGGTGCAACCAGCGGCGGCCACCACAAAAGATGAGGCGGTCGACACGTTGAAAATATTCGCACCGTCACCGCCGGTGCCCACTACATCGACGACGCCGTCGAGGGTCTTGAGTTCGACCTTGTCCGCCAGCTCACGCATCACCGACACCGCACCGACGATTTCGTCGATGCTTTCGCTCTTCATGCGCATCGCCATCATAAAAGCGCCGATCTGAGCATCGGTGCATTGACCGGTCATGATCTCGCGCATCACATCGCTCATTTCCGCGGTGCTCAGGTCCAGATGGCCGACGATACGGCTCAGGGCAGTCTTGATATCCATGAAAAGTCCTTAGCGCGTGCCGCCGCTCTGCTTGAGAAAGTTGGCGAACAGCTCGTAGCCCTGCTCGGTCAGGATTGATTCAGGGTGAAATTGCACCCCTTCGATGTTCAGTGTCTTGTGACGCAGGCCCATGATCTCGTCGACCGAGCCGTCTTCCAGCTGGGTCCAGGCGGTCAGCTCCAGGCATTCGGGCAAGGTTTCACGCTTGACCACCAGTGAGTGGTAACGGGTCACGGTCACCGGCAGGTTCAGGCCATGGAACACACCCAGGTCGCGATGGAACACCGGGCTGGTCTTGCCGTGCATGACCTCGCGCGCGCGCACCACATCACCGCCAAACGCCTGTCCGATGGACTGATGGCCCAGGCAGACGCCCAGGATCGGCAGCTTGCCGGCGAAATACTGGATGGCTTCCAGAGAGATGCCCGCCTCGGTCGGCGTGCACGGGCCAGGTGAGACGACGATGCGCTCGGGGTTCAACGCGGCGATTTCGGCAACAGTAAGTTCATCGTTGCGCACCACCTTGACCTCGGCACCCAGTTCGCCCAGGTACTGCACAACGTTGTAGGTAAAGGAGTCGTAGTTATCAATCATCAGCAACATGTGGGTTCAAACCTCTTGAATTCACTGATTTCAAATGACCACCTTCCAAGAGCGTGACCCGCTGCCAGACGCACGTTCCGGTTGCCAGGGGGAGTTGGCAAGGGGCGTCAGACAACGGGTGAAGAAGGCAAATCGGTACAGGTCCGGCCAGGCCGGCAGAGAAAAATGTCAGGCGCGCCAACGCCAACGGGCGTGTGCCTTGACTACTCGCATCAAGAGTTTGCTGATGATCAACACGGGGAGGGTCTCATTCATACGTTCAGGCACAGTAACGTAGGCTCGCCAGCGGTGCAATATGGAGCCGCAAATACGGGGGCGCAACGTAGGCGGATTCCGGTTTTCCTTACAAAAAATGCCAAAAACTTTGCTAGTGTTTCACCTCCAACATAAAAACAACCGAATGGAATCTTGCATGCTCAGACCAGCGTTTTACGCGCCGCTTGCCGGCTGCCTCCTGTCATTGGCCTGTGCCCAGGCGTTCGCAGCCCCGTCACCTTATTCAACCATGGTGGTTTTCGGTGACAGCCTGGCGGATGCGGGCCAGTTTCCCGACGGTTCGGCCGGCGCCACATTACGTTTTACCAACCGAACCGGGGCGAACTTCCAGGGTGAATATGGCCTGGTCTCCTCGACCCTGCTGGGCGCAAAACTGGGCGTCGCTCCCAACGACCTGAATGCCTCCACCTCACCGGTTCGCGCAGCCCAGGGTTTGCCAGACGGCAACAACTGGGCAGTGGGTGGCTACCGCACTGACAATATCCTCGACTCCATTACCTCAGTCTCCAATGCTGCAATTCCCCCAGGCAACCCCGGGGGCGGCACTGTATTGCGCAGCCGGCAGGGCTATCTGCCGGCTAATGGTGGGAGAGCCGACCCGAACGCGCTTTACTTTCTTTCAGGGGGCGGCAATGACTTCCTGCAGGGCCGGGTCCTCAGCCCCGCTCAAGCGGTCGCCGCCGGTGGCAGGCTGGCGGACAGCGCCCAGGCCCTGCAACAAGCCGGCGCGCGCTACATCATGGTCTGGATGCTACCCGACCTGGGGCTGACGCCGGCCATCAATGGCACCCCACAGCAAGCAGCGACTTCGGCCCTGAGTAATATTTTCAACCAGTCCCTGGTACAGCGTCTGTCACAAGTGGATGCGCAGGTTATCCCGCTGAACATCCCGCTGTTGTTGAACGAGGCTTTCGCCGATCCGGCCCGCTTCGGCCTCGCCACCGGGCAGAACCTGACGGGCACCTGCTTCAGCGGTAACAGTTGCACCGCCAACCCAACCTACGGCATCGGTGGTACCAACCCGGACCCGACCAAGCTGATCTACAACGACTCGGTCCACCCTACCGTGGCCGGGCAACGCTTGATTGCCGACTACGCCTATTCGCTACTCGCCGCGCCGTGGGAACTGACCTTGCTGCCGGAAATGGCCCAAGGCACCTTGCGCGCCCACCAGGACGAACTGCGCAACCAATGGCAAGCAGACAACGGCAGCTGGCAAGCCGTCGGCCAATGGCGCGCCATCGTGGCCGGTGGCGGCCAACGCCTGGATTTCGATGATCAAAGCAGCTCGGCCAGTGGCGACGGCAGCGGCTACAACCTGAATATCGGTGGCAGCTACCGGCTCGATGAAAACTGGCGCGTGGGCGTTGCCGCCGGCCTGTATCGGCAGACACTCGAACCCGGTGCCAATGATTCGGACTACAAGCTCAACAGTTATATGGGCACGGCTTTCGCTCAGTACCAGCAAAATCACTGGTGGGCCGATGCTGCATTGACCGGCGGCAAGCTGGACTTCGACAGCCTTAAGCGCAAGTTCGTCCTGGGCGTCAGCGAAGGTTCGGAGAAAGGTGACACCGATGGCTGGCTCTGGGCCTTGAGTGGCCGCGTGGGGTATGACATCGCCGCACCGGGCAGCGACTGGCACCTGTCGCCCTTCATCAGCGCCGATTACGCGCGGGTTGAAGTCAATGGCTACTCGGAGAAAAACAGCCGCTCCACCGCCCTGACCTTTGACGATCAACAACGTGACTCCAAGCGCCTGGGCGTCGGCCTGCAAGGCAGCTACCGCATCACGCCGCAAACGCAAGTTTTTGGCGAAGTGGCGCACGAGCATGAGTTTGAAAATGACACCCAGAAGGTGAACATCTCGCTCAACAGCGTGCAGGGAATCGACTTCAAGCTGGACGGGTATACGCCTCGCAGCAACTCTGACCGTTTGAGCCTGGGTGTCAGCCACAAGCTGACTCAGGACCTGGCGTTGCGGGCAGCTTATAACGTGCGGAAGGATGACAATTTGACCCAGCAAGGCGTCAATGTCGGGGTCAGTCTGGATTTCTAAATACTGCGCAAAACAAATGTGGGAGCTGGCTTGCCTGCGATGGCGGTGGATCAGTCACTGAATATCTCAAGTGACACACCGCCATCGCGGGCAAGCCCGCTCCCACATTTTTTATTTCAGCTTTAGTCTTGTGGGGTTTGCTCTGCCAGTGCCACCGCACGGAACATCGCCCGGCGCTTGTTCAGGGTTTCTTCCCATTCAAGGGCCGGCACCGAGTCCGCCACAATCCCGCCACCGGCCTGCACATGCAGTTCGCCATCCTTGATCACCGCCGTACGGATCGCAATGGCGGTGTCCATATTACCGTTCCAGGCGAAATACCCGACGGCGCCGCCATAGACACCGCGCTTGACCGGCTCCAGTTCGTCGATGATTTCCATCGCACGGATCTTCGGCGCCCCCGACAAGGTGCCCGCCGGCAAAATCGCCCGCAGGGCGTCCATCGCCGTCAGCCCGGCCTTCAGCTCGCCGGTGACGTTGGACACGATATGCATCACATTGGAATACCGCTCAATGACCATCTTCTCGGTCAGTTTCACCGAGCCGATTTCCGAAACACGCCCAGTGTCGTTGCGCCCCAGGTCGATCAGCATCAGGTGTTCGGCAATTTCCTTTTCATCGCTGAGCAGGTCTTCTTCCAGCGCCACGTCGGCTTCTTCGGTCGCACCACGGGGGCGCGTACCGGCAATCGGGCGCACGGTGATCAGGTTGTCTTCAACCCGCACCAGCACTTCCGGCGAACTGCCCACGACGTGGAAGTCGCCGAAGTTGAAGAAGTACATATACGGCGTCGGGTTGAAGCAACGCAGTGCGCGGTACAGGTCAATCGGCGCCGCCTTGAAGTCGATGGACATGCGTTGCGACGGCACCACTTGCATGCAATCACCGGCAAGGATGTATTCCTTGATGGTATCGACGGCGCGCTCGTAGTCATCCTGGGTAAAGCTTGAGCGGAACACCGGGTCGGCCGCGGGTGGGCGGCTGAGGTCGAGGCCGCGACGCGGGGTGATCGGCTGGCGGAGTTTTTCCAGCAACGCTTCCAGGTTGGCCTGGCCTTGTTCGAAGGCATCAGCCTGGGCGGGGTCGGCGAGAACAATCGCATGCATCTTGCCGGCGAGGTTGTCGAACACCACCACCGCGTCGGACACCATCAGTAAAATGTCCGGCACCCCCAGCGGGTCCGGGTTCGGGCATTTGCCCAGGCGCTTCTCCACATAGCGCACGCAGTCATAGCCGAAGTATCCCACCAGCCCGCCATTGAAACGCGGCAGGCCAGCAATGGTCGGCACGTTGTAGCGCGCCTTGAAGGCTTCGACAAAGGCCAGCGGGTCTTCTACGTCATGGCTTTCGATCTCCACGCCGTCATGGGTGATGCTCACATGATGGTCGTGTACCCGCAGCACCGTGCGGCATGGCAGGCCAATGATCGAGTAACGGCCCCACTTCTCACCGCCCTGTACCGACTCGAGCAGGTAGGAGTTGGGCTCGTCGGCCAGCTTCAGGTAGATCGACAGCGGCGTATCGAAGTCGGCCAGGGTTTCGCAAGCCATGGGGATACGGTTATAGCCGGCAGCGGCCAAACGCAGGAATTCTTCGCGGGTCATGAGGTGCCTCGTGGTGTGAGGGTCAAACAGTCAGGTAGGCAAACGTGCCGCACACGCGGCCAGGATCAGTCAGGCGCGCCAACGCCAGCGGGCCAAGGCCTTGATGACTTTCATCCAGAGTTTGCGAGTGACCACCACGATGGAATTTCCAGAAGGGGACGATTCAATGTCGGGCAACGTTATCTCAGCGCCAGCGCCCAAGCAACCGGGGATTAGCAGTCGCAGGTCATCAATGACCAGCGCTGGGGACTCTTCCGCAATCGGCCGGCCATGGTTGTAACCATAACTCAAGGCCACGCACTGCACGCCCGCCGCTTTCGCCGCCAGCACATCACTGCGCGAATCGCCGACAAACAGCGATTGAGACGCCGGGATATTGGCCATTTTCATCACGAAAAACAGGGCCGCCGGGTCGGGCTTTTTCTGCGGCAAGGTATCGCCGCCGATGATCCAGCGGAAGTAGCGACCGATTTTCATCTGGTCCAACAACGGCGCAACGAAGCGCTCCGGCTTGTTGGTGATCAGGGCCATTTCCACGCCCTGCTTGTTCAACCACTTGAGGGTATCGCGCACGCCGGGGTAAACCACGGTCAGTTCGTGGCTGCTTTCATAAGCGGCATTGAACAGCTCCAAGGCATGTTCTGCCTCGACCTCATCCACACCCGTGGCATCGATGTCGTTGGCCAAGGCCCGGCGCACCAACATCGGCGCGCCATTGCCGACCCATTCGCGCACCGAATCAATCCCTGCCGGCTTGCGCCCCAGCTTGAGCAGCATCTGGTCCACCGCGGCCGCCAGGTCGGGCACCGAGTCGATCAAGGTACCGTCCAGATCGAACATCACCAGCCGTGGCAATTTACCGGGGAACAACTGCTCAAAACCGCTCATGGACGCGCCAGCGCCAGTTCGGCACGCATCTGGTCGATGACGGCCTGGTAGTCCGGGGCGTTGAAGATCGCCGAGCCGGCCACGAAGGTATCGGCACCCGCAGCGGCGATCTCACGGATATTGTTGACGTTGACCCCACCGTCGATCTCCAGGCGGATGTCACGCCCCGACGCATCGATCAGCGCACGGGCTTCACGCAGCTTATTCAAGGTGCCAGGGATGAACTTCTGCCCGCCGAAGCCTGGGTTGACGCTCATCAGCAAGACCATGTCGACCTTGTCCATCACGTACTCAAGCACGCTCAGCGGAGTAGCCGGGTTGAATACCAGGCCTGCCTTGCAGCCGCCTTCGCGGATCAGCTGCAAAGTGCGGTCAACGTGCAACGTGGCTTCCGGGTGGAAGGTGATGTAGGTCGCACCCGCCTCGATGAAGTCACCGACGATACGGTCCACGGGGCTGACCATCAGGTGCGCATCAATCGGCGCGGTGATGCCGTACTTGCGCAACGCGGCGCACACCATCGGGCCGATGGTCAGGTTGGGTACGTAGTGGTTGTCCATGACATCGAAGTGCACGAAGTCGGCACCGGCGGCCAACACCTTGTCCACTTCCTCACCCAGGCGGGCGAAGTCGGCAGAGAGAATCGATGGAGCAATGACGAAGGGCTGCATGACGCACCTTTTTTGAGCTAAATCACGATGGCGCGCATTGTATACCTCATGCTTTGCTGCGCGCACCGTGACCTATCTCAACGGTTAGTAAGCTGCCCGGTAGATTTTTTCGATATCGGCGGCACTGAGCCTGCGCGGGTTGTTGCGCATCAAGCGCTCAATACCTGCGGCTTCACTGGCCATGGCCGGGATGGCGTCCTCGGGCACGCCGAAACTACGCAGGCCGGACGGGATCTCCACTGCCGCACACAGTCGTGTCATCGCCTCTACCGCCTGGTCGGCAGCGTCATTCACGCTCAGCCCGGCGATATTGACGCCCATGGCCTGGGCAATGTCCTGCATGCGCTCGACGCAGGCCAATTTGTTCCAGTGCATCACATACGGCAATAACAGCGCGTTACTTACGCCATGGGCAATATTGAAGCGCCCACCCAACGGGTACGCCAGTGCATGCACCGCACCGACGCCCGCGTTGCCAAAGGCCATGCCGGCCATCAGGCTGGCGGTGGCCATGTCGTCACGGGCCTGCAGGTTCGCCGGGTTGGCGTAAGCCTTGGGCAGCGCGCTGGCAATCAATTTGATCGCACCGATGGCCAGGGCATCGGTAATCGGCGAGGCATTCAGCGACAGGTAGGACTCGATGGCGTGCACCAAGGCGTCTACACCACTGGCAGCAGTGACACCCCGTGGGCAGGTCAAGGTCATTTGCGGGCTGATCAGCGCGACATCGGGCAACAAGTAATCGCTGACGATGCCTTTTTTCAGCTGTGCAGCCTTGTCAGACAGTATCGCCACATTGGTCACCTCCGAGCCGGTGCCCGCCGTGGTGGGGATGGCGATCAACGGCGGGCCTTTGCGCGGCACCTGATCGACGCCAAACAAGTCCGCCAGCGCGCCGTGATAACCGGCATAGGCCGCCACGCTCTTGGCGATGTCGATGGCACTGCCGCCACCCACACCAATCAGGCCGTCATGCCCGCCTTCGCGGTACGCACGCATGCAGTCTTCGACGATGGCAATTTCCGGGTCGGGCAGTACTCGGTCGAAAATTTCATAGGCTCGATCGCCCAGATGCTCCAGGGCCAGCGCCACGGTGCCGGACTGGACCAACGCGGCGTCGGTGACGATCAGCGGGTTATCCACATCCAGGCGCGTGAGTTCGGCAGCCAGTTGTTCGATGGCACCTGCGCCGGTCAGCAGTTTGTGGGCGATCTTGAATGAGGAAGTACTCATGTGCGCGGCCTCTTATGAATGATGGGCTGGCACAAGAATAGCCGCCCCTGGCGTGTTGTCTGCCATTCATTGGTTGAATGGTCGCGCCGCGCCCATCAAGGCGGCGTACAAACCGCCGATAGCCTGTTGGTAACGAGAACCGCGCCGCATACCCCTGACAAATACCGACCAACCCATTAGGCTGCTGGAATCACTTCTGGCCGGGAATCAACGATGCTTTTTCTTCACCGTTCGGCACTGCCAGCATTGTGCCTGTCACTTCTGTTTACCAGCGCACTGCCTGTCCAGGCCGAGGATGCGCCCTCGCCTGCCGTCGAAAAACCGGCTGAACGCCAGCCTTTGCCCGAGCGTAGCCAGCAAGAAGCCAGTGCGCTCGAACGCCAGGTGCCGCAGCAGGAGCAACAACAATTGCAGGCGGGTAGCGATTCGTTCCTGGCGCTGTGGAAACCTGCCAACAGCGCCGAAGCCGAGGGTGTGGTGATCCTCATACCAGGTGCTGGGGAGAACGCGGACTGGCCGCAGGCCATCGCGCCTCTGCGGCGCAAGTTGCCGGACGCCGCCTGGGGCACCCTCAGCCTGTCATTGCCTGACGTCAATGTAGACACCCTGCCGCCACGGGTCATCGAGCCGCCGACAGCGGCGGTCGATACCAGCAGCAAGGAAGGCAGCACCGCAGCCAAGCCGGTCGAACAGGCCGCCAGCGCCGAGGCCGAAGGCACTGACCCGGCGGTGGTGCCGGGGGCGGATGAACAGGACAAGACCGACGCCAAGCGCATCTTCGACCGTATCGACGCCGCCGTCGCCTTCGCCCAGACCCAAAGCGCCCGCAGCGTGGTGTTGCTCGGCCATGGCACCGGCGCCTGGTGGGCGGCCCGCTACCTGAGCGAGAAACAACCCTCCCAGGTGCAGAGGTTGGTGATGGTGGCCGGCAAGACGCCTGCGGCTCGCCAACCGGACCTGCAACAACTGGCGCCGGCTTTGAAGGTGCCCACGGCGGACGTGTTCTATCAAGAAGGCGCCCAGGACCGCAAAAACGCTCAGGAACGACTTCAAGCGGCCAAGCGCTCGAAGAATGACGGCTATAAGCAGGTGTCGCTCACGGCGTTGCCCGGTAATAGCGCAGCGCAGCAAGAGCAGTTATACCGCAGGGTGCGCGGGTGGTTGAGCCCGCAGGGCGGCGCAGACTGACACTCCGCTATCGGGGGCGACATCGCTTTCTGTAGGAGCGAGCTTGCTCGCGAAAAACGTCAACGATAGTGCGTGCTTCCTGAATAAACGCGGCGCCTGGGAGTTTTTCGCGAGCAAGCTCGCTCCTACAACATGGAGTGGAGTGGCGATGGCCCCTCAGCGAAAATCCCGCCGTTCACGAATCAATGCATAGGCGTTATGCAGCTCTCGGGTTCGCTCGGTCGCCTCACGCACTTGCGCGGGGCTGGCACCCGTGCCGGCGATCTTGTCCGGATGGTGGCGGCTGAGCAGGCGGCGGTAGGCGCGCTTGATCACCGATGGCTCAGTGGTTGCCGTCACCCCCAAAATACGCAATGCCTCCTGATAGGCCCCGCCACGATTGGCCAGTGGCTTGCGCTCCGGCGCGTAATCGCTCGCCAATGCCTGTAGCTGTTGCGGCGTCCAGCCCAACCACTTGCCCCACTGGTCGATCAGGTCGCGCTCGGCAGTATCCGCCTGACCGTCCGCCCACGCCATGCGCCAACAGGCGCGCAGCACGCCTTCCGCCGCATGGGGCTGCGTCTTGAGCACCCGCAGGTAACTGCGTACCCGGTCGCTGCCAGATTTGCCACGGTTGAAGGCGCTGATCGCGCGGCGCTGGGCCGGCTCAGTCATGTCCAGTGCACGCATTTCCTGGCGCGCTTGCTGGATATGCCCATCGACTACCCGGCCGTTACTCTTGGCCAAGCGCCCCAGCAGCACAAACAACAGTTCATCGTTGCGCAAGGCCGGGCGCCCACCCAGGCGTTCACGCAACTGCGCCCAACTGTGCAATTGCAGGCGGCGGTCCAGCGCCTGCCCCAGCAATGCCCCCAACAGAGCCCCCGGAATACTGGCAATGGCAAAGCCAGCCCCCGCGCCGATCAGCGTCCCTGGCCACAACATCCTACTGCCCCGCTGTCAGCAAGGTTTCGACCTGCGCCAGTCGCTCCAGCGTCCCCACATCCACCCAGCGTCCTGCCATGTGCTCCCCCGTTACCAAACCTTTGGCCATGGCCGCGCGTAACAGCGGGGCCAGCTTGAAGGCACCGGCGCTGCAACCCGCGAACAATTTAGGGTCGAGCACTGAAATGCCACTGAAGGTCAGGTTATCGGCACCGGGCGCGGCATCATGAAGCACGCCGTGATCCAAGTAGAAATCCCCGCCCGACGGGTGGTGCGCTGGGTTGTCGACCATCACCAAGTGCGCCAGGCCCCGGATCGGCTGCTTGAGCTGGGTGAAATCGTAGTCCGTCCAGATATCGCCATTGACCACCAGAAACGGTTCGTCGCCCAGCAGCGGCAACGCCTGGAATATCCCACCCCCCGTCTCCAGCGGTTCACCCTCTGGGGAGTAGCGGATGCGCAGACCAAACTGGGCGCCGTCGCCCAAGTAGTTTTCAATCTGCTGGCCTAGCCAGGCGTGATTGATCACGATCTCGGTAAAGCCGGCCTTCGCCAAGGCTTCAAGGTGATACTCGATCAGCCGCTTGCCGCCGGCTTGCACCAGCGGCTTGGGCGTATGCAGGGTGAGCGGACGCATGCGTTCGCCCTTTCCCGCCGCCAGGATCATCGCCTTCATACGCTAGCCTCGACAGGTTCGCGCAGGCTGGCGAGTAACTCGCCCAGGTCACTCAACTCAGGTCGGTCGGCCAGCACCGCTTCTATATAAGCAAAGAAACGCGGCACGTCGGCCAGGTAGCGTGGCTTGCCGTCGCGGTGGCAGATACGCGAAAAAATGCCGATGACCTTGAGGTGACGCTGCACGCCCATCAGGTCGCTGGCACGCAGGAACTCTTCAAAGTCGTCCTGTACGGGAATGCCCAACTGCCCGGCACGCTGCCAATAGCCACGCTGCCATTCGCGTACGCGGGCCTGGGGCCAACTGAGGAAGGCGTCCTTGAACAGGCAGGTAATGTCGTAGGTCACCGGGCCGTAGACCGCGTCCTGGAAATCCAGCACGCCAGGGCTCGGCTCACTGATCATCAGGTTGCGCGGCATGTAGTCGCGGTGCACCAGCACCTTGGGCTGGGCCAGGGCGCTGTCGATCAACTGCTGGCTGGCGCGTTGCCAGAGGGCCTGTTGCTCAGCATCGAGGTCGATGCCTAGGTGACGACGCACGTACCATTCCGGGAACAATTCCAGCTCGCGACGCAATAAAGCCACGTCATAGCTGGGCAACGGTGCATCCATCGGCAATTGCTGAAAAGCCAGCAGCGCGTCGATGGCATCGGCAAATAATTGGTCGGCGTTTTCACCGTCAATCACGTCCAGATAGGTTTTTGTGCCCAGGTCATTGAGCAAAAGAAAGCCTCGGGGCAAATCTTCTGCATAAATTTTTGGCACATTTATTCCCGATTTCGCGAGCAAATGCGCGATATCGACGAAAGGTTTGCAGTTTTCCTGGGGGGGTGGCGCGTCCATGACGACGAACGTATGGGCACCGCCCTCCCATCGGAAGTAACGCCTGAAACTCGCGTCGCTGCTGGCCGCGGTCAATGTGGCCGGGGGCACGGGGCCCCAGTCCTGAGCGTTGAAGAGGATCGGCAACTGCTCATCCAGCCAGACTTCCAGCTGTTGTAAACGTAGATCTTGCTCGGGCATTACAAGGGTCTCCGACGGCGCTAGCCGTCAAGCGGGGCATGCTTTATTATCACGCATCTTGTGCGACACGCGTAGCGTGTCTCCAGGTTGGCGGTGAGACGTCACCGTCAATGGTTTTCCCCAAGAAAACCGATAGCCCGGTAGCCAATCCGGGAAACAAAACAGCCCAGGGGTCCCACTGCTTAGAAGGACTCGTTGTCGCTGCGGCGACAATAGCGAACCCCAAAGCCGCTTAGCACTCAGAAGCGCGGCTATGGTCCGAATTTCGGACTGGGAGTGCCTACTTCACTACTGATGAGGTCTCTATGCGGAAACGTCTAGCCCTTAAAGCTGAGGTATCGGCAAGTCAGACAGATATCTCCAAAGCTCTCGATGACGTCTTGTATCGACTGACTTGGAAATTTGCGGGAATGATATCGGCCTTTACGGTCGTAATTATTTGCGCCGTCTTCTACATCAGATAGCGAATCCACTCAGGCCCTAGGCCTACCCTTGCGGGATGAATCCCCGCAGGGATTCCTCCTGCCTTAAAACAGGAGGAAATACTCTTTGAGCGTGCTGCCTTGCAGTCCTCCGCTCACATCAAACCGGAGACACGAGCGAAAACTCTGTCTGTCATTGTCCAACTATCTTATTTTGAGATAGCAGCGGACTCGTTGTGCGACCAACGATAGCCTAGGAAAACATGCGTCACTGGTAACGGTGGGGTGTGAAGCTTTTCCGACAATGTAGTCCCCATCAGGGTGTGCTTTTGCCGTGAGGCAAAGTACAGACGCTCGGAGCAGTACCGGGTCGAGACGCTAGGCTGGTTGGCATGGGTAACGTAAGTGAACTGCTGATAAACGCCGTAATGATAAACATGCCAAAACTGCTGTCAGGCATGGACCAAAAGGTATGGGGCCAGTTATTCCTGTGGGATGTGGGAATACGTCGCTACAAGGCCTCCGGTGAAAAGGCAGACCCTAAACCAATCGTGTGACAGGTAGGGAACGTGGTAAGCCCGTATGGCCGCCTTCGGGCAGGTGAACCGCAAGGGGATCTGTTGGCTGTGCGGGTATGGGATCGCAGAAAAAGCGAACGCCGAGCTGTAATGGCGCGGACAGGGGTTGGAACATTACCCCACGGGAAACCGGGCAGACTTCTGCGTGGTCTTTTATCGCATGAACGCTGAGTAAACCTGTCTCAATCATCTTCGAAGTCCGGCAGTAATGGGCTTCTTATTCATCCACTCCTGACGGGAGCGTCCATTCCCGTCAGGGGATGCGTACGTCTTCTGCTCGGGAAACTTGAGAGGAAGGCAGCATGTTAGTACCTAGCCAACTGGCCGGGTCTGCGCCTTCCGGCGTTCCGCAGCATTGGCATGACATCGATTGGTGTCGTGTGCAGCAGAACGTACGGGCGATGCAGATACGGATTGCGAAGGCTTGTCGGGAAGGCAACTGGCGCCGGGTGAAAGCCCTGCAACGGATGTTAACCCGCTCTCGTTCGGCCAGATACTTGGCCATACGGCGAGTCACTGAAAACCAGGGCAAGCGCACGGCGGGAGTCGACCGCGTGCTCTGGGATACACCCGATGCCAAATGGAAAGCGGCAAATGGGTTGAAGCGCCACGGGTATAAGCCACGGCCACTACGGCGTGTGTTTATCCCGAAGTCGAATGGAAAAGAACGCCCTCTGGGCATTCCAACCATGACTGACAGAGCTATGCAGGCGCTATACCTGCTAGCCCTGGCACCTATCGCTGAGACCACCGGCGATCCAAACAGCTACGGCTTTCGGATCGAACGCTCCACGGCGGATGCGATGGCACAGTTGTTCGTTTGTCTATCCAAGAAGGCTTCGGCCCAATGGGTATTGGAAGCGGACATCAAAGGCTGCTTTGATCACATCAACCATGACTGGCTGATCGAAAATGTCCCAACGGACAAAGAAATCCTCCGAAAATGGTTGAAAGCTGGAGTGATTCACAAAGGCCAGCTACAGGCAACGAATGCCGGTACACCACAGGGCGGGATTATCTCGCCCACCTTGGCAAATTTGGTGCTGGATGGACTGGAATCACAGCTCAAGCGACATCTGGGCGTGACGAAGGCGAAGAAGCTGAAAATTAACGTGGTGCGATATGCGGATGATTTTGTGATTACCGGTAGCTCGAAAGAGATGCTCGAAAATGAGATCAAACCTTGGGTTGAGCAGTTTCTCGCGGTGCGAGGATTGCAGCTGTCGCTTGAGAAAACCCACGTCGTCCACATAGATGAAGGCTTCGACTTCCTTGGTTGGAATTTCCGCAAATACGGCGGAAAACTCCTGATCAAACCTGCCAAAAAGAACGTGAAAGCGTTCTATAGGAAGGTAAAAGAGGTCATCAGCACTAACAAAGCGGTGAAACAGGAGGAGTTGATCCGCCTGCTTAATCCGATACTGCGAGGCTGGGCGCTGTATCACCAGCCTGTGGTCGCCAAGAAGGCGTACAGCCGCATGGACCACCAAATATTCCAAGCGCTTTGGCGTTGGGCGAAAAGGCGGCACCCAAATAAAAGTCTCGATTGGGTAAGGGAGAAGTATTTCCAAACCTACGAAAATCGAAGCTGGGTGTTTGCCACCACGGTCATAACGGAGTCAGGAGGCAAAGAGGCAATTCGGTTATACGCCCTAGAGGCCACGCCGATTGAGAGGCACAGGAAGATCAGCGGGGATTTCAATCCGTTTGATCCCTCTATGGAAGAAATGGGAGAGGCATTGCGGATGTCCCGGATGCTCGGGAAATTGAAGTACCGCAAACAAATTCTTCATCTATTTCAATCCCAAAAAGGACTGTGCGTACTATGCAAAAGCCCAATATCTAGGGAGACTGGGTGGCACGACCACCACATCATTTATCGCTCACAAGGCGGTGGTGACTCGCTGGACAACCGGGTACTATTGCATCCCATTTGCCACCAGCAGCTTCACGCTCGTGGACTAACAGTGTACAAACCGGCTCCCCCAAGGGGGGGCTTCGTAAAGACTTGAGCCGTATGCGCTGAAAGGCGCACGTACGGTTTTTAGGGGGGAGCAGACCAGAAATGGTCTGCTCCTACCCAACTTTCAGACCATCGAGAGGCGTGCGGCCCAAACCGCGGGCAGATGGCACGCAGGAAGCCCGGACTAATAAGATGGCATTGAAATCCCCCGCGTTTCGTAGAAAATTTCCGTTGCTGGTAACCGGCAGTCTGCTGGCCTTGCAACCTTTCGCCACCTCATTCGTGGTCGCCGCGGAACAGTATGACTGCTCAGTCTCTGCTTCGGGTGCCTGGGATTGCGCGCCGAAGACGGCCGCCGCCCCATTGCCGCCGCGCCCGGTGCATGACGGCGCTGCCGTCAGCTCGGCCAACAGCACGCCGCAAGGCAAAGCTGGCGGCAGCGTCGACGCCGAGCCCAAGACCATGCTGGTCACCGAATCCAAGGGCCGTGGCCTGCGTTCGCGCAGTGCCGACTACAGCCACCTGGACTGGGTACCTCGCGACAAGCTGACCGCAGCACAGTTGGCCGAAACCGGCCCTTACTGCGGCGGCGCGTACATCGAGCCGACTCGTCCTGGCATGAACGACAAGACGGACAAAAGCGATGCGCCGACCTTCATCGGCGCCAAGGCCTCGCGTTACGAGCAGGAGCAGCAGGTTGCCACCCTGGCCGGTGACGTGGTCATGCGCCAGGGCAGCATGCAGCTGGAAGCGGACGAAGCCAGCCTGTACCAGGCCGAGAACCGTGGCGAACTGAACGGCAAAGTGCGCCTGCGCGACAACGGTGCCCTGATCGTGGGCGACCATGCCCAGGTCCAGCTCGACACCGGCGCCGCCCAGATCGACAACGCCGAATACGTGATGCACAAGTCACGCATCCGCGGTAACGCGCTGTACGCCAAGCGTGCAGAAAACGCGATTATCCGTCTCAAGGACGGTACGTACACCACCTGCGAGCCGGACAGCAACGCCTGGCAGCTCAAGGGCAACAACATCACGTTGAACCCGGCCACCGGTTTCGGTACGGCGACCAACGCGACGTTGCGGATCAAGAACATCCCGATCCTGTACACCCCGTACATCTACTTCCCGATCGACGACCGTCGCCAATCCGGCTTCCTGCCGCCGAGCTTCAGCACCGGTAGCGAGACTGGCTTTACGCTGGTAACGCCGTACTACTTCAACCTGGCACCGAACTACGATGCCACGTTGTACCCGCAATACATGACCAAGCGTGGCTTGTTGATGGAGGGCGAATTCCGCTATCTGACCAAGTCGAGTGAAGGGCAGTTTGGTGGGGCTTACCTCAACGACGATAACGACGAGCGCAAGAACCAGACCGACTACGAAAAGACCCGCTATATGCTCAATTGGCAGCATAAGGGTGGGTTGGATTCGCGTCTGACGTCGCAGGTGGATTACACCCGGATCAGCGATCCTTATTACTTCCAGGATTTGAAGTCGTTTGAGGAAGGGGTTGAGAGCCAGGACGCTCTGAACCAGCAGGGATCTTTGACGTATCGGGGCGACTCTTATCAAGCCCGCTTGAATGTCCAGGCTTATCAGCTGGCGACAATCACTCAAATCACACCGTATGACCGGTTGCCGCAGCTCACGCTGAATGGCCAACTGCCATTTCATCCGGGCGGCCTGGACTTCAGTTATGAAACCGAAGCCGTACGCTTTGATCGAGACTTGGAGAACGGTAACTTTACCGACGAAAACGGCTTGGTTTCGCGTCGCCTCGATACCAACGTTACTGGCTTGACCCGTGCAAACGGCACTCGTCTGAACCTTGCGCCAGCTGTTTCTTATCCGATGAACTGGTCCTACGGCTTCTTGACGCCGAAGTTGAAGTACGTTTATACCAAGTACGATCTTGACCTTGATGGTACGGGCAAGAGCCAAATGGCTGCCGGAGGTCAAACCTTCGAAAGCTCACAGGACCGTGCAGTACCTATCGCCAGCATCGACAGCGGCCTGTACTTCGACCGTAAAACCAATTGGTTCGGCAAAGACTACAACCAGACCCTTGAACCTCGTGCGTTCTACCTCTACGTACCGAATAAAGACCAGACCGAGATTCCTGTCTTCGACACCAGCGAGAACTCGTTCAGCTACTCCTCGCTGTTCCGGGACAACCGCTTCAGCGGCTCCGACCGTATCGGCGACGAGAACAAGCTGTCCTTTGGTCTCACCAGCCGCTGGATTGAAGAGAACGGTTTCGAACGTCAACGCGCTTCCATCGGCCAAGCGGTGTACTTCAAGGATCGTGAAGTTCAATTGCCTGGCATCGACGCCAAGACACGTGATGACGCTCACTCGAACGTATCTCCTGTCGCACTGGAGTACGAGTTCCGCTTCAACCGCGACTGGCGCGCCACGGCCGACTACAACTGGGATACCGAAAGCCATAGCCCTCGCTCCGGCAGCGCGATGTTCCACTATCAGCCGGAAGACAACCCGAACAAGGTCGTCAACCTGGGCTACCGCTATCGCAACGACCAGGTTGTCTACAACCAGCTGACCGGCAAATGGCAGTTCGGCGGTGACTTTGGCAGCCCGGGCCAAGAGAACTACGTGAAGGATTACTACAAAATCCAACAACACGACTTCTCGATGATGTGGCCGATCATTCCCCAGTGGAACCTGATCACCCGCTGGCAGTACGACTATGCCCGCAACCGCACCCTGGAAGCCTTCGGCGGTTTCGAGTACGACAACTGCTGCTGGAAACTGCGCGTCATCAACCGTTACTGGGTTTCTAACGACGAATATACGCAGATCGCCCCTCAGAACGAAAAGGGTGACCACGGGCTCTTCTTCCAGATCGTCCTTAAAGGACTCGGCGGCCTGACCGGCGCCAAGGTAGAGAGCTTCCTCGACAAAGGCATTGAAGGTTATCGTGAACGTGAAGACAAAGCTTTCTGAGTGTTTGCGCCCGCTAGTGCTGGGCGCGCTGTTCCTGGGTACTGTTTCGGCACACGCCGCGGTTCAACAGCTGGATAAAGTCGCGGCCATTGTCGACAACGACGTGATCATGCAGAGCCAGCTGGACCAACGGGTCAAGGAAGTTCAGCAAACCATCGCCAAGCGTGGCGGTGGTGTACCACCGAGCAGCGTCCTGGAACCCCAGGTGCTGGAGCGTCTGATCGTCGAAAACCTGCAATTGCAGATTGGCGACCGTTCCGGCATCCGTATTTCGGACGAAGAACTGAACCAGGCCGTTGGCACCATTGCTCAGCGTAACAATATGAGCATTGATCAGTTCCGCGCCGCCCTGGCTCACGATGGTTTGTCCTATGAGGACGCCCGTGACCAGATCAAGCGCGAAATGATCATCAGCCGTGTGCGCCAGCGCCGTGTGGCCGAGCGGGTTCAGGTGTCCGAGCAGGAAGTGAAGAACTTCCTGGCCTCGGACCTGGGCAAGATGCAGCTCTCCGAAGAACTGCACTTGGCCAATATCCTGATTCCTACCCCGGACGCAGCCAACTCTGAGCAGCTCAATGCTGCCGCCGCTAAAACCCAGGCGATCTACGAGCGTCTGAAAGCGGGTGCAGACTTTGCCCAGATGGCTATTGCGCAGTCCGGCAGCGACAACGCCCTTGAAGGCGGTGACATGGGCTGGCGTAAAGCCGCTCAATTGCCACCTCCGTTTGATCGCGAATTGAGCGCTATGGAAGTCGGCGGCATTACCCAGCCAGCACGCACTCCGGGTGGTTTCATCATCCTGAAGTTGCTGGAACGCCGCGGCGGCGAAACTTCGTTGAAAGACGAAGTCCATGTTCGTCACATCCTGGTCAAACCGAGCGAAATCCGCACCGAGGCCCAAACCAAGGAACTGGCACAGAAGATCTATGACCGCATTGAAAGCGGTGAAGACTTCGCCACCCTGGCCAAAAGCTTCTCGGAAGATCCAGGTTCTGCCCTTAACGGTGGCGACCTGAACTGGATCGACCCGAAAGCCCTGGTGCCTGAGTTCCAGCAGGTTATGGCCGAGACGCCACAAGGCGTATTGTCCAAGCCCTTCAAGACTCAGTACGGCTGGCATGTGCTGGAAGTGCTTGGCCGTCGCGCCACGGACAACACCACCCAGGCCCGCGAGCAACAAGCCCTGACCGTGTTGCGTAACCGCAAATACGACGAAGAGCTGCAAACCTGGCTGCGTCAGATCCGTGACGAAGCGTATGTAGAGAACAAGCTGCCAGGCGCCGAGCAAACAGGCACCGACCAGGCACCCCAGTGAAACCCCAGCGTTTCGCGGTGACACCCGGCGAGCCAGCCGGCATTGGTCCAGACCTGTGCCTGCTGCTCGCCTCGCAACCCCAGCCACACCCCCTGATTGCTATTACCAGCCGCGACCTGCTCCTTGAGCGGGCCGCGCAGCTGGGTGTGGCCGTCAACCTGCTGGACGTGGCGCCGGGCAACTGGCCCGACCTGCCGGCCCCCGCCGGTAGCCTGTATGTGTGGGACACCCCGCTGCAGGCCAAGGTGGTGGCCGGGCAGTTGAACACGGCCAACGCGGCATTTGTGCTAGAGACGCTGACCCGTGCGGGCCAAGGCTGCATCGACGGCGACTTTGCCGGCATGATCACCGCACCGGTGCACAAAGGCGTGATCAACGAATCCGGCATCGCCTTTTCCGGCCATACCGAATTCCTCGCGGAACTGACCCATACCGCTCAAGTGGTGATGATGCTCGCCACCCGTGGCCTGCGTGTGGCGCTGGTGACCACGCACTTGCCGCTGCGTGAAATCGCCGATGCCATCACTGCCGAGCGTGTGGAGCGTGTCACGCGCATCCTGCACAGCGACCTGCAACACAAATTCGGCATTGCCCAACCGCGCATCCTGGTCTGCGGGCTCAACCCCCACGCCGGTGAAGGCGGCCACTTGGGCCATGAAGAAATCGACATCATTGAACCAACACTAGAGCGCCTGCGCCAAGAAGGCATGGACCTACGCGGCCCATTGCCTGCAGACACTCTGTTTACCCCCAAATATCTGGAGCACTGCGACGCAGTGCTGGCGATGTACCACGACCAGGGGCTGCCCGTGCTGAAATACAAAGGCTTCGGCGCCGCAGTCAACGTGACACTGGGCCTGCCGATTATCCGCACCTCCGTCGACCATGGCACTGCCCTGGACCTCGCTGGCAGCGGCAAGATCGATACCGGCAGCCTGCACGTGGCCCTGGAAACCGCCTATCAGATGGCCGAGACCCGTATATGACTGAGCATTACCAACACCGGGCGCGCAAGCGCTTCGGGCAAAACTTCCTGCACGACGCTGGCGTGATCGACCGTATCCTGCGCTCCATCCACGCCAAGCCAGAAGACCGCCTGCTGGAAATCGGCCCGGGCCAGGGCGCGCTGACCCAAGGCCTGCTGGCCAGCGGCGGGCAACTGGACGTCGTTGAGCTCGACAAGGACCTGATCCCGATCCTCAACCAGCAGTTTGCCGGCAAGCCCAACTTCAACCTGCACCAGGGCGATGCACTGAAGTTTGACTTCAACAGCCTTAACGCTGCGCCCAGCAGCCTGCGGGTGGTGGGCAACCTGCCATACAACATTTCCACGCCGCTGATTTTCCACCTGCTGAACAACGCAGGGATCATCCGCGACATGCACTTCATGCTGCAAAAGGAAGTGGTGGAGCGCCTGGCCGCAGGCCCTGGCGGTGGTGACTGGGGCCGCTTGTCGATCATGGTCCAGTATCACTGCCGCGTGGAGCACCTGTTCAACGTCGGCCCGGGCGCGTTCAACCCGCCGCCGAAGGTTGATTCGGCCATCGTGCGCCTGGTGCCGCATGCCGTGCTGCCGCACCCGGCCAAAGATCACAAACTGCTGGAGCGTGTGGTACGCGAAGCGTTCAACCAACGCCGCAAGACCTTGCGTAACACCCTCAAGGCCCTGCTGAGCAACGCTGAAATCGAAGCCGCCGGCGTCGACGGCGGCCTGCGCCCCGAGCAACTGGACCTGGCCGCGTTCGTGCGCCTGGCTGACCAGCTTGCCATCCAGCCCGCAGCGACCGAGGAATAAGGCCCAACACCCTCCAATGTGGGAGCGGGCTTGCTCGCGAATGCGGCGTGTCAGTCAACATTTTCGTCAACTGATACACCGTATTCGCGAGCAAGCCCGCTCCCACAGGTTTAACCGCGCTTCAAGAGCCCAGACAGCATGTCTGGCCTAGTGCCCTCCTCTTGGCCTAGACTGACCCGCATCTGCTGTCCTTCGCTTTTAAGGCCTCTTGCATGTCCGATCCTCGTTATCAGATCGACGTCAGCGTCGTCACCCGCTTCCTGGCGGACCAATCACAACCCGAACATAACCGCTTCGCCTTCGCCTACACCATTACAGTGAAGAACAACGGGCTGGTGCCGGCCAAGCTGCTGTCGCGCCACTGGGTCATCACCGATGGCGACGGCCAGGTCGAGGAAGTGCGCGGGGCAGGCGTTGTCGGCCAGCAGCCGTTGATCGACAGCGGCGCCAGCCACACTTATAGCAGCGGCACGGTGATGACCTCCAAGGTCGGCACCATGCAAGGCTCGTATCAAATGAAGGCCACCGACGGCCAACTGTTCGATGCAATCATCAAGCCTTTCCGCCTGGCTGTTCCCGGAGCCCTGCACTGATGGCAACGTACGCGGTCGGCGACCTGCAAGGCTGCCTGGACCCTCTCAAGCGCCTGCTGGAGCGCGTAGCCTTCGACCCGGCAAATGATCGCTTGTGGTTGGTGGGCGACTTGGTCAACCGCGGCCCACAGTCCCTGGAAACCCTGCGCTACCTCTATAGCCTGCGCGACTCTCTGGTATGCGTGCTGGGCAACCATGACCTGCACTTGCTTGCGGCCGGCAACAATATCGAGCGCCTCAAAAAAGGCGACACCCTGCGGGAAATCCTCGAAGCCCCAGACCGCGCTCAACTGCTCGACTGGCTGCGCCGGCAAAAACTCATGCACTACGATGAAGGCCGCAACATGGCCTTGGTGCATGCCGGCATCCCGCCCCAGTGGACGTTGAAAAAAGCCCTCAAATGCGCTGCCGAAGTTGAAACTGCGTTGGCCGATGACAACCTGTACACCGCGTACCTCGACGGCATGTACGGCAACGACCCAGTGAAGTGGGACAACGACCTCACGGGCGTGGCCCGCCTGCGAGTGATCACCAACTACTTTACGCGGATGCGCTTCTGCACGGCCGAAGGCAAACTGGACCTCAAGAGCAAGGAAGGCGCCGACACCGCCCTTCCCGGCTACAAGCCCTGGTTCGCCTACAAGGAACGCAAGACCCGAGACACAAAGATCATCTTTGGCCACTGGGCCGCGCTGGAAGGCAAGTGCGATGAGCCCGGCGTGTTCGCCCTCGACACCGGCTGCGTGTGGGGCGGTGCCATGACCCTGATGAACATCGACACGGGCAAGCGCCTCGACTGCCAGTGCGAATCGCCCCTTTCCATTACCCAGCCGGCCACCGCCAAGCAATAGGAGCCCGCCATGACCGAATTCAAACGTATCCCTCCCCAAGAAGCCCAGGCCCTGCGCGAGCAAGGTGCGGTAGTCGTCGACATCCGCGACCAACCCACTTATGCCGCCGCTCACATCACCGGCGCCCAGCACTTGGACAACGTCAACATCGCCGACTTCATCCGCGCCGCTGACCTCGATGCGCCGCTGATCGTGGCCTGCTACCACGGCAATTCCAGCCAGAGCGCAGCCGCGTATCTGATCAGCCAGGGTTTCTCCGACGTCTATAGCCTGGACGGCGGGTTTGAGCTGTGGCGTGCGACCTTTCCTGCGGAAATTTCTTCAGGCGATTCGCAATAATTTTTTTCACACCCCGCCACCCCGCGTGACGCTTGGGCTTGCGCCGTTTCTGACGAACGGCGCAGCCAAACTAATTGCGCATCGCGCCTTGACCTCCCGGATTCCGAACTATCCTTAAGCGCAGGCCATCCGAATCAGGGGAGAGCCGGTACACCGGCGTTCGGGTCATCGGTAGCGTTTCAGGGTGTTCTGGGGGGAAAACAGCCATTGGCATGCGTCAATGGCTGCCAGCATCGACTGATTGATCCGGCGTCGGCTCCACGTATCGAGCGAGGTGACGACGTCATGAGTATCTTTAGCCACTTCCAACAACGCTTTGCGTCCACACAGCAGGAAGAACTCACGCTTCAGGAGTATCTCGAGCTGTGCAAACAGGACCGCAGCACCTACGCCTCTGCCGCCGAACGCCTGCTACTGGCGATTGGCGAGCCAGAACTGGTGGAAACCGCCAATAATTCGCGCCTGTCGCGGATATTTTCCAACAAGGTGATCCGCCGCTATCCGGCCTTTGAAGACTTCCATGGGATGGAAGAATGCATCGACCAGATCGTTTCCTACTTCCGCCATGCCGCCCAAGGCCTGGAAGAGAAGAAGCAGATCCTCTATCTGCTCGGCCCGGTCGGCGGCGGCAAGTCGTCCCTGGCCGAAAAGCTCAAGCAATTGATCGAGAAGGTGCCCTTCTATGCGATCAAGGGCTCGCCCGTCTTCGAGTCGCCCCTGGGCCTGTTCAACGCCACGGAAGATGGCGCGATCCTTGAGGAAGACTTCGGCATCCCGCGGCGCTACCTCAACACCATCATGTCGCCCTGGGCCACCAAGCGCCTGGCCGAGTTCGGTG
Organism: Pseudomonas fjordensis; assembly: GCF_976987115.1. Lineage (NCBI taxonomy): Bacteria > Pseudomonadati > Pseudomonadota > Gammaproteobacteria > Pseudomonadales > Pseudomonadaceae > Pseudomonas > Pseudomonas fjordensis. The sequence goes on from NZ_OZ336860.1 coordinate 6,195,004, forward strand.
GTGATATCAGCCAGTTCCGCGTGGTGAAACTCTACCCGTCGATCCTCAACCAGATCGGCGTGGCCAAGACCGAACCGGGCGATGAAAACAACCAGGACATTTCGGCGTTGGTGGGCAAGGTCGATATCCGCAAACTGGAAGAATTCCCGCAGAACGATGCCGATGCCTACAGCTATTCGGGCGCACTGTGCCGGGCCAACCAGGGCCTGATGGAATTCGTGGAGATGTTCAAGGCACCGATCAAGGTGCTGCACCCACTGCTTACCGCTACCCAGGAAGGTAACTACAACAGTACTGAAGGCCTGGGGGCGATTCCGTTTACCGGGATCCTGCTGGCCCACTCCAACGAATCGGAATGGCATACCTTCCGCAACAACAAGAACAACGAAGCCTTCATCGACCGGATCTATATCGTCAAGGTGCCGTACTGCCTGCGGGTCAGCGATGAAATCAAGATTTACGACAAACTGCTGTTCAACAGTTCCCTGGCCAAGGCCCATTGCGCGCCCGACACCCTGAAGATGCTTGCCCAGTTCACAGTGCTGTCGCGCCTCAAGGAGCCGGAGAACTCCAATATCTATTCGAAGATGCGCGTCTACGACGGCGAAAACCTCAAGGACACCGATCCCAAGGCCAAGTCGATCCAGGAGTACCGTGACACAGCCGGTGTGGACGAGGGCATGAACGGTCTGTCGACGCGCTTTGCGTTCAAGATCCTGTCTAAAGTCTTCAACTTCGACCCCCACGAGATTGCCGCCAACCCGGTGCACTTGCTCTATGTGCTTGAGCAGCAGATTGAACAGGAGCAGTTCCAGGCCGAAACCCGCGAGCGCTACCTGCGCTTCCTCAAGGAGTATCTGGCGCCGCGCTACATCGAGTTTATCGGCAAGGAAATCCAGACCGCTTACCTGGAGTCTTACAGCGAGTACGGCCAGAACATCTTCGACCGCTACGTGCTGTACGCCGACTTCTGGATCCAGGACCAGGAATACCGCGACCCGGAAACCGGCGAAATCCTCAATCGCGTGGCCCTCAACGAAGAGCTGGAAAAGATCGAGAAACCCGCCGGCATCAGCAATCCGAAGGATTTCCGCAACGAAATCGTCAACTTCGTACTGCGCGCCCGTGCCAACAACAACGGCAAGAACCCCACTTGGCTCAGCTACGAGAAGCTGCGGGTGGTCATCGAGAAGAAAATGTTCTCCAACACCGAGGACCTGCTGCCCGTCATCAGCTTCAACGCCAAAGCCAGCAAGGAGGATCAGCAAAAACACAACGACTTCGTCACACGCATGGTCGAGCGAGGCTACACCGACAAACAGGTACGGCTGCTCTCCGAGTGGTACCTGCGGGTTCGCAAATCACAGTAAGGCAGCGGCAAGCGCACACTGCCAGGCATCCGGCCTGGCAGTTGACCGCTTGTCCCTAAGCTTCCAGCTCGCGGCTTGAAGCTTGTAACGTGAAGCTGCCCGGAGGGCTCCCCATGAGCTATGTGATCGACCGACGCCTCAATGGCAAGAACAAGAGCACGGTAAACCGCCAGCGTTTCCTACGGCGTTACCGTGACCACATCAAAAAGGCGGTAGAAGAGGCCGTCAGCCGCCGTTCCATCACCGACATGGAGCATGGCGAACAAATCAGTATTCCCGGCCGGGACATCGACGAACCGGTGCTTCACCATGGTCGCGGCGGCAAACAGACCGTGGTGCACCCTGGCAACAAGGAATTCACCACCGGCGAACATATCCAGCGCCCGCAAGGCGGCGGCGGTGGCAAAGGCCCGGGCAAGGCCGGCAACTCTGGCGAAGGCATGGACGAATTCGTGTTCCAGATCACCCAGGAAGAATTCCTCGAATTCATGTTCGAAGACCTGGAACTGCCCAACCTGGTCAAGCGCAACCTTACCGGCACCGACACCTTCAAGACCGTACGCGCAGGCATCAGCAACGAGGGCAACCCTTCGCGCATCAACATCATCCGCACCCTGCGCTCAGCCCATGCCCGGCGCATCGCCCTGTCGGGCAGCAGCCGCGCCAAACTCAAGCAGGCCAAGGAAGAGTTGGCACGCTTGAAGCGCGAAGAACCGGACAACTTCGGCGATATCCAGGAAATCGAGGTAGAAATTGAAAAACTCAGCGCGCGCATTCACCGCGTGCCGTTCCTCGATACCTTTGATTTGAAATACAACCTGCTGGTCAAACAACCCAACCCCAGCTCCAAGGCGGTGATGTTCTGCCTGATGGACGTTTCCGGCTCCATGACCCAGGCCACCAAGGACATCGCCAAACGCTTCTTTATCCTGCTGTACCTGTTTCTGAAACGGAACTACGACAAGATTGACGTCGTGTTCATCCGCCATCACACCAGCGCCCGGGAAGTGGACGAAGAGGAGTTTTTCTACTCGCGGGAGACCGGCGGCACCATCGTTTCCAGTGCACTGAAGCTGATGCAGGAGATCATGGCCGAGCGCTATCCCGCCAACGAATGGAACATCTACGCTGCCCAGGCCTCCGACGGCGACAATTGGAATGACGACTCACCGATCTGCCGGGACATTTTGATCAACCAGATCATGCCGTTCGTGCAGTACTACACTTACGTCGAAATCACCCCCCGTGAGCACCAGGCCCTGTGGTTCGAATACGAGCGCATCGGCGAAGCCTTTGCCGACACGTTCGCCCAGCAGCAACTGGTCTCGGCCGGCGATATCTACCCGGTCTTCCGTGAACTCTTCCAGCGCAGGTTAGTGACATGACCGCCAAAAAAGAGAACAAGCGCCAACCCATTTCCACCGGCTCCGAGTGGACCTTCGAACTGATCCAGGCCTATGACCGGGAAATCAGCCGTATCGCGGCGGGTTATGCCCTGGACACCTACCCCAACCAGATAGAAGTCATCACCGCTGAACAGATGATGGATGCCTATGCCTCGGTGGGCATGCCGCTGGGCTATCACCATTGGTCCTACGGGAAACACTTCCTCAGTACCGAGAAGTCCTACACCCGTGGCCAGATGGGCCTGGCCTACGAGATCGTGATCAACTCCGACCCGTGCATCGCGTACCTGATGGAAGAAAACACCATCTGCATGCAGGCGCTGGTAGTGGCCCATGCCTGCTATGGGCATAACAGTTTCTTCAAGGGCAATTACCTGTTTCGCACCTGGACCGATGCCAGTTCGATCATTGATTACCTGGTGTTCGCCAAGCAATACATCATGCAGTGCGAAGAACGCCACGGTATCGATGCGGTGGAAGACCTGTTGGACTCCTGCCATGCGCTGATGAATTACGGGGTCGATCGCTATAAGCGTCCCTATCCTATTTCCGCCGAAGAGGAGCGCCTGCGCCAGAAGGAACGCGAGGAGCACCTGCAGAAACAGATCAACGACCTGTGGCGCACCATCCCCAAGCGCGCCGACAAGAACAGCGACAAGGACAATGCACGCTTCCCCGCCGAACCGCAGGAAAACATCCTGTACTTCCTGGAAAAACACGCACCGCTGCTGGAACCCTGGCAGCGTGAAATCGTGCGCATCGTGCGCAAGATCGCGCAGTATTTTTACCCACAGCGCCAAACCCAGGTGATGAACGAAGGCTGGGCCACCTTCTGGCATTACACCCTGATGAACGACCTGTACGACGAAGGCCTGGTCACTGACGGCTTTATGATGGAGTTCCTCACGTCCCATACCAGCGTGGTCTTCCAACCAGGCTTCGACAGCCCGTATTACAACGGCATCAACCCCTATGCACTGGGTTTTGCCATGTACCGCGATATCCGCCGTATGTGCGAGCACCCCACCGAGGAAGACCGCCGCTGGTTCCCGGAAATCGCCGGCAGCGACTGGCTATCGACCATCAAGTTCGCCATGAGCAGCTTCAAGGATGAGAGTTTTATCCTGCAGTACCTGTCGCCCCAGGTGATTCGCGACCTCAAGCTGTTCAGCATCCTGGACGACGACCTCAAGGATGACCTGGTGGTGCCTGCCATCCACGACGAACCCGGCTACCGCATCATTCGCGAAACCCTGGCCGCCCAATACAACCTCGGTAACCGCGAGCCTAACGTGCAGATCTACAGCATCGATGTGCGTGGCGACCGTTCGCTGACCTTGCGTCACCAGCAGCACGACCGCAAACCCTTGGGCGAATCCACTGAGGAAGTGCTCAAGCACCTGCATCGGCTCTGGGGTTTTGATATTCATCTGGAAACCCTGCAGGGCGACCAGGTGATGAAAACCCACCATGTGCCACCGCGCAGCGATCATAACGACAACGACTACGGCCGCCTGGACATGGCCGTCGTGCATCTCTGAAACAGCAAAGCCTCCATTGGCCAGGCTCAGGCGTTATCCTGTGCCGCTAATGGAGGCTTTTTCATGAAAATCTACAAGGTCGGCGGCGCCGTGCGTGATCGTCTTCTGGGCATCGAGGTCACCGATATCGACCGCGTCGTCGTTGGCGCGACGGCCGAAGAGATGCTCGCCAAAGGTTATAAACCGGTGGGCGCTGATTTCCCGGTATTTCTCGACCCGAAGAACGGTGACGAATACGCCCTCGCTCGCACCGAACGCAAGAATGGCCGGGGTTACGGCGGCTTTATATTCCATGCGAGCCCCGACGTTACGCTGGAAGAAGACCTGATCCGGCGTGACCTGACCATCAATGCCATGGCGGAGGACGACGAAGGTAATCTGACTGATCCTTACCATGGCCAACGCGATCTTGAAGCGCGTGTTTTGCGGCATGTTTCTCCCGCGTTCGCCGAAGATCCCCTCCGCGTCTTACGCGTTGCACGCTTCGCCGCGCGCTATGCGCCTCTGGGCTTCACAGTCGCCCCCGAGACCCTGGCGTTAATGCGCCAACTCAGTGAGTCCGGCGAGCTGGAGGCCCTTACCCCCGAGCGCAGTTGGAAGGAAATCTCACGGGCGCTGATGGAAGCTCAACCCCAGGTATTTATCCAATTGCTGCGTGACTGCGACGCGCTGAAAACCTTGATGCCGGAGGTGGACGCGCTGTTCGGCGTGCCGCAGCCCGCAGCGCATCACCCAGAAATAGACACCGGCGTGCACACCTTGAGCGTGCTGGAGCAGGCCGCCCTGCACAAGCAACCGCTGAGCGTGCGCTGGGCCTGCCTGCTGCATGATTTGGGCAAAGGCCTGACGCCTGTGGATAAGTTGCCGCAGCATATTGCCCACGAGCAACGCGGCCTGAAGCTGATCAAAGCGGTGAACGAGCGTTTCAAGGTGCCGAGGGATTGCCAGGAATTGGCCTTGCTGGTGGGGCAATATCATACCCATGGGCATCGTGCGCTGGAGCTCAAGGCCTCGACATTGCTGGAGTTGCTGCAAAGTTTCGACGTTTACCGTCGGCCGCAACGCTTTGAAGAATTCGTGGCGGCCTGCGAAATGGACGCTCGGGGCCGACAGGGTTTTGAGCAACGCAGTTATCCACAGGCCGATTATTTGCGGGCAGCGGCGAAGGCTGCACGCGAAGTGCCGGTCGCGCCATTGCTGGAAAAAGGCTTCAAAGGCCCCGAACTGGGCGAGGCGCTCAAGCGCGAACGACTAAACGCATTGAAAGCCTACAAGGAACAGCAAAAGCCCCTGTAGGAGCGAGCTTGCTCGCGAAGAACCTCAACGACGACGCAGCGCCCTCAGGTTTTTCGCGAGCAAGCTCGGCGCCTACAAAAGAGCTAGCGGCGTGAGTGGCTGACCCTGCCACTCGAACGCCACAGGTGCCAATACCTGATCAATTTGCGCGTCTCGCCACAACTCGGCCATTGTCTTGCCCGCCTCCGGGTGCAGACGCTGCGGCGCCATCATCGACAGCGGCCACAACACAAAGGCGTTTTTCAGAATTTCGGCTCGCGGCAGGACCAAGCCATCAAAATCGCCCACCAGATCGCCATACAACAACACATCGATATCCAGCGGCAGGCCTTTGCGGTCGGGCGCGTAGCGGCCATTGTCGGCCTCGATGGATTTCAAGCGGCGATCCAACTCCATCAATGGCAGGTCGGTATAAGCCGACACCACCAGATTGAAAAACGGCCCGCTCTTGATACCCACCGGCTGGCTTTCGAACACCGCTGAACAGCGCATATCCGTCAAAAAGCCCGCCAACGCATCCAAGCCGGCGCATAAACGAACCTCGCGCTCGATATTGCTGCCAAGCCCGAGATAAACCTGAGTCAACGACATCCGCGCTCGATCTCCACGCCCACGCCCTTGGCAGCCGGTACCGCGCCGGGCTTGGTCAACTTGAGGTGCAGCCAGGGAATCTGGAATTCACTCATCAGCACTTCGGCCAGGCGCTCGGCAAAGGTTTCCACCAACTGGTACTGGGACTGCTCGGCAAAGGCCTGGATACGCGCAGACACCCTGGCGTAATCCAGTGCCAGCGTCAGGTCATCACCGGCCGCAGCTGGGCGATTATCCCAGGCGAAGCTCAGGTCCAGGCACAGGCATTGCCGGATTCCGCGCTCCCAGTCGTAAGCCCCGATCACGGTGTCGACTTCCAGGCCTTCGATAAACACTCTGTCCAAGCACTTTTCTCCGCAGCACGACAAGGGCGCGATGCCCCGTTAGAATCAGGGCGTCCTCGCCCGGAATAGTTAGCATGTTTTGGTCACTGGCGATTTTCGCCTACCTGCTCGGCTCGCTGTCCTTCGCCATTTTGCTCAGCCGCTTGACGGGAAATCCCGACCCGCGAATGAGCGGCTCAGGCAATGCCGGCGCCACCAATATGTTGCGCCTGGCCGGCAAGAAACTCGCCGTCCTGACTTTGCTGGGCGACCTGTGCAAGGGCCTGCTGCCTGTGCTGATCGCCAGCCTCGTCGGCCTTAGCTTGCAACAGCAAGCCTGGGTGGGCCTATGTGCCGTCCTGGGCCACCTGTTCCCGTTGTACTTCCGCTTTCGCGGCGGCAAGGGCGTCGCCACAGCGGCCGGCATGCTGCTGGGCATTTACCCCCCTGCGGCGTTACTGGCCATGCTCGCCTGGCTGCTGACGTTCTACCTGACCCGCACCAGCTCGCTGGCCGCGCTGATCGCTACGCCACTGACCCTACCGCTGCTGGCGTGGCAGGAACCGCAAGCACTGGTGCCGATGAGCGTACTGACACTGCTGATCGTCTGGCGCCATCGCGGCAATCTACGCGACCTGTTTGCCGGGCGCGAACGGCATTTTTAAATACCCGCCTGAACCCGGCGCCCCTGAACCTTACAACGGCGGCAATTGCTCCATCGGCCAGCGCGCCTGCACGCTGATCGCCAGGCTTTCGTGCTGCCCGGCCTGCAAGCGCTGGCAACCGGCGTAGGCGATCATCGCGCCGTTGTCAGTGCAGAACTCAGGGCGTGCGTAAAACACATTGCCATTCATGTCGCCGAGCATTTTTTCCAGGGAACTGCGCAACGCCTTGTTGGCGCTGACGCCGCCTGCGATCACCAGCCGCTTCATGCCCGCCTGTTTCAGGGCGCGCTTGCACTTGATGGTCAAAGTTTCCACCACCGCCTGCTGGAACGCCAGCGCGATGTCGCAACGGGCTTGTTGGCCGTCGTCCCCGGCGCTGACGCTCTGCTGCCAGGTGTTCAAGGCAGAGGTTTTCAAGCCGCTGAAACTGAACATCAAGCCAGGACGATCACACATCGGCCGCGGGAAGGTGTAGCGACCGGCAACGCCGCTCTCAGCCAGGCGGGCGATTTCCGGACCGCCCGGATAATTAAGCCCCATCATCTTCGCGGTTTTGTCGAACGCTTCGCCGGCAGCATCGTCCAGCGACTCGCCCAACAGCGTGTATTGGCCGATCCCATCCACCTGAACCAGCTGCGTATGCCCCCCCGAAACCAACAAAGCGACGAACGGAAACTCTGGCGGTGTTTTTTCCAGCATGGGCGCCAATAAATGGCCTTCCATATGGTGCACGCCAAGGGCAGGAATACCCCAGGCAAAGGCCAGCGCTTGGGCACAAGAGGCCCCAACCAGCAGGGCTCCGACCAATCCTGGCCCTGCCGTGTAGGCGATGGCATCGATCTCGGTTGCCACACAGCCGGCCTCATCCAGCACCTGGCGGATCAGCGGCAGCATGCGCTTGACGTGATCGCGGCTGGCAAGCTCCGGCACCACGCCGCCATAGGCGCGATGCAGGTCGATCTGACTGAACAGTGCATCGGCCAAAAGCCCGCGTTCACTGTCGTATAGTGCGACTCCGGTTTCGTCGCAGGAGGTTTCAAGTCCCAGTACTAGCATGGGTTTGCGCCTTGTAGAGGCTGAATTCGAAGGCGCGCATAATAGTCGCCACTCCCCCTCCCGACTAGCGGTTTTCGATCAGAGGCTTTGCATTCCGGGCAATGAGGGGTTAACATCCGCAACCCTTAAAAACCGACGACCTCAGCCGCGAATTTTTTGCGACGAGAACGTTGATTCCCGGTAATGAAAGAAGGTAGCTCTGGATGCCAGCCGTCAAAGTAAAAGAGAACGAACCCTTCGACGTAGCTCTGCGTCGTTTCAAGCGCTCCTGCGAAAAAGCCGGTGTTCTGGCTGAAGTTCGTAGCCGCGAATTTTATGAGAAGCCAACTTCTGAGCGTAAGCGCAAAGCAGCAGCCGCTGTTAAGCGTCACGCTAAGAAAGTTCAGCGCGAACAGCGCCGCGCCGTTCGTCTGTACTAATACACAGACGTTCGTAGCAAGCTTCTGCCAAGCCCGGCCCTCAGCCGGGCTGTTGGCATTTGCGGATATCGCTTGATGCTTCACCGTCGACGCCGCACATGCGACCGAGACACTGCTTCACACGTCAGGGCTGGCTCTTTTGCCAGCGGTGCACGTCTCTTCTGACGAGCCTAACAAGGCTACTGACGAGCACACCTATTCTTCAAACAGACGATCAACCGTGTCGGCTGTGCCCATCGATGCGTTTCCGAGGCCGCCATTGGCCAAGACCGGACGCCCGGGCAACATTTCCATGCCGAAGACTGATCAGAAACTACCCTCAGTGAATATTCGGCAGATACACTTCCTGATGACCCATGCAGACGATGATGCTCAAGCACTCCATACGTGCGCTTGAACACGTCACGGGCCCTCATTTATACGCAGTGATGACGAGAACGCCATGGCCGGGCTGATTCCCCAGAGCTTTATTGACGACCTTCTGAACCGCACCGACATCGTCGATGTTGTCAGCTCACGCGTACAGCTGAAAAAAGCCGGCAAAAACTACACCGCCTGCTGCCCTTTCCATAAAGAAAAAACCCCATCGTTCAGCGTCAGCCCCGACAAACAGTTTTATTACTGCTTCGGTTGCGGCGCGGGCGGGAACGCCCTGGGCTTCCTGATGGACCACGACAACCTGGACTTCCCCCAGGCCGTCGAGGACCTGGCGAAAGCCGCCGGCATGGAGGTGCCCCGCGAGGACAGTGGTCGCCCGCACAAACCCCGGCAACCCACCGATTCGCCGCTGTACCCGCTACTGACCGCCGCTGCCGACTTTTACCGCCAGGCACTCAAGAGCCATCCGCAGCGCAAGGCCGCTGTCGACTACCTTAAAGGGCGCGGCCTCACCGGCGAAATCGCTCGGGATTTTGGTCTCGGCTTCGCCCCGCCGGGCTGGGACAACCTGTATAAACACCTGAGCAGCGACACCCTCCAGCAAAAGGCCATGATCGATGCCGGCCTGCTGGTAGAAAACGCCGAGACCGGCAAGCGCTATGACCGCTTCCGCGACCGCGTGATGTTCCCGATACGCGACAGCCGTGGCCGTATCATCGCCTTTGGCGGCCGCGTACTCGGGGACGACAAGCCCAAGTACCTGAACTCTCCGGAGACCCCGGTGTTCCACAAGGGCCAGGAACTCTACGGCCTGTTCGAAGCGCGCAAGAACAACCGCAACCTCGACGAAATCATCGTGGTTGAAGGCTATATGGACGTCATTGCCCTGGCCCAACAAGGCTTGCGCAATGCGGTCGCCACCCTCGGCACCGCCACCAGCGAAGAACATTTGAAGCGCCTGTTTCGCGTCGTGCCCAGCGTGCTGTTTTGCTTCGACGGCGACCAGGCTGGCCGCAACGCCGCCTGGCGCGCGCTCGAAGCCACGCTGTCGAGCCTGCAGGATGGCCGCCGCGCACGCTTCCTGTTCCTGCCCGAAGGCGAAGACCCGGACACCCTGGTGCGTTCGGAAGGTACCGACGCGTTCCGCGCACGCATCAATCAACATGCACAGCCGCTGGCGGATTATTTTTTCCAGCAACTGACCGAAGAGGCCGACCCGCGCTCCCTCGAAGGCAAGGCCCATATGGCCACCCTTGCGGCGCCGCTGATCGATAAAGTCCCGGGCGCCAACTTGCGCACGCTGATGCGTCAGCGCCTGCTGGAGATCACCGGTTTGAGCGGCGAAGCCGTGAGCCAGCTGGTGCACAGCGCACCACAGGATGCACCGCCCGCCTACGACCCCGGCATGGATTACGACGCCATGCCGGACTACGCTGACTTCCACCAACCTCAGGAGGCCTTCGCGCCCCAGCAGGAATGGACGCCGAAGAAGCCGGGCGCCGGCGGCAAGAAGTGGGACAAAAAGCCTTGGAGCAAAAACGGCAAACGCGGTGATCGCGATGAAGCCTACGCGCCACGCACACCCGTAGCGGTGGAAGCCCCCACACTGATTGCACTGCGCACACTGATTCACCACCCGCAATTGGCCGGCAAGGTTGAAAGTGCCGACCACTTTGCCAACGAGAGCAACACCTACGCTCAGGTGCTTATCGCACTGATCGAAGCCGTGCAGAAAAACCCTAAGCTAAACTCAATTCAGTTGATGGCTCGCTGGCATGGCACGGAACAGGGCCGTTTATTGCGGGCACTGGCGGAAAAGGAGTGGCTAATTGACGGCGACAACCTTGAACAACAGTTTTTAGACACCATTAATAGGTTATCCGCGGGTCAACACACTCAGACCCTCGACGAACTTATCAAGAGAGCGAGGCAGCCGGGATTATCGGCTGAAGAGCAAATTCAGATAGCAAAACAGATGCGCGACCTCTTAAAACAGAATGTTTACGCATCAAACCCGACCTCAGCTGGCGTGTGAGGTCATAGCTCGGGTATAATCCTCGGCTTGTTTTTTGCCCGCCAAGACCTTCAGTGGATAGGGTGTTATGTCCGGAAAAGCGCAACAGCAGTCTCGTATCAAAGAGTTGATACTTCTTGGTCGTGAGCAGGGTTACCTGACTTACGCGGAGGTCAACGACCACCTGCCTGAGGATATTTCAGATCCTGAGCAGGTGGAAGACATCATCCGCATGATTAACGACATGGGGATCAACGTATTCGAAGTCGCGCCAGATAAGGATTCCCTTATGCTGGCCGACGCTGATACCGACGAGGCCGCCGCTGAGGAAGCTGCTGCCGCGCTGGCTGCAGTAGAGACCGATATCGGCCGCACGACAGACCCGGTGCGCATGTACATGCGCGAAATGGGTACCGTCGAGCTGCTGACACGCGAAGGCGAAATCGAAATCGCCAAGCGTATCGAAGAGGGCATCCGTGAAGTGATGGGCGCAATTGCGCACTTCCCTGGCACGGTTGACCACATTCTCTCCGAGTACACCCGCGTCACCACCGAAGGTGGTCGCCTGTCCGACGTCCTGAGCGGTTATATCGACCCGGACGACGGCATTGCGCCGCCTGCCGCCGAAGTGCCGCCGCCTGTTGATGCGAAAGCCGCAAAAGCGGACGACGACACCGACGACGACGAAGCTGAAAGCAGCGACGACGAAGAAGAAGCCGAAAGCGGTCCAGACCCGGTTATCGCTGCCCAGCGCTTCGGTGCGGTTTCCGATCAAATGGAAATCACCCGCAAGGCCCTGAAAAAGCACGGTCGTGGCAACAAGCAGGCGATTGCCGAGCTGGTGGCCCTGGCTGAGCTGTTCATGCCGATCAAGCTGGTGCCCAAGCAGTTCGAAGGCCTGGTTGAGCGTGTTCGCAGCGCCCTTGAGCGTCTGCGTGCCCAAGAGCGTGCAATCATGCAGCTCTGTGTGCGTGATGCGCGCATGCCGCGTACCGATTTCCTGCGCCAGTTCCCGGGCAACGAAGTTGACGAAAGCTGGAGCGACGCACTGGCCAAGGGCAAGGCGAAATACGCCGAAGCCATTGGTCGCCTGCAGCCCGATATCATCCGTTGCCAGCAGAAGCTGACCGCGCTTGAGACCGAAACCGGCCTGACGATTGCAGAAATCAAAGACATCAACCGTCGCATGTCGATCGGTGAGGCCAAGGCCCGCCGCGCGAAGAAAGAGATGGTTGAAGCGAACTTGCGTCTGGTGATCTCCATCGCCAAGAAGTACACCAACCGTGGCCTGCAATTCCTTGATCTGATCCAGGAAGGCAACATCGGCTTGATGAAGGCGGTGGACAAGTTCGAATACCGTCGCGGCTACAAGTTCTCGACTTATGCCACCTGGTGGATCCGTCAGGCGATCACTCGCTCGATCGCCGACCAGGCCCGCACCATCCGTATTCCGGTGCACATGATCGAGACCATCAACAAGCTCAACCGTATTTCCCGGCAGATGTTGCAGGAAATGGGTCGCGAACCGACCCCGGAAGAGCTGGGTGAACGCATGGAGATGCCTGAGGATAAAATCCGCAAGGTATTGAAGATCGCTAAAGAGCCGATCTCCATGGAAACGCCGATTGGTGATGACGAAGACTCCCATCTGGGTGACTTCATCGAAGACTCGACCATGCAGTCGCCAATCGATGTCGCCACTGTTGAGAGCTTGAAAGAAGCGACTCGCGACGTACTGTCCGGCCTCACTGCCCGTGAAGCCAAGGTACTGCGCATGCGTTTCGGCATCGACATGAATACCGACCACACCCTTGAGGAAGTCGGTAAGCAGTTTGACGTGACCCGTGAGCGGATCCGTCAGATCGAAGCCAAGGCGCTGCGCAAGTTGCGCCACCCGACGCGAAGCGAGCATCTGCGCTCCTTCCTCGACGAGTGATACCAGAACCCCCGGCCCAGGCCGGGGGTTTTGCTTTCTACCGACCGCTTTCCACAGATTAACTGCCCCGCATCACCCCGCCCCCGCAATGCCCGTCTACACTCGAGACATTCCCCGTGCCATAACGAGACCGTTATGCCCAGATTGCCGACCGTGATACTGCTGTCGCTGCTGACCTGGACCGCAACGGCTGGCGCGTTGACTCTTACGGATGATGAGCGTAGCTGGTTGGCGGACCATCAGGAGCTGCGCCTCGGCGTGGACGCGTCCTGGCCACCGTTTGAATATCGCGATGAAAATGGCCGATATCAGGGCCTGGCGGCCGATTACGTACGCCTACTCCAAGACCGTCTGGGCGTTCGAATCAAACTGATCGAACCAGTTAACTGGACCGCGGTGCTTGAACAAGCCCGCAATAACCAGCTCGACCTGCTGCCTGGCATCATGTCCACCCCCGAACGCCAGAATTTCCTGGCCTTCACACGCCCCTATCTCGACTTTCCCATCGTCATCCTGGCCCATGAAGGCGGCGCGAAACCCCGCAGCCTCAAGGATTTGTACGGGCTGAAAATTGCCGTGGTGGAAAACTACGCGCCCCATGAACTGCTGCGTACCCACCATCCGGACCTGAATCTGGTGGCGATGCCCAACGTCAGTTCGACGCTGCAAGCCCTGGCCACCGATGAAGTGGATGCCGTAGTCGGCGACCTGGCCTCCAGCGTCTGGAGCCTGCGCCAACTCAAGCTCGACGGCCTGTACGTCAGCGGCGAAACGCCCTACCGCTACCAACTGGCAATGGGCGTGCCGCGGGATGAGAAAATCCTGGTGGGCATCTTGGACAAAGTCCTCGCCGACCTCAGTTCAGCCGAAACTGATGCGATCCAGCAACACTGGGTCGGTAGTTTCACCGATCACCGCACCTTCTGGGCTGACCTGCTCACGTACGGCCTGCCAGCGGTGCTGCTATTGAGCACGGTGCTGGCAATCGTCATTCGGATCAATCGCCGGCTCAGCTCGGAAATTTCCCGCCGGGTCGCCCTTGAGCAAGAATTGCGTAGCAGCGAGTACCACTATCGCGGCCTGGTGGAGAGCTTGTCCGCCATCGCCTGGGAAGCAAGCATCAGCGACTTCACCTACAGCTACGTGTCGCCCCATGCTGAAGAGCTGCTCGGCTATCCCCGCGCCCATTGGCTGATTCCAGGTTTCTGGCGCAACATCATCCACCCCGCCGACCTGACCCGTGCCGAGGCCTATTGCTATCGGGAAACCCGTGCCAATCGTGATCACAGCATTGATTACCGGGTCATAACCGCTGATGGCCGCTGCCTGTGGGTACGTGACATTGTCAGCCTGATCGAACACGGCCATGAGCCGGTGCTGCGCGGCCTGATGATCGACATCAGCGAAGCCAAGCGCACCGAAGAAGCCCTGCAACTGTCCGAGCAGAAATTTGCCTCGGTGTTTCAGCAGTGCCCCGACATTCTGGTGATTGCCCGGTTGTCTGATGGCTGCCTGCTGGAGGTCAACAAGGCATTCGAGGACCAGATTGGCCTGCGCGCCGACGAGGTGGTGGGCAAAACCGCCCCCGACCTGAATATATGGGGTATTCAAGGGGGCGGCCCGGATTTGCTGCAACGAGTACAGACCACCAGCATCCGCAACCTGGAAATGCCCTTTCTGCGCAGCAATGGCCAGGCCTTTACCGGTCTGATCTCAGCCGAGCCGTTCCAACTCGACACCACCGAAGCCTTGGTGGTGGTGGTGCGGGATATCACCCAGCTCAAGGAAACCCAACAGCGACTGCAAACCTCCGAAGAAAAGTTTGCCAAAGCCTTCCATGCCTCCCCCGATGGCTTGCTGCTGAGTCGCCAGAGCGACGGCCTGCTGATCGAAGTAAACGAGGGTTTCAGCCACCTGACCGGCTTCACCAGCGCCTCTTCACTCGACCAATCAGCCCTGGACCTGGGCATCTGGGTCGACCTCAACGAACGCAAGCACATGCTGGAATTGATGCAGCGCGACGGTTTTGTCCGCGATTTCATCTGCCATATCCGTCGTGCCGACGGCCAGATTCGCCTGTGCGAAGTGTCCAGCCGCCCGCTGCCGATTGGCGACGAAGATTGCATGCTGACCATCGCCCGGGACATCACCGAACGCCAGTTGATGCAGGAAAAACTGCAGCAGGCCGCCACGGTGTTCGAAAGCACCGCCGAAGGCGTCTTGATCACCGACACACGGCAGAACATCAGCGCCGTCAACCGCGCCTTCACTGAAATAACCGGCTACAGCGAGGTTGAAGCCCTTGGCCATACCCCGCGCCTGCTTGCCTCCGGCCTGCATGACAGCGCGTTCTATGCGGCGATGTGGCACCAGTTGACGACCCACGGCCACTGGCAAGGCGAGATCTCCAACCGCCGCAAGAACGGCGAGGTGTACCCGAGTTGGTTGACCATCAGTGCCGTGCGTAACCGCGAGCACTTGGTTACGCATTTCGTTGCCGTGTTCGCCGACATCTCCAGCCTCAAACTGGCCCAGGCACGCCTCGACTATCAGGCCCACCACGACCCATTGACCGGCCTGCCCAATCGCACGCTGTTCGAAAACCGGCTGCAAGCCGCCCTCAACGGCCAGCAGGAAAGTGGCAAGCAGGGCGCGGTGCTGTTTCTCGACCTCGACCGCTTCAAACACATCAACGACAGCCTCGGTCACCCGGTCGGCGACCTGCTGCTCAAAGACATCGCGGTACGCCTCAAGGAGCAATTGCGGGACGTGGACACCGTTGCTCGCCTGGGCGGCGACGAATTCATCATCCTGCTGCCCGGCTTGCAACAGGCCAGCGACGCCCAACACTTGGCGAATAAACTGCTCGACTGCTTTACCCCGCCCTTCCAGGCCGGCGAGCATGAGTTCTTTATCAGCGCCAGTATCGGCACCAGCCTGTATCCGCAAGACGGTACCGATGTGGCCACCCTGGTCAAAAATGCCGACGCCGCGATGTATCGCTCCAAAGCCAAGGGGCGTAACCGGGTCGAGCGCTATACCCGCGACCTGACGGCCCAGGCCAATGAACGCGTAGCGCTGGAGCACGAACTGCGCCGCGCCATCGAACGTGAAGAGTTGAGCCTGTATTACCAACCCAAACGCAGCCTGGTCACCCAACAACTGATCGGCGCCGAAGCCTTGATCCGCTGGCATCACCCGACGCTGGGCGAGGTCCCGCCCGAGCACTTTATTGCCCTGGCCGAAGAGAACGGCACGATCCTGCAAATCGGCGACTGGGTACTGGAACAGGCCTGCCGGCAGTTGCACGCCTGGCAAGCGGCTTTCGAGGATTTCGGCCCCCTGTCGGTCAACCTCGCAGGCGCGCAACTGCGTCACCCCAACCTGCTTTCACGCATCGAACAACTGCTGCACGATTACCGCCTCGAACCCGGCTGCCTGCAACTGGAAATCACCGAAAACTTCATCATGAGCCAAGCCGAAGAGGCACTGGCGGTGTTGCACCAACTCAAGCGCCTGGGCGTACAGCTGGCGATCGATGATTTCGGCACCGGCTACTCGTCCCTCAGCTACCTCAAACGCCTGCCCCTGGACTTCCTCAAAATCGACCAATCCTTCGTGCGCGGCTTGCCCGACGACCCTCACGATGCAGCCATCGTGCGCGCCATCATCGCCCTCGGCCACAGCATGCAATTCACCATCATCGCCGAAGGCGTGGAAACCCCGGCGCAACAGGCATTCCTCGCAAGCGAGGGGTGTGAACAGATGCAAGGCTACATCGTCAGCCTGCCCCTGCCGCCGGAGCTTTTTGCCGCCAGCTTCCTTCGTACGAAGCTGGAGGATTTTTCGGATGGCACAGTGAACAAACCATCGTTATAATCCGCGACCTACTGAGGGCCTATAGCTCAGTTGGTTAGAGCAGGGGACTCATAATCCCTTGGTCGTAGGTTCGAGTCCTACTGGGCCCACCACACAAGAAAGCCGCGCATTGCGCGGCTTTTGCGTATCTGGCTGAATCATTTTGCCCGCAGGGCCAAGCCTGTAACATGCCTGCTCACTGCCCTCCCGCACTGGAGCTCTCCCCTTGCCCGCCCTAGACGAAATCGACCGCCAACTGATCGCCGCCCTGCAGCTCAACGCCCGTGAAAGCGTGGCCATGCTCGCCCGGCAATTAGGCATCGCGCGTACCACTGTCACGTCGCGTCTGGCCCGCCTGGAGAAAACCCAGGTCATCACTGGTTACGGCGTGCGCCTGGGCCAGCGCGTTGCGGATGGTGGGTTGCAGGCTTATGTGGGCATTACCGTGCAACCCCGTTCGGGCAAAGAGGTGTTGCGCAGGCTGAGCGCCATGGCCCAGGTGCAGCAGTTGTGCGCGGTGAGTGGGGAGTTCGATTACGTAGCTTGGCTGCGCACCGATTCGCCGGAGCAACTGGACCAATTGCTGGACCAGATCGGCAGTGTCGACGGCGTGGAGAAAACCACCACCTCGATCATCCTCAGTAACAAACTGGATCGCGGACAACCAATCTGATCACTATATTCGTCATATTGACTAAAACTAGCGCAATACGACGACACATTGCGTCTTATTAACGAGCGCAACGCTCCCTAAACTGGCTGCCATCTTTTCCTATACTCAACGGGCCCTCCTCCCGCCGAGCCGTCAGTAAGGTCAGCCATGAGCATTCCATCCAGCACCCTCAGCAAGCCCAATCGCCACCCGGGCGATGGCAAGAAACCCGTCACCATCTTCGGCCCGGATTTCCCGTTTGCCTTTGATGACTGGATCGAACACCCCGCCGGGCTGGGCAGTATTCCTGCGGCTAATCACGGCGCCGAAGTGGCGATCGTCGGCGCCGGGATCGCGGGCCTGGTTGCGGCCTACGAGTTGATGAAGCTGGGGCTCAAGCCCGTTGTGTACGAAGCCTCGAAGATGGGCGGTCGTTTGCGCTCGCAGGCCTTTGAAGGCGCCGAAGGCATCATCGCCGAGCTGGGCGGCATGCGGTTCCCGGTGTCGTCCACGGCGTTCTACCATTACGTGGACAAGCTGGGGCTGGAAACCAAGCCCTTTCCCAACCCGCTGACACCGGCGTCCGGCAGCACCGTGATCGATCTGGAAGGCCAGACTCACTACGCGCAAAAACTCTCCGATTTACCTGCACTGTTCCAGGAAGTAGCCGATGCCTGGGCCGACGCCCTGGAGGCCGGTTCGCAGTTCGGCGATATCCAGCAGGCAATCCGCGACCGCGACGTGCCGCGCCTCAAAGAGTTGTGGAACAAGCTCGTGCCGCTGTGGGATGACCGTACCTTCTACGACTTCGTCGCCACCTCCAAGGCCTTCGCCAAGTTGTCGTTCCACCACCGCGAGGTGTTTGGCCAGGTCGGTTTCGGCACCGGCGGCTGGGACTCGGACTTCCCCAACTCCATGCTGGAAATCTTCCGCGTGGTGATGACCAACTGCGATGATCATCAACACCTGATCGTCGGTGGCGTGGCCCAAGTGCCCATGGGCATCTGGCGCCATGTGCCGGAACGCTGCGCCCACTGGCCGGCCGGTACCAGCCTGAGCTCGCTGCATAGAGGTGCGCCACGGGCCGGCGTGAAGCGCATTGCCCACGCCGCCGATGGCCGTTTCGCCGTTACCGACAACTACGGCGACACCCGCGAATACGCGGCGGTGCTGACCACCTGCCAAAGCTGGCTGCTGACCACCCAGATCGAATGCGACGAAACCCTGTTCTCGCAAAAAATGTGGATGGCCCTGGACCGCACCCGCTATATGCAGTCATCGAAGACCTTCGTGATGGTTGATCGCCCTTTCTGGAAAGACAAGGACCCGCAAACCGGTCGCGACCTGATGAGCATGACCCTCACCGACCGCCTGACCCGTGGCACCTACCTGTTCGATAACGGCGACGACAAGCCAGGGGTAATCTGCTTGTCCTACTCGTGGATGAGCGACGCGCTGAAGATGCTGCCCCAGCCTATCGACAAGCGGGTAAAACTGGCCCTGGATGCACTGAAGAAGATCTACCCCAAGGTCGACATCAAGGCGCGCATCATCGGCGACCCGATCACCGTGTCCTGGGAGGCCGACCCGCATTTCCTCGGGGCCTTCAAAGGCGCCTTGCCCGGTCACTATCGCTACAACCAGCGGATGTATGCGCACTTCATGCAAAAGGATATGCCCGCCGAACAACGCGGGATCTTCATCGCGGGTGATGATGTATCGTGGACACCTGCCTGGGTCGAAGGCGCGGTACAAACCTCGCTCAACGCGGTGTGGGGCATCATGAACCACTTCGGTGGCAGCACCCACCCGCAAAACCCAGGCCCGGGCGACGTGTTCGATGAAATAGGGCCCATCGCCCTGGCAGAATAAGGAGTTGAGCATGCGTGTCGCCTTGTACCAATGCCCGCCGCTGCCGCTGGATGTGGCCGCTAACCTGCAGCGCCTGCACCGGCTGGCCCATGAGGCACACGGCGCCGATGTGCTGGTGCTGCCAGAGATGTTCCTCAGCGGCTATAACATTGGCGCCGAAGCCGTTGGCGCACTGGCCGAGGCACAGGACGGGCCTTCGGCGCAGGCGATTGCCGAACTGGCACAAGGCGCCGGGCTGGCGATCCTGTATGGCTACCCGGAGCGGGCCGACGACGGCCAGATCTACAACGCCGTGCAGCTGATCGACGCCCAGGGCAAGCGCCTGTGCAACTACCGTAAGACCCACCTGTTTGGCGATCTTGATCACTCGATGTTCAGCGCCGGCCCCGATGATTTCCCGGTGGTGGAATTGAACGGGTGGAAGGTGGGCATGCTGATTTGCTACGACCTGGAGTTTCCGGAAAACACCCGCCGCCTGGCCCTGGCCGGTGCCGAACTGATCCTGGTGCCCACCGCCAATATGGTGCCGTTCGACTTTGTTGCCGACGTCACCGTGCGGGCACGAGCCTTTGAAAACCAATGTTTCGTGGCCTATGCCAACTACTGCGGGCACGAAGACGAGATTCACTACTGCGGGCAAAGCAGCATTGCCGCGCCGGACGGCCAGCGAGTTGCCCAGGCCGGCCTGGATGAAGCCTTGATCGTCGGCACTCTGGAGCGCCAATCGATCTTCGACGCCCGAGCCGCCAACCACTACCTGCAAGACCGTCGCGCCGAACTCTACGGCGCACTGCACAAGCCCTGACCCATTGGGTTTGCTAGCATAGGCACTTCCCACGCCTCGGAAGTGCCCATGCCTGCGCCGGTTCACCCTCATCCCGTTCACCTGACCCTCGCCAATGGCCTGCGGGTTTGCCTGCGCCATGCGCCACGCTTGAAGCGCTGCGCCGCCGTTTTACAAGTGGCTGCCGGCAGCCATGACGTGCCACTGGCCTGGCCTGGGCTGGCGCATTTTCTTGAGCACTTATTGTTTCTCGGTACCGAGCGTTTTCCAGCCGGCGAAGGGCTGATGACCTACGTGCAACGCCACGGTGGGCAGATCAACGCCAGCACCCGCGAGCGCACCACCGAGTTCTTCTTTGAACTGCCGGTGCCGGTGTTTGCAGACGGGCTGATGCGGTTGGCGGATATGCTGACTCACCCACGCCTGGCCCTCGATGATCAACAGCGTGAGCGCGAAGTGCTCGACGCGGAGTTTGTAGCCTGGTCCCAGGATGCCAAGGCCCAACAACAAGTGGCGCTGCTGCAAGGCTTGGCGGCGGATCATCCGTTGCGCGGTTTTCATGCCGGCAACCGCGACAGCCTGCCGGTGGAAAGCGAGGCCTTTCAGCAAGCCTTGCGCGGGTTCCACGCACACTTTTATCAAAGCGGGCAGATGACCTTGAGCCTCGCCGGCCCACAATCGCTGACCGACCTGCAAGCCTTGGCCCAGCAGTTCAGTGACCAACTGACGCCCGGGCCATTGCACCCGCAGGCCGCTCCACCGGCCTTGATGCAAGGCTCGGCACGCTGCTTTCAACACGCTGCCGATCGCCACCTGCATCAAGTCATTACCTGTGATACACCACGGGAAGCGCTGGCGTTTCTCTGCACCTGGCTCAACGCCTCGACGCCCGGTGGGTTGCTCGCCGAACTGCAAGCTCGACGACTGGCCACCGCGCTGCAGGCGTGCGTGCTGTACCAATTCGCCGATCAAGCCGTGCTGGATATCGACTTCACCCTCGGCAGCGAATGCGAACCGGCCACACAGATCGAAGCGTTGCTGCACGACTGGCTGAGTTTCTTCGCACACAGCGACTGGACAGCGTTACGCGAAGAATTCGCCTTGCTCAATGCTCGCCAGCAACAGGTCCAAGGCGCCCTGGCCTTGGCGCGCAACGATGCCCAAGACCTCTCGGAACAAGGCGCCGCAGCCCTCAAGGCCATGCTCGAATCACTGCATCTGCCTGCCTCCCTCCACCCTTGGCAACTGCCGCCTAACAATCCCTTTCTCCGTGCACCCGCCAAGGACGAACGCGCCGGCCTGATTCGCGGCCAAACCAGCGCCCATCGTGGCTTGCGTACCTTTGCCCAGGATCGCTCACGGGGCCGACGGGAGCTGTCAGCGCTGACCTTCAGCCAGGCGTTGGCGGAGGACACTGGCGAAGGCGCGCTGTACCTGCACTGGCGGTTTGACTCGGCGGTACCCACAGGGCTGGAAAGCCTGTTGCGGCCGCTGTGCGAACAGGCACGGCAGGCGGGCGTCGAGTTGTCTTGCGAAACGATCGCCACTGACTGGCAGGTGAAGATGCACGGCCTTCATGAGCCCATGCCGGCGGTGCTCGAAGTGTTGGCGCGGTGCCTGATTGGCTCGGATGAACCGTCGCCTGCGCCCGCGCCGACGATGGCCATCCGGGAACTGCTCAAGGCGTTGCCTGCTTGCTGTGCCGGTGTTCAACCCGTGCCTCAGGGGACGACAGCGTCCTGGGCCACTGCGCGTTGGCAGGGGATGGGCGCAGGTCTGCCCGCCGCCTGTGAAGCCGCAATCAAAGCCGCAGCGGCCCGGCTGCCGGGGCAACCGGCAACTATGCCTTTCACACCTCAGCCCCTTGACGGACAAAAGCGCTGGCACGCAGTCCACACCGAATCCAGCGAGGCGGCGCTACTGCTATTTTGCCCAGCACCGACGCAATCTCTCGCCGATGAAGCCAACTGGCGCTTGCTCGCGCATGTGCTCCAGGGGCCGTTCTACCAGCGCCTGAGAGTCGAACTGCAAATCGGCTACGCCGTGTTCAGCGGCATCCGACAGATCAACGGCCAAACCGGCCTGCTGTTTGGGGTGCAATCGCCCAGCACTTCCCTGGACGGCATCGTCGAACAGTTGCAGGCCTTCCTCGGGCAACTGCCGTCGTTGATCGCGCGCTGCCCCGACTTGGGTAACCAGGCCCTCGCGCAGCAGTTCTCGGCCCAGACGCTGCCCATCAACGAAGCTGCCGAGTTGCTCTGGCATGCGCATCTGGCAGGTCATTCGTCGGGTTATCTGGATCAGCTTCAAGCGTTGATTCAACAATGCACGCGCGAAGATGTGCAGCACGCCGCGCAGCAACTCAATGACGCTGCAGGCGGCTGGCGTTGCGTGGCCAACGGGCCGCGTATCAACGACGACTGGCAAGCAGCGCCGTGATCATTGCCAACCCTGCAACAGGCTTTCTCCACCGAGACAGCGCTAACTCGAATAAAATTGCGTAACATTGCGCAGCAATATCTGAACATCTCCAATGGGAGGTGGACTATATGTATTACTTGGTAGTGAACGTCCCATCCCTTGATAGGAGTAAGAATATGACCTGGTCCAAACCTGCTTACACTGATCTGCGTATTGGTTTCGAAGTCACCATGTACTTCGCCAGCCGTTGATTGGCTGAGTAATACAACGCCTCGGTTCGCCCGGGGCGTTTTTGTTTTGAGCTGTGCTTGATGGAGCGATCATGTTTGTCCAGATTCTAGGTTCCGCCGCCGGCGGTGGCTTCCCGCAGTGGAACTGCAACTGCGTGAACTGCGCAGGTTTTCGCGATGGCAGCCTGCGGGCCCACGCGCGTACCCAGTCGTCCATCGCGATCTCCGATGATGGCGTGAACTGGGTGCTCTGCAATGCCTCACCGGATATCCGCGCGCAACTCCAGGGCTTTGCGCCCATGCAACCGGGCCGCGCCCGGCGCGATACCGGCATCAGCGCAATCATCCTGATGGACAGCCAAATCGACCACACCACCGGCCTGCTGAGCCTGCGCGAAGGCTGCCCGCATCAGGTGTGGTGCACCGACATGGTCCACGAAGACCTGAGCACCGGTTTCCCGTTGTTCACCATGCTGACCCACTGGAACGGTGGCCTGGCCTGGAACCGCATCGAGCTGGACGCCAGCTTCACCATCCCGGCCTGCCCCAACCTGCGCTTCACCCCGCTGCCGTTGCGCAGCGCCGCACCGCCCTATTCGCCGCACCGCTTCGACCCGCACCCCGGTGACAACATCGGCCTGATCGTCGAAGACCTGCGCACCGGCGGCAAATTGTTCTACGCCCCTGGGCTGGGCAAGGTCGACGCGCCGCTGTTGGATATCATGGCCGGCAGTGACTGCCTGCTGGTCGACGGCACGATGTGGGACGACGATGAGATGCAGCGCCGTGGCGTCGGCACCCGCACCGGGCGTGAGATGGGCCACCTGGCCCAGAACGGCCCCGGCGGCATGCTTGAAGTGCTCGAGCAACTGCCCAAGCAGCGCAAAGTGCTTATCCACATCAACAACACTAACCCGATCCTCGATGAAGACTCTCCCGAGCGAGCGGAGCTGGTGCGGCGCAATGTCGAAGTGGCTTACGACGGCATGAGCATTGAATTGTAGGAGCGATCGAAATGACCGACACACCGTTGAGCAAGGCTGAGTTCGAAGCGGCCCTGCGCGCCAAGGGCGCCTTCTACCATATCCATCACCCCTACCATGTGGCGATGTACGAAGGCCGCGCCAGCCGTGAGCAGATCCAGGGCTGGGTCGCCAATCGCTTTTACTATCAAGTGAATATCCCGCTGAAAGACGCGGCGATCCTGGCCAACTGCCCAGACCGTGAAATCCGACGCGAATGGATCCAGCGCCTGCTCGACCATGACGGCGCGCCCGGTGAAGACGGTGGTATCGAAGCCTGGCTGCGCCTGGGCCAGGCTGTGGGCCTGGACCCCGACCAACTGCGTTCCCAAGAGTTAGTGCTGCCCGGCGTACGCTTCGCCGTGGACGCCTATGTCAACTTCGCCCGCCGCGCCAGCTGGCAAGAAGCCGCCAGCAGCTCGCTGACCGAGCTGTTCGCGCCGCAAATCCACCAGTCGCGCCTCGACAGTTGGCCCCAGCATTACCCGTGGATCGACCCGGCCGGTTACGAGTACTTCCGCACACGCCTGGGCCAGGCCCGTCGCGATGTGGAACACGGCTTGGCGATCACCCTGCAGCACTACACCACCCGCGAGGGGCAGGAGCGCATGCTGGAAATTCTCCAGTTCAAACTGGACATCCTGTGGAGCATGCTGGACGCCATGAGCATGGCCTACGAACTCAAACGCCCGCCCTATCACAGCGTGACCGAGCAGCGGGTATGGCATAAAGGGATCACCCTATGAGCTTTGATCGCAGCAAAAAACCGACCTGGCGCCAGGGCTATCGCTACCAGTACGAGCCAGCGCAAAAAGGCCATGTGTTGCTCTACCCCGAAGGCATGATCAAGCTCAACGACAGCGCCGCATTGATCGGTGGCCTGATCGACGGCGAGCGCGACGTGGCGGCCATCATTGCCGAGCTGGACAAGCAGTTCCCCGGCGTACCGGAGCTGGGTGACGACATCGAGCAATTCATGGAGGTCGCCCGTGCTGAGCACTGGATCACTCTTGCCTGAGAAACCCGCCATCGGCCTGCCGCTGTGGCTGCTGGCCGAGCTGACCTATCGCTGCCCGTTGCAGTGCCCGTATTGCTCCAACCCGCTGGATTTCGCCGAGCAGGGCAAGGAGTTGAGCACCGAACAATGGATCAAGGTTTTTCGCGAAGCCCGTGAAATGGGCGCGGCGCAGCTGGGGTTTTCCGGCGGTGAGCCGCTGGTGCGCCAGGACCTGGCCGAACTGATCGGCGAGGCGCGCAAGCTGGGTTTCTACACCAACCTGATCACCTCGGGCATTGGCCTCACCGAGCAAAAAATCAGCGACTTCAAGAAAGCCGGCCTGGACCATATCCAGATCAGCTTCCAGGCCAGTGACGAGCAGGTAAACAACCTGCTGGCCGGCTCGAAAAAAGCCTTCGCGCAAAAACTCGAAATGGCCCGAGCGGTGAAAGCCCACGGCTACCCGATGGTGCTGAACTTCGTCACCCATCGGCACAATATCGACAAGATCGACCGCATCATCGAGCTGTGCATTGCGCTGGAAGCGGATTTCGTCGAGCTCGCCACCTGCCAGTTCTACGGTTGGGCGCAGCTCAATCGCGTGGGCTTGCTGCCCACCCGCGAGCAGTTGGTGCGCGCCGAACGCATCACTAATGAGTACCGCGCCAAGCTGGAAGCCGAAGGCCACCCGTGCAAGCTGATCTTCGTGACACCGGATTATTACGAGGAGCGCCCCAAAGCCTGCATGAATGGCTGGGGCAGCATCTTCCTGACAGTCACGCCCGACGGCACCGCCCTGCCTTGTCACGGCGCAAGGCAGATGCCCGTGCAGTTTCCCAATGTGCGCGACCACAGCATGCAGCACATCTGGTACGACTCGTTTGGCTTCAATCGCTTTCGTGGCTACGACTGGATGCCCGAGCCGTGCCGTTCATGCGACGAAAAAGAAAAAGACTTCGGCGGCTGCCGTTGCCAGGCCTTCATGCTCACCGGTGACGCCAGCAACGCCGACCCGGTATGCAGCAAATCCGAGCAGCACGGCATCATCCTTCAGGCGCGGGAAGAGGCCGAACAGGCCACCCAGACCATCGAGCAACTTGCCTTTCGCAATGAGCGCAACTCCAGGCTCATTGCAAAAGGCTGAGGGCCTCAACGCTTGGCGATGATGTACACCGCGTGGATGATGCCCGGGAAGTAACCGCACAGGGTCAGCAGGATATTCAGCCAGAAGGCACCGCCGAAGCCTACTTGCAGGAACACACCCAATGGCGGCAGCAGAATGGCGATGATGATACGAATAATGTCCATGGGTCAGCTCCAGAAAATCGGCTCGTGTGAGCCGTGTAGCTAATCGACCTTGGCGGTTCGTGAGGGTTCAGTGGATTCTGGCATTGGGCCATCTCAGGCCAGGATCTCCAGGCCATGTTTTTGCACGATGCTCAATAACTTGAGCGCCATGCCACTGGGCCGTTTCTCTCCCGACTCCCATTTTTTGACCGTGGACGCGCTGGTGTTCAGGTAGCGGGTGTTAATGGCCAATTAAACTGACCCACCTCTGGCCAACAATTTTGACCCACCCATAGTGGCATTGGCCACCGACCATGTAGCGTCACCCGCCTTATGCACAGGCCGGGGACAGATCATTGAAGGAGTGGGTTGTGATTCACAAGATCAAGGGGTTGTATGACCAGGGCCGAGGCCTGTCGGTCCGTGCCATCAGTCGTGAGCTGGGGATTTCCCGGAACACCGTACGCAAGTATCTCCACCTGGATGAGATGCAGATCAGCGCTACCATTGCTGACCCTTCACGCACCAAGGTGCTCGACGAGCACCGCGATTATCTGATTAATCAGTTGGGTCAGTTTCCAGCCCTGAGCGCAGTCAAGCTGGCCCGTCGCCTGAGGGAGCGCACCACCGAGCTGGCGGTGTCAGACCGGAGCATTCGCCGCTATGTGCAAGCGCTCAAGCAGCAGGTTGCCAGTGGCCAGTTGCGCTATTACGAGCCGGTCGTTGAGTCAGTGCCTGGCGTGCAGTGTCAGGTCGACCCCGGTGAGCTGCGAGGCGTCATGATTGGCGGCCTGGAGCGTGTCGTTCATTTTGTGGTGTTTGTGCTGTCCTGTTCACGGCTGATGTATGTCGGTCTGAACTTCCGGCCGCTGGATACCGAACGGTTTATCCAGATGCACGACGAGGCCTTCCGCTACTTCGGCGGCGTCACCGAGGAGTGCATCTACGATCAGACCAAGATGGTGGTGATCAACGAGCAGTACCGTGAGCTGACGCTGAACCAGCGCTTCCACCAGTATGCGACTACCGTCGGGTACCGCATCCATGCCTGCGAGGGCTATGACCCGGAGAGCAAGGGCAAGGTGGAGGCCGGGGTCAAGTACGTCAAGCGTGACTGCTTCTACGGCGAGCACTTCCAGGACGAGGCCGCCGTCCGACAGCACCTGAATGATTGGCTCGAGACTGTCGCCAACGCACGCGTGCACGGCACGACGGGGCAGCATCCAAGAGCGCATTTCGAGGCACTGGAGCGTAGTCAGCTCAAGCCCTATCTCGTCCCGCAGAACCTGCTGCACGTGGCGCCGACAAGGGAGACCCGCAAGGTCGACAAGACCGGCTTGATCTCATGGCAGGCCAACAAGTACTCGGTACCCATGGCCTGGCAGCAAGCCCGTGTCGGTGTCAGCGCACAGGACAACCAGTTGCTGATCCATGACCTGGAGAGCGGTGAACTCATAGCCACCCATGACCTGTGCAAGGCCAAGGGCCGGATGATCAAGAACAACAACCATTACCGAGACCATGCCCAGCGCATTACCGACCTGGAGCGCGGCATCGACTCGATCCTGCCCGATGCCCTTGGGGCAACCCTGTGCCAACTGCTCAAGCGTACTTCGCCGCGTATCTACAAGGATCAGCTGGTTGCTGCACGCGACCTGCTCATGGCCCATGCGCCGGTTGATACGGCGTTGCTCGGCGAGTTGTGCGAGCGCAGTGAACTGACCGCCACCGGGCTCAAGCGCTACCTCGAAGCATGGCAGCAAGCCAAGGCGCGGGGCCGGATCATCGGCGACCATGACTATGCGCCAGAGGCCGGTAGCCAGGTTAGTCACGCCGACCTGAACGCTTATGCCCGCATTGGCCAGTCGACTGGCCACGGGGTGACCCAATGAGCCTGCTCGACAGCACTATCGCGCAGTACCGAAGCCTGCGCCTCAGCGCGACCGCGGGTGAGCTGGCCACCCTGCTGGCCAGAGCCGAAGCCAATGAACTGTCCTACCTGAGCTTCGCCCAGTCACTGGTCGAGCATGAGCTTAACGCCCGCTCCAGTAGCCGCGTAAGCCGCAACCTCAAGCAGGCGCAGTTCCCCTCGGAGAAGCATCTGGAGGCCTTCGATTACCGGCACCAGACCACCATCACCAAGCGCCAGGTCAGCACCTTGCTGGACTTCAGCTTTATCGACAACCGCGACAACCTGGTGTTCATCGGACCACCGGGTGTGGGCAAGACCCACTTGGCCATTGGGATTGGCCACAAGGCGGTTCAGGCGGGCTACAAGGTGCTGTTCCGCACGGCTCTGGCGTTGGTCGAGGATCTGGAGCTGGCGGAAATGAAGGGCGAGCTGAAGAAGCGCCTTAATCAGCTGAGCAAATACGACGTGCTGATCATCGATGAGCTGGGCTACCTGCCGATGACGCGCCAAGCCCGGTACAACCTGTTCCAGTTAATCAACAACCTGTACGAGTACCGCTCGGTCATCCTGACCACCAACAAGGACTTCACCAGCTGGGGCGAGTTCTTCCATGACGACAACGTGGCCGTGCCCATCATCGACCGCGTGATCCACCATTCACACATCTTTATGCTGGGAGGTGAGAGCTATCGTTTGAAGCAGAAAACCGGCGGTTAGCGGTGAGCAAGTGGGTCAATTCTATTGGCCAAAAGTGGGTCAAAATTAATGGCCATTGACAGCGGGCGAATACAGGTTGGCTGACATGGCTGCTTTCACGTAGTTGCTTGATCTGTTCGGCAGGGATTTGGTCTGGCATGGATAAACATGCCTCATCATATTCTCGTAGAGTGGTTTTGCTGATGGCTCCGATAGCATGAAGCGCTTTGGCTGACTCCTGAATGGACTCAAACGCCTCGCTTTTATACTTTTTGGTCATGATGTATCTCCACAAACTCCTTGAGTCTCATAAAAACGTACCACCCAGTGGTATAGATTGAAAGTCGAGCACGTCGTACCCCATCGGCAGTCCTTGCCGACGCCCGCTAAAAAACCACTGTTTCCAGAGAGACTCAATCAACGTTTTCACACCAGAAATTACCCACACAAAAAAACGCCCCCAACCAAAAGAATCAGGCTGGAGGCGCCGCGTATGCCGCGAGACGGTTCAGGAAACTGGGGTCAAACGGCGATGCCCTTGCGGCATTGCACTTGAGCGGTGCGCACCCGAGAAAAGGCGCGGGCAAGCCGCAGCAGCATTTCGTCGATGTGGGTTTTGCTGATGTTCAGCGCAGGGGTAAAGCGCAGGCAGTCAGGTTGTGAGGCGGTGAGAACCAGGCCTTCGTGCAGCGCGGCCTTGACCACTGCTGCGGCGCATTCGTCCGACAGTGTCAGGCCCCAAAGCAGCCCGTTGCCGCGCAAGGACCCATGGCCGTAACGGTAGGCCAGACGGGCAAGGCCTTCTGCCAGGTACAAGCCGGATTCGCGCAGATGCTCGAGAAAGCCGTTCGCCAATACAGCGTCGAGTACCGCGATACCCGCAGATGCCATTAGCGCATTGCCATGATGCGTACCGTCCAGCTCGCCCGGCTCGAAGCAACAGGCAGTGCCACGCGCCAGCAGCGCCGCCAGGGGCACGCCCCCGCCGAGGCCTTTGCCCAGGGCAATGATGTCGGCGCGCACGCCGTATTGCTGTTCGGCCAGCAAGCTGCCGCAGCGGCCCACGCCGGTTTGCACTTCGTCGAAGATCAGCAGGATCCCCAACTCACGACACAGGCGTTCGACGCCCTTGAGGTAATGCTCTGTCGCGGGGATGACAGCGCCGCCGCTTTGGATCGGCTCCAGCATGATAGCGACGGTCTGCGCATCCACCGCTGCGTGCAGGGCCGGCAGATCGTTGAACGGCACCTGGCTGAAACCTGGCAACTGCGGTTCGAAACGGTTTTCGCAGGCCACAGCCGACGCCGACATCGCCCCCAAGCTACGGCCATGACAGCCATTGCTCACGGTGATGATGTGGTAAGCGCCACCGCGATGCCGTTGGCCCCACTTACGTGCCAGCTTGATCGCCGCTTCACAGGCTTCGGCACCCGTGTTGAGCAAGTAGGCCTGATCGCTGCCGGTGTGGTGGCACAGACGGTCGACGAGGTCCAGTTGCGCGCGATTGTGCAAGCCCAGGCCGGGGTTGATCACGGTGTGCATCTGTTCGGCAATGGCGTCGCGCACGGCCTGGGGACTGTGGCCCAGGCTGTTGGCACCACCGCCTTGACTGAAATCCAGATAGGCGCGGTCGTCAGCGTCCGAAAGCCAGGAGCCCTGCCCCTGCACAAATACTTGGGGCGGGCGCGCCACAGTGGGCATCAGGCACTGGCTGGAAACCTCTGCACGCGGGGCATGCACAACCAGGTCATCCAGACTCGGCGCGAAGCGACGGAACAAGTTCACACTTCACCTCCGCTGGCAACCTGACCTTGGTCGATGCCACCTGCCAATGAGGCCTTCCGATTTTTTGCCTTGCCTATGTAAACGCCATCAACAAAAGCGCTGTTCATTGTCCGATCCAGCCCTGTAAGCCCTGCGAATAGGCGCTAGACTAGGCGCCTCGGGGGCCAGCGGCCATTTCGATTTTCCAGCTTTTTCGATAAGCAAACCTTATGGATTTCAAGCAACTGCGTTATTTCGTCGCGGTGTATGAGGAAGGCCACGTAGGCCGTGCCGCGGAGCGTCTGTCGATCTCCCAGCCAGCGCTGTCGCAACAGATTCGCCAACTGGAGCAGAACCTCGACGTCAGCCTGTTCGAACGCAGCAGCAAGCGCCTGTTGCCGACCCTGGCGGCCCACACCCTATACAACCATGCATTGCCGCTGATTGATGGCATGCAGCAAGCCGTCGAGGCGCTGCGCAACTTCAAGGGCCAGGCCATGCGCACCCTGGCCATCGGCGTGCTGCAAACCGTGCACACCAGCCTGGTACCGCAGATGCTTGAGCGCGTGCGCAAAGCCCAGCCCCATTTGGTGGTGCAAATCTACGAGCTGACCGGGCTTGAGATTGAACGGCGGTTGCTCAACGGCTCACTCGATATCGGCATCAGCTACCTGCCACCCCGCCAACCGGGCCTGCACGGCGTGTTGCTGTATGAAGACGAATTGAAGGTGGTGATTCCCGAAGACCATCCCTTGCGCGAGTTCAAGAAAGTCTCGCTCAAACAAGCCGCCGAATTACCGATGTTGCTGCTAGGGGAGGAGTTTCAGGTTCGGCAGATCTGGCAAGGCCAACTGTCTAACCTCGGGCGGCGTCCGCAAGTGCAGGCGGAGCTCAATACCATGCTGGGCATTCTCGACAGCCTGCCTCACACCCGCTTGGCGACGGTGCTGCCCGGGCGCTCCCAGGACGAACACAACAGCAAGGCGCTGCTGTGGAAACCCTTGAGCGAGCCCAGGGTAGCGCTGAAAGTCGGGTTGGTGTGTCGCGATGTGCAACGCCAGCAGGCGACGGTGGCGTTGCTGCGCACCCTACTGGAAGACGTGATGAATGCCCCGCCGGCAAGCGCCTGACTTTTTCGCGGGAAAAAGAAAACCCCGCCGAAGCGGGGCTTTGCAGACTGTTTCCCTGACATCCATTTCACTCCGCCGTCCTGGCAGAATCCTACGTGTCCGTGTTGTTGCTTTGCGCTTCCTGCGCGACGTCCATGTGAAGTAGATTAGCCGTGGATCCAATGTGGCGATAGAGGACGATTAGCAGCACGTCATGTAAGAGAATGCTTACACGCCCTCCCCGCCCTTAAAACAGGGCTTCATCCATCAGGAACAGTGATTCGCTACCGGCTTTTACCGACGCACTCAACGAGTGGATACGCGGCAACAGACGGGCAAAGTAGAACCGTGCAGTTCCCAGTTTGCTGGCGTAGAAATCCTCTTCGCCCTCTTTGCCCAACGCCGCCTTGGCCATGCGCGCCCACATATAGGCATAGGCCATGTAGCCGAACGCATGCAGGTATTCCACCGAGGCCGCGCCGATTTCATTGGCGTTGCTCTTGGCGCGGTCCAGCACCCAGGCCGTCAGCTCATCCAGGTTATCCACAGCCGCACTTAGCGGCTTAGTGAATTCGGCCAACTCAGGGCCCGATGCGGCGATGAACTGGCGGATCTCATCGGCGAACAAGGTATAGAACGCACCGCCGCTGCCGACGATCTTGCGGCCCATCAGGTCCAAGGCCTGAATGCCGTTGGTGCCTTCGTAGATCTGGGTGATGCGCACATCACGCACCAACTGCTCCTGGCCCCACTCGCGGATGTAACCGTGGCCGCCAAATACCTGCTGGCCGAGCACGGTGGTTTCCAGGCCCAGGTCAGTGAGGAACGCCTTGGCAACCGGGGTCAACAACGCCACCAGGTTATCGGCACGCTCGCGGGCCTGCGCATCGTCGCTGAACTTGGCGATGTCCAACTGCGTCGCCACGTAGGTGGAGAACGCCCGGCCGCCTTCGTTCGCCGCCTTCATGGTCAGCAACATGCGACGCACATCCGGATGCACGATGATCGGGTCTGCCGGCTTGTCCTTGGCCTGCGCGCCTAGCGGGGAGCGGCTTTGCAGGCGGTCGCGGGCATATTCAATCGCGTTCTGATAGGAGCGCTCGCCCGATGCCAAGCCCTGAATGCCAACACCCAGTCGCTCATAGTTCATCATGGTGAACATCGCCGCCAAGCCACGGTTGGGCTCACCAACCAGGTAGCCCACGGCTTCGTCGAAGTTCATCACGCAGGTGGCGGAGGCCTGGATGCCCATCTTGTGTTCAATGGAACCGCAGTTCACCGGGTTACGCGCGCCCAGGCTGCCATCGGCATTCACCAAAAACTTCGGTACCAGGAACAGCGAGATGCCCTTGGGCCCGGCCGGTGCGTCCGGGAGTTTGGCCAGCACCAGGTGGATGATGTTGTCGGTCAGGTCGTGCTCGCCACCGGTAATGAAGATCTTGGTGCCGCTGACCTTGTAGGAGCCGTCCGCCTGAGGCTCGGCCTTGGTGCGGATCATCCCCAGGTCGGTACCGGCATGGGCCTCCGTCAGGCACATGGAACCGGCCCACTCACCGGAATACATCTTCGGCAGGTAGGTGGCCTTGAGCTCTTCGCTGGCGTGGGTGTTGATCGATACACAGGCGCCGGAGGTCAACATCGGGTACAGGCCGAAAGCCAGGCTCGACGAGTTGATCATCTCTTCAACCTGCGCCGACACGGCCTTGGGCATGCCCATGCCGCCGTAGGTCGGGTCGCCGCCCACGCCTACCCAGCCGCCTTCGGCGTAGGTGCTGTAGGCCTGGGGGAAACCGTCGGGGGTCGTGACGGCGCCGTCTGCCCAGTGGCAGCCTTGCTCATCGCCGCCGCGGCTAAGCGGGGCGATGGACTTGGCGGTGACTTTGCCGGCCTCCTCCAGGATCGCCTCGACGGTTTCGGCGTCAACGCTGTCTGCCAATGCCGGTAACTGGGCCCAAGTATTAGCGACCTCAAAAACTTCGTTGAGGACGAAGCGCATATCACGCAACGGCGCTTTGTAATCAGCCATGGCAAACCTCGTGAGAACGTGAAAAGTGATTCGATAGGATCGGTTTTATAGACGCCGAGTGTACCCGAACAACTTTTCAGACACATAGGGTCCATTCGTGACCATTAAGTATTTATAAGTCACACTGTAGGAGCGAGCTTGCTCGCGAAAAACTCAAGACCACCCCGCTAAACCAGGCGTGCGCGAATCGTTGAAGTTCTTCGCGAGCAAGCTCGCTCCTACAAGGAGAAAGCGTCGGCTGGGAGACTCATCAGGCATTCGCTCCCTGCCTCCACCGCAGCGCGGTGCATGGCCGTACGCGGCAACAGGCGCTTGAAATAAAAGTCGCAGGTCGCAAGCTTCGCCTGGGCAAACCCTTCGTCATCCTGGGCGTGCGCCGCGATCGCCATGCGCAACCACAGGTAGGCGAGGATGATGTAACCGCTGTACATCAGGTAATCCATCGCCGCCGCGCCCACTTCGTCAGGGTTTTTCATCGCCGCCGTGCCGACCTTCAGGGTCAGTTCGCCCCATTGCTGGTTCAGCTCATTGAGTTGCGCCACCTGGGCCTTGAGCTGCGCATGCTCGGCATTGGCCGCGCAGAACTTATGCACAATTTTGGTAAACCCACGCAGCAACTTGCCCTGGCTGCCCAGCACCTTGCGTCCGAGCAGGTCCAGAGCCTGAATGCCGTTGGTGCCTTCATAGATCGGGGCGATACGTGCGTCACGGGCCAGTTGCTCCATGCCCCACTCACGAATATAGCCATGGCCACCGAATACCTGCATGCCGTGGTTGGTCACCTCCAGCCCGGTTTCGGTCATGAAGGCTTTGCAGATCGGGGTGAGGAAGGCCAACAGGTCCTCGGCTTCCTGGCGTTGGCCGGCGTCGCTGCCCAGATGCGCGGTATCGAGCAGTTGCGCGGTGAAATAGGTCAAAGCGCGGTTGCCTTCGTTGAAGGCTTTCATGGTCAGCAACATGCGACGGACATCGGCGTGCACGATGATCGGGTCGGCGGCTTTCTCCGGGGACTTGGCGCCGGTGAGCGAACGCATTTGCAGGCGGTCGTTGGCGTACTTGATCGCGCCCTGGAAGCTCGCCTCGCCGTTGCACAGACCCTGCATGCCGGTACCCAGGCGTGCGTGGTTCATCATGGTGAACATGCAGTTGAGGCCCTTGTTCGCCTCGCCAATCAAATAGCCTTTGGCGCCATCGAAGTTCAGCACGCAGGTGGCCGAGGCCTTGATGCCCATCTTGTGTTCGATGGAGCCGCAGTGCACCGCATTGCGCTCGCCGGAGTCGGCATGGAACTTGGGCACGATAAACAATGAGATGCCCTTGGTGCCCGTCGGTGCGTCCGGCAGCTTGGCCAGCACCAAGTGGATGATATTGGCGCTCATGTCATGCTCGCCGGCCGAGATGAAGATCTTGCTGCCGGTGAGCGCATAACTGCCGTCTGCCTGCGGCACGGCGCGGGTCTTGATCAATCCCAGGTCGGTGCCGCAGTGGGCTTCGGTCAGGCACATGGTGCCGGTCCATTCGCCGGCGGTAAGTTTGCTCAGGTAAGTGGCTTTCTGTTCGTCGGTGCCGTGGGCGTGGATCGCCGACATCGCGCCGTGGGTCAGGCCCGGGTACATGCCCCAGGAGGTGTTGCTGGAGCCGATCATCTCGCTCAGCACCAGGCCCAGGGAATGGGGCAAGCCCTGGCCACCGTAGGCCGGGTCTGCCGCCACGCCATGCCAGCCGCCTTCCACATACTGGGCGAAGGCTTGCTTGAAGCCTTTAGGCGTGGTTACCACGCCATTATCGAAATGGCAGCCCTCTTCATCGCCGCTGCGATTGAGCGGCGCGAGTACGTTTTCGCAGAATTTGGCGCCTTCTTCGAGGATCGCACTGACCATGTCCGGGCTGGCATCCGTGGCACCCAGGGCCGCGTAGTGGCCGTGGAAATCGAATACGGTGTCGATCAGAAAGCGCATGTCGCGCAGGGGAGCTTTGTACTCAGGCATGGCAATGTCTCCGGCAGCAGATAGGGTTAACCTACTGCCGGCCATGGCCGTGGACAATCACTGTAGCGCTGCTGAATACAGCGCCATTACTCAACCGGCAGCGCTTTGCATGCGCACCGCGCCACGGCGGGTTTGCCCGGCCGCGACCACACAATTACGCCCCGCCCCCTTGGCGGCGTACAACGCCTGGTCGGCGGACTTGAGCACCTCGTCGGGGCTGCGTTGCTCGGCCTGGCGCTCGGCCACGCCGATGCTTACCGTCACCGACACACTGGATGCACCGCTGCCCGCACGGCGTTGGCGGCCTTGATGGTCGTCCTGGGGACGGTCCGGGTTGCGCAACTTGATGTCGTAGCTGGCGATGATCTCGCGGATCTCCTCCAGGTGCGGCATGCACTCATCCAGAGTCTTGCCGGCAAACACCACGGCAAACTCTTCACCGCCGTAACGGTAGGCCCGCCCGCCGCCGTTGACCTTGGACAACTTGCTCGCCACCAGGCGCAGTACCTGGTCACCCACGTCGTGGCCGTGGGTGTCATTGAAACGCTTGAAGTGATCGACGTCGCTCATCGCCAGCACATAGTTACGCCCCAGCCGCTGCATGCGCTCGTTGAGGGCACGGCGCCCCGGCAAGCCGGTGAGCTCATCACGAAACGCCATTTGATACGCCTCGTGCGCCACCCCCGCAGCGATCATCAACATCACCTGGCTGCACATGATGTTGAGGGTGAACGGCAAGATGAACGTTTGCGGCAACATCCAGAACATCCCCAGCAACCCCACCAGTTGTGCGGCGTGCAGCGGGCGCGGCTGGTACCAGTACTGGGCGGCCAGGGTGAGGAAACCAATCAGGAACATCGGGTACGAGAGTTGGATCAGGCTCATCCACGCGCCGTGCAGCATCGGCCAGCGAATCTCCGCCAACCAGCCCAGCAAGGCCTGGGGAAAACTCTGCTCCAAGGCCAGCGCCACACTGCCCACCGCCAGCAGCACCGCGCAGCGGGCGACGAAGTCACGGAACAGATGGGTTTTTTCCTGCCACAGTGCATAAATGCTGAACAGCAGGGGCAACAGCAGGCAACACAGGTGGAACACCACCGCAGCGTCTTCACGCACGCGGCCATTGTCGCGGTAGAAGTCGGTCTGGGTATCCAGCAGGAAATAGGCGACGTACACCGTGACCATCAGGAACAGTTCACGCTGGCGTCGATACACCGCGCAGTAGGCACCGCCGAGCAGCAGGACCAGGGTGGGCAGCACGTTGAACAGAGAGGTGAAGAAGACGCTGAGGTCCTTGACGTACGCAGCCGAAAGCCCGGCCAGCAACAGCAGCAGCGAAGGGAGGAAATGGCTGAAACGTACAGCGGACACGCGTGACAAGGGTAAAACTCCGACCCGCAAACAAATAATGGCACTGTGCCTCTAAGCGGTCAGTTAAGCACAACCGACCGGGCATGTATCACATTGCCATCACTGTAACGGCAGCGGGTTGCAATCCCTGAGTGCCTTACTGCGGTTTTTTATGCGCGCCTTCTGTAGGAGCGAGCTTGCTCGCGAAGATCCCATAGGCACCGCGCTTATCCAGAATGCCCGCGTTATCGTTAGCGACCTTCGCGAGCAAGCTCGCTCCTACAGGAGTGGAAAAAAAACCGCCGCGTCCCGAAGGAGGCGGCGGTTTTTTAAAGAGCCCGGTAAGGCTTAGTAAGCCAGGCCGAAGTCTTCTTCTTTCATGTCCATCAGGTTGTTGGCGCCCGACAGCATGGTTGCCACGTGGGTGCGGGTACGCGGCAGGATGCGTTGGAAGTAGAAGCGCGCAGTCTGCAACTTGGCAGTGTAGAACGCCTCTTCGCTGGTGCCGGCGGCCAGTTTCTCGGCAGCCAGGCGTGCCATGTCGGCCCAGAAATAAGCCAGGCACGCGTAGCCGGAGTACATCAGGTAGTCCACCGAAGCGGCGCCGACTTCTTCACGGTCTTTCATCGCGGCCATGCCGACCTTCATGGTCAACTCGCCCCACTCTTTGTTCAGTGCCGCCAGCGGTGCAACGAACTCTTTGACCGCTTCGTTACCTTCGTTGGCCTGGCAGAACTTGTGCACGATCTTGGTGAAGCCCTTGAGCGCTTCGCCTTGGGTCATCAGCACTTTACGGCCGAGCAGGTCCAGCGCCTGGATGCCGGTGGTGCCTTCGTACAGCATCGAAATGCGGCTGTCGCGAACGTTCTGCTCCATGCCCCACTCAGCGATAAAGCCGTGGCCACCGTAGATCTGCACGCCGTGGTTGGCCGATTCAAAACCGACTTCGGTCATGAACGCCTTGGCGATCGGGGTCATGAAGGCCAACAGGGCATCGGCCTGCTTCTTGGCTTCGTCGTCGGTGCCGTACTTGACGATGTCCACTTGCTTGGCGGTGAAGTACACCATCGCACGGTTACCTTCGGCGAAGGCTTTCATGGTCAGCAGCATGCGGCGTACGTCAGGGTGCACGATGATCGGGTCAGCGGCTTTGTCCGGTGCTTTCGGGCCGGTCAGGGAGCGCATTTGCAGGCGATCACGCGCATATTTCAAGCCGCCCTGGAAGCCGATCTCGGCGTGGGCCAGGCCTTGCAGCGCGGTGCCCAGGCGAGCGGTGTTCATAAAGGTGAACATGCAGTTCAGGCCTTTGTTCGCCGGGCCGATCAGGAAACCGGTGGCCGCGTCGAAGTTCATCACGCAAGTGGCGTTGCCGTGGATGCCCATTTTGTGTTCCAGGGAACCACAGGTGACCGCGTTGCGCTCGCCCACCGAACCATCGGCGTTGGGCAGGAACTTGGGCACGATAAACAGCGAGATGCCTTTGGTACCGGCCGGTGCGTCCGGCAGGCGGGCCAGTACGATGTGGACGATGTTGTCGGCCATGTCGTGTTCGCCGGCCGAGATGAAGATCTTGGTACCGGAGACTTTGTAGGAACCGTCAGCCTGAGGCTCGGCCTTGGTGCGCAGCATGCCCAGGTCGGTGCCGCAGTGTGGCTCGGTCAGGCACATGGTGCCGGTCCATTCGCCCGACACCAGCTTGGTCAGGTAAGCGTCTTGCTGCTCGGGGGTGCCGTGCTCGGAAATGGTGTTCATCGCGCCATGGGACAGGCCAGGGTACATGCCCCACGACCAGTTGGCTTCGCCGACCATTTCGCTCACAGCCAGGCCCAGGGATTCCGGCAGGCCTTGGCCACCGTGCTCCACGTCGTGGGCCAGGCTTGGCCAGCCGCCTTCGACGAATTGTTTGTAGGCTTCTTTGAAGCCCTCTGGGGTCTTAACGCCTGACTCACTCCAGGTACACCCTTCGATGTCGCCCACGCGGTTCAACGGTGCCAGTACTTGCTCACAGAACTTGGCGCCTTCTTCGAGGATGGCGTCGACCATGTCCGGGGTAGCGTCCTGGCAAGCCGGCAGGCTCTGATAGTGCGCTTCATAACCGAGCAGTTCGTCACGAACGAAGCGAATATCACGCAAGGGGGCCTTGTAGTCAGGCATAGCGATAAACCTCTGCTGATGTAACTGGGATGAACAACCGCGTGGATTTGTTATGGCGGTCAAACAGGTGTTTGAAACATACGTTTACGACCCAGGGTTGTCAAGCGTCGGCCAGATGCCGTTTGTCTTGACGCGGGTCAGCGTCAGGCACGCTAAGGCCTGAGGCGGGATGCCACACAGAATTTTCAGGAAAGATGAAGCTTTTTGTAGGAGCGAGCTTGCTCGCGAAGGACATCAGCACACCGTGCTAGTCCAGGCGGTACGCGTTATCGTTGGCGTTTTTCGCGAGCAAGCTCGCTCCTACAGGGTGGGACGGGATCAGGCGTAGGTATCGATCAAGGTACCGAGCATTTCATCCGAAGCCTTGGCGACTTTCGCCCCCAGTTCGACTTGAAACTTGCCCTGGGCCATTTCCACCATGTTGCTCGCCGAGTTGGACGCTTGGGCACGGTCATTGGCTTGCAGGCGGTCGCTTTGCGCGGCCGATGGCTGGGTGGTCGCGGCGCTGGCAATCTTGCCGGCCGCCTGGTCGACGCGGTTCTGCCCGGTCTGAATGGTGCTCAGGCCCGAATAAAACGCGCTGCTTCCAGAGATGTCCATGGCGTAAGCCTGCCTTTGAGAAAATCGTGAAGCCCGATTGAACCAGACATCCTGGCAAAAGGCCCGTCAAAAACACTAATGGCATATTGCCTTAGCGATAGCCAAAATCAGTCAAGCAGGTCCAGCTCCAGGTACTCGGCCACTGCGGCGGCCCCGGCATGCTTGAGTTTCGGCACTCGCCCCAGGCAAGGCGCGGGCAGGCGCTCAGCCAGGGTGGCGAGGTTTTCTTCCAGACGAGAGGTCTTGGGGTCGATGATGTTTGCCACCCAACCCGCCAGCGGCAAGCCGTCCCGCGCAATGGCTTCGGCGGTGAGCAACGCGTGGCTGATGCACCCCAGGCGCACGCCCACCACCAGGATCACCGGCAGCTTGAGCGCCATGGCCAGGTCCGACAGATTGGCCTGGTCGGCCAAGGGCACGCGCCAACCGCCCGCCCCTTCGATCAAGGTGAAGTCCGCGCCCCGTGCCAGGATCTGCTGCATCGGTTTGAGCAGCGATTGCACCGTAAGCCCGACGCCCGC
The DNA here is from genome assembly GCF_976987115.1 of Pseudomonas fjordensis. NCBI lineage: Bacteria > Pseudomonadati > Pseudomonadota > Gammaproteobacteria > Pseudomonadales > Pseudomonadaceae > Pseudomonas > Pseudomonas fjordensis. The sequence goes on from NZ_OZ336860.1 coordinate 6,235,242, forward strand.
CTCGCGCGCCGCCAGATGCGGCGCGATAGCCGGCTCGAAGGCCACCGGGTTGACCTCGGCATAACTGAGCGGTACGGAACACTCGGCCAGCAACGCCAAGGCATCGGCATTGCGCAGGCCCTGGGCCGTCAGTTGGCAACCCGACGCCACCGGCTTGCCGGCGGCCGTGCTTTTGCCGGCGAGCCTGGCGGCATGCAACAGGCCGGCGGCGATAGTGGTCTTGCCGACGTCCGTGTCTGTTCCGGTGATGAAGTACGCGGCGCTCATAGCGGTTTCTCCAGTACGGCATACACCACTTGGTACGTGGCGGGCAGGCCCTGGGCCTGGCGGAACTGCTCGTAGGCCTCTACCAGCGCGACAATCCGCGCACGGCCCGTCAACCCTCCCGGGCGGCCTGGGTTGAGGTTATGGGCGCCCAATGCTTTGAGCTCATGGGTCAGGCTGCGCACATCCGGGTAATGCAACACATGGGGCTGTCGCTCCAGGCTGATCACGCGCAGACCACTGGCCGCACACAGTTGCTGATAAGCCTCGAAGGTGCGGAAGCGATTGACGTGGACCAGGCCGTCCGCCGCCCGCCAACTTTCGCGCAACTCATCCAGGGTGCCTACGCACAGGCTGGCAAAGGCCAGCACGCCACCTGGTCGCAGCACACGCTGGGCTTCGCTGAGCACCGCATCAAAATGGGCACACCACTGCACCGCGAGGCTGGAGAAGAGCAGCTCGAAGCTGTCCGCTGCAAGCGGCAAGCGTTCTGCATCGCCAGCCACGAAATGCGCGGCGCCGCCCAGTGGCCTCGCGTGGTTGAGCATGCCCTCGGCAATATCCAACGCCACACCCTGGCTGCCGGGCAAACGCTCGCCCAATACCCGGCTGAAGTAACCCGTGCCACAGCCCATGTCCAGCCAACGCTGGGGCACCAGCCCGTGCGGCAAGCGGCTGAGCAGTTCATGCCCGACAGCACGCTGCAACTCGGCCACGCTGTCGTAACTGGCCGCCGCACGGGAGAACGAGGCCGCGACCTGGCGCTTGTCCGGCAAGCCCCCAGGCAAGGGCGGGTGGGATAGGTCAGTCATCAACACACTCATGCAAAAAAGCCTGGATAGCCCCGGCGACTCCGTGAGGGTCTTCCAGAAGAAACGCGTGACCGGCCTGTTCAATCAGGCCGATTTCTACATCGGGGAGCAAGGCCAGCAGGTCGCTGGCGGCTTCGGCAGGCACCAGCTCATCCAGGCCGGCAAACAGGTGCAACTGTGGGCCGCGAAAAGCCTGCAAGGCCGCCCGCGTATCCAGTTGGGCCAGCAACTCCAGGGCGGGCATCAAGACGCTGGGGGAGGTATTCGGCGCGCCGCTGACCAATAAGCGCGACAAGCCGCGTGGGTCTTCGGCACCCTTGGCGCACAACAGGCCAAAACGCTTGAGCGTGACCTGGGAATCGGCATGGCAGCCGGCCAGAAATGCATCGAAGGTTTCGGCAGGCATTGCGTGGGGCCAGCCGTCATGGGCGACGAAACACGGGTTGCTCGCCAGGGTCAGCAAACCGCAGCACCGCTCGCCACGGCGCGCCGCCAACTCGGACGCGAGCATGCCGCCCAGCGACCAGCCCCCGAGCCAGGCGTTGTCCGGCAGCGTCGCATCGAGTTCGTCGAGCCATTCACCGAGCTCGCTGGCGTCAAGCGCCGGCAAGGGTTCGATCTGTACCTGCAAATGCTCGTTCAGGCCGTGCAACGCAGCGGCCAACGGCTCCAGCGGTGACACACCCAGGCCCCAGCCCGGTAGCAATATCAGTCGATTACGCATGGCCAGGCTCCGAGTCGCCTAATAAGCGAAAACACGCTTGCAACCCCTCTAACAGTAGCTGCACCTGCGCCTCGCTGTGGGCTGCCGTCAATGTCACCCGCAGACGGGCACTGCCGGCGGGCACGGTCGGTGGGCGAATGGCGGTCACCATCAGGCCGCGCTCGCGCAGCATCTGCGACAGGCGCAGTGCCCGGGCGCTGTCGCCAATCAGGATCGGCTGGATCGGCGTAAAGCTGTCCATCAACGCCAGGCCTATCTGCTCGGCGCCATGGCGGAACTGGCGAATCAACGCGTTGAGGTGCTCGCGTCGCCAATGTTCGCTGCGCAGCAGTTCCAGGCTTTTGAGGGTGGCGCAGGCCAGGGCCGGTGGCTGGCTGGTGGTGTAGATATAGGGGCGGGCGAATTGGATCAGGCTCTCGATCAAGTCTTCACTGCCAGCCACAAAAGCCCCGGCGGTGCCGAACGCTTTGCCCAAGGTGCCAACCAGTACCGGCACGTCCTCCTTGCTCAAGCCGAAATGTTCGACGATACCGCCGCCGTTGGCGCCCAGCGGGCCGAAGCCATGGGCGTCATCCACCATCAGCCAGGCCCCTTTGGCCCGGGTTTCACGGGCCAGCGCGGGCAGGTCGGCAAGGTCGCCGTCCATGCTGAACACACCGTCGGTGACCACCAAGGTATTGCCGGTGGCTTTCTCCAAGCGCTTGGCCAGGCTGCCCGCGTCGTTATGCAGGTAGCGGTTGAAACGCGCACCGGACAGCAAACCGGCATCCAGCAAAGACGCGTGGTTAAGCCGGTCTTCCAATACCGTATCGCCCTGCCCCACCAGCGCCGTGACCGCGCCGAGGTTGGCCATGTAACCGGTGGTGAACAGCAAGGCACGCGGGCGACCGGTCAAGTCAGCCAGGGCTTCTTCCAGCTCATGGTGCGGCGTGGCGTGGCCCACCACCAAATGCGAAGCACCGCCCCCAACGCCCCAACGGGACGCACCGGCGCGCCAGGCTTCGATCACTTGCGGGTGATTGGCAAGGCCCAGGTAATCGTTATTGCAGAAGGCCAACAACGGTTGCCCGTCCACCACCACCTGCGGGCCTTGGGGGCTCTGCAGCAAGGGGCGCTGGCGGTAAAGATGGTCGGCACGGCGGGCAGCGAGGCGCGCGGCGAGATCGAAAGACATGCTGGCCTCGATTTAACAGGTTCAACTGGGTCCAATGGGGGAGCTGGAATGCATTCCAAAGGTGGTTACACCACAGCGTTGTAGAACTGCTCGCTACTCTTTTGCTCCACCAACGCCTGCTCGATCGCCGCCTGGTGCACTTCGTCGGCATGCTCTTCACGGGCTTCGGGCAGGATGCCCAGGCGTGCGAACAGTTGCATGTCTTTGTCAGCCTGGGGGTTGGCGGTGGTCAGCAGCTTGTCGCCGTAGAAGATCGAGTTGGCGCCGGCAAAAAACGCCAGGGCCTGCATCTGCTCGTTCATGGCTTCGCGGCCGGCCGACAGGCGCACGTGGGACTGCGGCATCAGGATGCGCGCCACCGCCAGCATGCGGATGAAATCGAAGGGGTCGATGTCATCGGCGTTTTCCAACGGCGTACCCGCTACCTTCACCAGCATATTGATCGGCACCGATTCCGGATGCTCCGGCAGGTTGGCCAGTTGGATCAGCAAGTTGGCGCGGTCGTCGAGAGACTCGCCCATGCCGAGGATGCCGCCCGAGCAGATCTTCATCCCCGACTCACGCACGTACGCCAGGGTTTGCAGGCGCTCGCTGTAGGTGCGGGTGGTGATGATCGAGCCGTAGAACTCAGGCGACGTATCGAGGTTGTGGTTGTAGTAGTCCAGGCCGGCCTGGGCCAGGGCTTCGGTCTGGTCCTGGTCGAGGCGACCAAGGGTCATGCAGGTTTCCAGGCCCATGGCCTTCACGCCTTTGACCATTTCCAGCACATAGGGCATGTCTTTGGCCGATGGATGTTTCCACGCCGCGCCCATGCAGAAACGCGTCGAACCGATGGCCTTGGCGCGAGCGGCCTCCTCGAGGACCTTCTGCACCTCCATCAGCTTCTCTTTTTCCAGGCCAGTGTTGTAGTGGCCTGACTGCGGACAATATTTGCAATCTTCCGGGCAGGCGCCGGTCTTGATCGACAACAGGGTCGACACCTGCACGCGGTTGGCGTCGAAATGCGCGCGGTGCACGGTCTGCGCCTGGAACAACAGGTCGTTGAAGGGCTGCACGAACAGGGCTTTGACTTCAGCTAAAGACCAATCGTGACGCAGGGTGGCAGAGGTGCTGGCGCTCATGGGCGATTCCTTGATTATGCTTTGGCAAGCGCTGTGGGAAGGGCAATACCCACAGGCACGACACGGATGCTCGGCATATTTAAGGAAGATCCATGCACTGTCAACCCAAGTACAAACACCAGGTTTACATCTGGTTAAAAAACATACAAACCTGTTTGATTTGCGATGAGTGCACCGAATCGGCCGAGGCCGTGTGCAGCGCCTGCGAAACGCAACTGCCATGGCTGATGGAGCAATGCGAGCGCTGCGCCCTGCCCTTGCCCATGGATGGGTTGATCTGCGGCCAGTGCCAAAAACAGCCTACGGCCTTTCACCAAGTGGTCGCGCCATGGACCTACAGCTTTCCTGTAGACACCCTGATCAGCCGCTTCAAGCATCAGGCGCGTTGGCCGCTGGGGCACCTGTTGGCGCGCCTGCTGGGGCAGCACTTGCAACATCGCCTCGATAACGCCGAACTGGAGCGCCCCGACTGCCTGCTGCCCGTGCCCATGGCGCGTAAACGCCTGCGCGAACGCGGCTTTAATCAAGCGTTGATGCTGGCCCGCTGGCTCAGTCACGCCCTCGACATTCCCGTTGATGAACATGCGCTGCTGCGCCCCCACGAAACCGTGGCGCAGCAAGACCTCGATGCCAAGACCCGCAAACGCAACCTGCTCAACGCCTTCGCCCTGGCTCCCGGCATCCAGGTTGCCGGGCAACATCTGGCGCTGGTAGACGACGTCCTCACCACCGGCGCCACGGCCCACAGCCTGGCGCGCTTGTTGATAAATGCCGGCGCCCGCCAGGTGGACGTGTATTGCCTGGCCCGTACGCCCAAACCCGGCAGCTGACTTGACTCCCCCGCGCCAGCGCGGCAACGTCGGCGCATCTCACCCAAGCGTATCTGCCATGTCTGTGCCCAGCCCTCTCAACCAACACATCATCCGCCGCCCCCAGCGTATTGCCTTGCTGGGGCATATCGCTGAACAAGGTTCCATCACCCGTGCGGCCAAGAGTGCCGGGTTGAGTTACAAGGCCGCCTGGGACGCCATTGATGAACTGAACAACCTGGCGCAAAAACCGCTGGTGCAACGCAGCGTCGGCGGCAAGGGCGGTGGCGGCGCCAAACTGACGCAAGAAGGTGAGCGGGTGCTGCGCCTTTATCAGCGCCTGCAACTGCTACAGGCCGAGATCCTTGGCTCGGACGAAGCGGCCAGCGACTTCAACCTGCTGGGCCGCTTGATGCTGCGCACCAGCGCGCGCAACCAATTGCACGGCCAGGTCAGCGCCATAGAGAGCCATGGCCACAACGACATGATCCGCCTGCAACTGGCCGGCGGCCTGCACCTCGACGCACAGATTACCCACGACAGCACCCTGCGCCTGGAACTGCAGGCCGGCGTGGAAGTGGTCGCGCTGATCAAGGCCGGATGGCTGGAATTACTGGCGGACGGGCAAGCTGAAACACTTGGACACAATTGCATGAGCGGAGTGATCGAGACCATTCTCGCCGCCGAAGACGGCCCCAGCGAGGTGCGTATCGCCCTGCCCAACGGCCAAGTGTTGTGCGCACTGGCGCAGCCCGTCGCACTCAAGGCCATCGACGCAGCGCAGGGCCAGCCGATCCGCGTGCAGTTTGCACCCAGCCATGTGTTGCTCGGCACCCCGGTGTAACGGGCCCGCGTCTTCAAGCTGCAACAATTCGGTCACAAGCGCTGCTTAAGGTGTCTGCAAAAACCTTAAAGGAGCCTGTGATGAGCCTATTAGAAGAACACCAAGCCACCGACCTTGAACAGATGGTGGGCCTGACCCGCCGTCGCTTTATCGGCGCAGGCGCCTTGTGCGGCGCTGCGATGTTCCTCGGCGGTAACCTGCTGAGCCGCAGCGCGCTGGCGGTGAATGCTGCTTCCGCCAGCCCGCTGCTGGGATTCACCAGCATTGCCGCCGCCACCAGTGACACCATCACCCTGCCACCGGGCTACAGCGCTTCGGTGCTGATCAGCTGGGGCCAGCCCCTGCACAAGAACGCCCCAGCCTTCGACCCGACCGGCCATGGCACCGCCAAGGCCCAGGAACAACAGTTCGGCGACAACAATGACGGCATGAGCCTGTTCCCATTCCCTGGCGACGACAACCGCGCGCTGATGGCGATCAACAACGAATACACCAACTACCGTTACCTCTTCGCTCACGGCGGCGCGCCGCAATCCGCCGAAGACGTGCGCAAGGCCCTGGCCAGCGAAGGCGTGTCGGTGATCGAAGTACGGCGCCAGGGTGACACCTGGCAGTTCGTCCAGGACTCGCGCTACAACCGGCGCATCCACGGCAATTCACCGCTCCGCTTGAGCGGCCCTGCTGCCGGCCATGATTGGCTGAAAACCAGCGCCGACAAGACCGGCAAAAAAGTTCTCGGCACGTTCCAGAACTGCGCTAACGGCAAGACTCCGTGGGGCACCTACTTGACCTGCGAAGAAAACTTCACCGATTGCTTTGGCAGCAGCAACCCGCAGCAAACCTTCGACGCCGGGCAGAAGCGCTACGGCGTGGTGGCCGCCAGCAAGGACATCAACTGGCATCCGCACGACCCGCGCTTTGACATGGCCAAGAACCCCAACGAACTCAATCGCCATGGCTGGGTGGTGGAAATCGACCCGTTCGATCCGCAATCCACCCCGGTCAAACGCACGGCCTTGGGGCGCTTCAAGCACGAGAACGCAGCCCTCGCCGAAACCCGTGACGGCCGCGCCGTGGTGTACATGGGCGACGATGAACGCGGTGAGTTCATCTACAAGTTCGTCAGCCGCGATCAGATCAACCACAACAATCCGAAGGCCAACAAAGACCTGCTCGACCACGGCACCTTGTACGTGGCGATCTTCGACGCGGGCGACGGCAACGCCGACCACCCCAAGGGCAAAGGCCAGTGGGTTGAACTCACCCATGGCAAAAACGGCATCGACGCCAGCAGCGGGTTCGCCAACCAGGCCGAGGTACTGATTCATGCGCGCCTGGCCGCCAGTGTGGTGAAAGCCACACGCATGGACCGCCCGGAATGGATCGTGGTCAGCCCCACCGACGGCCAGGTCTATTGCACCCTGACCAACAACGCCAAGCGCGGCGAAGAGGGCCAGCCGGTGGGCGGCCCCAACCCACGGGAGAAAAACGTCTACGGCCAGATCCTGCGCTGGAAAGCCGACGCCGATAACCACGGTGCCACGGACTTCACCTGGGATCTGTTCGTGGTGGCCGGCAACCCCGGCGTACATGCCGGCAACCCCAAGGGTGGTTCGTCCAACATCAACCCGCAAAACATGTTCAACAGCCCCGACGGCCTGGGCTTCGACAAAGCCGGGCGCCTGTGGATCCTCACCGATGGCGACTACAGCAACGCCGGCGACTTTGCGGGCATGGGCAATAACCAGATGCTGTGTGCCGACCCGAGCACCGGTGAAATCCGTCGCTTCATGGTGGGGCCGGTGGCGTGTGAGGTGACGGGGATCAGTTTTTCGCCGGACCAGAAGACGCTGTTCGTGGGCATTCAACACCCAGGGGAAACCGGTGGTTCGACCTGGCCGGAACACCTGCCCAACGGCAAGCCGCGCTCCTCGGTGATGGCGATTCGGCGGGATGACGGCGGGATCGTAGGCGCCTGACACACCGCTATCCCTGTAGGAGCGGGCTTGCCCGCGAAGACCGTCAACGATAACGCGGGGAACCTGACTCCCCGCGCCGCTCTCTGGTTTTTCGCGAGCAAGCTCGCTCCTACAGCGTTACCATACCCGGCCGGACGCGGCGCCCTGCTGCGCGCAGGAGTTCGCATGGCCCACCCGTTTGAAACACTCACCCCAGACCTGGTGCTCGACGCCGTCGAAAGCATCGGTTTCCTCAGCGACGCGCGGGTTCTGGCGCTCAACAGCTACGAAAACCGCGTGTACCAAGTGGGCATCGAAGACGCCGAACCGCTGATTGCCAAGTTCTATCGCCCCCAGCGCTGGACCAACGAGGCGATCCTGGAAGAACACCGCTTCACCTTCGAACTGGCCGAATGCGACGTACCGGTGGTCGCCCCCATGGTCCACAACGGCGAGAGCCTGTTCGAACATGCAGGTTTCCGCTTCACCCTGTTCCCCCGCCGTGGCGGCCGCGCGCCGGAGCCTGGCAACCTCGATCAGCTTTATCGGCTTGGGCAACTGCTCGGGCGTTTGCACGCGGTGGGCTCCACCCGCCCGTTCGAACACCGCGAAGCCCTGGGGGTGAAGAATTTCGGTCACGACTCCCTCACCACCCTGCTTGAAGGCAACTTCATTCCCAAAAGCCTGTTGCCGGCCTACGAGTCCGTGGCCCGCGACCTGCTCAAGCGTGTGGAAGAGGTTTACAAGGCCACCCCGCACAAGAACATCCGCATGCACGGCGACTGCCACCCCGGCAACATGATGTGCCGCGACGAGATGTTCCATATCGTCGACCTGGACGACTGCCGCATGGGCCCGGCGGTGCAAGACCTGTGGATGATGCTGGCGGGCGACCGCCAGGAATGCCTGGGCCAGCTCTCGGAGCTGATGGATGGCTACCAGGAATTCCACGACTTCGACCCCCGCGAACTGGCGCTGATCGAACCGCTGCGCGCCCTGCGCCTGATGCACTACAGTGCCTGGCTGGCGCGACGCTGGGACGACCCCGCATTCCCCCATAGCTTTCCGTGGTTTGGCAGCGAGCGATATTGGGGCGACCAGGTGCTGGCATTGCGCGAGCAACTGTCGGCGCTCAATGAAGAACCGCTGAAGCTCTTCTGAACGCGTTCCATGATCGCGCCCACGCTCTGCGTGGGCGCGCATCCTGTGACGCTCCGCGTCACGATTTAAGAGCAGACACAGAGCGTCCAAGGCGGCGTTACCACGCAGAGCGTGGGAACGAGCGTTGTCTGACAAATATCCTTACAATTGCGCTTTGTTAGCTGCCTAAGCAAGGATTCTGCAATGCAAGCCGCCAACCCTCGCAAGGGGTACATCCTGGGCCTGAGCGCCTATGTCATCTGGGGTCTGTTCCCGCTCTACTTCAAAGCCATCGCCAGCGTGCCCGCCGCCGAGATCATCGTGCACCGCGTGTTGTGGTCGGCGCTGTTCGGTGGGCTGTTGCTGCTGGTGTGGAAACACCCTGGCTGGTTCCGCGAGCTGCGCGACAACCCCAAGCGTCTGGCGATCCTGGCCCTCAGTGGTTCGTTGATCGCCGCTAACTGGCTGACCTATGTGTGGTCGGTGAACACCGGGCGCATGCTCGAAGCGAGCCTGGGTTACTACATCAACCCGCTGGTAAATGTGCTGCTGGGCATGCTGATCCTCGGCGAGCGCCTGCGCCGTTTGCAGTGGGTGGCTGTGGGGTTGGCAGCGGCGGGTGTGGCGCAGCAGGTGTGGCAGGTCGGTAGCCTGCCGTGGGTGTCGCTGGCGCTGGCGCTGACGTTCGGCTTCTACGGTTTGATCCGCAAGCAGGCGCCGGTCAAGGCGCTGCCAGGGCTGGTGGTGGAAACCTGGATGCTGGTACCCATTGCCATCGCCTGGTTGCTGTTCAACCCCACCGCCCACAGCGCGCAACTGGCGTTCTGGAGCACCTCCGAGGCCTGGTGGCTGGTGGCCGCAGGCCCGGTCACGCTGATCCCCCTGGTGTGCTTCAACGCCGCTGCACGGCATTTGCCCTACACCGCCCTGGGCTTTTTGCAGTATGTGGCGCCGACGCTGGTGTTGCTCGAAGCCGTGCTGTTGTTCGGTGAACACCTGGCACCGAGCACGCTGATTGCCTTCGCCTTTATCTGGGCCGGGCTGGTGGTGTACAGCCTGGATGCCTGGCTGACCGTGCGCAAACGCTGATCAAATAACGTACAAACCTCTGCAAGCCACAGCATTCGTGGCTTGCAGCGTTCCACCCCAAGGTTATCCACAACCTGATCCCCGCCATTTGTGCACAAGCCCTTGAAACTGCTCGTTTTTTGCTCAACTTGCGCAGATGCCCGGCGGGCGTGGCCTAGGGTCGGGTCTCTACAGGTTATCCACAGGCCCATGCAAGATTTCGATGCATAACCTTGTGGATCGTTATTCCTCGTGACGCAGCTCCACCATCAAGTCATCGGCCAAGGTTTCCAAAGCCTCTTGCAAGGTTTCCAGCGACAGCGTGGCCGGCACTTGCAACAACGCCTCGGCGTTGAACAGCGGATCACCACTCATGGGCGCCGGGCGCACATCGGTGCTCAGGCGTTCCAGGTTGACACCCTGCTGGCTCAACAGCGCGGTGATCTCACGCACGATGCCCGAGCGATCATTGCCCACCAGGGTCATCAGGATCGGCTTGGACGCCGATGCCTGGCCGCTGCTGCCCTCACCCACCAACACGCGAATGCCGTGGGTGGATAAATCCTCCAGCGCCCCCACCAATGCCTGGCGCTGCTCGCTCGGCACGCTGACCCGCAGGATCCCGGCAAACTGCCCGGCCATGTGCGCCATGCGGCTTTCCAGCCAGTTGCCCCCATGACTGGCGATGTTCTGCGCGATGCGTTCAACCAGGCCGGGTTTGTCGGCGGCGATAATAGTGAGTACAAGATGGTCCATGGCGCAGTCCCTCGGTTGGTTGATCCTCGATTATAGACAGGCCGCGTTTATCCAGAAGGTCTGCGTGATCGTTAACGACCATCGCAGGCAAGCCAGCTCCCACAGACAAATCGTGTACCATTTTGATATTTATCTGGAACAATCCAATAGTTTTTTGAGAACATCCGGTTCTCCGCTGTGACCGTACGACCAAAGTGGGTCGCTAAACGACGTATTTAGTCTAATTTTCACAACCGCAAGTCATCATGTAGTATGCCCAACCGTGCACTACATAATGAAAATCTGAAAAAGCGCATAAGCTCCGCAGAGTGAGGCAAGCAATGACTGAACACGTTCAAGTCGGTGGCCTGCAGGTCGCCAAAGTCCTGTTCGACTTCGTGAATAACGAAGCCATTCCCGGTACCGGCATCACTGCCGACCAGTTCTGGGCCGGTGCCGACAAGGTCATCCATGACCTGGCCCCGAAGAACAAAGCCCTACTCGCCAAACGCGACGACTTCCAGGCGCGGATCGATATCTGGCACCAGACCCACGCAGGCCAGGCCCATGACCCGGTGGCCTACAAAGCCTTCCTGCAAGACATCGGCTACCTGCTGCCAGAAGCCGCAGACTTTGAGGCCTCGACCCAAAACGTCGATGACGAGATCGCACGTATGGCCGGCCCACAGCTGGTCGTGCCGGTGATGAATGCCCGCTTCGCCCTCAATGCCTCGAATGCGCGCTGGGGCTCGCTGTACGACGCGCTGTATGGCACCGACGCCATCAGCGAAGCCAACGGCGCCGAGAAAGGCAAGGGCTACAACAAAGTGCGTGGCGACAAGGTGATTGCCTTCGCCCGCGCCTTCCTTGACGAAGCCGCACCACTCAGCGCCGGCAGCCACGTCGATTCCACCGGCTACAAAATCGTCGATGGCAAGCTGATCGTCAGCCTCAAAGGCGGCAGCAATAGCGGCCTGCGTGACGATGCCCAGTTGATCGGTTTCCAGGGCCCTGCGGCCGAGCCGATTGCAATCTTGCTCAAGCACAATGGCCTGCACTTCGAAATCCAGATCGACGCCAGCACCCCAGTCGGCCAAACCGATGCTGCCGGCGTCAAAGACGTACTTATGGAAGCCGCGCTGACCACCATCATGGACTGCGAAGACTCCGTGGCGGCTGTGGACGCCGACGACAAAGTGGTGATCTACCGCAACTGGCTCGGCCTGATGAAGGGCGACCTGGCCGAAGAAGTGGCCAAGGGCGGCCAGACCTTCACCCGCACCATGAACCCTGACCGCGTCTACACCGGCGTGGATGGCAGCGACGTGACCCTGCACGGCCGTTCGCTGTTGTTCGTGCGCAACGTTGGCCACTTGATGACCATCGATGCGATCCTCGATAAAGACGGCAACGAAGTACCGGAAGGTATCCTTGACGGCCTGATCACCAGCCTGGCGGCGATCCACAGCCTCAACGGCAACAACACCCGCAAGAACAGCCGCACCGGTTCTGTGTACATCGTGAAACCGAAGATGCACGGCCCGGAAGAAGCCGCGTTCACCAACGAACTGTTCGGCCGCATCGAAGAGGTGCTGAACCTGGCGCGCAACACCCTCAAAGTCGGGATCATGGACGAAGAGCGCCGCACTACCGTGAACCTCAAGGCCTGCATCAAGGCGGCCAGCGAGCGTGTGGTGTTTATCAACACTGGTTTCCTCGACCGCACCGGCGATGAAATCCACACCTCCATGGAAGCCGGCGCGATGGTGCGCAAGGCGGCCATGAAAGCGGAAAAATGGATCGGCGCCTATGAGAACTGGAACGTCGATATCGGCCTGAGCACTGGCCTGCAAGGTCGTGCACAGATCGGCAAAGGTATGTGGGCCATGCCCGACCTGATGGCGGCGATGCTCGAACAGAAAATCGCTCACCCACTGGCCGGCGCCAACACCGCCTGGGTACCGTCGCCGACCGCCGCGGCCCTGCATGCGTTGCATTACCACAAGGTTGATGTGTTCGCCCGCCAGGCCGAGCTGGCCAAGCGCGAACGCGCTTCGGTGGACGATATCCTCACCATTCCTTTGGCCAGCAATACCGATTGGTCCGAAGAAGAGATCCGCAACGAACTGGACAACAACGCCCAAGGCATCCTCGGCTATGTAGTGCGCTGGATCGACCAGGGTGTGGGCTGCTCCAAGGTGCCGGACATCAACGATGTCGGCCTGATGGAAGACCGCGCCACCCTGCGTATTTCCAGCCAGCACATCGCCAACTGGCTGCGCCACGGCATCGTCAACGAAGCTCAAGTGATGGAAAGCCTCAAGCGCATGGCGCCGGTGGTAGACCGTCAGAATGCCGGGGATGCGTTGTACCGCCCACTGGCTCCGGACTTCGACAGCAACATCGCATTCCAGGCAGCGGTGGAGTTGGTGATTGAAGGGACCAAGCAGCCTAATGGCTATACCGAGCCGGTGTTGCATCGCAGGCGTCGGGAGTTCAAGGCCAAGAACGGCCTGTAATGGTAGGAGCGAGCTTGCTCGCGAAAAACGTCAACGATAACGCAGGCACCTTGGACAAACTCGGTGCCTGTGCATTCTTCGCGAGCAAGCTCGCTCCTACAGATGCAAAAAAGCCCTGATCGAAAGATCGGGGCTTTTTAATTGAAACTACTTTTTCTTGCCCCAAGGGTGTCTGTGCGGCTTCTGCGGTTGCTTGGGAGAAAGGGTTTTTTCATTTCCTTCAGGCATTGCGATGCCCAACTCCCGCTTCACCAACTTCGCCAACTTCACGCTATCAATCGGCTTGAGCAAGAAATCCACCACGCTCAAATGCATCGCATCAATCACATCCGGGGCTTCCGCGTCGCCAGACATGATGATGATCGGCAACGCCGCACGGGTGGACTCACGCACCTGGCGGATCAATTCCAGGCCATTGCTAGGCGCCATGCGCAGGTCGGTGATCAACAAACCGATGGAACTGTGCGTCTTCAACAACTCCCACGCTGCCTCGCCACTTTCGGCTGTCATGCAGCGAATACCGTCGAGCCCAAGGATTTCCGCCAACAGTTCACGCGCGTCCTTGTCGTCGTCCACGATCAATACGCGTTGGGGGGGTAAATCGGGCTCCAGCATCACGGCGCTCAGCGCCTCGCGCTCGGCATCACTCAAAATATCGTGGTCGGACATACGTTTCTCAGCAGTTCTCATCAATCTCCCAGCACACTCGTCAGACATCTGCGGAAGGGCGATCAATGTGCACTTCGTCGGAAAGTTTGCCTAGTGGGCGTTCTACGGGTTTTGGACGATTGTCATGTAAGGTTTTTCCCTAGTTTTGCGCGGTATTCCTCGACCTAGACTTACGTCCAATGGGCACCCACCGCGCAGGAGTCGACCATGCAGCACGATAACGACAAAAACACTGCGGTCACTGTTATGAGTAAAGCTGATGCATTCGCACAGGCGGGTAAAACCGCGGTGTTGCAGAACATCCACGGCACCCTGCAATTCCTGCAACGCTTCCCGCCGTTCAACCAGATGGAACAAGCGCACCTGGCCTTCCTGGTGGAACAGTGCCAGCTGCGTTTCTACGGCCCTGGCGACAGCATCCTCAAACCGTCGGGCGGCCCGGTCGAGCATTTTTATATCGTCAAGCAGGGGCGGGTCGTGGGTGAGCGCCCAGACTCGGCAGACACTACCTTTGAAATCGCCACCGGCGAATGCTTCCCCCTCGCCGCCTTGCTGGGTGAACGCGCGACCCGCACAGAACACAAAGCCGCTGAAGACACTTTTTGCCTGCAATTGAACAAGCCGGCCTTTATCAAGCTGTTCGCGCTGTCCAGCCCGTTTCGTGATTTCGCCTTGCGCGGGGTCAGCAGCCTGCTCGACCAGGTCAACCAGCAGGTACAGCAAAAAGCCGTGGAAACCCTCGGCACCCAATACTCCTTGAATACCCGCCTGGGTGAATTGGCCATGCGCCACCCGGTCACCTGCAGCCCGCACACGCCGTTGCGTGAAGCGGTGACCTTGATGCACGAACAGCAGGTCGGCAGCATTGTGATCGTCAACGAACACAAGGCGCCCCTGGGCATCTTCACCCTGCGCGATCTGCGCCAGGTGGTGGCCGACGGAGCCAGCGATTTCAGCCAGAGCATTGCCGGGCACATGACCCAGGCGCCGTTTTACTTGAGCCCGGAGCACAGCGCGTTTGACGCGGCCATCGCCATGACCGAGCGGCATATCGCCCATGTGTGCTTGGTGCAAGACCAGCGCCTGTGTGGCGTGGTCTCCGAGCGTGACTTGTTCTCCTTGCAGCGCGTGGACCTGGTGCACCTGGCCCGCACCATCCGCAACGCGCCCCGGGTGGAAAACCTGGTGGCGATTCGCGGTGAAATCGGCCAGTTGGTGGAGCGCATGCTCGCCCATGGCGCCTCATCCACCCAGATCACCCACATCATTACGCTGCTCAACGACCACACCGTGTGCCGGGTGATCGAGCTGACCCTCGCGGAAAAAGGCGACCCCGGCGTGCCCTTCAGTTGGCTGTGTTTTGGCAGCGAAGGCCGTCGCGAGCAAACGCTGTATACCGACCAGGATAACGGCATCCTGTTCGAGGCCAAGGACGCCGTCGAAGCCGCCGACTTTCGTGGCCGCTTGCTGCCCCTGGCGCAGCACATCAACCAAAGCCTGGCGCTGTGCGGCTTCAGCCTGTGCAAGGGCAATATCATGGCCGGCAACCCCGAGCTGTGCTTGTCCCGCGTGGAGTGGGCGCGGCGCTTCGGCGCGTTCATTCGTGAGGCGACGCCAGAAAACCTGCTGGGCTCAAGCATCTATTTTGACTTGCGCGTGGTGTGGGGCGACGAGCGCGGTTGCGAGCAACTGCGCCAGGGCATTCTCGACCAGGTGGCGGATAACCGCTTGTTCCAACGTATGTTGGCCGAGAACGCACTGCTGCGCCGCCCGCCGGTGGGGCGTTTCCGCGAGTTTGTGCTGACCCGCAAAAATGGCGAAAAAGCCACCCTCGACCTCAAGGTGCAGGGCCTTACGCCCTTTGTCGACGGCGCGCGCCTGTTGGCCCTGGCCAATGGCATCCACGCCAACAACACCCTGGAACGCCTGCGCCAATTGGTGGACAAGGCCGTGATCGAGCCCCTGGATGGCGCCGCCTATGAAGAGGCCTACCACTTTATCCAGCAGACCCGTATGCAGCAGCATCAATTGCAGACCCGCGAGAACCTGCCTTATTCCAACCGCGTCGACCCCGACAGCCTCAACCACCTCGACAGGCGCATCCTGCGTGAGTCCCTGCGCCAGGCCCAACGCCTGCAAAGCAGCCTGAGCTTGCGGTATCAGCTGTGAGTTTGTTTGGCTGGCTGCGCGCCAAAAAGCCTGGGCTCAACGCTGCGCAACAGCAGCGCCTGGAGCAGTTACCCAAGCCCGCCGAACTGGGCAACGGCACATTGCGCAGCCAGCGCTGGGTGGTGGTGGACCTGGAAACCAGCGGCCTGAACCTTCACCGCGACCAGGTGCTGTCCATCGGCGCCGTGGTCATCGAAGACGGTGCGGTGGATTTTTCCCAACTGTTCGAACGTACCCTGCAGCGCACCGACACCAAGCTCAGCCCCAGTGTGCTGATCCACGGGCTGGGGCCCAGTGCAATCGCCGCCGGCAGCGACCCGGCCGAGGCGTTGCTGGATTTCATGGCGTTCGTGGGCGACAGCCCTCTGCTGGCCTTTCATGCGCCGTTTGATCAACACATGCTGTGCCGGGCGCTCAAGGACAGCCTGGGGTATCGCCTGGCCCATCCATTCCTGGATGTAGCAGACCTGGCCCCACTGTTGTGCCCCGAGGCGCACATTCGCGAGGCCGGGCTGGATGATTGGCTCAACCACTTCAGGCTACAGGCCGGCGAACGCCATCACGCCAGCGCCGATGCATTGGCGACGGCGGAGCTGATGCTGATCCTGTTCAGCCGTGCGCGGCAGCAACAGATCGACACGCCCCAGGCGCTGCAAGCGCGTTTGGCCCAATGGAAACGGCGCAAACAGTCCCCTTCCCTTTAACGCTTCGCGCCCGACGCGGAGCATCGCGGGATGCATTCCCACGCAGAGCGTGGGGACGATCTCCCGACAGACGCCAATTGCGCCCACCCCACGCCTCTGCGACAATCGCGAATAATTCTCGTTAGTTTAAACCTCTTGTTTATTCGGTGATGCCTTGTCGTCGGTCCAGACCCCACGCAGTGAGCTTGTTGGTGCGTTATATCGCGACCACCGTGGCTGGCTGTTGGCTTGGCTGCGACGCAACGTGGCGTGCCCAAGCCGTGCCGAAGACCTGAGCCAGGACACCTTCATGCGCCTGCTGGGCCGTGATGAGCTGCGCGAGCCCCGCGAACCGCGGGCGTTCCTGGTGGCTATCGCCAAGGGTTTGCTGTTCGACTACTTCCGTCGTGCAGCTTTGGAGCAGGCCTACCTCACCGAATTGATGCTGATCCCGGAAAGCGAACAGCCTTCGCCGGAAGCCCAGCAACTGATCCTCGAAGACCTCAAGGCCATCGACCGCCTGCTCGGCAAACTGTCGAGCAAGGCCCGCGCTGCGTTCCTCTATAACCGCCTCGACGGCCTGGGCCACGCTGAAATCGCCCAGCGCCTGGGCGTGTCAGTGCCCCGCGTGCGCCAATACCTGGCCCAGGGCATTCGCCAGTGCTACATCGCACTGTATGGCGAGCCGTCGTGACCGCCATCGGCTCCAAACCGGTGTCGTCGCGCGTGCTGGATGCCGCGATTGCCTGGCAACTGTCCCTCGACTCGGGCGACGGCAGCGCGGTGGAACGGGAAGAGTTCAGCAAGTGGCTGGCCAGCGATGAGGAACATGCGCGCGCCTGGCGCCAGTTGGGCATGCTCGACCAGCGTTTCAGCGTGGCCTCAGGCCCGGCCCGGGCGGCGCTGCTGCAATCGCGCCACGGCATCCGCCAGCGCGTGCGCAAACTGGGCCGGGGCCTGGCCAGTATCGTTGTGGTGTGCGGCCTGGCGCTGTTTGCCGGTGAGCGTTACGTACCTATCCACTATTGGCTGGCCGACCAACGCACCGCCACCGGTGAACAACGCACGCTGAAACTGGCGGACGGCACGCGAGTCAACCTCAACACCCACAGCGCCATTGATGTGCGTTTCGACGAAACACGCCGCTTGATCGTGTTGCAGGCAGGCGAAATCCTCGTCGAAACCGGCCACGACGATTCACGCCCGTTCTACGTGCAAACCCGCGACGGCAGTCTGCGGGCGCTGGGCACCCGGTTTATCGTCAAGCGCGAAGACGATGCCACGCGCCTGAGTGTGTTGCAGTCAGCCGTGGCCGCCCAGCCCGAGGCGTTGCACCATGAACAGGTGTTCAAGGCGGGCCAGCAGGTGCTGATGCGCAGCGACGGCCTTGGCCCTCTGCTGGCCGTCACCCCGGCCACCGATGCCTGGACCCGCGGCATGCTGGTGGTCGACAACGCCCGGCTGGGGGATGTGATCGAGGAATTGGCGCGCTATCGCACCGGCTACCTGGGTGTGGATAAGTCCGTGGCCGACCTGCGCATCACCGGCAGTTTCCCGCTGCACGACACCACGTTGGCATTGAATGCGCTGTTGCCGACCTTGCCGGTGCAGATCGAGCAGCACACGCCGTGGTGGGTGACCGTCAAGGGTAAGCCTTAGGTCCTGCAGTGCCTGGGCGATTGCTATCGCAGGCAAGCCAGCTCCCACATTTTGAACTGCGAACACCATCAACTGTGGGAGCTGGCTTGCCTGCGATGAGGCCCTCAAGCACACCTGCGAAAAAATATTTTCACCCAGCCCTATCACTTTTCGATTCTCACTCGGCACCTAGGCAATTGAGAAATATTTCCATTCAGGAGCCGCCCCTATGTCCCGCACGCTAGACACCTTGTTGCGCCCCAGCCTGTTAGCCATGGCGATCGCCCTCAGCGCCCCGCTGGCCAGCACCCCGCTGATCGCCGCAGAACAAGCCTCCAGTGTGCGCGCCTATAACCTGCCCGCTGCGCCACTCGCCACCACCCTGAACCAGATCGCCAGCCAGGCCGGCCTGGCCCTGACCCTCAACCCCGCACTCGCTGCCGGCAAGACCTCGGCGCCGGTCAAAGGCCAGTTCGATGCGCAGAGCGCGTTGCGTGAGGCCTTGCGGGGGACGGGGTTGCAGTTGGAACAAAGCAGTGCGGGCACTTACACCCTGATGCCGGTTCCGGAGGGCGTCGTCGCCTTGCCGACCACCAACATCACCGGCCAAGGCAGCTATGAAAGCGCTTGGGGGCCGGTGGAGGGATATGTAGCAAAGCGCACCGCCGCCGGCACCAAAACCGATACCGCGCTGGTTGAGGCACCACGCTCGATCTCGGTTGCCACCCGCGAGCAGATGCAGGACCGTAACGTGCAGAACCTCGACGATGCGGTCAAATACATGCCCGGCATCGTGTCCGCCAGCTACGGCAGCGACACCCGTTACGACTGGATGCGTGTGCGCGGCTTCGAGCCGACGCAATTCCTTGATGGCCTGCCATTGCCTCGCGGCGTGTATGCCAACCCTAAAGCCGAAACCTGGAACCTCGATCGCCTCGCCCTGCTGCGCGGCCCGGCTTCATCGGTTTATGGTCAAACTCCACCTGGTGGCTTGCTGGACATGGTCAGCCGCCGTCCCAGCGCCGAACAGAGCAGTGCTATCCAGGTGCAATACGGCAGTGACAACCACCGCCAGATCAATTTCGAAAGCACTGGCAAGATCGATGATGAGGGCCAGTTTCTCTACAGCGTTGGCGGCGTGGTACGTGATGCCGGTACCCAGGTCGATCACATCGACAACAAGCGCTACAACATCGCGCCCAGCCTGACCTGGAACATCGACACCGATACCAAATTGACCTTGCTGTCGCAGTTCACCCGTGACGATACCGGCACCACCAGCCAGTTCCTGCCGATTCAGGGCACCAAAATCAAATCACCGCTAGGCGAGGTTTCCCACCACAAGAACCTCGGCGACCCGGACTACGATTTCTACGACCGCACCTACTACGCATTGGGCTACGCGTTCGAGCACCGTTTCAACGATACCTGGCAATTCAAGCAGAACCTGCGCTACACCAAATCCGAGCTGGCGTTCCAGCAACTGACGGTAGGCTCGTTTGCCTTTTCCCCCGCCGATGCCAATGGCGACATCAGCCGCTCTTCGACCAATGTGGACGAGGACATCAGCCAGTTCGCGTTGGACAACAATTTCCAGGCTGACTTTGCCACTGGCGACATCTCCCACACCGTGCTGCTGGGCCTGGATCATCAACGCACCGACACCTCGTACCTGGCGATTTTCGGCGACGGTGGCACTACGAACATCTTTAACCCGGTCTATGGCCAGCCGATCGTGCGCCCAGCGCGCTCCACCGCGTTCTACGATTACAACCAGAAAACCGTGCAGACCGGCCTTTACGTGCAAGACCAGATGGCCCTCGACAACTGGCGCCTGACTCTTGGTGGTCGTGAAGACTGGGTACACCAGGGCACCACCTACTTCAACAAGAACGACGCGACCAATACCGACCGCAGCAAGAATTTCAGTGGCAACGCGGCGCTGAGCTATGTGTTCGACTCGGGCTTTGTCCCCTACCTCTCGTACGCCGAGTCGTTCCAGCCTGCGAGCAACGCCAGTGTCGACCCCCTCCAGTCGTTCAAGCCGACGGAAGGCAATCAGTGGGAGTTGGGGATCAAATACCAGCCACCCGGCTCCAACACCCTGCTTAGTGCGGCGGTCTACGACCTGACCCAAAAGAACGTGCAAGTCACCAGCTTCCAGTCCGGTGGCGCCTCCGTGACCGACCAGACCGGAGAAGTAAAGGTCAAGGGGCTGGAGCTGGAAGCTGTGTCTGATGTGACCGAAAACCTCAAGATCATCGCGGCCTACACCCTGGCCAAGTCCGAGGTGCAAAAAGGTCAGTACAAAGGCAACCGCCTGCAACTGATGCCTAACCAGCAAGCGTCCTTGTGGACCGACTACACCTGGCACACCGGCGCGCTCGACGGTTTCGGTATCGGCTTCGGCGCCCGCTACACCGGCAACACCTACGGCGACCAGGCCAATACCTGGGCCGGCAAGGCCAACGCCTACACCGTGTTCGACGGCGTGGTGCACTACGACCTCGGCCGCCTGGACAACAGTCTCAAGGGCGCGTCGGTGAAAGTGAACGCGACCAACCTGTTCAACAAGGACTACATTTCCACCTGTGATGGCTCCTATTGCTACTTCGGCGACCAACGCAGCGTCGTCGCCAGCGCCACCTACCAGTGGTAATCAGTTGAGCTAACCACCAGGCCGCCCAACAGGGCGGCTTTGGTGCATCTGAAGGCTAGACAATGAAAAGCAAAACCATCCGCCGCTGGTCCTTCATCCACACCTGGACCAGCCTGATCTGCACCGTATTCCTGCTGCTGCTCGCCCTCACCGGCCTGCCGTTGGTGTTTCACCACGAAATCGACCACCTGCTGGGCAACGAGCCCGAACTGGCGCAGATGCCTGCCGATACGCCCCGGCTCAACCTCGAGCAGCTTGTAGCCAAAGCCCAGGCCCATCGCCCCGGCGAGGCCATGCAGTACCTGGCCTGGGACGAAGACGACAACAACGGCGTGATCGCGATCATGGCGGCCACCGCCGGCACGGAGCCGAACTCGTCGCACACCTTCATGCTCGATGCCCGCACTGGCGAAACCGTCGAAATGCCGTCTGCCAATGGGGGCTTCACCCTGTTCCTGCTGCGCCTGCATGTGGATATGTTTGCCGGGCTGCCGGGCAAGTTGTTGCTGGCGTTCATGGGCCTTCTGTTTGTGCTGGCGATTATCTCGGGCACGGTGTTGTACCTGCCGTTCATGCGCCGCTTGAAGTTCGCCACCGTGCGCCAGGACAAGTCCACTCGCCTGCGCTGGCTCGACCTGCACAACCTGATCGGCGTGGTCACTTTGACCTGGGCGCTGGTGGTGGGGGTAACCGGCGTGATCAGCGCCTGCGCCGACCTGATCATCGCCGCCTGGCGCCAGGACAGCCTCAGCGCCATGATCGAACCCTACAAGAGCGCCCCGCCGCTGACCCAGCGCGCACCCGCCACCGAGCTGTTGAGCATTGCCGCCAAGGCCGCACCGGGTATGGAGCCAGACTTTATCGCCTTCCCCGGCACGCGCTTTTCCAGCGAACATCACTACGCTGTGTTCATGAAAGGCAGCACGCACCTGACCTCCCACTTGCTGACACCGGTCCTGATCGACGCCAGTACCCTGGCCGTCACCGCCATCGCCGAACGGCCTTGGTACATGGACGCCATGGGCATGTCCCAACCCCTGCATTTTGGTGATTACGGCGGCATGCCGATGAAGGTCCTGTGGGCGGTGCTGGATGTGTTGACCATCATCGTGCTGGTGAGCGGCATTTACTTATGGATCGTGCGGCGCAAGGCGGCCAAGGTATGAAGCCGCGGCAGTCGAATTTCTGGAAGGTGTTTGCCCTACCGCTGGGGATTGGCCTGCTCAGTGCTGCCGGGTTGTTTGCGGCGCTGCTGGGGGATGGGTGGTGGGATTCTTTGAGTTGGGTCGGGTTGGGCATACCCGCGGCCATTGCCGTCTACAAACTGCTGTAGGAGCGAGCTTGCTCGCGAAAAACCCGAGAGCACCGCGTTAAACCAAGCGAGCTGCGTTATCGTTGGCGTTATTCGCGAGCAAGCTCGCTCCTACAGAGGAATGCCCATGTCCGCGCCCAGCATGACCTTGTTCCACAACCCGGCGTCACCCTTCGTGCGCAAAGTCCGCGTGCTGCTGATCGAGACCGGCCAACAGGACCGCGTGGCCCTGCACGCTTGCATGCCCACGCCCATCACCCCGGACGCCGATGTGGTGCAAGGCAACCCCACCGGCAAAATCCCGGCCCTGCGCCTGGCCGACGGTTCGGTACTGCACGACAGCCGGGTGATCCTCGATTACTTCGACCACCAGCATGTCGGCAACCCGCTGATCCCCCGCGACGGCTCGGCCCGCTGGCGGCGCCTGACCCTGGCGTCGATGGCTGACGGCATCATGGATGCCGCCGTGCTGGTGCGTTACGAAACCGCCATGCGCCCGCCAGAAAAACACTGGGCGCCCTGGCTGGAAGAACAGCGCAACAAGATCCGCCGCGCCCTCACCGAACTGGAGCGGGACGCCATTGCCGAACTGGCCAGCCACTTCGACATCGCCGCCATCAGCGTGGCCTGTGCACTGGGCTATATCGACTTTCGCCACCCGGATCTGCAATGGCGCTCGGACACTCCCAAGCTCGCCGCCTGGTACGCCGAGGTCAGCCAGCGGCCTTCGATGCAGCAGACTCAGCCGCCTCTGTAGGAGCGAGCTTGCTCGCGAAAATCATCAACGATAACGCGGGTCGTCTGGTTAAACGCGGTGTTCTTGCGTTCTTCGCGAGCAAGCTCGCTCCTACAGTGGAAGGTGGCGTTGGCGAGGAAGTTGACCATCTTGGCTTTCATTTGCTGGTCTTCGCGCAGTCCGATCATTGCCCTTGCTCCACCTTGCGTTTACCCACCCCATACCAATCCAGCTTGCGTGTCAGCACCATCACCGTGCCCAGCAAGCCAAACAGCAACAGCGAGCCCATCAACAGCGCGTAATCCTCGGCACTGAGCAACCCGTACAGCAAGCCATACAGCGCCGCCAGCCCAGCCGAAAACCCCAGGCCGTGGGCAACGCTGCGCAGCACATGGCACACGTAGAAGCCGATCAACAGCACACAGGCGCTGGCAGATATCAGGTAGGCCAGGGCAAAGCCCAGATGCTCGGACAACGACAACAGCAGCAGGTAGAAGAACGCCAGTGCGACGCCCACTAAAGCGTACTGGATCGGGTGCACCGCCAGACTCTTGAGCACCTCGAAGAGGAAGAAGCCGGCAAAGGTCAGGGCGATAAACAACAGCGCATATTTAATCGCCCGGTCGCTCTTGAGGTACTGGTCTACCGGGTCGATGAAGTTAACGCCAAAGCTGCGGTTGCTGAAGTTTTCACAGCCTTGCCCGTCCAGGCAGTTCTGCAGGGCTTGTTCCAGGTTGGTGGAGAAGAATGTCGTTTGCCAATTGGCGCTGAAACCCTGGTCGGTGACGTCACGTTGAGCCGGCAGGAAGTTGCCGATAAAGCTCGGGTGCGGCCAGTTGGACGCCAGTGACACCTGGCTGGTCTTGCCCACGGGCACCACTTGCAGTTGCTCGGTGCCTTGCAGGCGCAGGTCGAAGGCGAACTCCACCACGGCGGGTTTCTTGCTGTCTTGCTCGGGCAGCGTCACATGCACGCCCTCGCCCAGCCAGTCGACTTGAGAGCCTGGCGAGAACTCCAGCCGCTGCTCGCTCAGTTCCAGTTTCAGCGCGTTTTCAATGCCGCGAATATCGCTGATGCCCACCGCCAGAAACGCCGGTTCAAAGCGGTAATCGGCAAAGTCTTCGGTGATCCCCAACTGCGCAGGCAACTCGAAACGCCCGCTGATACGGTTGTCGGCATGGAACAACCGCGCCTGGTAGATCCCCCGCGAGCGCAGTTCGGTTTGCACCTTGCCGTCGAGCTCAAAACGGTCCGGCAGGAAATACAGACGGCCGCGTTCTTCACGGGTTTCTTCGTAGCGTTTGTTGAGCTTCTCATTGAGCTTCCACTCACGCACGGTCTTGCGATACGGCACCACCATCACCGGCCCGGTGAGGCGCTGGGCAAAGCTTGAACTGCGGGCAATGTCCATCAACACGCCGTCGCGCAATTGCTGACGGTCGCTGATGATGCCGTTGATCATCAGCAACGGAATGAGCAACAGCAGGATCAGCAGCGCAATCGCGCCCAATTTGAAAAGCAGGTTGCGGTTCATGGGTCTCTCCCTGTTTTGATGGGGAGAGTCTGCCCAGCCGGTATGGGGGACTTATGTGGGCAATGTGGAGACTGTGTGGAGATGCAGCACCGCTCGCACGCCGCCGGGTACGTTGCCGATCTGCAACGAGCCGCCGTGCAGCTTCATCACCTCCTCGACAAAGTTGAGCCCCAGGCCCGTACTTTTGCGCCCGCTGGCCGGGCGCGGCAGCGAGTAGAAGCGCTCGCTCAGGCGCGGCAAGGCGTAGTCGGGAATTGCCTGCGCCTGGTTGAACAGGCTGACCTGCACCTCGTGATGCTGCACCTGGGCGCTGAACCTCAGCGTGCCGCCCGGCGGGGTGAAATCCAGGGCATTGTCCAACAGGTTGCCCAGGGCCTGGCGCAGCAGGAAGGGTTCGCCAACCACCTTCACATCAGCGGCGATGGCCTGCTCGACGTGCAAGCCGGCGCCTTCGATCCGCGCACATTGAGCCTTGAGCACATCCTCAACCAGCGCGGCCAAAGGAATGCTCGACTGCTCCTCCAGACCCTGGCGCTGCTCCACCTGGGCCAGGTTCAACAGGCGTTCGATCAACTGTTGCAGGCGCGCGCTTTCGCTGTCGATATTGCCGACAAAACGCTGCTGCTGCTCGCGGCTCATGTCACCCTGCAACAGCTCCGCCGCTCCGCGAATCGCCGCCAATGGGCTTTTCAATTCATGGGTCAGCGTGTGCACGTAGCGCTCTACGTAAGCCTTGCCTTCCAGCTGCGTGCGCATGTGTTCCACGGCGGTGGACAACTGCTTGAGCTCGCCGCCGCGGTAATGCGGCAACTCGGCGCGGTGGCCCTCGCTCACGGCTTCGGCATAGGCGGTAAGGCGCCTGAGCGCCGCCGTCAGCCACCACGACAATAGCGCGCCCAGCAGCAGCCCCAGGGTGACCAGCCCGGCGCCGTACCACAACAGGCGCCGCTCAGTGCGATCCACGTAGGGCTGCAACGAGCTGTTGGGCTTGGCCACCGTGACCACACCGATGATCTGGCCGTTATCGCGAATCGGCGCCCCCACGTGCATCACCGATGAGGTGGCATCGTCCGCGTCACTGCGGGTGGAGCGCGCACCGTATTCGCCACGCAGGGTCAGGTACACGTCGTTCCATTTCGAATAGTCCTGGCCCACCGCTTCACCGCTGGAGTCGAGCAATACCCTGCCCTTGGCGTCGGTCACGTAGATGCGATGGTTGACCTGGTTCTTCGGCAGCCCCCAGATCACCGCACCCGGTTGACGGTTGCCATAAGCCTTGAGCAGCGCAGGCCAATGACTCTGGCCGAGGGTGCCGTTCTTCACGTCCTCGCGCAGGATCTCGGCCAACAGGTTGGCGGTGTCCACCAATGTTTCTTCGGTGGACTGGCGCACGCCGGGGCGGATTTCCTTCATCACGGTGTTGAGCACGAAGTAGCCGGTCAGGCCGATAAACAGCGCATACACCAGGAAAATCCGCAGCCCCAGGCGCATCAGCTGTGGCTCGGGCTGTAGCTATAGCCAAGGCCACGATGGGTCTGGATCGGCTCGGCATCCGCCGCCACGCTCCGAAGCTTGCTGCGCAGGCTTTTGATATGGCTGTCGATATTGCGCTCGTAACCGGCATCGGCAGGTACGCCCACCGCGTCCAGCAGTTGCTCGCGGCTGAACACACGCTCGGGTTGCTCCAGCAGGCTTTGCAGCAGGCGGAACTCATGGCGCGTGAGGCTCAAGGGTTGGCCGCGATAGAGAATCTGCATGCGTTCCAGGTCTACCTGGAACAGCGTCGGCGCCACACCCGGGCCGACCCGCTTGAGAATCGCCCGGACCCGCGCCGCCACTTCCCGCGGGCTGAAAGGCTTGACCACGTAATCATCGGCGCCGATCTCCAGCCCCACTACCCGGTCGATCTCGGCATCCCGGGCACTGAGGAACATCACCGGCACTTCGCTGAAGCGGCGCAATTGCTTGCAGGTTTCAAAGCCGGTGATGTCCGGCAGGCCGATGTCGAGGATGACCAGGTCCGCCGGGGTCTGGCGCTGATGCTCCAGCGCCGCCTGGCCGAGCGTCAGCCAGGTGGTGGTGAAGCCTTCGCCTTGCAGGGCAAAGATCAGCGTGTCGGCTATCGCCGCTTCGTCTTCGACAATCAGGATGTGCGGCATGGGCTCAATCAGCAGTCCGGTTTGTCGGCAGTGTAACGACGCGCCGGGTTTACCGCAGCACCAAACTCACGCAGGGCCTTGGCGCCAATCAGCAGTGGGTAGTTGAAACTGCTGCGGTCAGTAAGGTTGACCTCGACGGTGCGCTTGACGTCTCCCAGGCACATTTCCAGGTCGATCACCGGGCGCTTGGCCACGCTGGCTTCGTCCTTGTCATCATCTTCGTCGGCGCGGCTCTTGATCTTGCTGATGCGCGACACCTTGTGCTCATACACCTTGTTACCGGCGTCCTCACCGCCGAGGCGGAAGCGTACCCAATCATCGCCGTCGCGCTGAAAGGTTTCGATGTCACGCGCCGACAGCGAGGCGGTCAGCGCGCCGGTGTCCATCTTGGCCTTGAAGGTCTGGCCGATCTCCGGCAACTGGATGTATTCGTAGCGACCGTAAAGGGTCGGCTCGGCCGCCATGACAGGTACGGCAACCAGGGCAAACGCGGCAAGGAGTAATTTCACGGCAGGATTTCCTCGAAAGAAGTGGGCGGAGTCTAGACCGCAAACACAGCACTTAGTTGGATGACCGAGCATATCGCGCACAGTGTGAAACATTCGTGCGCGATTTTGCGATTTGGCCTCTAGACTCACCTTGCTTATCATGGCCCGCCCACAGAATTCCAAGAGTTGCTTATGCGCCGCCTGCTCACCGGCTGTCTGGTTACACTGCTGCTGTTACTCAACACGCTGATCCTGATCGGCCCCTTGATGGTCTTCGCCCTGCTCAAGCTGGTGGCGCCAGGGCGCTCGCGTGACTATGCCTCATGGGCGGTGATGTGGATCGCCGAGACCTGGGCCGAGATCGACAAGCTGATCTTCGCCGCGTGCATCCCCACCCAATGGGATATTCGCGGTGGCGAGGACCTGCGCGGCGATACCTCTTACCTGGTGATCAGCAACCACCAATCCTGGGTCGATATTCCCGCGCTGATCCAGGCATTGAACCGGCGCACGCCGTTCTTCAAGTTCTTCCTGAAAAAAGAACTGATCTGGGTGCCCTTTCTCGGCCTGGCCTGGTGGGCGTTGGATTACCCCTTCATGAAACGCTACACCAAGGCGTTCCTGGCCAAGCACCCGGAGCTGGCAGGGCAGGATCTGAAGATCACCAAGGAGGCCTGCGAGCTGTTCAAGCGCCAGCCGGTCACGGTGGTCAATTACCTGGAGGGCACGCGGTTCAACGAGGCCAAGCGCACGCAACAGGCTTCACCGTATAACCGGTTGCTCAAGCCCAAGGCGGGCGGTGTGGCCTTTGTGCTGGCGGCGATGGGCGAACAGTTGGACGCGATCCTCGACGTGACCGTGGTGTACCCGCAGCAAAAGATTCCGGGCTTCTGGGACTTGATCAGCGGCGCGGTGCCGAAGGTGATCGTGGATATCCGCACCCGCGAACTGGACCCGGCGTTGTGGCAAGGGGATTACGAGAATGATCCGGCGTTTCGCCAGACCGTCCAGAACTGGGTCAACCAGCTCTGGATGGAAAAGGATGCGCGCATCGAACAACTGCGCGAGGAGCCTCTTTAGCTGCCGGTGCCCCACGCCTGAGCCAATTTGCCCAGTACGGAGCTGTTGGCACCCTCGCCGCCCAGGTATTGCAAAATCACCGGGGCAAACTGGCCGACCATGCCGCTGTCCATGCCCAGGGCGCTGAAGGCGGTGTTCAAGTCATTGGTGCTTTTCACGTTACCCAGCAGGCCGTCCAGGCCGCTGGTCTTGCTGCCGCCGGTTTGGCCGAGCATCCCGCTCAAGGCACCGAGGCTGCCCAATGCGTTATTACCCGATAACTTGTCCAGCCCCGGCACAGTGCTACTCAACTGCGAGAAGTCGTTGCCACTGAGTTTGTTCTTGGCCAGACCCAGCATGGCACCCGTGCCGCCCACCGCTTGCTCGGGGGTGATGTTCAGTTGCGAGGTCAGGGCCGTCAGCAGGTCGGCCGTTTCCGACGTAGGCGCGGCGGCAGCGGCCTTGTTGTTGCCACCCTGCATGCCGGAAATGGCGTTGGCTGCATCGCCAAGGCTGAAACCTGCGGCGAACACCGGGCCGGCGGCCACGGTCAACAGGCAGGACAGGGCAAAACCGCGTGAAATCTTCATCGAAACAACCTCTGGGTATAGGGGTAAACGCAGGCGTTGGACTGGGTAACCCGTCGGTTGTTCCGGAGCCCCTCAGGAACCCATCGGGGATAAGCGGGTCCATGAACTGACTACAAAATTTGTCGAGAAGAGACTTATGACTGCGATCCAACCCCCAGTGATTGAGCACAAGCCTGCGTTCTGGAGCCGCCCTCGCCTGTTCATCGGCGCCTGCGTGGTGGTGGTT
The DNA here is from genome assembly GCF_976987115.1 of Pseudomonas fjordensis. Classification (NCBI taxonomy): domain Bacteria; kingdom Pseudomonadati; phylum Pseudomonadota; class Gammaproteobacteria; order Pseudomonadales; family Pseudomonadaceae; genus Pseudomonas; species Pseudomonas fjordensis. The sequence continues at coordinate 6,264,332 of NZ_OZ336860.1, forward strand.
GCCGGTATCGGCGGCGCGCTCTACACCCAGGACAGCGTCAAATCCGCGGCAACGTTGGTGACCACGACCCAGCAGCCGGCCGCACAAATCATGGCCCACAAGGATTACCTGGAAGTAGAACCGATTGCCTCCACGGCGCCAGCACCAGACCAAAGCCTTGAACTCTGGGCGATTCCCAAAGACGGCACACCGGTGTCCCTTGGCCTGTTGCCCGAGGATGGCAAAGGCATCATTGGCCTGAACCCACGCCAACAGGAAACCATCAGCAAACCGGTGGAATTGATGGTGAGTTCGGAGACCAAGGGTGGCTCGGTGAGCAAGCAGCCAACAGGCCCGACCGTTTACCAGGGTGCATTGGCCACTCGCTGATCTCCCACATTGGCTCATCAGTGCCTTGAAAATTGGCTCCAGGCAACGAATAAGGGCGACCCGTGGGTCGCCCTTTTCATTTGGCCAATGCTTACGCGGCGCTGAACAATTTGTGCGGATCAATCACAAACTTCTTCGGCACACCCGCATCGAACTCGCCATACCCGCGTGGCGCGTCATCCAGGCTGATCACCTGCACGCCGACGATCTCGGCAATGTTGATACGGTCCCACATGATCGCCTGCATCAGTTGGCGATTGTACTTCATCACCGGCGTCTGCCCGGTGTGGAAGCTGTGGGATTTGGCCCAGCCCAGGCCAAAGCGAATGCTCAGGCTACCCATTTTCGCGGCGGCATCGACAGCACCTGGGTCTTCGGTCACATACAGGCCTGGGATACCGATCTTGCCCGCGACGCGCACCACGCCCATCAGCGAGTTGAGCACCGTGGCCGGGGCTTCGGCCTTGACGCCATCGTGGCCGTGGCCGCGTGCTTCAAAGCCTACGCAGTCAACGGCGCAATCCACTTCCGGCTCGCCGAGCAACGCGGCAATCTGTTCGTGCAGAGGGGTATCGGTGGACAGGTCGACCACTTCAAAACCCTGGGCCTTGGCGTGGGCCAGGCGGATTGAATTGACGTCGCCGATGATCACCACCGCGGCACCCAGCAAACGAGCGGAGGCCGCAGCCGCCAGACCCACCGGGCCGGCGCCGGCGATGTACACGGTGCTGCCTGGGCCAACACCGGCCGTGACGGCGCCGTGATAGCCGGTGGGCAGGATGTCGGAGAGGCAGGTCAGGTCACGGATTTTCTCCATGGCCTTGTCGCGGTCCGGCAGTTTCAGCAGGTTGAAGTCGGCATACGGCACCAGCACGTACTCGGCCTGGCCGCCGGTCCAGTCGCCCATGTCCACGTAGCCGTAGGCACCACCGGCCCGGGCCGGGTTGACGGTCAGGCAGACGCCGGTGTGTTGTTCCTTGCAGGAGCGGCAGCGGCCGCACGCCACGTTGAAGGGCACGGACACCAGGTCACCGATTTTCAGGTTCTCGACGTCGCTGCCCTTCTCGATCACTTCACCGGTGATTTCATGACCCAGCACCAGGCCGGTCTGGGCCGTGGTGCGGCCGCGCACCATGTGTTGGTCGGAGCCGCAGATGTTGGTGGAGACCACGCGCAGGATGACGCCGTGCTCAATCTTCCTGCCACGGGGGTCCTGCATTTTGGGATAGTCGATTTTCTGTACTTCGACCTTGCCGTTGCCGAGATACACGACACCACGATTACCAGACATGCTTTCACCTCGCTGTTGTTTTTATGGAACTGCGTTGCCGCTTGGATGGGCAGCGCGTTGAGTGCTCGGGTACAGATGCTGTTTCTTGTGTTGCTTGTAAGGGCCTCTTCGGGAGCAAGCCCCCTCCCACAGTTGATCGGGTTCCAACCTTGGAATGCTGTCGAATGTGGGAGCGGGCTTGCTCGCGAAGGCGTCAGTCAGAGCACCACCGTGCGATTGGCATTCAAGAACACCCGCCGCTCAATGTGATACCCCACCGCCCGCGCCAATGTGAGCCCTTCGATATCGCGGCCCTTGGCAATCAAGTCTTCGGGATAGTGGCTGTGATCTACCACCTCCACGCCTTGGGCGATGATCGGCCCTTCATCCAGATCGTTGTTGATGTAATGCGCCGTGGCGCCCACCAGTTTCACGCCCTTGTTGTACGCCTGGTGATACGGCTTGGCGCCCTTGAAGCCCGGCAGCAACGAGTGGTGAATGTTGATGGCCTTGCCGTCCAGCTTGCGGCACAACTCCGGTGACAGCACTTGCATGTAGCGCGCAAGGATCACCAATTCGGCGCCGGTGTCTTCAATCACCTGCCACACCTGACGCTCCTGGGACGGTTTGTCGTTGGGGTCCAGGGGGAAATGGTAGTAGGGAATCTGGTGCCAGTCGGCCAACGGTTTGAGATCAGGGTGGTTGGACACCACCGCGACCACATCCATCGACAACTGGCCGATGCGCTGGCGATACAGCAGGTCGTTCAGGCAGTGATCGGCCTTGGAGACCATGATCACCACTTTGGGCCGGTAGTTCGGCGCCGTCAGTTCGAAGATCATGCCAAACGCTTCGCCACGGGTCGCCAGACCTGCGCGAAAGGCTTGCTCGTCGAAACCGTCGGGCTGGCGGAACTCCACACGAATGAAAAACCGGCCAGAAAGGCGGTCATCGAACGAATGGTGCTCGGTGACGTAGCAGCCCTGCTCGAACAGGTAGCGGGTGACCGCGTCCACCGTGCCGAGCACGCTGGGGCAGTCGGCGGTCAAAATCCATGTATCGGGTGCGCGGCTCATAGGTCACTCCTCAGGCTGATCGTTCCCACGCTTTGCGTGGGAATGCCGCCATGGACGCTCTGCGTCCGCTTTTGGGACGCAGAGCGTCCCGGTATGCATTCCCACGCGGAGCGTGGGAATGATCATCATGCGACAACACTCAGGCCAAACTCGGCCGAGGCATCCTGCAACCACAACCACCAGTAATCCGAGAAGCTGCGACGGATCAGCAGTTCCCAGGTGTCCTCGCTGGTATGACGGATCACCAGTTGCGACTTGGCGAACACCGTACCCACGGCCTTGCCGACCGGGAAGTTGTTGGGGTGCACGTCGTAGCTGGTGGACTTCATCAGCACATCGCGCACATTCGGGCCGCTCAGTTCGAGAATCTGCTGGCCGCCGCTGACGTTGACGATCTGGATATGCAGGTCGCCCAGGGCAGCGCGCAGGTTTTGCTCGGCGGCAAATTCTTCACCGCTCGGCACGATCAACAGCCACTCATCCGGGCCGAGCCACTGCAGGCTGGTTTCACCCTTGAAGACCACGCTCAGGGGGCCGGGCAGTTCAATGCCGACGGCCTTGTGTACGCCAGCGGCGAAGGCGGCGTCATGGCCATCGCCACGGATGGTCAGGTGGCCGAGGAGTTTCTTTTCACGCACGGTCACGCCGGCATTCTTGCGGCCCTTGCCCACCAGGCTGGCGAGGTCGGCATGGTGCAGCGACGACTCGGCCTTGGCACCGGTGGTGGGGCGTTGTTGGTAAACATTGGCTGCTGTCATAAAGCACCTGTTCTGAATTCTGTTGATCGTTCCCACGCTCTGCGTGGGGATGCCACCATGGACGCTCTGCGTCCGCTCTTGGGGCGCAGAGCGCCCCGGAATGCATTCCCACGCGGAGCGTGGGAACGATCAGGTGTCAGATGTTCTGGCGATCGCCTTTCGGGTCAAAGAACACCGAAGACACAATCTCGGCCTCGATCACGCTGCCATCCGCTTGCGGCGAGAACACCCGCTCGCCGATGCGCTTCAAGCCGCCCTTCACCACACCCATGGCAAACGAATAGCCCAGGGAGTTATGTGCATAACTTGAGGTAACGTGACCCACCATCTTCATCGGGATCGTCTGCTTCGGATCGAACACCAACTGCGCGCCTTCCGGCAGCCACACATTCGGATCGATCGGCTTGAGTCCCACCAACTGCTTGCGCTCTTCACGCACGCAGTCTTCACGGTTCATCCCACGCCAGCCGATCCACGAGAACGGTTTGGTACGGCCGACGCACCAGCCCATGTTCAGGTCGTCCGGGGTCATCGAGCCGTCGGTGTCTTGCCCGACGATGATGAAGCCCTTCTCGGCGCGCAGTACGTGCATGGTCTCGGTGCCGTACGGGGTCAGGTTGTACTTTTTGCCGGCCTCGACGATTTTTTCCAGCACGCCCATGGCGTAGTCGGCCTGCACGTTGACTTCGTACGACAGCTCACCGGTAAACGAGATACGGAACACCCGCGCCGGCACGCCGCCCACCAGGCCTTCTTTCCAGGTCATGAACGGGAAGCCGTCCTTGTCCAGGTCGATGTCGGTGACTTCCGCCAGCAGCTTACGGCTGTTGGGGCCCGACAGGGTCATGGTTGCCCAATGGTCGGTGACCGAGGTGAAGTACACCTTGAGGTCCGGCCATTCGGTCTGCTGGTAGATTTCCAGCCACTGCAATACGCGGGCGGCGCCGCCAGTGGTGGTGGTCATCAGGAAGTGGTTGTCGGCCAGACAGGCCGTCACGCCGTCGTCGAAGACCATGCCATCTTCCTTGCACATCAGGCCGTAGCGCGCCTTGCCCACGTCGAGCTTGGTCCAGGCGTTGCTGTAGATACGGTTCAGGAACTCGCGGGCATCCGGGCCTTGAATGTCGATCTTGCCGAGGGTGGACGCGTCCAGCAGGCCGACGCTGTCACGCACCGCCAGGCATTCGCGCTTCACTGCGGCGTGCAGATCTTCACCGTTACGCGGGAAATACCACGGGCGTTTCCACTGGCCGACGTCTTCAAACTCGGCGCCGTTCTTCACGTGCCAGGCTTGCAGAGCGGTGTAGCGCACCGGTTCGAAAATGTGCCCACAGTGACGGCCCGCTACGGCGCCGAATGTCACCGGCGTGTAGTTGGGACGGAACATGGTGGTGCCCATCTGCGGGATGGTCACGTTCAGCGAACGGGCGGCGATGGCCAGGCCGTTGACGTTACCCAGCTTGCCCTGGTCGGTGCCGAAGCCCAGCGCGGTGTAGCGTTTGACGTGCTCCACCGACTCGAAACCTTCGCGGGTGGCCAGTTCGATGGCGGCGGCGGTCACGTCGTTTTGCAGGTCGACAAATTGCTTTGGCGCCCGTGCAGTGGCTTTTTCGTGGGGCACCTGGAACAGCGCCAGGGTTGGTTCTTCAAGACGGCTCAAGGCTTTTGGCAGCGTGCCTTCAACCGGGGCAAAACCGGCTTCGCTGGCCGCACGCACGCCACCTTCAAAGCCATCGGCGAGGGAATCGCCAAGGCCGTAGACACCGTTGATGCCGCCCACGCACACGCGTTTTTGTGGAGCTTCGCCCGGTACAAAACCGAGGATATCTTCACGCCAGGTCGGCTTGCCGCCCAGGTGCGAGGCCAGGTGCACCACCGGGCTGTAACCGCCGGAGCTGGCGACCAGGTCACAGTCCAGCCACTCGCCGGGGCTGGTGACTTTATGCGCCTTGACGTCGATGGCCGCCACGCGGGCACCGGTCACGTGCTTGCTGCCACGGGCTTCGATCACGGCGCTGCCGGTGAGGATGCGGATACCTTTGGCACGGGCTTCTTCCACCAGTGCACCGCGTGGGTTGTGGCGCGCATCGGCCACCGCGACAACGGTGAGGCCCGCATCGAACCAGTCCAGCGCTACGCGATAGGCATGGTCATTGTTGGTCGACAGCACCAGCTTTTTACCCGGTGCCACGCCATAACGACGCACGTAGGTAGAGATCGCACCTGCGAGCATATTGCCCGGCACATCGTTGTTGCCGTACACCAGCGGACGCTCGCACGCACCGGTGGCCAGCACCACACGCTTGGCACGTACGCGGTGGATACGCTGACGCACCACGCCAATCGGCGCACGGTCACCCAGGTGGTCGGTCAGGCGTTCGTGAATGGTCAGGAAGTTATGGTCGTGGTAGCCGTTGACGGTGGCGCGGGGCAGCAGCACCACGTCCGGCAGGGCTTTCAATTCGGCAATGACGCTGGCGACCCATTCAGTGGCAGGCTTGCCGTCGAGGCTTTCACGGGAATCGAGCAGCGAGCCACCAAATTCCTCTTGCTCGTCGGCGATGATCACACGGGCACCGCTGCGCGCCGCCGCCAGTGCCGCTGCCAGGCCGGATGGGCCTGCACCGACCACCAGCACATCGCAATGACGGTTGAAGTTGTCGTAGGTGTCCGGATCGTTCTCGGTGGGCGAACGGCCAAGGCCCGCCGCCTTGCGGATGTACTTCTCGTAGGTCATCCAGAACGATTGCGGGTACATGAAGGTTTTGTAGTAGAAGCCCGGCGGCATCAGCTTGCCGCCGACCTTGCCGAGAATGCCCATCATGTCGTTGTTCACGCTCGGCCAGCCGTTGGTGCTGGTGGCGACCAAGCCCTGGTACAGCGCCTGTTGGGTGGCGCGCACGTTGGGGATCTGCGTGGCTTCGGTGGCGCCGATCTGCAGCACCGCGTTCGGCTCTTCGGCGCCTGCGGCAAAGATGCCCCGTGGGCGCGAGTACTTGAAGCTGCGGCCAATGATATCGACGCCGTTGGCCAGCAGGGCTGCGGCCAGGGTGTCGCCTTCAAAGCCTTTGTAGCTCTGACCGTTGAACGTAAACGTCAGGACTTTATTACGGTCGATGCGGCCACCGTTGGACAGGCGATTGATCTGGCTCATACCTTCTCTCCAGAGGCCTTGGCGGTGAACTGAGGCTTCTCACCGATCTTGTAGGTTTCAAGAATTTCGTAGGTCACAGTGTCGCGGGTGGCGTTGAAATACTGGCGGCAACCGGCGGCATGGATCCACAGTTCGTGGTGCAGCCCGCGTGGGTTGTCGCGAAAGAACATGTAGTCGCCCCACTGCTCGTCGGTGCAGGCATTCGGGTCCAGCGGGCGCGGGATGTGCGCTTGGCCGGACGCATGGAATTCCTCTTCGGAGCGCAGTTCGCCACAGTGAGGACAGAAGATATGCAACATAGGGAATTTCTCCTGTTAGTGGGCGACGGCCGCAGCGCCGTGTTCGTCGATCAGCGCACCGTTGTGGAAACGGTCGATGGAAAAAGGTGCGGCCAACGGGTGCATTTCACCCTTGGCCAGGCTGGCGGCAAACACGTTGCCTGAGCCTGGGGTGGCCTTGAAACCACCGGTGCCCCAACCGCAGTTGAAGAACATGTTCGGCACTGGGGTCTTGGAAATGATCGGGCAGGCGTCCGGGGTGGTGTCGACGATGCCGCCCCACTGGCGGTTCATGCGCACCCGTGACAGCACCGGGAACATCTCGACGATGGCCTGGATGGTGTGCTCGATCACCGGGTACGAGCCGCGCTGGCCGTAGCCGTTGTAGCCATCGATACCCGCGCCGATCACCAGGTCGCCCTTGTCGGACTGGCTGATGTAGCCGTGCACGGCGTTGGACATGATCACGCTGTCGATAATCGGCTTGATCGGCTCCGACACCAGAGCTTGCAGCGGGTGGGATTCGATCGGCAGGCGAAAGCCCGCCAGCGAAGCCATGTGCCCGGAGTTACCGGCTGTGACCACACCGACGCGCTTGGCGCCGATAAAGCCCTTGTTGGTTTCCACACCGATGCACACGCCGTTTTCCTTGCGAAAACCGATCACTTCGGTCTGCTGGATCAGGTCCACGCCCAAGGCGTCGGCAGCGCGAGCAAAGCCCCAGGCCACGGCATCGTGACGGGCCACGCCGCCGCGCCGTTGCACGGTGGCACCGAGCACGGGGTAGCGGGTGTTCTTGGAGCAATCCAGGTACGGGATTTCGTCGGCCACTTGCTGGGCATTCAGCAGTTCGCCGTCTACGCCGTTGAGGCGGTTGGCGCTCACACGGCGCTCGGAATCACGGATGTCCTGCAGGGTGTGGCACAGGTTGTACACGCCGCGCTGGGAGAACATTACGTTGTAGTTCAGGTCCTGGGACAAACCTTCCCAGAGTTTCATGGCGTGTTCGTACAGGTGCGCCGACTCGTCCCACAGGTAGTTGGAACGCACGATGGTGGTGTTGCGCGCGGTGTTACCGCCGCCCAGCCAGCCTTTCTCGACCACCGCCACGTTGGTGATGCCGTGCTCCTTGGCCAAGTAATAGGCGGTCGCCAGACCATGCCCGCCGCCGCCGACGATCACTACGTCATAGACCTTTTTAGGGGTCGGCGTGCGCCACATCTTCTGCCAGTTTTCGTGATGGCTGAGGGAGTGCTTGAAGAGGCCGAAGCCTGAGTAGCGTTGCATAGTCATTACTCCAAAACCGCGCTCAGCGATAAACCGGGAAATCAGCGCACAGGGCAGACACGTGCTTGGCCACGTTGGCCTCGACATCGGCGTCACCGAGGTTGTCGAGGATGTCGCAGATCCAGCCGGCCAGCTCGACGCACTGCGGCACTTTGAAGCCACGGGTGGTCACCGCCGGGGTGCCGATGCGCAGGCCCGAGGTCACGAACGGCGACTGCGGGTCATTCGGCACCGCGTTCTTATTGACGGTGATGTGGGCGCGACCCAGGGCGGCGTCCGCCTCTTTGCCGGTGAGGCCCTGGCGGATCAGGCTGACCAGGAACAGGTGGTTGTCGGTGCCGCCGGAGACCACGTCGTAGCCACGCTTGATGAACACTTCGGCCATGGCCTGGGCGTTATCGATCACTTGCTGCTGGTAAGCCTTGAAGCCGGGCTCCAGCGCTTCCTTGAAGCACACGGCCTTGCCGGCGATGACGTGCATCAGCGGGCCGCCCTGGGCGCCGGGGAATACCGCAGCGTTGAGTTTCTTTTCGATTTCTTCGTTGGCCTTGGCCAGGATCAAGCCGCCCCGTGGACCGCGCAGGGTCTTGTGGGTGGTGGTGGTGACTACGTCGGCGTAAGGCAGCGGGTTCGGGTACAGGCCGGCGGCGACCAGGCCGGCAACGTGGGCCATGTCGACGAACAACAGCGCGCCTACTTTGTCGGCGATCTGACGAAAGCGTGGGAAATCCAGGGTCTTGGAGTAGGCCGAAAAACCCGCCACGACCATCTTCGGCTTATGCTCGACCGCCAGGCGCTCGACTTCGTCGTAGTCGATCAGGCCGGTGTCGGTGTTGATGCCGTATTGCACTGCGTTGTACAGCTTGCCCGAGGACGACACTTTGGCGCCGTGGGTCAGGTGACCGCCGTGGGCCAGGCTCATGCCCAGAATGGTGTCGCCGGCATTGATCAGCGCCAGGTACACGGCACTGTTGGCCGAGGAACCGGAGTGCGGTTGCACGTTGGCGTAATCGGCGCCGAACAGCTGCTTGGCGCGTTCGATGGCCAGGGCTTCGACCTTGTCCACATGCTCGCAGCCACCGTAGTAGCGCTTGCCCGGGTAGCCTTCGGCGTATTTGTTGGTGAGGCCGCTGCCTTGAGCTTCCATCACGCGCTTGCTGGTGTAGTTCTCCGACGCGATCAGCTCGATATGATCTTCCTGGCGCTGCTCCTCGGCATTCATCGCCGCCAGCAGTGCGTCGTCATATCCCTGGATCTGGTCTTGTTTGCTGAACATCGCGTCTCTCCCAGCCTTTCGTATTGTTGAGGCCCGTGCAGGGCCCTTTGATGCGATGGTAGGGCTGGCGCGTGCGGGCCAAATGCCTGCGCACGCCACGCAAAGGTGCGTTTACGACATGACTGAACGAATGATATTGGCAGGCCTCACAATTTGTAGGAGCGAGCTTGCTCGCGAAAAACTCATAGGCGCAGTGTTTATTCAGTAAGCACGCGTAATCGTTGACGTTTTTCGCGAGCAAGCTCGCTCCTACAGGCGGGTTAGGCGATGAGCGTGCGAAGGAGCAGCAGCAGGAGGAAGTGCAGCGGATAAAGGGCATAGGCCCAGCGGCGCATTGGCGGGGGCGCAACGCTGCGGGCATGTCGCAATAAGACCCACCCAGCCACGGGCGCAATCAGACATGCCGCCAACCCCAGCTGCGCCACGAGCGTGCCGCTATTGAGCAGAATCTGCCATTGATTGGCAGCAACACAAACCAAGCCTGGAAGCACACTGAAATACCAAGGGCGACTGAACACCAGCAACATCGCCAAGGGCAGCAACACGCCGAAAAAGCCGAACATCAGATGTGTCGCAAACACCGCCGCGATACTGAGTGCTATCAGCGCTAATCCTCGATCAAAAAGCGCCTGTTGCTGCCAACCTCGGGCAACCAGCAAGCCCAGCGCCAGGGTCGGCAACACGTTCAAGGTATCGACATCCTCGATAAATAGCCGATACGGCACCTCGCTGATCACGCTGAACAGCAGCAACCAACCCAGGTAGCGCCAATGGCCGGTCACCGGAGCATTGCGGACCCGATGCAAATTGGCCGCAATCGCCAGGCAAAACCACGGAAACGCCAAGCGCCCCGGCACGTATAGCCCATCCAGGCTCAGCCCCACATAGCGCAGGTGATCGAGCACCATGCTCAACAGCGCCAGCCACTTGAGCAGATCCAAAGCGCCATCTCGGACAGGTCCGACAGGCAGGGTTTGAGTACCGTGCATAATTCCCCAACGACTTTGCATTTACAGTGCGTGCGCGCCCCCGGCAATCTTGGGTAAAGTGCGCACCAACATCGACCACAGGAACGGGCCATGACCGACAAGAGCCAACAATTCGCCAGTGACAACTATTCCGGCATCTGCCCGGAAGCCTGGGCCGCCATGGAACAAGCCAACCAGGGCCATCAGCGCGCCTACGGCGATGATGAATGGACCCACCGCGCCGCCGACGGTTTCCGCAATCTGTTCGAGACCGACTGCGAGGTGTTCTTCGCTTTCAACGGTACGGCCGCCAACTCCCTGGCGCTGTCCTCGTTGTGCCAGAGCTACCATAGCGTGATTTGCTCGGAAACCGCCCACGTCGAGACCGACGAATGCGGCGCGCCGGAGTTTTTCTCCAACGGTTCCAAACTGCTGGTTGCCCGCACCGAAAACGGCAAGCTGACCCCGGAGTCGATCCGCGAAATCGCCCTCAAGCGCCAGGACATCCACTACCCCAAGCCTCGCGTGGTCACCCTGACCCAAGCCACCGAAGTCGGCAGCGTGTATACCCCCGAAGAAATCCGCGCCATCAGCGCCACCTGCAAGGAACTGGGCCTGAACCTGCACATGGACGGCGCACGCTTCGCCAATGCCTGTGCATTCCTGGGTTGCTCACCGGCCGACCTGACCTGGAAAGCCGGCGTGGACGTGCTGTGCTTTGGCGGCACCAAAAACGGCATGGCGGTGGGTGAAGCCATCCTGTTCTTCAATCACAAACTGGCTGAAGACTTTGATTACCGCTGCAAACAGGCCGGTCAATTGGCGTCGAAAATGCGCTTTCTCTCGGCGCCATGGGTGGGCCTGCTGGAAAATGGCGCCTGGCTCAAGCATGCACGCCACGCCAACCATTGCGCGCAATTGCTGAGCAGCCTGGTGGCGGATATTCCCGGCGTGGAATTGATGTTCCCGGTACAGGCCAACGGCGTGTTCCTGCAACTCTCTGAACCCGCGATTGCAGCGCTGACCGCCAAGGGCTGGCGCTTCTACACCTTCATCGGCAAAGGCGGTGCGCGCTTCATGTGTGCGTGGGATACCGAGGAAGAGCGTGTAAGGGAACTGGCCGCCGATATTCGGGAAGTCATGAACGCTTAACGTACGAATTCGGCCAGTCCGTACTGGCCGATCGCCGAGACTGTTTTTTGATATTTCTGACAGCAATACGGCTCGTTTTTATTGTCTAGCCTCTTGTTACCCGCAAGGAAAACGCAGCGATATCTGCCACCTTTCGGGTTTCACTGCCGGCCGAATAATCGGCGGCAAAGGTAAATCAATGGAGAGCTTAATCATGGAATATCAAAGCAATAGCAACACATTGCAAAGCGGCGGCAGCAGTAGCACCACGGTCATTGACTGGGATGAGTTCAGGAAACACGCCAAAATCGGGGATACCATTCAAGAGCCATCGCAAACCCTGACCATCTACGACAAAGTCTACGAACTGACAACCTCAGGCCAGCACTTTGTTGTTCATATCTACGCCCAATAAGCGTTAACACCTAAGGCTCGCGTCGCAGACTGCGACGCGACGCTGAAGAAGTTGCTCGTTCCCACGCTGCTCGTTCCCACGCTCCGCGTGGGAATGCCTCCCCGGACGCTCCGCGTCCACCCGAACTCAAGGATGAACACGTGGGTAGAAGCCGCTATGTCATCACCGAACCCGAAAAACCACACTTCCTTACCTGCACTGTCATGGAATGGCTCCCCCTCTTCACCCGCAACTATCTGGTGGACCATCTTCTGGATTGCTGGCGATATCAACAAAGCAACCACGCATTAAACTTGTTTGGTTACGTCATCCTGGAAAATCACTTGCACTTTATTGCTCAAGCGCCCGATCTGGGAAAGTGCGTCAGCCAATTCAAATCCTTCACCGCTCGCACCATCATTGACGACCTGCAAAGCAAAGGCGCGGAGCGGGTATTGCAGCGCCTGCGTTTCTGCAAGCGTGCACACAAGACAGATCGTGTTTATCAACTGTGGCAGGAAGGCTCACATGCGCAATTGATCTACAGCGAGGCTGTCATGCGCCAGAAGCTTGATTACATCCATCACAACCCCATAAAGCGAGGCTATGTGGACCTGGCTGAACACTGGCGTTACTCCAGCGCTCGCAACTATGCGGGTATGCCTGGCCTGATCGACATCCAACCGTGGCTCTGAAGATCCGGGTCACCCTTCACTTGCGACGGGACGCGGAGCGTCCTGGGCGGCGTTCCCACGCTGAGCGTGGGAACGATCAGATCAGAATTCGATGCGTACATCACCCTTCGGCACACTGCAGCACGACAGGATGTAGCCTTCGGCTTCGTCCTCTTCGGTAATCCCGCCGTTGTGCTCCATCTCCACTTCGCCGCCCAGCTTCATCACCTTGCATGTACCGCAGATGCCCATGCCGCAGGCCTTGGGGATCAGCAGGCCGAGCTTGGCGGCTGCGGCGTGCACGGTTTCCCCCGGCGCCACGCGAATGCTCTTGCCGGACGCGATAAATTCCACTTGATGCAGGTCCGCCAGGTCGATCTCCGGCGCATCCGCCGCTTGCTCGGCCTGCTCCACCGCATCGGCACGGGCTTCCGGTGGCGTCGCGCCAAAGGATTCTTCGTGATAACGGGTCATGTCGAAACCGGCGACTTCCAGCAAACGCTTCACTGCGTTCATGTACGGCGTAGGGCCGCAGCAGAACACTTCGCGCTCCAGGAAGTCCGGCACCATCAGCTCCAGCATCTTGTGGTTCAGATAACCGCGATACCCGGCCCAGGGTTCGCCCAGGCCGTGTTTTTCGCAGATCAGGTGCAGGCTGAAGTTGTCGATCCGCGACGCCATGTGCTCCAGCTCGCGGTGATAGATGATGTCCTTGGGCGAGCGGGCGCTGTGGATAAAGGTCATGTCGACGTTGGCGTTGGTATCGTAGAACCAGCGCGCCATGGACATCACCGGCGTGATCCCAACCCCACCGCTGAGGTACAGCACTTTAGGGCTTGGGAAGTCGATGGCATTGAACAGCCCGACCGGGCCGTGTACGGCCAACTCCTGGCCTTCGTGCAAGGTGTCGTGCAGCCAGTTGGAAACCCGGCCGCCCGGTACGCGCTTGATGGTCACCGAAAAACTGTAAGGCACCGACGGTGAGCTGGAAATGGTGTACGAGCGCATGATCGGCTGGCCTTCGATTTCCAGCTCAAGGGTGACGAATTGCCCCGGCTTGAAAAAGAACAGGATCGGCTGGTCAGCCATAAAGCAGAAGGTGCGCACATCCCAGGTTTCCTGGATGACTTTGACGCAACGGACGATGTGCCGACCATTGGCCCAGGTCTGGGTGGTTACCGGATTCAGGAAATTATTGGACATGTTGTTCTCCACCGCCGACGTCGGCCTTATGGTGGCGATTCTGCGTAACGCGAGAACCACCCATTTACCTATCTGCGACATTCACATACTTACGGCGACCAGCCCCCAAAGACAGGGGCTTGCGCGTCGGGATCAGATTGGGCCATGTCGCCCATGGATAAGGTCCGACGTGACGCCGGGCCCACACTCGCTCCCAACAAAGACGCGTTCTTTACGCCTTGCACAGCACCAACCGTAGCCACTATTCGCCGGCCACACAGAATGGCCATGAGGACACACACGATGGACGTCACCGCAACCTTAAGCTTGGGCGATCCGCTGGAACCCGCACGCAAGGCCACCGCGCAAATGCTGCAAGAGCGCGAGCGCACTTTTTCGCTGCCGCAGCCGTTTTACTCTGATGAGCGGCTGTTCGATATCGACATGCAGGAGATCTTCCAGAAAGAGTGGTTGATCGCCGGCATGACCTGCGAAATCCCCACCAAGGGCAACTACCTCACCCTGCAAGTGGGCAAGAACCCGATCATCGTGATCCGGGGTGCCGACGGCGTGGTGCATGCGTTCCACAACGTCTGCCGCCATCGTGGCTCGCGCTTGTGCACCAGCGACAAGGGCAAGGTCGCCAAATTGGTCTGCCACTACCACCAGTGGACCTACGAGCTGGACGGCCGCCTGCTGTTCGCCGGCACCGAGATGGGCGCCGATTTCGACATGAAGCAGTACGGCCTCAAGCCGGTGAACGTAAAGACCGCTGGCGGCTACATCTTTATCAGCCTGGCCGAAAACCCACCGGCCATCGATGACTTCCTGTCGACGCTCAGCCATTACATGGAACCCTACGACATGGAGAACACCAAGGTGGCGATCCAGACCACCTTGTTCGAAAAAGCCAACTGGAAGCTGGTGCTGGAAAACAACCGCGAGTGCTACCACTGCAACGCGTCACACCCCGAACTGCTGAAAACCCTGCTGGAGTGGGACGACGTCACCGACCCACGCGCCGACCAAGCGTTCAAGGACCACGTGGCCGCTTCTGCCGCCGCCTGGGATGCCGAAAAAATCCCTTACGCCCACGCCAGCTTCGGCCTGCGTAACCGCATCGTGCGCATGCCGCTGCTCAAGGGCACCGTGTCGATGACCCTGGATGGCAAGCAAGGCTGCGCCAAGCTGATGGGCCGCATCAAGAACCCGGATCTGGGCTCGATGCGCATCCTGCACCTGCCCCACTCCTGGAACCACTGCATGGGCGACCACATCATTGTGTTCACCGTGTGGCCCATCAGCGCCCAGGAAACCATGGTCACCACCAAGTGGATCGTGCACAAGGACGCCGTGGAAGGCGTGGACTACGACGTGGAGCGCATGCGCCAGGTGTGGGACGCCACCAACGACCAGGACCGTCGCCTGGCCGAAGAGAACCAGCGTGGCATCAACTCCACCGCTTACCAGCCTGGCCCTTACTCCAAGACCTATGAGTTTGGCGTGGTGAATTTTGTGGATTGGTACAGCGAGCGCATGTTGAGCAACCTGGGCGCTGCTCCGGCGCCGTACCTCAAAGGTGTGGCAGCACACGAATAACTGACACCTATGGATCACACTGTAGGAGCGAGCTTGCTCGCGAAAAACTCACAGGCACCGTGTTTATCCAGGAAGCACGCGTTATCGTTGACGTTTTTCGCGAGCAAGAACTAGGCGTCCCCCTCGCTCCTACAAGCCGTTAGCGCCCTGCCCTACAGCCTTTACCCAACAACTTATCCACAAAGCCACCCACAGCAATTGTGGGCAAGTACGCCGTGCACGCAAATTAAATCAAGAAAATCCGTGACTTATTTAAACTTGCGGGTTTTATCTTAAGCTGTTCATTTATTGATCAAACCTACAAGAGCCTTGTTTGGCGTGGCTTTCAGCGGTAAGCGAACACCTTATCCACAGATGCACCAACAGACTTTGGGGGCAACTTTGTCCGGGTTGTGGAAAAGCCTGGGAAACCCTCATAAATCGGGGATGTGCCGCAGTTAAAAACGCGAAAAAGTTAGATTTGATCAATTATTAACCAATCCTGCGAAAGCCACGTTTCATAAGGCCTGTAGCGGATAGCGAACATCTTATCCACAAAAGCGCCAACAGACTTTGGGGGCAAGTCGAGGCATTGAGCCGATGAAAACCCGAGCAAAAACCGAGAGTTAGGCTGGTTAGTTTTCGTACAAAGGGCTGGAGAGCTTGATACGCCGGGCTTGTGGACAACCGCGAACAGGTTATCCACAGGCGGATCAACAGGCCTTGTGGGTAAGCCAGCTCCCACAAGGTTTGGTGGTGGTCAGGTATCAGCGTACGACACCCTCTTCTACAAGAAGCTTGAGAATCGCCTGCGCGCCTTCTTCGGCGCTGACGCCCTTGAGCACCTGCCCCCCACCACCACTGGCCTTGGCCGTGGCAGCCTTCATCCGATCGGCGCCGCTCTTGGCCTTGATCACCTTGAGGCGCTTGGGCCGTGGCTTGGCCGGTTGCAGCAGTGCGCCTGTGAATAACTCATCCTGTTCAATCTCGACGTCATGGGCCGCCAGCTCACCCCGTTGCGCCGGGCCGTAGGCGCTCTGGCGTGGCTTGGGCGCCGCGTTATCCACAGTGGCAAGAAACGGCAGGCGCACCTTCAAGCGCCGCCGCTGGCCGCGAGGCAACGCCTGCAGCACCAGGGCTACGCCGGCGTCGATGGACTCCACCTGCGCCAGCCCCACAATCAGCGGCCAGCCCAATTGTTCGGCCAACAGGAACGGCAGCATCCCCGAACCTTCGCCGGTTTCTGCCTGGCTTCCGGTCAGGACCACTTGGGCACCGGCGTCGCGCAGATACTCGCTGAGCACCGGCAACGCATCGGCGCCGGCCGGCTGTTCGAGTACCTGCAGTTGCGGCAGGCCCATGCCCAGGTAGCTGCGCAGGGTCGGCTCGCTGACATCACCCGCGTGCAGCACCTGCAACTTATCCCCAGCCAGTTGCAGCCCCAGCTCGACCGCGCGCGCGTCCTGCTCGGCGCGCCGTGGTCGCCCGGAGGTGGGGTGAGCGCCGATGGACACCAGGCTGAATACTGTGTTCGTCATGGTCATATCCTCAGGCTGCATCGCGCTTGGCGCCGTTGCGGTAGGTTTCGACCGCTGCGATCAAAGCGTTGAGTATCGCGGCGCTTTCGCCAATCACCGACAGGTCGGCACGCTTGATCATGTCGCAACCCGGGTCGAGGTTGATTGCCACCACCTTGTCGCAGGCACCAATGCCTTGCAGGTGCTGGATCGCCCCGGAAATCCCGACGGCCACGTACACCCGCGCAGTGACCCAGGTACCGCTGGCGCCGACCTGGCGATCACGCGCCATGAAGCCATCGTCCACTGCCACCCGCGAGGCGCCTTCGGTGGCGCCCAGGGCCGCGGCGGTCTGGTGGAACAGCGCCCAGTCCTTCACGCCGTTGCCACCGGAGAAAATGAACTCGGCCTCGGCCATTGGAATCGCTGCCGGGTCGACCGCCACCGCACCGAGGTCTTCGATACGCGGCAAACTGCGCGCCAGGCTTGTGGATAACTCCACGGGCAAGACTTCGTGGCGGGTCTCGCTGACCGGATCGGCACATTCGGCGGCGGCGAGGATCAGACGGGGCAACGGTCGCGCCAGGTCTTCCTGGCCGGCACCGGCGCGGCCGATGCATTCCTCGCCCTTGATCTGCCACACCCGCGTTGCCGGGCGTTCCTTGAGGCTGGCGGCAAAGCGTCGCCCCAGTTCGCCACCACCGCTGCGGCTGTCTGGCAGCAGCCAGTGGCGCGGGCTGAATTGGTTATCCACAGCACGCAAACCCTGCACGCGTTGCTCCGGTGCATAACCTTCGAATTCATGCCCCTCCAGCACCAGCAATCGGTCGACGCCGGCGGTGGCAAAGGCGCTTTCCTTGTGTTCACCGAACACCACCGCCAACACCGCGCCGTCACTGCCGGCCAGTTGGCGCGCCAGGCCAAGCAGGTCACGGTCGTGGCTGCTCAGGCGGCCACCGACCATGTCCGGTACCACGTTGATGTAGAACGCCGGGGCCGGCACCTGATGCAGCGGCAATTGCACTTCCACTGCCGCGGTACGCTTGGACGCGCCGCCCTGCTGGGCACCGCTGCGGTCGATGCGCTTGATGCCGTTGGGGCCGATAAAACCGACACCATGCACGTTTTTGCGAATGACGCCGTTGGGCCCCATCCAGCTGTGTTGCAGCGGCTGCATCGCCGCGTGCAACGGGTGCAGGCGGTTACGGGCGATCCATTCGGCCCGTGGGTCGCGGCGGATAATGTCGCTCATCAGTGCACCTCCGCAGGTTCACGCTTGAGGGGGGCTTTGGCTGGCGCGGCGTCTTCAAGCAACGCGTCGGCGACCAGTTCGGCGATGTCTTTGATCAACGGGCGTGGTTCGACCACGCCTTCCAGCATCGCCGTGCATTGCGGGCAACCCACGGCCACCAGTTCGGCACCGGTCTCGCGGATGTCGTCCATGCGCATATCGGGAATACGTTGCTTGCCGGGAATGTCGGTGATCGGCGCGCCGCCGCCGCCACCGCAGCAGCGTGAACGGAAGCCCGAGCGTTGCATTTCCTTGACCTCGATACCCAACGCCCGCAGCACTTGGCGTGGCGCCTCGTATTCACCGTTGTAGCGGCCCAGGTAGCACGGGTCGTGGTAGGTCACGCTGTTGCCTTTGTGCTGGCCCAGGTTCAGCGCGCCCTCGCCAATCAGCTCGGCCATGAAGGTGCTGTGGTGCTGCACCCGGTAGTTGCCGTTGAAGGCACCGTATTCGTTTTTCAGCACATGGAAACTGTGTGGGTCGCAGGTGACGATGCGCTTGAAGCTGTACTTGGCCAGGGTCTGGATATTGCGCGTGGCCAGCAGCTGGAAGGTCGCTTCATCGCCGAGGCGCCGCGCCACGTCACCGCTGTCGCGTTCTTCCAGGCCAAGCACGGCGAAGTCGACCTTGGCAGCCTTGAGCACTTTGACGAACGCGCGCAGGGTGCGTTGGTTACGCATGTCGAAGGCGCCGTCGCCGACCCAGAACAGTACATCGCAACTGCCATTGTCGCTGAGCAACGGCAGGTTCAGGTCTGCCGCCCAGTTCAGACGACCACCGGGGGCAAAGCCGCCAGGGTTGTCAGTAGCGATCAGGTTTTCCAGGACTTCGGCGCCCTTGTTCGGCGTAGCGCCTTTTTCCAGGGTGAGGTGGCGACGCATGTCGACGATGGCGTCCACGTGCTCGATCATCATCGGGCACTCTTCCACGCAGGCGCGGCAGGTGGTGCACGACCACAAGGTCTCGGCGTCCACCAGGCCGTTGACGATCGGCTGGTGCGGGTTGCCGCCGTGTTCGCCCACCGGTTTGCCGGGGTATGGGCTGCCGGCGAACTTGGCATCGGTGCCACCGGCCAGGCCGACCACCATGTCCTGGATGAGTTTTTTCGGGTTCAGTGGCTGGCCGGCGGCAAACGCCGGGCACGCCGCTTCGCACTTGCCGCACTGCACGCAGGCGTCGAAGCCGAGCAGTTGGTTCCAAGTGAAGTCCTTGGGTTTTTCCACGCCCAGCGGCGCGGTTTTATCGCTCAGGTCCAACGGTTTCAAACCGGTGGAGCGGCCACCGCCAAAGCGTTCGGCGCGGCGGTGCCAGGCCAGGTGCAGGGCACCTGCGAAGGCGTGTTTCATCGGCCCGCCCCAGGTCATGCCGAAGAACATTTCGGACACGCCCCACAACACGCCCACGCTCAGCAATGCCGCAAGCAACCAGCCGCCGAAGTCGGCGGGCAGAATCCCGGCCACCGGCAAGGTCACCAGGAAGAAGCTCACCGAGAAGGCCATCAGGCTTTTGGGCAGGCGCATCCACGGGCCTTTGGACAGGCGCGCAGGCGGATTGCGGCGGCGCAGGTACATGAAGATCGCGCCGACAAACATCAATGTCGACGCCAGCAGCAGTGCATAGCCAAGAATGCGGCTCTGCAGGCCGAAACCGTGCACCGCAATCGCCAGCAGCGCCGACAGCACAAAGCCCAGCGCCGTCGCAACGTGGGTGTTGGCGATGTATTTGTCACGGGCGACCACGTGGTGCAGGTCGACCATGTAGCGCTTGGGCATGGCCAACAGGCCACCCAGCAGGTCGACTTTGGATGCGCGGCCACGGCGCCACATGTTCACCCGGCGCAGGGCGCCGAGGACGGCGAGGCCCAGGGCGGCAAAGAGCAGGATGGGAAGAAGGGTATTCAGCATGGTGAAGCTCCCGAAGACCACACAGGTCTACTGTGAAACTGGCCCTGAATGTGGGAGCGGGCTTGCTCGCGAAGGCGGCGTGTCAGTCGATGCATCCAGTGCCTGATACACTGCCTTCGCGAGCAAGCCCGCTCCCACATTTGACCGAGTTCACCTCGTCAGAAATCCTTGCACAAGCGCAGGGCGTCATAGATGGCGGCATGGGTATTGCGCTGGGCCACACAGTCACCAATGCGGAACAGCAAGTACCCCTCGCCCGCTTCGCTCAAGCAGGGCTGCGGCTTGATCGCAAACAAGGCTTCAACGTCGATCTGGCCCTTGTTGCGTGAGCCTTCCTTGAGCCCGTAGTAAATGGCCTCGTCGGGACGCACGCCGTTCTCCACCACCACCTGGTCGACCACCCGCTCCTCTTTGGCGCCGGTGTATTCGTTCTCCAGCACAGCCACCAGCTTGTCGCCCTCGCGGTAGACCTTTTCTAGCATCATGTCGCCGGTCATAATCACTTCCTTGGGGTACATGCTGCGGTAGTACGTCGGGAACGAGGTACCGCCGATCGCCACGCCCGGCTTGATGTCGTCGGTGACGATCTCCACCTGGCTGCCTTTGTCGGCCAGGAAGTCGGCCACCGACATGCCGGTGAATTCACAGATGGTGTCGTACACCAGCACGTTCTTGCCCGGCGCCACCTTGCCGTCGAGCACGTCCCAACTGCTCACCACCAAGCCTTCGGCGGCGCCCCAGTGTTCGTTCTGCTCGATGAACGGATGACCGCCCACCGCCAGCACCACCACGTCCGGACGCACGTCCAGGATGGTCTCGGCGTCTGCCGCCACGCCCAGGCGCAGGTCGACTTTCAAGCGCGCCAGTTCCAGTTGATACCAACGGGTGATACCGGCGATCTGGTCACGCTGCGGCGCTTTCGACGCGGTGGTGATTTGCCCGCCGATAAACTCTTTTTTCTCGAACAGCGTCACGTCGTGGCCACGTTCGGCCGCCACGCGTGCGGCTTCCATCCCGGCCGGGCCGGCGCCCACCACAACCACCTTGCGCTTGGGCCCGGTGGACTTCTCGATGATGTGCGGCACGCCCATGTATTCACGGGAGGTCGCGGCGTTCTGGATGCACAGCACATCCAGGCCCTGGTACTGGCGGTCGATGCAGTAGTTGGCGCCCACGCACTGCTTGATCTGGTCGATCTGGCCCATCTTGATCTTGGCGATCAGGTGCGGGTCGGCGATGTGCGCACGGGTCATACCGACCATGTCCACATAGCCGCCTTCCAGAATGCGCGTGGCCTGGTTCGGGTCCTTGATGTTCTGCGCGTGCAGCACCGGAACCTTGACCACTTCCTTGATGCCGGCCGCCAGGTGCAGGAACGGCTCCGGCGGGTAGCTCATGTTCGGGATGACGTTGGCCAGGGTGTTGTGGGTGTCGCAACCCGAGCCCACCACACCGATGAAATCGAGCATGCCAGTGTCGTCGTAGTACTTGGCGATTTGCTTCATGTCCTCGTGGGACAAGCCGTCCGGGTGGAACTCGTCACCGCACAGGCGCATGCCCACGCAGAAGTCGTCACCCACTTCGGCACGCACGGCCTTCAACACTTCCAGGCCGAACTTCATGCGGCCCTCGAAAGTGCCGCCCCATTCGTCGGTACGCTTGTTGACCCGCGGGCTCCAGAACTGGTCGATCATGTGCTGGTGCACGGCCGACAGTTCCACCCCGTCCAGGCCACCGGCCTTGGCCCGGCGTGCAGCCTGGGCGTAGTTGCCGATCACACGCCAGATCTCTTCCGGCTCGATGGTCTTGCAGGTGGCACGGTGCACCGGCTCGCGCACGCCGGACGGCGACATCAGGGTCGGCCAGTTGAAGCCGTCCCAACGCGAGCGACGGCCCATGTGGGTAATCTGGATCATGATCTTGGCGCCATGCTTGTGCATGGCATCGGCCAAATTCTGGAAGTGCGGGATGATGCGGTCGGTGGACAAGTTTACCGACGCCCACCACTCCTGCGGGCTGTCGATGGCCACCACCGAGGAGCCGCCGCAGATTGCCAGGCCAATACCGCCCTTGGCTTTCTCTTCGTAGTACTTCACATAGCGGTCGGTGGTCATGCCGCCGTCGGTGGCATACACCTCGGCATGCGCAGTGCTGAGCACGCGGTTGCGGATGGTCAGTTTGCCGATCTGGATCGGCTGGAACATTGCTTCGAAAGCCATGGCACGGTCCTCGGCTTACAACGGTTTGACGGTGAACAGACCATCGTCGTGGCCCTCTTCGGAGCCTCCGTAGACTTGTTCGGCGACAGTGCGGATCTTGCTGCCACGGGCCTCAAGAATCTGGTCCATGGCGCCGGCAAACCAGCCGGTGAACATGTAGTCCACCTTGCGGCCGACCTTGCCGTACACGTAGACGAATGCCGAGTGTTCCAACTTGACGCTGGCGGTGCCTTTATCCAGGTCGATGTCCTGGATCTTGAACAGGCCCCAGCCGCGTTGCGACAAACGTTTCATGTAATGCTCGAACACCGCGACGCCTTCCAGGCCATGGCATTCGGCTTCTTTTTCACACCAGTGCCAGGCGGATTTGTAGCCGGCCTTGTAGAGGATCTCGGCGTAGGCGTCAGCGCCCAGCACTTCTTCGATACCCATGTGGTTGTTGACGAAGAAATGGCGTGGCACGTACAGCATCGGCAGGGCGTCGGAAGTCCAGACACCGGTTTCGCTGTCGACTTCGATAGGCAATTGCGGGGCGATCTTGGCCATGGAAACTTAACTCCAGAAAATTCGTTTTGATGCCCGCCGCGCGGATGGCGGCGGGTGAAGGATTAAGCGAGCAGTGGCTTATTCGCCCCAGACGTCCTTGAGCACGTTGACCCAGTTCTCGCCCATGATCTTGCGCACCACGCGCTCGCTGTGGCCGCGCTTGAGCAGGGTCTCGGTGAGGTTGGGGAACTCACCCACGGTGCGGATGCCCAGCGGGTTGATGATCTTGCCGAAGCTGGTCAGGCGGCGGGCGTAACCCTTGTCATGGGTGAGCATTTCGAAGAAATCCTGGCCATGGCCCTGGGTGAAGTCGGTGCCGATGCCGATTGCGTCTTCGCCGACGATGTTCATGGTGTATTCGATGGCTTCGGCGTAGTCGTCGATGGTCGAGTCAATGCCCTTGGCCAAAAACGGCGCAAACATGGTCACGCCGACAAAACCGCCATGGTCGGCGATGAACTTCAGCTCTTCATCGGACTTGTTGCGCGGGTGCTCTTTAAGCCCGGACGGCAGGCAGTGGGAGTAGCACACCGGCTTTTTCGATTCGAGGATGACCTCTTCGCTGGTCTTGGAGCCGACATGGGACAGGTCGCACATGATGCCGACGCGGTTCATCTCGCCGACGATCTCACGCCCGAAACCCGACAGGCCGCCATCGCGTTCGTAGCAACCGGTGCCCACCAGGTTCTGGGTGTTGTAGCACATCTGCACCACGCCAACGCCGAGCTGCTTGAAGATCTCGACATAGCCGAGTTGGTCCTCAAACGCATGGGCATTCTGGAAGCCGAAGATGATGCCGGTCTTGCCCTGCTCCTTGGCGCGACGGATGTCGGCGGTGGTTTTCACCGGGATCACCAGGTCGCTGTTTTCCCGGATCAGGGTCTGACTGGCAACGATGTTATTGATCGTGGCCTGGAAGCCTTCCCACACCGACACCGTGCAATTGGCGGCGGTGAGGCCACCTTTGCGCATGTCTTCGAACAGGTCGCGGTTCCACTTGGCAATAATCAGACCGTCGATAACGATGCTGTCGGCGTGCAACTCGGCTGGGCTCATCAGGCGTCCCCTTATTGGCGATTCATGCGCCGAATCGTCTGCCGGCGCTTTGGGGCCAGCATATGCCCAGGCACCGACGGAGCCGGGTGCAAAAACGACAGGGGAATTGCCGAAAGCGTCAATCCGCGACAAAGGCTGCGAAGACAGGCCCCACGGTCGGCTGTTCTTTGTCTTACGCTTGAGCCAGAATTCCTCATCACCTGATATGAGACGGCGCAATGAAATCGATTTTCCTGGCTTTGGCACTCATCGCAACCACCGCCCACGCGGCCGAAGACACCGACAGCACGCCGTGCGACGGTATCGAGAACGACCAGCAAACCCTGGAATGCGCCACCTACAACAAAACCACCGCCGAGCAATTGCTCAAGGATAACTATCAGGGGCTGCTGGAGCGCATGGGTTCGACCTACGGCAGCGACAAGACCAAACTGGCGGACATTACCGCCCGTCTGAAGGATGCGCAGCAGAAGTGGGAAAAACTGCGCGACGCCGATTGTGCAGTGGACACCTTCCCGGCGGTAACCGGCACCAAGGCCTATGCCATTGCGCACAACGACTGCCTGGCGCGGATGAGTGATGAGCGGTCGGAGTTTTTGGAGTCGATTGGCCAGGAATAAGCGACAATCGCGCCACTCTTTCTTTTGACCAAGGCTACTCATGACTCTGTGCGGCATAGAAATCAAAGGCAGCGAAGCCATCATCGCTGTCGCCTCCCTGGACAACCAGGCGCTGACCCACGTCGCCCTGGCCACCAAGAAAATCGCCCTGGACGATGACGACGAAGCGGCCAACGTCAAAGCCTTTGCCGCACAGGTGAAGGCGTTCGTGCAGGCGAACGCCATTACCCGTATCGCGATCAAGAAGCGCAGCAAAAAAGGTGAATTCGCCGGTGGCCCGACGACGTTCAAGATTGAAGGGGTGTTTCAATTGCTGGAGGGGGTTGAGGTGACGCTGCTGTCGCCGCAGACCATCAATGCGCAATACAAAAAGCACACCTTTGATCTGCCAGCGACGCTCAACAAGTATCAGCACGAGGCCTATAAGACCGCGTGCTCATGTCTGATGAAGAAATAACCGCACATCAGCTTTTGACGCAGTGCTCCAAGCCGTGCCCGCCACCTTCGTATTCAGGGCCGTAATAGTATTTAACGAAGGAGACTTTGCCTTCCGGGGTCGGTGTCACTTGTGCCACGCCCACGCCAAAGTCCTTCAAGGCCGGGTCGGTATGGGCGAAGTAGATACCCAGGGTATCGGCAGTCCCGGCGGCCATGCCTTCATAGCGGGACTTGTCTTCCAGGGTCAGAGTGAAGGTGTAGGCCGCATATTTGCCAGTGCTTTGCTTGGCGTCGAGTTTCATGTCGACAACGCCTTTGAAGTTGCCAATATGTTTGTCCTGGCCGGTACATTCATAACGCCCGCTGTAATCGGCGCCGGTGAACGGCGCTGGCGCCTGGGCGGCCCACACTGGGGTGGACGCGAGTGCAATCAGAGTGACTAGTTTTTTCAGCATGCCAACCTCTTATGGTTACGTAAGGAACCCTTTGGACGTTAGCAGTCCGTTTCCAGTAATCGCCCGCAACCTTGCAAAACAAGAATATTCCCACGCCACCACACGCGTTTCCTGACACCACACTACTTACCAATGTGGGAGCTGGCTTGAATCTGCACCAACGCTTAAACCACCTCCCGTCGCCGATCCTCCCTTGGGCATTTGGCAAACCTGGCTCGATAACTTCGCGTGAAATACGACGGCGACTCAAACCCACACGCAATACTCACCTCCAGCACGCTCATGTCGCTCTGGCGCAGCAGTTTTCGGGCTTTTTCCAGGCGCAGGCCAAGGTAGAAATTACTGGGGGTGTCGTTCAGGTGCAGGCGAAACAGCCGCTCCAGTTGGCGTCGGGTGACCTTGATCGTTTCGGCCAGGGCCAAGGTGCTCAGGGGCGGTTCGGTGTGCTGTTCCATTTCGCCGATCACGTGCACCAGCTTCTTGTTGTTGATGCCGTAGCGCGTGGCGATCTGCATGCGCTGGTGGTCTTTGCGTGGGCGGATGCGGCTGAGTACGAATTGCTCGGAAACCTGGATAGCCAGCTCCGGGCCGTGGGCCTGGGCGATGAGGTCGAGCATCAGGTCGATGGAAGCCGTGCCGCCGGCGCAGGTGATGCGGCGCCGGTCGATTTCGAACAGCTCCTGGGTCACGCTCAGGTGCGGATAGGCTTCCTTGAAGGCGTCGATGGCTTCCCAGTGCAAGGTCAGGCGATGGCCGTCGAGCAGCCCCGCCTCGGCCAGCACGCAGGCGCCGGTGTCGATGGCGCCGAGGGTCACACCCTCATGGTCGAGGCGGCGCAGCCAATGCTCCAGGGCGGGCGTGGCGAACTGCAGGGGTTCGAAGCCGGCCACCACCAGTAAAGTCGCGCCTTTTTTCAGTGGCTCGAGCGCTGCGTCAGCGTTGACCGACATACCGTTGCTCGCCAGCACCGCGCCGCCATCGGCACTCAAGATGTGCCAGCGGTACAGCTCGCCGCGAAAGCGGTTGGCCACCCGCAACGGTTCCAGCGCGGAGATAAAACCGAGGGCCGAGAAACCCGGCATCAGCAAGAAGTAGACATCCTGGGACATGGTGGCGCTCTCGTCGGACGGGCAGCGTGGTCACTGTGATACGCCAGTTCAACCGGCCATTCAAGAGCACAGGTCGCTGCAGTGCAAGAGCGAGTCGCCGCCGTGCGCTTTGCGGGGCGCCAAGCTGCGTAACGTGATCCCACGGCGCACCAAGACGCCGGCACCCACAATAACGACCTGCCGAGGGCTTCACCCATGAACCGACTGATCAGCCGCTGCGTACTTGCACTCAGCGCCAGCGCTATTTTGAGCACCCCTGTCATGGCAGCGGATGCCCCTGCTTGCCAGAACGTGCGCATGGGCGTGGTCAACTGGACCGATGTCATCGCCACCAGCGCCATGGCCCAGGTGCTGCTCGATGGCCTCGGTTACAAGACCAAACAAACCAGCGCCTCTCAGCAAATCATATTTGCTGGCATCCGCGACCAGCGCCTGGACCTGTTTCTCGGCTACTGGAACCCGCTGATGACCCAGACCATCACGCCGTTCGTCGACGCCAAGCAAGTCAAGGTCCTCGACAAAGCCAGCCTGGAAGACGCTCGCGCCACCCTCGCAGTGCCGACTTTCCTGGCCGACAAGGGCCTGCAAACCTTTGCTGACATCGCCAGGTTCGAGAAAGAACTGGGCGGCAAGATTTACGGCATCGAGCCGGGCTCGGGGGCTAACACGCAGATCAAGGCAATGATCGCCAAGAACCAGTTCGGCCTGGGCAAGTTCCAGTTGGTGGAGTCCAGCGAAGCCGGCATGTTGGCCGCAGTGGACCGTGCCGTGCGCCGCAAGGAAGCCGTGGTGTTCTTTGGTTGGGCGCCGCACCCGATGAACGTCAACGTCGAGATGACTTACCTCACCGGCAGCGAAGACGCCCTGGGCCCGAACGAAGGCATGGCTACCGTATGGACCGTGACCGCGCCGGCCTACGCCGAGCAGTGCCCCAACGTGCATAAGCTACTGACCAACCTGACGTTCACCGCCGCCGACGAGAGCCGGATGATGCAGCCGCTGCTGGATCACAAGGACGCTTTGGAATCCGCACGGCAGTGGCTCAAGGATCACCCTCAAGACCGGCAGCGCTGGCTCGATGGCGTCACCACTTTCGACGGCAAACCCGCCGCGACCAACCTGCAACTGACCAGCAAATAACATTTTGCGAACCACCGTTTCGCGGCCACTTGCGACCGCGAACGGCACCACCACGCCTGTAAGGAACCGCCTCATGAACCACGACGTCATCATCACCTGCGCACTCACCGGTGCTGGCGACACGACCGCCCGAAGCCCACACGTGCCGGTCACGCCCAAACAAATCGCCGCCGCCGCGGTGGAAGCCGCCAAGGCCGGCGCCACCGTGGTGCACTGCCATGTACGCGACCCGCAGACCGGCAAATTCAGCCGCGATGTAGCCCTGTACCGCGAAGTGATGGAGCGCATCCGCGAGGCCGACATCGACATCATCGTCAACCTCACCGCCGGCATGGGCGGCGACCTGGAGATCGGTGGCGGCGAGAATCCCATGGAGTTCGGGCCCAATACCGACCTGGTCGGCCCGCTGACCCGCCTGGCCCACGTCGAAGAACTGCTGCCGGAAATCTGCACCCTGGACTGCGGCACGCTGAACTTCGGCGATGGCGACACCATTTACGTGTCCACCCCGGCGCAGCTGCGTGCCGGCGCCAAACGTATCCAGGAACTGGGCGTAAAGGCCGAGCTGGAGATTTTCGACACCGGCCACCTGTGGTTCGCCAAGCAGATGATCAAGGAAGGGTTGCTCGATAACCCGCTGTTCCAACTGTGCCTGGGCATTCCCTGGGGTGCACCGGCCGATACCACCACCATGAAAGCCATGGTCGACAACCTGCCCGCCAACGCGGTGTGGGCCGGCTTCGGCATTGGTCGCATGCAAATGCCGATGGCCGCGCAAGCGGTGCTGCTGGGCGGCAACGTACGGGTGGGCCTGGAGGACAACCTGTGGCTGGACAAGGGCGTGCTCGCCACCAATGGCCAGTTGGTGGAACGCGCCAGTGAAATTCTCAGCCGGTTAGGCGCACGGGTCCTGACCCCGGCCGAAGGCCGCATCAAGATGGGCCTGACCCAACGCGGCTAACACAAACACCACACAACCCTGTGGGAGCGGGCTTGCTCGCGAATGCGGTGGGTCAGTACCGAATGCACCCACTGGCACACCGCATTCGCGAGCAAGCCCGCTCCCACAGGGGATCACCGAACTTTTTAGGAATATGCCATGCGCTTTATCACCGACATCAAAACCTTCGCCGCGTTGGGCAGCGGCGTCATCGGCAGCGGCTGGGTATCCCGTGCCCTTGCCCATGGCCTGGATGTGGTCGCCTGGGACCCCGCCCCCGGTGCCGAGGCAGCCTTGCGCAAACGTGTCGCCAACGCCTGGGCCGCCCTTGAGCAACAGGGCCTGGCGCCCGGAGCCTCCCAAGACCGCCTGCGCTTTGTCACCACCATCGAAGACTGCGTAAAAGACGCCGACTTCATCCAGGAGAGCGCCCCGGAACGCCTGGAACTGAAGCTGCAATTGCACAGCCAGATCAGCGCCGCAGCCAAGCCCAATGCCTTGATTGGTTCGAGCACCTCCGGGCTGTTGCCCAGCGAATTCTATGAAAGCTCCACCCACCCGGAACGCTGCGTGGTTGGCCACCCCTTCAACCCAGTCTACCTGTTGCCACTGGTAGAAGTGGTGGGCGGCAAAAACACCGCGCCAGAGGCGATCCGGGCAGCGATCAAGGTGTATGAATCCCTCGGCATGCGCCCGCTGCATGTACGCAAGGAAGTGCCGGGGTTTATTGCCGACCGCCTGCTGGAAGCGCTGTGGAGAGAGGCGCTGCACCTGGTCAATGACGGCGTGGCGACCACCGGCGAAATCGACGATGCCATTCGCTTTGGCGCCGGCTTGCGCTGGTCGTTCATGGGTACCTTCCTCACTTACACCCTGGCGGGCGGCGATGCGGGCATGCGCCACTTCATGGCCCAGTTCGGCCCGGCGTTGCAGTTGCCGTGGACTTACCTGCCGGCGCCTGAATTGACTGAAAAACTGATTGATGATGTGGTCGACGGCACCAGTGAACAGTTAGGTAACCACAGCATTTCGGCACTGGAGCGCTATCGTGATGACTGCCTGCTGGCGGTACTGGAAGCCGTAAAAACAACCAAGGCCAAGCACGGCATGAACTTCGCCGAATAACCCTGTAGGAGCGAGCTTGCTCGCGAAGATCGCCAACGATAACGCGGGGCATCAGGTACCCCACGGCGATCTTGAGTTTTTCGCGAGCAAGCTCGCTCCTACAAATTGGAATTCATACCATGCCCGCACTGACCACCTACACCACCAAAATCCTGCCGGACTGGGTCGACTACAACGGCCATCTGCGTGACGCGTTCTATCTGCTGATCTTCAGCTACGCCACCGATGCGCTGATGGACACCCTGGGGCTGGACAGCGAAAACCGCGAAGCCAGCGGCCACTCGCTGTTCACTCTGGAGCTGCACCTGAACTACCTGCACGAGGTAAAGCTCGGCGCCGAGGTTGAGGTGCATACCCAACTGATCGCCCACGACGCCAAGCGCCTGCACCTCTATCACAGCCTCCACCTTGTGGGCGAAGGGCGCGAGTTGGCCGGTAACGAGCAGATGCTGCTGCATGTCGATCTGGCCGGGCCGCAGTCGGCGCCGTTTGCCGGCGCCACCCTGGAAAAACTCATCGCCCTGAGCCAGGAACACGCCGACCTACCCCGGCCTGCCCTGCTCGGCCGGGTGATCGGGCTGCCCGCGCAAAAAAAAGCCCCGATCCAGCCGTGACGGGATCGGGGCAGAGTGCTTTGTGTGAGCCGTGCATTCGAGGGTGACCAAACCGTCAAGCTGCGTGCCTGGGTTCAGTGTGCCCGTTACGAGTCAGATCAAGTGACCCGAAAACGACCTGTTCATAGCCATACGAGCCATCGCTGGATTCTGCCCTTGCCGCCAGTCCTGGGGCCTACCAGAATCCAAGTCAATTCCCGCTCCCTACACCAGGATGACCGTCATGATGCACGCGGATTTGATTGACCAGGATGACCTGCTGGGCCAACTGCGCTCGCTGGGTTTTGAAGTGTCCAGCGGCGTTACCGCCGAGCAGGCTTGCGAATGTGCGGTGCGCGGGTTGAGCGAAGCCCGGGCCAAGGCGCTCAAGGGCATGGTGGAAAAGATGTACAGCGGCAGTGCGACGATTTTGCCGGCGGTGAGGCAGGCGATCGACAAGCAATTGTTGCCGGCGCTGATGCAGTTCAAACAAAGCTCCGGCGCCTGAAATACATCCTCTGTAGGAGCGAGCTTGCTCGCGAAGATCGCCAACGATAACGCGGGGCATCAGATACCCCACGGCGATCTTGAGTTTTTCGCGAGCAAGCTCGCTCCTACCATAAGGCAGCCCGGTGTCAGAGCCTTACGCTGGCAAACGTCGACTCATTGCGCGCCTGGCTCAACGCCGACATCGGCCCCGACAATGGGGACAACACCAGTGCCGGCGGAATCGGCATCATCGCCACTTGCTGGGTGGTGTTGGAGCCTACGCGCTCATCCCGTGGTGGAATGCCAAAGTACTCGCGGTAGCACTTGGAAAAGTGCGGCGTAGACACAAACCCGCACACCGAGGCGACTTCGATGATCGACATCGGCGTCTGCTTGAGCAGTTGCCGTGCGCGAATCAGGCGCAGCTTGAGGTAGTAGCGCGACGGCGAGCAGTGCAAGTATTTCTGGAACAGCCGCTCCAACTGCCGGCGCGACACGGCGACATACACCGCCAGTTCGTCCAGGTCGATCGGCTCTTCGAGGTTGGCTTCCATCAGCGCGACGATTTCCTGCAGCTTCGGCTGGTTGGTGCCGAGCATGTGCTTGAGCGGCACACGCTGGTGATCTTGTTCGTTGCGGATGCGTTCGTACACGAACATCTCGGAGATGGCGGCCGACAATTCACGGCCGTGGTCGCGGCTGATCAGGTGCAGCATCATGTCCAGGGGCGCGGTGCCGCCGGAGCTGGTGAAGCGGTTACGGTCGAGGGTGAACAGGCGCGTGCTCATGGCCACCCGCGGGAAGGCTTCCTGCATCGACGCCAGGCATTCCCAGTGCACGCTGCAATCAAAGCCGTCGAGCAAGCCCGCGCAGGCCAGGGCCCAGCTGCCGGTGCACACTGCGCCGAGGCGACGAGACTGGCGTGCCTGGCTTTGCAGCCACGACACATGTTCACGGGTGACGGTGCGCTGGATACCCACGCCGCCGCACACGATGACCGTGTCCAGGACGGGTGCTTTGTGCATGGAGGCATCGGGGGTGATTTGCAGGCCATCGCTGGCCCACACCTGGTTGCCGTCGACACTCAGGGTTGTCCAGCGATACAGCTCGCGGCCGGACAGCTGGTTGGCCATGCGCAGTGGCTCCACGGCTGACGCCAGGGAAATCAGCGTGAAATTGTCCAGCAGCAAAAAGCCGATGGATTGAGGCGCACGGTTCTGGGGTTGGGCCCCGGAGTTGGTCGACGTCATCGCAGTATCTCCTCACATCACACAAAGCAGGTGGTGGCCTCAGGCGAGGCTCTTGTTATTGCGCTCGTCCTGAAAAGGAGAGGCTTTGCAATTGATAGAGCAAATGCCATGCCTAAAATTGAATGGCTATTCAAGAACTCCTGAAAACGACCTGTTGATGCGTCTATACAAGCCCGCGCGTGAAGTGCGGGATATGACGCATAACGGGCGGGGTTCAAGGGGTGTGAGCAGATCGGTAGCACTTGTGGGAAGGCGCTTTGCGGGCGTAGGAGAAGTCTGTCACCCAAAGCACATCAGGCGTGTGATCGTGTAGGAATCGTTCGGAAGCTACTTATCTATTTGCGACGCGCTAAAAGGTGGCGATTTTGGCCGGGATGTTCACTTTGTGAGCAATGATGCTCCTCTGTTCGGCTCGTTCCCACGCTCTGCGTGGGCATGCATCCTGTGACGCCCTGCGTCACCCATGGGACGCGGAGCGTCCGGGGCGGCATTCCCACGCGGAGCGTGGGAACGATCATGTCACTGACTCAACATTCAACCGCACTCACCGCCAACCCACCCCGCGATGTCTCTTTGTACTTGTCATGCATATCAGCCCCGGTATCACGCATGGTGCGGATCACCCGGTCCAACGAGATGAAGTGCTGGCCATCGCCACGCAACGCCATTTGCGCCGCGTTGATCGCCTTCACCGCCGCGATCGCATTGCGCTCGATACACGGCACTTGCACCAAACCGCCCACCGGGTCGCAGGTCAGGCCAAGGTTATGTTCCAAACCGATTTCAGCGGCGTTGCACAGTTGCTCCGGGGTGGCGCCGAGAATCTCCGCCAGCCCGGCCGCGGCCATGGCGCACGCAGAACCGACCTCGCCCTGGCAACCGACTTCGGCCCCCGAGATCGAGGCGTTCTTTTTACACAGGATGCCCACCGCCGCCGCGCCGAGCAGGTAGTCGACCACGTTGGCTTCGGTGACTTCTTCACTGAACTTCATAAAGTAGTGCAACACCGCCGGGATGATCCCCGCCGCGCCATTGGTGGGCGCCGTGACCATGCGCCCACCGGCGGCGTTTTCTTCGTTGACCGCCAGGGCGAACAGGTTGACCCATTCCATGGCGCTCAAGGTCGAGCCGATCACATTCGGCTTGTTCAGCTCCTGCAAGCTGCGGTGCAACTTAGCGGCGCGACGGCGCACGTTCAAGCCGCCAGGCAGGATGCCTTCGTGCTTGAGGCCCTGCTCCACGCAATCTTGCATGGCGCGCCAGAGCTTCATCAGGCCGCTGCGGATTTCTTCTTCGCTGCGCCAGGTTTTTTCATTCGCCAGCATCAGTTCGGCAACGCGCAGGTTGTGGGTCTTGCACAGCTGCAACAGCTCCACGGCACTGGAAAAGTCATAGGGCAGCTCGGTACGGTCCATGTCCGCCACACCACTTTGGGCCTGGGCTTCATCCACGACGAAACCGCCGCCCACCGAGTAATAGGTGTCGCGGTGCAACTCGCCGTTTTCGCCAAACACCACCAGGGTCATGGCGTTGGGATGAAACGGCAGGTTCTCATCGAGCAGGCGCATGTCCCGGGCCCACACAAACGGCACCGGCAACCGCCCGTCGAGCAGCAACGTGTCGGTTTCGCGCAAGGTGTGAATGCGGGAACCGATTTGCGTGGGGTCGATTGCGTCCGGCCATTCGCCCATCAGGCCCATGATGGTGGCGGTGTCGCTGCCGTGGCCGATGCCGGTGGCCGACAGCGAGCCGTACAGTTGCACTTCGACACGCTGCACCTGTTCCAGCCACCCACGCTCACGCAACCCTTGAACGAACAACGCCGCGGCGCGCATGGGCCCCACGGTGTGCGAACTCGAAGGCCCGATGCCGATCTTGAACAGGTCGAAAACGCTGATAGCCATTAACGTGAAACTCCTCGATAAGCACGGGCCGGGCTTGAACGAGGTGCTACGCTCAGATCGCCCAGATGGCGGCATCATCAAGCTTTTATTCGTCATCACGGCGTCTCACACCGACGCACTCATGCTCACCAGCGGCGCTCGCGTGCGAACGCCAGTTTTGGCCGTTTTTTGCGGTGCAGAAGGGTAAAAACAGCAGTTTTACCTTCGGAAAAACCTGTAAGCGACGTCATCGGTACTGGATGCGACCCTCCCTGTACTGGATACGACGCCCCCTGTAGGCGTCAGATTTTCACTGGTACATGATCAGTCTCGACTCGTTTGCAAGGCACCGCGCCAGAGCTGTTGTCTCACGCTCCAACCGCAACACTTATAAAGCGCGGCGAATGCCGCCAGAAAAGACACAGGAGTCTACCCACATGAAAGGTTCACCCTCGTTGTTGTTGGCCGCCATGCTGAGTCTGCCAGTCGTGGCACACGCCGCAGAACCGGAACAGTGCAAGACCGTCAACTTCTCCGATGTCGGCTGGACCGACATCACCGTCACCACCGCGACCACCAGCGAGATCCTCAAGGGCCTGGGCTACAAGCCGCGCACCACGATGATTTCGGTACCGGTGACTTACAAGTCCCTGGCCGACGGCAAGAACATGGACATTTTCCTAGGCAACTGGATGCCGACCATGGAAAACGACATCAAGCAGTACCGTGATGCCGGCACCGTGGAAACCGTGCGCGCCAACCTGGAGAACGCCAAGTACACCCTGGCAGTCCCACAGGCGCTGTACGACAAGGGCCTGAAGGACTTCGCCGACATCGCCAAATTCAAGGATGAGCTGAACGGCAAGATCTATGGCATCGAGCCGGGCAACGATGGCAACCGCACCATCCAGACGCTGATCGACAAAGATGCCTTCGGCCTCAAAACCGCCGGCTTCAAGGTGGTTGAATCCAGCGAAGCCGGCATGCTCTCTCAGGTTGAGCGCGCCTCCAAGCGCGACCAGGCCATCGTGTTCCTCGGCTGGGAACCGCACCCGATGAACACCCGCTTCAAGATGAAGTACCTGACCGGTGGTGACGACTCGTTCGGCCCCAACTACGGCCAGGCCACCATCTACACCAACACCCGCAAAGGCTACACCCAGGAGTGCAGCAACGTTGGTCAGTTGCTGAAGAACCTGGTGTTCACCCTCGACATGGAAAGCACCCTGATGGGGAACGTCCTGGACGACAAGATGAAGGCCGATGCTGCCGCCAAGGCCTGGCTGCAAAAGAACCCGCAAGTGCTCGACACCTGGCTCGCCGGTGTCACCACCGTTGATGGCAAACCAGGGCTCGATGCCGTTAAAGCTTACCTCGCCAAATAGCACCCGCTGACCCCAGGCCGGTGCGCTGGCCTGGGATGTTTTCCCCTTCGCATGTGGACATTCACTACCATGCTGACTGAACAGAAAATCCCACTAGGCCAGTACATCGCTGCCTTCGTCGACTGGTTGACCCAACACGGGGCCAACTACTTCGACGCAATCGCATCGACACTGGAAACGATGATCCACGGCGTGACGTTTGCGCTGACCTGGTTCAATCCACTGGCATTGATCGGTCTGATTGCGCTGCTGGCTCACTTTATTCAACGTAAATGGGGACTGACTGTTTTTGTCATCGCCTCCTTCCTGCTGATCCTCAACCTGGGGTACTGGCAGGAAACCATGGAAACCCTCGCGCAGGTGCTGTTCGCCACCCTGGTCTGCGTGGTCATCGGTGTGCCGCTGGGCATTGTTGCCGCGCATAAACCGATGTTCTACACCATGATGCGGCCGGTACTCGATCTGATGCAGACCGTGCCGACCTTCGTCTACCTCATCCCTACCCTGACCCTCTTCGGGCTGGGTGTGGTGCCTGGGCTGATTTCCACGGTGGTGTTCGCGATTGCCGCGCCGATCCGCCTGACCTACCTGGGTATCCGTGATGTCCCGCAAGAGCTGATGGACGCCGGCAAAGCCTTTGGCTGCTCGCGCCGCCAGTTGCTCTCGCGCATTGAACTGCCCCACGCCATGCCGAGCATCGCCGCCGGCATTACCCAGTGCATCATGCTGTCGCTGTCGATGGTGGTGATCGCGGCCTTGGTGGGCGCTGATGGCCTCGGCAAGCCGGTGGTCAACGCACTCAACACCGCAGACATTGCCTTGGGCTTTGAAGCGGGCCTGGCCATTGTGTTGCTCGCCATCATGCTCGACCGTATCTGCAAACAACCCGACGCTAAAGTAGGGGGTGATGCATGAGCATTATCCGATTCGACAATGTCGACGTGATCTTTTCCAAAGACCCACGCGAAGCGCTCAAGCTGCTGGACCAGGGCATGAGCCGTAATGAAATCCTGAAGAAGACCGGGCAGATTGTCGGCGTTGAAAAGGCCAGCCTGGACATTGAGAAAGGCGAGATCTGTGTGCTGATGGGCCTCTCGGGCTCAGGCAAGTCCAGCTTGCTGCGCTGCATCAACGGCCTCAATACCGTCAGCCGTGGCCAGCTGTTTGTAGAGCATGAAGGTCGCCAGATCGACATCGCCTCCTGCACCCCCGCCGAACTGAAAATGATGCGCACCAAACGCATCGCCATGGTGTTCCAGAAGTTCGCCCTGATGCCCTGGCTGACGGTGCGCGAGAACATCAGCTTCGGCCTGGAGATGCAGGGCCGCCCAGAGAAAGAACGGCGCACGCTGGTAGATGAGAAACTCGAACTGGTGGGCCTGAGCCAATGGCGCAACAAGAAGCCCGACGAGTTGTCCGGCGGTATGCAGCAGCGCGTCGGCCTGGCTCGCGCGCTGGCGATGGACGCCGATATCCTGCTGATGGACGAACCCTTCTCGGCCCTCGACCCGCTGATCCGCCAAGGCTTACAAGATGAACTGCTGGAACTGCAACGCAAGTTGAGCAAGACCATCGTGTTCGTCAGCCACGACCTGGACGAAGCACTCAAGCTCGGTAGCCGTATCGCGATCATGAAAGACGGCAAGATCATCCAGTACAGCGTGCCGGAAGAGATTGTGCTGAACCCGGCGGATGACTATGTGCGCACCTTCGTCGCCCATACCAACCCGCTGAACGTGCTGTGCGGGCGCAGCCTGATGCGCACCCTGGATAACTGCACGCGCGTGAATGGTTCAGTGTGCCTTGATCCGGGTGGCGACTCCTGGCTGGACCTGGCCGAAGGCAACACCATCCAGGGCGCACGCCAGAATGGCGTGACGATGAATCTGCAGAACTGGGCGCCAGGGCAACCCGTGGAAGGCTTGGGCCGCGTACCGACGCTGGTGGACTCGAACATCGGCATGCGCGATGCGCTGCAGATTCGCTACCAGACAGGCAACAAGCTGGTGCTGCACGACAACAACAAGGTGGTGGGGATTTTGGGAGACAGCGAGCTCTACCATGCCCTGCTGGGCAAGAACCTGGGCTAAAACCGACCCCCTGTAGGAGCGAGCTTGCTCGCGAAAAACGAGCAAGCAACACGAGCTACCAGATTAGCGCTGCGTTATCGTTCACGTCTTTCGCGAGCAAGCTCGCTCCTACAGGGAGCCGGTGGCGTCAGGACGACGCCACCGGCCTTCAAGCATCAGCTATAGACCCGGCCAAGGAGCTGCCGATGGCTTTCAAACTGATCGAGCACATCCCGGGTGATCTGCTCCTGGGTGAAGCCCATCAGGTCATACTCCTGCGGCCCGTTGTGCAGGTACACCTCGGCACGGTAGTAACGGGTGCGCTCTTCTTCAGGCAGATCAGCCGGCGCCGCCGAGTAGCCATCCAGGCTCACTTCGTAGACAAACGGGTTGCCCTCGTCCATCTCGATTCGCACACCAATGCAGCGTTTGGATTTGCCCAGCAAGGTCTGCACTTCCAACCCCTGATCACGCAACGCAATCGCGGCTTCTTCCAACGCCGGCGTTACGTGCTTGTCCATAAAGCGCTGCACGGTGGCTTGGCTCGGTTGCAGGTCCAGCGCCGTCAAGCGCTCGCTGAAACCACGACGCCCGCGTTCAGCCAATTGCGCCTGCTCCTGTTCGATGGCCACGTCCTGGCGCATGGCCTTGTGCAAACCGAACATAAAGAACACCAGCACCACCGAGAACGGCAGCCCCGCCAGCACCACCATGGTTTGCATGGCTTCGAAGTTACCGGCAAACAGCAGGCCGATGGTCACCAGGGTGATCACCGCCGACCAGAAGATACGCAACCAGTGCGGCGCGTCTTCATCCACGTTGCCGCCTTTGCAGGAAAGGTTGGCCATCATCACCGCGCCGGAATCCGCAGGCGTCAGGAACAGCACGAAGCCCACGAAGATCGACACGCCGATCACCACTTTCGACGCCGGGTAATGCTCAAGCAGTTGGTAGATGGCCATGGACGGTTGCTCCAGCGCCGTCTTGCCCAACTCCACCGCCCCATGGTTCAACACCAAATCCAGGGCCGAGTTGCCGAAGATCGACAGCCACGCCAGGGTAAAGCCCAACGGGATCAGCAATACTCCAGCCACCAGTTCACGCACGGTACGCCCACGGGAAATACGCGCGATGAACATGCCTACAAATGGCGCCCAGGAAATCCACCAGGCCCAGTAAAACAGGGTCCACAGGCCCATCCAGCGTTCGGTCTTGGCACCGTCGCCTTCGTACACATACAGGTCGAAGGTTTTGAGCACGATCCCGTTGAGGTAATCACCAGTGTTCTGCACCAGGCCATTGAGCAGGTGCAAGGTAGGGCCGAACAGCAGCACAAAAATCAGCAAACCGCTGAACAGCACGATGTTGAGGTTGGAGAGGCGACGAATGCCGTTTTCCACACCCGACACCGCGGCGATGGTCGCCACGGTGCTCATCACGATGATCACGATCAGCAAATTGGTATTGCTGTGCTCCATGCCGAACAGGTTTTCCAGCCCCGACGACACCTGCATCGAGCCGATCCCCAGGTTGGTCACCAGGCCCAGCAGGGTCACGAACATACCGAAACCGTCTACCGCATGGCCGGCCGCGCCCTTCACCCAGCGCTCGCCTACCAGCGGGTACAGCGCCGAACGCAAGGCCAGCGGCTGGTTGTGGCGGTAGGCAAAGTACGCCACGGCCAGACCCACCAGCGCATAGATCGCCCAGCCGTGCAGGCCCCAGTGCAGGAAGGTCAGTTGCAGCGCCTGGCGTGCCGCGCCATTGCTGGCCGCAGCGCCTTCGGGCGGGTTGAAGTAGTGGTCCAACGGCTCGGACGCACCGAAATACAACAGCGAGATGCCGATACCCGACGAGAACAACATGCCGGCCCAGGCGCCGTAGCTGAAGTCTGGGGTATCGTCCTTCGCACCCAGCTTAAGTTTCCCATAGGACGAAAACGCCAGGCCGACCACAAACACCAGGTAGGCGGCGATGACCACCATGTAGTACCAGCCAAAGCTTTTCGACAGCCAGGCCTGTGCTACACCGAGCAGGCGCCCGGCCTCCTGCGGGGCGACGATCAGAATGGCGGTCAACAATAAAATCAGCGCGGTGGAGGTGTAGAACACCCAACCGTTGACCCGGACCTTTTCCGGTGGGGTCTTTATAAGAGAGGCAGAACTCATGGCGCAGATGCTCCAGGCAGTGCGAGAGAGAAACACAAGGCAACGGTTATCCCGGGACATCGATTTTTCGGCAGTCGACGGACGGGTGTTATAAAGACACCCCGAAAATTCTTGAGCCCGCCAAGGCGGTGATCAGGCTCTGAAGTGGCCTGTTTCAAGGGTTTTTGCAGGTGTCGAAGGTTGCAGCTCGCAGGTAGGAAATATCTTTAGGCAGCGACCATTTGTCGCAGATCTTATTCTTTGTTGATTGAACGTTCAATCAAAACAAAATAGACTGGCCCTCAAGCCGACGGACGTGGATCGCCCATCGGCAGGCCTAAGGAGAGGTGCTACATGCCCAAGGTCGGTATGCAACCCATACGCCGCCAGCAGTTGATCGAAGCCACGTTGACGGCCATCGATCGGGTCGGGATGGGAGATGCCAGCATTGCGCTGATCGCCCGTCTGGCCGGCGTCTCGAACGGCATCATCAGCCACTACTTTCAGGACAAGAACGGCCTGATCGCAGCGACGATGCGCTACCTGATGAATGCGCTGATCGAGAACGTGCAAGAACGCAGGCGTGCCTTGAAGGATGACAGTCCACGGGCGCACCTTCAGGTGATCATCGAAGGTAACTTCGACGCCAGCCAGGTCAACGGCCCGGCAATGAAAACCTGGCTGGCCTTCTGGGCCACCAGCATGCACCACCCGTCATTGCACAGGTTGCAGCGGATCAACGATCAACGTCTGTATTCCAACCTGTGCTGCCAGTTCCGCCGAGTGCTGCCGCTGCCGCACGCACGCAAAGCAGCCCGAGGCCTGGCGGCCCTGATCGACGGTTTGTGGTTGCGCGGCGCCCTGTCGGGAGACGCTTTCGACACGGCGCAGGCGCAACGGATCGCTTACGAATACATGGATTTCCAATTGGCCAAGCAGGTGAGTTAGAGCCCACATAACCGCTCAACCCCTGAACGTCCGCCGCTCAGTGTTGCCACAACCCCATGGCCCACTGTTCGGCGGGTAACGCCAACCACTTATGCACTTGCGAGGACTTTATGGCCCGTTTCGACCTGCAAAAACTCTACATTGACGGCGGCTACAGCGACGCTGGCAGCGATGCCACCTTCGAAGCCATCAACCCGGCTAACGGTGAAGTTCTCGCCCAAGTGCAACGCGCCACCTTCGATGACGTTGAACGTGCCGTGGTCAGCGCTGAAAAAGGCCAGAAAATCTGGGCCGCCATGACCGCCATGGAGCGTTCGCGCATCCTGCGTCGTGCCGTGGACATCCTGCGCGAGCGCAACGATGAACTGGCCGCCCTGGAAACCCTGGACACCGGTAAAGCCTTCTCCGAAACCAAGTACGTCGACATCGTCACCGGGGCTGACGTGCTGGAATACTACGCCGGCCTGGTGCCCGCCATCGAAGGCGAGCAGATCCCACTGCGCGACACTTCGTTTGTCTACACCCGCCGCGAGCCGCTGGGCGTGGTTGCCGGTATCGGCGCGTGGAACTACCCGATCCAGATCGCCCTGTGGAAATCCGCACCAGCCCTGGCTGCCGGTAACGCGATGATTTTCAAGCCAAGCGAAGTCACCTCGCTGACCACCCTGAAACTGGCCGAGATCTACACCGAGGCTGGCGTTCCAGCGGGCGTGTTCAACGTACTGACCGGCAGCGGCCGTGAAGTCGGCACCTGGCTGACCGAGCATCCGCGCATTGAAAAAGTCTCCTTCACCGGCGGCACCGACACCGGCAAGAAAGTCATGGCCAGCGCGTCGAGCTCCTCGCTCAAAGACGTGACCATGGAACTGGGCGGCAAGTCCCCGCTGATCATTTTCGACGACGCCGACCTCGACCGCGCCGCCGACACCGCGATGATGGCCAACTTCTACAGCTCCGGCCAGGTCTGCACCAACGGCACCCGCGTGTTCGTGCCCAAGCACCTGCAAGCCGCGTTCGAAGCCAAGATCGTTGAGCGTGTTGCGCGTATTCGCATCGGCAACCCGGAAGACGAAAACACCAACTTCGGCCCGCTGGTCAGCTTCGCCCACATGGAAAGCGTGCTGGGCTACATCGCCAAAGGCAAAGAGCAAGGCGCACGCCTGCTGTGCGGCGGCGACCGCCTGACCGACGGCGACTTCGCCAAAGGCGCCTTCGTGGCCCCGACCGTGTTCACCGACTGCACCGACGACATGGTGATCGTGCGTGAAGAAATCTTTGGCCCGGTGATGAGCATCCTCACCTTTGATACCGAAGAAGAAGTGATCCGCCGCGCCAACGACACCGACTTCGGTCTGGCCGCTGGCTTGGTCACCAAGGACCTGAACCGCGCCCACCGCGTGATTCACCAGTTGGAAGCCGGTATCTGCTGGATCAACGCCTGGGGCGAGTCCGACGCGAAAATGCCGGTCGGTGGCTACAAGCAGTCGGGTGTGGGCCGTGAAAACGGCATCAGCTCGCTGAACAACTTCACCCGCATCAAATCGGTACAGGTTGAATTGGGCGATTACGCCTCGGTGTTCTAACACCAGCGAGTCTTGTATTGCCCGTGAGGCCATCGCGGCGGTGCGACGACTCGACAAGCCCGCCTCCCACATTTGTTCTGTGTGAACCCGATCAAATGTGGGAGCTGGCTTGCCTGCGATCGAGTGCGAAGCACTCGCCAGACCTGACCATACTTCAAAGAGGGTACATTCATGTCCCAAGAATACGATTACATCATTGTGGGTGCCGGCTCCGCCGGTAACACCCTGGCGACCCGTCTGACCGAAGACGAAGGCGTCACCGTCCTGTTGTTGGAAGCCGGTGGCCCGGACTACCGCCTCGACTTCCGTACCCAGATGCCAGCCGCACTGGCCTTCCCGCTGCAAGGCCGCCGCTACAACTGGGCCTACGAAACCGATCCAGAGCCACACATGGACGGCCGCCGGATGGAATGCGGTCGCGGCAAGGGCCTGGGTGGCTCTTCCCTGATCAACGGCATGTGCTACATCCGTGGCAACGCCATGGACTATGACAATTGGTCGAAGCTGCCGGGCCTGGAAGACTGGACCTACCTGGACTGCCTGCCGTATTTCCGCAAAGCCGAAACCCGCGACATCGGCCCTAACGATTGGCACGGTGGCGACGGCCCGGTCAGCGTGACCACGCCGAAAGCGGGCAACAACCCGCTGTTCCACGCCATGGTTGAAGCGGGCGTACAGGCCGGTTACCCACGTACCGAAGACTTGAACGGCTACCAGCAAGAAGGCTTCGGCCCGATGGACCGTACCGTCACGCCGAACGGCCGTCGCGCCAGCACCGCACGCGGTTACCTAGACACGGCTAAAAAGCGTTCGACCCTGACCATCGTCACCCATGCCCTCACCGACAAAGTACTGTTCGAAGGCAAGCGTGCCGTGGGCGTGCGTTACCTGATCGGCGCCGCCGAAGAACGCGTTGAAGCCCGTGCGCGTAAAGAAGTACTGGTGTGCAGCGGCGCAATCGCTTCGCCGCAACTGCTGCAACGCTCCGGCGTCGGCCCGGCCAAACTGCTGGAAAGCCTCGACATCCCCGTGGTCCACGACCTGCCGGGCGTGGGTGAAAACCTGCAGGACCACCTTGAGCTGTACCTGCAATACGCGTGCACCCAGCCGGTGTCGCTGTACCCTTCGCTGCTCTGGTACAACCAGCCGGCGATTGGTGCCGAATGGCTGTTCAACGGCACCGGCATCGGCGCCAGCAACCAGTTCGAAGCGGGCGGGTTTATCCGTACCCGTGAAGAATTCGAGTGGCCGAACATCCAGTACCACTTCCTGCCGGTAGCCATTAACTACAACGGCAGCAACGGTGTGAAAGAGCACGGTTTCCAGGCGCACATGGGTTCCATGCGTTCGCCAAGCCGTGGCCGTATCCAGCTGAAGTCGAAGAACCCACGGGACTACCCGAGCATCCTCTTCAACTACATGGCCACCGAGCAGGACTGGCAGGAGTTCCGCGATGGCATCCGCCTGACCCGTGAAATCATGCAGCAGCCTGCACTGGACCCATACCGTGGCCGCGAAATCAGCCCGGGCATCGACGTGCAAACCGATGAGCAGTTGGACAAGTTCATCCGCGAGCACG
This sequence comes from Pseudomonas fjordensis, assembly GCF_976987115.1. Classification (NCBI taxonomy): domain Bacteria; kingdom Pseudomonadati; phylum Pseudomonadota; class Gammaproteobacteria; order Pseudomonadales; family Pseudomonadaceae; genus Pseudomonas; species Pseudomonas fjordensis. Next base: position 6,308,013 of record NZ_OZ336860.1, read on the forward strand.
CCGAAACCGCGTTCCACCCGTCCTGCTCGTGCAAGATGGGCACCGACGAGATGGCTGTAGTGGATGGCGAAGGCCGTGTGCATGGCATGCAGGGCCTGCGTGTGGTCGATGCCTCGATCATGCCGATCATCACCACCGGCAACCTCAACGCGCCGACGATCATGATCGCCGAGAAAATCGCCGACAAGATCCGTGGCCGCAAGCCATTGCCGCGCAGCACCGCCGATTACTACGTGGCAGGCGATGCGCCGGTGCGTGGCAAGCCGCTGCGTGAGATTGCGCAGTAACTGAAACACCGCGGTTGATCGTTCCCACGCTCCGCGTGGGAACGCATCCTGTGACGCTCCGCGTCACGCCCTTCAAGAGCGGACGCAGAGCGTCCGGGGTGGCATTCCCACGCAGAGCGTGGGAACGATCACACAACAAAACCTCCCTTGATCAGCTCCCCGCCCAGGCCTACTCTGTTGGCCTGCCCGCGCCGAGCCGCCCACAAGGAAGGCCCCATGTTCGAATACCACGCCACGCTCAAGAAACACTTCGGTGCCCTGCGCACCACTGCCGAATTTTTCTCCCTGCGCTACGTACGCGAATCCGGCCAGTACCTGTCGGTGCGCAAGAACGTCGCCGAACCGCCTCACCTGGGCCACGACGAAGGCGCCATGCTCACCGTGCGCCTCAACGGCGTGGAAGCCTACGCCGCGACCAACGATATTTCCCTTGCCGGCCTGCAAGCCGCCCTTGAGCGTGCTGAACAGCAAGCCCGGTTGATCAAGCCCCACGCCCTGCTCGACCTGCACCAGCAACCGGTGTCCAGCGACGTCGCCGACTACCTGTCGCCCGACCTCGACCAGCCCTTCCCGTCCCTGAGCGACTGCTACCAATTGCTCGGCGATGAGTCCGCCGCCGTGCCCAAGGATGAGCGCCTGGTGAGTTGGGAAGTCAGCTTGGGCACCACGCGGGTCGAACAGATCTACCTCAACAGCGCCGGCGCGCAATTGCGTCAGGCCCAGCGTTTCGTGTTCCCCGGCTTGAGTGTGACCGCCTTCGACGGCAACGACAGCCAGACCCGCACCCTGGGCGGTACCAACTTCGGCCAGCAAGGCAGTGCCGGCGTGATCCAGCGCTTCGGCCTGGTGGGCGCCGCCCGTAAAGTGGCCGACGAAGCGCTGCAATTGCTGCTCGCACCGAATACGCCCCACGGCCCGCGTGACCTGCTGCTGATGCCCGACCAGATGATCCTGCAGATCCACGAGTCCATCGGCCACCCGCTGGAGCTGGACCGCATCCTCGGTGACGAGCGCAATTACGCCGGCACCAGTTTTGTGAAGGCCAGCGACTTCGGCCACCTGCAATATGGCTCACCGTTGCTCAACGTGACCTTCGACCCGGACATTCCCGAACAGCTTGCCAGTTACGGCCATGACGACGACGGCACGCCTGTCAGCAAGCAATTTCTGATTCGCGAGGGCCTGCTGCTCAAGCCGTTGGGCGGGGCCTTGTCGCAATTTCGCGCCAACCTGCCAGGCGTTGCCAACAGCCGCGCCTGCGGCTGGAACCGTGCGCCCATCGACCGCATGGCCAACCTGAATATCGAGCCCGGGGATAAAAGCCTCGCGCAACTGGTGGGCGGAATTGAAAGCGGCATCCTGATGTCGACCAACCGTTCGTGGTCCATCGACGATGCGCGCAACAAGTTCCAGTTCGGCTGCGAGTGGGGCCAGTTGATCGAAAACGGCGAGCTCAAGGGCGTGGTAAAGAACCCCAACTACCGGGCGATCTCCGCGCAGTTCTGGCGCAAGCTCAGCGCGGTAGGCGATGCCAGCACCTTCAAGGTCTTGGGCACGCCGAACTGCGGCAAGGGCGAACCCAACCAGGTGATCCGCGTCGGCCATGCGTCGCCGGCCTGTGTATTCAGCAATGTCGATGTATTTGGGGGAGATGCCTGATGAACCACTTCAAGGCACTGGTGGACTGGCTCCAGCAAGCCATCACCGACAAGGAACACTTTCAACTCGGCTACGCGGATGAAGCGTCCGAGTTCGTGCGCTTCAACCACGCGCAGGTGCGCCAGGCCGGCCAGGTACAGCAGGCCAGCCTGAACCTCAAGCTGATCAACGATGGGCGCCACGCCGACTTGGGTATCACCCTGTCGGGCGAGGCGGAGCTGGATCGCCAGCGCCTGGCGAATGGCCTGCAACAACTGCGCGAGACCTTGCCGCTGTTGCCGCCAGACCCGTACTTGAGGTTGAACCCAGACTCCTGGCACAACCATAACGAACAGCTGCGCCCGCTGCCGGAACTGGCCCAGGTGCTGGACGATATCAGCCAGGCCGCCGACGGCGTGGACCTGGTCGGTTTCTACGCCGCAGGCCCCATCAGCCGTGGTTTCGCCAGCTCAACGGGCGCGTTCGGCTGGCACCGGGCTAACAGCTTCAATTTCGATTTCAGCCTGTTCCACGCCAATGGCGAAGCGGTCAAAGCCAGCTACGCCGGGCACACCTGGAACAGCGCTGACTTCGCCGCGCGTTTCCAACAGGCCCGGGAGCAACTGGCGTTTCTCGGGCGCCCGCTGCACAACCTGGCGCCCGGCCAATACCGCGCCTACCTGGCGCCGGCAGCGCTGGAAGAAATCATCAGCATCATCACCTGGGGTGGTTTTTCGGCCCAGGCCATTGCCAGCAAAGGCAGTTCGTTGCAACGCCTGTACGCGGGTGATCAGTCACTGAGCCCGCTGGTGACGGTGGATGAGCAGATCAGCGGCTCCCTGAGCCAGGCGTTTTCCACTGAAGGCTACCCGCGCAAGGATGTCACCCTGATCAACGCAGGCCAGGCCGAGGGGCAGTTGATCAACTCGCGCAGCGCCGCCGAATACGGCTTGAACACCAACGGCGCCAGCAGCGACGAGTCGCCCAGCGCCTTGCAAATGGCGGCCGGCAACCTGGCCCAGGCCGATATTCTCAAGCAGTTGGGCACTGGGCTGTATATCAGCAACCTGTGGTACCTGAACTACTCCGACCTGCCGGCAGCGCGTCTGACCGGCATGACGCGCTTTGCGACCTTCTGGGTGGAAAACGGCGAGATCCAGGCGCCGGTCAGCACCATGCGCTTTGATGACAGTGTCTATCAGTTGCTCGGTTCGCAATTGGAAGCGCTGACTGCTGATCGGGAGCTGCTGTTGTCGGCCAGTACCTACAGCCAGCGCAATACCGCTTCCAACCTGTTGCCAGGCGCTTTGGTAAAACGCCTGACGCTGACCTTATAAACCGTAGGAGCGAGCTTGCTCGCGAAGAACGTACAGACACTGCGGGCTGGCTGTCAGCGCTGCGTTATCGTTGGCGTTTTTCGCGAGCAAGCTCGCTCCTACAGAGCAATAACCTGCACTGCAAAGAAACGTCTATCCCGCCACCCCTGCCCACGAGAGCATAACCTTGCCTGGGAAAGGCAAGCTGGAGTCTTGAGATGAACCATGGAAGTTTTGTCATTGAGAAGTTGTACAAGCACTACAACGTTCACGTAGAGCAACTGGGTAACGACCCGCACAGAAAAACCGTACTGATGGTCAACGGCGCGCTATCCACTACGCGCTCCTTTGCTCGCACCAGCAAGTGCCTGGCCGAGCACTTCAATGTGCTGCTGTTCGACTTGCCCTTCTCTGGCTTGTCACGCGAGCACAACACCGAACTCGACCTGGTTACCAAGGACGACGAAGTGCAAATCCTGCGTGCCTTGGTGGCGCGCTTTGCGGTCAACCATCTGGTCTCGGCGTCATGGGGTGGCATTTCCACCCTGTTGACCCTGGCGCACAACCCGCCCTCCATCGAAAGCTCGGTGGTGATGGCCCTGGCGCCCAACCTCAACCAGGCGATGCTGGAGTATGTCGAGCGCGTGCGTGTGCTGATCAAGGCCGATGACAAGTCGGCGGTCGGCCATCTGCTCAACGAAACGGTGGGCAAATACCTGTCGCCGCGCCTCAAGCGCAATAACCATCGGCACCTGTCGACCATGGCCACCACCGAGTACCGCCAGGCGCGCTTTCATATCCATCAGGTGCTGGCCTTGGGCGATGGCAATTACCTGCCGGCGCTCAAGCAGATTGAAACACCGGTGCACTTTCTCAACGGCGCGCTGGACGAATACACCCCGGCCGACGAGGCCCAGTTGTTCAAACACTATGTAGGCCGCAGCAGCTTTGCCGTGGCCGAACACACCGGCCATCTGCTGGACCTGGAGTCCCGCGAAGCCGCGCTGGCAGTGCATCGGGCCTTGCTGGACTTCCTGGTGGGCGAGCATGCGACGTTGTCAGCTATAGACGAACCGCCAGTGGGAAAAGGGGCGACGGATGGCGCATAATCGCCAACACATAGCCTGCTAATAAAAAGGGATCCCATGCCGAATCGTGCCCCTCTCGATGCCAAGACCGCCCGCTGGCTCCCCTGGGTGGTAGCGATTGCCTTCTTCATGCAGTCGTTGGACGGGACGATTCTCAACACCGCGCTGCCGGCGATGGCCCAGGACCTCGCGGAAAACCCGCTGCGCATGCAGGGGGTGGTGATTGCCTACATGCTCACCGTGGCCTTGCTGATTCCCGCCTCGGGCTGGATCGCCGACCGCTTTGGCACCAAGAAGATTTTCTTTGGCGCGATCATGCTGTTCAGCATCGGGTCGTTGCTTTGCGCGCTGTCCAGTAGCCTGAGCATGCTGGTGGGCGCACGGGTGGTCCAGGGCCTGGGCGGCGCGCTGATGCTGCCGGTCGGGCGGCTGGTGGTACTGCGCGCTTATCCGCGCTCCGAGCTGGTGCGGATCATGGGCTTTATCACCATTCCCGGCCTGCTCGGCCCCTTGCTTGGCCCGACGATGGGCGGCTGGATGGTGCAATACCTGACCTGGCACTGGATCTTCCTGATCAACCTGCCGGTGGGCATGATCGGCTGCTATGCCGTGTGGAAATTCATCCCCGACCTGCGCGGCAGCGAGCGCACGCGCTTCGACGGCCTGGGCTTTCTGCTGTTCGGCGCGGCGATGGTGCTGATCACCATCGCCATGGAGGGCCTGGGCGAACTGCACCTGCCGCACCTGCGGGTGATGTTGCTGTTGTTCGGCGGGCTTGCCTGCCTGGCGGCGTACTGGCTGCGCGCCGGGCATATCGATAACCCGCTGTTCTCGCCGGTGCTGTTCAAGACGCGCACCTTTGCCGTGGGGATCCTCGGCAACCTGTTTGCGCGCCTGGGCAGCGGCGCACTGCCGTTCCTGGTGCCGCTGCTGTTACAAGTGGCGCTGGGCTATTCGCCGTCAGAAGCGGGCATGAGCATGCTGCCGCTGGCGGCGGCGGCGATGTTCGCCAAGTCCATCGCGCGCCCGCTTATCGAGCGCCTCGGCTACCGCATCGTCCTGACCGGCAACACCCTGGCCCTGGGCCTGATGCTGGCGAGCATGGGCCTGGTCAGCGAACAAACGCCCTACCCGTTACTACTAGGCATGCTGGCAGTACTGGGGGCCATCAACTCCCTGCAATTTACCGCGATGAACACCGTCACCCTGATCGACCTCGACGACGCCCAGGCCAGCAGCGGCAACAGCTTGCTGTCGGTGGTGGCGCAGTTGTCCCTGAGCCTGGGCGTGGCCTGTGCCGGTGCATTGCTCGGCGGCTTTACCGCCGAAGCCGGCAATGACGGGGTCAATACGGTGCTGGGCGCCTTCCAGCTGACCTTCCTCACCGTGGGCATCATGGCGATGCTGGCGGCGGCGATCTTCCTGCAACTGTCGCCCAAGGACGGCAAACGCGTGGTCAGCCGCGAGCACGATATCGAGCACTAATGGGCGTCTCGTCGAGAACTTGCGGGGAAAATCCCACGAGACTGGTACACTGCGCGACATTTTGTTTTGCAGAGCCAGTCCCGTGACTACCATCGCCACCGCTTTTAATACTTTGCCCCTGTCCGCCGCCATGCTGGCTAACCTCGACTCGCTGGGTTATGTCGAGATGACGCAGATCCAGGCGCAAAGCTTGCCGGTGATCCTCAAAGGGCTGGACCTGATTGCCCAGGCCAAGACCGGCAGCGGCAAGACCGCTGCATTCGGCATCGGCCTGTTGAACCCGATCAACCCGCGCTACTTCGGTTGCCAGGCGCTGGTGATGTGCCCGACCCGCGAGCTGGCCGACCAGGTGGCCAAGGAAATCCGCCGCCTGGCCCGTGCCGAGGACAACATCAAGGTACTGACCCTGTGCGGCGGCGTGTCCCTCGGCCCGCAGATCGCCTCCCTGGAGCACGGCGCCCACGTTATCGTCGGCACGCCGGGCCGTATCCAGCAGCACCTGCGTAAAGGCTCGCTGGTGCTGGACGGCTTGAACACCCTGATCCTCGACGAAGCCGACCGCATGCTCGACATGGGCTTCTACGACGCCATCGAAGACATCATCAGCAAGACCCCGCCGCGCCGCCAAACCCTGCTGTTCTCGGCCACGTACCCAGTGAGCATCAAGCAGCTCGCTTCCAAGTTCATGCGTGCGCCGCAACAGGTCAAGGCCGAAGCGTTCCACTCCGACGACCAGATCGAACAGCGCTTCTACGAGATCTCCCCGGAAGAGCGCATGGACGCTGTGACCAAGGTGCTGGCGCACTTTCGCCCGGCCTCCTGCGTGGCGTTCTGCTTTACCAAGCAGCAAGTGCAGGAAACCGTCGACCACCTGACCGCCAAGGGCATCTCCGCCGTTGGCCTGCATGGTGACCTGGAACAGCGCGACCGTGACCAGGTACTGGCGATGTTTGCCAACCGCAGCACCTCGGTGCTGGTGGCCACCGACGTTGCCGCCCGTGGCCTGGACATCGACGCCCTGGACATGGTGATCAACGTCGAACTGGCCCGCGACTCGGAAATTCACATCCACCGTGTAGGCCGTACCGGCCGTGCCGGTGAGACCGGCATCGCCATCAGCCTGGTGGCGCCGTCCGAAGCCCACCGCGCCCAGGCCATCGAGCAACTGCAAAAGTCGCCGCTGAACTGGGACCAACTGGACAACCTCAAGCCACAAAGCGGTGGCCCACTCTTGCCGCAGATGAGCACCCTGTGCATCGCCGCCGGGCGTAAAGACAAGGTTCGCCCAGGCGACATCCTCGGTGCATTGACCGGTGAAGCCGGCATTCCGGGTGCCCAGGTCGGCAAGATCGCGATCTTTGACTTCCAGGCCTTCGTGGCCGTGGAACGCGGCATCGCCAAGCAGGCGCTGCAGCGCTTGAATGACGGCAAGATCAAAGGCCGTTCGCTGCGCGTGCGTATTTTGTAAAGATCTATCGATGGGTGAGATCCATTGTGGGAGCGGGCTTGCTCGCGAATGCGGAGTATCAGTCGACATGTTTGTCACTGAACCACCGCATTCGCGAGCAAGCCCGCTCCCACATTTGACTGTATTTCAATTCAGAATTTTTGTGAGGACATGGCTGTGCGCTCGACCGAAGTTGTGATCATTGGCGCCGGCGCCGCAGGCTTGATGTGCGCGCTGACCGCCGCCGGGCGTGGGCGCAAAGTGATGTTGATCGACCACGCCAACAAGGCCGGCAAGAAAATCCTGATGTCCGGTGGCGGCCGCTGCAACTTCACCAACATGTACACCGAGCCGGCCAACTTCCTCTCGCATAACGCGCACTTCTGCAAGTCCGCCCTGGCCCGCTACACCCAGTGGGATTTCATCGGGCTGGTGGCCAAGCACGGCGTGCCCTACCACGAGAAGAAACTCGGCCAGCTGTTCTGCGACAACAAGTCCAGCGACATCCTTGGCATGCTGCTTGATGAGTGCATCCAGACCGGCGTGAGCCTGCACCTGGACACCTCCATCGAGGCCATCGCCAAGCTCGAAAGCGGCTATCAACTGCAAACGACCCTGGGCGAACTGCGCTGTGAATCGCTGGTGATCGCCACGGGCGGTTTGTCGATCCCGACACTGGGCGCCACCGGTTTCGGTTACCAAGTGGCCAAGCAATTCGGCCACGAACTGCTGCCGACCCGCGCCGGGCTGGTGCCGTTCACCATCACCGACCAGCTCAAGGAGCTGTGCGGCGAGTTGTCCGGCACCTCGGTCGACTGCCTGGTGAGCTGCAACGGCCAGAGTTTTCGCGAGAACATCCTGTTCACCCACCGCGGCCTGAGCGGGCCGGCAATTTTGCAGATTTCCTCGTATTGGCACTCCGGCGACACGGTAGAAATCAACCTGCTGCCCGACCACGACGCCCATGCCTGGCTGCAACAGCAACAGGCCGAACACCCCAACAGCGAGTTGAAAACCCTGCTGGGCGAGATCTTCACCAAGAAGATGGCCAACCTGCTGGCCCAAAGCTGGTTCGAATCCAAGCCGATGAAGCAGTACACCCACGCTGAAATTGCCGATATCGCGCAAAAACTGGGGAGCTGGCAACTGGTACCGGCCGGCACCGAGGGTTATCGCACCGCCGAGGTGACATTAGGCGGGGTGGATACGCGGGAAGTGTCGTCCAAGACCATGGAATCGCTGAAAAGCCCCGGCCTGTACTTTATCGGCGAAGTGCTGGATGTGACCGGCCACCTGGGCGGGTTCAATTTCCAGTGGGCCTGGGCCTCGGGCTACGCGGCCGCGCAATACGCCTGACTTGCACTTTGAAATGCAATCCCCTGTGGGAGCTGGTTTTGCAGTGATACTGAACATTTTGCTGTCCGATGTGATCGCCGCGCTTGCCGTGGCGTCATTACTGGCTCAATTTAGCGACAATGTCCCGGAAGACTCCAGACTTCATGTCATCGACCTCGTTCAAGCAGTCCATGCGGCGCCTGTGGGCGCTGGATAAATTCAGCTACAGCGTACGGGTGTTCATCGCCCTCACCGGCAGCATGGCGTTGTGTTGGTACCAGGATGAAATGACGCTGCTGATCCCGCTGTTCCTGGGGATTATCGCCAGCGCCCTGGCCGAGACCGATGACAGCTGGCAAGGCCGCCTCAACGCGCTGGCGGTGACACTGGTGTGTTTCAGCATCGCCGCGCTGTCGGTAGAGCTGCTGTTCCCTTACCCCTGGATATTTGCCATCGCCCTGGCCTTGGCCAGTTTCGGCCTGACCATGCTCGGCGCGTTGGGCGAACGCTATGGCGCGATTGCTTCGGCCACCTTGATTCTGTCGGTCTACACCATGATCGGCGTGGACCAGCGCGGCGGCGCCGTCACGGACTTCTGGCATGAGCCGCTGCTGCTGGTCGCCGGTGCCGCCTGGTACGGCGCGTTGTCGGTGCTGTGGCAGGCGCTGTTTTCCAACCAGCCGGTGCAGCAGAGCCTGGCGCGGTTGTTCCGCGAGCTGGGGCGTTACCTCAAGCTCAAGTCCTCCCTGTTCGAACCGATCCGGCAGTTGGATGTAGAAGCGCGGCGCCTGGAATTGGCCCAGCAAAATGGCCGGGTAGTGGCTGCGCTGAATGCCGCGAAGGAAATCATCCTGCACCGCGTCGGCAATGGCCGGCCGGGCTCGAAGGTCAGCCGTTACCTGAAACTCTACTTCCTGGCCCAGGACATCCACGAGCGCGCCAGTTCCTCCCACTACCCCTACAACGCCCTCACCGAAGCCTTCTTCCACAGCGATGTACTGTTTCGTTGCCAGCGCTTGCTGCGCCAGCAAGGCAAGGCCTGTCAGACCCTGGCCGAGTCGATCCAACTGCGCCAACCATTCATCTATGACGACAGTTTTGCCCAAGCCCTGGGCGACCTCAACGCGTCCCTGGAGCACCTGCGCATCCAGAGCAACCCGGCCTGGCGTGGCCTGCTGCGCTCCTTACGCGCCCTGGCGGCTAACCTGTCCACCCTCGACCGCCTGCTGGGCGACGCCAGCAACCCGGATGCCCTGGCCGACGCCACCGACAGCAACCTGCTGGACCGCGCACCGCGCAACCTCAAGGAAATGTGGACGCGCCTGCGCACCCAACTCACGCCCACTTCGTTGCTGTTTCGCCACGCCCTGCGCCTGTCCCTGGCGTTGACCGTCGGCTACGCCACCCTGCATGCCATCCATGCGTCTCAGGGTTACTGGATCATCCTCACTACCCTGTTCGTGTGCCAGCCGAGTTACGGCGCCACCCGGCGCAAACTCGGCCAGCGGATCATCGGCACCGCCATCGGCCTCACCGTGGCCTGGGCGCTGTTCGACCTGTTCCCCAACCCGGTGGTGCAGTCGATGTTCGCTATCGCCGCAGGCCTGGTGTTCTTTATCAACCGCACCACCCGCTACACCCTGGCGACGGCGGCAATCACCTTGATGGTGCTGTTCTGCTTCAACCAGGTGGGCGATGGCTACGGGCTATTCCTGCCACGCCTGTTCGATACCTTGCTCGGCAGCCTGATCGCGGGCCTGGCGGTGTTCCTGTTCCTGCCGGACTGGCAAGGCCGACGCTTGAACAAAGTGCTGGCCAACACCCTGACCTGCAACAGCATCTACCTGCGCCAGATCATGCAGCAATACGCCGCCGGCAAGAGCGACGACCTGGCTTACCGCCTGGCCCGCCGCAACGCCCACAACGCCGACGCCGCGCTGTCCACCACCCTGGCCAATATGCTGATGGAGCCGGGGCACTTCCGTAAGGAAGCCGATGTGGGTTTTCGCTTCCTGGTGCTGTCTCACACCTTGCTCAGCTATTTGTCGGGGCTGGGTGCGCATCGCGATACTTCGCTACCGAGCGATGTGCGTGAACACTTGATCGAAGGCGCGGGCAACAGCCTGGCGGCGAGCATCGATGAGATCGCCACCGGCCTGGCCAACAAACAGTCGATTGCGATCCAGAGTGATGCCGAGGAAGCGCTGGCCGCCGAGCTTGAGCAAATGCCTGATGAAATCGACGAAGGGCAGCGGTTGGTACAGACGCAGTTGGCGTTGATTTGCCGGCAGTTGGGGCCGTTGCGTACGTTGGCGGCGCATTTGATCAAGGATACCGGTGCGGCTTAGACCGCTATCGCAGGCAAGCCAGCTCCCACATTGGAACGCATTCCCATGTAGGAGCCGGGCTTGCCCGCGATGAGCATAGGTATCTACACAACTGTGTAGTTCGCAGCAGCCTCCTGAAACCACGATGCGAAGCGAGTCGCTCTTGATCTTGATCTGCTTTTGATCTTACTCGCCCCGTTAAACCACGCTGGCCGGAATTCGACAGGGATTTGGGGGGTAAACCGGCAGGGATGCCGGTTTAGCCGCCCCGCGCCATGGATGGCGCGTGGCGGCGGCCCCCCAAATCACTGGCGGATTACGGGCACACCGAGCCTAAGCGAGGTGCCGAGTGGTGGGGCAAGAGCGTTTTGCTTACTTTTGCGCTTTTCAAAAGTGAGCCGCCGTCAGGGCGGAACCCTAAGTGGCCGTTACCGCAGGAATCGATATGTACTCGGTATAACTGTTTTGACTGTCAGGCCGTCTTCGCAGGCAAGCCAGCTCCCACAATTAGATCGCGGTGCGTCAGTTAGAGCCGCGTCGGCTATCCGGCCGTCACGGGAGCAAGCTCCCTCGCCACAGGGTCAGCGTCGCACCAACGTTGTGTAGATAACTATGCCGCGATGAGGCCCGCACGCTACATCCCATGCGCCTTCATCAACCGCGCATAACTGCCATCAGCCTTCATCCTGGCGATCTCCCGATCAAAGCTGGCGACAATCTGCGCATGCTCGGGGTTCTTCAAACTGACCAGAATATGCAGGCTGTTCTCGCTCAAAGGCTTGCCCACAAACGCCACGGTATTGCGCACCCGCGGCGACTCCCGAGCCAGGTAATAACGCGCCACGTATTCATCTTCCAGCGTCAACCGCACCCGCCGCGCCGCGAGCATGCGCACTGCCATGGCGAAGTTGTGCACGGGTACTTTCTGTAGCTGGGTGTCTTGATCGAACGCCGCCGAATAGGCATAACCGCGTACCACGGCGATGGTCTCGTCGCGCAGTTCGGCCAGGCTTTGATAAGCGATGTCATCGTCGCTGCGCTTGAGAAAGCGCACGCGGTTAAGCAGGTACTCAGCAGAAAACTGGCCAAACTGCGTGCGGGCCTCGTCGTACCAGGCGTTGATCAGCACATCGTAGCGCCCATCCCCCACGCCCTTGAGCGCACGGGCCCAGGGCACCTGCTCAAAATCACTGGCGTACCCCGCACGGGCCAGGGCGGTGCTGACGATATCGGTGGCCAGGCCGCCATTGATCAAGGTGGCATCGGTGAACGGCGGCCAGCCATCCGCCACCAGGCGCAGACGCTGTGCCAGCACCGGCTGGGCCAGCAACAGCACTGCGATCAAAGCAACGGCACGAGTCAATCGCGGCATGCTCAAAGTCCTTGGCGGGCAGGCGGTGGCCTGATAACAGTAGCTCATCAATAAGCTTGCATTGCAGATTACACAAAGCAGCCAACGGCGCACGCACTGAATGATGGCAAATTGACGCCATTCACACATTTGCCAATTTTAGACAGCGGCGCCCGTCACGCTTACTATCCAGGCACGTCTTTATAAGAGCACACATCATGACGGTTGATTGGGTTTGTAAACATCACAACGACTTGGGCAAGGACCAGCTATATGCCGTCCTGCGTTTGCGCAGCGAGGTATTCGTCGTCGAGCAGAAATGCGCGTATCAGGACATCGACGGGCAAGACCTGGCGGGTGATACCCATCACCTGATGGCCTGGCAGGATAATGAGCTAGTGGCTTACCTGCGCCTGCTGGACCCGGAGTCCCAGGGCGGCGACGTGGTGATTGGCCGGGTGATCGTTGCGCCATCGGCACGCGGCACCGGGTTGGGGCACACGATGATGGAAGAGGCCCTCAAGCAGATTGAAGAAATCTGGCCCGAGACACCGATCTTTCTGTCAGCTCAGGCGCATTTGCAGGGGTATTACGGACGGTATGGGTTTGTGGTGGCGGGTGAGGAATACCTGGAGGACGATATTCCCCATATCGGTATGCGGCGCCTCTGAGGGCGCCATCGCAGGCAAGCCAGCTCCCACATTGGAACGCATTCAACTGTGGGAGCCGGGCTTGCCCGCGATAGCATCAGCCCTGCCACCGCTGAACTCAGGGGTAGCCCAACACCTGCTTGATCGACGCCAGATTAGCCTCGATCCACCCCCGATCAATCGCCCCCCAATTCCGAATCCGATAGCGCCCGGCATGGTTACGCGCACCGTCCTCCTGCTCGAACTCACAGACAATATCCAGGTCGGCCAACGCCGCAATCGTATCCTGGGCGGTACGCCTAGGCATGCCGGTGGCCTCGGTCAGCGCCGGGACGCTGCTGGCCAGTTGGCTGTCGATCAAGTACGCCACGTACAGGCGGCGGTAGAAGCTGCTTTTGGTCTTGCTCACATCCATGGTCAGTCGCCTTGGGGTTAGGGCTTGCCCTGCAAATCGCGCCAGGTGAGGTACACACGCAGGTCGAATTCCACCTGATGGTAGCCCGGCATCATGTATTGGCAGAGTTTATAGAACGCCTTGTTGTGGTCCGACTCCTTGAAGTGAGCCAGTTCATGTACCACGATCATGCGCAGAAACTCCGGCGCCGCCTCCTTGAACAGCGAAGCGATGCGGATCTCTTTCTTGGACTTGAGATTACCGCCCTGCACTCGGGAAATCGTGGTGTGCAAACCCAAGGCACGATGGGTCAGGTCCAGGCGGTTGTCGAACAGCACTTTGTCGATAGACGGCGCGTTGCGCAGGTGCTCCTGCTTCAAGGCCAGGGCGTACGCATACAGGGCCTTGTCACTCTGCACCGCATGGCGCTCGGGGTAACGCTGTTCCAGGTACGTACCCAACTGGTCCTTGGCGATCAGTTGGCGCACTTGCTCCTGGAGCGCGGCGGGGTAGGCCTGGAGGTATTTCAACGCGGTCATGGGCTCGGCAACGCAATTGGGACGGGCGCCAGTGTAGCGAATTCAAAGCGCGCGAGGGTACGACCAGCCGGCAACGTCTTCGGCCATCAACGGCAGCGCCGCCCACGGCCCCTGGATATGGGCGCAGCCATTGGCCTTGAGCCATTGTGCTTGCTCAAGGCTCTCCACGCCTTCGGCGATCACCAGCACACCAAAATGCTCACACAGTTGGATGATGCTGCGCGCCATCGCCGCATCCCGCGCCGAGCCAGGCAGGCGCGCCACCAGTTGAGGGTCAAGCTTGAGGGTATCGAACTTGAGGTCGCGCAAATGGGCCAGGGAGCACTGGCCGCAGCCAAAGTCGTCCAGGGCAATCCGCACCCCGATCCGGCGCAGTAACTGGAGTTGCTTGGTAGACTCGGCAAGATTACTCATCAAGCAGTCCTCGCCGATTTCCACCTCCAGTTGCCGCCCCTCTAACCCATGCCGCTCCAGCACCTGCTGCAGTTGGTTAGCCAGGTTGGGCATGTTGAACTGGCTGCTGCTCAGGCTCACGCTCAACACCAGGTCGGGGTCGAAGGTGGCTTGCCAGGCCTGGCGCTGGGCGGCGACCTGCTGGTAGATCCAGGCACTCAACTGGTTGATCAACCGCGCCTCTTCCAGCAGCGGCAAGAACAGGCCCGGCGGCACATCACCGACGCTGGGATGCTGCCAGCGCAACAGCGCCTCGACGCCGCGCAAACGCCCGTCTTCCAGGGAGACTTGGGGCTGGTACACCAAGGTGAAATCCTTGTTGGCAATGGCGGTACGCACACTGTCTTCCAGCATCAGCCGCGAGCGGGCGCGGCCGTTCATTTCCTGGTCGTAGTAACGATACTGCTGACGGCCGGCGCGCTTGGCTTCGTACATGGCAATATCCGCCGCCCGCAGCAAGCCGCTCAAGTCCGAGCCGCAATCCGGGAAGGTCGCGATGCCGATACTGACCCCAAGCATCACCTCCAACCCATCGACCTGCTGGCACACAGATACCCGTTCGATGAGCTTTTCCGCGATCTTCGCGGCCTGCTCGGGAAACTCCAGCTCCAGCAACGCGGTGAATTCATCCCCGCCCATGCGCCCCAGAATGTCGTAGGAACGCAGGCACGCCTGCATTTGCTCCGAGACCCAACGCAACACGCGATCCCCAGCGTCATGGCCCAGCGTATCGTTGACCCGCTTGAAGCCATCCAGGTCCAGGTACAGCAATACCAGCGCCTGCTCGCTACGTTCGCTGCGCAGCAAGATGTTCTCCATCGCCTGATGGAAACCACGCCGGTTCAACAGCCCGGTCAGCGGGTCGGTCACGGCCTGGAACTCCAGTTGCTGGTGCAGGTGCCTTACTTCAGACATGTCCAGCACCGTCACCACCATCGCCTTCTGCTCGGCAGGCAAAGGCGCGCAGGACAACGCCACCGGCACCTGCTGGCCCCGACCGGTGCGCAAAATGGCATCGTGCTGGCGCCACGTCTCGCCCCGGCGATACGCCTCGTACATGGGGAAACCCAACCAGGCTGGAACATGGGGCTTTTGCAGAAAACTGAGGAAACTCTCGCCCTGCAACTCAGCCATCGTCGCATTCAACAGCCGCGAAATGGCCGGGTTGGCGTACTCGATCACACTGGCTTCGCTCACCACCAAAATGCCCTCGGCGGCGTTATCCAGCACCGAGGCATTAAAGGCGCGGGCCAACTCCAGGTCATGGCTCAGGCGCTGCAAGGCACGGCGATTGCGCTGGTGCTCCAGCAACGCCTGCACCTTGGGCTTGAGGATATGCGGGTCGAAGGGCTTGAACAGGTAGTCGATCGCCCCGCTGGCATAGCCTTCAAGCACCGCGTCGGGCGAATGGGCGGTGGCGGTCAGAAAGATAATCGGCGTCATGCGCGTGCGCTGGCTGCCCCGCATCAGGCGTGCCACCTCAAAGCCGTCCATGCCCGGCATGCGCACGTCCAGCAACACCAGGTCGACGTCGTGGGCCAGCAGTAACTCCAGGGCCTCCAGGCCAGACGCGGCGGTGATCACACGCCAATCGTCACGCTGCAACAGCGCACGCATGCTGACGAGGTTTTCCGGGTAGTCATCGACCACCAACAGAACCGAAATTGCATCGTCGTGTTGTGGAGCGCCATCCATGCTACGTCTCTTCCTTAGGGAGCTACACCGGTCACTTTTGCTACCAAGGCCGGATAAACACTGAGGGCTCACTCTAGCCGCGCGGCCAAAAAAGCAGAAGTGACGTAGGGGCCATCATTGTGCCAAAGGCCAGGAAGCCGACTAACGGTAAGGCCCTGTAGCCCGCGGTTCACGGGCAACATGGCTTTTTGGCATTCCTCTGACGCCAATAAATTGCCAGCAATTGTTTAACAATCTCACCAGCACCGCCTATAAAGAACCTGGAAGGCCCTTTGGGCCAATGCCTACACCCTCTGTAAAAAGGCCAACACCATGATCGACCTTTCCACCTGGAACCTGAGCATTCCGGTCGGCTCCCCACCCACAACCATTGAAACGCCAAGGCTGATGAGCGGCTTCAACGATCAATACTTCCAGGCCAAAGACAGCGACGTGCAGTTCTGGACCCCTGTCACGGGCTCGCGCACCGAAAACGCCATCTACCCACGCAGCGAACTGCGCGAAACCTACGCCGACGGCCGCCTGCGCAACTGGACCTACCCCGAAGCCGACAACTTCCTGCGCGCCACCCTCACGGTCAACCAGGTGCCCTCCTCCGGCAAGATCGTGATCGGCCAGATCCACGCGTACGACAGCCAGAAACCGTTGATCAAGCTGGAGTACCAATTCAAGGAGAAAACCCAGACCGGCAACATCGTCGCCAAGGTGCGCATGCGCCCGGACGAGGCCGAAAGCCGGGTGATCATCGTCGCCTCCAATGTGCCGCTGGAGAAGAGCTTCACCTATGTGATCAACCTAAATAAAGCCGGGCTGCTCAGCGTGTATGCCGCCGACAGCGAGTGGAATGAACGGATTGGCGCGGCCTGGGGCGACAAGCCGTTGTACTTCAAGGCGGGGGTGTACGTGCAGGACAATTCGGGCGACACCAATGAGGGCGCGCGGGTGACGTTTGCGAAGTTGGATATTGATCATGAGTAAGGGGATTGGCCTCATTTCAAGTAGGCAATGCCCGATGAGTACAAGGATCCTTCGCGAGTAATCCAATCACTTAAAGCCACTGCCCCCCCTGTGGGAGCGGGCTTGCTCGCGAATGCGCAGGATCAGCCAAAATCTATATTGACTGATACACCGCATTCGCGAGCAAGCCCGCTCCCACAAAGGTTCTGTGTGGCCTGAGGATCCTGTGCGGGTCCTACAGCACCATTGCGACAAGCCACATCGCCTCTTTAGCCCCTGCACAGAAACCGCCACCGACTACCCCGTACTGTTGATCGACAGCGAAGCCCCACTGCTCGACCTCCACGCCTGCCTGCGCGAACGTCTCAACGCCGCTCTGGAACACCTAAACCTGATGGCGTGCTCCAGCCTGCCGGACTTCGCCGAGCGCGACCTGAATAACGTGGCCAATACCGCACGTATTCTGGTGCGGGATGTGAGTGATGTGGTTCGAGTCATTGAAAAACCGTAGTTTCGATACTTTATCGGCAAGCTATACAACAAACCGCACTCTTGCGGTTTTTTGGCGAGCAAAAATCGACCGGCAGCGTTCACCAGCTATCAAAATTACACACTCAAAATAAGTACGGAAATATCACCAATAGCAAAAAATTATAAATAACTGTCAATTTTCACAGGTACCCCAACCTAAAAAATATTTTACCTTTATTTCGCAGACATCAAAAACATCCTGCATACAATCGCAATCATCGCCAACTTTAGAGAGACAAAGCCATGAGCACCGATCGCCAAAAATCGTTTACTGCACGCCTGTCACATAACACATTCGCCGTGTGTTTCTATGAGCTTACATTAGAGGCAGTTTCGTTTACCGCAAATTTCAGAGGTAGACCAACTACAGTGCAGGGCGTTAGTGGCTTTGCAGGCCTAAAACCAAGCCAATACCTATGCTTGAACGATAAACTGTACACAAACGAGGGTGACCTCTTTTATTTTCGCTACAGAAATGGCAAATACATCATCTACGTTCGTGAGCAAGGAACGCACTATGGAAAAGTGATAGATCAATCAAATGGTTGGCTATTAGCTGGAGACAACGGAGTATCATTCAACTTGGTAAATCCAAACAATCACAACCAAGTAATGACACTTGATGATTTCCCAGGCGCCACCAGCCAGCAGCTTTGTCTCCAAAGTGAGCGAGGGCTGGTTCAGGACTACGATTACGTAGCATGTGACCACTCATTCTCACACTCCTTTCTTGTTACACATGGAGGAAGAAAATCAATTCCGTTTAACTTTGAGATTGTAGAAACAAACGTACCTTACGTGGGCAACCCAGAAGAGGTTTGATATATTCATTTCATAATCGAGCAACCATGCCGAGCACTTTAAAAAAACCCGCATCAGTGCGGTTTTTTTGATTTGATATCTCGCCCCGCACTAACGACAGGCCAATCTAAACAATGTCATCCATATCTAAACTTTGCGACGGATGCTATGAAATACCGGCCCTAGCTGACGTTACATATAACAAATCACGCAGCCCCTACAAAAAAGCCCGCATCGCTGCGGGCTTCTTTCAAACGCCTAAGACTCAGTTCACCTTAGCGTTCAACTCACCTTTCAAATACCGCTGATACATCGCTTCCAACGAGATCGGCTTGATCTTCGAAGCATTGCCCGCAGTACCAAACGCTTCATAACGTGCGATACACACATCACGCATCGCGGTAACGGTGGCGCCGAAGAATTTACGCGGGTCGAACTCGCTCGGGTTGGTGGCCATCAGGCGACGCATCGCACCGGTAGAAGCCAGGCGCAGGTCGGTGTCGATGTTGACCTTGCGCACGCCGTACTTGATGCCCTCGACGATTTCTTCAACCGGTACGCCGTAGGTTTCTTTGATGTCGCCGCCGTACTGGTTGATGATCGCCAGCCACTCTTGCGGTACCGAGGAAGAGCCGTGCATCACCAGGTGGGTGTTGGGGATGCGCTTGTGGATTTCCTTGATGCGGTCGATGGCCAGCACGTCGCCGGTAGGCGGCTTGGTGAACTTGTAGGCGCCGTGGCTGGTGCCGATGGCGATGGCCAGGGCGTCGACCTGGGTTTTCTTGACGAAGTCGGCGGCTTCTTCCGGGTCGGTCAGCATCTGGCTGTGGTCCAGCACGCCTTCGGCGCCGATGCCGTCTTCTTCGCCGGCCATGCCGGTTTCCAGCGACCCCAGGCAGCCCAGTTCGCCTTCAACCGATACGCCGCAGGCGTGGGCCATGGCCACGGTTTGTTGGGTCACGCGTACGTTGTACTCGTAGTCGGTTGGGGTCTTGCCGTCTTCGCCGAGGGAGCCGTCCATCATTACCGAGCTGAAGCCCAGTTGGATCGAGCGCTGGCACACGTCAGGGCTGGTGCCGTGGTCCTGGTGCATGCACACCGGGATGTGTGGGAATTCTTCGATCGCGGCGAGGATCAGGTGACGCAGGAACGGGGCGCCGGCGTATTTGCGCGCACCGGCCGAAGCCTGGACGATCACTGGGGAGTCGGTCTTGTCAGCGGCTTCCATGATGGCGCGCATCTGCTCAAGGTTGTTGACGTTAAAGGCTGGGACGCCGTAGCCGAACTCGGCTGCGTGGTCCAGCATTTGACGCATGCTGATAAGTGCCATTGTGTTGTCTCTCCCGGTCGAGGGTCGTTAATCGTGCAAGCCTGCCGTAGCGGCGGCTGCTATTCAAGTTATTGCAGTGCTCGGCGCACAACCTCTATGAGATTGGAACCGGATCAATGTGGGAGCGGGCTTGCTCGCGAAAGCGGTGTATCAGTCACCGGATTCGTCAGCTTACCCACCGCATTCGCGAGCAAGCCCGCTCCCACATTTGCTTCTCATCAAATCCAAAATCCTATTGGGCCTTACAGCCCCGCCCAATCAAATCATCCGTCGCCACCCAGTAAACCAGGCCTTCCTCACCCTTGGTGTGAAACGCCAACTGGCCGTCGCTGTACAGCACGCCCGAGGCGGCTACTTCTTGCTTGAGCCGGTAAACCTGGTCCGAACCGCCGAGGCGTACATCCACTTCGGAACGGGCCGGGTTGGCAAAGCGCCAGTTCACCTCGGCCTTGCTGTCGCAGGTCCAGGTGGTCCATTTGTCGGCAGGCGTGGCCTTGTCGAACAGGTTCATGCTGCTGCAGCCGGCCAA
Organism: Pseudomonas fjordensis; assembly: GCF_976987115.1. Classification (NCBI taxonomy): domain Bacteria; kingdom Pseudomonadati; phylum Pseudomonadota; class Gammaproteobacteria; order Pseudomonadales; family Pseudomonadaceae; genus Pseudomonas; species Pseudomonas fjordensis. Next base: position 6,328,166 of record NZ_OZ336860.1, read on the forward strand.
CAGGGCCAGGGCTGCCAGGGCGAAAACGCCTTTCATTGCCAATCCTCGCAGGGCGGCCTATGGGCCGCCGTTGCTGTCGGTTAGTGGATCAGACCCGTCATGGGCAACCCTGTTCCTGACCGTTGGGCGCGGAGTCGTATTTCTCCAGCCGTTCGTTGCCGATGCGCTTGTTGATCACCGGCATGGTCTCGGCTTGCCAGTCAGCCTGGTAACAGCTTTTTCTCAACGGTGCCTTGGCATTATCCGCCTCGGGCGCCGCGCTGGGTGTGCTGCCGCAGCCGGCCAACAGGCCCGCTGCGATCACCAGTGCCAACGACTTGATCATGGGAACGCTCCTTTTCCTGATCACGCGAGCCTTAACCTTTGGCTCGGGTTTCCAGCACTTCCACGGCTGGCAACACTTTGCCCTCGACGAACTCGAGGAAAGCGCCACCACCGGTAGAAATGTAGGAGATCTGATCAGCCACACCATATTTATCGATAGCCGCCAAAGTATCGCCGCCGCCAGCAATGGAGAACGCCGAGCTTTCAGCGATCGCTTTAGCCAGTACTTTGGTGCCGTTGCCGAATTGGTCGAACTCGAACACGCCCACCGGGCCATTCCACAGGATAGTCTGGGATGCCTTGAGCAGCTCGGCGAAGTTGGCCGCGGTTTGCGGGCCGATGTCCAGGATCATGTCGCCTTCGGCCACGTCAGCGATGAGCTTGACGGTAGCGGCGGCGCTTTCCGCGAATTCCTTGGCAACTACCACGTCTACCGGCAGCGGCACGCTGACCTTGGCGGCGATGGCGCGGGCGGTGTCGAGCAGGTCTGGCTCGTACAGGGACTTGCCCACCGGGTGGCCGGCAGCGGCCAGGAAGGTGTTGGCAATGCCGCCGCCGACGATCAGTTGGTTGCAGATCTGGCTCAGGCTGTTGAGCACGTCCAGCTTGGTGGAGACCTTGGAGCCAGCGACGATAGCGGCCATTGGCTGGGCCGGAGCGCCCAGGGCCTTGCCCAGTGCATCCAGCTCGGCAGCCAACAACGGGCCAGCGGCTGCGACCTTGGCGAACTTGGCCACGCCGTGGGTCGAACCTTCGGCGCGGTGGGCGGTGCCGAACGCGTCCATCACAAACACGTCGCACAGGGCGGCGTATTGCTGGGCCAGTTCGTCGCTGTTCTTTTTCTCGCCCTTGTTGAAGCGCACGTTCTCGAACAGCACGATATCGCCGGCTTTCACGTCCACGCCGCCCAGGTAGTCTGCGACCAATGGCACGTCACGGCCCAGGGCCTTGCTCAGGTACTCAGCGACAGGCTTGAGGCTGTTTTCGGCAGAGAACTCACCTTCGGTCGGGCGACCCAGGTGGGAGCAGACCATCACGGCCGCGCCTTTTTCCAGGGCCAGCTTGATGGTCGGCAGCGAGGCCAGGATTCGCGCATCGCTGGTGACAACACCGTCCTTGACGGGGACGTTGAGGTCTTCGCGAATCAGTACGCGCTTACCTTGCAGATCGAGGTCGGTCATCTTCAACACGGTCATGGGTCGCAGTTCCTGAATTACTGTTGAGGTTGTTTAGAAGCGATGTGCAGATAGTGTTCGGCAACATCCAGCATGCGGTTGGCAAAGCCCCATTCGTTGTCGAACCAGGCCAGGATGTTCACAAGCCTGGGGCCGGAAACGCGGGTCTGGCTGGCATCGACAATCGCCGAGTGCGGGTCATGGTTGAAATCGCAGCTGGCGTGGGGCAACTCGGTGTAGGCCAACAGGCCTTTGAGCGGGCCGCTGGTGGCAGCGTCGCGCAGGATCCGGTTGACCTCGGCCGCGTCAGTGTCGCTCACGGTTTGCATGGTGATATCCAGGCAAGACACGTTCACCGTCGGCACCCGTACGGCTTTGGCCTGGATTCGCCCGGCAAGTTCCGGCAGCAGTCGCTCGATGCCGCGCGCCAGGCCGGTGGACACCGGAATCACTGACTGGAACGCCGAACGGGTGCGGCGCAGGTCTTCGTGGTGATAGGCGTCGATCACCGGCTGGTCGTTCATCGCCGAGTGAATCGTGGTGATCGACACGTAATCCAGGCCGATCGCCTGGTCCAGCAGGCGCAACAACGGCACGCTGCAGTTGGTGGTACACGACGCGTTGGACACCAGCAGCTCATCGCCGGTCAGGCAATCCTGGTTGATGCCGTAGACGATGGTGGCGTCGACATCCGCCTCGCTGGCCATCGGCTGGGAAAACAGCACACGCGGTGCGCCGGCGTCGAGAAAACGCTGGCCATCGGCACGGGTGTGATAGACACCGGAGCATTCCAGCACCAGGTCGACGCCCAGTGCTTTCCAGTCGATGCCTTCGGGGGTGGCACTGCGCAACACTTGCACGCAGTTGCCATTGATATGCAGACAATCGCCTTCAACCCGCACTTCGCCCGGGAAGCGGCCGTGGGTGGAGTCAAAGCGTGTCAGGTATTCGATGCTGGCCATGTCGGCCAAATCATTGATCGCGACAATTTCAAACCCGGCCGCCGCCCCTCGCTCGAACAGAGCACGCAAGACGCAACGACCAATGCGGCCGTAGCCGTTGAGTGCAACTTTGTAGGGACGCGGTTGAGGCATGGGGTTCTCGCATTGTGGGCGACACAAACCACTGTAGGAGCGAGCTTGCTCGCGAAGAACCTGAGAGCGCCGCGTTAAACCAGAAACGCTGCGTTATCGTTAACGATCTTCGCGAGCAAGCTCGCTCCTACAGTAGATGCGGTGACCAGTTGGCCACCGCGTTAGCGCCTTAGTCTTCCAGCAACTCTTCAGCCTGACCCAGGATGTTTTCCAGGGTGAAACCGAACTCTTCGAACAAGGCTGGCGCCGGCGCCGACTCACCGTAGGTGGTCATGCCGATCACGCGGCCTTCCAGGCCCACGTACTTGTACCAGTAGTCGGCGTGGGCCGCTTCGATGGCGATACGCGCGCTGACCTGCAGCGGCAATACCGATTGCTTGTAGCCGGCGTCCTGGGCTTCGAACACGCTGGTGCAGGGCATGGACACAACACGTACGTTGCGGCCTTGGGCAGTCAGCTTGTCGTACGCCTGAACGGTCAGGCCCACTTCGGAACCGGTGGAGATCAGGATCAGCTCCGGCTCGCCGATGCAGTCCTTGAGCACATAACCGCCACGGCTGATGTCGGCGATCTGCGCGTCGGTACGCACCTGGTGTTGCAGGTTCTGACGCGAGAAGATCAGCGCCGAAGGGCCGTCCTTGCGCTCGATGGCGTGCTTCCAGGCCACGGCGGATTCCACCGCGTCGGCTGGGCGCCAGCAATCGAGGTTCGGCGTGGTGCGCAGGCTGGTCAATTGCTCGACCGGCTGGTGCGTCGGGCCGTCTTCGCCCAGGCCGATGGAGTCGTGGGTGTAGACGTGGATCACGCGCTTCTTCATCAGCGCGGCCATACGTACGGCGTTACGTGCGTATTCCATGAACATCAGGAAGGTCGCGCCGTAAGGCACCAGGCCGCCGTGCAGGGATACGCCGTTCATGATGGCGCTCATGCCGAACTCGCGCACGCCGTAGTACATGTAGTTGCCGCTGGCGTCTTCGGCCGAGACACCTTTGCAACCTTTCCACAGGGTCAGGTTGGAACCGGCCAGGTCAGCCGAACCGCCGAGGAACTCAGGCAGCAACGGGCCAAAGGCGTTCAGGGTGTTCTGGCTGGCTTTACGGCTGGCGATGGTCTCGCCCTTGGCCGCGACTTCAGCGATGTAGGCCGAGGCTTTTTCCGAGAAGTCGGCAGGCAAGTCACCGGCCAGGCGGCGTACCAGTTCGTTGGCCAATTCCGGGAATTCGGCGGAGTAGGCCGAGAAACGCTGGTCCCACTCGGCTTCGGCGGCCAGGCCTTTTTCCTTGGCATCCCATTCGGCGTAGATGTCAGCCGGGATTTCGAACGGGCCGTGGTTCCACTTCAACGCTTCGCGGGTCAGGGCGATTTCCGCGTCACCCAGTGGGGCGCCGTGGCAGTCTTCTTTACCTTGCTTGTTCGGCGAGCCGAAACCAATGGTGGTCTTGCAGCAGATCAGGGTTGGCTGCGCGCTCTTGCGAGCGGTGTCGATGGCGGTCTTGATCTCTTCCGGATCGTGGCCGTCGACGTTGCGGATCACCTGCCAGTTGTAGGCTTCGAAACGCTTTGGCGTGTCGTCGGTGAACCAGCCTTCGACTTCGCCGTCGATGGAGATGCCGTTGTCATCGTAGAAGGCAATCAGCTTGCCCAGGCCCAGAGTGCCGGCCAGGGACGCGACTTCGTGGGAAATGCCTTCCATCATGCAGCCATCACCCAGGAATACGTAGGTGTGGTGGTCAACGATGTCGTGGCCAGGGCGGTTGAACTGCGCGCCCAGGACTTTTTCCGCCAGGGCGAAACCAACCGCATTGGCCAGGCCTTGGCCCAGGGGACCGGTGGTGGTCTCGACGCCTGGGGTGTAGCCGAATTCCGGGTGGCCCGGGGTGCGGCTGTGCAGCTGACGGAAGCTCTTGAGGTCGTCGATGGTGACGTCGTAGCCGGTCAGGTGCAGCAGCGAATAAATCAGCATCGAGCCGTGGCCGTTGGACAGCACGAAGCGGTCACGGTCGGCGAAAGACGGGTTGCTCGGGTTGTGTTTCAGGTAGTCACGCCAAAGTACCTCGGCGATATCCGCCATGCCCATCGGGGCACCGGGATGGCCGCTGTTGGCTTTTTGCACGGCATCCATGCTGAGGGCACGAATGGCGTTGGCACGCTCACGACGGCTGGGCATCGCTGATCTCCTGGAGTTTGCTTATAAAGAAACGGAAAAAAGGACCGGCATTTTCCCTCAGCCACCGCCTGCGGGCAATGACAGATAGTCACTTGTGGGCGTTTTTCCTGTGCTTTGGGCACCAATCCCTTGCAGAAACCTTTAACCGGTTCGTCTAAAGGTTATAGCGATGGCTTATAACCGCCACTTATCGATCAATATCAAAACTTTTTGATATTGGCCTTGCGGGGATCTACACCCGTCACTAGACTGCTGGCCTTATGAACCTACCCGTGCCCTCCCTGCGTCCTGACGACGGCGATGAACTGGCTGCCTTGTGCAAGGCCGCTGGCGATCCGTTGCGCTTGAACGTATTGCGCGCACTGGCCAACGATTCTTTCGGGGTACTGGAGCTGGCGCAGATCTTCGCCATCGGCCAGTCCGGCATGAGCCACCATTTGAAGGTGCTGGCCCAGGCCGACCTGGTGGCCACCCGTCGTGAAGGCAATGCGATTTTCTACCGACGCGCCCTGCCCCATACCGAACTGCTTGGCGGCAAATTGCACGCTGCCCTACTCGACGAAGTGGACAACTTATGCCTGCCCGGTGATGTGCAGTCGCGCATCGGCCAGGTGCACGGGCAACGCGCCGCCGCCAGCCAGGATTTTTTCTCACGGGTGGCCGACAAGTTTCGCGCCCAACAGGACCTGATCGCCGGCTTGGCCCAGTACCGCGAAAGCGTACTGGCGCTGTTGGACAAGCTGAGCTTCAGTGAAGAAGCCACGGCCTTGGAAGTCGGCCCTGGCGACGGCGGTTTCCTGCCCGAACTGGCGCGCCGCTTCGAGCAGGTCACGGCGCTGGATAACAGCCCGGCAATGCTTGAACTGGCACGCCAACTCTGTGAGCGCGAAGCCCTGGGCAATGTGCGCCTGCAGTTGGCCGACGCCCTGAGTGACACCGGCCTGCGGGCCGATTGCGTGGTGCTGAACATGGTCTTGCACCATTTCGCCGCACCGGCAGAAGCCCTCAAGCAAATGGCCGGGTTGCTGCACCCCGGCGGTAGCCTGCTGGTTACGGATTTATGCAGCCACAACCAGAATTGGGCCAAGGAGGCCTGCGGTGATCTCTGGCTGGGTTTTGAACAGGACGATCTGGCCCGTTGGGCCACCGCTGCGGGACTCGTTCCCGGGGAAAGCCTCTATGTAGGTTTACGTAATGGTTTCCAGATTCAGGTCCGCCATTTTCAGCGACCGGCTGGCGACACTCACCATCGGTAAATATCAGGAAAACATCGAGATGAGCGAATACTCCCTTTTCACCTCCGAGTCCGTGTCTGAAGGGCATCCGGACAAAATCGCCGACCAGATTTCTGACGCGGTGCTGGACGCTATCATCGCTGAAGACAAGTTCGCCCGTGTGGCGTGCGAGACGCTGGTGAAAACGGGCGTGGCGATCATCGCCGGCGAAGTCACCACCACTGCCTGGGTTGACCTGGAGCAGATCGTACGTGACGTGATCACCGACATTGGCTACAACAGCTCCGACGTTGGCTTTGACGGCGCGACCTGCGGCGTGATGAACATCATCGGCAAGCAATCCCCGGACATCAACCAGGGCGTTGACCGCGCCAAGCCAGAAGACCAGGGCGCGGGCGATCAGGGCCTGATGTTCGGCTACGCCAGCAACGAAACCGACGTGCTGATGCCCGCGCCGATCACCTTCTCGCACCAGCTGGTACAACGCCAGGCCGAGGCGCGCAAATCCGGCGTACTGCCATGGCTGCGCCCGGACGCCAAGTCCCAGGTGACCTGCCGCTACGAAGGCGGCAAAGTGGTGGGCATCGACGCCGTTGTGCTGTCGACCCAGCACAACCCGGACGTGTCCTACGCCGACCTGCGTGAAGGCGTGATGGAGCTGATCGTCAAGCACGTGCTGCCTGCCGAACTGCTGACCAAGGACACCCAGTTCCACATCAACCCGACTGGCCAGTTCATCATCGGTGGCCCGGTGGGCGACTGCGGCCTGACCGGCCGCAAGATCATCGTCGACAGCTACGGCGGCATGGCCCGTCACGGCGGTGGTGCGTTCTCCGGCAAGGACCCGTCCAAGGTTGACCGCTCTGCCGCTTACGCCGGTCGTTATGTGGCCAAGAACATCGTCGCTGCCGGCTTGGCCGAGCGCTGCGAAATCCAGGTGTCCTACGCCATTGGCGTGGCACAGCCTACGTCGATCTCGCTGAATACCTTCGGCACCGGCAAGATCAGCGATGACAAGATCGTCAAGCTGGTGCGTGAGATCTTCGACCTGCGCCCTTACGCGATCACCACCATGCTCGACCTGCTGCACCCGATGTATCAGGAAACCGCAGCCTACGGCCACTTCGGCCGCACCCCTGCGCAGAAGACTGTGGGCGATGACACCTTCAGCACCTTCACTTGGGAAAAAACCGACCGCGCCAACGACCTGCGTACCGCCGCCGGCCTGTAATCGTTCGCGGTAAATAAAGCCCCGCCAGGCCTGCCTGGCGGGGCTTTTTGTTGTCTGCAGGGCCACTTCGGGCTTTTTTGGATCCAAGGCTTGCAGGCCAAATGATGGCCCACTAGAATCCGCGCCCTCTCGGGCCGTTCACCTTACTGGATATTGCACTGCGCCCGCCCGGGATGGATAAGCGCGCAGGCAATCGAACATTGAGGTTTTCATGCGCATTTCCACACTCGCCCCTGCCGCCCTTCTGCTCAGCCTGTTCACCCTGCCAGCCCAGGCCGCTGACCTGAACGCACTGAGCGGCGCCCTGAGTGCCCAGCTCGGTGGCGGCAATGCCGGCGATTGCCAGCAGCAACCCAAAGACCTGCAAGCCAAGATCGACGCGGCCAATGCCAAGAACGATCTGTTAAAAGTGCGGGCGTATGAGGCTGCGCTGGAGCAGGTCAACAAAGCTTGCAACAAACTCGCCGACAGCCAGGCAAAAGTCGACGCCAAGCAGCAAAAGCAGCAGGCCAAGGCTGAAAACAACGACGCGGTGAAGGCCTTGGGCGGCCTGTTCAAGTAAACAGAAATACCCGGTAAAAAGCCCCGCTCGGTCGGGGCTTTTTTGTGGGCGCGTGGATCACTTAGGCTGGGCACCCTTTTCGAGCAAGGATGCTCATGATGCGCGTATTACTGGCTGTTCTCCTAAGCGCCCTGCCGGCCTGGGCCTGGGCCGAAGCCTGCCCCGATGACGTTCACTCACAGTTGGAAACCTTGTCCAGGCAAATCCAGCAGTGGGACGACAGCTACCATCGACAGGGCCAATCGCTGATCAGCGACGAGCTCTACGACCAGGCCCGCACACGCCTGGCGCATTGGCAGGAATGCGCCCGCCAGCAGACACCCAAGGCTGATAACCCACTGGCCAGGGCGCGCGGCACCTTACGTCATCCGATCGCGCACACGGGTTTGCAAAAGATGCCGAGCGAGCCGGCCGTCAGTGACTGGCTCAGCACTCGACAGGATGTCTGGGTGCAACCCAAGGTGGATGGCGTTGCGGTGACCCTGGTGTATCGCCAGGGCCGCTTGCACCAGCTCATCAGTCGGGGCGACGGCCTGCTGGGTCACGACTGGTCGGCCTCCGCCGCCAAGATCCCCGGCATTGTCCAGCAACTGCCCGACGCCGTTGATGTGGTGCTGCAAGGCGAACTCTATTGGCGCCTCGACCACCATGTGCAATCGCTCAAGGGCGGGCTCAATGCCCGCAGCAAAGTGGCCGGCCTGATGAACCGTCGCCAGTTGAACGATGCCGAGGCTGCCGGGATCGGCCTGTTCGTCTGGGCATGGCCCCACGGCCCGACGGACTTCACCGAACGCCTGGCCACCCTGGCGCGCTGGGGTTTCACCGACAGTCAACAGTACAGCCAGCCCGTCGGCACCATCAGCGAAGCCGCGCATTGGCGTACCCATTGGTACAACGCGCCGTTGCCCTTCGCCAGCGATGGCGTGGTGCTGCACCAGGCTGCGCGAGCGCCCGCCGAGCGCTGGCAAGCCAGTGCGCCTTACTGGTCGGTTGCTTGGAAGTACCCGGCCATCAAGGCACTGGCACTGGTGCGCAAGGTGCAGTTCAGGGTGGGGCGCACCGGGCGGATTACCCCAATCCTCGAACTGGAGCCCGTACGGCTGGATGATCGGCAGATCAGCCGGGTTAGCGTCAGCTCGCTCAAGCGCTGGCAAGCCCTGGATATCCGCCCCGGCGATCATGTGTCGATCAGCCTGGCGGGCCAGGTGATACCGCGACTGGACGAAGTCATCCTGCGCAACAAGACACGCGTGGACGTGCAGGTCCCCGACCCTCAAGACTTCCACGCCTTGAGCTGCTGGCAACTGGACCCCGGCTGCGAAGATCAACTGCTCGCCCGCCTCACCTGGTTGAGCGGCAAACACGGCCTGGCCTTGCCCCATATGGGCCGTGAAACCTGGAACGTATTGATCCAGGCGGGTCTAATCGCAGGCTTTCTCGATTGGTTAACCCTGGATGCGGCCGAGCTTGCTACCATTGAGGGCTTAGGCGAGCGTACCCGTGCACGGATGCTCGACAGTATTCAAAGCGCCCGGCAACGCCCTTTTTTACAATGGCTCTGCGCCTTGGGCATACCGCCAGCGGCGCGCAACAACCTGGAAGGCAACTGGCAGACGCTGGTCGCCAAAGACACCCAAGCCTGGCTGGCCTCAGATGGCATCGGCCCGGGACGCGCGGCGCAACTCAGCGCTTTTTTTCGCGACCCGCAGGTACAAGCCATGGCTGAAACATTACGCGCAGCCGGGGTAGATGGGTTTTGAACACCACCCGACCACCTGATTGCGAACCTGGAGCTTTATATGAAATTTCTCGCCCCCTTTGCCTTGCTGACCCTCGCAGGCTTCATGAGCACGCCACTGTTGGCCGCCGAAGACGCGCAACCCCTCACAGGCTGCGCCGCCAAACGCCAGGCCATCAGCAGCCAGATCGAACAGGCCAAGGCCCACGGCAACAGCTACCAACAGGCCGGCCTGGAAAAAGCCCTGGCCGAAGTCACCGCCAACTGCACCGATGCCGGCTTGAAGAAAGAACGTGAAAACAAGGTGCTCGACGCCAAGCATGATGTCAGCCGCCGTCAGGCCGACCTCGACAAGGCCATGAAAAAAGGTGACCCGGACAAGATCAACAAGCGCAAGGAGAAGCTGGCCGAAGCGCGCAAAGAGCTGCAAGACGCGGTGGAAGAACTCGACCAGTAAAACCGATCAATGATCGCGGAACTGTTTATGGCAAGCGCTGCAGGCATCTTCAACTTTTTGCACCGCAGGCTGAAGGTTGCTGGCTTTATAAGGCTGCACCTGGCTGGCGATCACCAATTCACCGGTGGCCGCCTCAAGGTCGCGGGCCAGTTGCTGGAACTGCGCCTGTTTTTGCCACACATCATCTTTGGCACTGGTGTGGTCTTCTTCGCGCACGCTCGGGAAATGTTTCCACGGCTCATGGGACAACGCATCCAGCTTGACCGCACCCTCGGCGAACTTGGCGCCATCGAATGGGATACGCCCGCGCAGCATGCCGCCCAGGTCTTCACCGGTCTTGAGCATCTGCTTGAAGATCGCCTTGCGCTGGCCCAAGGGAGAATTGGGGTCAACACCGCCACAGGCAGACACCGCCAGGCAGGCCAGCAATACAACAGTCAATTTTTTTAACATCATCATGGCTTCAAGGTCACGGGAAACGGCGGCCAGTATCCTCGCACCGCCTACAAAGACCAATAGCCCTATTAATAATAAGGGTTGCCCGGATGCAGTGAAGCACGGGCAATCGTTTCAGGAACTACCTACATGAATGTCATCTTCAAACCCTGGGGCCGGCGCCTGGCGTGGGCTCTGCCGATGTTCGCGCTACTGGCCGGCTGCGATGGCGGTAAAGACACCGGCAAAGAAGTTGCCCAGGAGCCAACCAAGCCTCACGCCGTTGCCACCTATGTGAGCGCACCGTGGGAAGCCCTGCCGAGCGTTTCCGACAGCGACTTGCTCGCCGGGTTTGAATCCTGGCGCAGCGCCTGCCAGCGCCTCAAGGCCGACCCGATCTGGGGCGCGACCTGTGCAGCCGCGGCCAGCGTACCGGGCGATGCCGTGGCGGTTCGCGGCTTTCTCAAGGAACACCTGGATGTCTTCGGCCTGCGCTCGGCCGACAACACGCCAAACGGCTTGATCACGGGTTATTACGAGCCGGTCTACCCCGGCAGCCTGACCAAGACCGCCACCGCCCATGTGCCGGTATACGGCGTGCCGGATGACCTGATCATCGTCAACCTCGAGAGCATCTACCCGGAACTCAAGGGCAAGCGCCTGCGCGGGCGCCTGGAAGGTCGCGTGCTCAAGCCGTATGACGATGCCAGCACCCTCAACAGCCAAGGTTCCACTGCCAAGCCGATCGCCTGGCTGACCGACCCGATGGACCTGCAATTCCTGCAGATCCAGGGCTCGGGGCGTATCCAACTGGCCGGCGGGCGTCAACTGCGTGTGGGTTACGGCGACCAGAACGGCTACCCGTACCGCCCTATCGGCCGTTGGCTGGTGGAGCAAGGCGAGCTGAAAAAAGAAGACGTGACCATGGGCGCCATCAGCGCCTGGGCCAAGGCCCACCCGCAGCGCATTCCAGACCTGCTGGCGAGCAACCCCAGCTACGTATTCTTCAGTGCCCGCCCCGACAGCAACGAAGGCCCGCGCGGCTCGCTGAACGTGCCATTGACCGCCGGCTACAGTGTGGCGGTGGATCGCAAGGTGATTCCGCTGGGCAGCCTGTTGTGGTTGTCGACCACCAAGCCAGACGGCACGCCACTGGCACGCCCCGTCGCAGCCCAGGATACCGGCGGCGCAATCACCGGCGAAGTGCGCGCAGATTTGTTCTGGGGCACAGGCAATGCCGCAGGCGAGTTGGCGGGAAATATGAAACAGCAAGGGCAGATCTGGATGCTGTGGCCCAAAGGTGCGGCATTGCCCCAGGTGCCGGATGCGCCTGCCGGAACCTGACAACCGCTAGTAATCAATGTGGGAGGGACTTGCCCTAATTCCATGTAGGAGCGAGCTTGCTCGCGAAAAACGCACAGGCGCCGCGCTTACTCAGCAAGCACGCGTAATCGTTGACGTTCTTCGCGAGCAAGCTCGCTCCTACAGTCGGGTTTGCCGCCCCCCACTTACATCGAAACGAAGAAGAAACTCGCAATCAGCGCCATACCCACTGCCCACACCAGCGAACGCAAGATCGCCCAGTCTGCCAGGTAGCAGATGATGTACAGCAGGCGGCTGGTGATAAACAGCACTGCCAGCACGTTGATCGTCACCAGGTCGGCGTTGCCGGCCAGGTGCGCAACGATCACTGCGGCGGCAAACGCCGGTGTCACTTCGAAACTGTTGAGTTGCGCGCTATGCGCACGCTTGGCGACGCCTTCCAGGCTATCGAGGAAGGCGCGCGGGTCGTGGTTATCCCGTGGCCCGAACTTGCCTGTACTGAACTTGGCCACACCGGTGCAAATGTACGGCAGAAAAATTGCGATCAACACACACCATAAAGCGACTGTCATCACCGATTCCTTTTAGTTTTATCCGACGGTTAGAGTTTCATCACCAACATGCCAATCAACACCAACCCACAGGCTATGAGCCGTGGACGGCCAAAAGGTTCTTTCAAGTAACGCATGCCGAACAGCACCACCAGGATCACACTGACTTCGCGCAGCGCGGCGGCTTCGGCAATCGAGCCCAACTGCATGGCCCAAAGTACCAAAGCGTAGCTCAACAATACGCACAGCCCCACGCTCAAGCCCAACCGCCACTGGGTGCGCCAGAACAGGCTGAAGGCTGCACGCTTGCGCACCAGCGCCAGCAACGGAAACGGCCACGCACTGACCAGCGTCAGCCACACCAGGTAATCCAGCGGATGCGACCAGCGCCGTAGCGCCTGCCCATCCAGAAAGGTGTAGGAGCCGATGCACAGGCCGATCAGCAACACCACCGGCAGCATCGACCAGGGCAACCGGTCACCGCCGCCGCCCTGCCACAACAGGCATACCATGCCGAACGGGATCAGCAGGATCCCCAGAATCTGCTGGGTGCTCAACACTTCGCCAGCAAACACCAGCGTCAGCACCAGCACCACCAGCGGCGACAAACCGCGCATCAACGGATACACCAGGCCCAGGTCCCCCACCCGATAGGCCTGGATCAACAAATAGCGATAGAGCAATTCAAACAGCGCCGAGGCCGCGATCCACGGCCAAATGTCCAGCGGCGGCAAGGACACGAACCCCACCGCCACTACCACGAACAGCAGCGCCACGCTGTCCATGCAGGCGATGACCAAAAGGCGCTCGCCACTGAACTTGATCAAGGTGTTCCACGTCGCATGCAACAGCGCCGCTACCAGCACCAGAGCTGTCGCTACCACCCGAACCTCCTTAATTGATACGTCATGTAACAGCACCTGTTTATACTAACCACCGATTCGACGCACCCCGTGCGCCTATATTTCCCTGCTCCAAGGACCCCGGATGCTTGAACTTGTCGCCGCCTTCATCTGCCTCACCACCCTGCTCACTTATGTGAACTTCCGCTTTATCGGCCTGCCGCCCACCATCGGCGTGATGGTCACTGCACTGCTGTTCTCGCTGATCCTGCAAGGCCTGAGCGTGCTCGGCTACCCAGGTTTAGAGGAACGCGTCCAACAGCTGATCGGCCAGATCGACTTTGGCGATTTGCTGATGAACTGGATGCTGTCGTTCCTGCTGTTCGCCGGCGCCTTGCACGTCAACTTGAACGACCTGCGCAGCTACCGCTGGCCCATCGGCCTGCTGGCAACCTTTGGCGTGTTGATCGCCACCGTGGTGATCGGCAGCCTGGCGTACTACATCTTCGCCCTGTTTGGCTGGCACGTGAGTTTCCTTTACTGCCTGCTATTCGGCGCGCTGATCTCCCCCACCGACCCCATTGCGGTGCTCGGCGTGCTGCGGACCGCCAATGCCTCCAAACCGCTGAAAACCACCATCGTCGGCGAGTCGCTGTTCAATGACGGCACCGCCGTGGTGGTGTTTACCGTGCTGCTGGGCATCGCGCAGTTGGGTGAAACGCCCACCGTCGGCGCCACGGCCATGCTGTTTGCCCACGAAGCCATTGGCGGCGTGCTGTTTGGCGGGCTGATCGGCTACCTCGTGTACCTGATGATCAAGAGCATCAAACAGCACCAGATCGAAGTCATGCTGACCCTCGCCCTGGTGATCGGCGGCTCGGCCATGGCTTCGGAACTGCATGTGTCCGCACCGATTGCGATGGTGGTCGCGGGGCTGATCATCGGCAACCTGGGGCGCAAGCTGGCGATGAACGACATGACGCGTCGCTATCTGGATGGTTTCTGGGAACTGCTCGATGACATGCTCAACGCGCTGCTGTTTGCGCTGATCGGCATGGAGCTGCTGCTATTGCCATTCAACTGGCTGCACGTGTTCGCGGCCAGCCTGCTGGCGGTGGCGATCCTGCTCTCGCGCCTGCTGACCGTGGCCCCGGCGATCCTGTTGCTGCGCCGTTGGCGCTCGGTGCCACGCGGCACAATCCGCATCCTCACCTGGGGCGGCCTGCGTGGCGGCGTCTCGGTGGCACTGGCCTTGGCCCTGCCCTTGGGCCCGGAGCGCGACTTGTTGCTGAGCATCACCTACATCGTGGTGCTGTCTTCGATCCTGTTGCAGGGGTTGACGATTGGTCGCGTTGTCAGCCGTGTCACTGCGCCGCAGTAACCGCGCCGCGCAACACGTCAAGCAGATGCCGCATCGCCAACGGGCGGCGCGGTGTCGAGCTGTACATGACCACCATCTCGCGTGCATAGCACAGCCGGTCGCCGGCCGGTAACACACGGATGCCGTTGCAGGGCATGCCCGCCCACTGCGGCACCAGCGATACTCCCATCCCCTGGGCGACCAGCATCAGGATAGTTTCCAGCGCATCCAGCTCACATAACACCTCGGGCTCGAAGGACTGTTCATCGAGAAAGCGCTGGGCGATCTGCCCACCCCAGGAGCGAGCGTCATAGCGGATAAACGGGCATTCGCGTAACAAGGCTGCCAGTGACTGCGCACCCCACTCGGCGGGCGCAATCAGAATCAAGGGTTCGGCACGCAGCAAAGCCATCGACAAGGCTTTGGGCGGTTGAAAGGGCGGTCGCACCAGTATCGCTGCATCCAATTCCTGGTTGAGCAACTTCTCATAGAGGCTTCTGGAATCGCCGGGTGTGATCTTCAGCCTCAACTTGGGTGCCGACACTGTCAGCCGCTCGATCAGTCCGGGCAAGACGCCGGTCAGCGCCGTGGAAATGGCCCCAATGTTAATCTCCCCCGATAACTCGTCCTGGCTCAGGTGCTCCTGCAACTGGCGCGCCTGTTCAATGACGGCCTGGATTCTGGGCAAAAGCAGCAAGCATTGGTCCGAAGGCCACGCGGCATGTGCGGTGCGCATGAGCAGCGTACAACCCAGCGTGCGCTCAAGCGCCTTGACCCGCTGGCTGATCGCCGCCGCACTGCGGTTTTCACGCCGTGCAGCAGCGGCTATGGACCCGGTTTCAATGACAGCGACCAGGCTCCTCAGGAATCGAACATCCATAAGTTTTCCTTTCGCTCAGACCAAGGCAAACCCGTTTTACCCTGGCGGCACCGCCTGTTTAACCTGACAGCTCACCATCTGGAGAGCCAGCCATGAACAGACCCTTCCACGCTGCATACCATGTTTATGACTTAGACGAGGCGCGCATTTTTTATCGAGATGTTTTGGGTTGCACCGAGGGCCGGTGCAGCGCGACCTGGATCGACTTCGACTTTTTCGGCAATCAACTTTCACTGCACCTGGGTACGCCCTTCCCCACTACACGTACCGGCCTGGTCGGTGAGCACCGGGTACTGATGCCGCACCTGGGCGTGGTGCTGCCACTTGATGAGTGGTTAACGCTTGCCGAACGCCTCACCCGCCTGGGCACACGCTTCGAGATCCCACCCGTGACGCGCTTTGCCGGCGAACCGGGCGAGCAGCGCACGATGTTTTTCCTCGACCCCAGCGGTAATCCCATCGAGGTGAAAGGGTTCAAGCACTTCGAAGGATTGTTCGCCCAGTAAATCCCTGACAACCACAACAATAAGGGCCACCGCCATGACCGTCAGAAAACCCACCAGCCTCATCACCCGTATCATGATCGGCCTGGTTGCCGGGATAATCGTCGGCATCCTGCTCAACCAATTTCCCGAGCAAAAAGCCTGGTTCATCGACAACCTGCTGCAACCGGCGGGCGACCTGTTCATCAAGCTGATGAAGATGATCGTCGTGCCGCTCGTCTTCGCCTGCATGACCGTCGGCATCGCCGGCATGGGCAACCCGGCCGCCCTGGGTCGCGTCGGCCTGAAGACCTTCGTGTACTTCTTCACCATCACCAGCATCGCCATCGTCTTCGGCCTGCTGGTTGGCAATGTGGTGCAGCCGGGCTCGGGCGCCGAATTCGGCAGCACGCTGCAGGCACCGGCCACGGGGCTGGCCTCCAGCGGCGCCCCACAGAACCTGGGCCAGATACTGCTGGCGATCGTGCCGGACAACATCGTCCTGGCCATGTCGCAGGGCAAACTGCTGTCGGTGCTGTTTTTCGCGATCCTGTTCGGGTGTGCCTTGTCGTTGCTGCCCGAGGAGCGCAAAGCGCCGTTGATCAGCGTGATGCAGGGCGTCTCCGACACCATGTTCAAAGTCACCCACCTGGTTATGCACTACTCGCCGATAGGTATTTTCGGCTTGATCGCGGTCACCGTCGCCAGCTTTGGCCTCAGCGCGTTGCTGCCACTGGCCAAACTGATCGGCACCACCTATGTCGCGGTGCTCTTGTTTGCCCTGTGTGTATTGGGGGCAGTGGCACGCCTGGCCGGCGTCGGCTTTTTTCACCTGCTGCGAGAAATACGCAGTGAACTGTTACTGGCCTTCAGCAGCGCCGCCTCGGCGACGGTCATGCCTCAACTGATCGAGAAGATGGAGCGTTATGGCGCGCCTCGGCCCATTACCAGCATGGTGATCCCGCTGGGTTACTCGTTCAACCTGGATGGCGCATCGCTGTTTGCCGCACTGGGCACGCTGTTCATCGCCCAGGCGTATGGCATCGACTTGAGCCTGGCGGATCAAGGCATGCTGGTCTTGATCATGGTGCTGACATCAAAGGGCGCGGCAGGCGTGCCAGGCTTCATGTTCATCATCCTGACCGCGACCTTGACCGCCGCAGGGCTGCCGGTGGAAGGCGTGGCGATCATCGCAGGCATCTACCGGCTGATGGATATGCCCGTCACCGCACTGAACGTACTGGGCAACGCATTGGCACCCTTGGTCATCGCACGCTGGGAAGGCCAGCTCAAGGCACCCGACAGCACGCCGGCCTCCGAGCCTCCCAGCGTGCCATTCAAGGCCTGACGCGGCAGCCAGGGTGATGTCAGGCTTTGTCCTTATCCTGACGGGGCTTGGCCCGCGTATGAGATTGAGTAACAGCAGGCACGGACGCCTCGCTGCGAACCTGGGCATGGCTGATCAACGCAAAGATGAAACTACCACCGATGATGTTGCCGGCCAGGGTCGGCCCGGCGAAGACCAGCCAGAAATCCTTCCACGGCAACTCGCCGGCAAACACCAGATAGGACACTTCGGCCGAACCGACGACGATATGGGTGAAGTCCCCCAGCGCCATGAAGTAGGTGATCAGAATGATGATCCACACCTTGGCACTCTCCATCGACGGGATCATCCAGACCATGGTGGCGATCATCCAACCGGAGACGATGCCCTTGGCAAACATCTGCGCAGGGTCGTTCTCCATGACCTTGCGCCCGATCTCGAGGAAGGCCAGGTCGGTCTTGGTATCGAAGATCGGCAGGTGCAGCATCACGTAGGCCACCAGCAAGGTGCCACACAGGTTGCCCACCAGCACCACCGTCCACAGCCGCAACAAGCGCGCGGCATTGGCCAGGGTCGGTTTGCTCATCACCGGCAGCACGGCGGTCAGGGTGTTTTCGGTAAACAACTGCTGACGGGCAAGAATCACCGCGAGAAAGCCTGCGCAATAGCCAAAGCTGGCGATCACCTTGAATTCCTCACCATCCGGCAGGCGCGAATTGAGCAGGCCCATACCCATCAGCGACAGGCCCATGGTCAAGCCGGCGGCCAGCGCCGACCACCACAGCGCGGCCACATTGCGCTCCAGCTCCTGATCGCCTTGGGTGCGGATAATTTCGTGTAATACAGCCGCGCGAGGCGGCTGGTTGTCATCAACGTCCTGCTGCTCTTCCTGCGACAGGTTGGGGGTCTTGCCGTCTGCTTGAGTGGCCATGATGTACCAGAGTCCAAGGGGTGCCTGTAGCTACGACACGCCGCGACGATGGCTGTTCAGTGGCACCGCAACTAAACCGGAATACGCCAGGCCTTGGCCTGCTCCACGGTGGTAGAGCTCAAGGGTTTACCCCACGGTTTATTGCGCGCCCGGTAGTGTTTGACGATGCCATCAAGCACACGGTTGAACTCGTGCGGCGTCGTCGCCTCCCCCAAATCACGCACCGCGCGTTGCAATAACTCGACGTTGGCAGCCGGCTGACCAGGGCGGTATAGCGAGGGATAAATGACTTCGCGGATAAAATTCGCTGCCTTCACCCCGATATCGCGTTTTTGCATTTCAGTGACGGCGCTGCTCAACACCTTGGACAGGCCAGAGCCATTGCCCGTCCCGCGTTTGGCGCCCACCTGCAGCAGTTGCTGAAAATTACGCTGGCCTGGCGCATTCAGGCGCTTGCCCAGCCAGTCGATATCCTCGGGTCTACGGGCGAGGGCGTCGAGATTGCGCAGCGCCGAGGCTATTTTTGGCGTCATCACCAGCGACGTGTCGGATTGATTCGCTTCGGCAATCGCACTGTCCAACGCCTTTAACGCCTGTTGTGCGTCTTTGCGAAAACGCAACGCCTCGGCGCCGGCCGGGTCCTTTTGCAGTTCGTCCTGCGCGCTGGCGAGCATTTGATCATCCATCGCCATCACGGCATCGTTCAGCGAGGGGAATTCATGGCGCTCACGCTCCAGCTCACGTTTTTGCAGGTGCCCTGACACCGCCTGGCGGGCCTGGGCCTGCAAATGCTGTTTCTGCTCGGCGGTCATGGTGAAGTTGACGGTGCCACCGAGCAGGCCGCGATAGTCGCCTTTATCGGAGTTCAACGGCAACGTTACGGTTTGCTCCGAATACGCTTTGAGCCGGTCATCCTGATAGCTTTCAGCGGCGGTGTGTGGCGTGCCGGTGAACGTGTCGGTCAGATAGCTGAAAAAACCACCGCTTTGGGGGGGCGCTGATGGTTTGTCAGACTCGAACTTGACGATCAGGGCTTCGTCCTTGCCCAGGGGGCTTTGCGGGAAAGAACGTTCAATAATGCCTGGCGCCGGGGTATTGAGGAGCAAACCACCGTCCTGAAACGCCGTGACCTCTGAAGCAGCCTGAAACCCGTGGCCCTGTTCGGAAGGGCTCTTGAACAACCCAGGCAGCGCCCCCGAAATAAGCGCGGCGCGGGCGATATCCATATCCGGTGTGAGGCTGGCATTGAACACCACCAACTGCGGGCGACCGTCGAACATGCCCGTGCCGGTAATGTTCAGTTGCTTGATCGCCGGAATATGCCGGCTCAAGATCTCCAAGTCGCGAAAAGTGGGGCCACCGCCAGCGCTGAGCCGTTCGGCAATTGCGGTGACTTCCGGGGGGCGGTTGGCTGCGGGCATACCCGCGATATGGGCGAGAACAGACTTACGTGATTCATTACGAATCAAGTCTTCCAGCGGCTGCCCCTCGGTTTGCAGGCGCGGCAGCAACGTCAGCAGCAGTTGAGAGATATTACCCGCCGGCCCTGGCACTTTCCCGACGAGTTTGCCGATCTGGGAACTGGCCTCCTGCAACCACGCCGTGACCGGGTCTTTGCTATTGAGCAGGCTGGGCAGGTCAAGGTTATTCGACAGTTGCGTAAAGGCCTTGGCATCCATGCCGCTGGCGAGCAGCGCGGCGGAAATGGCGCCAGCAGAAGCGCCGGAAACCACTTTGACGCCTTTGAGTTTGTCGGCCTCTTCAAGCGCCTGCACCATCCCTGGAAATGCGATGCCCTTGGCGCCACCGCCACTGAGTACCAAGTGAGCGGGCGGCGGGGGTGACAGCACCACCTCCACCCGCCCGTCACTGTGACGATAAATACTCAGGTTGCGCTCGCCCACACCTTTGACCAGAGGCGTCTTTACGTCCTGGCCGGCGGTCTGAGGCTGAGGGGGCTGATTCTGCACAACAGAACTGGAGACTTTCATACACGAGGCTCTCTCTACAGGGTGTAGGCCTGAGTGATGAGAGAGCCTCGGATAGATCCATGTGGAATGATTTGGTAAAGAAAATCACGCCACGTAGGTGTTACTCGGGAAGACTGTCGTCCTTGAACTGGTCCTTCACGTACTTGATCTCGGTACGGCCGTGGGGTGCCGGCAAACCGTCTTCGCCCAGGTTGACGAAGACCATTTTTTCCACGGTCAGGATGCTTTTTCGCGTGATCTTGTTGCGCACTTCACAGGTCAGGGTGATGGAGGTGCGGCCGAACTCGGTGGCGGTGATGCCCAGTTCGATGATGTCGCCCTGGCGCGAGGCGCTGACAAAGTTGATTTCCGAGATGTACTTGGTGACCACGCGCTGGTTGCCGAGTTGGACAATGGCGTAGATGGCCGCTTCTTCGTCGATCCAGCGCAGCAGGCTGCCGCCGAACAGGGTGCCGTTGGGGTTGAGGTCTTCGGGTTTTACCCATTTGCGGGTGTGGAAGTTCATGATCACTCCAAAGCGTCTTGCCAAATGATGGGCAACATCATGGCAGAGCCAGGGCCCAAGCTCTATGAGCCATTAGCTATCAGGCCCATGCGCGATCTTCATGCCGCCGACAGAAAGGCTTGGGAAGTGCCGCTTACACGGCTATAATCGCCTCCGCTTCAAAACGGTCATCTTCGATTGATACCGTTCTCCCGCCACCTGTCCGAGGGGCGCTGCAGCAGGTTCAACCTGTCAGGCTCGGATGGGGCGTTGTCCGGCCTGGTTGCCCTGGCCTGATACTAAACGCACAACGGCGCCCATTCGCACCCTACGAATGGAGGCTCTCTATGAGCGCTGTAATGACGCCTGCTGATTTCAATGACTACAAAGTCGCCGATATGTCCCTGGCTGCCTGGGGCCGTCGCGAAACCTTTATCGCCGAATCCGAAATGCCAGCCCTGATGGGCCTGCGTCGCAAGTACGCCGCTGAGCAGCCGCTCAAGGGCGCCAAGATCCTCGGCTGCATCCACATGACCATCCAGACTGCCGTGCTGATCGAAACCCTGGTTGCATTGGGTGCCGAAGTGCGTTGGTCGTCCTGCAACATCTTCTCGACTCAAGACCAGGCCGCCGCCGCTATCGCTGCTGCCGGTATCCCGGTATTTGCCTGGAAAGGCGAGACCGAAGAAGAGTACGAGTGGTGCCTGGAGCAAACCATCCTCAAAGATGGCGCGCCTTGGGATGCCAACATGATTCTTGACGACGGCGGCGACCTCACCGAGCTGCTGCACAAGAAGTACCCGCAGATCCTCGACCGCGTCCACGGCGTGACCGAAGAGACCACCACCGGCGTACACCGCCTGCTGGACATGCTGGCCAAGGGCGAGCTGAAAATCCCGGCCATCAACGTCAACGACTCGGTGACCAAGAGCAAGAACGACAACAAGTACGGCTGCCGTCACAGCCTGAACGATGCGATCAAGCGCGGCACCGACCACCTGCTGTCGGGCAAGCAAGCCCTGGTAATCGGCTACGGTGACGTGGGCAAGGGTTCGTCCCAGTCGTTGCGTCAGGAAGGCATGATCGTCAAGGTCTCCGAAGTTGACCCGATCTGCGCCATGCAAGCCTGCATGGACGGTTTCGAAGTGGTTTCGCCGTTCATCAACGGCCAGAACGACGGCACCTCCGCCTGCATCGACGCAGCCCTGCTGGGCAAGATCGACCTGATCGTTACCACCACCGGTAACGTGAATGTGTGCGATGCGAACATGCTCAAGGCTTTGAAGAAGCGCGCCGTTGTCTGCAACATCGGTCACTTCGACAACGAGATCGACACCGCTTTCATGCGCAAGAACTGGGCATGGGAAGAAGTGAAGCCGCAGGTACACAAGGTTCACCGTACCGGCGCTGGTGATTTCGACCCGCAGAACGATGATTACCTGATCCTGCTGGCCGAAGGCCGCCTGGTAAACCTGGGCAACGCCACCGGCCACCCAAGCCGCATCATGGATGGCTCGTTCGCCAACCAGGTACTGGCGCAGATCTTCCTGTTCGAACAGAAGTACGCCGACCTGTCGCCCGCCCAGAAAGCCGAGCGCCTGACCGTGGAAGTACTGCCCAAGAAACTCGACGAAGAAGTGGCCCTGGAAATGGTCCGCGGCTTCGGCGGCGTGGTGACTCAGCTGACCAAGACCCAGGCCGACTACATCGGCGTGACGGTTGAAGGTCCGTTCAAGCCGCACGCTTACCGCTACTGATCGACCTTGCTGGCGCCGGCTCTTCTGTGGGAGCCGGGCTTGCCCGCGATGCAGACGCCTCGGTGTTCCAGTGACACCGAGCTGATGCTATCGCAGGCAAGCCAGCTCCCACAGAAAGCCAGGCACCCGCATCGATTGCGTATGCCTTCCAGGCTTTCGAGTTTCCAAGGGTATGACCATGTCCCAAGACCGTCGCTACAGCTTCGAGTTCTTCCCGACCAAGACCGATGCTGGGCATGAAAAACTGATGACCACTGCCAAGCAGTTGGCCAGCTTCAGCCCTGACTTCTTCTCCTGCACCTACGGCGCTGGCGGTTCGACCCGTGACCGCACGATCAACACCGTGTTGCAGCTGGAAAGTGAAGTCAAAGTTCCCGCCGCTCCGCACTTGTCGTGCGTGGGCGACAGCAAGGCCGACCTGCGTAGCCTGCTGACCCAATACAAAGCCGCCGGCATCAAGCGCATCGTTGCGCTGCGTGGCGACCTGCCATCGGGTATGGGCATGGCCAGCGGAGAGCTGCGCTACGCCAACGACCTGGTGAGTTTCATCCGCGAAGAAAGCGGTGATCACTTCCATATCGAAGTGGCCGCTTACCCGGAGATGCACCCCCAGGCGCGCAATTTCGAAGACGATTTGCAGAATTTCGTGCGCAAGGCCAATGCCGGCGCCGACAGCGCAATCACCCAGTACTTCTTCAACGCCGACAGCTACTTCTACTTCGTCGAGCGTGTACGGGCGATGGGCGTGAACATCCCCATCGTGCCGGGCATCATGCCCATCACCAACTACAGCAAGCTGGCGCGCTTCTCCGACGCCTGCGGCGCCGAGATCCCACGCTGGGTGCGCAAGCAACTGGAAGCCTATGGCGATGACGTCAAAAGCATCCAGGCGTTCGGCGAGCAGGTCATCACCGAGATGTGTGAGCAATTGTTGCAAGGTGGTGCACCAGGGTTGCATTTCTATACCCTGAACCAGGCTGAACCCAGCCTTGCCATCTGGAACAACCTCAAGCTGCCACGTTAACGCTTGACCGGTTGTACCAAGGCCCTCGTTCTGACGAGGGCCTTTGTCGTTTTACGTTACCCACGGAACCCCGCAGTCCATGAATACAGTGCCCCCGACGTCCCGCCCGCAACTGGTTTACCTGGTCTTCGGCGCCGACACCTACCATCAGGAAGCCGTATTCAGCATCGCCAGCGCACTGGCGTTCCTGCAGGACACCCCGGACGCGAACATCGACATCCAGGTATTTAGCGACAACCCCGAGCCCTATCGCCTGTTGCCGGTGCGCGTGCGCCCATTGGACGAGGCCACCCGCAAGCGCTGGAGCGAGCCTCACGGCTATCACTTTCGCACCAAACACGTGGTGCTGCGTCAAGTGCTGCAAGAATCCCCGGTGGCGCTGCTGATCGACACCGACACTTTCTTTCATCATTCGCCCATGGCCCTGTTCGAACGCGTCCAGCCCGGCACCCTGTTGTGCAACGCCTTCTACACCAAGTACGGCGACAACCACGAAAGCATCCTGTACACCGCCCTGCGCCAGCGCCTGCTGGATATGGGCGTGGCCGACGATGACATGATGACCCTCAACTCCGGCGTCATGGGCCTGACCCAACAGGATGCGCACATCCTCGACCGCTCCATCGAGTTGATGGATGAACTGTTCCCCCATGCCCAAGGCGCCTACACCCTGGAAGAGTTCTGCCTGTCCATCGCCGCCTACCGCACCGTGAAGGTGCGCGAGTGCCCGGACCTGATCCACCATTACTGGAGCCGCAAACAGCTGTTTCGGGCCAAGGTCAAGGCGTGGATCGCCAAGCACGCCAGCGCGCCCACCAGTGCGCAAGCCCTGGCCGATACGCGCCAGGTCTCCTCGCACCTGCCGCGCCCGCCGCGTTTGCAGCGTTTGATGTACAAGCTGATCACCCTGCTGTTGCCCAAGCATCAGCAACAGTTCATCCGCGAGATTCTTTACGGCTGCTACGAACACGAAAACGAGTTCGACCAGGCCTGCGGCCCGGTCTGGTGGGACAAAGCCCGACAAAATCAGGAAGAACGCCAGAAGCGCCCGCTTGATGCCCACCAGTTGCAACACTGGTTCGCCAACCCCGTGGTGCGTTTGATTCTGGGTGAACGCCGCGCCGCGATCCAGGAACACCTGTTGAACGCTCCCGCGAAGTAAGACCGCCCGCCAATGCGCGTGCCAGAGCTTCTCTTTCTGTGGGCAGCGTCGTAACCTCAGGGTATGCCCGTCCTCTTCAAGCTGTTCACCGCTGTGCTGTTTTCTTGCCTGAGCCTGGCCGCTCATGGCGAGAAGCTGCGCATTGTCACCGAACCCTGGGCGCCCTATGTCTACGAAGACAACGGCACCATGGCCGGCCTGGATTATGAAACCACC
This sequence comes from Pseudomonas fjordensis, assembly GCF_976987115.1. Taxonomy (NCBI): domain Bacteria; kingdom Pseudomonadati; phylum Pseudomonadota; class Gammaproteobacteria; order Pseudomonadales; family Pseudomonadaceae; genus Pseudomonas; species Pseudomonas fjordensis. Next base: position 6,352,914 of record NZ_OZ336860.1, read on the forward strand.
CTGATCGTGTTCCAGCGCCTGGGGGTGGAGGTGCAATGGCAGTTCCTGCCCTGGAAGCGCTGCCTGGCGATGCTCGAGCAGGGCCACGCCGACGGCGCGCTGGATATTTTTCACAGCCAGGAGCGCGACGCCTTGCTGCTCTATCCCAGCGAGCCGTTGTCGGAAGTCGAATTTGTCTTGTTCTATGCCAACGACCGCCCCCACCCCGCCGCCGCCCTCGACGACCTGCGTGGCCTGACGGTTGGCGTTTCCCCCGGCTACCTCTATGGCGACGCGTTCAGTGGGTCCAACACCTTCCAGCGTGAACCTGCGCCCAGCCATGAAGCCAATTTTGGCAAACTCATGCTGGGGCGCGTCGATATGGTGGTGACTGACCGGCGCGTGGGGCACTACGTGATCAAGGCGCTGGGCCTGGAAGGTAAGGTCAGCCAGGCGTCGGTGGTGGTCAGTCGCCAGCAGCAATTTCTTGCGGTACGCCGTGGCGCAGGCATGGACCTGCTGGTGCAACGCTTTGCCGCCGAGCTCAAGCGCTTCAAGCAAGAGCCGGCCTATGCCACCTTGAGTGCTAAATATGGCCGGATGCACGAGCAAACGGCACCCATACCGGCCCCCGAACACGCCGTTGAGCAGCAGGAAAGCAGCGCGCAGTGATTGCTCTGTTATACTGCGGCCTTTCCGCCAGGCTTACGCCCGGCCGCTCGGGTCTTGAAAACGGCACCCAACCCAGCTACTGCGCAGCTTTGCGGCCCGCGCGAGCCGGTGGAGTGCCCGCCAGACGCAGCAGGACCGGACGGGGTTGCGCTCCCCTAAGCGCCATTCACGCCCGGCAAGATTATCCCTTTGGGCCAAGCCCTAACTAAAACAGGATTACTCATGTCCTTTGCTTCCCTCGGTCTCTCCGAGGCTTTAGTCCGCGCCATCGAGGCAGCGGGCTATACCGAGCCTACTCCGGTGCAACAGCGGGCCATTCCCGCCGTGTTGCAAGGTCGCGACCTGATGGTCGCGGCTCAGACAGGTACTGGTAAAACCGGCGGTTTCGCCCTCCCGATCCTGGAGCGGTTGTTTCCCAACGGTCACCCGGACAAATCCCAACGTCACGGCCCGCGTCAACCGCGTGTACTGGTCCTGACCCCAACCCGCGAACTCGCAGCCCAAGTGCACGACAGCTTCAAGCTGTATGCCCGCGACTTGAAGTTCGTCAGCGCCTGCATCTTCGGCGGCGTCGGCATGAACCCACAGGTTCAGGCCATGTCCCGTGGTGTCGACGTGCTGGTAGCCTGCCCGGGTCGCTTGCTCGACCTGTGCGGCCAAGGCAGCGTCGATTTGTCCCACGTGGAAATCCTCGTGCTGGACGAAGCCGACCGCATGCTCGACATGGGCTTTGTCCATGACGTGAAAAAGGTCCTCGCCCGCCTGCCGGCCAAACGTCAGAACCTGCTGTTTTCGGCAACGTTCTCCCAGGACATCACTGCCCTGGCGGGCAAGCTGCTGCACAACCCCGAGCGCATCGAAGTCACGCCACCGAACACCACGGTCGAGCGTATCGAGCAACGTGTGTTCCGCCTGGCGGCCAGCCACAAGCGCTCGCTGCTGGCGCACCTGATCACCCACGGTGCCTGGGAACAGGTGCTGGTGTTCACTCGCACCAAGCACGGCGCCAACCGCCTGGCCGAGTACCTGGACAAGCACGGCCTCACCGCCGTTGCCATCCACGGCAACAAGAGCCAGAACGCGCGCACCAAAGCCCTGGCCGACTTCAAGGCCGGTACCGTGCGTATCCTGGTCGCTACCGATATCGCCGCGCGCGGCCTGGATATCGACCAGTTGCCACACGTGGTCAACTTCGAGCTGCCAAACGTCGATGAAGACTATGTGCACCGTATCGGCCGTACGGGCCGTGCCGGTCGTTCGGGCGAGGCCATTTCGTTGGTCGCGCCGGACGAAGAAAAACTGCTGAAAAGCATCGAACGCATGACCAAGCAGAAAATCGCCGACGGCGACCTGATGGGCTTCGATGCCAGCGCCGTGGAGGCCGAGAAGCCAGAAGCGCGCGAACGCCCAGACGTGCGTAACCCACGCAACCCACGCGGCCCCAAAGGCGATGGCCCGAACGGCGGCGGTGGTGGCGGTGGTCGTCGCGACAAAGGCAAGGACAAGGGCAAGGAAAAATCCGCGACCAGCAGCCGTGGCGAACGCCCGGCCCGTGAGCAGAAGCCCCGTGAAGGCACCCCGGCCCGCGAACAGCGCCAGCCGAGCCAGCCACCACGCGCCGCGGCCGACCGTGCCCCGGACGAGTTCCTTGACGACGATATCGATAACTTCGGTAACCGCGTTGACTACGTACCCCAGGCCAAACCGGCTCAGGGCCGTGGCCGTCGCCCAGGGGCTCCGGCCCAGGGTGCAGGCGCTCCACGTAGCGGCCAGCCACAGGGCGGTCGTCAGAACGCACCGCGCAACAGCAGCGGCGGCACCACCGGTACCCCGCCTGCCAAGCGCAGCGGCCCGCGTAATGGCGCACCGCGTGACGGCCAGGCCCGTCGCGAAGACTCGCGCAGCAACAACCGCCGCCCGGCCCGTGACGATCAGCCTCGTTCGTCCGAGCCTGCGGTACAAAACCCGCGTGGTGGCCCGGCGCCGAAGATCATCCACAAGGAGTCGAAAGCGGATCGCTTCCCGACACCTGAGCAGTTGGACCAACTGCCAGGCCGTCCTCGTGGTGAGAAACCAGCGCTGCTGACTCGCAACCGCTGATTTTCGAAACGCCATAAAAAATGCCCCGCCTCTTTCGAGGCGGGGCATTTTTTTGGCTTCAACAAAGATCACATGTGGGAGCGGGCTTGCTCGCGAATTCGGCGTGTCAGTCAATGTATCTGGCGACTGACACACCGCCTTCGCGAGCAAGCCCGCTCCCACAAGGGCCCCTATTGCCAGGCAGAAATTACTTCTGCTTCACGCCTTCCAACGAGATGTCCAAGTCGACAGTCTGCGAAGTCGGGCCTGGGCCTTTCACGCCGAAGTCGTTCAAGTCAATCGTGGTCTTGGCGTTGAAGCCGGCACGTTCGCCGCCCCATGGATCCTTGCCTTCACCGTTGAAGGTGGCCTTGAAGGTCACAGGCTTAGTCACACCGTGGAACGTCAGGTCGCCAGTCACATCAGCTGTCTTTTCGCCAGTGGATTTGACGGCGGTAGACACGAACTTGGCATCGGCAAATTTGGCCACATCGATGAAGTCTTTGCTGGCGATGTGCTTGTCACGTTCTGCGTGGTTGGACCACAGGCTGGCGGTTTTCACGTCGACCGCGATTTTGCTGGCTTCAGGCTTGGCTGCGTCCCAGCTGAAGGTGCCATCCCAGTCCTTGAAGGTACCGTGGATGTAGCTGTAGCCCAGGTGGCTGATTTTCCAATCGATAAAGGCGTGCTGGCCTTCTTTATCGATCTTGTAGTCAGCGGCCATCGCCGAACCTGCGGACAGCAGGGCAGAACCGATTGCCAGCGCAGCGAGTGTTTTTTTCAACATGCTTTCTATTCCTTGTGAGTCGAGGTTGAACATCAGGCTTTGCGTCCCAGCATTCGCGTAAGGGTCGCATCACGATCGATAAAGTGGTGTTTCAGTGCCGCCACGCCGTGCAAGCCGGCGAAGACCACCAACACCCAGGCCAGGTACAGGTGCACCCAACCGGCGGTATCTGCCTGGTCCGGTAGACCGGAAACCACGGCAGGAATTTCAAACAGACCAAACACCGGGATACCGACACCGTCTGCGGTGGAAATCAGGTAACCGGCAATCATCACGGCAAACAGCCCAACATAAAGGAATGCGTGCCCAAATGCGGCACCGATCCGCGTCATGCGGCTATAGCTGGTCAGCGGTGGTGGCGGCGGGCTGACCAGGCGCCAGACGATCCGCACCAGCATGATGGCGAACAGCGTGATGCCAATGCTTTTGTGCAAGTCGGGCGCATCTTTGCGCCAAGCGCTGTAGTAGTCGAGGCCGACCATCCACAAGCCCAAGGCAAACAAACCGAACACCACCAGGGCGACGCCCCAGTGCAGAACCATGCTGACCCAACCATAGCGGGCCGGCGAATTGCGTAGCTGCATGTACTTAATCCCGTAAGAACTGTGCCCAAGACTAGCGCTTTACCTATCGAATTAAAGCGGAAAATTTTGCTTTGAAATATCGAGAAATACGATAAAGAGGCTATGCATAATAAATTAACAAGGGATTAAGACTATTCCCAAGAAACGTGACAGACCGTCCTGCATTTACCGCGAATTTCCCCACAATGGCTTGTGAGCCAAGCCACCATTGCATAGGCTTGCGCGATTGTTTCGCCTGCGCCGGCCGCAGGACCGCTTCGAGGAGATCACCGATGGGCTTGAACAACCAGTGGATGCAACGCGACCTCGCGGTGCTGTGGCATCCCTGCACCCAGATGAAAGACCACCAGCAACTGCCGCTGGTGCCCATCAAACGCGGTGAAGGCGTATGGCTGGAAGACTTCGAAGGCAAGCGCTACCTCGACGCCGTCAGTTCCTGGTGGGTCAACGTATTCGGCCACGCCAACCCGCGTATCAACCAGCGCATCAAGGACCAGGTCGATCAACTGGAGCACGTGATCCTCGCCGGCTTCAGCCATCAGCCGGTGATCGAGCTGTCCGAGCGCCTGGTCGCGATGACGCCCGAAGGGCTGACCCGCTGCTTCTACGCCGATAACGGTTCGTCCTGCATCGAAGTGGCGCTGAAAATGAGCTTTCACTACTGGCTCAACCGCGGCCAGCCGAATAAAAAGCGCTTCGTCACCCTCACCAACAGTTACCACGGCGAAACCATCGCCGCGATGTCGGTGGGTGACGTGCCGCTGTTTACCGAGACCTACAAGGCGCTGCTGCTCGACACGATCAAGGTGCCGAGCCCGGACTGCTACCTGCGCCCCGAAGGCATGAGCTGGGAAGAACATTCGCGCAACATGTTTCTGGCCATGGAACAGACCCTGGCCGAGCACCACGACACCGTCGCTGCCGTGATCGTCGAGCCGCTGATCCAGGGCGCCGGTGGCATGCGCATGTACCACCCGGTGTACCTCAAGCTGCTGCGCGAAGCCTGCGACCGCTATGGCGTGCACTTGATCCACGACGAGATCGCCGTGGGCTTTGGCCGTACCGGCAGCATGTTCGCCTGTGAACAAGCCGGCATCCGCCCGGATTTCCTGTGCCTGTCCAAGGCCCTTACCGGCGGTTACCTGCCGCTGGCCGCCGTGGTCACCACCGAAGAGGTCTACAGCGCCTTCTACGACGACTACCCCACACTGCGTGCCTTCCTGCACTCCCACAGCTACACCGGCAACCCGCTGGCCTGTGCGGCGGCGTTGGCGACGCTGGATATCTTTGAAGAAGACAACGTCATCGAGAACAACAAGGCCCTGGCCCAGCGCATGGCCACCGCCACCGCGCACTTGGTGGACCACCCTCACGTATCCGAAGTGCGCCAGACCGGCATGGTGCTGGCCATCGAGATGGTGCAGGACAAAGCCACCAAGGCCGCCTACCCGTGGCAGGAGCGCCGTGGTTTGAAGGTTTTCGAGCACGCGTTGGAACGTGGTGCATTGTTGCGGCCGCTGGGCAGCGTGGTGTATTTCCTGCCGCCGTATGTGATTACACCCGAACAGATCGACTTTCTGGCCGAGGTGGCCAGCGAAGGCATCGATATCGCCACTAACAGCAAGGTCAGCGTGTCGGTGCCGAAAGATTTTCACCCAGGCTTCCGCGACCCAGGCTGATTGCCCAAATCCTTGTAGGAGCGAGCTTGCTCGCGAAGGCATTCCAGGCGCACCGCTGCGTCGGATGTACATTTTTCGCGAGCAAGAACTAGACGTCCCCCTCGCTCCTACATAAACAACCTCTGCAGAGAACAGACATGAGACTGTCCCGCTTTTTCACCGACACCCCGCTGAGCCTCGGTGATCACGAATTGCCCGAAGCCCAGGCGCATTACATCAGCCGTGTGTTGCGCATGACTGAGGGCGATGCCGTGCAATTGTTCGACGGCTCTGGCCAGGAATTTCGTGGCACCTTGCTGGAAGTCGGTAAAAAACGCGTCACCGTGCAACTCACGGAAAGCTTTGCCGGCCAGGCCGAATCTCCCCTGCACATTCACCTCGGCCAGGGCCTGTCCCGGGGCGAGCGTATGGATTGGGCGATCCAGAAGGCCACTGAACTGGGCGTCAACGCGATCACACCGATCTTCAGCGACCGCTGCGAAGTGCGCCTCAAGGATGAACGCGCCGACAAGCGTTTGCTGCACTGGCGCCAGGTAGCAATCAGCGCGTGCGAGCAATGTGGGCGCTCAACGGTGCCGGTGATTCACCCACCGCTCTTGCTGGCAGACTGGCTCAAGCAAACCGAGGCGGACTTGAAGCTGGTGCTGCACCCGGTGGCAGAACCGATGATCAGCCACGCCAAGCCTTCCAGCCTGGCATTCTTGATTGGCCCCGAAGGTGGGCTGACCGACAATGAAGTCGAGACCGCCCAGGGCGCCGGCTACCACGCCGCCCGCCTCGGCCCGCGGGTGTTGCGTACCGAGACAGCGCCTGTAGTCGCGCTGGCAGTCGCCCAGCAACTGTGGGGCGACTTCTAACCTCACCCTGCAAACCCAATCAAATGTGGGAGCTGGCTTGCCTGCGATAGCGGTCTGTCAGTTACAGATTAACTGCCTGAACCACCGCTATCGCAGGCAAGCCAGCTCCCACAGTGTGATCGGGTTATCAACGTTTCACTCCACCGGGTCACTCACCGGCTTGGCGATGATCGCCTTCAACTCGCTGGTCATCGGGAACTCCAGGTTCAAGCCCTTGGGCGGAATCGGCTGCTCGAACCAGCGTTGGTAAATCCCGTTGATCTCTCCCGAGCGGTACAGATCGCCCAGGGTTTCGTTGACCACCGCCAGAAACTGCGGGTCATCCTTGCGCACCATGCAGCTGTAGATTTCCCGTGATTGCTCCTCGCCCACCACAACCCAATGATGCGGGTCCCTGGCCTTGGCGCGCTCGCCGTAGAGCAACGCGTCGTCCATATAGAACGCTACGGCCCGGCCAGTCTCGAGCATCTTGAACGCTTCGCCATGGTCCTTGGCACTGATCACGAACATATTGGCTTTGTGTTCAGCGTTATAACTTTTGAGGAAGCGCTCATTGGTGGTGCCGGCGGTGGTCACCACATTCTTGCCCGCAAGGTCGGCGAAGCCTTTGATCCCGCTGTCCTTGGCCGTCAGCAACTGGCCCTTTACGTAGATAAACCCGTAGGAGAACGCCACCTGCTTCTGCCGTTCAGCCGTCACGCCGGTGGAGCCGCACTCCAAATCCACAGTGCCGTTCTGCACCAGTGGGATGCGGGTTTGGGACGTCACCAGGTTGTACTTCACCTTGAGGTCGCCCACTGCGGTTTTTTGCTGGATGCGTTCGACGATCATGTTTGCCAGATCCACCGAGTACCCCATCGGTTTGCCACTGCTATCCCCCACGTAGGAAAACGGCACCGACGCATCGCGATAGCCCAGGGTGATGGACTTGGCGCTGGCAATCTTGCTCAAGGTGCCCTCCAGCGGCGCTTCGGTTGCATGCGCCTGTGCGCTCAACAAAAGCCCCAGCGCGCAGCCGGTCAACAGGATTTTTTTCATTGTTATTCTCCGTTGGTCTTTGAGGTTATTTACGTACTGCAATCACGCTGATTTCCACCAGCACATTCGGCCGTGCCAGCTCTGCCTGCAGGGTGGTGCGCGTGGGCGCCATGCCTGGCGAGAGCCATGCGGACCAGACTTCATTCATCGGTGCAAAACCGGTACCGATGTCCTTGAGGTAAATCGTCGCGTTGAGTAAATGGTCCTTATCGCTGCCCGCCTCGGCCAGCAGCGTGTCGATCCTGGCCAGCACTTCGCGGGTCTGGGTGGCCACATCCAGGCCGTCGCTGGGGACCTGGCCTGAAAGGAACACCAGATCCTTGAACGTCACGGCACCGCTGAGTCGTTCGTTGCTATTAATTCGGGTAATGGTCATGGCTGCATCCTCAAGCGGCGCGGGGCGTCAGGCCCTGCATATCAATGGAAGGGGTGCGCTGGTCGATCAACTCGGCCAGCAGTTGGCCGCTACCACAGGCCAAGGTAAAGCCAAGGGCACCGTGCCCCAGGTTCAGCCACAGGTTGCGATAGCGGCTGGCACCAATCAGCGGCACGCCCGTTGGCGTGGCTGGGCGCATGCCCGCCCATTCGACCGCGTGCCGGTAGTCGCCTGCCAGAGGAAATGTCTCTACTGCCTGGCGCTTCATCAACGCCAGACGCGAAGGCTCAAGGCCGGCATCGAATCCCACAATATCCACCATGGCCGCGACCCGCAGTTGCTCACCTAAGCGCGCGTAGACGATCTTGCGGTCGTAGTCGGTGATGCTCACGTTCGGCGCCTGGTGTTGCGGGCCAATCGGCACGCTCAGGCTGTAGCCCTTGAGCGGATATACGGGCAGTGACAGCCCCGGCAGTGCCAACTCAGCGCTGCGATAACCGGCCGCGAGCACCAACTGCTCGACCGGCATTACCTCGTCATCCAGTTCGATGGCCTGTACCGCACCGCCAGCATGGCGCAACCCGGTGACCTTGCGCCCGAGCAAAAACCGGCAACGCCCCGACGCGTCAAGACGGGCCGCCAACTGCCGGCAAAAAGCGTGGCAATCCCCCACCTCCTCATTCGGCGTATAGATGCCACCGACAAAGCCACCGTCCGCCAATGCGGGCTCCAGGCGAGCGCACTCAACAGACGACAACACCTGTTGCTGCAGGAAATTTGTGACCTTTGCGCGCGCATGTTCAAAGGTGCTGGCGCTGCGAAACATCACCAGCTTGCCATTGCGCCGCCAGTCGAAGCCGCCCAGGCGATCATCCTCGCGCCACTGCTGTAACGTGCTCTGGCTCAGGGTAGCCAGGCGCAGAAGATGGGCACCGTTACGCCGGTTGACCGAACCCCGGCACGCGCCGATAAAGGCCGCCATCCAGCGCCACTGCTGGGGGTCGAGGCGGGGGCGAAGCTTCAAGGGCGAGTCACCGCGCAACAGCCAGCCTATCGCCTGCAGCGGCACGCCGGAATCAGCCAGCGGTGCGACATACCGATAGGACAACTGCCCGCCATTGGCGAAGCTGGTCTCGCTGCCCAGACTGTCGCGCGCATCGATTACCGTCACTTCATGGCCGGCTCGTACCAGCGCATAAGCACTCGCCAAGCCGATGACACCGCCGCCAATGATGCAAACCTGCCTGGCCATCCCAGCCCCCAGCTGTTGATTAAGAGGGCTCAGCGTAGGGGCATCAGGCATACAGCCGGAAATGAATAAAGAAAGGCAGCCCATAACCGAAGGTTATAGGCTTAGGTTTGCATATAGATCATGCCACTTTGGGAAGAAACGCCCGCGTATCGATAGACGTTGACTGTGCGTCAATCATTTCGGCCAATACTTGCCCACTGCCACACGCGAGGGTGAACCCCAGGGCACCATGGCCAAGGTTGAGCCAAAGATTGCGATACGCCGTGGCGCCAATCAGCGGTAGGCCCGTGGGCGTAGCCGGGCGCATACCCGCCCATTCAACAGCGGCGTCATAGTTCCCAGCCATAGGAAAAGTCTGGCGGGCCAGGCGCTTTATGACCGCCAGCCGCTTGGGCGCCGGAGCACTGTTGAACCCGACGATGTCGACCATTGCCGCGATGCGCAATTGCTCACCGATACGGGCATAGACGGTACGGCGGTCATAGTCGGTAACATTGATGTTCAACGCCGTATGCTGGTCTTCGATCGGCACGGTAAGGCTATAGCCTTTGAGCGGATACAACGGCAAATGCAGGGCCGGCAAGCACAGGCTTTGGCTGTTATGTCCGGCGGCCAGTACCAGGTTATCCACCGGCAACACCTCATCCTGCAACTCAAGGGCCACCACCGAACCAAAGGCCTCGTGGATCTTCAATACCTTGCACCCGAGCATGAATCGGCATCGTCCGGAGGCTTGGAGATGATCGGTCAGGCGCTGGCAAAACCCGTGGCAATCAGCCGCTTCTTCGGTAGGGTTGTAAATGCCACCGATGAACGTGCCTGGGCTCAATGAGGGCTCCAACCGTCGACAGTCCTCAGCCGACAATACTTGCTGCTGTAAAGGGTCGCTCAATTTACGGCGGGCCTGGGCAAAACTCTCGGAGGAGCGAAAGGTCAGCAGCTTGCCGTTACGCTGCCAATTGAACCCTTCGAGCTTATCCTCATGACGCCAGCTTTCCAGCGTCTGCTGACTCAGGGCCGCCAAGCGCAGGAGGTGTTCAGAGTTGGTGTGGTTGACCGAGGAGCGGCAGGCGCCCAGGAAAGACGTCAGCCAGCGCCACTGCAGCGGGTCCATGCGCGGCCTGAGTTTAACCGGCGACTCGCCCCGCAGTAGCCAGCCGAGCGCCTTAAGTGGGATGCCAGCATCCGCCAGTGGCGTGACATACCGATAGGAAAGTTGGCCCCCGTTGGCGAAGCTGGTGGCGCTCCCCAGGGTTTTCTGCCCCTCGATCAGCGTGACGTCCATGCCCGCACGCACCAGCGCGTACGCACTCGTCAGGCCAATGACGCCCCCACCGATGATACAAACCTGCTTTGCCAAAGTGTCACCTCACACGTCACGAAACTAAATCGAGACTAAGGGTGAGTGACAACGCTTGCACAATGAATAAAAGTAGGACGTTTATAAACCAAGGTTATGGCTTTATGCGTCTACGTCATATCGAAATCTTCCAGGCGATTCGACAGACCGGCTCCGTCAGCGGCGCCGCGCAGTTGCTGCACGTGTCGCAACCAGCAGTGACCAAAGTGCTGCAGCACGCCGAATTGCAGCTGGGTTTTCCGTTGTTTTTGCGCGTGCGCGGCAAATTACAACCCACGCCTGAAGCCCTGGCGCTGGAGGGCGAGGTCGAGAAAGTCACCGAAAGCTTGCAAGGCGTAAGGCGCCTGGCCAGAAGCTTGCGCCGCGAACCTGGGCAAAGCATACGCATTGGCGCGATCCCGGCACTGGCACTTTCACTGCTGCCACCGGCGATTCTGGAATGGACACGCGATTATCCGAACATGGCCTGCGAGCTGTCCAGCGACCACAGCAGTGAACTGGTGCAAAAGCTATTGGTACGCGAAATCGACCTGGCACTGACCCTCAATTTCTCCGGCCATCCAGGGTTGACCTCCCAAGTGCTGGCGAACGGCGCGTTGGTCGCGCTGGCTTCCAAGGGGTTCTGGCCCGAAACCGAGTTGAACCGGCCGTTGCCCTTAGCGGACCTGGCCGGTGCGCCGTTGATTGGCCTGTCCAGCGCCGATCCGTTGGCGGCAAAGCTCGCCGGTTACCTGGAGAATGTCGAGCCCGCGCCTCGGGTAACGATCTCGGTACAGACCTACTCCTTGGCCCGCGCCATGGTGGAATCCGGTGCCGGCCTTGCCGTGATCGACCCTTTTACGGCCCTCGGCGCCTCAACGGCCACCACCTGTATCCGCCCGTTCACCCCGCCGCTGCCCATCACCCTCTACGCCCTGACCCGCGCCGGTGCGCCACCCCCGCATATGTTCACTCACTTGCTGCAAATATTTGGCAGCCGGGCCCGCGAGTTGCTGGAGCTGCCAGCGCTCAAAGCACGTAATGCATGATCGCCACGAAATGCAGCAGGCTGCCGCCGATTACAAACAGATGCCAGATGCCATGGGAATGGCGCAAGCGATCCTCCAAGGCAAAAAAGATAATGCCTACGGTGTACAGCACCCCACCGGACGCCAACCAGATAAAACCGGCCGTGCCCAGCGCCGCCATCAACGGCTTGACCGCCACCAGGACGATCCAGCCCATTACGGCGTAGATCACGATGGACAGAATCCGCGCCTCCGAGCGCGGCTTGATCTCCTGCAGGATGCCGATCACCGCCAGCCCCCACACAATCCCGAACAGCGTCCAGCCCCACGGCCCGCGCAGGGTCACCAGGCAGAATGGTGTGTAGCTGCCGGCGATCAACAGGTAAATGGAAAAGTGATCGACCTTCTGCATGATCGCTTTTCGCCGGCCCCGTACGCTGTGGTACACCGTTGACGCGCTGTACAGCACCATCAGGGTAAAGCCATAAATCGCCACGCTGACGATCTTCCAGGGGCTGCCGTCCAGGCTCGCCACCACCAACATCCACACGGCGCCAATACAGGCCGCAACTGCACCGAGCAAATGGCTCCAGGCGTTGAATCGTTCCCCGTGGTACATCTGTCACTGACCTCCCGTCACCCTTAAGAACAGGCGGACAAGCGTCCAGCCTTGCGCATCAGAGTGCAAGCGGCGCGTGACGTTCCGGCGACGGCGGCGGCGTTTACGGGCACAATCGAGCGCAATCGAACAAGAGCCCACGGCCATGCTGATCGACGAAGAATTCACCCTCAAGAAACTGGAGATCTTCCTGGCGTTCATGCGCACCGGCAACCTGGCCCGCGCCGCCGCCGAGCTGCAAACCAGCAATGTCAGCGTGCACCGCGCCATTCACTCCCTGGAAAATGCCCTGCGCTGCCCGCTGTTCAAACACGAGGGGCGCAACCTTACCCCGCTGGAAAGCGCCTACGTGCTCGAAGAGCGTGCGCAGAAACTGGTGGCGGATGTGGTCGACAGCGTGCGCCTGACTCGCGAAGCCGCCGGGTTCTCGGCCGAACGTTTCAAGCTCGGCTCGCTGTATTCGCTCACGGTCAAGACCGTGCCGCAATTGATCATGGGCCTGAAAATCCGTCGCAGCGAACTCAATATCGACCTGATCCTGGGCTCCAACTTCGACCTGCTCTACAAGCTCAAGAACATGGAAGTGGACGCGATCCTCATCTCCCTCGACGAACACGCCCACGACCCCGACTGTGAGCAGATCGCGCTGTTCAGCGATGACATCTTCCTCGCCACCCCGGCCGACTCGCCCCTGGACCGCAATCAGGAAATCGACCTGGCCGACGTGCGCGATGCCACCTTCATCACCCTCACCCAGGGCTTCGCCACGCACCAGGACGGCAACCGGGTGTTCCATCAGGCAGGGTTCGAACCGAAGGTGGCGATGCAGGTGAACGATATCTTCACCTTGCTGAGCATGGTCAGTTCAGGGGTGGGTTATGCCCTGCTGCCCGGGCGGATCGCGGCGGTGTATGAGAACCGCGTGAAGCTGATACCGCTACAGCCCAGGTATCGGTTGCAGCAGCAGATCGGTGTGGTGTTTTTGAAAGCCAAAGAGCGCGATCCGAACTTGCTGGCGTTGTTGGCGGAGTGTCGGATGTATGCCAATCGCCAAAGCTGAGGACGATCGCTCCCACGCTCTGCGTGGGAGCGCAGCTTAGGACGCTCCGCGTCCGCTTTGTTTTGACCGTGACGCAGAGCGTCACAAGAGGCGTTCCCACGCGGAGCGTGGGAACGATCATCCCCCCGTCAGCCCACTAATCCACGCATCAGCAAAAACAGCAACGACGGCCCTAACAAACACCCCAGCGCCGTATAGAACGCCGCGGTCAAACACCCATAAGGCACCAGCTTCGGATCTGTCGCCGCCAGGCCGCCGGCCACGCCGCTGGAGGTGCCCATCAAGCCACCGAAGATCACCGCGCTGCGTGGGTTGTTCAGCCCGATCAGCGGCGCCACGAACGGCGTCATCACCATCACCAGAATGGCCTTGATCAACCCTGCGGCAATGGACAGCGCCATCACCTCGGAGCTGGCCCCAATCGCCGCGCCAGTCACCGGGCCGACGATATAGGTCACGGCCCCGGCGCCGATGGTGGTGAGGCTCACCGCATCGGTGTACCCGAACGCCATCGCCACCCCTACCCCGGCAACGAACGACGAGCCCACGCCGACAAACAGCGCCAGCACACCCACGAAGCCCGCACGTTTGAGCTCATCGACACTCACGCCAAACGCCGTGGCGACAATGGCAAAGTCCCGCAGCATCGCACCACCGAGCAGGCCGATGCCCGACAACAGCGGAATATCCACCACGCCCTTGGAACCACCGGTAAACGCACCGCCCACATACGACAGCGCCAACCCCAGCAGAATGGCAATGGCCGAACCATGCAGGCGGCCCTTGGTGAAGGTATCGGAGATCCAATAAGACACCCACATGGTCAGGCCGATCACGGCGAAACCACTGATCAAGCCGTAGCCGGTGATCACTTTCATCATCGATTCGTACATGGCGATCACCCGGCTTCTTTGGTGGGAACAGGAGCAACCGGCTCGCGGTTACCGATACGCACCAGCACGGGCACCAGGGCAAAGCCGAGCACCACGGCGAGGGTTCCGGCCAGAATCGCCATCGGCCCACCGCTGATGGCGCCATACACGTTTTGCTGGGCAGCCATCGCCACCACAATCGGGATATATACCGCCGCCCAGAAACTCACGCCTTGCTCTGACTTGCCGGTAAACAGGCCGCGTTTGCTCAGGTAGCTGCCCAGGCCGATCAACAGCAGCATGGCAATACCCACCCCGCCGACGTTGGCCGGGATACCCAGCAGCTTGCCCAGCAGTTCACCTACAAACAGCCCTGCCAACGTGCAGAACGCCAAAAAAGCCACACCGTAGATAATCATGGTTGTTGTCCTCAAAGTGCTCGTTCGAAATTGTTGTTTTTGTGCTTCGAAAGCCTTGGGTACTGCGTTATCGGTGGCGGCGCTCCTCCTCTTGCAGCAAGGCCTGCAAGGTGTCCAGGCGGGCGCCTTCGCAGGCGATCACCGTGCCTTGTTCAAAAACACGGCGTGACAGACCAGTGAGCACCGCGCCCGGAGGCAGTTCGATTTGCAGGCGCACACCGCGCTCGTAGGCGCTTTGCACCGTGCCGCGCCAATCGACAACGCGGCACATATTGAAGGCCAGGTCGTCACGCAGGTGTTCGGGGTTGTGGATAGGTCGCGCGCGGGTGCTGCTCAGGTAGGTGATGCGCGGCGCCTTGAGTGGGACGAAGGCTTGGAACAGAGCCTGGGCGGGTTGCTCCAGCAACGGGCAGTGAGACGGCACGCTGACGGCCAGGCGCTTGGCGACGCCGCTGCCTTTGATGCGCTCGGCAACCCGCTTCATCGCCTCGTTGCTGCCGGCGATGACGGTCTGGTTGTCGGCATTGATATTGGCCAGGTACACCGGCATTTGTGGGCTGTGGATATCCGCCAGCAAGGCCTCGACGCTGGACAGATCAGGACCGATCAGCGCGGTCATGCCATAGCCCTGTGGATAAGCCTGCTGCATCAATTCGCCACGCAAGCTGACCAGTTTTATCGCATCAGCAAAACCCAGGGAGCCGGCGATCACCGCGGCTGGGTAGGCGCCGATGGACAGGCCCGCCACGTAATCCGGCGTGCACGCCAATTGCCGCGCATGGGCCACGCCGGCGATCAACAGGCACAGTTGCACAGCCCTCGTCGATTCAAGCGCCTGCGCCGAGTCGAGCTGACGAACGTCTTCACCCAGGGCATCACTGGCCTCTTGCACAATGTCGGCGGGCAACGCTTGGAGCATTCCGCTGCGTTGGGCGCCCTGCCCCGGAAACACCAGAAGGCTGCTCATGCCACGGCCTGCCAAGGGTCGAGTACAAGGTGCGCACCGCTGACGGTCTTGAGCAGTACACGGCGTGAGGGGCCGGCCCATTCGCGCAAGGCGACGGCGCCGAAAGGGGTTTGCAGTTGCAGGTCGACGGCGCAGGGCGCGGTGTCCAGGATCGCCAACAACGCTTGCGCCTCGCTACGAGCCAAAGGATTGGGCGTGCACAGAATCAAATCCAGGTCACTGTTGGCATGCAGCGCTTCAATGCCACTGGCCAATTCAAACCCGGCACTGCCGCTGACGCCCCAGTCTTGCTGCGCCAGCACCGGCCGCAGTTGATCGAGGGCCCGCAGTGCCGGTAAATCCCGTGCTGAGAGCACCTCTCGCAAGGCTTGCGGCGCCACCCGCCGTTGCACCGCCGCTACAGGCATCTGGGCGGCAAAACGCTGCTCACGCAAACGCCCACGCACCCCGACCGCCACATGGCCCGGCTCGACGATGGCGCGCCGCACCACCACCGGCTGCCCGGCACGGATCGCCTCCCGCGCCCAGGCCGGCGCATCGGCAGGCAGATGCGCCAGGGTCATGCCCCAGAGCAAGTCGTGGGCGTTCACCATTGCTCCCGCAACAGCTGGCGCACGTGGCTGGAGGCAGCCCGGTTGGTCGCGCCGAGGCGTGAGCTCAAGTCGGTACTGCCGATATCCTTGACCGCCTGCACCAGGCAATCGCGAACCCGTGCCACGTCATCCGCCGTGGGCTGTTCAATCTGGGTGACTGTCAGCGTCTCCCACAGCAAACCCAGGCTGGCATAGCTGTCGATGTCATAGGCCATCGGCGGCACGCTGGCGGCCAGTGCTTCCAATTCTTCGACGCTGCGCAAGGTCACCCGTGCCGCCGAGGCTTTGCCCATGGCATGCACCATCACGCCAGGATCGCGCAGGGCGATCAGGCGATTGGCCTGGTAGCCGTGGGCCAGGAACGCGCCGGACATGGCCTTGCCCACCAGCAGGGCGATCACCGGGTGACCGGCAAGCCGGGCGCGAGCGTAGCTGTCAGCAGCGGCGGCCAGGGCCTGATGAATGCCCAGGGCTTCTTCGCGGCGGCCATAGGCTTGGCTGGGTACGTCGACGATAGCGATGATGGGCCGCTTGTCACCCCGGGCGATGGCTTCGTCCACCGCCTTGGCCAAGCCCCAGCCTTCCAGCAGGCCGACTTCACCATTACGGGCACGGGGGAAGCGGTTGTGCGGGTCGGGAACCACGGCGATATAGCGCACCGCCTGTTCACCCAATACTCCGTCCGCCACTTTCAATGAGCCCGGCAAACCCTCAACGGGCGTAGCGTTGGTGCTCAATGCGTTGAACCACTGCAAGCCTCTCATGAGCGTTCTCCCTGATACAGCGCGCGAACCGCGCCGGGCTCGATCTGCGCCGTGGCGTCCAGTTCGGCCAGGCGCGCCAGGTAGAAATCAGCGCGCCGGCTGCGAGGTTGTGCGGGCACACCTTGCTGCAACAGTGCGCTGACGGTCTGCTGGATCTGCGCCACATCGTCCGCCACATAACGGTCGGCCAAGCCGCTGTTGAAGCGCTGCTCGCCACCGGTAAGGCTCCAGATAAAAGGCCGGTCGCGGGAGTCGTATTCCTCCAGGCCCGCCTCCTGTTCGATCACTTGCGGGCCATTCAAGCCCAGGCGTGCTTCGCGAGTGACCACAAGGTAACTGCACAACCCGGCCGCGATGGACATGCCCCCAAAGCAACCGACACTGCCGGCCACCACGCCGATCACCGGCTGGTACTGGCGCAGGTCAACAATCGCCGCGTGGATATCGGCAATCGCGGCCAAGCCGAGGTTGGCTTCCTGCAAACGTACGCCGCCCGTTTCCAGCAGCAGCACGGCGCAGGTGGGGATGCCGTTGCGGTTGTCTTCGGCGGCCAGTTCCAAGGCGCCCGCGATTTTTGCGCCGCCGACTTCACCCAGGCTGCCGCCCTGGAAATTGCCTTCAATCGCGGCAATCACCACAGGCTTGGCGCCGAGGCTGCCCTTGGCGATCACCACACCGTCGTCGGCCTGGGGCACCACGCCTTGGCGGCTGAGCCACGGCGACATGACCCGCTGGAACGGGTCAATCAACTCGCGGAAGGTACCCGCATCCAACAACGCCTTGGCGCGCTGCCGGGCACCGAGCTCCACAAAGCTGTGTTTGGCAAGTAAGTCAGTCATGGCCGATCTCCTCGAAACCTTGCTCCAGGCGCAAGCGCACTACGCCGGGCGTGGCACCGAAGTCGTGGATATCAATGTTCAGGGCCGGCGGCGTCTGCTCCTGGAAGATGCGTTCGAACAGGTGCTGCCAGCGTTGCTGCGCGCCATTGACCGAGGTTTTCACCTGGATGGTCAGGGTGCCGGGCGTGCCCGGCTCCAGCAGCACTTCCAGGTCGCCCGAGCCGACGCAACCCACCAGCGCACGGCCTTTGGGGGGCTGCCCGGCGGGGAATTCAAAGGACAAGGTTTCCATCACAACGCTCCGTCGAGGCGGTCGATAAACAGGCAGGCGGCCAGCAGGTCGGCGGCGCCACCGGGGGAGGCATTCAAGGCCAGCAGTTGCAGGTCCAGCTCATGCAATTGGCGGCGCCCCGCGAGGGTTGCGCTGCCACCGGCGTCGAGCACGGCCTGGGCGCCCTGTTGCATGGCGGCTAAGCCTTGGGTACCGGCGCGGTAGAGCACGCAGGTGTCTGCCAGGTCCGTCATGATCGCCAGCAAGGCATCCAGGCGGGCGTTCTGTTCACCGGCATTTTCGCGGCGGCTTTTGTGCAGCTGCGGCAGGCCGCGTTGGGTCACCGAGGGGAAGCCAAGCTGGGCTTCTTCACGGGCACCGCGTGCGCCGTAGCGCTGGGCAACCTGGGCGCCATGGCTCATGGGTTGCGGTGCGTAGCGGTCGTTGAGCAGCGCCAGCTTGGCGGCGGTCAGGGTTATGGCACGGGGTTCCAAGGCCGCCGCAGCGGTGAGCAAACCCAGCGCCCAGATCGCACCGCGATGGGTGTTCACGCCCTGGGTGGTAGCAAGCATGGCTTGCTCGCCTTCACGGCCAATACGCCCGAGCGCTTCGCGCAACGGCAGGCCGACTTCGCCGATGTCGAGCGCAGCCTCGGCCATTTCCTTGAACATCGGCCACAGTGACAGCGCCGAAGCGTGCATCAGCCCCAGGTGCAAATCGCTGTGGGCACCATTGCCACGCCGGTCCACCAGCGCAGGCTTGGGCGACAGGTCGGCTTCATCGATCAGCGCATCAACGGCCATATCCGCGAGGCGATCGGCGAGGCTGAGTTCATGCAGTTTGAGCGCGCGCATTTACCAGCTCCTGAATTTGGCGGGCGGGTTGTACAGGCCACCGGACCAGTCCACCAGGTCGGCTACGCTCTTGGCGGCCAACAACTCGCGGGTGGCGTCGGTGCGGCGAATACCCAAATCTTCGGGCAAGGCAATCAAGCCTTCGCGACGCATGCGCGCGGTGTCCTTGGGGTTGTGGCGCATGCCGATGGCGGTCACCCCGGCGACGGCGGCGATCATCGCCTGGCGTTCTTCCAGGGAGCGCGCCTTGTACAGGTAGGCGATGCCTTCTTCGGTGAGCAAGTGGGTGACGTCGTCGCCGTAGATCATGATCGGCGCCAGGGGCATGCCGCTTTTGCGCGCCACTTCCACCGCGTCCAGGGTGTCGACGAAGGTGGGTTTGCCGCCTTCCTGGAAGGTTTCGACCATCTGCACCACCAGTTTTTTGCCGCGTTCAAGCAGGGCTTCTGGCGCATCGTCGTGGCGCATATCCAACCAGGCTGGGGTGCCATGGCGGCGGCCGCGTGGGTCGTGGCCCATGTTCGGCGCACCACCAAAACCGGCGAGGCGGCCACGGGTCACGGTGCTGGAATGCCCGTCGCCATCCACTTGCAGGGTGGCGCCGATAAACAGGTCCACGGCGTATTGGCCGGCGAGTTGGCAGAACATGCGGTTGGAGCGCATCGAACCATCGCTGCCAGTGAAGAACACATCCGGGCGTGCGGCGATGTAGTTTTCCATGCCCAGTTCGGTGCCGAAGCAATGCACACTTTGCACCCAACCGCTTTCAATCGCCGGGATCAATGTGGGGTGCGGGTTGAGGGTCCAGTTGCGGCAGATCTTGCCTTTCAGACCCAGGGATTCGCCGTAGGTGGGCAGGATCAATTCGATGGCAGCGGTGTTGAAGCCGATGCCATGGTTGAGCGACTGCACATTGTGTTTTTCGTAGATGCCTCGGATCGCCATCATCGCCATCAGCACATGCACCGGCTTGATATGGCGTGGGTCGCGGGTGAACAGCGGTTCGATGTAGAACGGCTTGTCGGCCACCACCACGAAATCCACCCAGCTTGCGGGGATGTCGACACGGGGCAAATCGGTGACGTCATCCACCAACTGGTTGACCTGCACGATGACGATGCCATCGCTGAAGGCGGCGGGCTCGATCAACGCCGGGCTGTCTTCGGTGCTGGCGCCGGTGTAGATGTTGCCGGCGCGGTCGGCCATGAAACCGGCGGAGAGCACCACGTTGGGGATCAGGTCCACCACCAGCCGTGCGTAGAGTTCGATGTAGGTGTGGATCGCGCCGATTTCCAGCAGGCCGTCTTCCAGCAACTGGCTGATGCGCAGGGACTGGGTGCCGGCGAAAGAGAAATCCAGCTTGCGGGCGATGCCCTTTTCAAACAGGTCCAGGTGCTCGGCTCGGCCCACGCTGGGCATGATCATGTGCAAATCGTGAAGCTTGGCCGGGTCGGCCTTGGCCAGGGAACGCGAGAGGAAATCGGCCTGTTTCTGGTTGTTGCCCTCCAGCACCACGCGGTCGCCGGGGAGGATCAAGGCTTCAAGCGCCTCGACGATCTTGTCGCTGGGCAACACCGCCCCGTCTGCGTATTTCTTGACCAGCCCGAGCCGCCGCTGCTTCTCGTCGCGCCGCCGCGTCCAGCGCGAGTCGGGGGTGATGGTTGTTGTCATGGTCGCTCCACGGGGTTTGCTGTCGTGGGCTGTACCTTAGGAGCGAATGTGGAGAGGCATCAATCAAGCTGGGTGCTGGATCGTTACGGCTGGAGTAACGGTACAGCGCCACGCCTGCGGTAATACAGCGATGTGCTCACTATCGAGCAAGCCACCAGACTATTTAACGTCAGTATCCAACCCGGTGCCTTGGACCATACCGAGGCAAGCGTCCCTACATAAAGCACCAAGAGCACAACAAGTATGAGAAATAGACCCAGTCCGACCGACTCTCCCCATTTAGCGAATTTGTTACGGCACTCAAGCAGCACAATGCTCAAAAAGGTGAACAAGAAGGTGATAAGCATGATTCCGAGCGCATGATCAGTTGCCACTATGCGGCCAGAGAGCTTCGAAATAAGGAAAAGAAAAATCATGGACAGAGAGGACAGCCATAACCAAACAAAGGCGTAATCAAGAATGTTGAACAACGCCCGTTTGAACTTCAACGCCTCGACCGCATTCGGCTCCGCCACGAGTGCAACAGCCAGCAGACCGGACCCCAGCCCTCCAAGGGTCATGATGATGAAGTTGTTTAAAACGTTAGTTGTGTCTTCAGGAACACCAATCAACTGGATAAGCAGTAGGATAATCACTGCACCTACAGTGGAAATCATGGCCCCCCATAGCGCACCACGCCCCTCAGCCAATGACCTGACTGCGGACGCTGTTGCGGTCACTGTCAGGACCCATAAGATCAAAGCGCCGGTAACCATGTTGTAGAGAAATGAAAAACTGTTGCCTACTGCGCCAAGAAATTCCATCACGCCCACATCACTCCATCCCTAAAACTGAATCCTCCTTATCGGCCGTAGCACATAAAGCTTGATGTGGGGCTGGCTTGCCTGCGATGGCGGACTGTCAGTCAACATCTCAGTAGCTGACCTACCGCCATCGCAGCATAGGTATCTACACAATTTTGGTGCGACGCTGAACCTGTGGCGAGGGAGCTTGCTCCCGTGACGGCCTGACAGCCGGCGCTGATCTATCTGACGCACCGCAATCCAACTGTGGGAGCGGGCTTGCTCGCGAAGGCGGCCTGACAGGCGACACAGTTGGACCGTGTACATATCCATTCCTGCGGTAACGGCGACTTAGGGTTCCGCTCTGACAGCGGGTCACTTTTGGAAAAGAGCCCCAAAAGTAACCAAAAGGGCTCTTGCCCCACCACTCGGCACCTCGCTTGGGCTCGGTGTGCCCGTAATCCGTCAGTGATTTGGGGGGCCGCCGCCACGCGCCATCCATGGCGCGGGGCGGCTAAACCGGCATCCCTGCCGGTTTACCCCCCAAATCCCTGTCGAATTCCGGCCAGCGTGGTTTAACGGGGCGCTTAAGATCAAGATCACAAGCAGATCAAGAGCAAGATCAAGAGCGGCTCGCTTCGCATCGTGGTTAGCGTTGAGCGCTAAAAAGTTGT
Source organism: Pseudomonas fjordensis (assembly GCF_976987115.1). Taxonomy (NCBI): domain Bacteria; kingdom Pseudomonadati; phylum Pseudomonadota; class Gammaproteobacteria; order Pseudomonadales; family Pseudomonadaceae; genus Pseudomonas; species Pseudomonas fjordensis. Next base: position 6,374,969 of record NZ_OZ336860.1, read on the forward strand.
GTAGATACCTTGGCCATCGCAGGCAAACCAGCTCCCACATGGGTCGGTGGTGTTGGTTAGATAGCGGTCCCAAAGAGGGAATGATCAGTCCCTTTTTGGGACCGTTTCAAGTTGCTGGCGACGGGCTGACTTGCTCCAGCGCTCTATCAACCAGTAACTGCCCCAACTCTGCCATTTGCTAAATTCCCAGCATGATGGCGCGCTGGGAAGTGTCCAAGTCGAAGGCCAGGTTGCAGGTGAGCGCATTGAGCGAGGACAGGGTTTCGCTGGCGTTAACCAGCAGGGTTTCGGTGTCTTGGTGGGGGTTTACGGTGAAGAGGGGTGGATTGGGCGTAGGTTTGATCATGATGAAACTCCTAAACAGTTAGTAAGGAGCGCCACCGTTCGCTTGCACGCGAATGAGGGTGGCGACCGTGCGCAGGTGTGCAAGACCGGGCCTGTTTAGGACACCCAGCAGGTCCGAAGACCTCCTGCGCGCAGCCGCCATAAAGCAGCGAGCACAAAAAACGCCCGTTGTTTGGCTGGGCGTTTGTACGCCTAAACAGTTTCGTCGGACTTGCACGTCCGTGTCACCGTTTTTTGCGATGACGGAGCGAAGACTAGGCGTGCGGACCTCTCACCACAAGTTCATGCATAGCCCAAAATCTTGCGGGAAAAATCCTAAGACCACCTCCACCATCATCCTTCCGATAGGCAGCAAAGAATGCTCCGACAGGCTTTTCAGGTTGTTGCTCGGAACTCGCCTCCCTAACCTTTTCCATCCGAATCGTGCCACGGGCAGACATCATGAATCCGACCGTTAAACCCGATGCAAGGCCATTGCAGAGTGTGATGCATCACATCACAATCATGCCATGATCGTTAGCTGGAAACATAAGGGACTCAGGGCCTTCTATGAGACCGGTTCAACCAGAGGCATCAACGCAAACCATGCAAAGCGCTTGCGCCGCGTTCTGCTCATTCTGGACAAAGCCGAGCACCCAGATGCACTGGACCTTCCCGGCTGGCGCTTCCATCGCTTGAAGGGCGACCTGCTTGATTACTGGTCCGTCAGCATAAGTGGTAACTGGCGCATTATTTTTCGGATGTTCGACGATCAGGTCGAACTGGTCGACTATCTTGACTACCACTGAGTAGAGGCATTGATATGGGTATGCACAATCCACCTCACCCAGGTGAGATCCTGCTTGAAGATGTGATCCCTGCCTTGGGCATCACCATCACCGAGATGGCGAGACGCCTGGGTTTCGCCCGTGAGACTTTTTCAAGGATCTTGCATGGCCACGCCCCGGTCAGCCCGGACCTTGCCGTTCGGTTGGAACGGGCCGGCGTGAGTACTGCCCAGTTATGGTTGTCGATGCAAAGTGCTTATGACTTATGGCAGGCGGAGCACCGGGAGCAGCCAGTGATTGAACGGTTTGCGCGGATTGATTGAGACCTAGAGATGAGCGCAGCTCGTTGTGGGAGCTTGCCTGCTCCCACATTGGTCGGTGGTGTTGGTTAGGTGGCGGTCCCAAAGAGGGAACGATCAGCCCCTTTTTGGGACCGTTTCAAGTTGCTGGCGACCGGCTGACTTGCTCCAGCGCTCTATCGACCAACAACTGCCCCAACTCTGCCATTTGCTGGATCCCCAGCATGAAGGCGCGCTGGGAAGTGTTCAGGTCGAAGGCCAGGTTGCAGGTGAGCGCATTGAGCGAGGACAGGGTTTCGCTGGCATTGACCAGTAAGGTTTCGGTGTGTTGGTGGACTTTTACGGTGAAGAGGGGTGGATTGGGCGTAGGTTTGACCATGATTTACAGCTCCGATATGTGATGGAGGCTGCCCTCTCTCCGCTTGCACGCGAATGAAGGTGGCAGCTGTACGCAGGCGTGCAAGACCGGGCATATCGGACCCCGGCAGACTCCGAAAAATCTCCCACGCACAGCCGCCATAACGAGTACAGCAGGCATAAAAAGCGCCCGTTTGCAGGAAAAATCGAGCGCTAGCCCATCACAACACCATCATCACCCTGACCTTCCCCAGGCCCTCCAGCGCATAACTGTGGTACTCATACACTTCTCCCTGAATAACCAGCTGCAGGGCACCCCCCTCATTATTGACTTGAACATCGGGCTCTTTTGTTTTGAGAAAAGGAGGTGCAGACGCTAATACGCTGAGTATTTCCTGATCACTTCCCAAATCCTTATGCACGTAGTACCTGTAGGAAAACCCCACCGTCGCGCCACCTTGGCCATCTCGCGCACCATAGATCGACATACCGTTGCCCAGGGAGTGCTTCAACACCACTTCATCCAGTTCCGGTGTGCCGGGCGACAGGACCCAACTGCCGCCGATATAGAGTAGGCAGATCACAAGCAGGCAATTACGCAGAACAGGTATGAGGCGCTTACTGGCCTTGCGAAATGGCATATTCGATACCTCGTCTTATCCAATATTGGTCCCGTGGGTCGTCACCAAAAGGCTCAACGCCCCACCATGATCCAAAATCCGGACGAGTCGTTCTGGCGACGGTTTGAGCCACACCGGCGGCTCGCAGCAACACATTTTCGGGAATGCCCAGCACCGTGCCTGTGGCACCGTAATTGAAGTTACCAAAAGCTTCGTACTGACGCCCCTGCTTCTTGTAATTCCAAGGGCCGGCCGCACGTACTTGGGAGTAAAACCAGGAATAGGCAAATGCCGAGCCGGGCTTGAGATGAATGCGTTTGGATTGGGATATCGCCATGTTTTCAAGAATTGAAACACCGGGCGGCATTAACGGTACGGCCATTTGCGAGTCCTTGCTGGCAGTGAGGAGTGCAGAAACTAGCCACTCCACTTCGGCCTGAAAACCCACCTATTCCAAATTCAGAACTCGCCTACAGCAACTCCATCCTATTCCGACATATCACCGATTATTTGCAAGCTCTGCGTGGATGGATTGAGACATGAAGATGAGCGCAGCTCAGCGTGGGAGCTGGCTTGCCTGCGATAGCGGTAGGTCAGCTACTGAGATGTTGACTGACAGGCCGCCATCGCAGGCAAGCCAGCTCCCACAGTAGATCTTCATAGGGCTCAGGATCAGGCCAGGCCGGACTCTACCAGCAGCGCTTCAAGCCCCATCAAATCCGGCACCTTCGCCACCTGCTCGCCCACTTGCACCGCCGCCAGTTCCAGCGGGCACAGGGGCACGTCCACGTAGCTCAATTCGCTATCGAGCTTGTACGAGCGCGGAATGCCCTGGATCACCAGCGCAATGAACTTCAATGTCGGTCGCCCGCCCAGTGCATTCAACACCACGATGCGTGAGCGTTCGCCCGTCATGCTGGCTTCGCCGCAGGCCGCTTCAAAGCTGATCAGTGGAATCTGCCGATCGCGCCACGTAACCTGCCGCAGGTACCACGGCGGTGCATCGCTGGCCGGTTCGCCGCGCTGGAAGTCGATCAGCTCGGCCACGGCAACGTTGGGCAGCACCAGGTGGCGGTCGGCCAGGGGCAGCAGCAGTCCGGTGAGTTGGCTGGTGCGGTGCTCAAGCATGGGACTTGCTCCAGTAGGCGATGCTTTCCAGCAGTACCGACTCTTGGTATGGCTTGCCGAGGTAGTCGTTGACGCCAATGGCCATGGCGCGGTCGCGGTGTTTCTGGCCGGTGCGTGAGGTGATCATGATGATCGGCAAGCGCATCAGGCGTGGGTCGTTGCGTATCTGAATGGCTACTTCGAAGCCGTCCATACGCGGCATTTCGATGTCGAGCAGCATCAGGTCCGGGGTGTGTTCTTCCAGGATGGCGAGGGCGTCGATACCGTCCTTGGCGGTGAGCACGTTCATGCCGTTGCGCTCCAGCAGGCGGCTGGTGACTTTGCGTACGGTGACCGAGTCGTCCACCACCAGTACCAGCAGCGGGCGTTTTTTCAGCGGGTCGTTGAGGATCAGCGGCGCATCCACCGCCTGGGCCGGCAAGGCCGGTTGCCGGGCGCGGATGTGCGCCAGCAGGTCGATGATCAGCACCACATGGCCGTCGCCCAGGATGGTCGCGCCGGTCACGCCCTGCACCCCGGAGAACTGCGGCCCCAAGCCTTTGACCACAATCTCGCGGGTACCGGCCATGGCATCCACATGCACCGCCACGCGGCGTTCATTGCAGTGCACCAGCAGCACCGGCAGCGGCTGGTACTGGCCCAGCAGTTTCGGGCGGCTGGCGGTGTGCAGCAGGTCGCCCAAGTAGAACAACTCGTAGCGCTGGCCGGCGTACTCATAGTGCGGCGGGTCTTGCTGGTAATGCCCCGCCAATTCGTGGGGCAGCACGCGCACCAGGCCTTCGATGGTGTTGAGGGGGATCGCGTATTGGTCGTCCGCGCAGTGCACCATCAGCGCACGATTGACCGACACGGTAAACGGCAGGCGAATGCGAAAATGCACGCCCATGCCCGGCGTCGAGTCGATCACCATGGAGCCGCCGAGCTGGCGCACTTCTTCATGCACCACGTCCATGCCCACGCCGCGTCCGGAAATCTGGGTGATTTTTTCGGCGGTGGAAAAGCCCGGCTGCAGGATGAACTGCAACACGTCACGGTCGCTCATCTCTTGATGGGGCGCGAGCAAGCCGCGCTTGATCGCCTTGCGCCGCACCGCTTCGAGGGGCACACCCGCGCCGTCGTCGCGCATGTCGAAGACGATGTCGCCGCCCTCGTGGGTCAGGTCCAGGGTGATGCGGCCCTTCTCCGGCTTACCCGCCGCCAGCCGCACTTCGCGGGACTCCAGGCCGTGGTCGACGGCGTTGCGCAGCATATGCTCCAAGGGTGCCGCCATGCGCTCCAGCACATTGCGGTCCATCTCGCCTTCGGCATTGCCGACGATGAACTCCACGTCTTTGCCTAATTCGCCCGCCACTTGCCGCACGATGCGCTTGAGGCGTGGCAACATGCGCTCGAAAGGCACCATGCGCGTGCGCATCAGGCCTTCCTGCAATTCGGTGTTGATGCGTGCCTGTTGCTGCAGCAGGTTGTGGGCATCTTGGTTGCGGCGCTCCAGGGTGTCCTTGAGGTCGAGCAGGTCGGAGGCAGATTCGGACAGCGCACGGGCCAGCTGTTGCAGCTGCGAATGGCGGTCCATTTCCAGCGGGTCGAACTCTTCGTAGCCCAGGCGTTCGGCCTCGGCCTGCTGGCGGCTCAAGAGGCGGCCCTGGGTTTCGCTGTCGAGCCGGCGCAGTTGGTCGCGCATGCGCTCGATGGTGGTTTCCATCTCACTCAAGGCAATGCGCGCATCCTTGACTTGCTGCTCGATACGGCCACGGAAGATCGAGGTTTCGCCGGCCAGGTTGACCAGGTCATCGAGCAAGTCAGCAGAGATTTTCACCATGTCGGCAGCCGGATCGGCGACCGCTTCGGCCTTGCCAGCCGGCAGCGCCACGGGTGTCACCGGCTCATCACTGGGGTGCACCAGGCTCTTGATGCGCTCGATGAGTTTATCCACCGAGCCCACCGGCAAGCCCTCGGCCACGGCGTCGATCATCTGCGCGAGGCGGTCATGGCAGCCTTGCAGCAGAGCGAACAATTCAGGGTTCGGCGCGAGCAAACCGGCGGACAGCCCTTCGTAAAGAAATTCCAGCTCATGGGCCAGATCGCCAATGGGCCCGATCTCGACCATACGTGCGCCACCCTTGAGGGTGTGCAGGTCCCGCAGCAGGGTTTCCACTTCCTGGCGATTGCCCGGTTCGGCCTGCCAGCGCACTAACGCGCTGCCTGAGCTGTCGAGGATATCGGCAGCTTCTTCGAGGAAGATATCCAGCAATTCCGGGTCGGCACCTGAGGCGGGCGCCACCGCAGCCGGCGCTGCCGGGCTGCTGGCCTGGCGCAATTGCCGCAGCCGCTGGACCAGTTCGGCGCCGTCACTCAAGGGTTGCTGCCGTTGCAGTTCGTCCAACTGTTGGGCCAGGCGTTCGTGACTGGCCATCAGTGCCTGGGACAGCTCGACCGAATAGCTGTAGCGGCGGTCCACCAGCCCCTCATAAACGCATTCGAGCTCATGGGCCAAGTCGCCCACCGGGTCGATTTCGGCCATGCGCGCACCGCCCTTGAGGGTGTGCAGGTCCCGCTGCAACGAGGACAAGGGCGCGGCGTTTTCGGGTTCCAGCAGCCAGCGCTTGAGCGACTGGCCGGCGCTGTCGAGGATGTCTACGGCCTCTTCAAGGAAGATCTCGACAATTTCGTCGTCCATCGCCGTTGCGTGATCCAGCTGCGCAGTGGCCGCGCCCAATTCGGAGATACTCAGGGTGCGGCTGCCGTCGCTTTTGATCAGGCCTGTAGCGGACGGGTCCAGGGCTTCGTCAAGCAACTCGCGCAACGCCTGCAGCCGTGCGGGCGCGGGGCTGATTTCCTGGCCGGCGGCCAACTGGTCGAGCATGTTGATCAGCGCGTCGTGGGCCTGTTCGGCCTCCTGGAAAAAGCGGGCGCTGACCGCCAGGCTGCTTTCCTCTACCGCGCCATACAGGTCGAGCAAGGCTTCGCACAACGCGTCGATAGGATGCAGGTCGGCAAGGTGCGCGCCCTCGCCCAGGGTGGTCAGCTCGTCCAGCAACGCCGTGAGTTCCTGACGGTCGCCGGGGTGTTGCTGCCAGCGACGCAGCAGGCTTTCGGCGTCGAGCAGGATGTCCATGCCCTGGGCCAGGAAGTTGGTGATCAAATGCGGGTCACGCTTGACGCGCAGGCCGGCCGTGGGCGCGTCGAGCAAGGCGGCGAGTTGATGCTCCAGCAGGCGCTGGGTGCGGCTGATCAGGTCAGCCGCGCCGTTGATCGGCGCCAGGGGATTGTGGTCCAGGCCACCCAGCCCGCGCTGGAACAGCTGTTGTGCTTCAAGCAGCAACGCCACTTCGTCCGTGTCCAGTGGCAAGCGGTGGGCCTTGTATTCACGGGTGAGGTGATCCAGCGGGCGCGCCAGTTCGGCGATGGGCAATACGCCGGCCATGTAGGCGCTGCCCTTGAGGGTGTGCAAGGCGCGTTGCAGTTCATCGCTGACCTGCAGCGGCACCTGCTCGGCGGCCTGTTGCAGGAAGTGCTCGAGGCTGTCCAGATGGCCTTGGGCTTCGTTGCGGAAGATCTCCAGCAGCATCGGGTCATGAGGCTCGGTGGCGGACGTGACGGCGCCACTGGCCAGGGCATGGGCTCGGGCGGCCAAGGCATCGACCTCATCGCGCTGGCGTTGATCGTCGCTGGCAAAATCGGCGATCAGCTCCGGCAGCAGGGCCACGGCCTCATCCAATACCTGCTGCACCTCAGGGCCGAGGACTACGCTGCGTTCCAGCACGCGATTAAGCAGGTTCTCCACGGCCCAGGCCAGCTCGGCCAGCACCAGGGCGCGCACCATGCGGCCGCTGCCCTTGAGCGTATGGAAGGCGCGGCGCATTTCGCCCTGGGCGGTTTTGTCCGCGCTGTCGGGCAGGTAGCGATGCAGCACGTCGAGGACTTCATCGGTTTCTTCAAGGAAGACTTCGCGCAGCTCATCGTCAATCGGTTCTTCATCGGCCGGCGGCGGCAACAGGCTGCCGGGACGCTGCAAGGCCGGAGGGTTGAGACGTGAGGTTGGGCTCGCCAGCGCATCGAATTGGGACTGGCTGGGTACGGCCTCGGACAGTGCCCCCTCGGGCGCGGCCAGGGCCTGGCGCCAGGGTTTTTCCGCCGGCAGGTAGCCCAGTGCATTCAAGCCCTGGGTGGCCAGTTCCAGCACTTTTTCGCCCGCCGCGTCGGGGTCTTGAAGCATGCGTTCGAGGTAGTACTCCAGGCTGCTGACCACCTCGGCGAAATGCCCCAGTTGCGTCGCCGAAGGCGCGGCGTCATTGACCATCAACTGCTCATCGACGTAGTCGGTGCAACCGCGCATCAAACTTGCGGCGCGTGGCAAAGGAATCATCGCCAGGGCACCGCGTACCTGGCTCAACAGCTCGGGCAAGGATTCCAGGCGCTGACGGTCCCAGTCGGCCTCGATGCAGTCGATCACCAGCTCCTTGGCTTGGCGCAGGCACTGGCACGACTCACGAATCACTAGCTGGTGAATCTGGGTCAGGTCGGTGGTGGGCAAGCGGCTGTCTTCACGGCTTTGCGGTTCGACGGTGCCGATCATCCCGGCCAGCGTCGCTTCGACATACAGCAACGCGCCGGCCACATCCATCAACACCGCGTCATTGGGTTCACGCTGCCCCTGGACCAGGCTCAACACCACCGCGAGTTGGTCGATGATCACTTTGCGCGGCTGGCCGAAACCCAGCACCGCGAGGGTATCGGCGATCTGGCGCAATGGCGCCAGCAACGGGTCGAGGTCCTGGGTGTGCTGGCGATCACTGCGCACGAACAGATCCAGGCGTTCCTTGACCCGCACCAGTTCCTCACACAACGCCCCGAGCACCGAGCCCATGGCATTGCGATCCGGCCCAGCCAGCCGCGCACGTTCAGCATCGACCACGGCGCTGTCGGGCAAGGCTTCGTCCAAGCCGTAGCGTTCCTTCAGGCTTTGCATGCGCGGCGTCGGCCGGGTCACTTTGGCGACGTAGAACAACAGGCTCTTGAGCAACTCATCCGGCGCCGGCTGGTTGATGCCGTTGATGCCTTGAACCAGCAAGCGCTTGAGTTGTTTATCGCTGGCCTTGAGCAGGCTGCGCAGCGCTGGGCTGTTGGCGACCACGCCGGTGAGCATGCCTTCGACCAGCGCCGAGGTGACCTGCCACAACGGCAATAGCGGCGCGCCCTGGCACAGCGCTTCAAGGCGTGCGAACACCCGCGCCATGTCTTCCAGGTTGCTGGGGCCGTGGTCTTCACGCAGCAACCCGGCAAGGGCTTGTTGCAGCAGGTGGCGCCATTGGCGCAACTGTTCATGCAGATCCGGCGTTGCCCGTTGGGCCAGGGCTTGCTCTGGCAACGGCTCGATCGATAGCAGTTGCGGGCTGAACAGGCTGGTTTCCGATAGCAGGCTTTCACCACGGGCGCTGCGCAGGTCGTTGAGCAGCGGCAGCACCACCAGCGGCAAGTCGCGGCGGGCACTGTGCACGCGGTCGAGGTACAGCGGCAGTTGGCCGAGGGCTTGTTGCAGCAGGCGGATACTTTCATCGCGCTGGCCGACGTGCCCGGCCTGGAGCGCAAGGGCCAGTTCTTCGATCTCTTCGGCCAGCAGCGCCGCGCCGTAGAACTCGACCATTTGCAGCGCGCCATGCACCTGGTGGATACCGGCCAGGCATTCGTTGAGGGCGTCGTCGTCATGGGTTTCAACGTACGCGTCCAGGGCCGACCGGGCCTGCTTCAGGGTTTCGGCAATATCGCCCTTGACCCATTCGAGGGCCACGTAGTCGTGCCGATCAACCATAACTGCTCCGCTTAGAATTCATGAGTTGCGTGTGTTACTCAGATCTCAAATCAAGAGGAGATCCAATGTGGGAGCGGGCTTGCTCGCGAAAGCGGTGGGTCAGTTTATAGATCAGGTGACTGATATACCGCATTCGCGAGCAAGCCCGCTCCCACATTTTGATTGCATTTCAATCGTCCACCTGCTTGGGCGGCGGCAAGGTGAAACCCGACACCGACCTGCGCAACTGGCTGGCCATCTTCGCCAGGTTACCAATGCTTTCGGCGGTGGCGGTGGAACCCGACGAAGTCTGCGTGGTGATCTGCTGGATCACGTTCATGGTCAGGGAAATCTGCCCCGCCGATGAGGTCTGTTGCTGCGCCGCGTTGTAAATACTCTGGATCAGCGCCGCCAGGGTTTTGGACACACCTTCGATCTCTTCCAGTGCCACCCCGGCGTCCTGGGCTAGGCGCGCGCCGCGCACCACTTCGGTGGTGGTCTGCTCCATGGAGATCACCGCTTCGTTGGTGTCGGCCTGGATGGTGCGTACCAGGGTTTCGATCTGCCGGGTGGCCGCCGAGGAGCGTTCGGCCAGCCGTTGCACTTCATCGGCCACCACCGCAAAGCCGCGCCCGGCGTCACCGGCCATGCTGGCCTGGATCGCGGCGTTGAGGGCGAGGATGTTGGTCTGGTCGGCGATGTCGTCGATCAGGCTGATGATGTCGCCAATTTCCTGGGACGACTCGCCCAGGCGCTTGATGCGCTTGGCGGTGTCCTGGATCTGTTCGCGAATGTTGTCCATGCCGTGGATGGTGTTGTGCACCACTTCGTTGCCTTTGTTGGCGATCTCCACCGAACGCTCAGCCACCGCCGAGGATTCGGCCGCGTTGGCCGATACCTGGTCGATGGACTGCGCCATCTGGTTGATGGCGGTAGACGCTTCGGCAATCTGCTGGGCCTGATGCTCCGACGCCTGGGCCAGGTGCATCGCGGTAGCCTGGGTGTCCTGCACCGCGCCCGCGACCTGCCCGGCGGTGAGGTTGATGGTGGCGACCAGGTCACGCAGTTGGTCCACCGAATAGTTGATGGAGTCTGCGATGGTGCCGGTAAAGTCTTCGGTGACTGAGGCTGTGACGGTAAGGTCGCCGTCGGCCAGGTCTTCGATTTCATCCAGCAGGCGCATGATCGCGTTCTGGTTGCGCTCGTTCTTCTGCGCGGTTTCATGCAGTTGGCGGTTGGTCTCGCGCACCATGACCAGGCCGATCAGGATGATCGAGGCCAGCGCCAGCAAGCCCAGCACGTAACCGCCGATGGTGTCTAAACTGCGCCCGCTGGCGAGGTTTTCAAAACCGGTGGCCAGGTGCGAGGCTTCATCGAGCAGGGTTTGCGACAGGTTGAAAATATTGCTCGCCGAAGCGCGCACCTGGAACAACTGCGGCGAGGTCTCGAGAATTTCATCCACGGAGCCGGAGACAAATTCGAACAGCTCGGCAATGTCCGCCAGCCGCGCCCGGGCGTCCGGGTCTTCGACCTGGGTGATACGCAGCCCCGGGTTGCCGTTGAGCATGCCATTGAGCACCACGCCAAAACGGTTGGCATCGCGACCGAAGGCATCGGCAGCCTGCACGGCGGTTTCATCCCCCGCCAGCACCGTGTTGACCGCCCCCAGGATACGTTCGGCGAGCAGCGATTGGCGTTGGGCCAAGGCCACCTGGCTGGCCGGGGCGCCGCGTTGCAGCAGGCTATCCACGACCTTTTCCGACTCGATCTGCAGTTGCGGCACGGTTTCGGCCAGGGTCGCCGCCACTTGGTGCAACGACAACACGGTCTGCTCGCTGGCCAGGATGGCGTCGGTGTTTTTCAGCAGCGCCTCCCAGTCGGTCTGTACCGCCCGCATTTCAGCGCGCACCGCACTTGGCGCCGCCGGCAAGCCGGTTTGCGGGTCACCTTTTTTCAGGTAGCCCCAGCGCTGGGCAAAATCGTTGCGCGCATCGCCCAGCAGCTTGAACGCCGCCGCTTTCCCGGCGGCAGCTTCGGTGGCGTTCTTGGCAATGCGCTGGGACAGCACGCGCAGCTCACCGGAGTGGCCGATGTACTGTTTGTCGTAGGTGGACTGGGTGTTGAGGTACGCGAAGTTGGCGAACAGCAACATGATGAACACGATCAAGGCGATAAACAGCACGATGATCTGCGAACGGCTGCGCGAAGCGGCCTGGGGTTTGGGCGTGGTAGCGGTGCTCATGCGGCAACATCCATGAAGCCAGGGGCCTGGGCCAGGGCGAAGGGGCTGAAGACCTGCCATTGCGGGTCGCCGTCGAACTGGCCCTGAATAAACGGCGCGCCCGAGGCGGTGCTGGCCACCCAGGCGTCCAATGGGAAATGCTGCATGCCTACCACCTCGTCTACCAGCAGCCCGACAAACAGGTCGTTGAACTCCACCACCAGCACCCGCCGTTGCTTGCGCGCCTTGGACAACTCAAGGCCCAGGAAACCACCCAGGTCCATCACCGGCAGCAAGCGCCCGCGCAGGTTGGCCACGCCTTTGACCCAGGGCTTGACCCCCGGCATCAAGGTGCAACGTGGCTCATGCAATACCTCGGCGACTTCGCCCATGGGCGCCACGTAGGCGTTTGGCCCTACGCGAAAAGCGATGCCGCTCCAGCGTTGCAGGCGCGTTTCCTGGGACGGCAGGTCCGCGGCCAGCAAGCGGCAGCGGCGGTCGATGTCCAGCAGCAGCTCGAAGGCGGTTTGCGACTCGGTCATGATCGCAAGCCTTAGCCGGCCAGCACCTTGTTCAGGGTGGCAATCAGGGTTTCTTCATCCACCGGCTTGGTCAGGTAGTCTTTGGCGCCCTGGCGTGCGCCCCAGATCTTGTCGGTTTCCTGGTCTTTGGTGGTGATGATGATGATCGGGATACCGTTGGTTTCCGGCTCCTTGGACAACTGGCGCGTGGCCTGGAAGCCATTGAGGCCTGGCATCACGATATCCATCAGCACGGCGTCGGGTTTTTCCTGGCGGGCCAGGGCCACGCCGTCCGCGCCGTTTTCGGCTTTGAGCACCTGGTGGCCATGCTTTTCCAGCATGCCGGTGAGTTTGTACATTTCGGTCGGCGAATCGTCGACGATCAGAACACGTGCCATGGTTTTCCCCGCTACATTGGTCGGCGCCGGCCCTCGTGAGGCGGCGTCAGTGTGCTTGTTCTACTGCGGCGAACCCAGGCACATAGGCCTTGATCGCCCCCAGCAGTTCTTCCTTGCTGAAAGGCTTGGTCAAAAACTGATCGACACCCACGATGCGCCCCTTGGCCTTGTCGAACAGGCCGTCCTTGGAGGACAGCATGATCACCGGGATCGATTTGAACGCCGGGTTGTTCTTCACCAGGGCGCAGGTCTGGTAGCCATCCAGGCGCGGCATCATGATGTCGACAAAGATAATGTGCGGGTGATGATCGACAATACGGGCCAGGGCGTCGAAACCGTCGATCGCCGTGATGACCTCGCACCCCATGTTCTTCAACAGCGTCTCGGCGGTGCGGCGGATCGTTTTCGAATCGTCGATCACCATCACCTTCAAGGCGTTGGAATGCTGTTCCATATCTGCTCTACCATCGCCACAGCGAATCGGTTTTCGGTGTGTACTGCCTGATGTTGCACAGGATGAACGCCGCAAGCCTTGGAATACAAGGGCTGGTGCGCCGTGCCAGCCTTTTTAGCACAGTCTCCTGGCGCAATCTATCGAGGCACCCGCCCAGTGGTTTTTCCTTGACCCACAACAGCCGCAGCGCCACTCTGACGCCACTTTTATGCGCCCCAATTTGCTAGAGGAAATCCCCATGAGCGTTCGCGTCGGCATTGTCATGGACCCTATCGCCAGCATTTCCTATAAAAAGGACAGTTCGCTGGCCATGCTCCTGGCCGCCCAGGCCCGCGGCTGGACCTTGTTCTATATGGAGCAGCGCGACCTTTACCAGGGTGACGGCGAGGCCCGCGCACGCATGCGCCCGCTGCAGGTGTTCGCCAACCCTGAGAAGTGGTTCGAGCTTTCGGACGAAATCGACAGCCCCCTGAGCGACCTCGACGTGATCCTGATGCGCAAGGACCCGCCGTTCGACATGGAGTTTGTGTACTCCACCTACCTGCTGGAGCAGGCCGAACGGGCTGGCGTGTTGATCGTCAACAAGCCGCAAAGCCTGCGCGACTGCAATGAAAAGCTGTTCGCCACCCTGTTCCCGCAGTGCACGCCACCGACCGTGGTCAGCCGCCGCGCCGATGTACTGCGTGAATTCGCCGCCAAGCATGGCGATGTGATCCTCAAGCCGCTGGACGGCATGGGCGGCACCTCGATCTTCCGTCACCGCGCAGGCGACCCGAACCTGTCGGTGATCCTCGAAACCCTGACCGCCCTGGGCACCCAGCAGATCATGGGGCAGGCCTACCTGCCGGCGATCAAGGACGGTGACAAGCGCATCCTGATGATCGACGGCGAGCCGGTGGACTATTGCCTGGCGCGTATCCCGGCAGCCGGCGAGACCCGTGGCAACCTGGCGGCCGGTGGTCGCGGTGAAGCGCGGCCGTTGTCGGACAAGGACCGCTGGATCGCCGCTCAAGTCGGCCCGACGCTGCGGGAAAAAGGCCTGCTGTTTGTCGGACTCGACGTAATTGGTGAGAACCTCACTGAAATCAACGTCACCAGCCCGACCTGTATTCGCGAGATCGACAATGCATTTGGCACGAACATCGGCGAAATGCTGATGGCCGCCATTGAGCGCAAGCTAAAAGCCAAGTGACATAGAACAGCCGGACACACACCAACATTGCGTTATCATGCGCCACCTGTGAAACGCGCGATGTTGGTTTTCTTGTCATGACACTCCCGTCCGATCTGCCCCCCGAATTCACCCATAGCGGCGTGCGCCCGGCTGATCGTCTCGGATTTACCCTGTTTCTCGCTGCGCTGATTCACCTCGCCCTGCTCCTGGGGGTGGGGTTCACCCTGGTCGAACCCAAGCAGATTACCAAGACCCTGGAAATCACCCTCGCCACGTTCAAGAGCGAAAAGAAGCCCGAAAAGGCTGATTTTCTCGCCCAGGACAACCAGCAGGGCAGCGGCACCCTCGACAAGAAAGCCGTGCCCAAGACCACCGAAGTGGCGCCCTTTCACGACAACCAGGTCAAGAAGGTCACCCCGCCGCCGGCGCCCAAGCCCGAGGTCAGGCAGGCCGCGCCCAAGGCTGCGGTAACCACCGTCGCGCCCAAGCCGCAAAAAGCCCCGACCCAGCGCGAAAAGGCCAAGACCGAGCCCAAGCCCGAACCGGTGAAACCTGCGCCGACGTTCGACAGCTCGACGTTGTCCGACGAAATTTCCAGCCTGGAAGCCGAACTGGCCCACGAGCAACAGCTGTATGCCAAGCGCCCGCGCATCTACCGCCTGAACGCCGCCTCAACCATGCGCGACAAAGGCGCCTGGTATAAAGACGAGTGGCGCAAGAAGGTCGAACGCATTGGCAACCTCAACTACCCGGACGAGGCGCGGCGCCAGCAGATTTATGGCAATTTGCGCTTACTGGTGTCGATCAACCGTGACGGCTCGCTATATGAAGTGCAGGTGCTGGAGTCCTCCGGCCAACCGCTGCTGGACCAGGCCGCGCAACGCATCGTACGGCTGGCCGCGCCCTTTGCGCCGTTCAGCGGCGACTTGAACGACGTGGACCGCCTGGAAATCATCCGCACCTGGCGGTTCGCCAAGGGCGATCGGTTGTCCAGTAACTGATCGCACAGGTCGCGCCCGCACTTGTCAGTTCGCCCCTCCAACGCCACACTAGCGGACATGAAAAACGTCAGCCCGACTTACCTCAAGCACCAATTCCTGATCGCCATGCCCCATATGGCCGACCCGAACTTTGCGCAGACCTTGACCTACATCGTCGAGCACACGGCCAATGGTGCCATGGGGTTGGTGGTCAACCGCCCGCAGGAGCTGAACCTGGCCGATATCCTTGAGCAACTGCGCCCGGAAATCGACCCGCCGGCAAGCTGCCAGCATGTGCCGATCTACATCGGCGGGCCGGTGCAGACCGATCGCGGTTTTGTCTTGCACCCCACCGGGCCGAAGTATCAGGCCACGGTAGACCTTGAAGGCGTGTCACTGTCCACGTCCCAGGACGTGCTGTTCGCCATCGCCGACGGCGTGGGCCCCGAGCAAAGTGTGATCACCCTGGGCTACGCCGGTTGGGAAGCCGGGCAATTGGAGGCCGAACTGGCCAGCAATGCCTGGCTGACCTGCCCGTTCGACGCTGACATCCTGTTCAACACCGCCAGCGAACTGCGCCTGGAAGCGGCCGCGGCCAAGCTGCGGGTCAACCTCAGCCTGTTGACCAGCCAGGCGGGGCACGCCTGATGGCTTTGCGTCTGATCCTCGGTTTTGACTACGGCACCAAACAGATCGGCGTAGCGGTTGGCCAGGTCATCACCGGCCAGGCCCGCGAGCTGTGCACCCTCAAGGCCCAGAACGGCGTGCCGGACTGGAACCAGGTCGAAGCCCTCATCAAAGAGTGGAAGCCTGACGCGGTGGTGGTCGGCCTGCCCCTGAACATGGATGGCACCCCCAGTGACATGTGCCTGCGCGCCGAGAAGTTCGCACGCCGCCTCAATGGCCGCTACAACCTGCCCTTCTATACCCACGACGAACGCCTCACCACCTTTGAAGCCAAGGGTGAGCGCCGTGACCGTGGCGGGCAAAAGGGCAGTTATCGCGACAACCCGGTGGACGCCATCGCCGCCGCCTTGCTGTTGCAGGGCTGGCTGGATGAAAACACCGCTTTATTTGAATCCTGACTGACGCGGCTTGCTGCTATGCCGTTTTTGTAGGAGCGAGCTTGCTCGCGAAGAACTCACAGGCACCGCGCACTTCCAGGTTTTCACGCGTTATCGTTGACGTTTTTCGCGAGCAAGCTCGCTCCTACACACTTAACAAGGAGCCACCATGAGCTTGCCGAACCCTGCCGAACTGATCAGCCAGATGGCGATACGCCTCAAGGCGCACCTGGAACACCGTGCCATCAGCGAACCGCGTTTTATCGGCATACGCACCGGTGGCGTGTGGGTGGCCCAGGCGCTACTCAAAGAACTGGGCAGTGATTCGCCCCTGGGCACCCTGGACGTGTCCTTCTACCGCGACGACTTCAGCCAGAACGGCCTGCATCCGCAGGTGCGCCCTTCGGCCCTGCCCTTCGAGATCGAAGGCCAGCACCTGGTATTGATCGACGACGTGCTGATGAGCGGCCGCACCATCCGCGCCGCCCTGAACGAGCTGTTCGACTATGGCCGCCCGGCCAGCGTGACCCTGGTGTGCCTGCTGGACCTGGATGCCGGCGAGCTGCCGATCAGCCCGGACGTCGTAGGCGCAACCCTGTCGCTTGCCCCCCAGCAGCGGGTAAAATTGTCCGGTCCCACGCCGCTCGAACTCGAACTGCAAGACCTTGCCCTTTAAACCGCCTTGTACAGAGTCCCCGCGATGACGCCTCTAGATGCCAAGCGCCCGCTGCAGCTCAATGCTCAGGGCCAGTTGCAACACTTCTTGTCCCTCGACGGTTTGCCCCGCGAACTGCTCACCGAAATCCTCGACACCGCCGACTCGTTCCTGGAAGTCGGTGGCCGGGCGGTGAAGAAAGTCCCGCTGTTGCGCGGTAAAACCATCTGCAACGTGTTCTTCGAGAACTCCACCCGCACCCGCACCACCTTTGAACTGGCGGCCCAGCGGCTGTCGGCCGATGTGATCACGCTGAACGTGTCCACCTCGTCGGCGAGCAAAGGCGAAACCCTGCTCGACACCCTGCGCAACTTGGAAGCCATGGCGGCCGACATGTTCGTGGTACGCCACGGCGACTCCGGCGCTGCGCACTTCATTGCTGAGCATGTGTGCCCGAACGTGGCGATCATCAATGGCGGCGACGGCCGTCACGCGCACCCGACCCAGGGCATGCTCGACATGCTCACCATTCGTCGGCACAAAGGCAGCTTTGAAAACCTCTCGGTGGCCATCGTCGGCGACATCCTGCATTCGCGGGTAGCACGTTCGAACATGCTGGCCCTCAAGGCCCTGGGTTGCCCGGATATTCGCGTGATCGCGCCCAAAACCTTGCTGCCCATCGGTATCGAACAGTATGGCGTGAAGGTCTACACCGACATGGCCGAGGGCCTCAAGGATGTGGACGTGGTGATCATGCTGCGCCTGCAACGCGAGCGTATGGCCGGGGGCTTGTTGCCCAGCGAAGGTGAGTTCTACCGACTGTTCGGCCTGACCACCGCACGCCTGGCCAAGGCCAAGCCGGATGCCATCGTGATGCACCCGGGGCCGATCAACCGTGGCGTGGAAATCGAGTCGGCGGTGGCCGACGGCCCGCAATCGGTGATTCTCAACCAAGTGACCTACGGCATCGCGGTGCGCATGGCTGTGCTGTCCATGGCCATGAGCGGGCAAACCGCGCAACGTCAATTCGAGCAGGAGCAGGCCCAGTGAAGCTCAGCATTCTCGGCGCCCGAGTCATCGACCCGGCCAGTGGCCTGGACCAAGTTACCGATCTTCACCTGGACGCCGGCAAGATCGTCGCCATCGGCGCCGCCCCCGCAGGCTTCAACGCCGGCCAAAGCATCGATGCCAAGGGCCTGGTGGCCGCGCCTGGGCTGGTGGACCTGAACGTCGCCCTGCGCGAGCCGGGCTACAGCCGCAAAGGCAGCATCGCCAGCGAAACCCAAGCCGCCGCCGCCGGTGGCGTGACCAGCCTGTGTTGCCCGCCCAACACCAAGCCGGTGCTGGACACTTCCGCTGTGACCGAGCTGATCCTCGACCGCGCCCGCGAAGCCGGCAATTGCAAAGTGTTTCCCATTGGCGCCTTGAGCAAGGGCCTGGACGGCGAACAACTTGCCGAACTGATCGCCCTGCGTGACGCCGGTTGCGTGGCCTTCGGCAATGGCCTGGAAAGCTTTCGCAGCACGCGCACCTTGTGCCGCGCCCTGGAATACGCGGCCACCTTCGACTTGACGGTGATCTTCCATTCCCAGGACCGCGACCTGGCCGAAGGTGGCCTGGCCCATGAAGGCGCAGTGGCCAGCTTCCTCGGCCTGCCGGGCATTCCGGAAACCGCAGAAACCGTGGCTCTCGCCCGCGACCTGTTGCTGGTGGAACAAAGCGGCGTGCGTGCGCATTTCAGCCAGTTGACCAGCGCCCGGGGCGTGGCCCTGATCGCCCAGGCCCAGGCCCGTGGCTTGCGGGTAACGGCCGATGTCGCCCTGTACCAACTGATCCTGACGGATGAGGCGCTGATCGACTTCTCTAGCCTGTACCACGTACAGCCCCCGCTGCGCACCAAGGCAGACCGTGACGGTTTGCGTGCGGCGGTGAAGTCGGGTGTGGTGTCGGCGATTTCCAGCCATCACCAACCTCACGAGCGAGACGCCAAGCTGGCACCGTTTGGCGCGACCGAGCCGGGCATCAGCAGTGTGGAGCTGTTGCTGCCGTTGGCGATGACGCTGGTGGAAGACGGCTTGCTGGACCTGCCGACACTGCTGGCACGCCTGAGCGCTGGCCCGGCAGAGGCCCTGCGCTTGCCGGCGGGTCAGTTGGCGGTGGGCTCACCGGCGGACCTGGTGCTGTTCGACCTGGCAAGCTCGACGGTGGCTGGTGAGCGCTGGTTGTCCAAGGGCGAAAACTGCCCGTTCATCGGCCACAGCCTGCCGGCGACGGTGCGGTATACCTTGATGGATGGGCGGATCAGCTACCAGGCTTGACGCGCAAGCTCGTTCCCACGCTCTGCGTGGGAACGCATCCTGTGACGCTCTGCGTCAGCACTCCAAAGGTGGACGCGGAGCATCCTGGGCTGCATTCCCACGCGGAGCGTGGGAACGATCAGTGCTCAGCGGCCGCTGTTGCGCTCGGCATTGCGGATCGAGATCTGCGTGTTCAACGTCCAGAAGTCATACAGCACCCCGACCAGGAACAAACCGCCGGTCAGCAGGTAGATCAGGCCGGTGATCCATTTGCCCTGATACATGCGGTGCACACCAAACACCCCCAGGAACGCCAACAGAATCCAGGCCACGTTGTATTCAATCGGCCCAGCGGTAAACCGCAGGTCGGCTTCACGGTCCATGGCCGGGATCAGGAACAAGTCGATCAGCCAGCCAATGCCGAACAAGCCGAAAGTGAAAAACCAGATCGTACCGGTCACGGGCTTGCCGTAATAAAAGCGATGAGCCCCGGTAAAACCGAAAATCCACAGCAGGTAACCAATCGCCTTACTGTGGGTATCGTGCTGCTGACCAACCTGTTGATAGGTGTTCATGAAGGACCTCTTTTGCGTCGATAGATAAATTTTTTCATTTTCTTTGTGACTTTTTTACGGGCGCCCGACGTACGGCAAATGGTATCTTCCTGCCCTCAAAGCCTTGTGCCACCTGCCTTGTGTAGGACAATTGCGGCGAATCGTCGCGTTTTTCCTGAGTTTGACCCCAAGGTTCAGTCGACAAACGGCCTGAGAACAGCACAAAAAGCTGTTATAAAGTTGCGCGCAAACCCATAAGAGCCACGCCTAATGCGACCATTTTTCAAGACATGGCTAACCATTTGCCTATTAATGCCACTGGCCGCCCACGCCACCAATCGTGAGCAACGACTTCCGAACGTTAACGGTTTCACCCCTAAAGTCCATAGCACGCCCAGCACTGCCAAATCGGCAAAGCCAACCGTCAGCCACCCGACTCAACTGAGCAAGGCCAACGGCAAAGCGCTTTCCACCCAACTGGCCGTGAACACCAAGCAAAGCAGCAACGTCTTGAGCCGTGCCGTCAACGTGCTCGGTACACCTTATCGTTGGGGCGGCAGCAGCCCAAGTAAAGGGTTCGACTGCAGCGGCCTGGTGAAATACGCATTTAACGATGTAAAAGCAGTGGACCTGCCCCGCACCTCCAACGCCATGGCGGCCGGCCATGGGTTGAAGGTCGACCGCAAGGACCTGAAACCTGGCGACCTGTTGTTCTTCAAGCTCAAGAGCCGCCAGGTCAACCACGTTGCCATCTACCTGGGCAACGACCGCTTTATCCACGCACCGCGCCGTGGCAAGTCGGTGAGCATCGACACGCTGAAAAAGCCGTTCTGGAACAAGAACTACGTAATTGCCAAGCGGGTACTGCCTAAAGAGCAGAACAGCAACCTGCGGATCGTGCAGCGCTGAGTTAACACTGCAATGCAGTAGAAAATGTGGGAGCGGGCTTGCTCGCGAATGCGGTAGATCAGTCAGCCTATTCGTTGCCTGACACACCGTATTCGCGAGCAAGCCCGCTCCCACATTTGTTTCCGGGCCTGCCTGCCGATCTAGATGTCCCCAGGCACCCTCGCCTTCTCCCGCGCCTCTTCCCGGCTAATCACTCCCGCGCCGACCAACGCCTTCAAACTCATATCCAGGGTCTTCATCCCCAACGCCCCACCCGTCTGAATAGCCGAAACCATCTGCGCCACCTTGTCTTCGCGAATCAAGTTACGAATCGCCGGGGTGCCCAGCATGATTTCATGGGCGGCCACGCGCCCGCCGCCCACCTTCTTCACCAGCACCTGAGACACCACCGCCTGCAGCGACTCCGACAGCATCGAGCGGACCATCGCCTTCTCCCCGGCCGGGAAGACGTCCACCAGCCTGTCTACTGTCTTTACCGCCGACGAGGTGTGCAAGGTGCCAAACACCAGGTGCCCGGTCTCTGCCGCCGTCAGCGCCAGGCGGATGGTTTCCAGGTCGCGCAGTTCACCCACCAGGATCACATCCGGGTCTTCGCGCAGGGCTGAACGCAGGGCCACCGAGAAACTGTGGGTGTCGCGATGCACCTGGCGCTGGTTGACCAAGGCCATTTTCGGCCTGTGGATAAACTCGATGGGGTCTTCCAGCGTGAGGATATGCTGGCGTCGATGCCGGTTGAGGTCGTCGATCATCGCCGCCAGGGTCGTGGATTTGCCGGAGCCGGTAGGCCCGGTCACCAGCACTAGGCCGCGCGGGAGTCGGGCGATTCGCTGGAACACCTCGCTCAATCCCAGGTCCTCCAGGCTCTGTACCTCAGCCGGGATAGCCCGAAACACCGCACCCACGCCGCGATCCTGGCGGAACACGTTCGCCCGGAACCGGGCGACGCCTGGCAATTCGAAGGAAAAATCCGTTTCAAGAGATGTTTCGAAATCCTTTTGTTGATGTTTATTCAGCAAAGGGCTCAATAAGTCGACCACCTGGGTAGCGTTCAGCGCCGGCCCATCCAGGGGCCAAACCTCGCCATCAATGCGCAGCATCGGTGCCAGGCCGGCTGACAGATGCAGGTCTGAGGCGCCTCGGCTTACGCTGGCCGCCAGCAATTGCGTGATATCCATAGGGCTTTCCATTTCCAGTAGAATGCCGCGGACTCCATATCCACGGGCGCATCTTGAATGTCGACGATAGCAGACAACATCGGCCTGGTTAGCCAGCGCATCCGCGCCGCAGCCGACGCCGTGCAACGTGACGCAAGCAGCATCCACCTGCTGGCCGTGAGCAAGACCAAACCCGCGCAGGCAGTGCGTGAAGCCTACGCCGCCGGGCTGCGCGACTTTGGTGAAAACTACCTGCAGGAAGCCCTGGGCAAACAGGCGGAATTAACCGACCTGCCCTTGAGTTGGCACTTCATCGGCCCCATTCAATCGAACAAGACTCGCGCCATCGCCGAGCACTTCGCTTGGGTGCATTCCGTGGACCGCCTGAAAATCGCACAACGCCTGTCCGAACAACGCCCGGCCGACCTGCCGCCGCTTAATATCTGCATCCAGGTCAATGTCAGTGGCGAAGCCAGCAAGTCCGGCTGCACACCCGCCGACCTGCCGGCCCTGGCCACTGCGATCAGCGCCCTGCCGCGCTTGAAGCTGCGGGGCTTGATGGCGATTCCCGAGCCGACTGAAGATCGGGCCGAACAGGATGCGGCGTTCGCCACGGTGCGCGACTTGCAAGCCAGCTTGAACCTGGCGCTGGACACACTTTCCATGGGCATGAGCCACGACCTTGAGTCGGCCATTGCCCAAGGCGCCACCTGGGTGCGGATCGGTACCGCCCTGTTTGGCGCCCGCGACTACGGCCAGCCGTGAAATGGCTGACATCCCTCGAAATAAGGACCTGTCATGAGCAACACGCGTATTGCCTTTATCGGCGCCGGTAACATGGCGGCCAGCCTGATCGGTGGCCTGCGGGCCAAGGGCCTGGACGCCGAGCAGATCCGCGCCAGCGACCCGGGCGCCGAGACCCGCGAGCGCGTCAGCGCCGAACACGGCATAAAAACCTTCGCCGATAACGCCGAGGCCATCCACGGCGTCGATGTAATCGTGCTGGCGGTCAAGCCCCAGGCCATGAAGGCCGTGTGCGAGAGCCTGCGCCCGAGCCTGCAACCCCATCAACTGGTGGTGTCGATTGCCGCTGGCATCACCTGCGCCAGCATGACCAACTGGCTCGGCGCCCAGCCCATTGTGCGCTGCATGCCCAACACCCCGGCGCTGCTGCGCCAGGGCGTCAGCGGTTTGTATGCCACTGGCGAAGTGACCGCACAGCAACGTGACCAGGCCCAGGAACTGCTGTCTGCGGTGGGCATCGCCGTGTGGCTGGAGCAGGAACAGCAACTGGATGCGGTCACCGCCGTCTCCGGCAGCGGCCCGGCCTACTTCTTCCTGTTGATCGAGGCCATGACGGCCGCCGGCGTCAAGCTGGGCCTGCCCCACGACGTGGCCGAGCAACTGGCCGAACAAACCGCCCTGGGCGCCGCGAAAATGGCGGTCGGCAGCGAGGTGGATGCCGCCGAACTGCGCCGTCGCGTCACCTCGCCGGGCGGTACCACACAAGCGGCTATCGAGTCGTTCCAGGCCGGGGGCTTTGAAGCCCTGGTGGAAACAGCACTGGGTGCCGCCGCACATCGTTCAGCCGAGATTGCTGAGCAACTGGGCAAATAGTCGTCCCTTACCAAGGTAATCAAACATGCTCGGAATCAATGACGCTGCCATTTTCATCATCCAGACCCTGGGCAGCCTGTACCTGCTGATCGTGCTGATGCGCTTTATCCTGCAACTGGTGCGTGCAAACTTCTACAACCCGCTGTGCCAGTTCGTGGTGAAGGCCACCCAACCGCTGCTCAAGCCGCTGCGCCGGGTGATCCCGAGCCTGTTCGGCCTGGACATGTCGTCGCTGGTGCTGGCGCTGTTGCTGCAGATTTTGCTGTTCGTGGTGATCCTGATGCTCAATGGCTACCAGGCCTTCACCGTGCTGCTGTTGCCATGGGGCCTGATCGGGATTTTCTCGCTGTTCCTGAAGATCATTTTCTGGTCGATGATCATCAGCGTGATTCTCTCCTGGGTCGCACCCGGCAGCCGTAGCCCGGGTGCCGAGTTGGTGGCTCAAATCACCGAACCCGTGCTGGCACCCTTCCGTCGCCTGATCCCGAACCTGGGTGGCCTGGATATCTCGCCGATCTTCGCGTTTATCGTGATTCAGCTGCTGCAAAGCTGGGTGATTCCACGCCTGGCCTACTTTGCCTACATGCCAAAAGAGTTGTTTGGCCTGATCTGACCGCCATACCCTTATGGCGGGCTGGCTTGTGCTGATCGTTCCCACGCTCTGCGTGGGAATGCAGCCCGTGACGCTCCGCGTCACCAGGGCAGGACGCAGAGCGTCCCAAGAGGCATTCCCACGCGGAGCGTGGGAACGATCACGCTTACCCCCGACCTTTGCTTGCCGCTAGGGTCCCCGCTCTTTAGACTTACGCCTCATTTAAACGAGAGCAGGGTCGATGCCAGCTGCCTTCCCCCCCGATTCTGTTGGACTGGTCGTGCCACAAGTGGCGCATTTCAGCGAACCCCTGGCCCTGGCCTGCGGCCGTTCGTTGCCAGCCTACGACCTGATCTACGAAACCTATGGCCAACTGAACGCCACGGCGAGCAACGCCGTGCTGATCTGCCATGCCTTGTCCGGCCATCATCACGCCGCCGGTTTCCATAGCGTTGACGACCGCAAGCCCGGCTGGTGGGACAGTTGCATCGGCCCCGGCAAGCCCATCGACACCAACAAGTTCTTTGTGGTCAGCCTGAACAACCTCGGCGGCTGCAACGGCTCCACCGGCCCCAGCAGCCTCAACCCGGAAACCGGCAAACCATTCGGCGCCGACTTCCCGGTGCTGACGGTAGAGGACTGGGTGCACAGCCAGGCACGCCTGGCCGACCTGCTGGGCATCAGCCAGTGGGCCGCCGTGATTGGCGGCAGCCTGGGCGGCATGCAGGCCCTGCAATGGACCATCACTTACCCGGACCGCGTGCGTCATTGCCTGGCTATCGCCTCGGCGCCCAAGTTGTCGGCGCAGAACATCGCCTTCAACGAAGTGGCGCGCCAGGCAATCCTCACCGACCCCGAGTTCCACGGCGGTTCGTTCCAGGAAGCGGGCGTGATCCCCAAGCGTGGCTTGATGCTGGCGCGGATGGTCGGCCACATTACCTACCTGTCCGACGATTCCATGGGTGAGAAATTCGGCCGTGGCCTCAAGAGCGAGAAGCTCAACTACGACTTCCACAGCGTCGAGTTCCAGGTGGAAAGCTACCTGCGTTATCAGGGCGAGGAATTCTCGGGGCGCTTTGACGCCAACACCTACCTGCTGATGACCAAGGCCCTGGACTACTTCGATCCGGCCGCCAACCACGATGACGACCTGGCAAAAACCTTCGAGCACGCCACGGCCAAGTTCTGCGTGATGTCGTTCACCACCGACTGGCGCTTTTCGCCGGCACGCTCCCGTGAGCTGGTGGATGCCCTGATGGCCGCCAAGAAAGACGTCTGCTACTTGGAGATCGATGCACCGCAAGGCCACGACGCCTTCCTGATTCCGATCCCACGCTACCTGCAGGCGTTCAGTAACTACATGAACCGCATTACTTTGTGAGAACGCCATGAGAGCCGACCTGGAAATCATCCAAGACTGGATCCCCGCCGGCAGCCGCGTGCTCGACCTGGGCTGCGGCGACGGCGAACTGCTGAGCTGGCTGCGCGATCACAAGCAAGTCACCGGCTACGGCCTGGAAAACGACCCGGACAACATCGCCCAGTGCGTGGCCAAGGGCATCAACGTGATCGAGCAGGACCTGGACAAGGGCCTGGGCAACTTTGCCAGCAACAGCTTCGATATCGTGGTGATGACCCAGGCCCTGCAAGCGGTGCACTACCCGGACCGCATCCTCGACGAAATGCTGCGCGTGGGCCGCCAGTGCATCATCACTTTCCCCAACTTTGGCCACTGGCGCTGCCGCTGGTACCTGGCCACCAAGGGGCGCATGCCGGTCTCCGACTTCCTGCCGTACACCTGGTACAACACGCCGAACATCCACTTTTGCACCTTCGAAGACTTCGAAGCCCTGTGTGGCGAGCGTGAAGCCAAGGTGATCAACCGCCTTGCCGTCGATCAACAGCACCGCCACGGCTGGGCGAGTAAGCTATGGCCCAACCTGTTGGGCGAAATTGGTATCTACCGGGTCAGCAGTCCTGGCCTGACCGACCACAAAGTTGCCGTCTAATCATCTTCAAGAGGGACGTTCATGAGTCGTTTGGCTATTTTTCTATTGACCGCATGCCTGGGCGCCAGCGCCATGGCCGCCGACACTATCGACGCTAATCGCAAAAAAGACTTTGGCGATATCACCGTTCATTACAACACCTTCACCTCAAGCTTCCTGCCACCCGAGACCGCCCAGAAAGTCGGCGTGGTGCGCAGCAAGGAGAAGGGGTTGATCAACGTGACCGTGATCAAGGGCGTAAGCCCAGTGGCCGCGCAAGTCACCGGTACCATCAAGGACCTGGGTGGCAAGAGCGAGATCCTGACGTTCAAGCAGATCGAAGAGAAAGGCGGCATCAGCTACCTCGCGCCTTACACCGTGACGCAACGGGAATACAAGACCTTCACCATCAATGTTGAAACCGGCGGCAAGGCCCACGGCTTCCAATTCAACCAAGAACTGTTCCCGGCCCAATGATGAACCTTACCCAACTCGTACTCGCCAGCCACAACGCCGGCAAACTCAAAGAACTGCAGGCCATGCTCGGTGAGTCAGTGCACCTGCGTTCGATCGGTGAGTTCAGCCAGGTCGAACCGGAAGAGACCGGCCTGTCGTTCGTCGAGAATGCCATCCTCAAGGCCCGCAATGCCGCACGTATCTCTGGCCTGCCAGCCCTGGCGGATGATTCGGGCCTGGCCGTGGACTTTCTCGGCGGCGCCCCTGGCATCTACTCCGCCCGTTACGCCGACGGCAAGGGCGACGCAGCCAACAACGCCAAGCTGCTCGACGCCCTCAAGGACGTGCCGCAGGCTGAGCGTGGTGCGCAGTTCGTCTGCGTGCTGGCCCTGGTGCGACATGCCGATGACCCGTTGCCGATCCTGTGCGAAGGCTTGTGGCACGGGCGCATTCTGCAAGCCGCCAGCGGTGAGCATGGGTTTGGCTATGACCCGCTGTTCTGGGTGCCGGAGCGCAATGTCTCCAGCGCCGAACTGAGCCCGGCCGACAAGAACCAGATCAGCCACCGCGCCCGCGCCATGGCATTACTGCGCCAGCGCCTGGGTTTGAAATGACCCAGAACACCTCTGCGCAGCCGCTGATCCACGGTGGCGCGCAAACACCCCGGGCGGCCCTGCCCCATCTGCCGCCCCTGGCGCTGTACATCCACATTCCGTGGTGCGTGCGCAAATGCCCGTATTGCGACTTCAACTCCCACACCGCCAGTAAAGTGCTGCCGGAACAAGAGTATGTGGACGCCTTGCTGGCCGACCTCGACCAAGACCTGCACGCCGTGTATGGCAGGGAGCTGAGCTCGATCTTCTTTGGCGGCGGCACGCCCAGCCTGTTCAGCGCTGCTGCACTGGGCCGCCTGCTCAAGGGCGTTGAAGCGCGTATCCCGTTTGCCGACGATATCGAGATCACCCTGGAAGCCAACCCAGGGACGTTCGAACAAGAAAAGTTCGTGGCGTACCGCAAGCTGGGGATCAATCGCCTGTCCATCGGCATCCAGAGCTTCCAGCAAGAGAAGCTTGAAGCCCTGGGCCGCATCCACAATGGCGATGAAGCCGTGCGCGCCGCCGGCATGGCGCGCCAGGCCGGGTTCGACAACTTCAACCTGGACTTGATGCACGGCTTGCCCAACCAGTCCCTGGACGACGCCCTAGGTGACCTGCGCCAGGCCATTGCACTCAAGCCCACGCACCTGTCCTGGTACCAACTGACCCTGGAACCCAACACCGTGTTCTGGAACCAGCCACCCGCGCTGCCGGAAGACGACACGCTGTGGGATATCCAGGAAGCCGGCCAGGCACTGCTCGCCGAACACGGTTACGCACAATATGAAGTCTCGGCCTACGCCCAACCGGGGCGGCCGGCGCGGCATAACCTCAATTACTGGAGCTTTGGCGACTTTATCGGCATCGGCGCCGGCGCCCACGGCAAGCTCAGCCACCCGGACGGGCGCATCGTGCGCACCTGGAAAACCCGTGCACCGAAGGACTACCTCAACCCGGCCAAAAGCTTCCAGGCCGGCGCGAAAGAACTGACCAACGATGAACTGCCGTTCGAGTTCCTGATGAACGCGCTGCGCCTCACCGAAGGGGTTGATGCCAAGCTCTACGCCGAGCGCACCGGCCTTGATCTGGCCAGCCTCGACGAAGGCCGCCGCGAGGCAGAACAAAGTGGATTAATGCAGGTCGAACCGTCACGCCTGGCGGCCACCGACCGTGGGCAACTCTTTCTCAATGACCTGTTGCAGAAGTTTTTGAGCTGATAGCTCTTAAGGAAATCGAATGGATCTGGTACTCGACCTGCTCGCCACCGTATCCCGCTGGAGCCGTAGCAACCTGTCGGAAATCTCGTTGGCCCTTGTGGGCTGTTTGCTGGTGCTGTTCGGCGCCGACATCAAGGGCTGGGTCGAAGCGCGCCTGGGCAGCATCGCCGGCGCCTTGCGCGTACCCTTGATGGCCCTGCTGTGCCTGATCGGCAGCGGCGCGGCGTTGATCTACGCCACGCCGTGGATTGTGCGGGGGTTGAGCCAGTTCAATAACTACAGCCTTGCACCGGTGTTGATCGTGGTGCTGGTGTTGATTGGGGTAGTGGCAGACCGCCGCTGACCCCAACCCCATCCCCTGTAGGAGCGAGCTTGCTCGCGAAGAACCCATAGGCGACGCAGGCTATCTGATAGCGCTGCGTTATCGTTGACGTTTTTCGCGAGCAAGCTCGCTCCTACAGTTTATTGCTTCTCAAACTTCAAATCCCACACCCCATGCCCCAATCGCTCGCCACGGCGTTCGAACTTGGTGATCGGCCGCTCGGCCGGGCGTGGCACGCATTTGCCGTCTTCGGCCAGGTTGCGGTAGCCAGGGGCAACGTTCATCACTTCCAGCATGTATTCCGCATACGGTTCCCAGTCGGTGGCCATGTGCAGGATGCCGCCCACTTTCAGCTTGCTGCGCACCAGCTCCGCGAAGGAGGCCTGGACGATGCGGCGCTTGTGGTGACGGGCCTTGTGCCATGGGTCGGGGAAGAACAGCATCAGGCGGTCGAGGCTGTTGTCAGCGATGCAGCGGTTGAGCACTTCAATCGCGTCGCAGTCGTAGACCCGCAGGTTTTTCAGGCCCTGGGTCAGTACGCCGTTGAGCAGTGCGCCGACGCCTGGGCGGTGGACTTCCACACCGATGAAATCCTGCTCCGGGGCGGCCGCAGCCATTTCCAGCAGGGAATGGCCCATGCCGAAACCGATTTCCAGGGAGCGCGGGGCCGAACGGCCAAACACTTGGTCGTAATCCACCGGCGCATCGGCCAGGGGCAACACGAACAGCGGCGTGCCCTGCTCCAGGCCCTTTTGCTGGCCTTCGGTCATGCGACCGGCGCGCATCACAAAACTCTTGATGCGGCGGTGCTTGGACTCGTCGCCCTCTTCCACGGTGTTCGGCGTTTCGTTTGATTCAGTCATCAATAGCTCTTACTTGATCAGACCATCCAGCGGCGAAGAGGCGCTGGCATAGAGTTTTTTCGGCATGCGCCCGGCGAGGTAGGCCAGGCGGCCCGCGACGATGGCGTGGTTCATGGCTTGGGCCATCATGATTGGTTGCTGGGCATGGGCAATGGCCGAGTTCATCAGTACGGCGTCGCAGCCCAGTTCCATGGCGATGGTCGCGTCGGAGGCTGTGCCCACGCCCGCATCCACCAGTACCGGAATCTTGGCTTCTTCGAGGATGATCTGCAGGTTGTACGGATTGCAGATCCCCAGGCCGGAACCGATCAGACCGGCCAACGGCATCACCGCAATGCAGCCGATTTCTGCCAGTTGGCGCGCGATGATCGGGTCATCACTGGTGTAGACCATCACATCGAAGCCTTCCTTGACCAGGGTCTCGGCGGCCTTGAGGGTTTCGATCACGTTGGGGAACAGGGTTTTCTGGTCGGCCAGCACTTCCAGCTTCACCAGGTTGTGGCCGTCGAGCAGCTCACGGGCCAGGCGGCAGGTGCGCACGGCTTCGATGGCGTCGTAGCAGCCAGCGGTGTTGGGCAGGAAGGTGTAGCGCTGCGGCGACAGCACTTCGAGCAGGTTCGGCTCGCCCTCGATCTGGCCGAGGTTGGTGCGGCGCACGGCGAAGGTGACGATCTCGGCACCCGAGGCTTCGATGGCCAGGCGGGTTTCTTCCATGTCGCGGTACTTGCCGGTGCCGACCAGCAGACGGGACTGGTAGGTACGACCGGCCAGGACGAAAGGCTTGTCGCTACGAACGATGCTCATGGGAAATCCTCTGGTTGGATGAGGTTCTGCAGAATGCGTTGCGGCCGTGGCGGGCTAGCCGCCGCCGATGGCGTGGACCACTTCGACCTGGTCGTTTTCTTTCAGCGAGGTCTCGGCGTGCTGGCTACGCGGGACGATATCCAGGTTGAGCTCCACTGCGACGCGACGCCCGGTCAGGTCCAGACGGGTCAGCAGGGCCGCAACGGTTTCACCGTCGGGCAGTTCATAGGGTTCGCCGTTCAACTGAATGCGCATGCCACGGGCCGCCATCGTTTTTAGGGGCCCGCATTCTAGCGCGATTGGAACCTGAAGGTCAGCTCCAAGCGTCAAGCGGTCAAAGCTGCAAGCGCCACGCCGCCAGGCCCAGAAAGAACCAGCCGAGCAGGAACGCCAGCCCGCCAAACGGCGTGATGATCCCCAGTTTACTGATGCCGGTCATCGTCAGCACATACAGGCTGCCCGAGAACAGCAGGATGCCGACGGTGAACGAAACACCCGCCCAGGTCACCAGCCGGCCCGGAATATGCGCCGCCAGCAAGGCCACGCCGAACAGTGCCAGGGCATGCACCAACTGGTAGGTCACGCCGGTATGGAAGATCGCCAGGTAGTCGGCGCTCAGGCGGTTTTTCAGGCCGTGGGCGGCGAACGCGCCCAGCGCAACGCCGGTAAAGCCGAAAAAGGCAGCCAGCATCAGAAAGCTACGCAGCATGGGGAACTCCAGTCAGACTCATCGGGCAGGGTCTGTATAATGGCCCGCTCAACGGGTTCGGCCAAGCCATCTCTATGCTGCGTGTCCTCTTCAAACGCTTTCTCAACGTCGTGAAATGGTTTGCCATCGGCAGTGTGTTGCTGGTGCTGCTGTTTCGTGTGGTGCCGCCGCCGTTCACTGCGCTGATGGTGGAGCGCAAGGTTGAGTCCTGGATAGATGGCGAACCCATTGACCTGCAACGCAGCTGGGTACCGTGGGACGAAATCTCCGATGATCTCAAAGTCGCGGTGATGGCCGGTGAAGATCAGCGCTTCCCGCAACATTGGGGTTTTGATTTCGGCGCGATCCAGGCGGCGATTCTGCACAACGAACGCGGCGGTTCGATTCGCGGTGCCAGCACCTTGAGCCAGCAGGTGTCGAAAAACCTGTTTCTGTGGGCCGGCCGCAGCTATTTGCGTAAAGGCCTGGAGGCTTGGTTTACCGGCTTGATCGAGGTGTTGTGGCCCAAGCAGCGGATTCTTGAGGTGTACCTCAACAGCGTGGAATGGGATGAAGGTGTGTTTGGTGCAGAGGCGGCGGCGCGGCACCATTTTGGCGTGAGTGCCAAAGGGCTTTCGCGGCAGCAGGCCAGTTACCTGGCGGCGGTGTTGCCCAATCCACGGGTGTGGAGTGCCAGCCATCCGACGGCCTATGTGGCACGTAGAGCGGCATGGATTCGTCAGCAGATGAGCCAGTTGGGTGGGGATGGTTATCTGGTTGAGCTGAACAACTCTCGAAAGGCCCCCTGGTCCGACTGACACAATACGGGACCTGTGGCGAGGGAGCTTGCTCCCGTGACGGCCCCGGCGGCCAGCGCATATCTACCTGACGCGCCACAGTCCAAATGTGGGAGCTGGCTTGCCTGCGAAGACGGCCTGACAGTCAACACAGCTGGATTGTGTACATATCCATTGCTGCGGTAACGGCTACTTAGGGTTCGCCTGACGGCGGGTCACTTTCGAAAAGCGCGAAAGTAACCAAAGCGCTCTTGCCCCACCACTCGGCACCTCGCCTAGGCTCGGTGTGCCCGTAATCCGCCAGTGATTTTGGGGGCCGCCGCCACGCGCCATCCATGGCGCGGGGCGGCTAAACCGGCATCCCTGCCGGTTTACCCCCCAAATCCCTGTCGAATTCCGGCCAGCGTGGTTTAACGGGGCGCCTAAGATCAAAAGCAGATCAAGATCAAGAGCGGCTCGCTTCGCATCGTGGTTAGCGTTGAGCGCTACAGAGTTGTGTAGGTACCTATGCTGCGATGAGGGCAGGTCAGCCAACTTATCTGCAAACTGACACACCGCTATCGCAGGCAAGCCAGCTCCCACAGTGGACTGTGGTGGATTTGAAATTTACGAGCACATACAAAAATGCCCCGATCTTTCGACCGGGGCATTTTTTGTTCACAGCGCTTTACGCAGCGATCGACAACTTCAGCTTGTTCATCGCGCTTTTCTCAAGCTGACGAATCCGCTCGGCCGACACGTTGTACTTCTGCGCCAGGTCGTGCAGCGTGGCTTTTTCTTCTGCCAGCCAGCGCTGGTAGAGGATGTCACGGCTGCGGTCGTCCAGCACTTCCAGCGCTTCGTGCAGGTTGTGGTTGGAGTTGTCGCTCCAGTCGGCGTCTTCCAGTTGACGCGCCGGGTCGTACCGGTGGTCTTCCAGGTAGTTGGCAGGCGATTGGAAGGCGCTGTCGTCATCCGCTTCGGCGGCTGGGTCGAAGGCCATGTCATGGCCGGTCAGGCGGCTTTCCATCTCGCGCACTTCACGCGGCTCCACGCCGAGGCTTTCGGCCACGCGGTGGACTTCTTCGTTGTTCAGCCACGCCAGGCGTTTTTTCTGGCTGCGCAGGTTGAAGAACAGCTTGCGCTGGGCCTTGGTGGTGGCCACTTTCACGATGCGCCAGTTGCGCAGGATGAACTCGTGGATTTCCGCCTTGATCCAGTGCACGGCAAACGACACCAGGCGCACGCCCATTTCAGGGTTGAAACGCTTCACAGCCTTCATCAGGCCTACGTTGCCTTCCTGAATCAGGTCGGCCTGGGCCAAACCGTAGCCGCTATAGCTACGGGCGATATGTACGACAAAACGCAGGTGGGCGAGCACCATCTGCCGAGCCGCCCCCAAATCCTGCTCATAGTAGAGACTCTCGGCCAGTTCACGCTCCTGCTCGGGCGTCAGCAATGGAATGCTGTTGACCGTGTGCACATAGGCTTCCAGGTTCGCACCCGGGACCAAGGCAT
Source organism: Pseudomonas fjordensis (assembly GCF_976987115.1). Lineage (NCBI taxonomy): Bacteria > Pseudomonadati > Pseudomonadota > Gammaproteobacteria > Pseudomonadales > Pseudomonadaceae > Pseudomonas > Pseudomonas fjordensis. The sequence goes on from NZ_OZ336860.1 coordinate 6,408,091, forward strand.
AAGCAGGTTGCAAAGAAGTGGTCATACGAAAAAACCTCCGACTCACATAACTCGTGCAGTTCAGCACTGCGAAAATTGACCTGGGAACCGTAGGACAAGTTCCCTAAACCGCTGATACGGTCAATACAAACGAAACCAGATTAATCTGACATTAACTACTTCGGCGCCAGCTCACGTAAATGCCGTGCCACCGCAATCCACGCACCGATATACCCCAACAACACCGCGCCAAGCAAGAGACTCAGACCATCGGCTACCGGCACACCGGCCAAGGCGAAATCACTGCCGTAAAGCCCGGCCAAGCCGACCACCGCGTCGTTCAACCAATCCAGGCCAAACGCCAGTACGCCCCAGGACAAGATCCCCGCACCCAGGCCATACAGCGCGCCCATGTACAGGAAAGGCCGACGCACATAGCTGTCTGTGCCGCCCACCAGTTTAATCACTTCTATCTCGGTGCGACGGTTTTCAATATGAAGACGAATGGTATTACCTATCACCAAAAGTAATGCAGACACTAATAACACCGTCAGGCCGAACACAAAGCGGTCACCCAGCTTGAGGATTGCGGCCAGGCGCTCCACCCAGACTAGATCAAGTTGCGCCTGTTGCACCTTCGGCATCTCTGCGAGTTTTTGTCGCAGGGCTTCCAGCGCCGGCTTGTCGACCTCGTTCGGCGTTACCAGCACCACGCCCGGCAGCGGGTTCTGCGGCAGCTCCTTGAGCGCCTCGCCCAGGCCCGATTGCTGCTGGAACTCTTCAAGGGCCTGGTCGCGGCTGATGTACTCGGCCTCGGCCACCCCCGGGATGTTCTTGATGTCATCGCGCAGCGCTTCGCCTTCCTTGCTGCTGGTGTCCAGGTTCAGGTACAGCGAAATCTGCGCCGCCCGCTGCCAGGAACCGCCCAGGCGCTCCACATTGTTAAGCAACAGCGACAAGCCCATCGGCAGGCTCAAGGCCACCGCCATGACCAGGCAGGTGAAAAAGCTGCCGATCGGTTGCTTGCCCAGGCGACGCAGGCTGTCCAGAAGGCTGGCGCGGTGGCTTTCGATCCAGGCGTGCACCAGGGTGCCGAAGTCCGGGCCGTCGTCTTCGTCGTGTTTTTTCTTTTTCGGTTGCGGGTCGGCCGGTTTCGGCGCCACGCGTTCGGATACTTTAGGGCTGCGTGTAGCACTCATACGCCAGCCTCCCCATCGCCGATCAGGCGGCCGCGTTGCAGGGTCAGCATGCGATGGCGCATACGGGCAATCAGGGCCAGGTCGTGGCTGGCGATCAATACGCTGGTGCCCAGGCGGTTGATGTCTTCGAATACCCCCATGATCTCGGCCGCCAGGCGCGGGTCGAGGTTACCGGTGGGTTCGTCGGCCAGCAGCAAAGCCGGGCGATGGACGATGGCGCGGGCGATACCGACACGCTGTTGCTGGCCGGTGGACAGGTCGCCGGGGAAGAGGTCGGTCTTGTCCGACAAGGCCACGCGTTCCAGTGCCGAATCCACGCGTTTGACGATCTCGGCCTTGGACAGCCCGAGGATCTGCAACGGCAGGGCCACGTTGTTGAACACCGTGCGGTCGAACAGCAATTGGTGGTTCTGGAACACCACGCCGATCTGGCGGCGCAGGAATGGAATTTGCGCATTGCTGATAGTGGCCAGGTCCTGGCCCGCCAGCAGCAACTTGCCGGTGGTCGGGCGCTCCATGGCCAGCAGCAGGCGCAACAGCGTACTTTTGCCCGCGCCCGAATGGCCGGTGACAAACAAGAATTCGCCGCGACGCACTCGAAAGCTCAGCTCATGCAAGCCCACATGCCCGTTGGCATAGCGTTTACCGACCTGTTCGAATCGAATCATGAACGCTCCCGCTCGGCAAACAGTGCCTGTACAAAGGGTTCGGCTTCAAAGGTGCGCAGGTCGTCGATGCCTTCACCGACGCCGATATAACGAATCGGCAACCCGAACTGTTTGGCCAGGGCGAAAATCACACCGCCCTTGGCCGTGCCGTCGAGCTTAGTCAATGCCAGGCCGGTCAGCTGCACCGTCTGGTTGAATTGCTTGGCCTGGCTGATGGCGTTCTGGCCGGTACCGGCGTCGAGCACCAGCAAGACTTCATGGGGCGCATCGGCGTCGAGCTTGCCGATCACGCGGCGCACTTTCTTCAGCTCTTCCATCAAGTTGTCTTTGGTATGCAGGCGGCCGGCTGTATCGGCGATCAGCACATCGATGTTGCGCGCCTTGGCGGCTTGCACGGCATCGAAGATCACCGACGCAGAGTCGGCACCGGTGTGCTGGGCGATCACCGGAATCTTGTTGCGCTCGCCCCACACCTGCAACTGCTCGACGGCCGCGGCACGGAAGGTGTCACCGGCGGCGAGCATGACTTTCTTGCCCTCACCCTGCAGCTTCTTGGCCAGTTTGCCGATGGTGGTGGTCTTGCCAGCGCCGTTTACGCCTACCACGAGGATGACGAACGGCTTTTTCGGCGTGATCACCAGCGGCGCTTCAACCGGTTTGAGCATGGCGGCCAGCTCGGCCTGCAGGGATTTGTACAGCGCATCGGCGTCGGTCAACTGCTTGCGCGCGACCTTCTGCGTCAGGCTCTGGATAATCACGGCAGTGGCTTCGACGCCCACGTCGGCGGTGAGCAGGCGGGTCTCGATGTCTTCCAGCAGTTCGTCATCAATGACTTTCTTGCCCAGGAACAGGCTGGCCATGCCTTCGCCAATACTGGCGCTGGTCTTGCTCAGGCCCTGCTTGAGGCGGGCAAAGAATCCGGTTTTGCTGGTTTCGGTTGCGGCAACGGCGGGTTCTGGCTCGATAACGGCAGGTGCAGCGACAACCGGTGCAGGCACTTCAACGACGGGCGGTACTTCAGCCACAACCTCTACCGGCACCGGCTCGACCACTGCAGGAATCGGCGGCACGACGTGCTCGGCCTGAACATCCTCCACCAATGCCACGGGCTCTTCGGCCACGGGCAGCTCCAGCCAGGGCTTGTGCTCAGGCTCAGGCGCAGGTTCCGGCTCGGCCTCGACGACCGGCTGCAACACCGGCTCAGCCATCGGCAACACCACCGGAACTGGCGTCTCGGCAACCGGTTCGGCTTCTATTACGGGTTCAGGGGTCGGTTCGGCGTGAACCTGTGGCTGTTCGACGACGGTTTCCTGCGGCTTTTTGCGCAGCCATCCGAACAGGCCTTTCTTCTCGCCAGCCGCAGCTGGGGTCTTCTTGTCGTCGTTGGAACCAAACATGGAGACGGCTATCTCAAGGTAGCGACGCGCCACAGGGCGCGTCGGTAAATAAAATTCGATGCGTAACAGACTGTTTTTTAGCCAGCTCGTTCATGCGCAACATTTTGTAAGGCCTAAATCGGGCCTTAACAAGACAGCCACAGTGGCCGTCCCTAGGTCGGATCAGTATCCTAGCACCTCCTCGCCCGCCGACGCTAAGACCAAGCGGGCAGCCCAACAGGTTTAAAAACGAATGAATGCTCTAGCCCGCCGCGCCGCAGGCCTGCTGTTCAGCACAGTTTGTCTGCCTCTCTCAGCTTTGGCTGCCGATCCACAACCCACCCATGAATTCACCCTCGATAACGGCCTTAAAGTGGTCGTGCGCGAAGATCATCGCGCGCCAGTGGTGGTTTCCCAGGTCTGGTACAAGGTTGGCTCAAGCTACGAAACCCCGGGCCAGACCGGTTTGTCCCACGCCCTGGAACACATGATGTTCAAGGGCAGCGCCAAGGTTGGCCCCGGCGAAGCCTCGCTGATCCTGCGCGACCTGGGCGCCGAAGAAAACGCCTTCACCAGCGACGACTACACCGCGTACTACCAGGTATTGGCCCGTGACCGCCTGGGTGTGGCCTTTGAGCTGGAAGCCGACCGCATGGCGAGCCTGCGCCTGCCGGCCGACGAGTTCAGCCGTGAAATCGAGGTCATCAAGGAAGAACGCCGCCTGCGTACCGACGATAACCCCATGTCCAAGGCGTTCGAGCGCTTCAAGGCCATGGCGTTCCCGGCCAGTGGCTACCACACGCCGACCATCGGCTGGATGGCCGACCTGGACCGCATGAAGGTCGAGGAACTGCGCCACTGGTACCAATCCTGGTACGTGCCGAACAACGCCACCCTGGTGGTGGTTGGCGACGTGACCCCTGACGAGGTGAAAAACCTCGCCCAACGTTACTTCGGCCCGATCCCCAAGCGTGACGTGCCACCGGCAAAAATCCCGATGGAACTGGCCGAGCCCGGCGAGCGCCTGCTGACCTTGCACGTGCAGACCCAACTGCCAAGCGTGTTCCTGGGCTTCAACGTGCCCGGCCTGGCCACCGCCGAAGACAAACGCTCGGTACAGGCCCTGCGCCTGATCTCGGCCCTGCTGGACGGCGGCTACAGTGCACGGATCTCCGAGCAGCTGGAACGCGGTGAGGAGCTGGTGTCCGCCGCTTCCACCAACTACGACGCCTATACCCGTGGCGACAGCCTGTTCACCCTCTCGGCCACGCCGAACCAGCAGAAGAAGAAAACCGTCGCCCAGGCCGAAGCCGGCCTGTGGCGCCTGCTCGATGAGTTGAAGGCCAAGCCACCGACCGCCGAAGAACTGGAGCGCATCCGCGCCCAAGTGATTGCCGGCCTGGTGTACCAGCGTGATTCCATCACCAGCCAGGCCACGGCCATTGGCTCCCTGGAAACGGTCGGCCTGTCCTGGAAACTCATGGACACCGAGCTCGCCGACCTGCAAAGCGTGACCCCGGAAGACATCCAGAAGGCCGCACGCACCTATTTCACCCGCGAACGTCTGAGCGTCGCCCATGTTTTGCCTGAGGAGACCGCTCATGAGTGATCGCAAAAACAGCCGCCTGATCCTGCCCGGCCTGATCGCCGTCACCCTGATGGCGGCCAGCGCCGTTTACTTCTTGCGCCCCAGCGAGTCGGTCGCCAGCCAGGCCCTGGACAAGGCTCAAACGGCCAGCACCCTGCAATCCCTGGCGGAACTGGATGGCAAGGCCCCAACCAACCGCAAGCTCGATGTACAAACCTGGACCACCGCCGAAGGCGCCAAGGTACTGTTCGTCGAAGCCCATGAATTGCCGATGTTCGACATACGCCTGCTGTTCGCCGCCGGCAGCAGCCAGGATGGCGACGTGCCAGGCCTGGCGCTGATGACCAACGCCATGCTCAACGAAGGCGTACCGGGCAAGGATGTCAGCCAGATCGCCAGCGGGTTCGAAGGCCTGGGGGCCGACTTTGGCAACGGCGCCTACCGCGACATGGCGCTGGTGACCCTGCGCAGCCTGAGCGACAGCGCCAAGCGCGACGCAGCCCTGTCACTGTTCAACCAGGTGATCGGCCAGCCGACGTTCCCGGCAGACTCCCTGGCACGCATCAAGAACCAGATCCTGGCCGGTTTCGAGTACCAGAAGCAGAACCCCGGCAAACTGGCGAGCATCGAGCTGTTCAAGCGTCTGTACGGCGACCACCCTTACGCGCACCCGAGCGAAGGCACCCCCGAGAGCGTGCCGAAGATTACCCTGGCGCAGTTGCAGGCGTTCCACGCCAAGGCCTATGCGGCGGGTAACGCGGTAATTGCAGTAGTGGGCGACCTGACCCGCGCCGAAGCTGAAGCCATGACGGCCAAGGTGTCCGCCTCGCTGCCCAAGGGCCCGGCCATGGCCAAGATTGCCCAGCCGACCGAACCAAAAGCCGGCCTGAGCCGGATCGAGTTCCCGTCCAAGCAAACCCACCTGCTGTTTGCGCAGTTGGGCATTGACCGTGCCGACCCGGACTATGCAGCCTTGTCCCTGGGTAACCAGATCCTTGGCGGCGGCGGCTTCGGCACCCGTTTGATGAGCGAAGTGCGGGAGAAACGCGGCCTGACCTACGGCGTGTACTCCGGCTTCTCACCGATGCAGGTGCGCGGCCCGTTCATGATCAACCTGCAGACCCGCGCCGAAATGAGCGGTGGCACCTTGCGCCTGGTGGAGGACGTGCTGGCTGACTACCTTAAGACCGGCCCGACGCAAAAGGAACTGGATGACGCCAAGCGCGAGCTGGCCGGCAGCTTCCCGCTGTCCACCGCCAGCAATGCCGATATCGTCGGGCAGTTGGGCGCCATGGGTTTCTACAACCTGCCGCTGAGCTATCTGGAAGATTTCATGAAACAATCCCAGGCTCTGACCGTCGATCAGGTCAAGGCTGCAATGAACAAACACTTGAGCGCCGACAAGATGGTCATCGTGACCGCCGGCCCGACGATTGCGCAAAAGCCACTACCGCCCCCCACTGATAAACCTGCCGAGCAGCCGCTCGGGGTTCCGGAGCATTAATGGCCAGTTCATCTCGCCCGAAAAAACCTGTCCATAACGTGCATAACGGTGTGGGCCAACTGCGCATCATTGGCGGTGAATGGGGCAGCCGCAAGCTGAGCTTCCCCGACGTCGTGGGCCTGCGCCCGACGCCCGATCGCGTGCGCGAAACCCTGTTCAACTGGCTCGCACCGCACATCGGCGGGGCCAAGGTGCTGGACCCGTTCGCTGGCAGCGGCGCGTTGTTCCTGGAGGCGCTGTCCCGTGGCGCGGCCCAGGGCCAGGCGCTGGACGCCAGCAACGTGGCGGTGTCCAGCCTCAAGGAGCACCTGGGCACGCTACGTTGCACCACCGGCCAGGTGCAGACGGCCGACGCGCTGCGCTACCTGGAAACCCAGGCGGCGACTGAATACGACGTAGTGTTCCTCGACCCACCGTTCAACCAGAACCTGCTGCCGACCGTCTGCACCCTGCTGGAAGAACGCCAGTGGCTGGCACCGGATGCCTGGATCTACACTGAGAGCGAGACCGCGCCCTCCACGCTCGGCCTGCCCAGTGGCTGGCGCCTGCACCGGGAGCAGAAGTCCGGGCGGGTGTATTACGCGTTGTGGCATCGCGCCCTGTAGGAGCGAGCTTGCTCGCGAAGATCGAACAGGCGACACGGGCTGTCTGACAGCGCTGCGTTATCGTTAACGTTTTTCGCGAGCAAGCTCGCGCCTACACGGCAGCGGGTAATTCATGATTCCATCGACAGAGCGCTTCAAACCCGCCTTCGGCCTCGGCAACCCCCACTTGCAGACACTGTGGGGGCCGCTGTGGCGTCCGACCACCCACATCGAACGCCAACGCGAGCGCCTGTGGCTGGAGGATGGCGACTTCCTAGATCTTGACTGGCATGGGCCCCATGACGTGCAAGCGCCTTTGGTGCTGGTGTTGCATGGGCTGACCGGCTCGTCCAATTCGCCCTATGTGGCCGGCCTGCAAAAAGTCCTGGCCGCCCAAGGCTGGGCCAGCGCTGCGCTGAACTGGCGTGGCTGCTCGGGCGAACCCAACCTGCTGGCTCGCAGTTATCACTCCGGCGCCAGCGAAGACCTGGCGGCGGCGATTGCTCATCTGCGCGCCAAGCGGCCGTTGGCGCCCTTGTATGCGGTGGGTTATTCCCTGGGTGGCAATGTGTTGCTCAAGCATTTAGGGGAAACCGGCCAGGCCTCGGGCTTGCAGGGCGCCGCGGCGGTGTCGGTGCCGTTTCGCCTGGATCAATGCGCCGATCGCATCGGCCTGGGGTTCTCGCGGGTGTATCAGAAGCACTTCATGCGCGAGATGCTGGCGTATATCCGCGTCAAGCAGCGCCAATTCCTGCAGGACGGTCGTGAGGATGGGCTCAAAACCCTGGAGGCCCTTGGCTCCCTGGAAAAGATGCGCACGTTCTGGGACTTCGACGGGCGGGTCACCGCGCCGCTGCACGGTTTCATCAGTGCCGAAGACTACTATCGCCGCGCCTCGAGCCGTTATTACCTGGGCGATATCCGCACACCCACGTTGATTATCCAGGCGGCCGATGACCCGTTTGTGTTTGCGCACAGCTTGCCTGACGCCAGTGAGCTGTCGGACTGCACCGAGTTCGAGTTGCTGGCCAAGGGCGGGCATGTGGGGTTTGTGGAGGGTTCGTTGAAGCGTCCTGGTTACTACCTGGAACGCCGGATCCCTGACTGGTTACTGACACAACGCGGTTAAAACTGTGGGAGCGGGCTTGCTCGCGAATGCGGTGTATCAGTCACACTTGTATCGACTGACACCCTGCATTCGCGAGCAAGCCCGCTCCCACATTTTGATTGGGTTTGCAGAGCTAGCCTTAGTCGCCAGTGGCAATTTCCCGGGCTGGATCAGTAATCCACTCACTCCACGACCCCGCATACAACTTGCCCAACGGGTACCCCGCCAGGCTCAACGCAAACAGGTTATGGCACGCCGTCACCCCAGACCCGCAATACGCCACCAATTCCTGCGCCTCGCGCCCTTGCAACTGCGCGGCAAAGCGTTGCTTGAGCTGATCAGCCGGCAAGAAACGACCATCGCTGCCCAGGTTTTCACTGAACGCCGCGCACTGCGCGCCGGGGATATGCCCGGCAATCGGGTCGATGGGCTCCACTTCGCCACGAAAGCGCGGCTGGGCGCGGGCGTCGATCAAGGTCAGGCCGGGTTGGCCCAGGCGTTTTTGCAGGTGTTCGGCATCCAGCAACAGGCGATGATCCGGCGTACCGACGAAGGTACCTGGCTCAACCACAGGCGCGTCCAGGCTCAGGGGGAAACCGGCGGCATGCCAGGCCTTGAGGCCACCATCGAGAATAAACACGCCATCACGCTTGCCCAACCAGGCCAGCAACCACCAGGCACGGGCGGCGTAGGCACCGGGGCCGTCGTCATACAGCACCACATCGGTATCGGCGTTGATGCCCCAGGCCCGCAGTTGCTTGGCGAACGTGTCCGCTGCCGGCAAAGGATGACGACCGGTCACGCCCTTGGTCACCGGGCCGCTCAGGTGGCGCTCCAAGTCGGCGTATTGCGCGCCCTCGATATGCCCTTCGGCGTAACTGCACAAGCCGTAGTCCGGGTCTTCCAGGGCAAAGCGGCAATCCAGGATCACCCACCCGCTCGACTGCTGGCGCTCGGCCAATTGCTGGGGGCTGATCAGTTGGGCAAGCGGCATGACTGACTCCTGTGAATACAAAGGGGAAAGGTCTTACTTCACTTCTTCCAGTGCCTGATTCAAAGGCACGTAAAACTCTTTGAACAAGGCGTCCACCGCCTCTTTGGCCTGCGGCGTGACAAACCCCGCCTCCAGCACCAGCACCTGATAGACCCCACGCTTGATCGCCTCGGCGCTCAGGTGGGTGGATTTTTCATTGGTGGTGCACAAAAAGCGCACCCACGAAGTGAGGATAATCCAGGCATTGAGGGTCAGGGCTTCGGTTTGCACCGGGTCCATATTGAGAATGCCGGCATCGACAAAGCCCTGGTAGATGGCGCCGCCCTGGATCAGGCAACGCTGGGAAAAACGCCGGTAGCCGGTCGCCAGTTCCGGGTCGCTCTCCAGCAGGTGTTCGAGGTCGCGGTGCAGGAAGCGATAACGCCACATGCCGGCCAATACGGCTTGCAGGTAAAAACGCTTGTCTTCCACCAGCATCCCCCGCCCTTGAGGTGGGCGCAGGAAACTGTCTACCAAGGCTTCATATTCGCGGAACAGCACGGCGATGATCGCCTGCTTGTTAGGGAAGTGGTAGTACAGGTTGCCCGGGGAAATTTCCATGTGGGCGGCAATGTGGTTGGTACTGACACTGCGCTCGCCCTGCTGGTTAAAAAGCTCCAGGCTGGTTTGCACAATGCGCTCGCTGGTCTTTACTCGTGGTGCCATAGGGGATCAGCTTCTATACACGGGATGGGGCATCTTACGGCCTAACCCGGCCAGGATAAATCTGGATGTTACTGCAATGTTATTTGACAATTTAGAGCAATGACTCTAAAAATCCAGGCAGACCAATAACAATCGGTGCCGCGCCATGTCTGCCAACGTTGCCTACCTGCAAGATTCCCAGGCGCTGGATCAACTCCAGGACCTGTTCGACGCCCAACGCCGCGCCTATGCCGCCAACCCGATGCCGCCGGCCGGGCAGCGCCAGCAATGGCTCAAGGCCCTGCGGGATCTGCTGAGCGACGAACGCCAGGCGCTGATCAATGCCATCAGCCAGGACTTCAGCCATCGCAGCGCCGACGAAACCTTGTTTGCCGAATTGATGCCCAGCCTGCATGGCATTCACTACGCCAGCAAACACCTCAAGGGCTGGATGAAACCGTCCCGCCGCGCTGTAGGCATTGCCTTCCAGCCTGCGTCAGCCAAAGTCATTTACCAGCCGCTGGGCGTCGTCGGGGTCATCGTGCCGTGGAACTACCCGCTGTACCTGGCCATCGGTCCGTTAGTGGGGGCGTTGGCGGCCGGTAACCGGGTGATGCTCAAACTCAGCGAGTCCACACCGGCCACCGGTGAACTGCTCAAGGCGTTGCTGGCCAAGATTTTCCCCGAGGACCTGGTGTGCGTGGTGCTGGGCGAAGCTGACGTGGGCATGGCGTTTTCCAAGTTGCGCTTCGATCACCTGCTGTTCACCGGTGCTACCAGCATAGGCAAGCACGTGATGCGTGCGGCAGCCGAAAACCTCACGCCAGTGACCCTGGAGTTGGGCGGCAAATCGCCGGCGATCGTTTCGGCCGATGTGCCGCTCAAGGACGCCGCCGAACGCATCGCCTTCGGCAAAGCCTTAAACGCCGGGCAAACCTGCGTGGCACCGGATTATGTGCTGGTACCGGAAGATCGCGTGGAGGGCTTTGTCGAGGCGTATTCCAAGGCCGTGCGTGGGTTTTATCCGACGCTGGCCGACAACCCCGACTACACCGCCATCATCAACGAACGCCAACTGGCTCGGCTCAATGCCTATGCCAAGGACGCCACCGACAAAGGTGCCACCCTGATCCCGCTGTACGAGCAAGGCCAGGCGCGGCGAATGGCCCACAGCCTGCTGTTGAATGTCAGTGACGACATGACCGTGATGCAGGACGAAATTTTCGGCCCGCTCCTGCCTATCGTGCCGTATCGCGGCCTTGACCAAGCCTTTGCCTACATCAACCAGCGCCCACGCCCACTGGCCTTGTATTACTTCGGCTACAACAAAGGCGAACAAGCGCGGGTGCTCCACGAAACCCATTCCGGCGGTGTGTGCCTGAACGACACCTTGCTGCACGTCGTCCAGGACGATATGCCGTTCGGTGGCATCGGCCCGTCGGGCATGGGCCATTACCACGGTCACGAAGGCTTCCTGACGTTCAGCAAGGCCAAGGGTGTGCTGGTCAAACAGCGCCTGAACGCGGCGAAGTTGATCTACCCGCCCTATGGCAAGTCGATCCAGAAGCTGATCCAGAAGCTGTTTATCCGCTGATAATCGCCACCTTCGGGACAATAAAAACAATGAACCCCAGCCTGACTGATTCACCCGCGCTGTCACGGCGCGGCGTCTTGAAAATCGGCCTGTGTGCCAGCGCCTTCCTCGCCACCGCCGGGCTGGGCGCCAGCCTCAGCGGCTGCTCCAGCAGTACGCCGGCCAGCGGCTTTGCGATGTTGCGCACCAGCGACTTGCCGTTCTTGCGGGCTGTGATCCCGGTGTTGCTGGAAGGCGCGGCCAGCACCGAGCAAGTGTTTGCCGGCATTGAGGACACCCTGAAAAAGCTCGACTACAGCCTGCAGCACTTGTCGCCCGAGATGTTCAAGCTCACCCAGCAATTATTCGACGTGCTGGGCATGGGCATCACTCGCGGCCCGCTGACCGGTATCTGGGGCAGTTGGGAAAACGCCAGCAGCGAGCAGATCCGCAATTTCCTGCACCGCTGGGAAAACAGTTACCTGAATCTTTTGCGCATGGGCCAGGGCTCGCTGCTCAAGCTGGTGATCATGGCCTGGTACTTCCGGCCCGAGTCCTGGGCCCATTGCGGCTACCCCGGCCCGCCGAAGATCTAGCCTGGGCAATCTTCCAAGATTGCATCTTCCTACAAGAATAAGAGTGCACACCTATGCCCGTACCCGATCTGTTCCGCGACGGCCTGGCCCGTGGCTGGAAAACCCACAATGGCGCCACCCTGGATAACGACCTCACCCTGGAAGCGGATGTCGCCATCATCGGCAGCGGCGCCGGGGGCGGTACCACCGCCGAAATCCTCAGCGCCGCCGGCTACAAAGTGTTGCTGATCGAAGAAGGCCCGCTCAAGACCAGCAGCGACTTCAAGCTGCTGGAAGACGAAGCCTACGCCAGCCTTTACCAGGAAGGCATCGGGCGGATGAGCAAGGACGGCGCTATCACCATCCTGCAAGGCCGGGCCGTGGGCGGTACTACCTTGATCAACTGGACCTCCAGCTTTCGCACCCCCGATGCCACCCTCTCGCATTGGGCCAGCGAATATGCGGTCAAAGGCCACAGCAGCGCCGAAATGGCGCCCTGGTTCGAAAAAATGGAACAGCGCCTGGGCATCGCGCCGTGGGCGCTGCCGCCGAATGCCAATAACGATGTGATCCGCAAAGGCTGCGAAAAGCTCGGCTACAGCTGGCATGTGATCCCGCGCAATGTGCGCGGCTGCTTCAACCTGGGGTATTGCGGCATGGGCTGCCCGGTCAACGCCAAGCAGTCGATGCTGGTGACGACCATCCCGTCCACCCTGGAACAGGGCGGCGAACTGCTTTACCTGGCTCGCGCCGAGCGGCTCATCTACAGCGGCGACACCATCAGCAGCCTTGAATGCGTGGCCATGGACGAGCGCTGCGTAGCGCCCACCGGGCGCAAGATCAGCGTGAAAGCCAAGCACTATGTGCTGGCGGGCGGCGGCATCAACAGCCCGGCCCTGCTGATGCGCTCGGACGCCCCCGACCCGCATTCGCGGTTGGGCAAGCGCACCTTCCTGCACCTGGTCAATTTCTCCGCCGGGCTGTTCGACGAGGTGATCAACCCCTTCTACGGTGCGCCGCAATCCATCTACTCCGACCATTTCCAGTGGCAGGACGGCACCACCGGCAAAATGTCCTACAAACTGGAAGCACCGCCCCTGCATCCAGGCCTGGCGAGCACCCTGTTCGGTGGCTACGGCAAGCAGAACGCCTTGGACATGAACCAATTGCCCAACACCCACGCCATGCTCGCTCTGCTACGCGACGGCTTTCACCCCGACAGCCCGGGCGGCACCGTGGAGTTACGCGGTGACGGCACGCCCGTGCTCGACTATCAGGTCTCGCCCTACGCCTGGGACGGCCTGCGCCGGGCCTTCCACAGCATGGCCGAGATTCAGTTCGCGGCGGGCGCCAAATCGGTCAAGCCCTTGCATCACGACGCGCGCTTTGTGAACAACCTGGCCGAAGCGCGCAGCGTGATCGACGGTCTGAACCTGGAACTGCATCGCACCACCCTGGGCAGCGCCCACGTGATGGGCGGTTGTGCCATGGGAGAAGACCCGAAAAATGCCGTGGCCGACAGCCTGGGTCGCCACCATCAGTTGCGCAATCTGTCGATCCACGATGGCTCGCTGTTCCCCACCAGCATTGGCGCCAACCCGCAATTGTCGGTGTACGGATTGACCGCGCAACTGGCGAGCGCATTGGCCGAACGTCTGAAAACGGCATGAAAAGACAGGGTATTCACGGTATCTATCTACATAAGTCGACTTGGCCCACCGGTAATGCTGCGATACCATCCGGTTCCCCAACGGACTCCGCCAGGACGACGCGATGAACCGAGTGTTGTACCCAGGTACCTTCGACCCGATTACCAAAGGCCATGGCGATCTGGTCGAACGCGCCTCTCGCCTGTTCGACCATGTGATCATCGCGGTCGCGGCCAGCCCCAAGAAAAACCCGCTGTTTCCCCTGGAACAACGTGTGGAGCTGGCGCAAGAGGTCACCAAGCACCTGCCGAATGTGGAAGTAGTGGGCTTTTCGACATTGCTGGCGCATTTCGCCAAGGAGCAGAACGCCAATGTGTTCCTGCGTGGCCTGCGCGCGGTGTCGGACTTCGAATACGAATTCCAGCTGGCCAACATGAACCGCCAATTGGCGCCGGACGTGGAAAGCTTGTTCCTTACGCCGTCGGAGCGTTATTCGTTCATTTCCTCGACGTTGGTTCGTGAAATCGCCGCTTTGGGCGGAGATATCACCAAGTTCGTGCACCCAGCCGTGGCCGATGCGCTGACGCTACGCTTCAAGAAGTAAGGTTGCCCGGTCGGTGCCTGCTCGCACTGCGGGCGCCAATGCGGCACAATTGCGCGCATTAGTTTTCAGATGCCTTGGCAGAGTGCCCTGGCAGGAGTTTCCATGTCCCTGATCATCACCGACGATTGCATCAACTGCGACGTCTGCGAACCCGAGTGCCCGAACGCCGCCATTTCCCAGGGCGAAGAGATCTATGTGATCGACCCTAACCTGTGCACCCAGTGCGTCGGTCACTACGACGAACCGCAGTGCCAGCAGGTATGCCCGGTGGATTGCATTCCGCTGGATGAGGCGCACCCTGAGACTGAAGAGCAGTTGATGGAGAAGTACCGCAAGATTACCGGTAAGGCTTAAGCCTCTTTAGCGCCTGTCAGGACCTCTTCGCGAGCAAGCCCGCTCCCACATTGACCGAGTTTCTTCAGGTTAAATGCAGTCAAATGTGGGAGCGGGCTTGCTCGCGAAGGCTGCATCAGCCATCCGCACCATTCAGCTCTGACACTTGGGGCAAAACACACTCGCCCGCTGCCCCAGCACCACATTGCGCAGCTCAGTGCCGCAGACCTTGCACGCCTCGCCGCCCCGGCCATACACGAACAGTTCCTGCTGGAAATACCCCGGCTGCCCGTCGCCACCGATAAAGTCCCGCAACGTGGTGCCGCCCCGCTCGATGGCAGCGGCCAGTACCCGTTTGATCTCAATCGCCAGCTTCAAATAACGCCCGCGTGAAATCCCCCCAGCGGCGCGGCGCGGGTCAATCCCCGCGGCAAACAGCGCCTCTGTCGCATAGATATTGCCCACGCCCACCACCACCGCGTTGTCCATGATGAACGGCTTCACCGCCATCGATTTGCCGCGAGACAACTGGAACAAGCGCTCACCATCAAACAAGTCGGTCAACGGCTCCGGCCCCAGCCGCATCAGCAACTCATGGTTGTGCGGGTCGAGGCTCCAGAGCATCGCGCCGAAACGCCGCGGGTCGGTGTAGCGCAGTGCCATACCCGATTCCAGCTCGATATCCACATGTTCATGCTTGGCCGCCGGCATGCCGACTTCCACCAGGCGCAAGTTGCCCGACATGCCCAGGTGGCTGATCAAGGTGCCCACTTCGGCATTGATCAACAGGTACTTGGCCCGGCGCTCCACCAGCACGATGCGCTGCCCCGACAGGCGCACATCCAGGTCTTCCGGAATCGGCCAGCGCAGGCGCCGCTCACGCACCACCACGCGGCTGACGCGCTGGCCTTCCAGGTGTGGGGCGATCCCGCGACGGGTGGTTTCGACTTCTGGTAACTCGGGCATGTGTACCTCTTGAATAACGGGTCAGTGCGCGCCCAGTTCGCGGATCGACAACTTCAAGCTCTCGAAGTCGTAGTCCGACAGGCCCACGTAATCCAGCACCAGGTGGCCAATGGCATTCCACTCATGATCCACCGGCTGGTTGCCCAGTACGCGATAGGACGAACAGATATGCTCGGCCATCTTCAAAATGGCCAGCAGGTTCTTGAGCTGCGGGTTGCGCGACGTCTCATCGCTGAAAATCGCCAGGGCGTTGTGGTGATTGGCGATGGCGTCAGTCACATGCTCCGGCAGGCGCCAGGACTTGGCGGTGTAGTAACCGACCACCGCATGGTTGGTGTGAAACGCGTTGTTTTCAGTGTCGACCACGCGGCAATCCGGGCCGGCATTGGCGTAGGCTTCTTCCAGTACCGCCATGTAATTGGGGAAGCGCTTGAGCATCAGCGGCACGCCACAATCATGGAACAGGCCCAAGGCATAGGCTTCGTCCACGGCCTGGGAACCGGTGCGCTTGGCCAGGGTGAGGCAGGTCATGGCCACATCCTGGGCGGTGTCCCAGAAGCGGTTGAGGGTGACGATGGTGTCGTCGCACATCTCGCCCTTGATCGACTGCGCGTTGATCAGATTAATGATCGAACGGCTGCCCAGCAGGTTCACCGCACGCTGGATCGAAGCGATCTTGTTGCTCAGGCCGTAATACGGCGAATTGACAATCTTGAGCAGCGCACCGGACAAGCCCGGGTCCTGGGAGATCAGCCGCGCAATCACTTCCAGGTCCGGGTCGGGCATGTACTGCTCCATCTGCAAATCCACCATGATTTGCGGTTGAGGCGGCACGCTGATGCCTTGCAGGGCCTGTTGGATCTGCTCGGGGGAAAGCTCTTGGGACATAAGTACACACTCTGGGCTAGGCGCGAATTCTACCCCTTATGCAGACGTGGCCGACACCCAAAAACCTCACTGTGAAATCGGATCAAATGTGGGAGCGGGCTTGCTCGCGAATACGGTGGACCAGGCAATGAATGTGGCGACTGGCACTCCGCTTTCGCGAGCAAGCCCGCTCCCACATGTCCGGCGGTGCCGCCAAGTAATACACAACACGCTATACTCCCGCTCTTTTTTCCGGAGCGACGTCATGTCCCTGCCAAGCCTGCGTCTCAAAGCCAACGCCGATCGTCGTTTGCGCAACGGCCACCTGTGGGTCTACAGCAACGAAATCGACGTGGCCGCCACCCCACTCCACGGCTTCCAGGCAGGCGACCAGGCTATCCTGGAAGCAGCCGGCGGCAAGACCCTGGGCATCGTGGCCATGAGCCCGAACAACCTGATCTGCGCCCGCCTGCTGTCGCGCGACATCAAGTTGCCGCTGGACAAGTCGCTGCTGGTACACCGTCTCAACGTGGCCCTGTCCCTGCGTGACCGCCTGTTCGACAAGCCGTTCTACCGCCTGGTCTACGGTGACTCCGACCTGTTGCCGGGCCTGGTGGTCGACCGCTTCGGCGACATTCTGGTGGTACAGATCGCTTCGGCGACCATGGAAGCCCATAAAGAAGACGTGATCGCCGCGCTGACCCAAGTGCTCAAGCCCAGCGGCATCCTGTTCAAGAACGACTCCGCCGCGCGTGACGCCGAAGGCCTCAACCGCTACGTCGAAACCGTATTCGGCCTGGTGCCGGAGTGGGTGGCGCTGGAAGAAAACGGCGTGAAATTCGAAGCCCCGGTGATCCAGGGCCAGAAAACCGGCTGGTTCTACGACCACCGCATGAACCGCGCCCGCCTGGCCCCGTATGCCAAGGGCAAGCGCGTACTGGACCTGTACAGCTACATCGGCGGCTGGGGCGTGCAAGCGGCGGCCTTTGGCGCCAGTGAAGTGTTCTGCGTCGACGCCTCCGCCTTCGCCCTCGACGGCGTAGAACGCAACGCCGCGCTGAACGGCTTTGCCGAGAAAATGACCTGCATCGAAGGCGACGTGTTCGAAGCGCTCAAAGAATTGAAAGCCAGCGAAGAACGCTTCGACGTGATCGTCGCCGACCCACCGGCCTTCATCAAACGCAAGAAAGACATGAAAAACGGCGAAGGCGCCTACCGCCGCCTCAACGAGCAAGCCATGCGCCTGCTCAGCAAGGACGGCATCCTCGTCAGCGCCTCGTGTTCCATGCACCTGCCGGAAGACGACCTGCAAAACATCCTGCTGACCAGCGCCCGCCACCTGGACCGCAACATCCAGATGCTCGAACGCGGCGGCCAAGGCCCGGACCACCCGGTGCACCCGGCGATTGTCGAGACGCGCTACATCAAGAGCATTACGTGCCGGTTGCTACCCAATAGCTGATTAAAACCAAACCCTCTGTAGGAGCGAGCTTGCTCGCGAAGAACGAATAGACGCCACGGGCTACCTGATAGCGCTGCGTTATCGTTGACGATCTTCGCGAGCAAGCTCGCTCCTACAAAGATGGCGCACATCAATACGGGAAGGCTCCTACAGCGGTATTGATTGAATTCCATTTTTCGCAGACTAGTATCGGTTTCTGGTTTTACTCCGGAAAACAAAAACAATGTCTGGGCCCACTCTCTCCCGCTTCATCCTCATCACCTGCATCTCCCTGATCAGTTTCTTCCCGATCAATATCCTGCTCCCTTCGTTTCCCGCCCTGTCCGCACAGTTCGACACACCCAGCGCAGACATCACGCTGTCCATCAGCCTGTTCACTCTGGTGTTTTCTATCTCGCAGCTGGTCGCCGGCCCGCTTTCGGACAAATGGGGGCGCAAGGAAGTGCTGCAGGGCTGCATCATGCTCTCCATCTTCGGTGCGCTGGGCTGTGCATGGGCCCCGGATTACCTGACTTTCCTACTGTTTCGCACGGTGCAGGCCATGGGCTGTGGTTTCTTCGTGTTGGGCCACGCGCTGGTGGAAGACCTATTCGAAGAGCAACACCGCGCCCGCGTGCGCCTCTATTACATGACCTTGAGTGGCTCATTCGTCGCGCTGTCACCGCTGATCGGCTCCTGGCTGCAAACTACGCTCGACTGGCAAGGCAGCTTCTACGGCTTTGCGTTGATGGCAGCCGGCATGTTGATCCATGCGCTGTGCATCCTGCCGGCTAAATCCGCCAGTGCGCATCGGGCACCAGTGTCCATCATCGGCACACTCAAGGCCGTCGCCGCCAACCACGACTTCCTGCGCTACTGGTGGATCGCAGCCCTGGTGTTCGCCTGCTATTTCGCCTTGATCAGTGTGACGCCGCTGATTTTCATGGACGCGCTGAAGCTCTCTGAATACGAGTACGCGCTCGTGTTGATGGTGTACGGCGTGGCCTATCTGCTCGGTGGCGTGGTGGCCTCTTATCTGCAAAAGCGCATCACGCTGTCCCGGCAGATCAATATCGGGCTCGGCTTGTTGCTCGTCGCTGGTGTGTTGTTAACGCTGATCGTCAGCCTGCAAGCCATCACCAGCGTGACCCTGCTAATACCGATGCTGATCAGCGCCCTGGCCGTCACCCTGGTGCGCCCGGCTGCGATTTCGGCGGCGATGTTGTTGTTTTCAAGCAGCGCGGGGACGGCGGCATCAGCGGGTAACAGCATCATGTTCCTCACCGCCGCCATCAGCAGCGCCCTGCTTGCGCAAACCGGGCCCCATTTACTGATGACCATTGCTGTCGGTTTCATTGTTTTCAGCCTGTGGGGCTGGCTGACGAATGCCAGGATCAATCGCTGAAGCCTACCCCTGTAGGAGCGAGCTTGCTCGCGAAAAACGAATAGCCGCCACGGGCTACCTGATAGCGCTGCGTTATCGTTGACGATCTTCGCGAGCAAGCTCGCTCCTACAATGGACAGTGTCTTATAGCCAGATGGCGTCCCATAGGGGGTATTGGCCAATGTGCTCGACCAAGCCTGCGCGCAAGGGGTTTGCGACGATGTAGCGAGCCATTGCCTTCAAGTCCTCTTCACGGCGCAACGCCCGGTCGAAATAGCCTTTCTGCCAAAGCACTCCGAAGGACTGTCTTGCCTTATTGACTGCACGGGCACTTCGCGATTTGGTTCGCTGCATGAGCCTGGGCAAATCGCCGCTGTGCAACTCCACCAGCCAGTGGAAATGATCGGGCATGACCACCCAGGCGAGTGACGTTGCATCTTTGTCTTCCTGAGCCTTTCTGAATTCGCGGACCAGCAAGCGACCGATAAGCCAGTCTTGAAAAATGTGTTGCCGTTGATGGGTGACAGCCGTTAGCAAGTAGATACGGCCCGATTCTGAATAGCGCCCTTTACGCAGCCGATGCGCATTTTGCTGGTTGGACATTCCTTCGTCCTCTTCTGTGATTGGAAGAGAAACGGTAGGAGCTGCCGCGCCAACCAGCCTTTAAACAATAGTTCTGAATATGTCCCCCTGTAGGAGCGAGCTTGCTCGCGAAAAACCCACAGACGACACGGGCTACCTGATAGCACATCGTCATCATTGACGATTTTCGCGAGCAAGCTCGCTCCTACAAGAAGTCGGTGTAGAATCGGCCCTATTCATCGCCAGTCATCCCCCGGCGGGTTTATGAGCTCGAGGCCCAAGCAAGCGGCGATCCCGCGACGCGAGTGGCAACTTCCGGACACTACGGCCATTTTTCGGGTGTTCCAGACGTCAATAGAAGCTCACTCCCCTTTAGTACCTGATTAGCCGCCCGGAGTGCTCCAATGCCTGATTACCGCTCGAAAACATCCACCCACGGCCGCAACATGGCCGGCGCGCGCGCGCTGTGGCGTGCCACGGGGATGAAAGATGACGACTTCAAAAAGCCGATCATCGCGATTGCCAACTCGTTCACCCAGTTCGTGCCCGGCCATGTCCACCTCAAAGACCTGGGCCAACTGGTCGCCCGCGAGATCGAACGCGCCGGTGGCGTGGCCAAGGAATTCAACACCATCGCCGTGGATGACGGTATCGCCATGGGCCATGACGGCATGCTGTATTCCCTGCCGAGCCGCGAGATCATCGCCGACTCCGTGGAGTACATGGTCAACGCCCACTGTGCCGACGCCATCGTGTGCATCTCCAACTGCGACAAGATCACCCCTGGCATGTTGATGGCTGCCTTGCGCCTGAACATCCCGGTGATCTTCGTTTCCGGCGGGCCGATGGAAGCCGGCAAGACCAAACTCGCCTCCCACGGCCTCGACCTGGTTGACGCCATGGTGATCGCCGCCGATTCCAGCGCTTCTGACGAGAAGGTCGCGGAATACGAGCGCAGCGCCTGCCCGACCTGCGGTTCGTGCTCCGGTATGTTCACCGCCAACTCGATGAACTGCCTGGTGGAAGCCTTGGGCCTGGCCTTGCCGGGCAACGGTTCCACATTGGCCACTCACAGCGATCGCGAGCAGTTGTTCCTGCAGGCCGGCCGCACCATCGTCGAGCTGTGCAAGCGCTACTACGGCGAGAACGATGAGTCGGTGTTGCCGCGCAATATCGCCAACTTCAAGGCGTTCGAAAACGCCATGACCCTGGACATCGCCATGGGCGGTTCCACCAACACCATCCTGCACCTGCTGGCCGCCGCCCAGGAAGCCGAGATCGATTTCGACCTGCGCGACATCGACCGCCTGTCCCGTCACGTGCCGCAACTGTGCAAGGTCGCACCGAACATCCAGAAGTACCACATGGAAGACGTGCACCGCGCCGGCGGGATCTTCTCGATCCTCGGCTCCCTGGCCCGTGGCGGCCTGCTGCACACCGACCTGCCGACCGTGCACAGCAAGTCCATCGCCGAAGGCATCGCCAAGTGGGACATCACCCAGACTGACGACGAAGCCGTGCACACCTTCTTCAAGGCCGGCCCTGCGGGCATTCCGACCCAGACCGCGTTCAGCCAGTCGACCCGTTGGGACACCCTGGACGACGACCGTGAAAACGGCTGCATCCGCAGTGTCGAGCACGCCTACTCGCAAGAAGGCGGCCTGGCCGTGCTGTACGGCAACATCGCCCTCGACGGCTGTGTGGTCAAAACGGCGGGTGTGGATGAGTCCATCCACGTCTTCGAAGGCCGCGCCAAGATCTACGAAAGCCAGGACAGCTCGGTACGCGGCATCCTCGCGGACGAAGTCAAGGAAGGCGATATCGTGATCATCCGCTACGAAGGCCCCAAAGGTGGCCCGGGTATGCAGGAGATGCTCTACCCCACGTCCTACCTGAAATCCAAAGGCCTGGGCAAAGCCTGCGCCCTGCTGACCGACGGCCGTTTCTCCGGCGGCACCTCGGGCTTGTCTATCGGCCACGCTTCGCCGGAAGCCGCTGCCGGTGGCGCGATTGGCCTGGTGCAGGATGGCGACAAGGTGCTGATCGATATTCCGAACCGCTCGATCAACCTGTTGATCAGCGATGAAGAACTGGCGGCACGCCGGGTTGAGCAGGACAAGAAGGGCTGGAAGCCGGTGGAGAAACGCCCGCGTAAGGTCACTACCGCGTTGAAGGCCTACGCATTGTTGGCCACCAGCGCCGACAAAGGTGCGGTACGCAACAAAGCCATGCTCGACGGCCTGTAAGCCCCGCGCATAAAAAAGCCCCGCCAAGTGCGGGGCTTTTTTTGCCTGGAGAAAAACTCAGGACGCTGAAGATCAAAATGTGGGAGCGGGCTTGCTCGCGAAAGCGTGGGGTCAGTCATCTCATCTGTTACTGACAGGCCGCATTCGCGAGCAAGCCCGCTCCCACATTTACCGGCTTACATCCATGGTCATTGGATATCTTCCGGTTTCACGATCACCCAGTTCTTGTCCGCCGTCACCGGCAACCCTTCCTTGGCTTGCGCCGCCGCGTGCTTGGCGATCATGCCGTTGAGCTGGGTCATGTATTTGTCTTTGCGGTTGATCCACAGGTGGATGCCGCCCTTGGCCACGTCCACATCGTGGAACAGCATGTAGCCGTCGCTGGTGGGCGTGTCACCGCCGACGATCACCGGCTTTTTCCATTCGTCGATGTAGGTGAGGATCGCCGCGTGCTTGCCGGCCATCCAGGTCGCCGGGGTCCACAGGTAGGGGGTCAGTTCCAGGCCGAGGTTGCTATTCTCGTCATACTTGCCGGCAGTGATCTGTTTGCGTGCGGTGGTCAGCTCGCCGGTCTTGCGGTCCTTGAGCATCGTGGTCACGCCGATGACGTTCTCGGGTTTGACGTTGTAGCCGTACTTCGGATCAGCCGCGACCATGCGCACCAGCTCCTCGGACGCGGCGGTCATCACATAGACCTCGATGCCGTTTTCCATCAACTTGTTGTACAGCTCGGCCTGGCCGGTGAAGACTTTTGGCGGCTGTACCTCGGATTTTTTCACCACGTCGCCTTCGAAATAGCTGACCGGCACGGGCTTGCCGGAGGCCATCAGCTCGTCGACCTGCACTTTGAGTTCCTTGAGGGTGAAGCCGGAGAAAATCTGCGCAACCCAGGGGTAGCAGACCATGTCGTCGACTTCGCACAGGCGATAGTAATAACTGAACAGGCTCTCTTTGTGCTCGGCGGTGTCTTTGAACGGCATCAGCTTGAGCGACGGGTCGAGGCTGTCGCGGGTGATCAGGCCCTTGTTTTCCATAAACGGCAGCAAGGACTCTTCAAGGTCGTAGCGGTAGCTGGTGTTGTCCATGTCGAACACCGCGTAGTTACCCTTGTTGGCGTTGGCGGCGATCATTTCGTTGAGTTGTTTGGCGGCAGGTGCCGGCCAGTGTTTCAACTCGGTGGCGGCAAACGCCTGGCTGGCAAGCCCGAGGCAAAAGGCGGCGGATACCAATAGTTTCGGCGCGAGCTTCATAGGCGTTGTCTCCCTCAAGTGAAAGACATCGACGCTAACAAATCCGTATGACAGTTATCGCCCGAGCACGACCAGGGACGTCGTGATCGCGCCAAGGGCATACGCCTGAGCGTCATACGCTTATTCCAAAAACGACAGTCGCCATTCCATATCGGTATTAAATCAATATATTTCAAGCTGTTAGGCTTCCCGGTTCGCAATCGCAGGCTCACGCGATTGGCTGCCTTCTCAACGGAGCTTCAATGAATCTGCCCCTGATTCTCAATTTATTGGTGTTCATGGCCCTGTTGCTGGGCCTGGCACAAACCCGCCGCACTAACTGGAGCCTGGCCAAGAAGGTGCTGTTTGCCCTGGTGCTGGGCGTGCTGTTCGGCGCGGCGTTGCACACGATCTACGGCGACGGCAACCCGGTGCTCAAAGCCTCCATCGGCTGGTTTGACCTGGTCGGCAACGGCTATGTGCAACTGCTGCAAATGATCGTGATCCCGCTGGTGTTCGCCTCGATCCTCAGTGCCGTGGCGCGCCTGCATAACGCCTCTTCCCTGGGCAAGATCAGCTTCCTGACCATCGGCACGCTGCTGTTCACCACGGCCATCGCGGCGCTGATCGGTATCGGCCTGACCAACCTGTTCGGCCTCACCGCCGAGGGCCTGGTGGCCGGCACCCAGGAAATGGCGCGCCTGCAAGTGATCCAGAGTGATTACGCAGGCAAGGTCGCCGACCTGAATATCCCGCAGTTGCTGCTGTCGTTCGTACCGGCCAACCCGTTCGCCGACCTGGCCCGGGCCAAGCCGACGTCGATCATCAGCGTGGTGATTTTCGCCGCGTTCCTTGGGGTTGCCGCGCTGCAACTGCTCAAGGACGACGTGGAAAAAGGCCAGAAAGTCCTTAACGCCATCGACACCCTGCAAGCCTGGGTGATGCGCCTGGTGCGCCTGGTAATGAAGCTGACCCCTTATGGTGTGCTGGCGCTGATGACCAAAGTGGTCGCCGGCTCCAACCTGCAAGACATCATCAAGCTCGGCAGTTTCGTCGTGGTGTCGTACCTGGCCCTGGGCCTGATGTTCGTGGTGCACGGCCTGCTGCTGTCCCTGGCCGGGATCAACCCGCTGCGCTTCTTCCGCAAGGTGTGGCCGGTGCTGACCTTCGCCTTCACCAGCCGCTCCAGCGCGGCGAGCATCCCGCTGAGCATTGAAGCGCAGACCCGTCGCCTGGGCATTCCGCAATCCATCGCTGGTTTCGCTGCCTCGTTTGGCGCGACCATCGGCCAGAACGGTTGCGCCGGTCTTTATCCAGCCATGTTGGCGGTGATGGTCGCGCCGACCGTGGGCATCAACCCGCTGGACCCG
This sequence comes from Pseudomonas fjordensis, assembly GCF_976987115.1. Classification (NCBI taxonomy): domain Bacteria; kingdom Pseudomonadati; phylum Pseudomonadota; class Gammaproteobacteria; order Pseudomonadales; family Pseudomonadaceae; genus Pseudomonas; species Pseudomonas fjordensis. The sequence goes on from NZ_OZ336860.1 coordinate 6,432,594, forward strand.
CTGTGGATCGCGACCCTGGTGGCGATTGTAACCTTGAGTTCGGCGGGCGTTGCCGGCGTCGGCGGCGGTGCGACCTTTGCCGCGCTGATCGTGCTGCCGGCCATGGGCTTGCCGGTGTCACTGGTGGCGCTGTTGATCTCCGTGGAGCCGCTGATCGACATGGGCCGCACGGCGTTGAACGTGAATGGTTCGATGACGGCCGGGGCGATTACCAGCCAGATTATGGGGCAGACGGATAAAGCGTTGCTGGATGCCGATGAGCATGCCGAGTTAGCGCAGGCCTAAAGGCTTATAACCTGTAGGAGCGAGCTTGCTCGCGAAGAACCAGAGGGCGCCGCGTTCATTCAGAATGCCCGCGTCATCGTTGATGATCTTCGCGAGCAAGCTCGCTCCTACACTAGTTACGCTCCCACACTTCGAAGTTGTAGGCCGGCTTGTCACCTTCGGCTGGATTCTCTACATTCGACACCAGCTCCCACTGGTTCCTGTCAAACTCTGGAAACCACGCATCCCCTTCCGGGCTCAGCGCCACGCGAGTCAGGTACAAGCGATCGGCCTGTTCCAGCCCCTGCGCATACAATTGTGCGCCGCCGATCAGCATCAGTTCGTCCACGCCTTGGGCCTTGGCCCACTCCTCAGCGCGCTCGACTGCCGCTTCAAGTGACGGAAACACTTGCGCACCTTCAAGCCGCAGGTCGGTCTGACGGCTGACCACCAGGTTCAAGCGCCCCGGCAGCGGTCGGCCCAGGGAGTCCCAGGTCTTGCGCCCCATGATGATCGGCTTGCCGAGCGTGGTGGCCTTGAAATATTTGAAATCCCCCGGCAAATGCCAGGGCATGCTGTTGTCGACGCCGATCACACGGTTTTCACCGAGGGCTGCGATCAGGCTTAAAGGGAGAGTTTTTTTCATGGCGACGAGAATACCAGAGCGGCGAGCCAGCGGTTATGCTCCAACCTCATCAACACGACAGGACGGCGCGTGACTGCATTGAACCCGCTGCACAGACTTTGGCTGACCGAAACCGTGCGCCTGCGCGAAGAACACGCCGGCCCCCTGGAAGACCTGGAAGCCAACCGCCTGGCCCGCACCGCCGGGGGCGACCTGCCCTCGCGCATCCAGCAGCGTGCGCTGCACCTGGCCGAACGCGATGGTTTGGCCGCCGCGCTCAGCCGCTGGCTGCAAGGCGCACGCCTGGCGCTGGTGTTACTGGCGGTGGTCGCCGTCATCAGCGGCGCCGGTTTGGCGTTCGCCGCGCTGGGCAATGGCCTGGCCCCGGTGAATGTGTTCTGGGCCTTGGGCAGCCTGCTCGGCCTGAACCTGATCTTGCTGATAAGTTGGGCCCTGGGCCTGCTGTTTGCCGGTGAACACAGCGCCAGCCTCGGCCGGCTGTGGTTGTGGCTCAGCGAGAAACTGGCGCGTGACGCCAAGGCCGCGCAACTGGCGCCGGCGTTGTTGCTGTTGCTGCAACGGCAAAAACTCAATCGCTGGGCGGTGGGGGTGCTGGTCAACAGCTTGTGGTTGCTGGCCTTGCTCAGCGCCCTGGTGATCCTGCTGACCCTGCTCGCCACCCGCCGCTATGGGTTTGTGTGGGAAACCACCATTCTCGGCGCCGATACCTTTGTCGCCGTGACCCAGGCCCTCGGCACACTCCCGGCGCTGCTCGGTTTCAATGTGCCCACCGTTGAGATGATCCGCGCCAGCGGCGACTCCGCGCTGAATATCGAAAGCGCCCGCCAAGCCTGGGCGGCCTGGCTGGTGGGCGTGTTGCTGGTCTACGGGCTGCTGCCGCGGTTGATCCTCGCCCTGCTGTGCCTGTGGCGCTGGAAACGCGGGCGCGCAGCCTTGCGCCTGGACCTCAACCTGCCCGGCTACGCCCAACTGCGCGAACGCCTGATGCCCAGCAGCGAGCGCCTTGGGGTCAACGATGTGGCGCCCGAGCACCTGCACCAGGTCAGCGGCGGCGTTAGCGAGCTGGAGAGCGACGGTGCGTTGCTGGTTGCCATCGAACTCGACGACCAACACCCTTGGCCGCCCAAACTGCCCGCCAACGTCAAGAACGCCGGCATCCTCGACAGCCGCGAATCACGCAACAAATTGCTGGAACAACTCAGCCGTTTCCCACCCGCGCGCCTGGCCATCGCCTGTGACCCGCGCCGCTCGCCCGACCGTGGCAGCCTGGCGCTGATCGCCGAGCTGGCACGCAGCGCCAGCGACACCCGCGTATGGCTGCTGCAGGCGCCACCGGGCCAGGCGCTGGACGCCGAGCGCCTGGGCGACTGGCATGCCGCGCTGCAACAACTTGAGGTGTCGTTTGCCGATTGCGCGCCGCTAAGCTGGCTGGAGACCGGTCATGACTAAACCGCTGAAACTCGCCGTGGTCGGCCACACCAACGTGGGCAAAACCTCACTGCTGCGCACCCTCACCCGCGATGTCGGCTTCGGCGAAGTGTCCCATCGCCCCAGTACCACGCGGCACGTGGAAGGTGCGCGCCTATCGGTAGATGGCGAAGCCTTGCTGGAGCTGTACGACACCCCCGGTCTGGAAGACGCCATTGCCCTGCTCGATTACCTGGAACGCCTCGACCGCCCCGGCGAACGCCTGGATGGCCCGGCGCGGCTGGCGCGTTTTCTGGAAGGTAGCGAAGCGCGCCAGCGTTTCGAACAGGAAGCCAAGGTGCTGCGCCAATTACTGGCCTCGGATGCCGGCCTGTACGTAATCGACGCCCGGGAACCGGTGCTGGCCAAGTACCGCGACGAGCTGCAAGTGCTGGCCAGTTGTGGCAAGCCGTTGTTGCCGGTGCTCAACTTCGTCAGCAGCAGCGACCACCGCGAACCAGACTGGCGCGAAGCCCTGGCCCGCCTCGGCCTGCATGCGCTGGTGCGTTTCGACAGCGTGGCACCGCCCGAAGACGGCGAACGCCGCCTGTATGAGAGCCTGGCCCTGCTGCTGGAAAACGCCCGCCCCCAGCTGGAACGCCTGATCCTCGACCAAGAAGCCCAGCGCCAGGCTCGCCAGCAAAGTGCCGCCCGGCTGATCGCCGAATTGCTGATCGACTGCGCCGCGTGCCGCCGCAGCGTCACGACCGAGGACGAGCCCCAAGCCGTCAGCGATTTACGCAAGGCCGTGCGCCAGCGCGAACAAAAGTGCGTCGAAGCCCTGCTCAAACTGTTCGGCTTCCGCCCACAGGACGCCGCCGCCAGCGACTTACCGTTGCTGGACGGGCGCTGGGGCGACGACCTGTTCAACCCCGAAACCCTCAAGCAACTGGGCGTGCGCGTGGGTGGCGGGATCGCCGCCGGCGCGGCGGCCGGTGCCGGCGTGGACCTCCTGGTCGGCGGCCTGACGCTGGGCGCTGCTGCCCTGGCAGGCGCGATTGCCGGCGGTGCGCTGCAAACTGCACGCAGCTATGGCAGCCGCCTGATGGGCAAGATCAAGGGCCAACGCGAACTCACCGTCGATGACAGCGTGCTGCGCCTGCTCGCCCTGCGCCAACGCCAACTGCTCAAGGCCCTGAACCTGCGCGGGCATGCGGCGATGCACAGCATCAAGGTCGATACGCCCCAGGACAAAACCTGGCGCGAAGGCAAGCTGCCGGACGCCTTGCACAAGGCCCGCGCCTATCCGCAATGGTCGTCCCTCAACCCCCACGCCAAACTGAGCCAGGCCGAGCGCCAGGAACAGGTCGAGGCCCTTGCCCAGCGGCTCGACGAAACTTAAGCCCCCAGCACCTGCCGGGCTTTTGCCTTGAGCACTTCAAGGTCCAACACCGGCACCTGCGTTTGCTTGGCCTGCTCGTCCCAGTGGCGCATACGCAAACTCACGGCGTACAACGGGTCTTGCTCAAAGGCCCTGGCCTCTTCGGCGCTCATCACGCCGCCCTGGTAACCCAGGGTGCGACGGCTGGCTTGGCTCAAGCGGGCGAAATAGTCCGGCTGGCTGAAGGTCAGGTAACGCTTGGCCTGCACGTGGTATTCCACCAATTTGGCCAGGCGTTCGCTGAAGCCTGCGCGGCGCAGGTAATCGGCGCCCAGTCGCTCGTGGCTGACCACGCCATAACCGCCCATGTTCGCGCCGCCCTGGCCGCAAAGGTGGCCGATGTCGTGGAAGAACGCCGCCAGCACCACCTCGTCGTCAAACCCTTCGGCCATGGCCAATTGCGCGGCCTGGGACATGTGCTCGAGCTGCGACACTGGCTCGCCGATGTAGTCAGCCGTGCCATGCTGCTCGTACAAGCCAAACACCTGGGCAATCGCCTGTTCCGGGTTCATCGCGTCTCGCCCCACAACGTGTTGATATTACGCTCTGCCATCGCCGGCCCCACGCTCATCCCTACGCCGGTGTGCATCAAGGCAGCGCTGACGCCGGGTGCCGCCTGCACAAACGAAAACGGCCCAGGCCCGCGCGAACCGTAGACGCCCTGCCAACGCTCCACCACCTGGACCTTGCAACCCAGGGTCTGCTGCGCCAATTCGATCAGCCAGTCATCCACCTGCTCGGCGTTGAAGGGCGACGGATCGCTGTCGTAATGGTGGGAGTCACCGATGATCAACTCACCATGGGGCGTTGGGCTGATCAACAGGTGAATGCCGTGCTCGTGCAGGTACGGCGTTTCACGCAGGATCTGCGCCTGCACCGCGGCTGCTTCCGGCAGGTCGGCAAAGGCGCCGTAGTGCACGCAGCTTAAGCCGGTGAGCAAGGCATGTTGCAGGTTCAGATTGAGCACCGGCCGGGCGCGCAGCATTTGCAGGCGACAGGTTTGCGGGTTGAGCGCGGCGATGGCGTCGGCCAGCAGGGTCTGATAATCGTGGCCGGAGCAGACGATGATCTGCTCGCCGCGAAAGCTGCCCGCCGTGCTGTGCAACTGGCCCGGTTCCACCTCGCGCACCAGGGTGGAGAAATGAAACTCCACGTTCAGCGCCTGGCTCAGGTAATGGATCAGCGCCGGTATGGCCTCACGGGAATACAGTTGCTGGTCGTCCTTGCCATGCAGCGCGGCGCGGTGATGGCGGAACTGGCCGGCGTACAGGTCGTTCATGGCAGCGCCTTGCAGCAGCTCGACGTTGTAGCCGTGCTCCCGCGCCCGCCCGGCGCAGAAGGCTTCGAGTAGATGTTCTTCGGCTTCGGTGCGGGCGAACAGGTAAGAGCCATTGCGCTTGAGCGCCAGGCCTGCCGCTTGCGCCCATTGGCCCCAGATTTCGCGGCTTTCCCGCGCCAGGTCCAGCATCGGCCCTGGTGGTTGGCCGGTGACCAAGGCCTGGCCGAAGTTGCGTACCGAGGCGCCCAATGGCGTGGCGCTGCGCTCGAACACCTTGACCTTGAGGCCGCGCCTGGCGGCGGCATAGGCGTGGGAGAGGCCGAGGATTCCGGCGCCGACGACTAACAGATCACTACTCATACTGTCCTCTGGTTCCCGCGCTCCGCGTGGGAATTCATCCGGTGACGCTCCGCGTCACGACCTTCAAAAGCGGACGCGGAGCGTCCAGAGCGGCGTTACCACGCGGAGCGTGGGAACGATCGGTTACTGTTTTTCCGACTTGCCGTCATAACGCTTACGCCATTCGGCCAGGATGCTGTCACGGTTCTTGGAAGCCCAGACAAAGTCGTTCTTGATCAACCGCTGCTCATAGTCCGCCGGCAATTCGGTCTGTGGCTTGGCGATTCCCGGTTGGGCGAGCACGGCGAAGTTGTCCTTGTACAGGTCCATCGCCGCGCTGCTGGCGGAGAAGTCAGCGAGTTTTTTCGCCGCGTCGGCATGGGCCGTGCCTTTGATCACGGCGGTGGCTTCGATGTCCCAGCCCAGGCCTTCCTTGGGCAGGATGATGTCCAGCGGCGCGCCCTGGCGCTTGAGCTGAACCGCCGGGTATTCGAATGAAATACCAATCGGAAACTCACCGGACGCCGCCAACTTGCACGGCTTGGAGCCGGAGTGAACGTACTGGCCGATGTTCTGGTGCAAGTCGTCCATGTACTGCCAGCCCTGCTTCTCGCCGAAGGTCTGGAGCCAGGCGCTGACATCCAGGAAACCAGTGCCCGACGACGCCGGGTTGGGCATCACGATCTTGCCCTTGTACTCAGGCTTGGTCAGGTCCTGCCAGCTCACCGGTTTGGTGAGGCCCTGCTTCTCGGCTTCGACGGTGTTGAAGCAGATGGTGGCGGCCCACACGTCCATGCCGACCCAGGCCGGAGGGTTGGCGGCGTCGCGGTAGTTTTTGCCGATCTTGTCCAGGTCCTTGGGCGCGTAGTTGTCGAGCATGCCTTGCTGATCGAGGATCGCCAGGCTGGAGGCGGCCAGGCCCCATACCACGTCAGCCTGGGGGCGATCTTTCTCGGCCAGCAGTTTGGCGGTGATGATGCCGGTGGAGTCGCGCACCCACTTGATCTCGACGTCGGGGTTGGCCTGTTCGAAGGCTTTTTTGTAGGTCTTCAATTGCTCGGCTTCAAGGGCCGTGTACACCGTCAACTCGGTCTTGGCCAAAGCATTCAGGCTGAATGCCGTGAGAACTGCAGCGACCAGCGCCAGGGGCTTGAACATGGAGCACCTCCTTCAGGGATGTTTTATTGGCCGGGTGCGCGCTGGCGCCAGGCTTGGGAGCGGCGCAGCGCGCCACGTGAGGCCCACGCCAGCAGCAGCGAGACGCTGGCCGAGGTGAACAGGATCAGGGTCGACATGGCCGCCGCGCCGCCCACATTGCCGGCGTCGTCCATGTTCAGCACGGCGACGGCGGCGAGGATGGTGTCGGGGCTGTAGAGGAAGATCGCGGCGGACACGGTGGTCATCGCCGACACAAACAGGTAGCGCAGGATGTCCAGCAGCGCCGGCAGGCAGATCGGCACCGTGACGCGCAGATAGTGGCGGTACAGCGGCGCCTTGAGGGACAGCGCGGCGGCTTCGAACTCGGCGTCCAGTTGGCGCAACGCGGTGGTCGCGGTCATCTGCGCGGTGGTCAGGTAGTGGGCAATGGTGCACACCACCAGCAACGCCATGCTGCCGTACAACACATGCAGCGGGTTGCCGTTGAGGTTGAAGAAGAACACGTAGCCCAGCCCCAGGACCAGGCCCGGCACGGCCATCGGCACGAAGCTGAGCATGCGCAGTGCCAGGTTGAGGTTCTTCTGGCCCTTGGTCTTTTCCATCAGGTAAGCGCCAGTGAAGATCAGCACGCTGCCGATCAACGCCGTGCACAACGCCATGGTGAGGCTGTTGCGATAGGCCAGCCAGCCGCCGCCGGCGGTGTCTTCGAACTGGTAGTGGTTGAGCGACAGCGACAGGTTGTACGGCCAGAATTTCACCAGCGAGGAGTACACCGCCATGCCGAACACCAGCAGCAACGCCGCGCAGATCAGCAGCACGATGGCCAGGTAGCACCCGTCGCGCAGCCGCGATGGCGCCGGCTGGAACACCTGGGCGCGGCCGCTCATCGCGTCGCCATGCCGACGGCGCAACCAGGCATCTACGCCAAAGCTGAACAGCGCCGGCAGCAGCAACACCATGCCGATCAACGCGCCGCGACCGAACTGTTGCTGGCCCACCACGGCCTTGTAGGCCTCCAGCGCCAGCACCTGATAATCGCCGCCCACCACCACCGGCACCCCAAAGTCGGTGATGGTCAGGGTGAACACCAGGCAAAACGCAGCGAACACCGCCTGGCGCGTGGCCGGCCAGGTAATGCTGCGAAACGCCCGGGCCGGGCTGGCGCCCATGCTCGAAGCGGCGTCGAACAAGCGCGCATCCGCCAGGGACAACGCCGACAGCAAAATCATCAAGGCATGGGGAAAGGTGTAAATCACCTCACCGAGCACAATGCCCCAGAACCCGTAGATATTCTCCGAGAACAAGCCGCGCAGCAGGCCCTGGTTGCCGAACAGATAGACCAGGGCAATGCCCGGCAGCATCGATGGCGCCATCAATGGCAGCAATGACAGGCCACGCCAGATGGACTTGCCGGGGATCAGCGTGCGTTGCAGGGCATAGGCAAACAAGTAGGCCAGCGGCACGACGATGGCCGCCACACTGAGGGAAACTTTCAGGCTATTGCCCAGCAACCAGTGGAAGTTGACGCTGCTCAACAGTTCGCGCGCGGCTACCAGGCCACCGCCCTGCCCGGCTTCGCTGCTGAAGCCGCGCCAGAAAATCGCCAACAGCGGCAACAGCACCGCCACCACCAACAGGCCCAGCCAGAGCCATTTGCCGCCGACCACAAAGAGGCGGTCGCCCCACTCGGCGCGGGACACCTGACGCGGTACCGGCAATGTCATCACCGCCCCCATCTCAGGCAAACACCTGCAGGCTGCGCGGCGGCAACGCCACCCAGATGTCCTGGGCGCCCAGGCGCGGCATGGCTTCCGGCGCCAGTTCCGCCAGCAACGGATGGTCTGGCAACTGCTCCAGCTCAAAGCTCATGCGACAGCGGTTGCCGAGGAAGGTGATCTCGCGAACCTTGGCCGGGAACAGGTTTTCTTCGTGCACCGGCGGGTTGACGCAGATCGCTTCCGGGCGGCAGAACAAGCGGCCCGACTGGGCGACACCCGCGTCCTCAGCCAAACGCATATTCAACCCACCCACCTGGGCATGGCTGGCGCTGTTACGGCTGAACGGCAACCAGTTGCCCTGGCCGACAAACTCCGCCACGAACGGCGTGGCCGGGCGGTCGTAGATTTCCTGGGGCGTGGCGTACTGCTCGACCTTGCCGTTGTTCATCACGGCAATGCGGTCGGCCATCAACATGGCTTCGTCCTGGTTGTGGGTCACCATCAAGGTGGTGATGCCCAGGCGCCGCTGCAGTTGGCGCAGTTCAGTGCACAGGTGCTCGCGCACCCGGGCATCGAGGGCCGACATCGGCTCATCCAACAGCAATAACGACGGCGCCGGCGCCAGTGCGCGGGCCAGGGCGACGCGCTGTTGCTGGCCGCCGGAGAGTTGGCCGGGGTACTTCTTTTCGCTGCCCACCAGGCCGACCAGTTCGAGCATCTGCGCGACCCGCTTGCGCACTTCATCGCGGCCGCTGCCGGTGAGGCCGTAGCCGATGTTCGCTTCAACGCTGAGGTTGGGAAACAACGCGTAGGACTGGAACAGGATGCCGTAGTCCCGCGCCTGGGGTGGCAGCAGCGACACGTCGCGCTCGCCCAGGTAAAGCTCACCGCTGTCCTGGCGCTCCAGGCCGGCGATGCAGCGCAGCAGTGTGGTCTTGCCACAGCCGGAAGGGCCCAGCAGGCACACCAGCTCGCCGGCGGCGACGTCCAGGGAGACGTTGTCCAGCGCGGTGAACGCGCCAAAGCGTTTCTGGATTGCGCGCACTTTCATCGGTGCGCCGGGTTGGGTCAGGGCTGTGTGCATGGTGGCACCTCATCGAACGGATGAAGGCCATGCTAGGGAGGGAATGCGTAGCTGGTGTGGCAGAAAGGCAAAAGGAGGTGATAGTGGTATTGGTGGATTTGTGTAGGACTCATGGTAATGAGTTGCCTGGTCTACCGCCTTCGCGAGCAAGCCCGCTCCCACAGGTTGACCGCATTCTCATGTGGGAACGCGATCAAATGTGGGAGCGGGCTTGCTCGCGAAGAGGCCCTCAAAGCCAGCGAAAAATTCAGAGGGGTGACATTTCCTGAGCCAAGCCAAGGAACGCCGCCGGCAACCGGGCGTTTTTTCTTTCCTTGAGGCAATACAGATACTCCGGAATCTGCGGCGCATTCTCGATGGTCAGCACGCGCAATTGCGGGTCATGGGGCACTTCCTGGCGAGCGATGATGCTGATGCCGATATTGCGCAGTACCGCCTCGCGAATCGACTCACGGCTGCCAATCTCCAGCAACGGCCCGTACCCCACGCCGGCGTTCTTCAACATCTCTTCCGTCAGCCGGCGGGTGGTGGAGCCCGCTTCACGCATCAGCAAGGTATGCCCGATTAGCGCGCTCAACGGTACGTGATCAAGCTTGGCCAACGGGTGGTTGCGGTGCACCGCCAGCACCAGCGGGTCCGTGCCCAGCACGCGGCGGATCAGACGGGCATCTTCGAGCAGTTGCGAGGAGGCCGCGACATCGACGCGGTAATCGTCCAGCGCCTCAAGCACCTGCTGGGAGTTGCCGATTTCCACCGACACGTCCACCTGGGGCAGGCGCTCGCGAAAAGCTTTGACCAGATCGAGGATGTAATACGGCGCCGTCGCGGCAATCCTCAGCGCGCCCTGGACCTGGCCGTTGTTGCGCAGGAAAAACTCGATATCCGCTTCCTGCTGCAACAGCGCCTTGACCATCGGCAATAGCCGCGCGCCTTCGTCGCTGACGGTGAGACGGCGGCCGCCACGGTAGAACAATTCGACGCCGTATTGGCTTTCCAGGTTGCGAATCTGGGTGGTCACCGTGGGCTGGCTCAGGCCGAGTTTCTTCGCCGCGTGGGTAATGCTGCCCAGGCGGGCGACCATGAAAAACGCCTTTAACTCAGCACTCAGCACACCACCCTCTCATCCGCTATTTGCGCACCAGGCGCAGGCCATTGAACACCACCAGCAGGCTCACGCCCATGTCGGCGAAGACCGCCATCCACATGGTCGCCACGCCCATGAACGTGACGGCCAGGAAGATCGCCTTGATCACCAGCGCCAGGGCGATGTTCTGCTTGAGGATACTCGACGTTTGCCGCGACAACCGAATGAAAGCCGGAATCTTGCGCAAATCATCGTCCATCAGCGCCACGTCGGCGGTCTCGATGGCGGTGTCGGTGCCCGCTGCGGCCATGGCAAAGCCGATCTCGGCACGGGCCAGGGCCGGGGCGTCGTTGATGCCGTCACCGACCATACCCACCCGATGGCCCTGGCCGTAGAGGGTTTCGATGGCTTGCAGTTTGTCGGTGGGCAACAGGTCGCCCTGAGCCTGGTCGATACCGACCTGGGCCGCAATGGCCTGGGCAGTGTGGGTGTTGTCGCCGGTGAGCATCAGGGTCTTGATGCCCAGATCGTGCAATTGCTGGATGGCTTCGCGGCTGCTCTCCTTGACCGTGTCGGCCACGGCAAACAGCGCCAGCGGGCCGGACTTGTCCAGCAGCAACACCACGGACTTGCCTTGTTTTTCCAGGGCGAAGAGTTTTTCTTCAAGAGCCTCGGAACACAGGCCGAGGTCTTCCACCAGGCGGTGGTTACCCAGGTGATAGGTCTGGCCGTTGATATCACCCCGCACACCGCGCCCGGCCAGGGCCTCGAAGTTATCCACAGCGTAAGTCGACAGGTTTTTATCCACAGCTGCGTTGGCAATTGCCAGGGACACCGGGTGATCGGAACGCGATGCCAAGCTGGCGGCCAGGGCCGGCGCGCTGTCTTCGATATTCGGGAACAGCGGCAGGTAGTCGGTTTGCACCGGTTTGCCGTGGGTGATGGTGCCGGTCTTGTCGAGGGCCAGGTAGTCGAGCTTGTAACCACCCTCCAGGTACACGCCACCCTTGATCAGGATGCCTTTGCGCGCCGCTGCTGCCAGGCCGCTGACAATGGTCACCGGGGTGGAGATCACCAAGGCACAAGGGCAGGCCACCACCAGCAACACGAGGGCGCGGTAGATCCAGTCAAACCACACGCCCGCCATGAACAGCGGCGGAATCACCGCCACACCGAGGGCAAACAGGAAGACGGCCGGGGTGTAGACCTTGGAGAAGCTGTCGACAAACCGCTGGGTCGGTGCGCGTGCGCCTTGGGCCTGTTCCACGGCGTGGATGATTCGCGCCAGGGTCGAATTGTTCGCCGCTGCGGTGACCTTGTACTCCAGGGAACCGGCCTGGTTGATGGTGCCGGCAAAGACTTTATCGCCCACGGTTTTCTCAATCGGCAGGCTTTCCCCGGTGATCGGTGCCTGGTCGATGGTGGACTGGCCGGCCGTGACCTCACCGTCAAGGCCGATGCGCTCGCCAGGCTTTACCCGCACAATCGCGCCAAGATCAATGCTTTTGACCTCTTGTTCCAGCCAGGAACCGTCGGCCTGGCGCACCGTGGCCTGTTCGGGGGTCATCTGCATCAGGCCGCTGATGGCGTTGCGCGCCCGGTCCAGAGATTTGGCCTCGATCAACTCGGCCACGGTGAACAGGAACATCACCATTGCCGCTTCCGGCCACTGGCCAATCAGGATCGCGCCCGTCACCGCGATGCTCATCAAGGCGTTGATATTGAGGTTGAAGTTCTTCAGGGCAATCCAGCCCTTCTTGTAGGTGGTAAGGCCGCCGCTGAGGATCGACACCAATGCCACCAGCGCAATCACCCAGGTGGGTGCCACGCCGGTAAAGTGCAGCACTTCGGCCCCCAGGGCGCCCACGCCCGACACCGCCAACGGCCACCAATGCTTCTTGGCAGGCGGCGCGGCGGCGGGGCTGCCTTCTTCGATAGGGTCGGCCTGCATGCCGATGGACTTGATTGCCTCGATGATCGGCGCGGTGTTCGGCAGGTCATGGGTGACACCGAGGATGCGGTTGATCAGGTTGAATTCCAGTTGCTGCACGCCAGCGAGCTTGCCCAGCTTGTTCTGGATCAGCGTCTGCTCGGTGGGGCAGTCCATGGCTTCGATGCGGAAGGTGCTCAGGCGCGAGCCGGCGGTGGGCGCCTCGCTCAGGGTCACTATGGCAGGCCCGGCAGCGCCAAAGCAGCAGGAGCCGGAATGGCCGTGGTTATCCACAGGCGTGAGTTTGGCGGGCCCATGGTCATGTTTATGATCATGGCCGTGGTCATGAGCGTGATCGTGATCGTGATCGTGATCGTGATCGTGATCATGCTTGTGGTCGTGCTTGTGCGGGGTATGAATGGAGTGGCTCATCAGGTCGCGTCCGTAAAGGTGCCTGTTGCCAAGTAAAGACCCTGTAGCCACTATAGGGTCAAGCACCCATTTGGAGATTGCTGCGATGAAGATCGGCGAACTGGCCAAACTCACCGATTGCCCGGTGGAAACCATCCGTTATTACGAGAAGGAAAACCTGCTGCCGCCCCCGGCCCGCACCGACGGCAACTATCGCGTGTACACCCAGGCGCACACCGAGCGGCTGACCTTTATCCGCAACTGCCGCAGCCTGGACATGACCCTCGAAGAGATCCGCAGCCTGCTGGGGCTGCGCGACAGCCCCCAGGACCAATGCGAAAGCGTGAATGCGTTGATCGACGAGCATATCCACCATGTGAAAGCGCGGATCGACGGGTTGTTGGCCTTGCAGGAGCAACTGCTGGACCTGCGCCAACGTTGCGGCGGTGGGAACCAGTGCGGGATCTTGCAGCAGTTGGAAGTCAGCGGCGGGATTGCGGCCAGCGAGGCCGAGCCTTCGCATGTGGGCAGAAGCCACGGCCATTAAATTCAAGTGGATACAGACCCAATGTGGGAGCGGGCTTGCTCGCGAATGCGGTATATCAGCCAACTGATCCGGCGACTGACACTGCGCATTCGCGAGCAAGCCCGCTCCCACAATTCTTACCGCAACAGGCTTTAGATAGCCACGTCGGCCTTGATGCTCGGGTCGGCGTCGTAGCCCACGATTTCAAAGTCTTCGAACTTGTAGTCGTAGATCGACGCAGGCTTACGCTTGATCACCAGTTCCGGCAGTTTTTTCGGCGTACGCGCCAACTGGGTCTGGATCTGTTCCATGTGGTTGCTGTAGGCGTGGGTGTCGCCGGTGGTGACGATGATCTCGTGGGGGATCAGGTCGCATTGCTGGGCCAGCATGTGGGTCAGCAACGCCAGCGCGGCGGTGTTGTACGGCAGGCCCAGGAACACGTCGGAGCTGCGGATATACAACTGCATCGACAGATGGCCGTCATGCACGAACGCCTGGTACAGCAAATGGCACGGCGGCAGGGCTTGCTTGCCGTTACGCGCGTTTTCCTGCGGGCTCTGGGTTTCGTCCGGCAGGTATTCGACGTTCCAGCCGTGGAACAGGATGCGGCGGCTATTGGGGTTGGTCTTGAGCGTGTGCACCATGTAGTCGATCTGGTTGATCGTGCCGCCGTCCTTCGTCGGCCAGGCGGTCCACTGCTCGCCGTACACCGGGCCCAGGTCGCCGTCTTCGGTGGCCCATTCGTCCCAGATCTTCACGCCATTTTCGTTGAGCCACTTGATGTTGGTGTTGCCGCTCAACATCCAGATCAGTTCGTTGGCGATGCTTTTGAAGTGCAGCTTCTTGGTGGTCAGCAGCGGGAAGCCGTCGGCCAGGTTATGCCGATACTGACGCGCAAACACAGCCTTGGTGCCGGTGCCCGTGCGGTCGCCCTTGGTCAGGCCGTTGGTCACGACGTCCTGCAGCAGTTCGAGATATTGCTTCATGTTTTTACCCGTATCGTTGAAGCCAAGACCTCCTGGTCTTGGCATTCGAATTTAAAGCGCGGCGTTCTTCAGCGGCTGCGGGCGATTGTACGCCCACCACAGCATGCCCAGGCCCGCCAGGATCATAGGCAAGCTGAGCACCTGGCCCATGGTCAGCCAGCCCCATGCCAGGTAGCCCAACTGCGCGTCCGGTACCCGTACGAATTCGACGATAAAGCGGAAAATCCCGTAGAACAGCGCGAACATGCCCGATACGGCCATGGTTGGGCGTGGCTTGCGCGAGAAGATGTAGAGAATAAGGAACAGTGCCACACCTTCCAACGCGAACTGGTACAGCTGCGACGGGTGGCGCGGCAGTTGCGCCGGGTCGCTGAACGGCGGGAACACCATCGCCCACGGCACGTCGGTCGGCTTGCCCCACAGCTCGGCGTTGATAAAGTTACCAATGCGCCCGGCGCCCAGGCCAATCGGCACGAAGGGGGCAACGAAGTCCATCAGTTGGAAGAACGACTTGCCATTGCGCCGGCCAAACCACCAGGCGGCGATCATCACGCCGATAAACCCGCCGTGGAACGCCATGCCGCCCTTCCACACTTCGAAGATCAGGGTCGGGTTGGCGAGATACGCAGACAGGTCGTAGAACAGCACATACCCCAGGCGCCCGCCGACGATCACGCCCATCGACATCCAGAACACCATGTCGGAGAGCTTCTCCTTGGTCCAGGTCGGGTCGAAACGGTTCAGGCGCCGGGAAGCCAGCAGCCAGGCACCGCCGATGCCGATCAGGTACATCAACCCGTACCAATGGATTTTCAGCGGACCGATGGCCAGGGCCACCGGGTCGATCTGCGGGTAAGGCAGCATTGCGACTCCTCGTTAAAACATTTAGTCATGACGCACCGGACCATGCCGATGTGCGATTAAGCCTGCGTTACAGCTGCGAGATCAAATTAAGAAGTTCACATACACACCAAACAGCCCGGCATGTTAACGGATCAGAGGTGCGCGGCCCAACTTCGAGACGATGGAACACCTGCGCGTCTGTGGGTAGAGTGGCAAAAACACAAAAGGGGTCACCCGATGTGCCTGATTGTTTTCGCCTGGCGACCGGGCCATGCCCAACCGCTGATCGTCGCGGCCAACCGCGATGAGTTCTACGCCCGCCCCAGCCTGCCCTTGGCCCAGTGGGCGGATGCGCCCCGGATCTACGCCGGTCGCGATCAGGAGGCCGGGGGCACCTGGCTGGGGGTGAACGCGGATGGGCGCTTTGCCGCCCTGACCAACATCCGCGACCCGCACCAGCCACCGGCACGCAAGTCTCGCGGCGAACTGGTTGCGCGGTTTCTAAGTGGTTCGCTGCCAATTGACGATTATTTGGCCGATGTGAATGGACGCTCGATTGAATACGCCGGGTTCAACCTGCTGGTGGGCACGCGGGATGAGCTGTGGCACTACAACGCCAAGGACACCGAACCGACGCGGTTGAAGGCTGGGGTGTATGGGCTATCCAATGCCGGGCTGGATACGCCCTGGCCGAAGTTGCTAAAGGCCAAGGCGGCGTTCCGCGCAGTGCTGGAGAACCCAGAGCCTAAGGCCCTGCTGGAGATTCTGAGCGACCCGCAGATCGCGCCGTTTGCTGAGCTGCCCGACACCGGCGTAGGCCTGGCGACAGAAAGCCTGCTGTCGAGCGTGTTTATCGCCAGCCCCAGTTACGGGACACGGGCGAGCACGGCGTTGATTGTGAATGCCGATGGGACGCGAAGGATGCTGGAGCGTAGCTTTGGCCCGCACGGTGGGCGGCTGGGTGAGGTCGAACTGAAAATCTGACGGCGCTTGGGCTGACGTCATCGCAGGCAAGCCAGCTCCCACATTTGGAATGCGGTTCCCTGTGGGAGCTGGCTTGCCTGCGATGAAGGCGCCTCGGTCTAGAGGGTTTTGGCCGAGGCCGGGTTGATCATCCGGGTCAACCCCAGGTTTTTCAGCGCCAATTGCAGCGAGCTGTGGATAACTTGCGGGTTGTCGATGGTCATCAACTCGGCGAGCAAATCCTTGGCCCTGCTCAATTCCACCTGGCGCAGCATCCACTTCACTTTCGGCAAGTTGGTGGCGTTCATCGACAGGCTGTCAAAGCCCATCGCCATCAACAGCACCGCCGCCGCCGGGTCGCCGGCCATTTCGCCGCAGATACTCACCGGTTTGCCTTCGGCATGGGCGTCGCGCACCACGTGTTGCAGCGCTTGCAGCACCGCCGGGTGCAGGTAGTCGTAAAGGTCGGCCACCCGTGGGTTGTTACGGTCCACGGCCAGCAGGTACTGGGTCAGGTCGTTGGAGCCTACCGACAGGAAGTCCACCTGCCGCGCCAGTTCCTTGGCCTGGTACACCGCCGCCGGGATTTCGATCATCACGCCAATCGGCGGCATCGGCACATCGGCGCCTTCGTCGCGCACTTCGCCCCAGGCACGGTGGATCAGGTGCAGGGCTTCTTCCAGCTCATGGGTGCCGGAGATCATCGGCAACAGGATGCGCAGGTTGTTCAAACCCTCGCTGGCCTTGAGCATGGCGCGGGTCTGGACGAGGAAGATTTCGGGATGGTCGAGGGTAACGCGAATACCGCGCCAGCCAAGGAAGGGGTTGTCTTCCTTGATAGGGAAATAGGACAGTGACTTATCGCCGCCAATATCCAGGCTGCGCATCGTCACCGGTAACGGGTGGAAGGCTTGCAGTTGCTCGCGATAAATCGCCAGCTGCTCCTTCTCGCTCGGGAAACGCTGGTTGATCATGAACGGCACTTCGGTGCGGTACAGCCCCACCCCTTCGGCGCCGCGCTGTTGCGCACGGGCTACATCCGCCAGCAGGCCGGTGTTGACCAGCAGCGGTACCCGGTGGCCATCGGGGGTGACACACGGCAGCTCACGCAGCGAATCCAGGCCCTGGGCCAGTTGCTTCTCTTCTTCCACCACCTCGGCGTATTGCTTGCGCAGCACGTCGCTGGGGTTGGTGAACACTTCGCCGCGATGCCCGTCGACGATCATGTCGATGCCATCGACCTTGGAATACGGCAGGTCCACCAGGCCCATCACCGTCGGGATACCCATGGCCCGGGCCAGGATCGCCACGTGGGAGTTACCCGAACCCAATACCGAGACCAGGCCCACCAGCTTGCCTTCAGGCACTTCGCCAAGCTGGGTGGCGGTCAATTCTTCACTGACCAAAATGGTGTTATCGGGGAAGACCATGTTGGTGCTGCGGTCTTCCTGCAGGTACGCCAACAGGCGGCGACCCAGGTCGCGCACATCCGATGCCCGCTCGCGCAGGTAGGCGTCGTCCATCATTTCGAAACGGTTGACGTGATCGGTGACCACCTGGCGCAACGCGCCCTGGGCCCACTGGCCGGTCTTGATCACGGTCTTGACTTCGTTACCCAGGGACGCGTCGTCGAGCATCATCTGGTACACGTCGAACAGCGCACGCTCTTCGGGGCGCAGTTGGGTGGCCAGCTTGGTCGACAGGTTGCGCATATCGGCGCGCACGCCTTCGAGGGCGGTCTTGAACAGTTTGATCTCGGCGTCGATGTCACTGACGCTCTTGTCCGGCACCACATCGAGGTCGGCGGGCGGCAGCATGACCACCGCGGTACCCACCGCGGCGCCTGGCGAACCCGGTACGCCGACGAACTTGGCTTCCTGGATACCCTTGCCCTGGCGCCCCAGGCCGCGAATCGAGCCGGTCGCTTCGGCGTGGGCGATAACCCCAGCCAGTTGCGCGCTCATGGTCACCAGGAAGGCTTCTTCGCCTTCGTCGAACTGGCGACGCTCTTTTTGCTGGATGACCAACACGCCGACAACGCGGCGGTGGTGAATGATCGGTGCGCCCAGGAACGAGGCGTAGCGCTCTTCACCGGTTTCGGCAAAGTAGCGATAACGCGGGTGATCGGCCGCGTTCTCGAGGTTAAGGGGTTCTTCACGCGTCCCCACCAGGCCCACCAGACCTTCATTGGGCGCCATGCTGACCTTGCCGATGGAGCGCTTGTTCAAGCCCTCCGTGGCCATCAGCACAAAACGGTTGGTCTCGGGGTCCAGCAGGTAAACCGAGCAGACTTGGCTGCCCATGGCTTCCTTGACGCGCAACACAATAATCCCCAACGCCGCCTTGAGATCCTTGGCGGAGTTAACTTCCTGGACGATCTTGCGCAGCGTATTGAGCATGGCTCGGGGTCGAACTCCGTCGTCAGTCGCGCGCTAAAAGGCGCGGGGCAAGCTCTTTGAGAGCGCGACGATAAACCTCGCGCTTGAATGTCACCACCTGGCCCAACGGATACCAATAGCTGACCCAGCGCCAGCCATCGAACTCCGGTTTACCGGTCAAATCCATCCGCACCCGCTGCTCGTTGGAGATCAGGCGCAAAAGAAACCATTTCTGCTTCTGGCCGATGCACAGCGGTTGGCTGTGGGTACGCACCAGGCGTTGCGGCAAACGATAGCGCAACCAGCCACGGGTACAGGCCAGAATTTGTACATCTTCGCGCTCAAGGCCGACTTCTTCGTTCAACTCACGGTACAAGGCGTCTTCAGGGGTTTCGTCGGGGTTGATTCCACCTTGAGGAAACTGCCAGGCATCTTGGTTGATTCGGCGAGCCCATAGCACCTGTCCGGCATCATTCGTCAGAATAATGCCGACATTAGGACGGAAACCATCGGGGTCGATCACGGCAACAACCTCGCAAACGCATGTCGCCGCATTGTTCCACAAAGGTTGTTCCAGCGGCAACGAGGCTTCTTACCTTATGTGCACTCTTGTGAAAAGACCGTATTCTGGACGCCTTTTTACAGACTTTTCAGCGAGTAACTGCAATGCGCCTGGCTTTATTCGACTTGGACAATACCCTTCTGGGCGGTGACAGCGATCACGCCTGGGGCGATTACCTGTGTGAACGCGGTTTTCTCGACCCGGTGGCCTACAAGGCCCGCAACGATGAGTTCTACCAGGACTACCTGGCCGGCACGCTGGATAACGCCGCCTACTTGAACTTCTGCCTGGAAATCCTCGGCCGCACCGAGATGGCCCAGCTGGACGAGTGGCACAACGACTACATGCGCGACTGCATCGAGCCCATCCTGCTCCCCAAGGCCGTCGAGCTGCTGGCCAAGCACCGCGCCGCCGGCGACAAGCTGGTGATCATCACCGCCACCAACCGCTTCGTCACCGCGCCGATTGCCGAACGCCTGGGCGTCGAAACCCTGATCGCCACCGAGTGCGAAATGGTGGACGGCCGCTACACCGGGCGCAGCACCGACGTGCCGTGCTTTCGCGAGGGCAAGGTGACACGTTTGAACCGTTGGTTGGAAGAAACCGGGCATAGCCTGCAAGACAGCTACTTCTACAGCGACTCGATGAATGATTTGCCGTTGCTGGAGCAGGTGACGCACCCGGTGGCAGTGGATCCGGATCCGAATTTGCGCGCTGAGGCTGAAAAGCGTGGCTGGCCGGTGATTACACTGCGCGGCTGACCGGCTTCACCTGTAGGAGCGAGCTTGCTCGCGAAAATCGTCAACGATGACGCGCGCATCCTGAATGAACGCGGCGCCCTTGAGTTTTTCGCGAGCAAGCTCGCTCCTACAGGGAATCAAACAGGCTTGGCACCCATAAGCCCTGCAATCGCCACAAACCCCACCAGGCTGACCACCGCCAGCACCAAGGTGAAATTCAGGCTCCCGCCCTCGCCCTTGCGCAGCCGATTGAGCCGCGCCACCAGCCAGAACCAGGCCAGCGCCGCCACGGTGTAGAGGATGCTGGAGCCCAAGATCCAGGTTTGCCCCAATGGCCAGCCGAGCAGGTGCACCAGCCACCAGCCGGTGAACGGCATGCTCACCAGGCAAATGCCCATCAGCAGCCATACAAATGCCCAGGGGCGCTGCACGGTCGCAGCCGGGCCGGCGCTGCGTTTACGCCAGGCCAATACCGCCAGGCCCAGGCCGCTGAGCAGCAGCAATACGGTGGCGGTGATGTGGATCACCTTGAGGGTGGTCAGCGTTTCCATGGTCTCTATTCCTTATAGGCCGCTCAGTCAGCGTAGTCGCTCAACCGAGGAACAGCTGGTAAGCCGGGTTTTCGCTTTCATCCCAGTACGGGTAACCGATTTGCGCCAATGCGGCAGGCACCAGGTGGCGCTCGTCCGCCGGCACTTGCAAGCCCGCCACCACTCGGCCGTCTGCCGCGCCGTGGTTACGGTAGTGGAACATCGAGATGTTCCAGCGCCCGCCGAGCTTGTGGAGGAAGTTGAACAACGCCCCCGGCCGCTCCGGGAATTCGAAGCGAAACACCAGCTCGTCGCTGACTTTGGCCGCATGCCCGCCAACCATATGGCGGATGTGCAACTTGGCCAGTTCGTTCTCGGTAAGGTCCAGCACCGGGAAACCCTGGCTGGTCAGGCTGGCCACCAACGCGCTGCGCGGGTCGTTCTCAGGGTGGGTCTGCACGCCGACGAAGATGTGCGCTTCGCTGCCGGAGTGGTAGCGGTAATTGAATTCGGTGATCTGGCGCTTGCCCACCGCTTCGCAGAAGGCCTTGAAGCTGCCCGGCCGCTCGGGGATGGTCACGGCGATGATGGCCTCACGGCCTTCACCCAGTTCGGCGCGCTCGGCCACGTGGCGCAAACGGTCGAAGTTGACGTTGGCGCCCGAGTCGATGGCGACAAAGGCCTGGCCGCTGACGCCGCGGGTCTCGACGTACTTTTTGATCCCGGCCACGCCCAGCGCGCCGGCCGGCTCGGTGATGGAGCGGGTATCGTCGTAGATGTCCTTGATCGCCGCGCAGATTTCATCGGTGCTGACGGTGATCACTTCATCCACGTAGTCTTTGCAAATGTCGAAGGTGTGCTGGCCGATCTGCGCCACCGCCACGCCGTCGGCAAAGATGCCAACGGTGGGCAATACCACGCGCTCGCCCGCCGCCATGGCAGCTTGCAGGCAGTTGGAGTCGTCCGGTTCCACGCCGATGATCTTGATCTCCGGGCGCAGGTATTTCACATACGCCGCAATCCCGGCGATCAGGCCGCCGCCGCCCACCGGTACGAAAATCGCGTCCAGCGGCCCTGGGTGCTGGCGCAGGATTTCCATCGCCACGGTGCCCTGCCCGGCAATGGTGTGCGGATCATCGTAGGGGTGGATGTAGACGTAGCCTTTTTCGTCGACCAGCTTGAGCGAGTAGGCCAGGGCTTCCGGGAAGGAATCACCGTGCAGCACCACTTTGCCGCCACGGGAGCGCACGCCTTCGACCTTGATCTCGGGGGTGGTCTTGGGCATCACGATGGTGGCTTTCACCCCCAGCACCTTGGCCGCCAGGGCCAGGCCCTGGGCATGGTTGCCGGCCGACGCGGTGACGACGCCGCGCGCACGTTCTTCGGCGCTGAGCTGGGTGAGCTTGTTGTAGGCGCCGCGAATCTTGAACGAGAACACCGGCTGCAAGTCTTCGCGCTTGAGCCAAATCTTGTTACCCAGCCGCTCGGAGAGCTGGCGGGCAGTCTGCAAGGGGGTTTCCACGGCGATGTCGTAAACGCGCGAGGTGAGGATTTTTTTGACGTAGTGTTCAAGCATCGGCAGGCATCTACTTCACGGGTTGGGCAGGGCCAAGGAGTCTAACCCAGCGTTTGGCCGGGCGACCACACGAATCCCGAGGTTTTGTTGGGTTATACTCGCCGCCCTCGTTAATTCCCCGCCCGTTCCGGAGCCCGCATGACCCAGGATCAACTCAAACAGGCAGTGGCCCAGGCCGCTGTCGATTTAATCCTTCCTAAACTCGACGACAAGAGCATCGTCGGTGTCGGCACCGGCTCCACCGCCAACTGCTTTATCGACGCACTGGCCCAGCACAAGGGCGCGTTCGACGGCGCCGTGGCCAGTTCCGAAGCCACCGCTGCCCGCCTCAAGGGCCATGGCATTCCGGTGTACGAGCTCAACACCGTGAGCGACCTGGAGTTCTACGTCGACGGCGCCGATGAAAGCGACGAGCACCTGAACCTGATCAAAGGCGGCGGCGCGGCCCTGACTCGCGAGAAGATTGTCGCGGCCGTGGCCAAGACCTTCATCTGCATCGCCGACGCGAGCAAGCTGGTCCCCGTGCTGGGCACGTTCCCACTGCCAGTGGAAGTCATCCCCATGGCCCGCAGCCACGTGGCCCGCGAGCTGGTGAAGCTGGGCGGCGACCCGGTGTACCGCGAAGGCGTGTTGACCGACAACGGCAACATCATCCTCGACGTGTTCAATATGCAGATCACCAACCCGGTGGAGCTGGAGACGCAGATCAACGCCATTGTGGGCGTGGTCACCAACGGCCTGTTCGCGGCGCGCCCGGCGGATGTATTGCTGCTGGGTACCCCGGAAGGCGTGAAAACCCTCAAGGCCTAAGAACAAACCGGGCTAAATGTGGGAGCGGGCTTGCTCGCGAATGCGGTGTGTCAGTCACTATTTTTGTTACTGACACACCGCATTCGCGAGCAAGCCCGCTCCCACATTTGTTAGGCGCTCGGCGCTAGAGCGATGTAACAAAAACGCTACTTTTCGCAGCACTCCTCGCCAAAACCGTGCGCTCTGTCACGGCATCCCCTGCCCCGCCTGTTATCCAATCGGATCCAAATTACAGCCATGCGACCCACGCGTTTAACAATGCGCCAATTCGCAGCCGCCCACGGAATGAGGCGCGCATTGTGCAAAGGGTCTGGGCTTGAACGTCCCCCTCACCTCAAGGAAGACCTTGTGATAAAGCCTCTAGCCCTCGCCATCAGCGTTGCCGGCGCCCTGCTGTCCACCCATAGCCAGGCCTACGATTACGGCCAGCACGCCAACACCACCCTGGAAAAACTGATCAACGACTACCCTGGCCGTTATCGCGGCACGGCCAACTTTGCCGGGGCCGCCGACTGGATGCAGAGCCAGATGGGCACGGCCTATAGCCTCAGCCGCCAGGACTTCACCTGGAACAACGGCAGCCGGGCTTCGCAAAACGTGGTGGCCTCTGCCGCTGGCACCAAGCCCCAGTACGTGGTGATTGGCGCGCATTTCGATACGTACTTCGGCCGCCCGACCCTGCAAGGCCTGGATGACAACGGCTCCGGCGCCAGCGTGTTGACCGAGGTGGCGAAGAACCTCGGCGGCCTGTCACTGGAAAATGGCCTGCAAATCGTCGGCTTCGGCGCCGAAGAAGAAGGCCTGCGCGGCTCGCGGGCCTTTGTCGACTCACTCAGCGCCAGCCAGCGCGCCAACATGCTCGCGATGATCAACCTCGACAGCCTGATCACCGG
Organism: Pseudomonas fjordensis; assembly: GCF_976987115.1. Taxonomy (NCBI): domain Bacteria; kingdom Pseudomonadati; phylum Pseudomonadota; class Gammaproteobacteria; order Pseudomonadales; family Pseudomonadaceae; genus Pseudomonas; species Pseudomonas fjordensis. The sequence continues at coordinate 6,456,162 of NZ_OZ336860.1, forward strand.
CGACATGATGTACGCCCACGCCGGCCAGAACAGCACCGCCAACCCGGCCTTGGCCTCCTTGCGCGAGCACACCTTCCAGATCGCCAAGGAGTTGAACATCCCGCTGTTCAGCAACCCCGGCCTCGACCCGCAGTACCCGAAGGGCACTGGCTGCTGCAGCGATGGTGAGGCGTTCGAACCGCTGAATGTCCCGATCCTTTATATAGAGGCTACCAACTGGGAACTGGGCGACCTGGATGGCTACACCCAGACCGACAACCCGAAAATCCCCGGCGGCTCGACCTGGCACGACCCCACCGAAGACAACAAAGCCGTGCTGACCGATGCATTCGGCCAGGCACGCATCGACCAACGCCTGCGTGACTATTCACGCCTGCTCAGCCGCCTGGTGCTGGAATTGACCAACGCCGACCTGATGGCCTCGACCGCCTCTGGCGGCGCCGTTGCGCGCAATATGCAAGACAACCTGCAGCGCCAGCATCAGGCCCTGGTGCGCCTGCATGATCGCCGCTGGCTGACCCTGCAAGCGGCCAGCCGCGACGTCGGCAGCTTTGATGGCGAGATCGGCGTGGATGGCGAATACAACCCGGACAGCGGCTTTGACAGCGCCCCCAACCCCGAAGCCCGGCGTCTGGGGCTGCATGCCCTCGGCGACTACCAACTGACTTCAAGCCTGAATATCGGCGCCAGCCTCAGCTACCTCAATGGGCGCGACAAACTGGAGCATCGCGGCAAGCTCGACAGCGACACCTGGCAGGCAGCCGTCTATGCGCTGCTCAACGATGGCGGGCCAAGCTGGCTGGCCGGTGACCTGAGCGTGGGCCACACGCGCTTCGATTCCAAGCGCAACCTGGTCATCCAGGCCAATGGCGGGCCGATCCTGCTCAACCAGCAACTGACGGGCGACACCGATGCTCTGGCGCTGGGCGCACGGGTGCTGGGTGGCTATGACTTTGACTTTGGCGCGATCAAGAGCGGGCCGTTCGCCGGCCTGGACTACAGCCATTACCGCATCGACAAGTTCCACGAAAAGCAGAACCTGCGCACAGCCCTGGAATACGAAGAGCAGTCTTTCGACTCCCTGGAAGCCAGCCTCGGCTGGCGCGTGCGCGGCGCGGTTGCCCTGCCCTATGGTCTGAACCTGATGCCCTACGGCGACATCGCCTGGGTCAAGGAATTGGCCGATGGCCGCCTGGACGACCTGCAACTCACTGCACGCGCCGATGGCCAGGCCCGCACCGCCAGGCTGGGCTCAGTGGACAAGAGCTTTGCTCGTGCACAACTGGGTAGCCAACTGGCGATCACCCCACAGTTGGGCGTGTTCGCCGAGGTCAATGGTCGCCTGGGGCATGCCGAAGGCAGCCAGACCGGTTATTCGCTGGGTGTGCAATGGATGTTCTGATCAAGGCTTCTTGAACACGTAAAACAGGTTGGGCTCGCTGACCATGTACAGCGTGCCGTCGTCATCCATGGCGATCCCTTCGGCCTGGGGCACGCGCTTGCTCAGGCCATGGCGCCCTTTAAGCAACGACAGACTGCTTAGAGGTCGACCATCGATATCCAGCTCCAAGACCAGAAACGACTCATCCGACAGCGCCAGCAAATGGCCGCTGCGCTCGTCGTATTGCAGGCTCGACAGGTCGCGCACAAACAGCCCGGCATCGCGCTTGGGGTTGTTGATTACATGAACCGAGTAGGTTTTTTCTGGCTTGAAATGGGGAAACCCATGCACCTCGTAGATCAGCATGGGGTCGCGCTCCTTGGCCACGAACAGGCGCTTGCCCACCGAATCGTAGGCCAACCCTTCAAAGCCCTTGTTGCCGCCGACGTGCACGCCCAGGGTCATTTGCTCCGCATCGGCGGCGTCGAGGAACGTGGTGTCGTCATCCACATGCACCTTGATCAAGCGCTGCTGGCGCTCATCGCTGATGACGTAGATGTTGTCGCTGATAAATTCCACCGCCTCGGCATCGCCAAAGCCCACCAAGGGAATGCGCCGCAGGATCTTGCCCTCCAGGGACAGCTCGACCAGTTCGGCGTTTTTATTGGTGACGGTAAACAGGCTTTTGCGCACGGGGTCGTAGGTCAGAGCCGAGACATCATCGTCGAGCCCTTCGATCACCCGGCCTTCGAGGGTGACGCGGTAATCCGCCAAGCCAATGGCACGCTCATCAGCCGGCTGGTACCACACCCGCCAGTTGAACCAGGCGCGTTCGAACAGACGGAACTGCTGTGCAACCAGCCCGGCAGCGACCAGGGCGAGCAACAGCAGGATAAAAACAGCAGGTTTGGGGCGGGCAAGTCGACGCATCGGGGCGGGCTCAGAGAAAAAACTGGCGAATAGATATCAAGGTCACCTGAATTTAAACTTAAACGCACCGGACTGTCTGGCGAATGCCGTTTATAAAGAAAAGTCTGACGTAATTCGTCAGTTATTTCTGCTTTTCAAAACGATAGAACAGGTTTGGCTCACTGACCATGTACAGATTGCCGCTCTCGTCCATGGTCACGCCTTCGGCACGCGGGATCGTGTCCTTGAGGCCGTTGAAACCGCCGAGCAAGGTCATGAAGCTGACCTGTTCGCCGGTTTCATCCAGCTCCAGCAGCAGGTGGGAATCGGCCGACATGACCAGCAGATGCCCGGTACGTGGGTCGATGGACAAAGCCGAGAGGTTGCGCACATCCAGTTCGGTGCTGGCCAGTTTTTGCTTGTCGCCAGTCAGCGTGTTGCCATCGCTTTTCCAGGTGAACAAGGCCGGCGGGCGCTCTTCGCCCAGCACCAGTTGCTGGTTGCGCTTGTCCCAGGTGACGGCTTCAAAGGCTTTGTTCTGGTCTTTGGACGGGCCCAGGTCATGACTGGGGAAATCGGCTTTGTTCAGCGCGGTGGTGCTGGCGTCCACCTTGACCACGGTCAGGCTGTGATCGCGCTCATCGACCACGGCCATCAAGCCGTTTTCCATCACCGCCACGCCTTCCGGGTTGTTCCAGCCGTTGAGCGGCATCTTGCGCAGCACATCGCCTTGCAGGCTCAGCTCGACCAGGAAGGGGTTCTTGCCCATCACCGAAAACAGGGTTTTGGTCTGGGGGTTGTAAGACAGGTCTGATGCCTCGTCCTTCTCCATACCGGGCAGCAACTTGGCGTCGATCACCGCGTGATAGTCCGGTAGCCACACACTTTCGCGGCGCTCAGCCGAACTCTCGAAACGCTCCAGCACCCACAGCACACCGCGATCGTCCCAGTGCATGGCCCAGGCGATGCCATACAAAATGGCACCAGCCAAAAATACCCAGGAATACCAGCGCATGGACAAGCGAGAGCGAAGCGAGGTTTTCGAAGTGGGCAGAGGCACGACCATTGAGCGCTTTTCCGGAAAGTCAGCTGTAGGGGATAGCACAGGATTCAAGGATCCGCGCGCAAGAGCAGGGAATTATCCGGATAGCGTGTGAAAAAAATGCAAAAGCAAGGATTCAGGATGTAATGAAGAGCCAATGTGGGAGCGGGCTTGCTCGCGAATGCGGTGGTCCAGTCGTTGATGCATTGACTGACACCGCGCATTCGCGAGCAAGCCCGCTCCCACAGTTTGATCGCAGTTTGTCTGCTACTTAGCGCACGACACTTTCGAAGCGGTTCACACCCGCCAGCTCAAGCACCACTTCATCCCCCACATTCAACGGGCCTACACCCGCCGGGGTGCCGGTCAGGATCACGTCGCCCGCTTGCAGGGAGAAGCAACCCGCCATGTACTGGATCATCGGCACAATCGGGTTGAGCATCTGCGCGCTGTTGCCGTCCTGGCGCACTTGGCCGTTGATGCTCAGGCGAATGCCGATATCGGTCACGTCCGCAAAGGTACTGCTGACCACGAAGGGCGCAATCACCGCCGCGCCATCGAACGACTTGGCGATTTCCCACGGCAGGCCCTTGGCTTTGAGCTCGGCCTGTTTGTCGCGCAGGGTCAGGTCCAGGGCCGGGGCAAATCCGGAGATGGCGTCCAGCACTTCTTCCCGGCTCGGCTTGGCGGACAAAGGCTTGCCGATCAACACGGCGATTTCCGCTTCGTAGTGCACCGAACCGCGTTCGGTCGGTATGGCAAAGCCGCCTTCCAACGGCACCACGCAGCTGCCCGGCTTGATGAACAACAGCGGCTCGGTAGGCACCGGGTTGTCCAGTTCCTTGGCGTGTTCCGCGTAGTTGCGCCCGATGCACACCACTTTGCCCACCGGGAAGTGGATGTTGGTGCCGTCGACATACTTGTGCTGGTAGCTCATGGAACGACTCCTTCAGGTGCGATTAAACAGCGAAGATCTTGCCAGGGTTCATGATCCCGTTAGGGTCGAACACGGCTTTGACGGCTTTCATGTATTCGATTTCAACCGGTGAACGGCTGTAGGTCAGGTAATCGCGCTTGGTCATGCCCACGCCATGCTCGGCGGAGATCGAGCCGTTGTACTTGGCGACGGTCTCGAACACCCATTTGTTCACGGTGGCGCACTTGGCAAAGAACTCGTCTTTGCTCAGGTTTTCCGGCTTGAGGATGTTCAGGTGCAGGTTGCCGTCGCCAATATGGCCGAACCAGACGATTTCGAAATCCGGGTAGTGTTCGCCGACGATCGCGTCAATTTCGCTCAGGAAGGCCGGCACTTTCGAAACGGTCACCGAGATATCGTTCTTGTACGGCGTCCAGTGGGAAATGGTTTCGGAGATGTACTCGCGCAGCTTCCACAGGTTGTGCAGTTGGGTTTCGCTCTGGCTCATCACGCCATCCAGCACCCAGCCCTGTTCCACGCAATGCTCGAAGGTTTCCAGGGCGTGGTTGGCGACTTCTTCGGTGGTGGCTTCGAATTCCAGCAGGGCGTAGAACGGGCACTCGGTTTCGAACGGTGCCGGCACGTCGCCACGGCCGAGGACTTTGGCCAGGGCCTTGTCGGAGAAGAACTCGAAGGCGGTCAGGTCCAGCTTGCTCTGGAAGGCATGCAGCACCGGCATGATCGAGTCGAAATCAGTCGTGCCGAGTACCATCGCCGTGAGGTTTTTCGGCGCACGGTCCAGGCGCATGGTGGCCTCGACCACAAAGCCCAAGGTGCCCTCGGCGCCGATAAACAGCTGGCGCATGTCGTAGCCGGTGGCGTTCTTGATCAGGTCGCGGTTCAGCTCCAGCACATCGCCTTTGCCAGTGACGACCTTCATGCCGGCCACCCAGTTGCGGGTCATACCATAGCGAATTACTTTGATCCCGCCGGCATTGGTGCCGATATTGCCGCCAATCTGGCTGGAACCGGATGAGGCGAAATCCACCGGGTAATACAGGCCGTTTTCTTCTGCGACGTTCTGCAGTTGCTTGGTGACCACACCCGGCTGGCACACGGCGGTGCGGTCGGTGAGGTTCACGTCGAGGATCTGGTTCATATAGTCGAACGACACCACCACTTCGCCATTGGCGGCAACGGCAGCCGCCGACAAGCCCGTGCGCCCACCCGATGGCACCAGCGCCACCTTGTGTTCATTGGCCCAGCGTACGATGGCCTGCACCTGCTCGGTGGTCTTGGGGAACACGATGGCGGTGGGTGCGGGGGCGAAATGCTTGGTCCAATCCTTGCCGTAAGCCTCCAGGGAGTCGGCGTCGGTCAGCACTTTGCCGGGCTCAACCAGGGTCTTTAGCTCATCAATCAGGGCAGGATGGGTCATCGACAGAACTCTCGAACAATTCATGGTCATCCTGAGAACGCTTCACGTCGCAGGAATAGGTGTTTAGCGGGGTGCGTATGCTAGCATACCGCCCCCGCAGGACAGACCCAAAGGGCGTTTCTGCGGTGACGGCTTTCCTGCCGTCCGGGTCAGCTTGCGCTGCTCGACTCCCTGCCAATTTTCTCCGGGATACAGGTTTACGCAGATGAGCAAGACTTCTCTCGATAAGAGCAAGATCAAGTTCCTTCTTCTGGAAGGCGTCCACCCATCGGCTGTCGACGTTCTGAAAGCCGCCGGGTACACCAGCATTGAGTACATCACCAGTTCTCTGCCGGAAGCCCAGCTCAAGGAAAAGATCGCCGACGCGCACTTTATCGGCATTCGCTCCCGCACTCAGCTGACCGAAGAGATCTTCGACCACGCCAAGAAACTCGTGGCTGTCGGCTGTTTCTGCATCGGCACCAACCAGGTCGACCTCAATGCAGCGCGCGAGCGCGGCATCGCGGTGTTCAACGCACCGTACTCCAACACCCGTTCCGTTGCGGAGCTGGTGCTGGCCGAGGCCATCCTGCTGCTGCGCGGTATCCCTGAGAAGAACGCTTCCTGCCACCGTGGCGGCTGGATCAAGAGCGCGGCCAACTCCTTCGAAATCCGCGGCAAGAAGCTGGGTATCGTCGGTTACGGTTCGATCGGCACGCAATTGTCGGTATTGGCTGAAGGCCTGGGCATGCAGGTGTTCTTCTACGACACCCTGACCAAGCTGCCATTGGGCAACGCCACCCAAGTGGCCAGCCTGACTGAGCTGCTGGGCATGTCCGACATCGTCACCCTGCACGTTCCGGAAACCGCCGAGACCCAGTGGATGATCGGCGAGAAGGAAATCCGCGCGATCAAGAAAGGCGGGATCCTGATCAACGCCGCACGCGGCACCGTGGTCGAGCTGGACGCCCTGGCCGACGCGATCAAGGACAAGCACCTGATCGGCGCTGCCATCGACGTGTTCCCGGTGGAGCCACGCTCCAACGATGACATCTTCGAAAGCCCGCTGCGTGGCCTGGACAACGTGATCCTGACCCCGCACATCGGCGGCTCCACCGCTGAAGCCCAAGCCAACATCGGCCTGGAAGTCTCGGAAAAACTGGTCAAGTACAGCGACAACGGTACCTCGGTATCGTCGGTCAACTTCCCGGAAGTAGCCCTGCCGGCTCACCCGGGCAAGCACCGTCTGCTGCACATCCACCAGAACATCCCTGGCGTGATGATGGAGATCAACAAGGTCTTCGCGGAAAACGGCATCAACATCTCCGGTCAGTTCCTGCAGACCAACGAGAAGGTCGGCTACGTGGTAATCGACGTCGACGCCGAGTACTCGGACCTGGCGCAAGAAAAGCTGCAGCACATCAACGGCACTATTCGTAGCCGCGTGCTGTTCTAAGGCTTCAACCTTGCACCACAAAAAAGGGAGCCCATGGGGCTCCCTTTTTCGTCTGAACAAATCTTACTTCAGGTTAACCGTGATGACTTTCGAGGCTACAGTCGGGTTGAACTGCATGTGCAGTTTGTCGCCGGCCACCAGTTGCAAGGTGTGCTTGCCTGGAGTGAGGGTCACTTGAGTCTCGGTCTGAGCCTTGCCGTAATGGATCACAGTGTCGGTGGCCGGAATCGGCAATTTCGCATCCGGCAATTCTTTCTGATCAATCAGAAGGTGGTGATGGCCGGTACCTGGCGTCTGGTCGGTGGCCGGCGCCAGTTTCAGGCCTTCCATGTCGAATTTCACGGTGAAGGTTTTATCAACGGTGTCGCCGTCTTTCGGCGAGACGATAGAAACCTTGGCACCTTCAGGTGGGGCGCTGCGCGGGATACCGTCGGCGGCCGTGGCCAACATCGAAGCACCCAGCAACAGGCTGGCCAGGGTTGCACGGGACAATAGGGCTTTCATTCGCTTCTCCAGTTTTTCGGTGAAATCTGTAGGGTTATGACAACTTCGCGATAAATTGCGGTCCAAGGCACCCGACACCATAGCAAAACGATGCTGAACGGCGCCTCGCCTGTACGAATTCTTTAGGAGTGACCATGCGCTTTTCGCCTGGCCTATTGCTGTTGCTTGCTCTTCTGAGCCCCTTGGCCCATGCCGAACTGATTGACGACGTCAACGATCGCGGTGAACTGCGCATCGCCCTGGAAGCCAACACCCCGCCGTACAATTTCAAAGAGGGCGACAAACTCGCCGGCTTTGAAGTGGAGCTGGGTGAACTGCTGGCCAAGGAAATGGAAGTGCGCTCCTCGTTTATCACCACCGATAACGCCGACCTGCTATCCGGCGTGGAAACCGGCAAGTACGACGTGGCCATTAACCATATCGCTATGACTGCCGAGCTTGAGGATCGTTTCGATTTCAGTGAGGCTTATCACCAGAAGCCGCAATTGGCGATCCCGTTTCAGAAGGGCAACCCGGCGTTCAAAAGCAGTTTGAATGGGGCGTTGAAGCGGCTGAAGGACGATGGCCGGCTGAAGGCGCTGACAAAGAAGTGGTTCGAGATGCAGTAAATGTGTGAGCTGGCTTGCCTGCGATAGCGGTGTATCAGCACCTGATGTCTCACTGATATGCCGCTATCGCAGCATAGGTATCGACACAACTTTTGGGCTATAGCAGCAGACGGTAACCACGATGCGAAGCGAGCCGCTCTTGCTCTTGATCTGCTTGTGATCTTGATCTCAGGCGCCCCGTTAAACCACGCTGGCCGAACGCAGGCTTGAATTCGTGGGTAACCCGGCAGGACGCCGGGTTAGCCGCCCCGCGCCATGGATGGCGCGTGGCGGCGGCCCACGGATTCAAGCCTGCGTTCGGGCACACCGAGCCTAAGCGAGGTGCCGAGTGGTGGGGCAAGAGCCTTTTGCTTACTTTTGGGCTCTTTTCAAAAGTGAGCCGCCGTCAGGGCGGAACCCTAAGTGGCCGTTACCGCAGCAATGGATATACACCCAATCCAACTGCGTCGCCTGCCAGGCCGCCTTCGCGAGCAAGCCCGCTCCCACAGTTGGATCGTGCGGTGTCAGCTGGATTGGCGTCGGCTGGCAGGCCGTCATCGCAGGCAAGCCAGCTCCCACATTTGATCTATGCAAGTTTCTAAAGCTGCGTGAGAGCCACCGCCGCCTCAGGCAACTGCAGCTCACTGAACACCTGCACACCATGGCGCTTGAGCAGCGCCGCCGTGACGCCTTCGCCACTGACCTTCACCCCACCGAAGGTGCCGTCATAGGTCAACAGGTTGCCGCAAGACGGGCTGTTGGCCTTGAGAATGGCGATGCGGATGTGATGGCGTTGCACCAGCGCCAAGGCTTGGCGGGCGCCGTCGAGGAAGGCGTTGCTGAAGTCTTCGCCCTCGGCGGTCAGCACCTGGGCGCGGCCTTCCCACACGTCGATGCCCTGCCCGCCTGGGATTTCGGCCGGCGGGCGCGGTGTGGGCAAGCCGCCCGCCACTTCCGGGCAGATGGCAACCACGCGGCCTTCAGCTTGCCACGCCGCCAGTTGGTCGAATGGGCCGCTGGCCCCGCCGTCATAGCGTACCTTGTGCCCGAGCAGGCAGCGACTGACCAGAATCTTTTCCATGCTTAAAACGGCTCGTTGCCCCGCCGGCGAAACCAGCCCGTCAGGGACAGGCGTTCGCGCGTAGCGGGCAGGACTTCGTGGGGCACCTCGCCCGACAGGAATACCACCAGGCAACCCCCGGTGGGCACCACGTCATATTCGACGCCGCCCTTGAGGTACATGCGCAGTTGACCGCCATGCTCGGGCAGCCAGGCGTCGTTCAAGTAGATCACCGCCGAGACCATGCGCCGGTCGTCGTCGCGAAAACGGTCCACATGCTTGAGGTAAAACGCCCCCGGCGGGTACATCGCAAAGTGGCTTTCGAAATCTTCCAGGCCCAGGAACAGGCTGCGATTCATCGCCAGGCGCAGGCCGTCCATCACGCCCATGTAGGTATCGCAGATAGGCGCGTCACCCTCCTCCAGCCACTGGATATGGTCACCGCGAATGCCTTCGCGAATCTCCTGGGCCGGCCCACGCCCTACCGCCGCCGGTGCCAGTTCACCCTGCGCCGCACGTTTACGGCACTCAGCCGCCAGCTCCAGGGTCAGAGCCTGGGGCAGGAAGCCATTTTGCTGCGACCAGCCTTTTTCGGCCAGGTCGTCGACGATGCGTTGCAGCAGCGGGTGATCGAGGGGTATTTGCATGGCGCGCATAGTATCCATACGCCTGAAAATCCGACAGCGCCGTTGAGCGTCCGAATACACTTTAGTCAGGTGACTGATAGGACTTCTCGACAAATCCTACGCCCGACACGGACAATAGTGGCCGACTGACAGGAGTCCTTATGCGTCGTTTGTTTTTTTCTGTGTTGATGTTCTGCGTTTTGCCCGCCTGGGCAGACGGCCATGACCAGTTGTACAAGGTCGCCGGCTGGGCCGAACAACGTGCGCACTTCAATGACGCCCTCAGTGCCGCCCAGCAGCGCTACCGCAATAGCCTGCCGCCAGTGGTGTACCAGGCGCTGGTGGACAACAGCAATAAACGCTTTGCCGCCCAGGCCATGGACCAGCGTGCCGAGGCGCAACTGCGCAAGCACTTGCCCGACCCGAAACCTGCCCTGGCGTTTTTCCAATCGCCCCTGGGCCGCAAGATCGTCGCCGCCGAGTTGCTGGCCACGCGCCGCGACCAACTGGCGAAAAACGCTCAGGGCCTGCCCAAACTCGAAGCCGATGCCACCCGCAGCCTGATCATCGGCCACCTGGCCCAGGCCCTGCCCGCCCGCGAGGCCGGTGCCGAGGTCAGCCTGGCGATTGCGGGCGTAGCGGCCGACAGCTTGAGCCAGATGATCCCCGGCCTGCTCGGCGGCGGTCAGGCGCAAGGCATGTTGAATGGCCAGCGCGAGCGGCTGATGCAGCAGATCGACAAGGATTTGAACAACACCTTGCTGTATGTCTACCGGGATTTGTCCGACCCGGAGCTGGAAGAATTCGCCACCTTTGCCGAGTCGCCGGAGGGCAAGGCGTACTACCAGGCCGCCCTTGCCGCCATTCGCGCAGGGCTTGCGGTCGGCCAAAGCACCTCAAGCCTCGCGCAGTAAACCCTGTGGGAGCTGGCTTGCCTGCGATTGCGATCTGTCAGTGACACCGCTATCGCAGGCAAGCCAGCTCCCACATTTGGATTGCGTTATTTCAGGTGGCGGGTGAGAAAACTGAAGTACTCATCGCGAATCTGCGCAATTTCATTGGCCAAGTGATGCCGACCCCGCTTGAGCATCAACACCTCAGGCTGGTCGAACTTACCCCGCAACACCTGCAGATTGTGCTGCCAGTCCACCGTCATATCTTCCTCACCCTGCACAATCACCGGGCGCCGGGGGCTGCGCGGTGCGGCTTCGATGCGTTTGATCCAGCGCGCCAGCGCCCCCACCCAAGCGGTAGGCAATTGGCGAGGCTGTAGCGGGTCGGCTTCCAGGAACGGCTTGAACGCCGGGTCGTTGGAGTTATCGCTGAAACGCCGGGCGATGCCTTTGACGAACGGGCGCAGCAGGTAATAGCTGACCTGCGACCAACCCCAGGCACGCGGCCGCACCAGCGGCGACAGCAGGAAGGTCTCGCCCTGGGCCGGGCTTTGGGCGCCGTGGTTGAGCAGGTGGTCTACCACAATGGCGCCGCCGGTGCTTTGCCCGAACAGGTGCCAGGGTTGCGGCAATTGCAGCGCCTTGGCCTCGACGAACAACGCCTGCACCACGCTCTGGTACACCGCAAAGTCATCGATGCTGGCGCGTGCGCCGCTGGACAAGCCATGGCCCGGCAGGTCGCAGGCGATCACCACGAAGCCCTGGTCCAACGCCCACTCCACCACATGGCGATACAGCCCCATGTGATCGTAGAAACCGTGGAACAGGAACATCGTCGCCACCGGCGCCGGCGGCCACCAGACCTGGGCCACCACCTCAAACCCATCCACCTCAAAACGCCCCAGGCGGCTCACTGCCGGCACCTGGCGTGCGGCCAGGTCGAGCCCGTAGAAACGCTGGTAAACCCTCGCCTCGGCTGACAGCGGCTGCGCATCCACCAGGGGGCGCAAGCTTTCGCGCAGATGATCAGGGTCAAAGGTGACGGGCATAAAGGCTTCCAGACTTGCGGTGAAGATGAATATCGAGCTGCGATATTCATCTGTCAGGACAAGCATGGCAAGCTACGCGACCTGCGAGGATACATCCAATGCGACCGCCCTACCGTAATGCCCTGTTCGCCAGCCTGATCCTGGTTATCTGCGCGGGGGTGCTGTGGGCTGCGTATGACTGGTTCCAGGGCCGCTACCTGCGCGCCTTCAGCGAACACACGGCGGTATTTTCCGGCGATGCGCTGCAACTGCCCGCCGCGCTCAGCGGCCCTGGCCCGATTCGTCTGGTGCACTTCTGGGACCCGGCCTGCCCGTGCAATGTGGGTAACCAGCAACACCTGGGCGAGTTGATCGAGCAGTACGCGCCCCAGGGGGTGGAGTTCTATGCCCTGCAAAAACCCGGCAGCCACGGCCAGTTGCCCGAGAACCTGCGCCATCTGAAAGTCCTTGATGCCTTGCCCGGCGCGGACCAGATCCCCGCCAGCCCGGCCGTGGGCATTTGGGATCGCACCGGCAAGCTGGCGTATTTCGGCCCCTACAGCGAAGGCCTCACGTGCAACGCCAGCAACAGTTTTATCGAGCCGATCCTCAAGGCCCTTGGAGCCGGACGCGAGGTGAATGCCACTCACACTCTCGCGGTAGGCTGCTATTGTTCGTGGCCTAAGGATCTGTAGTCCGCCCACTCTGGTAAGGAATGTTCATGAAGCGCGTCTTGCAGGTTTTTGCGGTGCTGATTGTGCTGGTCGCCCTGGGCGCCGGTTGGTACGTCTACAGCAAACAACCTACGCGCCAGGGCACGGTGACGCTGGCGCACCTGCAAGGCTCGGTCACGGTGCGCTACGACGACCGTGGTGTACCGCATATCCGTGCCGAAAACGAAGCCGACCTGTACCGCGCCTTGGGCTATGTGCATGCCCAGGACCGCCTGTTCCAGATGGAGATCATGCGGCGCTTGGCCCGTGGTGAACTGGCCGAGGTGCTGGGGCCCAAGCTGCTGGAAACCGATAAGCTGTTTCGCAGCCTGCGCATTCGCGAGCGTGCCTTGAGCTACGTGGAGCACATGGACCCTGACTCAGCCTCGTCCAAAGCCCTGCAAGCCTACCTGGACGGGATCAACCAGTATCAGGACAGCCACGCCAGCCCCATGGAGTTCGATGTGCTGGGCATCGCCAAGCGACCGTTTACCGCCGAAGACAGCATCAGCGTCGCCGGGTACATGGCCTACAGCTTTGCCGCGGCCTTTCGCACCGAGCCGGTGCTGACCTATGTGCGCGACCGGCTGGGCAGCGACTACTTGAAGGTCTTTGATCTGGACTGGCAACCCAAGGGCGCCCTCAACCTGGCGGCCAGCGACTGGCAGACCCTTGGCGCCATCGCCGCCCTGAGCGAACAGGCCCTGTCCGACAACGGCCTGCCGCAGTTCGAAGGCAGCAATGCCTGGGCCGTCAGCGGCAGCCATACCCAAAGCGGCAAGCCGTTGCTGGCGGGTGATCCGCATATCCGTTTTTCGGTGCCTTCGGTGTGGTACGAAGCGCAGTTGTCGGCGCCAGGCTTTGAGTTGTACGGCTACCACAACGCGCTGGTACCGGTGGCGTTCCTGGGGCACAACCTGGACTTCGGCTGGAGCCTGACCATGTTCCAGAACGACGACCTCGACCTGGTCGCCGAGAAGGTCAACCCAGACAACCCCAACCAGGTCTGGTACCACGACCAATGGGTGGACATGAGCAGCAGCGAGCAGCAGATCCAGGTCAAGGGCCAGGCGCCGGTGACCCTCACCCTGCGCCGCTCGCCCCACGGCCCGATCATCAACGATGTGCTCGGTGAGAACGCCGGCAGCACACCGATTGCCATGTGGTGGGCGTTCCTGGACAGTGAAAACCCGATCCTCGATGGTTTCTATCAGCTCAACCGTGCCGATACCCTGGCCAAGGCGCGTGCCGCGGCCGCGAAGGTCTCGGCGCCGGGCCTGAACATCGTGTGGGCCAATGCCAAGGGCGATATCGGCTGGTGGGCAGCGGCGCAGTTGCCGATCCGCCCGGCTGGCGTCAACCCGGCGTTCGTCCTCGACGGCAGTACCGCCCAGGCCGACAAGCTGGGTTTCTACCCCTTCAGTGCCAACCCCCAGGAAGAAAACCCGCCGCGCGGCTACGTGGTGTCCGCCAATGCCCAGCCGGCATCGCCCACCGGTATGCCGATCCCCGGCTATTACAACCTGGCTGACCGTGGCCAGCAGTTGAACGCGCAGTTGAGCGACCCAAGCGTTAAGTGGGATGTGACCAACAGCCAGGCCCTGCAACTGGGCACCACCACCGCCTATGGCCCGCGCCTGCTGGCGCCGCTGTTGCCGGTGCTGCGCGAGGTGGTCAAGGACCCGGCGCAACTCAAATTGGTTGAACAGCTTGCCAACTGGAAGGGTGACTACCCGCTGGACTCCACCAGTGCCACGCTGTTCAACCAGTTGCTGTTCAACCTCAGCGACGCGACCTTTCACCCCAAACTGGGCGATGCCTTGTTCAAGACTTTGCTCGGCACCCGCGTGATCGACGCCGCCTTGCCCCGCCTGGCCGCATCGGCAGACTCGCCCTGGTGGAACGGCAACCGCGCCGATACCGTCAAGCTCGCCTGGGACAACAGCCTGGCCCACCTCAAGGCGACGTTCGGCGATGACCCGGCGCAGTGGCAGTGGGGCAAGGCGCACACCCTGACCCACGGCCACCCGCTGGGCCTGCAAAAGCCGCTGGATAAGATCTTCAACGTCGGTCCGTTCCCGGCACCGGGCAGCCACGAAGTGCCAAACAACCAGACCGCCCCGATTGGCCCGGCGCCGTGGCCGGTGACCTACGGCCCGTCGACACGACGCCTGATCGACTTCGCCGACCCGACCCACGCCCTCACCATCAACCCGGTGGGGCAAAGCGGCGTGCCGTTTGATACGCACTATGGCGACCAGGCGCAGAGCTATATCGAGGGAAGGTACGAGCAGGCGCACTTCAGTGATGAGGAAGTGACGGCCAATACCCGCGGCACCTTGAAACTGCTGCCCGCCCGATAAGGACCAACCTATCCGACCCCCTGTCTGTAGGAGCGAGCTTGCTCGCGAAAAACGTCAACGCTAACGCGTGCTTCCTGAATGAACGCGGCGCCTGTGAGTTTTTCGCGAGCAAGCTCGCTCCTACAGGTATTGGGGCTAGCCTGCCCGCATGCGCCCTGGCGCTTGGCCGTAGGTGTCCTTGAATTTCTTGCTGAACGCCGCCTGGGACTGATAACCCACCTGGGCGGCGATATCGATTAGGCTCAGGCGTGACTGACGCAGCAGGTTGAACGCCCTCTCCATGCGCAGTTGGGTGAGCAACACCCAGGGCGATACGCCTGCCACTTTGACGAACGCACGCATAAAGGTGGCGCGGGACATGCTGGCCGCCAACGCCAGGCTGTCGATGGTCCACTCATACCCAGGTTCAGCCAGCATGGCTTGCCAGGCCTTGCTCAAGCGCTTGTCAGCGAGCAAGGCGAAGGTACCCGCCACCGGTGCCTGGTCGCTCAGCCAACTGCGCAGGATCAAGGTGAACAGGGCCGACGACAGCGCATTGATAAACGAACGGGCGCCCACTTGCTGCCCGTCGGCTTCACTGCGCAGCAACGCTATCAACGCCGCCAATTGCCCATCGCCCTGCCACTGGCGGCTGGACACCACCAGATAGTCCGGCAACGCATCAAACAACAGCGACTGGCGGTTGTAGTGAAAGCTGCCACACAGCATATCCACATCCGGCTGTTCGCCGCCCAAACGGTGCACGGTCAGCACCCCACCGTCAATAACGCGAGGCTGCATCGGGCGGATCCGCGCGCCCTGGCTGCGCAGCAAGTGGGTACCGCCACCGGGCATCAGCAGGATATCGCCCTCCTCCAGCGTCACACACTGCCCGCCAGACAACTCGGCGCGGCAGGTGCCGCTGAGCACGATGTGATACGGCGCCACGCCGAGGTTTTCCGGCGCATGGTCCAGCGCCCAGTCCCCTTGGAACTGGCAACGCAAATCCAGGCTGCCGCGCAGGTTGGCCAGCGCGATAAGGGTGTCGATGGCATTCATTTGCGAGTATCGGTCAAAAAGATGAGCGGATTGAACAATAGCCCCAGCCCCGAACGGCGCAGACTGGCTTCACACCCAACCTGTTCAGGAGTTACTGCAATGTTCAATAACTGGTCCGACTTGCTGCCTACCGTGAAGAAAGCCTTTGGCTCACTGGGCAAGAGCAACCCGAAAATGGTCAAAGCCTACATGGCGCTGGGGGAAGCTGCCGAGGAAAACAATGTACTCGACGCCAAGACCCGTGAACTGATTTCCATCGCCGTGGCGATCACCACCCGCTGCGACGGTTGCATCGGCGTACATGCCGACGCCGCCATCAAGGCCGGGGCAACCCGCGAAGAAGTGGCGGCCACGCTGGCCACCGCGATCTCGATGAATGCAGGCGCGGCCTACATCTACTCGCTGCGCGCTCTGGAAGCCTACGACACGCTCAAACCGGCGCCGCAAAGTTAAGCCTGAACTGTTGCGGCGTGACGCCCAGCCGGCGGTTGAACACACTGCGCATGTGCTGGGCGTCGCGAAAGCCGCATTGATAGGCCACGGTTTTAAGCGGTGCGTGGCTGCTTTCAAGCATCACCCGCGCCGCATCCACACGCGCCCTCTCGACAAACTCCGCTGGCGTAATCCGCGCTTCACGGGCAAACACCCGGGAGAAATTGCGCGCACTCATATTGGCCGCCTTGGCCAGGTCGGCAATGGTCAAGTCTCCCGTCAGATTGGCCAGCACGTACAGTTGCACCAGCGCCACCGCCGAGGTGGTTTCGGCATGGGGCGTGAGGAACGGACTGAACTGCGATTGCCCGCCCGAGCGCTGAGTGAACACCACCAGGCGCTTGGCCACGCTCAGCGCGACTTCCGGGCCGTGATCCTGGGCCAGCAAGTACAACGACAGGTCGATACCTGCCGTGACCCCGGCGGAAGTGTAGAGCTTGCCGTCCTGCACATAGAGGCGGTCGGCTTCGACCTGGGCCGAGGGGCACAGGCGCGCCAGGCTGGCGGCGTCATTCCAATGGGTAGTGACGGTCTTGCCGTCCAGCAGGCCCGCGCGAGCCAGCATGAAGGCACCGTTGCAGATCGAGCCGAAGCGCTGCGCCTTCGCGGCGGCCGCGCGCAGCCAGGCGTCAAACTCGGGGCCGAAATCTTCGAAGGGTAACTGCGGGCCACCGGCGACCAGCAGCAGGTCGTAGGGTTGTCGGGCTTCGCTGTAGTGCTTGTGCGCCTGCAATGACAAACCGTTGGAGGCCGCCATGGCGCCGTGGCCGAAGCCGAGTACTTCCAGCCGATAGTGATCCTCGGGCGCCAGGAAGCGGTTGGCCTCGCAGAACACATCCATCGGCCCGGTCACGTCCAGCGACTGGACACCGGGAAAGATCAGGATGGCGACGGTTTTGCCCATACTCACAAACACCTCTCTCACTGAATGAGCGCAAATCCCCTGTGGGAGCGGGCTTGCTCGCGAAGGCGGTGGCCCAGCCGACACATGCATCAACTGACAGGCCACTTTCGCGAGCAAGCCCGCTCCCACATTTGATCTCCTTAGGCCTGAAAGGGCTACTCCACTTGGCACGATGTGGCGGCACATTGGCCGGGATCGCCTCCCTGTGGCGATAGCCGCTCCTGGGCCATGGGACCAGACTGGAATCTTTCCAGAGGAGATCCACCATGAGCACCAACATAGCCGGTATCCAGATTCCTGACAGCGCCTTGGCCCGGGCCACCACCGAATACATTCGCGACGTCGAGTCCGACCTGCTCTACCACCATTCGCGCCGCGTCTTCCTGTTCGGCGCCTTGAGCGGTGAGCGCAAGCAGTTGGCCTACAACCCGGAGTTGCTCTACGTCGGCGCAATGTTCCATGACCTGGGCCTGATGGAAGGCCACCGCAGTGACGACGAGCGTTTCGAAGTGGACGGCGCCAACGCCGCCGCTGCGTTCCTCAAGCCTTATGGGTTGAGCGATGACGATATTGAACAAGTGTGGTTGTCCATCGCCCTGCACACCACGCCGGGCGTGCCGAAACACCTGCGCCCCACGGTGGCATTGGTGACCGCTGGTGTGGAGATGGACGTGCTGGGCATGGACTACACCGCCTTCAGCAGCGTGCAGCGCGAAGCGGTGGTGCATGCGCATCCACGGGGTGAAGGGTTCAAGGAGTGCATCATCTGCGCATTCGCCGACGGCTTGCGCCATCGCCCGCAGACCACGTTTGGCAACGTGAAGACCGATGTGCTGGTGGACCAGGAACCGGGGTTCAATCCGATGAATTTTGTGCAGGTGATCCGCACGTCGCCGTGGGCTGACTGAAACCCGATTTTATAAGCACCGCAAAACTACTGTGGGAGCTGGCTTGCCTGCGATGGCGGTGGGTCAGCACCTAATAAGTGACTGATACACCGCCATCGCAGGCAAGCCAGCTCCCACATTTTCACCCTATTCCGGCAGTTAGACCGGGGCTGGCGCCCGGCGCTTGTCCGGCTGTTGCCAGCCATCCGCCGCCGCTTCTTCAATCGCCTGCTGAATGGCCTTCTTGCGATGCTCTTCGGCCCGACGGCTGAAGAACCACACCAGGAAGGTCACCAGCGACACCGCCAACAGAATCAGGCTGGCCACGGCGTTGATCTCGGGTTTAACCCCAAGGCGCACCGCCGAGAACACTTCCATCGGCAAGGTAGTAGAACCGGGGCCCGACACGAAGCTGGCCAGTACCAGGTCGTCCAGCGATAGCGCGAACGACATCATGCCGCCCGCCGCCAGCGACGGCGCGATCATCGGGATGGTGATCAGGAAGAACACCTTCCACGGCCGTGCGCCCAAGTCCATCGCCGCTTCTTCGATCGACAGGTCCAGCTCACGCAAGCGCGCCGACACCACCACCGCCACATACGCCGCACAAAAGGTGGTGTGGGCGATCCAGATGGTGACGATGCCACGCTCCTGGGGCCAGCCGATCATCTGCGCCATGGCCACGAACAGCAGCAACAGCGACAGACCGGTGATCACTTCGGGCATCACCAACGGCGCCGTCACCAGGCCGCCGAACAGCGTGCGGCCCTTGAACTGGCTGATACGCGTCAGCACGAAGGCTGCCAGCGTACCCAACGCCACCGCCGCCACCGCCGTGTAGCAGGCGATTTCCAGGGAGCGGGCCACCGAGCCCATCAACTGGGTGTTGTCCAACAGGCCCACGTACCACTTGATCGACCAACCGCCCCACACTGTCACCAGCTTGGATTCGTTGAACGAGTAGATCACCAGGATCAACATCGGCAGGTAGATGAACAACAAACCTGCGACCAGCATGAAGCTGGAGAAACGAAAGCGCTTCATATCTTGCCCTCCAACTCTTTGGCTTGGCTGCGGTTGAACAGGATGATCGGCACGATCAGGATCGCCAGCATCACCACCGCCAGGGCAGACGCCACCGGCCAGTCACGGTTGTTGAAGAACTCTTGCCACAACACCTTACCGATCATCAGGGTTTCCGGGCCGCCGAGCAGTTCAGGAATCACGAACTCGCCCACCACCGGGATAAACACCAGCATGCAACCGGCGATGATGCCGTTCTTGGACAGCGGCACGGTGATTTTCCAGAAGCTGTTGAAAGTACTCGACCCCAGGTCGGAAGCGGCTTCCAGCAGGCTCTGGTCGTGCTTCACCAGGTTGGCGTAGAGCGGCAGGATCATGAACGGCAGGTACGAATAGACCACACCGATGTACACCGCGATGTTGGTGTTGAGGATCTGCAGCGGCTCGTTGATCAAGCCCATGGACATCAAAAAGCCGTTGAGCAAGCCGTTGTTGCTGAGGATGCCCATCCACGCATACACCCGGATCAGGATCGCGGTCCAGGTCGGCATCATGATCAGCAGCACCAGCACGGTCTGCATCTCTTTGCGCGCGGTGGCGATGGCGTAGGCCATCGGGTAGCCGATCAGCAGGCACAGCAGCGTGCTGAAAAACGCCATCTTCAGCGAGCCCAGGTAGGCGGCAATATACAACTCGTCGCCGGCCAGCAAGCTGTAGTTGGCCAGGTTCAGCACCACCTCCAGCTTTTGCTCAACGTAGGTATAGATCTCGGTATAGGGCGGGATCGCCACATCGGCTTCGGCAAAGCTGATTTTCAGCACGATGAAAAACGGCAGTGCGAAAAACAGGAACAGCCAGAGGAAGGGAATCCCGATGACCACCTGCTTGCCATTGGGCACGATGCGATCCAAGCGCCGCTTGAATTTCTTCATGTTCATGAGCGAAGTACCACGCCGCTGTCGTCTTCCCACCACACGTAAACCTGGTCACCCCAGGTTGGGCGTTGGCCACGGCGTTCGGCGTTGGCGACGAAGGACTGCACCAGCTTGCCGCTCGGCAGCTCCACGTAGAACACCGAGTGGCCGCCCAGGTAGGCGATGTCGTGGACCTTGCCGCTGGACCAGTTGTGCTCGCAGGTCGGCATCTCGGTGGTCACCAACAGCTTTTCCGGGCGAATGGCGTAGGTCACCGACTTGTCTTCCACCGAGGTGGCGATGCCGTAGCCCACGTAGATGTCGCGGTCCAGGTCCGGGCACTTGAGCACCGCGTGGCCTTCAGCGTCGTCCACCACTTGGGTGTCGAAGATGTTGACGTTGCCAATGAACTCGCACACCAGGCGGCTGGTGGGGGTTTCGTAGATATCGATAGGGCTGCCGATCTGGGCGATCCAGCCCAGGTGCATGATCGCAATGCGTTCGGCCATGGTCATGGCCTCTTCCTGGTCGTGGGTCACCATCACGCAGGTCACCCCAACGCGCTCGATGATCTCCACCAACTCCAGTTGCATCTGCGAGCGCAGCTTCTTGTCCAGTGCGCCCATCGGCTCATCGAGCAGCAGCAGTTTCGGGCGCTTGGCCAAGGAGCGGGCCAAGGCCACACGCTGGCGCTGGCCGCCGGACAGCTGGTGCGGCTTGCGCTTGGCGTACTGGCTCATCTGCACCAGCTTGAGCATCTCGGCCACGCGTGCGTCGACTTCAGCCTTGGGGATCTTGTCCTGTTGCAGGCCGAAGGCGATGTTCTGCGCCACGGTCATGTGCGGGAACAAGGCGTAGGACTGGAACATCATGTTGATCGGCCGCTCGTAGGGCGGCATGTCGGTGATGTCCACGCCGTCGAGGTAGATGCGACCTTCGGTTGGGCGCTCGAAACCTGCAAGCATGCGCAGCAAGGTGGATTTGCCCGAACCCGAACCGCCGAGCAAGGCGAAGATCTCGCCTTTCTTGATTTCCAGGGACACATCGTCCACGGCAATCGTCTCGTCGAACTTCTTCGTGACCCGGTCGATTTTGACCAGCACCTTCTTCGGTGTCTGGTCGCCCTCGAGGGCTTTCTTATAGGCGCCGGAGGCAACTGCCATTTACGAAACTCCCAAAAAAAACTGTGCAGCCGGCCCAATGCGGGCCAGCCTTGGATAGTTTGAGCCTTACTTGCCCGTCTTGACCTTGGTCCAGCTACGGGTCATTAAACGCTGCACTTTCGGGGGTAGCTCAAAGTTGACGAATGTCCGCTCGAGAACCGCCTGCGGTGGGTAAACCGCTGCGTCGGTGCGTATCGACTGCTCCATCAGTTTGTCCGCCCCTGGGTTAGGGTTGGCGTAACCGACTTGATCGCTGACCTGAGCGATCACCTCAGGCTGCAGCAAATAGTTGATGAAGGCGTGGGCTTCCTTGACGTTGCTGGCATCCTTGGGAATCGCCAGCACGTCGAACCACAGGTTGCCGCCTTCTTTGGGAATCGTGTAGGCGATGTTCACGCCTTTGCCCGCCTCTGCTGCGCGAGCCTTGGCCTGGAACACATCGCCGGAGAAACCGGCCGCCACGCAGATGTTGCCGTTGGCCAGGTCCGAGATGTATTTGGAGGAATGGAAGTAGGTCACGTAGGGCCGCACTTTCAGCAGTTTTTCCTCGGCCTTCTTGTAGTCGGCCGGGTTGGTGCTGTTGGGGTCCAGGCCCATGTAGTTGAGTACCGCAGGCAGCATTTCATCGGCCGAATCCATGAACGACACGCCGCAAGAAGCCAGCTTCTTCATGTTTTCCGGTTCGAACAACACAGCCCAGGAGTCGATTTTGTCGACACCCAGCACTTCTTTGACCTTGTCGACGTTGTAGCCAATGCCGTTGGTGCCCCACAGGTACGGCACCGCGTACTGGTTGCCCGGGTCGTTCTTTTCCAGGCGTTTGAGCAGTACCGGGTCGAGGTTGGCGTAGTGGGTCAGCAGTGACTTGTCGAGCTTCTGGAACGCTCCAGCTTTGATCTGCTTGCCCAGGAAGTGGTTGGACGGCACCACAACGTCATAGCCGGTGCGCCCGGCGAGCAACTTGCCTTCCAGGGTTTCGTTGGAGTCAAACACGTCATACACGGGCTTGATACCGCTGGCCTTTTCGAAGTTGGCCAGGGTGTCGGGGCCGATGTAATCCGACCAGTTATAAATATGCACCGTCGGTGCGGCCTGCACGCTGGCGGCCAGCGTGATACCTGCACCCACCAGCATGGCTTTGCGAAATAAAGAAATTGGCAAGTGGAGGTCCTCTTAAATAGTTGGGGCCTTGAAGTTGTTGCCCGGCAACAAAACCGGCGCGCAACTTACCGTCGATAAACCGATCCGGCAAAACTTTCTGTCATTTATTTTCTGTACGGCTGCCGCTGTTTGTAGGAGCGAGGCGGGCGGCTAGCCCTTGCTCGCGAAGAACTCACAGGCAACGCGGGCTATCAGAGGCCCCGCGTTATCGTTGACGATTTTCGCGAGCGAGCTCGCTCCTACAGGTTTGTGCGTTATTTACCGGATTTGATCTTGGTCCAGCTACGGGTCATTTCACGCTGAGTAGCGGCCGGCAAGTCAGCAATTGCGTAGAGCTTGGCCTGCACATCAGCGGCCGGGTAGATGCCCGGGTCGCTGGTGATGTCTTTGTCTACCAGTGCGGTGGCCTTCTCGTTACCGTTCGGGAAACGCACGCTGTTGGTGATGCTCGCCATCACTTCAGGTTTGAGCAGGTAGTTCATGAATGCATAGGCAGCGTCGACGTTTTCGGCATCTTTAGGGATGGCAACCATGTCGAAGAAACTGCCGGCGCCTTCTTTCGGAATGTCGTAGGCAACTTTGACTTTGCCACCGGCTTCAGCCGCGCGGGACTTGGCCTGCTGGATGTCACCCGAGTAACCCACGGCCACGCAGATGTTGCCGTTGGCCAGGTCGGAGATGTACTTGGAGGAGTGGAAGTAGCCGATCGAAGGACGGATCTTCAAGAACAGGTCTTCAGCCTGCTTGAGCTCGGCTTTCTTCTGGGTGTCGGTCGGCAGGCCCAGGTAGTGCAAAGCAATCGGCAGCATTTCGGTCGGCGAATCGAGGAAGCTCACGCCGCAGCTTTTCAGCTTGGCGATGTTCTCTGGCTTCATCAGCACATCCCACGAGTCGATCTTGTCCACGCCCAGCGCAGCCTTGACCTTCTCCGGGTTGTAGCCGATGCCGATCGAACCCCACATGTACGGGAAGGCGTGCTTGTTGTCCGGGTCGCTGACCGACACGGCTTTGAGCAGGGAGGCGTTCAGGTTGCTGTAGGCAGGCAGCTTGGACTTGTCCAGCTCCTGATAGACACCGGCCTTGATCTGCTTAGCGAGGAAGTTGTTCGACGGTACGACGATGTCGTAGCCGGACTTGCCTGCCAGCAACTTGGCTTCCAGGGTTTCGTTGCTGTCAAAAACGTCGTACACCACTTTGATGCCCGACTCTTTTTCAAAGTTGGCGATGGTGTCCGGTGCAATGTAGTCGGACCAGTTGTAGACGTGCAGCACTTTGCTGTCTGCCTGGGCCGCGCCCGCCATTGCGCCCATCAGCGACAAGGCGAGGAGGGTCTTGCCAGCGTTCTTTAAACCTAATGCCTTCATTTGGTGATGCTCCAATTTTTTCTTTTTTGGGCCACAAGCGTTGTATGTTTTACGGCCCAACCGAAGGGCAACAAAACAGGGCGACAGTCTGGCAAGTTCAGGGGCCGGCTTTCAACCAAAGCCCCTGCATTTGTAACTGCCCAGTACACCGCGCACTGAGCCTAGCACTTAGCCCTGCAAGGCAGCCAAAGTCAGGTCCAGGCAGTGACGGGCCTTGGTCACCAACTCGTCGATTTCAGCCTTGCTGATAACCAGTGGCGGCGAAATGATCATGGTGTCGCCTACGGCGCGCATGATCAGGCCATTTTCGAAGCAGAAGGTTCGGCAGATCATGCCGGCGCCTTTGCCTTCATGACGCTTGCGCGTGGCCTTGTCCTGCACCAGCTCGATCGCACCGAGCATACCGACGCCGCGTACTTCACCCACCAGTGGATGATCGCCCAGTTCCCTCAGACGTTTCTGCAAATACGGTGCCGTTTCTTCGTGCACACGGTTAACGATTTTTTCATCGCGCAGGATGCGGATGTTTTCCAGGGCCACGGCCGCAGCGACCGGGTGACCGGAGTAGGTAAAGCCGTGGTTGAAATCGCCCCCTTCGTTGAGCACCGCCACTACTTCGTCGCGCACGATCAGGCCACCCATGGGCACGTAGCCCGAGGTCAGGCCCTTGGCGATGGTCATCATGTGCGGCTTGAGGTCGTAGAAATCGCTACCGAACCACTCACCGGTACGGCCGAAACCGCAGATCACTTCGTCGGCGACAAACAGGATGTCGTACTTGGCGAGGATTTCCTTGATGCGCGGCCAGTACGTGGCAGGCGGCACAATCACGCCACCGGCGCCCTGGATCGGCTCGGCAATAAAGGCGCCGACGTTGTCCACGCCCAGCTCCAGGATTTTCTCTTCCAACTGGTTGGCGGCCCACACACCGAATTCCTCGGGGCTCATGTCGCCGCCTTCGCCAAACCAGTACGGCTGGGCGATGTGGGTAATGCCCGGGATCGGCAAGTCGCCCTGCTCGTGCATATAGGTCATGCCGCCAAGGCTCGCGCCGGCCACGGTAGAGCCGTGGTAGCCATTCTTGCGGGCAATGATGGTTTTCTTGTTGGGCTGGCCCTTGATCGCCCAGTAGTGGCGGACCATGCGCAACATGGTGTCGTTGCCTTCGGAGCCAGAGCCGGTGAAGAACACGTGGTTCATACCGGCCGGCGCGACATCGGAAATGACCTTGGCCAACTCCAATACCGGCGGGTGTGCGGTCTGGAAGAACAGGTTGTAGTACGGCAGTTCTTTCATTTGCTTGGCGGCGGCATCGGCCAGTTCATCGCGACCGTAACCGATCGCCACACACCACAGGCCGGCCATACCGTCGAGGATCTTGTTGCCTTCGCTGTCCCACAGGTAAACGCCGTGGGCTTTGGTGATGATCCTTGGGCCTTTCTCTTTCAATTGCTTGAAGTCGCTGAACGGCGCCAGGTGGTGATCATTGCTCAAGGCTTGCCATTCACGGGTTTGCGGGTTGTTGCTGGACATACCAATCTCCTAGACTTTTCAGTGAAGGGCGCGCCTGGAGGGCGTGATCCCCGTAAATGACGGCCGTCATTTACGGGGATCACGCCCTCCAAGGGCGCGCCCGGCGCATCAGACGGCGAAGAGCAGGAATTCCCGCTCCCACGAACTGATCACGCGCTTGAAGTTTTCATGCTCGGCCCGCTTGACCGCGACGTAGCCTGTGATGAATTTTTGCCCCAGGTATTTCTCGATGGTCTTGCTGTTTTCCATGCGTTCCAAGGCGTCTTCGATGGTCAACGGCAGGCGTAGGTTGCGCCGCTCGTAACCACGGCCCACCACCGGCGCGCTCGGGTTATGGCCTTCGACCATGCCGATGTAGCCGCACAACAGGCTGGCGGCAATCGCCAGGTACGGGTTGGCGTCGGCGCCCGGCAGGCGGTTTTCCACGCGGCGGTTCTGCGGGCCGGCATCCGGTACGCGCAGGCCGACGGTGCGGTTTTCTTCGCCCCATTCCACATTTACCGGCGCCGAGGTGTCGGGCAGGAAGCGGCGGAACGAGTTCACGTTGGGGGCGAATAAAGGCAGCAATTCAGGGATGAATTTCTGCAGGCCACCAATATGATTGAGGAACAGCTGGCTCATGGTCCCGTCTTCATTGGAGAAGACGTTCTTGCCAGTGGCGATGTCGATGATGCTCTGGTGCAGGTGCATCGCGCTGCCGGGCTCGCCGGTCATGGGCTTGGCCATGAAGGTGGCGGCCACGTCGTGCTTGAGCGCGGCTTCACGCATGGTGCGCTTGAACACCAGGATCTGGTCGGCCAGGGACAGGGCGTCGCCGTGACGGAAATTGATTTCCATCTGCGCGGTGCCGTCCTCGTGGATCAGCGTGTCCAGGTCCAGCTCCTGCAGTTCGCACCAGTCGTAGACGTCTTCGAACAACGGGTCGAATTCGTTGGCCGCTTCTATAGAGAAGGACTGGCGACCGGTTTCCGGGCGGCCGGAGCGGCCAATCGGCGGTTGCAGCGGGAAGTCCGGGTCTTCGCAGCGTTTGGTCAGGTAGAACTCCATCTCTGGCGCCACGATGGGCTGCCAGCCGCGATCGGAGTAGAGCTTGAGGACTTTCTTGAGCACGTTGCGCGGCGACAGCTCGATCGGGTTGCCTTGCTTGTCGTAGGTGTCGTGGATCACCTGGGCGGTCGGCTCGATGGCCCACGGCACCAGAAATACCGCGTTCTGGTCGGGGCGGCAGATCATGTCGATGTCGGCCGGGTCGAGCAATTCGTAATAGATGTCGTCTTCGACATAGTCGCCGGTCACGGTCTGCAACAGAACGCTCTCGGGCAGGCGCATGCCTTTTTCGGCAATGAACTTGTTGGTCGGCGAGATCTTGCCCCGGGTAATACCGGTGAGGTCGCCAATCATGCATTCGACTTCTGTGATCTTGTGGTCTTTCAACCAATCGGTGAGCTGGTCGAGGTTGTTACTCATAAATGCCTCTGGGCTGGGTTTCCTGGCATCCATTAAAGGCCAGGCGTTGGTTGACGCAGCATCCGCGTCGTTTTTTCATTCAGGGTAGGAGCTTACCTGCCATTTGCTCATGGGTTGCATTCCTCAGGCCAAAGTTGTGCGCAATTATGATCGGCACGGCGGATGAGGCCCGGTCAGTGGCGTAGGAGATGGCAAAAAGGAGATCGGCAGGGCCGTCAAGAATATTGGCCGGTGCCTGGGCATTCACACGGGGCGAACGAGCTGCGGACAAAGCCTGGCTGGAGCAGGCGCAGACGCCGATTGGCGGCAGGTGAAACATGAAGCACCCCGGTATTATTGCTGTTATGGGTTTGAATCGAGCTTAGCCTTGTTCATTTTTTTACACAACACCCCCGTAAAAAATCCTACACGGCCCGCTCAAGCCTGCAGGTCCCAAGCCCCTCAAACCCAAAAAACCGCCCCAAAACCCCGCAAAAAAGCCTTCATGGCGCTTTTTTAGGGCAAAAAATGCCTCGCTTGACTTCGGCAGGCCGTTCGGGTTGACTGAAACCAGAAAAGATCAATGATTGATATTTTTAACAACAAAGGTGTTGCATCATGTCGGTACCCCCGCGTGCCGTTCAGCTTAACGAAGCGAACGCGTTCCTTAAGGATCATCCTGAGGTTCTGTACGTAGACCTTCTAATTGCGGATATGAATGGTGTGGTGCGCGGTAAGCGCATCGAACGCACCAGCCTCCACAAGGTTTACGAGAAGGGCATTAACCTGCCTGCCTCTTTATTTGCCCTGGATATCAACGGCTCTACGGTGGAAAGCACCGGCCTGGGCCTGGACATCGGTGATGCTGACCGAATCTGTTATCCAATCCCCGACACCCTGTGCAATGAACCCTGGCAAAAGCGCCCTACCGCGCAACTGCTGATGACCATGCACGAACTTGAAGGTGAACCTTTCTTCGCCGATCCGCGCGAAGTGCTCCGCCAAGTTGTTACCAAGTTTGACGACCTCGGTCTGACCATCTGCGCCGCCTTCGAGCTTGAGTTCTACCTGATCGACCAGGAGAACGTGAACGGCCGCCCACAACCGCCCCGCTCGCCGATCTCCGGCAAACGCCCGCACTCGACACAGGTCTACCTGATCGACGACCTCGACGAATACGTCGACTGCCTCCAGGACATTCTGGAAGGTGCCAAGGAGCAAGGCATCCCGGCGGACGCCATCGTCAAGGAAAGTGCCCCGGCGCAGTTCGAAGTGAACCTGCACCACGTTGCCGACCCGATCAAGGCCTGCGATTACGCGGTACTGCTCAAGCGCCTGATCAAGAACATCGCCTACGACCATGAGATGGACACCACCTTCATGGCCAAGCCTTACCCAGGCCAGGCAGGCAACGGTTTGCACGTACACATCTCCATTCTGGACAAGGACGGCAAGAACATCTTTGCCAGCGAGGATCCCGAGCAGAACGCCGCATTGCGTCACGCGATCGGCGGTGTGCTGGAGACCCTACCCGCCCAAATGGCGTTCCTGTGCCCTAACGTCAACTCCTACCGTCGTTTCGGCGCACAGTTCTACGTGCCGAACTCGCCGTGCTGGGGCCTGGATAACCGCACCGTGGCGATTCGCGTACCCACCGGCTCGTCCGATGCCGTGCGTATCGAACACCGCGTGGCCGGCGCCGATGCCAACCCTTACCTGCTGATGGCCTCGGTATTGGCGGGCGTGCACCACGGCCTGACCAACAAGATCGAGCCGAACGCTCCGGTGGAAGGCAACAGCTACGAGCAGAACGAGCAGAGCTTGCCGAACAACCTGCGCGATGCCCTGCGCGAGTTGGACGACAGCGAGGTGATGGCCAAGTACATCGATCCTAAATACATCGATATCTTCGTCGCCTGTAAGGAAAGTGAGCTGGAGGAGTTTGAACACTCCATCTCCGACCTTGAGTACAACTGGTACCTGCATACCGTGTAAGCGGTTGCTGCAATAAAAGAACGCCGCTGATTTTGGTCAGTGGCGTTTTTTTATGGGTTTATTTTGGGAAACCGGGTTGGCCTCATCGCAGGCAAGCCAGCTCCCACCTTTGACCGAGTTCCAACCTTGAAATGCGATCCACTGTGGGAGCTGGCTTGCCTGCGAAGGCGGCTTGGCAGACAACACAACCTTCCTACTCATACAATGCCCACTGCCTTGTAGGAGACATCCATGACCACCCGCCCCGCCACTGTTCGCAAACCCCGCGCCCGCAGCCAGGCCCGGATCGACGCGATCCTCGACGCCGCCCGCACCTTGCTGGCCGCCGAAGGCGTGGCGAGTTTGTCGATCTACAGCGTGGCCGAACGGGCACAGATTCCGCCGTCGTCGGTGTACCACTTTTTCGCCAGTGTGCCGGCGTTGCTGGAGGCGTTGACCGCTGACATTCACGCGGCCTTTCGCGCTGCCATCCAGGCGCCCATCGAGCATGAATCGCTCAAGCATTGGCGCGACCTGTCCTACATCGTCGAACAACGCATGCTCAGCATCTACAGCAACGATGCCGCGGCACGCCAGTTGATCCTGGCCCAGCATGGGTTGACCGAAGTGACCCAGGCTGATCGCCAGCATGATCTTGAATTGGGCGACTTGATGCTGGCGGTGTTCAATCGCCACTTTGAAGTGCCAACGCTACCGAGCGACGTGGATGTGTTTGCCCTGGCGTTGGAGTTGAGCGACCGCGTGTACGCGCGTTCGGTGCATCAGCATGGGCTGATTACGCCGCGCATGGCGGAGGAAGGGATGCGGGTGTTTGATGCGTATGTGGGGCTTTATTTGCCGGCCTACCTGCCCAAGCGCTGAATGCGGTGTTGTCTGGGCCGGCCTCATCGCAGCATGGGTATCGACACAACTCTGTAGCGTTCAACGGCAACCACGATGCGAAGCGAGCCGCTCTTGATCTGCTTTTGATCTTAGGCGCCCCGTTAAACCACGCTGGCCGAACGCAGGCTTGAATTCGTGGGTAACCCGGCAGGACGCCGGGTTAGCCGCCCCGCGCCATGGATGGCGCGTGGCGGCGGCCCACGGATTCAAGCCTGTGTTCGGGCACACCGAGCCTAAGCGAGGTGCCGAGTGGTGGGGCAAGAGCGTTTTGCTTACTTTTGCGCTTTTCAAAAGTGAGCCGCCGTCAGGGCGGAACCCTAGGTGGCCGTTACCGCAGGAATGGATATGTACACGGTCCAACTATATTGACTGTTAGGCCGTCTTCGCAGGCAAGCCAGCTCCCACATTTTGATATGTGAATACATTCAAATGTGGGAGCTGGCTTGTCGGGTCGCCGCATCGCTGCGATAGCGCTCTCAAGGGCGGTGAAAATCACAACTTGGCAATCGACACCTCAGTGGACTTCACAAAGGCAATCACCTCACTGCCGATCACCAACTCCAACTCCTTGACCGAACGGGTGGTGATCACCGAAGTGACAATGCCGGACGCGGTCTGCACGTCAATTTCCGACAGCACGTCACCGACCACGATCTCCTTGATGGTGCCTTTGAACTGGTTACGCACGTTGATGGCTTTAATCGTCATGGTGTTTTTCCTGTGTGGGTTATTGAGCCCAACGCAATTGCGTCGGCAGCGGTGAAACAGGTTCGGGTTCCGGTGGGGAACCGGGGAGCGACAGCACGCGGTTGAGCACTTCGGCTTCCAGCGCCGCCAGGCGGTGTGAGCCACGGGCCCGTGGGCGTGGCAGGTCGATGGTCAGGTCCAGGCCGATTTCGCCGTTTTCGATCAGAATCACGCGGTCGGCAATCGCCACGGCTTCGCTGACGTCGTGGGTCACCAGCAACACCGTGAAACCGTGCTTGCGCCACAGGTTTTCGATCAGTTGCTGCATCTCGATGCGGGTCAGGGCATCCAGTGCGCCCAGCGGCTCATCGAGCAGCAACAGGCGCGGCTGGTGGATCAACGCCCGGGCGAGTGCCACGCGCTGTTTCTGGCCGCCGGACAACGCCGCCGGCCATTCATTGGCGCGCTCGGCCAGGCCGACCGCTTCCAGCGCTTGCAGCGCTTTGGGGCGCCAGTCACCGCTGAGTCCCAGGCCGACGTTGTCGATGATCTTTTTCCAGGGCAGCAAGCGCGCTTCCTGGAACATCAACCGCGTATCTTCAATCGCTTCGTGCAGTGGCGCGGAGCCGGCCAGCAGCTCGCCGCCACTGGCGTTGTCCAGCCCCGCCAACAGGCGCAGCAAGGTACTTTTGCCGCAACCACTGCGGCCAACCACAGCCACGAACTGCCCTGCGGGAATATGCAGGTCAATCTCTTTGAGCACTTCGCGGGTACCAAAGGCCTTGCGCAATTTGCGCACCGCCAGCGGGATGCCCTTCAACAAGCGCGGAGGTTGTTGAGCGGTCATGCTGCACCTCCTTTGACTTGGTACGCCGGGTGCCAGCGCAGCCACACACGCTCCAGCCCACGGGCTGCGAGGTCGGCCAGTTTGCCGAGGATGGCGTACATGACGATGGCCAGCACCACCACGTCGGTTTGCAGGAATTCACGGGCATTCATCGCCAGGTAACCGATGCCGGAACTGGCCGAGATGGTTTCCGCCACGATCAGCGTCAACCACATGAAGCCCAGGGCGAAGCGCACCCCCACCAGAATCGACGGCAGCGCGCCCGGCAGGATCACTTGCCAGAACAGGCTGAAACCGGACAAGCCATAGCTGCGCGACATCTCTACCAGTGCCGGGTCGACATTGCGGATGCCGTGGTAGGTGTTCAAGTAGATCGGGAACAAGGTCCCCAGAGCCACCAGGAAAATCTTCGCGGTCTCATCGATGCCGAACCACAGGATCACCAGCGGAATCAGCGCCAAGTGCGGCACGTTGCGGATCATCTGCACGGAGCTGTCGAGCAAGCGTTCGCCCCACTTCGACAGCCCGGTGATAAAGCCCAGGGCCAAGCCGATGCTGCCACCGATCACAAAACCCAGGCCGGCGCGCCAGCCGCTGATGGCCAGGTGCGTCCAGATTTCGCCGCTGACCACCAGGTTAACCCCGGCTTCGATCACTGCACTCGGCGCTGGCAGAATGCGCGTCGACAACCAACCCGCCGACACCGACAACTGCCACACCGCCAGCAATAAGATCGGCAGCACCCAGGGCGCCACGCGATGGCTGATTTTTTCTAAGTCCATAACGGCGCCTCAGCTCTGTGACGCAGCTTTGGGAAGGATGTCGTTGGCGACCATCTCGCCGAACGGGCTGACGTAGCCGGCGCTTTTGGGCAGCTCGGGACGTTCGATATCCAGGTGCGGGAACAACAGCTCCGCCACCCGATACGACTCTTCCAGGTGTGGATAACCGGAGAAGATAAAGGTATCGATACCCAGGTCCGCGTACTCCTTGACCCGCGCCGCAACCGTTGGGCCATCGCCGACCAGCGCCGTCCCTGCGCCGCCACGTACCAGGCCGACGCCGGCCCACAGGTTGGGGCTGACTTCCAGGTTGTCACGGCTACCGCCGTGCAAGGCTGCCATGCGTTGCTGGCCCACCGAATCGAAGCGCGCCAAGGACGCCTGGGCGCGGGCAATGGTCTCGTCGTCCAGGTGGGAGATCAGTTTGTCGGCGGCTTTCCAGGCTTCGTCATTGGTTTCGCGCACGATCACATGCAAGCGAATGCCAAAGCGCACCGTGCGCCCCAGTTTTGCGGCCTTGGCGCGTACTTGCGCAATTTTTTCCGCAACGGCTGCCGGCGGCTCGCCCCAGGTCAGCACCATCTCCACCTGTTCGGCCGCCAGGTCCTGGGCGGCCTCGGAGGAGCCGCCGAAATACAGTGGCGGGCGTGGCTGCTGGATCGGTGGGTAGAGCAATTTTGCGCCTTTGACGCTGATGTGCTCGCCGTCGTAGTCCACGGTCTCGCCTTCCAGCACACGGCGCCAGATGCGGGTGAACTCCACCGACGCCTGGTAGCGTTCTTCATGGCTCAAGAACAAACCGTCGCCGGCCAGTTCTTCCGGATCGCCACCGGTGACCAGGTTGAACAGCGCACGACCACCAGACAGGCGATCCAGGGTCGCGGCCTGGCGCGCGGCCACGGTCGGGGAGATGATCCCGGGGCGCAGGGCAACCAGAAATTTCAAGCGCTGGGTCACGGGGATCAGCGAAGCGGCCACCAACCAGGAGTCTTCGCAGGAGCGACCCGTAGGGATCAACACCCCGCCGAAACCCAGGCGGTCAGCGGCCTGAGCCACCTGTTGCAGGTAACCGTGGTCGACAGCGCGGGCGCCTTCGGCGGTGCCAAGGTAATGACCGTCGCCGTGGGTGGGCAGGAACCAGAAAATATTGAGGCTCATGGAGTTGTCTCCTGAATGAAGTCGGATTACGGCGCTTTGGCAACCGCGGCGGGTGGCGTCCAGATCACGTCCTTGATGCTCAAGGGCTTGGGGATCAATTTGAGTTGGTAGAAGCTGTCGGCGATTTTCTGCTGGGCGGCGACCACTGCCGGGGTCAAAAACAGCGCGCCATAGCCCTGGCGTTTCACCGACGTGAGGGTGATATCTGCCGGCAGGCCGAGCAGTGGCGCGACCTGGTCAGTCACTTCCTGGGGGTTGGCCTTGGACCATTCGCCTACCGCACGCACTTCTTCCACCAGCGCCTTGATCACTTGCGGGTGTTGTTCGGCGTAGGGCTTGGTGGCCAGGTAAAACTGATGGTTGTCGGCAATCCCGGTGCCGTCTCGCAGGGTGCGCGCTTGCAGTTGCTTCTCGGCGGCGGCCTGGTACGGGTCCCAGATCACCCAGGCGTCCACGCTGCCGCGCTCGAACGCGGCACGGGCATCGGCGGGCGGCAGGAATACGGTCTTCACGTCGGTGTAGTTGAGGCCGGCGTCTTCCAGGGCACGCACCAGCAGGTAGTGCACGTTGGAGCCTTTGTTGAGCACGACCTTTTTACCCTTGAGTTCGGCCACCGATTTGATCGGCGAGTCCTTGGGCACCAGGATCGCTTCGCTGGTAGGTGCGGGTGGTTCGTAGGCGACATAGAGCAGATCGGCGCCAGCCGCCTGGGCAAACACCGGTGGGGTTTCGCCGGTAACGCCGAAGTCGATGGAGCCGACGTTCAGGCCCTCAAGCAATTGCGGGCCACCGGGAAACTCGGTCCACTGCACCTGCACACCTTGGGCGGCCAGGCGTTTTTCCAGGGTGCCCTTGGCCTTGAGCAGCACCAGGGTGCCGTACTTCTGATAACCGATCCGCAAGGTCTCGGCGGCTTGAGCTTGAACAATGGCGCCGAAGGACACAGCCGCAGCAAAGAGTGCGACCAGACCACGACGCAAGATGACAGTGCGCATGGCGCTCTCTCCAACTGTGCGATTAGGGTTTTGGCTGCACCTGCTTGGCCGTTGTCGGCTGAGTAAGGTGAGGGTTTCCAGCTTTTCGGGGTGAGGCTCAGATGCTCCAGCGAGCACTCAACAAACGTTCATTCAATACGTCAGGGTCCAGCGGTTTTGGCCGGCGCGCCATGGCGCTGTAGAGCTGCTCCAGGGCTTCGTGCAGACGCTGCTCGAGTACCGGCACCAGTTGCGCCTGCACGCTGCCTTCGCCATAAGCGATCTGGCTGTCTTCGGCAAAAATACCGTGGAGCAATTCCTGGGCCTTGAGGGCCGACAGCACCGGCTTCAGGGCGTAGTCCACCGCCAGCATGTGGGCGATGCTGCCGCCGGTCGCCATCGGCAATACCACCTTATGGGCCAAAGCACGCTCCGGCAGCAGGTCCAATACGGTTTTCAACGCCCCGGAAAACGACGCCTTGTACACCGGCGTGGCGATTACCAAGCCGTCGGCATTGGCGACTTGTTGCAGCAGGTCGATGACCTTGGGGCTGTCGAAGCGCGCGTGCAGCAAGTCTTCAGCCGGGAAGTCCCGTATCTGGTAACTCACCACTTCCACGCCTTGCTGTTGCAGCCACTGACGGGTTTTATCCAGCAAGACCCCAGAGCGGGAACGCTGGCTGGGGCTGCCTCCAAGTGTTACGACCAGCATGCAGGAGATTCCTTGAGCAAGTGTCGGCGGTTCGCTGTACGGCGATGGCGCCAAGATGGGATAGACCTTATCAGCAGATTTATATATCTATAAATCTTATTTATTCATTTGTTTATTCCACAAATGCATAAGTGTTTAATCAATCGCCAGGCGAAAAAAAAGGCCGTCGAAACGGCCTGAAAACCCCTGCTGTGTAGGAGCGAGCTTGCTCGCGAAAAACTCATAGGCGCCGCGCTCATCCAGAAACCACGCGTTATCGTTGACGTTTTTCGCGAGCAAGCTCGCTCCTACAGAGGGATGGTCCGTGATGCCTTAACGATTAGGTTGCGGGGTAAGGCGCAGGTACGGCTTCACCGCGCGATAGCCCTTGGGAAAGCGTTTCTTGATCTCTTCCTCGTCCTTGAGCGACGGCACGATCACCACGTCGTCCCCATCCTGCCAGTTGGCCGGCGTCGCCACCTTGTGGTTGTCGGTCAGCTGCAGCGAGTCGATCACCCGCAGAATTTCATGGAAGTTACGCCCGGTGCTCGCCGGGTAGGTGATGGTCAGGCGGATCTTCTTGTTCGGGTCGATCACGAACAAGGAGCGCACGGTGAGGGTATCGCTGGCATTCGGGTGGATCAGGTCGTAGAGGTCCGAGACCTTTCGGTCGGCGTCGGCCAGGATCGGGAAGTTGACCACGGTGTTCTGGGTCTCGTTGATGTCTTCGATCCACTTGTGGTGCGAATCCACCGGGTCTACCGACAGGGCGATGGCCTTGACCCCACGCTTGGCGAATTCATCCTTGAGTTTGGCGGTGAAACCCAGTTCGGTAGTGCACACCGGCGTGAAGTCCGCCGGGTGGGAAAACAACACACCCCAGCTGTCGCCCAGCCACTCATGGAAACGAATCTTGCCGGCGCTGGAATCCTGTTCGAAGTCGGGGGCGATGTCGCCCAGTCTTAGGCTCATGGGTATGGCTCCTGGTGAGTGCTTATGGAGCCCACTGTGCATGGATTTCTGGTGATTTAAAAAGAATAAATATCGATTTATCTAGACGATAAAAGAATATTAAAAATCAGTTCATTGGACTTGGGAACGGCCTGAGGCCAACATCGCTTACAAGGTTCGAGAAGGCCTTGAGACGCTGTAAAAAAGAGGGGTTCAGGAAGGGCTTGCGGGGGTTGAGCCCGACTTGAACAGCAAGACACCTTGCCCGGCATTGCGCCGGGCAAGGCTTTACAGTCTTACAACAGCGGGATCGAGTAGCTGACGATCAAGCGGTTTTCGTCCTGGTTACGCGCGTTGGCGATGTCGCTGCGCCACATAGCGTTTTTCCATGCCACGCCGACGTTCTTCAGCGGACCTTCCGGTACGACGTAGGCAACAGTGATGTCACGTTCCCACTCGGACTGGCCGGTGAACTCGGTACGGTTGCTGGCGACGGTGTCGATATGGTCGCCCTTGAGGTAAACCACACCCGCGGTCAGGCCAGGTACGCCGACTTTGGCGAAGTCGTAGGAGTAGCGAGCTTGCCAGGTACGCTCGCCGGCACGGGCGAACTTCTGGATCTGCATGTCGGTGGTGATGTAAGCCGACGAACCGTCACCCTGGTTCAGCCAAGGGAAGTCGCTGCTGCCGTTGCTGACCTGGTAACCGCCACCGAAGGTGTGACCGGCCACCGAGTACAGGAACAGGCCGCTGTACAGGTTGTTGTCGACTTTGCCACGGCCAGAGTTCACGCCGCTGTAGTTGCCCGTCGAGAAGTAAGCGGACTGGTTACCGTTGTTACCATCGTCGGAGCTGTTGAAGTAGCGCAGGTCAGACTTCAGCACGCCAGGGCCGATAGCCCAGTTGTGGGTCAGACCCAGGAAGTGTTGCTTGTAGAAATCTTCCAGGTTGCCGTAGTAGTACTGGGCGGTCAGATCCTTGGTGATCTTGTAGTCGCCACCGGCGTAGTAGAACTTGTTGCTCGAACGCCAGTTCACGCCACGGCTGTTGGCGCCGGAGATGGACAGGCTTTCGTTGTTGCTGGAGTTACGGCCCTTGGCTTTTTCGATCTGGCCGGCAACCAGGGTCAGGTCCTTGATGTCGCTGGAGGTGATCTGGCCACCCTGGAAGGTCTGCGGCAGCATACGACCATCGTTGGTGACGATGACCGGCAGCTTAGGCTGCAAGGTACCCAGCTTCAGTTCGGTCTGGGAGATCTTGGCCTTGGCGGTCAGGCCCAGGCTCGAGTAGTTATCAACGGCTTCGCCATTGGACTTGCTCGGGAAGATGGTGCCGCCGTAGGAGCTGGCAGTCGCGCCGTTGGTACCGCCACCCGAATCCAGGCGAACGCCCAGCAGGCCGATTGCGTCAAGACCGAAGCCAACGGTGCCTTGGGTGTAACCCGAGATGAAACGCAGATCGAAGCCTTGGCCCCACTCTTCGTTCTTGTTCGCACCAGCGCCTTCGCGGTTATCGGTGTTGATGTAGAAGTTGCGCAGGCCCAGTGTGGCCTTGCTGTCTTCGATGAAACCGGCAGCGCCTGCTTGCTGAGCGATTGCGCCCAACGCTACAGCCACAGCCAAGGTGGACTTCTTCATGTACCGCTCCTCTCATTTCTAATTTTTGTATTTCTTTGGTCTCGGGTCTGACGCCCTCGATCCACAGATGCGCGATTAGCGCCAGATAGTGACTACCAAGTCAATCGTAACCTTGTGTGTCTACTACCTTCGTCTAATCGCAGTTGATTTGGTCCCTGCAGGGTAATGAGTTTTTCATACACCCAAAAAGAATTATTTCATTCTTTTTCATACGATCCAGGAATAAGTCTTTCCGTGAAGCTGGCCGGTCAGGATAGACGCGCCGCTCCATAAGCTAATTCCTAAAGGGTATTTACTGGTGCTTTTTTAGATCGATTAGTGTGGCCGTACGGTTGCATACGTCACTCACGATCAAAAAGGCGACGCCATCATGGCCAAACGCACATCCTCCCGTCAATTTGTTACAGTTTTTGTATCGCTATTACTTTCTTTTGGTGTCAACGCCGCCGACCTGACGGTGGGCTACCAGACCGGCATCGATCCCAGCAAGGTTCCCCAGGCCGACGGCCTCTACGAAAAAGCCATTGGCGAAAAAATCGCCTGGCGCCGCTTCAACAGCGGGCCAGAGGTGGTCACGGCCATCGCTTCGGGTGATGTACAAATCGGCAATCTCGGCTCCAGCCCGCTTGCGGCGGCGGCGTCGCGCAACCTGCCGATTGTGGCGTTTATCGTATCGGCACAGATCAACGCTTCTGAAGCCCTGGTGGTGCGCAACGGCAGTGGCATCGACAGCCCCCAAGACCTGATCGGCAAAACCATCGCCACCCCGTTCGTCTCGACCTCCCATTACAGCCTGCTCGGCGCGCTGAAACACTGGGGGCTGAACACCCAGCAAGTCAAAGTGGTGAACCTGCAACCGGCCGAAATCGCCGCCGCCTGGAAACGTGGCGATATTGATGGGGCTTTCGTGTGGTCGCCGGCTTTGGGCGAAATCCGCAAGACCGGCAAAACCCTCACAGATGCGGCGCAAGTGGGCCAATGGGGCGCACCCACATTTGAGGTGTGGGTGGCGCGCAAGGATTTTGCGCAAAAACATCCTGACGTCGTGGCCAAATTTGCCAAGGTCACCCTGGATGCCTTTGCCGACTATGCCGCCCACAAAGACAGCTGGACGGTGGATTCGGAGCCGGTGCAGAAAATCGCCAAATTGACAGGTTCCAATGCCGACGACATTCCGGAGCTGTTGGCGGGCACAACGTTTCCGGATGCGCAGTCACAGCAAACCGCTGCGTTGCTCAAGGGCGGCACGGCGAAGGCGATTGGGGAGACGGCGAAGTTCTTGAAGGCACAGGGGAAGGTAGAGACGGTGCTGCCGGATTATTCGGCCTATGTGACCGATAAATTCGTCACAGAATAAATACAGTCATCGGTGGGAGCTGGCTTGCCTGCGATGCCAGCAACTCGGTCCTTCAGATAAACCGAGGCGCCGCTATCGCAGGCAAGCCAGCTCCCACACAGAGCAGTAATCTTTTACAGAGCCTTTTCGAAGATCTTGGAATTACGCTGATAGTTGTACAGCGACGCACGCGCCGAAGGCAGGCGATCCACGCTGCTCGGCACAAAGCCGCGTTCGCGAAACCAGTGTGCCGTACGGGTGGTGAGTACAAAGAGGGTTTTCAAGCCCTGGGCGCGTGCCCGGGTCTGGATACGCTCAAGCAACACATCGCCGCGCGCGCCGTGGCGGTACTCCGGGTTCACTGCCAGGCACGCCAGCTCGCCCGCATCCGAATCCGCGATCTGATACAGCGCTGCGCACGCGATGATCATGCCTTCGCGCTCAACCACGCTGAACTGCTCGATCTCACGCTCCAGCACTTCCCGCGAGCGGCGCACCAGAATGCCCTGCTCTTCCAGCGGGCTGATCAGATCCAGCAAACCGCCGACGTCTTCAATCGCCGCTTCGCGCACCAGTTCGAATTGTTCCTGGGCCACCAGCGTACCGCCGCCGTCGCGGGTAAACAGCTCGGTGAGCAAGGCGCCATCTTCGGCGTAACTGACGATGTGGCTGCGCCCTACTCCACCCCGGCAGGCTTCGGCAGCAGCATCGAGCAGTTCGGCTTGATAGTTGCTGCCCAAGCGTTGCAAGTGCGCAGGCACTTGTTGTGGGCGCAATTCACGCACCAGGCGGCCGTTCTCATCGATCAGACCAGGATCGGCGCCGAACAACAGCAACTTGTCGGCACCCAGGTCGATGGCGGCGCGGGTGGCGACGTCTTCGCAGGCCAGGTTGAAGATCTCGCCGGTAGGCGAATAACCCAGGGGCGACAGCAGCACGATGGAGCGTTCGTCCAACAGGCGGTTGATGCCCTTGCGGTCGACCCGGCGCACTTCGCCGGTGTGGTGGTAGTCCACGCCTTCAAGCACGCCGATTGGCCGTGCGGTAACCAGGTTGCCGCTGGCCACACGCAGGCGCGAGCCCTGCATCGGCGAGGACGCCATGTCCATGGACAAGCGCGCCTCGATGGCGATGCGCAGATGGCCCACCGCGTCGATCACACACTCCAGCGTCGCGGCATCGGTGATGCGCAAGCCTTCGTGGTAAGCCGGGGTAAGGCCGCGTGCTTCAAGGCGGGTTTCGATTTGCGGGCGCGAGCCGTGCACCAGCACCAGGCGCACACCCAGGCTGTGGAGCAGCACCAGGTCGTGGACGATATTGCCGAAGTTGGGGTGGTCCACACCATCGCCGGGCAGCATGACCACAAAGGTGCAGTCGCGGTGGGCGTTGATGTAGGGCGAAGCGTGACGAAGCCAGTTGACGTATTCGGGCATAACACCTGGGCCTGTAATAAAAAGCAGCCAAATAAAGGATCAATCGTGAAAGCGCACAGCGGCTGATGGTTATCGTCGGAACAGGCTTGGCGACACGCTCACTCTCCTTATGTACGAATGGGCAGGGGTAAATTTATGCAGGTTTCAGGCAGTAGTGTTCGATCAGTTCCCGCAATAGACGCACTGTAGGCGTCAAGCGTGACATTTCAAGGTATTCGCCCGGCTGGTGAGCGCAGGCAATGTCGCCAGGCCCGAGCACCAGGGTTTCGCAACCGAGGCGCTGAAGATAAGGCGCTTCGGTGCCGAACGCTACTGCTTCGGCACGATGACCGGTCAAACGTTCCGCCACCCGCACCAGCTCGGCGTCTTCGGGCTGCTCAAAGGGTGGCACTGCGGGGAACAACGGCGCGTAGTCGATCTTGACCTTATGACGCTCGGCCACGGGCTCGAGCTTCTGGCGGATGGCTGCGCGCAGTACCTCGGGGTCCATCCCCGGCAGAGGTCGCAGGTCGAATTCCAGGGAGCATTGGCCGCAGATGCGGTTGGGGTTGTCGCCGCCGTGAATGCAGCCGAAGTTCATCGTTGGCTGCGGCACGCTGAATTGTGCGTTGCGGTACTCGCGCTGCCACGCCAGGCGCAGGCCCCGCAGTTCGCCGATGGCGTCATGCATGGCTTCCAGGGCGCTGTGGCCCAGGCTTGGGTCCGACGAGTGGCCGCTGCGCCCGAGGATGTCGATGCGCTCCATCATCACGCCTTTGTGCAGGCGGATTGGCTTGAGCCCGGTCGGCTCGCCGATCACTGCCGCACGACCCAGCGGGCGCCCCGCCTCGGCCAGCGCACGGGCACCGGACATGGAGCTTTCCTCGTCACAGGTGGCGAGGATCAACAGCGGTTGCTTGAAGGGTTGGTCAAGCAGCGGCAACACCGCTTCGATGACCAAGGCGAAGAAACCCTTCATGTCACAACTGCCCAGCCCTACCCAGCGGCCATCGACTTCCGTCAGCTTGAGCGGGTCGGTTTTCCACAGCGCCGCGTCATACGGCACGGTATCGCTATGCCCCGCCAGTACCAGGCCACCGGGGCCGCTGCCGAAGCTGGCCAACAGGTTGAACTTACCAGGGCTGACGTGTTGGATATCGATGGCAAAGCCCAGGTCGCCCAGCCAAGCGGCGAGCAGGTCGATCACCGGGCGGTTGCTCTGGTCGAGAGACGCCTGGGTGCAACTCACCGACGGTGCGGCGATCAAGGCGGCGAACTGCTCTTTCATGGACGGTAACGGCATGCGCGGTCTCCCAACTTCCCGGATGAACCTCACTATAGAGGCATCTGCGCAACACAATAAACCGTTGCGGCGCGTTGCCGGGCTCAGTCCTGTACACTGCACGACCTTGGCAGCCACACTTTTCCCCGGCTGCGCTCCCGATCCTGGATTTTCCGGCCATGCAGAAAGAAACCGAAATCAAGCTACGCGTCAGCCGCGAAACACTCGCCGCGCTGCGTGAGCACCCGTTACTGAAAAAACGCAACAAGAGTGGCTGGGAACGCCGTGAGTTGATGAACCAGTACTTCGACACCCCCGAGCGCGACCTGGCCCAGGCCAAGGTTGCCCTGCGCCTGCGCAAGGACGGTGACGACATCATCCAGACCCTCAAGACCCGTGGCCAAAGCGTCGCCGGCTTGTCGGAACGCAACGAATACAACTGGGACCTGCCCAAAGCCAAGCTCGATGTGAAGAAACTCGATGGCGAGTGCTGGCCCGAGCAACTGGCCGAGCTGGACAAAAAGACCCTCAAGCCGATCTTCACCACCGACTTCGTGCGTGAACGCGCCGAAATCGCCTGGGGCCGCGGCAAGGCCAAGGTGGTGATCGAAGCCGCCCTGGACCTGGGCCACGTGGTGGTCGGCAAGCAGAAAGAAGAAATCTGCGAGCTGGAACTGGAACTGCGCGAAGGCGAACCGGCAGCCCTGCTGGAGTTGGCCGCCGAGCTGGCCGCGACCCTGGCCCTGATGCCGTGCGACATCAGCAAGGCCGAACGCGGCTACCGCCTGTATGACGCCAGCAGCTACTCCCTGAGCCTGCCGGCGCCACAGATCCACGCCGAAATGCCATTGGACGATGCCTTCGCCGCGATCTTGTGGCACCTGCTGGGCAGCAGCCAGCGCCTCGCCGAGCAGTACCGCTTCAACGGCCACTGGCGCCTGCTGCAAGACTGGGTCGAGAACCTCGGTGAATTGCGCGCCCTGATCGGCAGCCTCGGTCAGGCCGCGCCGCGCCAATCCACCAGCGAGCTGCGCAGCGCCCTGGATGCGTTGCTGGAAGACTGGCGCCCGCTGGTCCAGGCCGGTGACGACGATGAAGACATTCGCAAAGCCGCGCCGGAACAGTTCATCGAAGAGCTGCAAGACGTGCGCTGGGGCCTGTTCTCACTCAATCTCTCGCGCTGGCTGCTGGCCCGTACCTGGACGGCCGAGCGTAACGTGCGTGGCAACCGCCAGGGCGCTGCGCAAATCACCAACTGGCTGCCACGCCTGTTGGCCGACGACGCCGTCGCCCTGCAACTGCAGCGCTACCAGCAGCAGCCGGAAGATCTTGCCGAGCAACTGCCGCGCATCGAACGCATCCAGGCCTGGCTGCACCATGCACGCCACGTGGTGGACATTCCTGAACTGGACCGCTTGTACGGCGAGCTGAACAAGCTGGCGCACCTGGCCAACCAGCCGATTACCGATGAATCCCTGGATGCGCGTATGCACCAGGCGATTGCGGTGTATCAGAATCGTGCCTGGAAGACACTTCTGCGCCTGTAAGTCCCTCTACCTGTAGGAGCGAGCTTGCTCGCGAAAAACCCGAGAACGATGTGGGGAGCCAGGCTTCCCGCGTTATCGTTAACGATCTTCGCGAGCAAGCTCGCTCCTACAAGCGCAATAATGGCAGGCTGGTGGTGGACTTGATCTCCGACAGCGCCACAATCGAGTTGACCTCCTGAATCCCCGGCACCATCGACAACTTCTCGAAGAAAAACCGCTCATACGCCTCGATATCCGAGGTGACGATACGTAGCAGAAAATCCACCGCCCCCATCAGCACATAACACTCCAACACTTCCGGAAACCCGCGAATCGCCTCGGTGAACTCGGTGAAATTGGAGCGACCGTGAGCGTTGAGTTTGACCTCGGCGAAAATCTGCGTGTTGAGCCCGATTTTCTTGCGGTCCAGCAGCGTGACCTGGCCGCGGATCACGCCCTCTTCCTTGAGCCGCTGAATGCGCCGCCAGCACGGCGACTGCGACAGGCCGACCTGCTCGGCAATCTGTGCGCTGGAGAGCGAGGCATCCTCTTGCAGCAAGGCCAGGATGCGGCGGTCGTAGGCGTCCAACTCACTGTGCATAAACGTACCTGTTAATAGGCTGATCTTGAATTGATTGAGTCGATTTATCGCCAAACAGGCTCATCTTAGATAAGAAATCTCCCGAGGCGAATGTAAAAATTCCTCCAGTCGAATTTGGAGAGTCAGCATGCACGCCGTCGAAACCGCCTACCCTGCCACCCGCGTCGATGCGTGGGCGGCCAATAGCAGCCACTGCCAGGCGCACTATCACATCGTCGCCGAGGCCGAACCGGACGTGCTGTGCCGGGTGCTCAACTACTTCGCGCTGCAATTGCTCACGCCCACCCAGGTCAGCGTGAACCGGGAAGCCGACCTGCTGAGCATCGATATCGTGATGACCGGCCTGAGCTGGCACCGCGCCCAGGTGATCGGTGAAAAGATTCGAAACCTGATCAGCGTCTGCACCCTGGAGCTGTGGTCGGCTGATTCCGAGCGGCCCCAAGCGCTGGCGGCGATGGCGCAGTAAAAACCTGCAATACACGCGCGCGCCAGATCTTCAGCGGTTGGCTAGCCTGGGATTACACCCCAAGCCGCCCAGGAAAACCTGCATGTCCGTCGCCGCTCACGATCACCCCTTGGAACTGCAGCAATTGTTGCCGGCGTTGGTCGAGCAAGGGCTGATCACGGCGCAGGTGGCGCAAAAGGTTGCGCCAGCGTCCGGCAGCCAGCATCCCCTGGAATGCATCGCAGCCCAGGGCCCTTGCCTGGAGACCTTGACCCAATGGCTGGCCCGCCAGGTCGGCCAGCCTTACCTGCGCATCGACCCGTTGAAGATCGACGTGGCGGCCGTGGT
Organism: Pseudomonas fjordensis; assembly: GCF_976987115.1. Classification (NCBI taxonomy): domain Bacteria; kingdom Pseudomonadati; phylum Pseudomonadota; class Gammaproteobacteria; order Pseudomonadales; family Pseudomonadaceae; genus Pseudomonas; species Pseudomonas fjordensis. The sequence goes on from NZ_OZ336860.1 coordinate 6,500,536, forward strand.
GCCCTTGATGTCCCACGCCTTTGCCCAGCGCCACGGCATTCTTGCAGTCGCCGTGGATGCCCACAGCGTGACGGTCGCCAGTGCCCAACCCCATATCACCACCTGGGAAGCCGGGCTGTGCCAGGTACTCAAACGCACAATCAAGCGCGTGGTTGCCAACCCCCGGGATATCCAGCGCTGTATCAACGAGTTTTACCGCTTGGCCAAGTCCGTCAGCGGTGCGGATCAAAAGATGACGGTGCCTGGCAATGTCGACTTGCTCAGCCTCGGCGCCAGTGACAAGGAGCCGGATGCCAACGACGCGCATATCGTCAACATCGTCGACTGGCTGCTGCAATACGCCTTTGGCCAACGGGCCAGCGATATCCATATTGAGCCCGGCCGCGACCAGGGCCGGGTGCGCTTTCGCATTGATGGGCTGCTGCATGACGTCTATCAACTTCCGCCGCAGGTCACCATGGCCGTGGTCAGCCGCCTCAAAAGCCTGGGGCGCATGAACGTGGCCGAGAAACGCAAACCCCAGGATGGCCGCGTCAAGACCCGAAACCCTGCGGGTATCGAGGTGGAATTGCGGCTTTCGACCCTGCCCACGGCATTCGGCGAAAAGCTGGTGATGCGAATTTTTGACCCGCAGGTGCTGCTCAAGGATTTTGACCAGTTGGGTTTGTCCAACGCCGACCAGCAACGCTGGCACGCCATGACGCGACGCACTCACGGCATCATCCTGGTCACCGGCCCCACCGGCTCAGGCAAGACCAGCACCCTCTACACCACCCTCAGGCAACTGGCGACCCGGGAGGTCAACCTGTGCACGGTGGAAGACCCGATTGAAATGGTCGAGCCGGCCTTCAACCAGATGCAGGTCCAGCACAACATCGACCTCACGTTCGCCAGCGGCATCCGCGCCCTGCTGCGCCAAGACCCGGACATCATCATGATCGGCGAAATCCGCGACCAGGAAACCGCAGAGATGGCTATCCAGGCCGCACTGACCGGGCATCTGGTGCTCTCGACCTTGCACACCAACGACGCGCCCAGCGCCATCAGCCGCCTGCAGGAGCTGGGCATTGCTCACTATTTGATCAAAGCCACGCTCATAGGCGTGATGGCGCAGCGCCTGGTGCGGGTTCTGTGCAGCCACTGCAAGCGCCCCGTGGGCCAGGAGGACGCTGGCGGCTTTGATGCTGTCGGCTGTGCGCAATGCCGTGACAGCGGTTATCAAGGCCGGGCTGGGCTGTATGAAATCATGCTCATGGACCCAGCCCTCCAGGCGCTGGTCACCCCGGGAGCGGACGTGCAAGCCCTGCGCCGTGGGGCACTGGCGCAGGGCATGAGCAGCCTGCGCATGGCCGGCATCGAGAAAGTGAAGGCCGGGCTGACCACGATGACGGAGGTATTACGGGTCACGCCAGGGGATTCAGAAACAAATCCTTTGTTTGTTGGGCCATGAAACCGTCTTTATCCGTGACCAGACCGTTACAATCGGCCTAATGTCGTTTACTGACACCTTCAGATAGGGAATCGCTATGCAGATCGGAACCGTACTGCTTCTTTTCGTGGGCTTGGCCATCGCCATCCTGTTCATGGGGTTCAAAGTGGTGCCCCAGGGCTACCAATGGACCGTCGAGCGTTTCGGCCGCTACACCAACACCTTGAAACCCGGCCTGAATATCATCATCCCGGTCATGGACCGAATCGGTCGCAAGATCAACGTGATGGAAAGCGTGCTGGATATCCCGCCTCAAGAAGTCATCACTGCCGACAATGCCACCGTGCAGATCGATGCCGTGTGCTTCTTCCAGGTGGTCAACACCGCCCAGGCCGCCTATGAGGTCAACAACCTCGAACATGCTATCCGCAACCTGCTGCAGACCAATATCCGTACCGTACTCGGCTCCATGGAGCTGGACGCCATGCTGAGCCAGCGTGATGGCATCAACGAGAAACTCCTTCGCACCGTGGATGAAGCCACCGCGCCATGGGGCATCAAGATCACCCGTATCGAGATCAAGGACATCAGCCCGCCCGCCGACCTGATGGCCGCCATGTCCGGCCAGATGAAAGCCGAGCGAATCAAGCGTGCACAGATCCTCGAAGCAGAGGGTCTGCGGGCATCGGCGATCCTGACAGCGGAAGGCAAAAAGCAGGCGCAAATCCTTGAAGCCGAAGGTAGCCGCCAGGCTGCGTTCCTGGAATCCGAGGCACGCGAGCGCCAGGCCGAAGCCGAAGCGCGCGCAACACAAGTGGTGTCCGAAGCCATTGCGTCGGGCAACGTGCAGGCGGTGAACTACTTCGTCGCGCAAAAATACATCGACGCCCTGGGCAAGCTTGCGTCGGCCAACAACAGCAAGGTCATTTTGATGCCGCTGGAAGCCAGCCAGGTGATTGGTGCCGTGGGCGGTATCGGCGAAATCGTCAAGGCAACCTTCGGCAACCAGAAAGGCTGAGGCCAACACCATGTGGGACTTTTTGCTGCATTTGTCGTTCTGGGACTGGTTGGCACTGGGCACCGTACTGTTGATTCTCGAGGTGTTCGGTGCCGGAGGCTACCTGCTGTGGATGGGCATTGCCGCCGCTGCCGTGGGCGTGATCAAGTTCCTGTTCCCACCGCTGGGGCTGGAATGGCAACTGCTGCTGTTTGCGATGTTGTCGATACTGACCGCCGTGTACTGGTGGAAACGCCAGAGCAGCAGCGCCAAGGCCAGCGATCAACCGGGGTTGAACGAGCGCGGTTCAGAGTTGGTGGGGCGCATTTTCGTGGTGCATCAAGCCATTGTGGATGGTCGCGGCAAGGTCAAAGTCGGCGATGGCGTGTGGATGGTCACCGGTGCCGACGCCCCCGTGGGCGCTCAAGTCCGCGTGGTTGGGCAGGATGGGGTGATTTTAAAGGTTGAAACTGTTTAGTCAGTGATGGAACTGGATCGGGTTAACTACAATCAAAACGTACAGATAACCCACCGGAGTCACCCATCATGCGTCTCAAATATGCTGTCGCCACCCTCGCTGTGCTTTCCCTACCTGTCGGCTCAGCCATGGCCGATAGCTTCTGGCGTAATGTCATCTCGTCGGGCGCCACCACTGGCTCGACTTACCTGACGTTCAAGGACCACAAGCTGGTGGTCGCCGCCCAGGACGACGCGGGCAGCTTCGTCGCCAGCGATGGCGGCATTCGCGGCCCGTACCTGGAAGCGGCCATGCAGAAGGTCCGCGCCGATAACCCTGGCCTCCAAGCCACGGACATGGAACTGGCTAACGCCATCCTGGCGAAGAATGCTGTCACCGAGTAACAACTGCCCTCATAAAAAATGCCGCTTTTTCAAGCGGCATTTTTTTGCCTGCGGCATGACGAATCGTTCATGGATGACAGGCTATATTCAGTCTCAGCGTGCAAACATGCCCCACTGACACGTGTATTTTTCATCGCCTACCTGAAACGGATGCCTTCTTCGTCATGAGCCAACAGCCTTTCCTGCCGTTTTCCAAACCGACCATTGATGAAGCCACCATCGCGGCGGTCGGCGATGTTCTGCGTTCCGGCTGGATCACCAGCGGGCCAAAGGTGCAGGCGTTCGAAGCACAGTTGTCGGAGTATTTTGGCGGCCGTCCGGTGCGCACCTTCAACTCGGGCACCTGCACCATGGAGATCGCCTTGCGCATCGCCGGGATCGGGCCTGGGGATGAAGTCATCACCACGCCAATTTCCTGGGTTGCCACGGCCAACGTGATTCTCGAAGTCGGCGCCACTCCCGTCTTTGCCGACATCGACCCGGTGACGCGCAATATCGACCTGGCCCAGGTGGAAGCCGCCATTACCCCGCGCACCAAGGCGATCATCCCGGTCTACCTGGCCGGCTTGCCCCTGGATATGCCGATGCTCTATGCGCTGGCCAACAAGTACAACCTGCGCATTGTCGAAGATGCTGCCCAGGCCCTGGGTTCCAGCTGGGATGGGGAGCGTATCGGCGCAACCGGCGACTTCGTGTCTTTCAGCTTCCAGGCGAACAAGAACATCACGTCGTCCGAAGGCGGCTGCCTGGTGTTGAACAATGCCGAGGAGGCCCGTCTGGCCGAGAAGTACCGCCTGCAAGGCGTCACCCGCAGCGGCTTCGATGGCCTGGATGTGGATGTGCTGGGGGGCAAGTTCAACATGACCGACATTGCCGCCGCCATCGGCCTGGGGCAATTCGCACACATCGAGAAGATCACCACCCATCGTCAGAACCTGGCACGTCACTACTTCAAATGCTTGGGCAGCGATTTCGAAGCCCAATACGGCGCGCAACTGCCGCCGGCCGACTTCGAAAACAGCAACTGGCATCTGTTCCAACTGGTGTTGCCAGAGCGCCAGGATGGCCTGCCGGCCCGTGCAACGTTCATGGAGCAGATGCAGGCCCACGGGGTGGGTATCGGCTACCACTACCCGCCGATCCACCTGCTGAGCCTGTATCGGGCACAGGGTTTCAAGGAAGGCATGTTCCCGGTGGCGGAGCGTGTTGGGCGTTTGATCGTGTCGTTGCCGATGTTCACGGCGATGACAGAGGCGGATGTGGAGCGGGCTGTTGCGGCGGTTAAAGCTGTATTGAAAAGAGACTGATCACAACAAATCAACTGTGGGAGCTGGCTTGCCTGCGATGCTGGCACCTCGGTGTATCGGTGATACCCGGGTGATCCAATCGCAGGCAAGCCAGCTCCCACATTGATTTGTGTCGTTGCAACTATGGGGTTTATTCGCCGATGGCGGCTTTGTAGCCGGCGGCATCCAGCAACTTGTCCAAGTCGGCCTTGTCGCTTGGCTTGAGCTTGAAGATCCAGGCGCCGTACGGGTCCGAGTTCAGCAGCTCAGGGCTGCCACTCAGCTCTTCGTTGACAGCAATCACTTCGCCGGCAACCGGCGAGTAGATATCCGAGGCTGCTTTCACCGACTCAACCACACCCGCCTGGCCTTGCGCTTCAAAATTGGCACCCACTTCCGCCAACTCAACAAACACCACATCACCCAAAGCTTCCTGTGCATGGTCGGAGATCCCGACGGTCACGGTGCCGTCAGCTTCCAGACGGGCCCATTCGTGACTTTCGGCAAAACGCAGGTCGGCAGGGATATTGCTCATAGTCTGTGTCCTCAAGATGAAATGTCAGCGGCCTTTGGCCTGCCGGAATTGGTTAGATCAAGGTTTTGCCATGGCGCACGAAGGTCGGCTTGACCACTCGAACCGGATACCACTTGCCGCGGATTTCCACTTCGGCCCGGTCGGCAGTCGCCGTCGGCACACGCGCCAGTGCAATGGATTTGCTTAGCGTAGGCGAGAAACTACCACTGGTGATCTCTCCTTCGCCAACATTGGCGATACGAACCACCTGATGAGCACGCAGCACACCCCGTTCTTCGAGGACGAGCCCGACCAGTTTGAACTGCACGCCGGCTGCTTTTTCTGCTTCCAGCGCGGCGCGGCCAATGAAGTTACGCTCGACAGGTTCCCAGGCGATGCTCCAAGCCATGTTGGCCGCCAGGGGCGAGACGGCCTGGTGAATATCCTGGCCATACAGGTTCATGCCGGCCTCCAGGCGCAAGGTGTCGCGCGCACCGAGGCCGATGGGGGAAATGCCAGCGCCTACCAGGTCGTTGAAAAAGCCCGGAGCCTGATCGGCCGGCAGCACTATTTCGAGGCCGTCTTCGCCGGTATAGCCGGTGCGGGCGATATACCAGTCGCCGTCGGCCCGGCCTTCGAACGGTTTGAGCTGATGGATCAGGATGCCACGGGACTGGGTCACCAGTTCGGCGATTTTCTGCCGGGCGTGGGGGCCTTGGATGGCGAGCATGGCCAACTCGGAGCGCTCATGCAGTTGCACTGAGTAGCTGCCCAGTTGCGCCTGCATCCAGGCCATGTCCTGATCGCGCGTGGCGGCGTTGACCACCAGGCGGTAACCGGTTTCGGTGCGGTAGACGATCATGTCATCCACCACCCCGCCCTGCTCGTTGAGCATGGCGCTGTACAACGCTCGGCCACAGCCGTGCAGTCGGTCGACATCATTGGCCAGCAGGTACTGGAGCCATTCCTTGGCCTGGGGGCCGGTGACATCGATCACGGTCATATGAGATACATCGAAGACCCCGCAGTCGCGTCGCACCTGATGGTGTTCTTCAACTTGCGAACCGTAATGCAAAGGCATATCCCAACCGCCAAAATCGACCATTTTCGCGCCGAGGGCGAGATGCAGGTCATACAGAGGCGTACGCTGTCCCATGGGTTTCTCCTTCCGGGCTTGGCGAAGGCGCGCAGAGCTGCCACTTGCGCCGAACACCTTGTATTACAAGGCCCGCAGCCACATACAGCAGGTCGATCCGAAAGACGGAGCGCACCGAATGCCGCGCATTGTAGCCTCAAGCCGTAGGACTGGCACCTAACCGATTTGCCGAGCCGAGCGGCGGATCAGCCCGATGACCGGCAACAAGCCGACCAGCACCAGGGTCAGCGCCGGCAAAGACGCCCGCGCCCATTCGCCTTCACTGGTCATTTCAAAGATCCGCACCGCCAGGGTGTCCCAGCCAAACGGGCGCATCAGCAAGGTGGCCGGCATTTCCTTGAGCACATCCACGAACACCAGCAGCGCTGCGCTCAACGCGCCCGGCAGCAATAACGGCAGATACACTTTGCAAAACAGTCGTGGGCCGCTCACCCCAAGGCTGCGTGCCGCTTCGGGCAATGACGGACGGATGCGCGCCAGGCTGTTTTCCAGCGGCCCGTAGGCCACCGCCAGGAACCGCACCAGATACGCCAGCACCAGTGCCGACAGGCTGCCCAACAGCAAAGGCTTGCCCGCCCCGCCCAACCAGCCGGAGACCGGCACCACCAGCTCGCGGTCCAGGTAACTGAACGCCAGCATGATCGACACCGCCAGCACCGAGCCCGGCAAGGCATAGCCGACATTGGCCAGGCTGATACCGGAGCGAATCGCGCGGGTCGGCGCCAGACGATTTGCAAAGGCCAGTATCAGCGCCACGCTGACCGTGATCAGCGCTGCGATCCCGCCCAGGTAGAGGGTATGCACGATCAGCCCGGTGTAACGCTCATCCAGGTCGAAGCGGCCACGCTGCCAGAACCACGCCACCAGTTGCAGCATCGGAATCACGAATGCACAGGCGAAAACCAGACTGCACCAGGCGCTGGCCGCCACGGCCTTGAACCCGCGCAAGTGGTACAACGCCTTGCCCCGCGGGCGCTCATTGCTCGGTCGGCTGGCCCCGCGCGCGCGCCGTTCGCCATACAGCACCAGCATCACCACCAGCAGCAGCAGGCTGGCCAGTTGCGCGGCGCTGGACAGGCTGAAAAAGCCGTACCAGGTTTTATAGATAGCGGTGGTGAAGGTGTCGAAGTTGAACACCGAGACCGCGCCAAAATCCGCCAGCGTCTCCATCAACGCCAGGGCCACACCGGCACCAATCGCTGGCCGCGCCATTGGTAATGCCACGCGCCAGAACGCTTGCCATGGCGATTGCCCCAGTACCCGCGCCGCTTCCATCAAGCCTTTGCCCTGGGCCAGGAATGCGCTGCGCGCCAGCAGGTAGACATAGGGATAGAACACCAGCACCAATACGATGACCACGCCGCTGGTGGAGCGCACCCGTGGCAAACGCAGCCCGGTGCCGAACCACTCGCGCAGCAGGGTTTGCACCGGCCCGGCAAAATCCAGCAGGCCCACGAACACGAAGGCCAGCACATAGGCAGGGATTGCAAAGGGCAACATCAATGCCCAATCGAGCCAGCGCCGCCCGGGGAACTCGCACAGGCTGGTCAGCCAGGCCAGGCTGACGCCCAGCAGCGTCACGCCCAGGCCGACACCGAGCACCAGGGTCAAGGTGTTGCCCAGCAAGCGGGGCATCTGGGTGTCCCAGAGGTGCGCCCATATCTGGGGGTCGATGCTTTGCCAGGACAGCAGCAGCACGCTCAGCGGCAACAGCACCAGGGCGGCGACGCTGAAGACCGGCAGGTACCAGCGACGTTGGGCGGGGTGGGCCAAGAGCAAACTCTCTGTAAACAGGCTATCTGAAGGCAGACAAAAAACAGTGTGGGAGGGGAAGACCCTGATGCCTGTAGGAGCGAGCTTGCTCGCGAAAAACGTCAACGATACCGCGTGCTTCCTGAATAAACGCGGTATCTGTGAGTTTTTCGCGAGCAAGCTCGCTCCTACAGGTATTAGGGCTTGCCCCTACAAATTGTACTCAGTTCCAGCCAGCGCGATCCATCAGGCGAATCGCTTCGGCCTGGCGCTTGCCTGCCACTTCCACCGGCAAGGTATCGGCCACGAACTTGCCCCAGGTCGCCACTTCCGCCGATGGCGGTACCGCCGGGTTGGCCGGGAACTCCTGGTTGACGTCGGCGAAGATCTTCTGTGCATCAGGCGTGGTCATCCACTCCACCAGCGCCTTGGCCGCTTCCGGGTGCGGTGCGTGCTGGGTCAGGCCGATGCCGGAGAGGTTCACATGCACACCGCGATCGCCCTGGTTCGGCCAGAACAACTTCACGGCCAGGTCTGGCTTCTGCTTGTGCAGGCGACCGTAGTAATAGGTGTTGACGATACCCACGTCGCACTGCCCGGCGTTGATGGCCTCCAGCACGGCGATGTCATCGGAGAACACGTCGGTGGAGAGGTTATTCACCCAACCCTTGATGATTTCTTCAGTCTTGGCCGCGCCATGGGTTTCGATCAAGGTGGCGGTCAGCGACTGGTTGTAGACTTTTTTCGCCGTGCGCAGGCACAGGCGGCCTTCCCACTGCTTGTCGGCCAGAGCTTCGTAGGTGGTCAGATCGCCCGGTTTTACCCGGTCGGTGGAATAGGCGATCGTCCGCGCACGCAAGCTCAAACCGGTCCAGGCGTGGGCCGATGAGCGATATTGCAAAGGAATGTTCTTGTCGATGACAGGGGAGGTGAAGGGTTGCAGGATGCCCATCTGTTCGGCCTGCCAGAGGTTGCCGGCGTCAACGGTCAGCAGCAGGTCGGCAGTGGCGTTCTCGCCCTCGGCCTTGATGCGCTGCATCAGCGGGGCTTCCTTGTCGGTGATGAACTTGACCTGCACGCCGGTCTTTTTGGTGTAGGCGTCGAATACGGGCTTGATCAGCTCGTCGATACGCGAGGAGTAGACCACGACTTCGTCGGCCGCCTGCACGGTGGTGCTGCCGATCAGGGTGAGTGCCAGGGCAGTCAGGAGGCGCTTGGGTGCCAACATGGGTGCGGTCTCTCATTTGCAAATGGAGGGCAAATGATAAGGACTCACATTTGGTAACGCTTGGTGGAGGCGTTACCAGATGTTGCACAGCCAGAATATGCGCTGGCGCTGACGGCCTCATCGCGGGCAAGCCCGGCTCCCACAGAGGGTTGTATTGTCAGGTCAGGGTTTAGCGAGTTCGGGGAGATCGCCGGTCAAACCCAGTGCCTGGCGCACGAACACTGCCTTGGCTTCGGGCATCTGGTCGACGATTTTCAAACCCGCGTTGCGCAACCAGCGCAGCGGCAGTTGATCGGCCTGGAACAAGCGCTCAAAACCTTCCATTGCCGCCATCAGCGCCAGGTTGTGGGGCATGCGACGTCGCTCATAACGGCTCAGCACTTTCACATCGGCCAGGCGCTCGCCGCGCTCGTTCGCTGCCAGCAGCACTTCGGCCAGCACGGCCGCATCGAGGAAGCCCAGGTTGACGCCCTGCCCCGCCAACGGGTGGATGACGTGGGCGGCGTCGCCGATCAACGCCAAGCCTTCGGCCACATAGCGTTTGGCATGGCGCTGGCGCAACGGTACGCACACACGCGGGTCGGCACTGACCACGGTGCCCAGGCGCCCTTCGAAGGCACGTTCCAGTTCGCGACAGAAGCGTTCATCATCCAGCGCCATCAGGCGCTCGGACTCAGCAGGCGTGGTCGACCAGACAATCGAGCACCAGTCTTCCTGCCCATCGCGTACCAGCGGCAGGAACGCCAGCGGGCCGGTGTCGGTGAAGCGTTGCCACGCGGTGCGCTGGTGCGGCTGGCTGCTGCGCACGCTGGTGACGATGGCGTTATGCAGGTAATCCCATTCGCGGGTAGGTGTACCGGTCAGGCGGCGTACGGCGGAGTTGGCACCGTCGGCGGCCACCACCAGCGGTGCACGCAGCTTGCGGCCGTCGGCCAGGGTCAGCAACCAGTCATCGCCAGAGCGGCGCATCTGTTCCAGGCGCGCATTGGCCAACAGGCCAAGGTCGCAGTCATGCAGGCGATCGAGCAAGGCATCCTGCACCACGCGGTTTTCGACGATATGCCCAAGCACCTCGGCATGCACACTGGCCGCCGAGAAGTGGATCTGCCCGGTGCCGCTGCCGTCCCATACCTGCATTTCGCCATAGGGGCTGGCACGCCGCGAGACGATGCCGTCCCACACGCCCAGGCGCTCAAGAATGCGCTGGCTGGCCGCCGACAATGCGCTCACCCGCGGTTCAAACGCCGCAGCCGGCTCAAACGGCTTGACGCTCAATGGGCTGCCGTCGAGCAGCAACACCTGCAGGCCACTGCCCTGCAACGCCAGCGCCAGGGCGCTTCCGACCATTCCGGCCCCGACAATCAGCACATCTGCGCGCATGTCCATATTCAAGCCTTGTCTCGTGTGCGGCACAGGCCGCAAGTAAAGGTGTGGTCCGCTTCAAACATCGGAACGCGTACCCAGGCCCATGGCCTGGCGGGCGAACCAGCGTTTGGCCGGGGGCAACAGGTCGAGGCCGAGCAAGCCCATATTGCGGCCCAGCGCCACCAATGGCTGAGCACTGCCGAACAGGCGCGTGACCTGGTCGGAGAAGCCTACGGTGAGTTGCTGGTCCAGGCGCTGACGCTCGCGATAGCCTTGCAACGTCGCCAAGTCACCCGGCACCGCCGGCCCGGCCAACAGGGCTTCGGCCAAGGCATTGGCATCGCGCAGGGACAGGTTGAACCCCTGCCCGGCAATCGGGTGCAGGCTGTGGGCGGCATTGCCGAGGACCGCCAGGTGCGAGCGCACTTGTTCCTCGGCTTCCACCAGGGTCAACGGGTACAGGTGACGCGCGCCCACTTGCTTGAGGGTGCCCAGGCGATACCCGAACACGCCCTGCAATTCGCTCAGGAAGCTACGCTCGTCGAGGCTGGCCAGGCGCTGGGCGTCCATGCCGATGCGGGTCCAGACCAGCGCGCAACGGTTGTCCGGCAGCGGCAGCAAGGCCATGGGGCCTTCATCGGTAAAGCGCTCGAACGCCTCGCCATTGTGGGCTTCGCTCGGGGTGATGTTGGCGATCAGCGCGCTCTGGTTGTAGGGCCGGGTTTTCACGCCAATGCCCAATTGCTCACGCAAGCCGGAGCGGCCGCCATCGGCCAGTACCGCCAGGTCGCATTCCAGCACGGTTTCATCGTTGAGGGTCAGGCGATAGCCATCGGGCAGCGGCTCCATGCGCGTGACTTCTGCCGGGCAGCGCCAGCTCACCACCTCCTTTTCCAAGCCTTGCCACAGGCATTGGCCGAGCCAGGCGTTTTCCACCACATAACCCAGGGCCGGCACGCCCTCCTCCATCGCGGACAAGCGCGCGGTGGAGAAACGCCCACGGTCTGACACGTGGATCTGCTTGATCGGCTCGGCGCGCCGGGAAATGGCTTGCCACAGGCCCAGCCGCTGGTAAATCTGGCGTGCGCCAAACGACAGCGCAGAAGAGCGCGCATCGTAGCTCGGCTGGTAGCTGTCGCCCGGTGCAAAGGGTTCGATCAGCACGATCTTCCAGCCCCGCGCCTTGGCCCCCGCTTGCAATGCCAGAGCCAGGCTGGCGCCCACCAGGCCGCCGCCGATAATCGCCAGGTGAACCCGGCTCATCGGGCAGCCGCCATCAACGCTTCGATCTCGGCAACGGTCTTGGGCACCCCGCCGGTCAGGATTTCACAGCCTTGCTTGGTCACTACCACGTCGTCCTCGATGCGCACGCCAATGCCGCGCCATTTCTTTGCCACGTTCTGGTTGTCCGGGGAAATATAGATGCCCGGCTCCACGGTCAAGGCCATGCCCACTTCCAGCACGCGCCATTCACCGCCCACTTTGTACTCGCCCACATCATGCACATCCATACCCAGCCAGTGGCCGGCACGGTGCATGTAGAAGGCGCGGTAGGCTTCGCTGGCGATCAACTCGTCAACGTCACCTTGCAACAACCCCAGCTTCACCAGGCCGGCGGTGATGACCTGCACGGTCGCCTCGTGGGCCTGGTTCCAATGTTTGTTCGGCGCGATCTGCTTGAAGGCGGCTTCCTGGGAGGCCAGCACAATCTCGTAGATCGCCTTCTGCTCGGGCGAAAACTTGCCATTGACCGGCCAGGTACGGGTGATGTCGCTGGCGTAGCAGTCGATCTCGCATCCGGCGTCGATCAGCACCAGGTCGCCGTCCTTGAGCACCGCGTCATTCTGCTGGTAATGCAGGATGCAGCTGTTGCGCCCGGCGGCGACGATGGAGCCATAGGCCGGCATCTTCGCGCCGCCTTTGCGAAACTCGTAATCCAGCTCGGCTTCCAGGCTGAACTCATGCAAACCGGCACGGCTGGCCTGCATCGCCCGCACATGGGCCGCACAGGAAATTCGCGCCGCCTCGCGCATCACCCTCACTTCTGCCGCCGATTTATACAGGCGCATATCGTGAAGCAAATGATCCAGGGCAACGAATTCGTTCGGCGGCTGGGCGCCCAGGTGCGCTTTGGAACGGATCACGTTGATCCACTCCATCACATGCCGGTCGAACTCGGCATTGCTGCCCATGGCCGAGTACACGCGGTCGCGACCTTCGATCAGGCCGGGCAGGATGTCGTCAATATCGGTAATGGGGAATGCGTCGTCCGCGCCAAAGTCGCGGATCGCGCCCTCGGTGCCGGCACGCAGGCCGTCCCACAACTCGCGCTCGGCATTGCGCTCGCGGCAGAACAGCACGTACTCGCCGTGCTGGCGACCGGGCATCAGCACGATCACCGCTTCGGGCTCGGGGAAACCGCTCAGGTACTGGAAGTCGCTGTCCTGGCGGTAGACATGCTCGACATCGCGGTTGCGGATGGCCACGGCGGCGGCCGGCAGGATCGCGATGCTGTTGGGTTCCATCTGCGCCATGAGCGCCTTGCGACGCCGGGTGTATTCCGCTTTGGGGATATGGATCATGGGCAGATGGGCTTCCTTTCTCAGTGCAGCGACGGCTTGGGCGCGGCGGGCTCAGCGGACTTGCGGGTCTCGGTGAACAGCAGCAGCGGCGCGACGCGCAGGTATTCCATGACTTCCATGTAGTCGCCTTCGCCGTCTTCGGATTCTTCCAGGGCGTCTTGCACCTGGGAGATGGCCGCCAGGTCCTGTAGCACTTCCTTGGCGTCGGTGCTCAGCTCCAGGCCGCCGGCATTCACGCCGAAACCGTGGAGGAAACCCTGGCACCATTGGCCCAGCGCAGCGGCGCGGTCAGCCAGCGGGGCGTCGTCGGTAGGCAGCAGCAGGACCACGGTGACGTCATCACCGGTCAGCTCGCCCTTGACCATTTCTTGCAGGCCGATCAATGCGTTGCGCACATTGTCGGTGGGTTCGGTTTCCAGCAGCTCGGCCACATCGGCCAACCAGGTGTCGGCATCAAAGCCGACACCGGTGCAACTGCGGCCCAACAGCACGCCATGCAGTTCAGCAGGCGAGCATGGATGGCCGCTGGCGCTCAGCAGTTTGGAAAAAGCATCGTACGGGGAGTTCTGAATGGGCATGGTGAGCTAGGCGCCAGACGGCGCAATGTCTAGAATGGAGCGCTGTATCCTAGCACCGGCAGACGCACCAAGACTATCGAGGGCGTCAGATCGTTTATCCTGCAGTTGCCATTCATCAGACAAATCCAGTGGAACCCAATGGAAGACACCGACCTGCAAGCGCTGATGGCCAGACTCGAACTGCTAATTGATCGGGTCGAGCAACTTAAGAGTCAAAACGGACTCCTATTAGCTCAGGAAAAGACCTGGCGCGAGGAACGCGCTCACCTCATTGAAAAAAACGAAATCGCCCGGCGTAAGGTCGAATCGATGATTTCGCGCCTGAAGGCCCTGGAGCAAGACTCATGAGTTCAAGCAATAGCGTTACCGTGCAGATCCTCGACAAAGAATATTCGATCATCTGCCCTCAGGAAGAACGCAGCAACCTGGTGAGCGCTGCCCGCTACCTGGATGGCAAGATGCGCGAAATCCGCAGCAGCGGCAAAGTGATCGGCGCCGACCGCATCGCCGTGATGGCCGCGCTGAATATCACCCACGACCTGCTGCATAAGCAGGAGCGCCCTGACGTACAGGCCAGCGGCTCGACGCGCGAGCAGGTGCGTGACCTGCTCGATCGCGTGGATCTGGTGCTTTCCACCGATTCAGACACACCCAAGGGCTGATTGCCGAGCAGGTTTAAGGTATACTCGCCCCACTCCCTGGCGTGTTTGCCAGTCGGCGATGTCCCTGAGCCGATTCGCACTACCCTGGAAGTTGCACGTTGGGCTGGTGTGCATGTCCGCTAGACGGAAAGCCTTAAAGCCTACTGCTTCTTCCACCTTGAACTTTCGGGTTCAAGGGCTAAGTCGACAGCGGCTCTGTCGGGGAGCCTGAATTCCCAAACTCAATGCCAGTCTCCGGACTGGCATTGTTTTATGAGCCGGAAAACCATGACCGAACCTGCGCCGCTTTCCCGTCCGCAACTTCGACGCATGTTGCGCAAAGCCCGCCGTGCCCTCACGCCGAGCGAGCAGCGCCAGGCCGCTCACGGTCTGTACCGGCAACTGGCACAGCACCCGCTGTTTCGCCGGGCCAAACATATCTCTTTATATCTGCCCACGGACGGTGAAATCGATCCGCGCCTGCTGCTGCGTGCAGCCCAGCGCCGCGGCAAAGCCACTTACCTACCGGTGCTCAGCGCCTGGCCGCGCACCAAGATGGTGTTCCAGCGCGTACGGCCTGGGGATAAGTTGCTGCCCAACCGTTTTCACATCCTTGAGCCACGGGTCAATGCCCATCGCCAACGCCAAGTCTGGGCGCTGGACCTGGTGTTGTTGCCGTTGGTGGGGTTCGATGATGCAGGTGGCCGCCTGGGCATGGGCGGCGGGTTTTACGACCGCAGCCTGGCCTATCTTGCCCGCCGCCAGAGCTGGCGCAAGCCAACACTGCTGGGGCTGGCCCATGAATGCCAGAAAGTCGAACGCCTGGCGCAGGCAAGCTGGGATGTGCCGTTGGCGGGGACGGTGACCGATAAGCAGTGGTATGTCGCACAAACGCCGCTGGAAACAGCGGCGCCTTAGTGAATGCTTGAGTTAACGCTTGAACGGTTGTGGCTGCTGCTGAGCCAGTTCAACCGGTGCATCGGTCTTGTTCGACCACAGGCTTTGGGCATAACCGGTGGTCACGACGCCCAGACCAAACAAAATAACCAAAATCCATAGTAAATCCGGCTTACGTTGCATCGATTGCCCCCCTTTCAGGCACCTCGTACACGATGACAACAACGTTCCAAAGTAGTCCGTTGCAGCTGCGTCAAGCTTAAAAGCGCGCATTCTGCGGTAACGTGAACCAACACGCAAACCTTGACGCCAACCGACTGTCGGTTTGTCATGCAATTGCCCGACAACTTGCCCAATGCCTATTTCAGGAGCCCAAAAATGGCCTACTGGCTGATGAAATCCGAGCCCGACGAACTCTCCATCAACGGCCTGGAAAAGCTCGGCGAAGCGCGCTGGGACGGGGTTCGCAACTATCAGGCGCGCAACTTTTTGCGCGCCATGGCCGTGGGCGACGAGTTTTTCTTTTACCACTCCAGTTGCCCGGAGCCTGGGATTGCCGGCATCGGCAAAATCATTCAGGCCGCCTACCCGGACCCCACTGCGCTGGAACCAGAAAGCCACTATTTCGACGCCAAGGCCACGCCGGAGAAAAACCCATGGAGTGCGATCGATGTCGCCCATGTGCAGACCTTCCCCAAAGTGCTGGGCCTGGGCTATCTAAAGCAGCAAACTGCGCTGGCTGAAATGCCGCTGGTACAGAAGGGCAGCCGGCTTTCTGTCATGGCGGTCACACCGGAGCAGTGGGCAGCGGTCCTTCATCTGCTTTAACTGGCCCCGGCTTCTTGTAGGAGCGAGCTTGCTCGCGAAAAACTCACAGGCGCCGCGTTTACTCAGGAAGCACGCGTTATCGTTGACGTTTTTTCGCGAGCAAGCTCGCTCCTACTGGATGATCAGGTTGTTGAACAGCAGGTCTTCCACCACCGGCTTGCCGGTTTCATCGTTCATCACTTGCTGCGTTTGCTTCAACGCCTCTTGGCGCAGCTTCTCCTTGCCTTCCACACTGCTCATGGTCTCATTGGTCTGCTGGGTAAACAGCGCCACCAGTTGGTTGCGAATCAAGGGGTCGTTGGCCTTGACCAGCTTCGCCGCTTCTTCTCCGGTCACGCGCAGGGCAATGTCGGCCTTGTAGACCTTGAGTTTCGCGGTGCCATCCAGGCCGTAATTGCCCACGAACGGCGGGCTCAGGCTGATATAGCTGACCTTCGGCGCCTCGCCCTCTTTGGCCTCTTCGGCCTGGGCTGCCATCGGCAAGGTCAGGGCCAGCATCAACAGGATCCACGCTTTCACAGTTCATTCCTCGAATTCGGTTGCCGGGTAGCATAACGCTAGCAAGGCTGAGCACAAGCTTATGGGGGCTTATCAGGCGTGGGCATGCTCGTTGACCCACGGGCGTACCCTCCTACACTTATCGGCCACGACGCCAAAAGGAATAGTCCGATGAAAGCTGTGCTGTGCAAAGCCTTCGGCCCCGCCGAAACCCTGGTGCTGGAAGAGATCGCCAGCCCGGCGATCAAGAAGAATGAAATCCTGTTGGACGTGCATGCGGCCGGGGTGAATTTCCCGGACACGCTGATCATCGAAGGTAAATACCAGTTCAAGCCGCCTTTTCCGTTCTCACCCGGTGGCGAAGCGGCGGGCGTAGTCAGCGAGGTGGGCGAGAAAGTCAGCCACCTGAAAGTCGGTGACCGCGTGATGGCGTTGACCGGCTGGGGCAGCTTTGCCGAGCAGGTCGCGGTGCCCGGCTATAACGTGCTGCCAATCCCGCCGAGCATGGACTTCAATACCGCCGCCGCTTTCAGCATGACCTACGGCACGTCCATGCACGCACTGAAACAACGCGCCCACCTGCAACCCGGCGAGACCTTACTGGTACTTGGCGCGTCCGGCGGCGTGGGCCTGGCTGCCGTAGAGATTGGCAAGGCCATGGGCGCCCGGGTGATTGCCGCCGCCAGCAGCGCCGACAAACTCGCAGTCGCCAAGGCCGCCGGTGCCGATGAGCTGATCAACTACAGCGAAGCCAGCCTCAAGGATGAGGTCAAGCGCCTGACCGATGGCAACGGCGCTGATGTGATTTACGACCCGGTGGGTGGCGACCTGTTTGACCAGGCCATCCGTTCGATTGCCTGGAACGGTCGGCTGTTGGTGGTAGGTTTTGCCAGTGGGCGTATTCCTGAACTGCCGGTGAACCTGGCGTTGCTCAAGGGCGCAGCGGTGGTCGGGGTGTTCTGGGGCTCGTTTGCCCAGCGCCAGCCACAGGACAATGCGGCGAATTTCCAGCAATTGTTCACCTGGTATGGCGAGGGCAAGCTCAAGCCATTGGTGTCGCAGGTGTATCCGCTGGAGCAGGCTGCGCAGGCGATCAATGATCTGGGGCAGCGCAAGGCGGTGGGTAAAATAGTTGTCCAAACCCGATAACACACCTGAAATGCAATCCATGTGGGAGCTGGCTTGCCTGCGATAGCGGTGGGTCAGCTGCTACAGATGAACCTGAAAGATCGCCATCGCAGGCAAGCCAGCTCCCACAGTGGTTACTCAGTGGTCTTAGGACCTAATCACGCCCACAACTTATCTATTAGCGACATGTTCGTAAAAGAACATGCAATTGCTCGCGTTTCCTGTGTTTGCGGATAAGAGGCGATGCTATTTTCGGTAACGAAACTGTAATATTCGCATCCGCAGTCAAAACAAGAAATTTGGAGCTCTTGAATGTTTGCTTTCTTTCGTCCTGCCGCACACCAGGCGCCCCTGCCTGAAGAAAAAATAGACAGTACCTACCGACGACTGCGCTGGCAGATCTTCGCGGGTATTTTCTTCGGTTACGCCGGCTACTACCTGCTGCGTAAAAACTTCTCCCTGGCCATGCCCTACCTGATCGACGAGGGTTACACCCGTGGCGAACTGGGCCTGGCGATGTCGGCGATTGCGATTGCCTACGGCTTGTCCAAATTCCTGATGGGCCTGGTGTCCGACCGCTCCAACCCACGCTATTTCCTGCCCTTTGGCCTGCTGGTTTCGGCGGGGGTGATGTTCATTTTCGGTTTCGCACCTTGGGCAACGTCCAGCGTGACCATGATGTTCATTTTGCTGTTCATCAACGGCTGGGCCCAGGGCATGGGCTGGCCGCCAAGTGGGCGGACCATGGTGCACTGGTGGTCGCAGAAAGAACGCGGCGGCGTGGTGTCCGTGTGGAACGTGGCGCATAACGTCGGCGGTGGCTTGATCGGCCCGCTGTTCCTGCTGGGCATGGCGTGGTTCAACGACTGGCATGCAGCGTTCTACGTGCCGGCCACCGTGGCCCTGGCAGTGGCGGCGTTTGCCTTCATCACCATGCGCGACACCCCGCAATCGGTGGGCCTGCCGCCTATCGAGAAATACAAGAACGACTACCCAGAAGGCTACGACGCCAGCCACGAAGACGAATTCAGTGCCAAGGAAATTTTCGTCAAATACGTGCTGCGTAACAAAATGCTCTGGTACATCGCCTTTGCCAACGTGTTTGTCTATCTGCTGCGCTACGGCGTACTGGACTGGGCGCCGACCTACTTGAAAGAAGCCAAGCACTTCACCGTCGATAAGTCGTCCTGGGCGTACTTCTTCTACGAGTGGGCAGGTATTCCGGGCACGCTGCTATGCGGCTGGATGTCGGACAAGATCTTCCGTGGCAACCGCGGCCTGACCGGCATCGTGTTCATGGCGTTGGTGACCGTGGCGACCCTGGTTTACTGGCTCAACCCGCCGGGCAACCCGATGATCGACATGATTGCGCTGTTCTCCATCGGCTTCCTGATCTACGGCCCGGTGATGCTGATCGGCCTGCAGGCGCTGGAGCTGGCACCGAAGAAAGCCGCCGGCACCGCAGCAGGCTTCACCGGCTTGTTCGGTTACCTCGGTGGTTCGGTAGCCGCAAGTGCCGCCATGGGCTACACGGTTGACCACTTCGGCTGGGACGGCGGTTTTGTACTGCTGATCAGCGCCTGTGTACTGGCGATCGCATTCCTGATCCCTACGCTGTGGCACACCAACAGTGTCAGCTCGGCGCGCTAACCGCCCGGACAATCCTTGGCACAACGCTTGAGCCGCGCCTCCAGGTTTTTATCTGGCATGGCGTGGCTACGCAGGGCGTTCACGGTCTGCTCGACATAATCGCGAGTGGTGCCGTAACGCCCGCAAGCGCTTTGCAGTACATGGTTAAGCACGATATCGGGCAAGTTGCCGGCATAGCTGGGCAAATGCCGCTCCAACACAAACCCCAACGCCTGCACGGTACTGCCATCTTCCAATCGGCAGCTGAGCCAGTGCGGCCGGTAAGAGGGGTAAGGCATCTCGCGCTGCCACAGGGCATACAGCGAGGCCTCCAACTGGTCTTCCGGCAAACGGTAGGCAAACCCGCTGCAGGAACCACCGCGATCCAGCCCGAACACCAACCCCGGCAACTCCGGCGTACCCCGATGCTCATGGGACCACAGGTACAAGCCCCGGTGATAACCGTGGACCCGCGCCCGTACGCGTTCGGTGGATGAACATTCAGGGCGCCAGATCAGCGAACCATAAGCAAATAGCCACACCGGCCCACCCTTATGCCGAGCCATGGTGGCTTGCATCGAGCTCATTAACTGTTCGTGGGTGAGTTGCGGCCCAAGATCGAGTCGCGGAGGGTAAGCCAATTGCAGAAGATCGGTTTCAATGACGGTCATGGCGAAATGCGGTGCGCCCCCTGTGTGTTACCAGTTGTAAGCGACTTTACCGTAATAAAACGCAGCGCTGTAACCGTACGGCGAAAAAGTCCCACTGGGCATAATCAACGCCCACCACTCGTCAGGATCTGCACGGTTAATCCCGCTACTGTCAGCCCCGGTTCAGCCTGGGCGGGCGCCAAGCCGTCAAAATAGCGCGCACACAACGACCCACTTAGCCGTTCATCACATCGACTATCGAGGTCGCCCCATGAAAAAATTTCGATTGCCTGGGCTGTTGTTCCTGGCCCAAGCCACCACCGCCCTGGCGAGCGAAACCCCACCCGCCAACGACGACAAAGGCTTCTGGTACGCCCAGACCAGCGTCTACACCCGGCACTTCGCGCCAGACCCAGAGCACAACAACAATCAGGACTTGATCGGCCTGGAACGCAACGAGGCATCGGGCCTGCTGTACGGCGGGGTGACTTTTCGCAACTCGTTCCGCCAGCGCTCGTACTACGCCTATGTGGGCAAGCGCTATGACATGGCCGACTATCCGGTGTATGCAAAATTGACCGGCGGGCTGCTCCAGGGCTATCGCGGCGAGTACCGCGACAAGATCCCGTTGAACCGATTCGGCGTGGCGCCGGTGATCATTCCATCGGTGGGCACGCATTACGGGCCGGTGGCGGCTGAGTTGGTATTGCTCGGGTTCAACGCGGCAATGGTGACAACTGGAGTGCGCTTCTGACACAGCACAGTCCCCGGTGGGAGCTGGCTTGCCTGCGATAGCGGTGTGCCAGTCATCAAATGAGGCGCTGACCCACCGCTATCGCAGCATAGGTATCTACACAACTTTGTGGGGCTTTAACAGCAGACGGTAACCACGATGCGAAGCGAGTCGCTCTTGATCTTGCTCTTGATCTGCTTGTGATCTCAGGCGCCCCGTCAAACCACGCTGGCCGGAATTCGACAGGGATTTGGGGGGGGGTAAACCGGCAGGGATGCCGGTTTAGCCGCCCCGCGCCATGGATGGCGCGTGGCGGCGGCCCCCCAAATCACTGGCGGATTACGGGCACACCGAGCCCAGGCGAGGTGCCGAGTGGTGGGGCAAGAGCCCTTTGGTTACTTTGGGGCTTTTCCAAAGTGACCCGCCGTCAGGGCGGAACCCTAAGCGGCCGTTACCGCAGCAATGGATACACACACAATCCAACCGTGTTGACTGCCAGGCCGCCTTCGCGAGCAAGCCCGCTCACACAGTTTGCTCGCAGGACGTCAGGTAGATAGGCGTCAGCTGTGGGGCCGTCATCGCAGGCAAGCCAGCTCCCACATTAGGGCCTTGGGGCGTAGGCGAAGACGTCGGCGCGCATCCGGTGCGCATCCATGCCGGCGTTGACCAGTGCGTCCAGGGTGCCGTAGATCATCGCCGGCGAACCGCTGGCGTAGACGTACACGCTATTGAGGTCGGCAATGTCTTCGCACACCGCTTCATGCAGCAAACCACAGCGCCCTTCCCAACCACACAGGTCGCTGACCACTTTGTGCAGGAACAGGTTGGGTAAATGCAGCCATTGGTCCCAATGCTCGATTTCGTAAAAATCTTCCGGCAGGCGCACGCCCCAGTACAGATGCACCGGGTGCTTGAAGCCTGAAGCGCGGCAATGCTCGATCAGGCTGTGCATCTGCGCCATGCCGGTGCCGGCTGCCATCAATACCAGTGGCCCATCCGGCAATTCGGCCAGGTGAGTGTCACCAAACGGCAGCTCAACGCGGGCCATCTGGTTGCGCTGCAACTGCTCGATGAGGCTGCGCGCACTGGCTTCCCGTGCCAGCACATGCAACTCCAACTCCCGTCCGGCATGGGGCGCCGAGGCCAGGGAGAACGCAGATTTCTCGCCGCTGTCCCGCTCGATCATCAGGTATTGCCCGGCGTGGTAACGCACCGCCTTGCCTGCCGGGGCGCGCAGGCGCACACGCCACACATCGCCACCCACTTGCACACACTCGATCAATTGGCACGACAATTGGCGCAACGGCAACTCTCCCGGCGCCAGAACGCCATCCCACAACACCACGCAGTCCTCCAGCGGCTCAGCGATACAGGTGTAGAACTCACCATGATCGCGCTCCTCCCCGGCCTGCCTTACGCGGCCCTCAACCAACAACGCCGCGCAGACATGGCACACGCCATTACGGCAGGCTTGGGGGCACTCATAGCCCAGGCGGCGTGCGCCCTCGAGGATTCGCTCGCCAGGGGCCAGTTCCAGCACAGCACCGGAAGGTTGCAGGGTTACACGCATCAATCTATTCCCAATTCTTTCCAGATCGCATCGACCCGCGCCGTGACGGCTTCATCCTTGACGATCACCCGGCCCCACTCACGCGTGGTTTCGCCCGGCCATTTGTGCGTGGCATCCAGGCCCATCTTTGAGCCAAGGCCCGATACCGGCGACGCGAAGTCGAGGTAGTCGATGGGCGTGTTGTCGATCATCACCGTATCGCGCTTGGGGTCCATGCGCGTGGTGATGGCCCAGATCACGTCGTTCCAGTCCCGGGCATTGATGTCGTCGTCGGTGACAATAACGAACTTGGTGTACATGAACTGTCGCAAAAACGACCACACACCGAGCATTACCCGCTTGGCATGCCCCGGATACGACTTCTTCATGGTCACGATGGCCATGCGGTACGAACAGCCCTCGGGCGGCAGGTAGAAGTCGGTGATCTCCGGGAATTGCTTTTGCAGGATCGGCACGAACACTTCGTTGAGCGCCACGCCGAGGATGGCCGGCTCATCGGGCGGACGGCCTGTGTAGGTACTGTGGTAGATCGGCTTGACCCGATGGGTGATGCGCTCGACGGTGAACACCGGGAAGCTGTCGACTTCGTTGTAGTAACCGGTGTGGTCGCCGTACGGGCCTTCATCGGCCATTTCACCTGGGTGAATCACGCCTTCAAGAATGATTTCGGCGGTGGCCGGCACTTGCAGGTCATTACCGCGGCACTTCACCAGCTCCGTGCGATTGCCGCGCAACAAGCCGGCGAAGGCGTACTCGGAGAGGCTGTCAGGTACGGGCGTGACTGCACCGAGGATGGTCGCCGGGTCAGCACCCAGGGCCACGGAAACCGGGAATGGCTTGCCGGGATGCTTCTCGCACCACTCACGGAAGTCGAGGGCGCCGCCACGGTGGCTCAGCCAGCGCATGATCACTTTATTACGGCCAATGACTTGCTGACGGTAGATACCGAGGTTCTGGCGGTCCTTGTTCGGGCCTTTGGTGACGGTCAGGCCCCAGGTGATCAGCGGGCCGACGTCGCCGGGCCAGCAGGTTTGCACCGGGAGCATGGCCAGGTCGACATCATCGCCTTCAATGACCACTTCCTGGCACACCGCGTCCTTGACCACCTTGGGGGCCATGGCGATGATCTTGCGGAAGATCGGCAGCTTGGACCAAGCGTCCTTCAAGCCCTTGGGCGGCTCGGGCTCCTTGAGAAAGGCCAGCAGCTTGCCGATCTCACGCAGCTCGCTGACGGACTCGGCGCCCATGCCAAAGGCCACGCGCTCGGGAGTGCCGAACAGGTTGCCCAGCACCGGGATATCAAAGCCGGTCGGGTTTTCGAACAACAGCGCCGGGCCCTTGTTGCGCAAGGTACGGTCGCAAATCTCAGTCATTTCCAGCACCGGAGAAATCGGCATCTGGATACGTTTCAACTCTCCGCGCTGCTCAAGTTGCTGCACGAAATCCCGAAGATCCTTGAATTTCATTAACCATGCCACCCGTAAAATAGGCGTACATCCTACCTGCTCTGAGGGCGGCTGGCAGCTTAATTGGCCGTCAAACCGCGTGATTGCAAAGAACTGAACAACGGCTCCAGGAAGGCTTCGATGTGTCGCGCGCCGACGTCTGAAAGGTGATTATCGTCGGTATACAGTGCGCGGCCATTGAGTTCGACGCGGCACAACCCATCGGCGCCGCACAGTAATGGCGCAGGGTCCAGCACCGCGACACCGCTGTCGGCCGCTGCCAACTCATCAAACAATTGCGTGATAAACGCCTGGCGCTTCACATGCTCGGCCACGGCGAGCCCTTCACCGTCCACGGGGCGGTTCATCATGGCCAGGCGGCTGAGACGGTAAGGCACGATGATTTCCTGCAGCGGCACTTCCTTGACCAGCCAGACCTTGTGCCCAGCAGCGCGCAAGCCCTGGATGCGCTCGCGCAGGCCTTGAGCAAAGCGTTGTTCGGCGACGGCACGCACGTACTGGCCGGTGCCGGGGTCCTTGAGCGCATGCTCCTTGTCACCGGACATTTGCCCATACACATACAGGCTCCAGCGGGCGGCCAACACCACATCGCTGAATGTCTGCTCGGCCATGGCCTTCTCGACGCGACGGTTGAAATGCGCGCAGCGGGCAATATTTTCCAGGCCATCGAGGGGAATACAGCCGGCAAAACTGGCTTCGACCAGGCTGATATCGTGGCGATCAGCGCCTTCTTTGAGTGCCGGTATCAGCGCGGTAGCGTGGCTGTCACCCCATACCAACGCTGAAACCGATTGGCCTTTGGGGCCGAAATGGCAGAACAAGCGTTCATCGGGGGTATCTTTGTCGGCCATGCACGCCAACAGGTCCGGGCTCCACTTCTTGGCCTGGGCAAAGCGCAACGCCTGTTCGGACAAGCGCGAAGGCACGCCGTCGAACTCACGGATCGCCAGGCCAGTGAAACCCAGCCCCAGAATGCCGACCATCGCCGAAGCCAGAATCGCCTTACGCGAGGCCAGCAAACGTTTTTCCCGGAACGGCGTTTCCACGAACCGCCAGGACAGGTAGCCCAGCACCAGCGAAAGCAGCATCAGCCCCGCCAGTTCCAGGGCGCTCAAGCCATCCACCGCGGCATAGTTGGCGTACACGAATACCGGCCAGTGCCACAGGTACCAGGAATAAGAGATCAGCCCGATGCCCACCATGATCCGCGTGCCCAACAGGCGAGCGACCCAGGTCTGTTGCTGGCCGTTGGCCCAGATCAACCCGACCACCCCCAGCACGGGCAACAACGCGGTCGCGCCTGGGAACGGGGTTTTCGCGTCGTAACCTAATACGGCGATGAGGATCAATGCCAGGGAAGCCAGGCTGACGCCTTGGGCCAAGGCCGGCGAGGCGCGCCATTCACGCTTGGGCTGCACCGCCAGCATCGCACCCGCCAGTAGCTCCCAGGCCCGCAGATGCAACAGGAAGAAAGCTTTCTGCGGCTCATGCTGAACCGCCCAGACGCTCATGCCAAACGACACCAGCAGCACCGCGAACAATGCCAGGCGCCAGTGCTTCAAACGGCTGGAAAGCAAAGCCAGCAGTAACGGGAAGAAAATATAGAACTGCTCTTCTACTGCGAGCGACCAGGTATGCAGCAATGGCTTGATGTCGGATGAGGCATCGAAGTAGCCGTGCTGGCGTGAAAACAACAGGTTCGAGGTAAAGGTCACCTGATAGTGCGCAGACCGCCCCAACTCTTCATAGTCCTTGGGCGCCAACAGAAACCAACCCACTGCCAGTGTCGCCGCAATCATCACAAACAGTGCCGGCAAGATACGCCGGGCGCGGCGAGCCCAGAAGTCGATGAAGCTGAAGCGTCCGGCTTGACGCTCTCGCCAAATAATTGACGTGATTAGAAAGCCGGAAATGACGAAAAACACATCAACGCCAACAAAACCGCCAGTAATGCCTGGAACGCCAAAGTGAAACAACACGACTGCGAGGACAGCGATGGCACGCAGGCCGTCGATGTCTCTGCGGTAAGCAAGAGTGGTCATATGAATGTGGTCAGTCTGTGACGAAAGGAACGAGCGTAGTCACGCGTCAATTTTTGTTACTTAACTGATACTTATGCCATAAAAACCACACAAACTCGACGCAAAAAAAATGGCGCCCCCTGGGGGGCGCCATTTTTTTGGACCAGAAACGCAGTATTTACTTACGTTTCATCGACAGGAAGAACTCGTCGTTGGTCTTGGTGGTTTTCAGCTTGTCGATCAGAAACTCGATGGCAGCGACTTCGTCCATCGGGTGCAGCAGCTTGCGCAGGATCCACATACGCTGCAGTTCGTCGTCTGCGGTCAGCAACTCTTCGCGGCGGGTGCCGGAACGGTTGATGTTGATCGCAGGGAACACACGCTTTTCAGCGATGCGACGATCCAAAGGCAGTTCCATGTTGCCGGTACCCTTGAACTCTTCGTAGATCACTTCGTCCATCTTCGAGCCGGTTTCAACCAGCGCGGTGGCGATAATGGTCAGCGAGCCGCCTTCTTCGATGTTGCGCGCAGCGCCGAAGAAACGCTTCGGTTTCTCCAGGGCGTGAGCATCGACACCACCGGTCAGCACCTTGCCGGAGCTCGGGATCACGGTGTTGTAGGCGCGAGCCAGACGGGTGATGGAGTCGAGCAGGATCACCACGTCTTTCTTGTGCTCGACCAGGCGCTTGGCCTTTTCGATCACCATTTCGGCAACCTGCACGTGACGGGTTGGCGGCTCATCGAACGTCGAGGCAACCACTTCGCCGCGCACGGTGCGCTGCATTTCGGTCACTTCTTCCGGACGCTCATCGATCAACAGCACGATCAGATGAACTTCAGGGTTGTTACGTGCAATGTTCGCGGCGATGTTCTGCAGCATGATGGTCTTACCGGCTTTCGGCGGTGCGACGATCAGGCCACGCTGGCCTTTGCCGATTGGAGCGCAGAGGTCGATCACACGGCCGGTCAAGTCTTCGGTGGAGCCGTTACCGGCTTCCATCTTCATGCGCACGGTCGGGAACAGCGGAGTCAGGTTCTCGAAGAGAATCTTGTTTTTCGCGTTCTCGGGGCGATCGAAGTTGATCGTGTCGACCTTGAGCAGGGCGAAGTAACGCTCACCTTCCTTCGGAGGACGGATCTTGCCAACGATGGTGTCACCGGTGCGCAAGTTGAAGCGACGGATCTGGCTCGGCGAGACGTAGATATCGTCTGGGCCGGCGAGATAGGACGCGTCTGCAGAGCGGAGGAAGCCGAAGCCGTCCTGGAGAATCTCCAGCACGCCATCACCGGAGATTTCCTCGCCGCTTTTCGCGTGCTTCTTGAGCAGGGAGAAAATCACGTCCTGCTTGCGCGAACGGGCCATATTTTCTATGCCCATTTCTTCGGCCAGTTGGAGCAGGTCGGTAATCGGCTTTTGCTTGAGTTCAGTCAGATTCATATAGGAATGACGTAATCATTTATGGAGGGGGGAAATTAAGCTTTTGGCTTAATGAGGCCGCGCCGCAGAGAAGGCGACAGGATCGCGTACTAATCGAAAAGGAATGCGTCGGCGACGGCTTGCAGGGGGCAGTGGAGAAACCACTGCGGGGCCGAATGTACCACCTGGATTTCGGAGCGTCTAGCCCTGTTTTACGAAAAAGCCCCGCAAATTGCGGGGCTTTTTTGACGACGCTTAGATGTTCGCGTCGAGGAAAGCTTGCAGCTGGGACTTCGACAGCGCGCCCACTTTGGTCGCTTCGACATTGCCGTTCTTGAACAGCATCAGAGTCGGGATACCACGCACGCCATGCTTGGCCGGAGTTTCCTGGTTCTCGTCGATGTTCAGCTTGGCAACGGTCAGTTTGCCTTCGTAGGTGGTCGCAATGTCGTCCAGGACCGGAGCGATCATTTTGCAAGGGCCGCACCATTCAGCCCAGTAGTCAACCAGCACCGGGCCTTCAGCCTTGAGGACTTCGGCTTCAAAGGACGCGTCGGTGACGTGCTTGATAAGATCGCTGCTCATGGATGTCTCCGGATTGTAAGCAAAAAAAACGTTGCCCATCATAGCCGCCCTTCCCCTGTTCAGGAAGCCGCGTCTGATTGAGTCTTGCTATGAACTTGAATGAGTGTGGGTATGACCCCGTCACGGCGTAGCGGGCGTCACGAACGCAATGCCCGTGCGCAACGCTGCATTACGTATATGTTCCTGCATGGTTTTCTGCGCCGCCGTACTGCTGCGGCGGGCCAGGGCGCGCAGGATTCTGCGATGTTCCTGCCAGGTTTCCATGGCCCGCTCCGGCCGGATGAACGGTAGCTTCTGACTTTCCAGAAACACCTCGGCACTGGCGCTGAGGATGCTCAGCATGGCCTGGTTACCGCTGGCCAGCAGAATGCGCTGGTGAAACTCGAAGTCCAGGCGGGCAGCCGCTTCGAAATCGCCCGCCTTGAGCACTTTACGCATGGCTTGAACATTGTCTTGCAGGCTGTCCAGTGCATCGAGGGTTAGTGTCACCGCTGCCAAGCCCGCCGCAAACCCCTCCAAGGCGTAGCGCAACTGGAAGATATCCGGAGGCGTGGCCTGCGCCGCAAAGGGCCAGGCGAACCCCGGCGCCTCTTGCACGTCCTGTACGAACACGCCCTTGCCCGGCTGCACGCTGACCACGCCCAAGGCGCTGAGGGACGACAGCGCCTCGCGCAACGACGCCCGGCTCACCCCCAATTGCAGCGCCAACTCGCGCTGGGACGGCAACGCGTCGCCCGGCCCGAAGCCTTGCTCCTTGATCAGTTTGCGGATGGCCTGCAAGGCCGCTTCCGGTACGGCTTGGGCAATGGAATTCATAAAAAGCTCTGGGTTCCAGATAGCGGTGTGACCCGTTGTAAAACTATTCATGGCCGGCTGCAAGCCACGCCCCAAAGGGGCTCGCCGCTTTTTGCCAACGCTCGAAAAGGGTGCGCAAAACCTGACCACTGTTCAGACCAGTAAGACCTGTGCACCTCAACAACCATCAGCCTTGCAGACGATCCGAACGGTGCTGGCATGGGCTGTGCACTGGGCAAACTCAGAAAATTCCTTCGCCATTTTCGGAGAGTTGCCATGACCAAGCGCTACAGCGCCCTGCTCACTGCCCTGTTTGCCAGCCTGATGCTGAGCCAGGCACCCGCCCAGGCGAACGGTCTGGATGACATCGTCGCCCGCGGCACCCTGAAGGTTGCCGTGCCCCAGGACTTCCCACCGTTTGGTTCGGTGGGCCCGGACATGAAGCCACGCGGCCTGGACATCGACACCGCCAAGCTGCTGGCCGACCAACTCAAGGTCAAACTGGAACTGACCCCGGTGAACAGCACCAACCGCATCCCGTTCCTCACCACTGGCAAGGTCGACCTGGTGATTTCCAGCCTGGGCAAGAACCCCGAGCGCGCAAAGGTCATCGACTTCTCCAACGCCTACGCACCGTTCTACCTTGCCGTGTTTGGCCCGCCTGACGCCGCCATCGCCAGCCTCGACGACCTCAAGGGCAAGACCATCAGCGTCACCCGTGGCGCCATCGAGGATATCGAGCTGACCGCGGTGGCCCCTAAGGAAGCCACGATCAAGCGCTTTGAAGACAACAACTCCACCATCGCCGCCTACCTGGCCGGCCAGGTGGACCTGATCGCCAGCGGCAACGTGGTCATGGTGGCCATCAGCGAACGCAACCCCAAACGCGTACCGGCACTGAAGGTGAAACTCAAGGACTCGCCGGTGTACGTGGGCGTGAACAAGAACGAGCCGGCGCTGCTGGAAAAGGTCAACCAGATCCTGGTGGCAGCCAAGGCTGACGGCAGCCTGGAAAAAAACGCAATGCAGTGGCTCAAAGAACCGCTGCCTGCCGACCTCTGACGCGGAGCTCAACGATGGCCTATCAATTCGACTTTGTGCCAGTGCTGGCCAATACCGACCTGCTCCTGCGCGGCGCGCTGTTCACCCTTGAGCTGACGGCCATTGGCGCCATCCTCGGCGTGGCCGTGGGCACTGTCGGCGCGGTGGTACGGGCTTGGAAGGTCCAGCCGTTTGCGTGGCTCTTTGGGGTGTATGTCGAGTTGATCCGCAACACGCCGTTCCTGGTGCAACTGTTTTTTATCTTCTTTGGCCTGCCGTCCCTGGGGTTGAAAATCACCGAGTGGCAAGCCGCCGTGCTGGCAATGGTGATCAACCTGGGGGCCTACTCCACCGAGATCATCCGTGCCGGTATCCAGGCCATCCCACGCGGACAACTGGAGGCGGCCGCGGCGCTGGCAATGACGCGCTTCGAGGCGTTTCGCCATGTGGTGCTGCTACCGGCCCTGGGCAAGGTGTGGCCGGCCCTGAGCAGCCAGATCATCATCGTGATGCTGGGTTCGGCGGTGTGTTCGCAGATCGCCACTGAAGAGCTGAGCTTTGCCGCCAACTTTATCCAGTCGCGTAATTTCCGCGCCTTTGAAACCTATGCCCTGACCACCCTGGTGTACCTGTGCATGGCGCTGATGATTCGCCAATTGCTCAACTGGATCGGACGACGGTTTGTCATGAGGAACAGCCGATGAGTGATTTTTCGTTCTGGGACATCGTGCGCAACCTGCTTACCGGCTTGCAATGGACGCTGCTGCTGTCATTGGTGGCGTTTGTGGGCGGCGGCCTGATCGGCTTGCTGGTGATGACCCTGCGCATCAGCCGCAAAGCGTTCCCACGCAATATGGCCCGCACCTATATCGAACTGTTCCAGGGCACGCCGCTGCTGATGCAGCTGTTCCTGGTGTTTTTCGGCGTTGCCCTGCTTGGCGTGGATATATCGCCCTGGCTGGCCGCGGCGATTGCCTTGACTCTGTTTACCAGCGCCTACCTGGCTGAAATATGGCGCGGCTGCGTTGACTCTATCGCCCACGGCCAATGGGAAGCCTCGGCCAGCCTGGCCCTCAACCCGCTTGAGCAACTGCGCTATGTGATCTTGCCTCAGGCGTTGCGTATTGCTGTCGCGCCGACGGTGGGCTTTTCGGTGCAGGTGGTCAAAGGCACCGCCGTGACCTCGATCATCGGCTTCACCGAACTGACCAAGACGGGCGGCATGCTCGCCAACGCCACCTTTGAGCCCTTCATGGTCTATGGCCTGGTGGCCCTCGGTTACTTTTTGCTCTGTTATCCCTTGTCCCTCAGTGCGCGCTACCTGGAAAGGAGACTGCATGCCTCTGCTTAGAATTTCTGCCCTGCATAAGTATTACGGCGATCACCACGTACTCAAGGGCATCGACCTGACGGTGGACGAAGGCCAGGTTGTGGCGATCATCGGCCGCAGCGGCTCGGGCAAGTCCACCTTGCTGCGCACCCTCAATGGCCTGGAGTCGATCAACGACGGCGTCATCGAAGTCGATGGCGAATACCTCGACGCCGCCCGCGCCGACCTGCGCAGCCTGCGGCAGAAGGTCGGCATGGTCTTCCAGCAATTCAACCTGTTCCCGCACCTGACCGTGGGCGAGAACGTGATGCTGGCGCCGCAAGTGGTGCAGAAAGTGTCCAAGGTCAAGGCTGCCGAACTGGCCCGGCAGATGCTGGACCGGGTCGGACTGGGCGAGAAGTTCGACGCCTTTCCCGATCGTTTGTCCGGCGGCCAGCAACAGCGCGTCGCCATTGCCCGCGCCCTGGCCATGTCGCCCAAGGTGTTGCTGTGTGATGAGATCACCTCGGCCCTGGACCCCGAACTGGTCAATGAAGTGCTGAGCGTGGTGCGCCAACTGGCCCAGGACGGCATGACCCTGATCATGGTGACTCACGAAATGCGTTTTGCCCGTGAGGTCGGCGACAAGCTGGTGTTCATGCACCAGGGTAAGGTGCATGAAACCGGTGACCCGAAGGTGTTGTTCGCCAACCCGCAAACAGTCGAGCTCGCTAACTTCATTGGCTCGGTGGAACAGCCTGGCTGATCAGTTCGAAACTGCCCTGCCCTTCAAGGCGGGCCTCCCCGCGCACCATCAACGCATCGAAGGGCAGTTCGGTGTCGAGATCGACCTGGGCGGTGAGTTGCCGCCCTGTCACCGGCACACCTGCGGCGCGCGCAATCAAGGCCTGGCCGGGTAACAACTGGCCTTTGGCCGTCTCATCAGGTGCTTGAGCAGACGACCAGCCGACTGCTCGCCCGTCGACCTGGGCATGCTTGAGACGCAAGCGAAAATGCCCCTCACGACCAAACCGAAACCCTTGCCCATCGGCAGGCGCTGCGACAAAACGCAGGGCCATTACCGCCGGCTCAACGCAGAGCACAGTCAGGTTGAACGTGCGAGTGGCCAGCACCACAGCGGCATTGTCGACCACTGCATCGCGGCGTATTGCGCCATAGTCGATGCGCGGCGGGCTCAGCGATAGCCGACAATTTTCAGCTTGCGCATCGAGCGTTGCCAGCAACATGCATGAGAGCGCCAAGGGCAGGCTGGTACGCTTAACCACCCTGGCATACCGCCGATGCAGCTTCATAGAATTTGTCATTGTCGGGCTTGGCCTCGGGGTCGATGTGCAACAGGCAAGTGGAAGAGTCGGGCAATGAAACCCTCAGGTTTTGCGACTCGGAGACGTCGTTGAGAAAAATCATGCCCTCGCCCACCACGCTGGTGACAAAGCGATTGCCCTTGCCGAACACCGAGGCGCCCTGAGGCAATGGCCGGCCGTGCTGATCGTTGGCGGTCACCAGCATCCGGCGCACTTTCACCACGTCAAAATCCACGTGATTGAATGAGCCTCGGCCCGCCGCAAGGACCTGGGTGCCGTTTTTCAGGTCTACCTGCTTGGGCAAGGAAGGGGTCTGCACCTGGACGCGGCTGTTGGTGTAGGCCGGCAAGCCGGCGATCACCGCCTGGCCGCTGAAGTCGGTCCATACCGGGCCTTGTGGCGTCTCGACTTTCGCCGAGCCGATATCGCCGACCGAGACGATGCCGAACGTGTCCTGCACGCTGTAAGGCGAAAAGGTCAGCCCGCCCTCATGAGCCACCACGCCCCCCTGCAACTGGCCTGTGTAGCTGCTACCCAACGGGTCGCGGCTGACGCCCAGGCCCACTCGTGCGTAGCGTGGCAACACGTCCACTTGCCCACGCAACGATTGCTCCCGGGCCCGCATGTCACGCTCTACCGCCACTTCGTAGTTCACATACTCGTTGACCCGTTCGCTCAGTGCAGTGCCGGCGGTAAATTGCTCCCCACGGCGGCTGGTGTAGCTGCTCACACGGCGATCGCCGCCCAGGGGCACACTGACCTGCAACCGCAGGGACACGTCGTTATCTACCGCACGATCACGCCGGCTGCCGGCATAGTTGGCGTCACGGCGAGCCCGTGAACCGCCCACTTGGGAATCAGCGATCAGTGCCACGTCGGCCCGGCCAAACGACTTGTTCCATGAGGCAAACACATGCTCGCTGGTTTGCCCGCCAAATTGCGCGCTGCGGGTGTAATTCAAAGAAAATACGCCCAGCGTGGGTTCGGCCCAGCTCACGCCTGCGGTGTACTGGTTTTTGAAGTGGGAATTGAGATCATCGGCCCTGAGCGACTGGCCCACCTCCGTGACCTCGCGATAACCACGCGTCTGGGTGGTGGCGCTGAGGTTGACGTCGATATTGGCCCCGACCGGGCTGCTCAGTGACAGGCTGCTGCGTGAGCCGGACACGGCCTTATGGCTATCTCGGGACAGGTTATGGCGTGCGTTGACAGAAACCCGCTGGAAAAACACGCTGCTCAGGGTCCCCCCTGCCGCCCAATAGTCATCGGTACTCAACAAGCCAAAACCCGCAGACGAATGACTCCCCAGGCCCCAAGTGCCACTGCCCATGGCGATCACCGGGGATGGCCCTTCCTCTCCCGTCGTTCTGCGCAGTTCGCCCACCGATAAATAGTAACCAGGCGCCGCCGGGGCAGCCCCCGCGAATGACGCCGCCGGTACCACGAAACTGCGCTTGGCGCCCCGCACATCAATCACGCTGACCTCAAGGTCGCTGGTGGCGTTGAGCAGGGGCAAGCCCGTCAGCCGGAACGGTCCTTCAGGTACCAACGTACTGTGGACCAACACACCGGACTGGCGTATCTCGACGCGAGATTGGCTTTGGGCCAACCCCTCGACCACTGCGATATTGCCGCCTGCGGGTGTCCTGGACTGCCCATCGGGGGAAAACTGCACGCCAGACAGTTGGATCCCGCCAAACAGCGGGTTATTACTGGAGAGCTGGCCTGCCTGGAACGTCGAACGCAACGCGGCGATATCCCGCTGGGCATAAGCATGCAAGTGTTCGGTACGGGTCTGGCCGTTGTCCGACACATAGAACTGGCGGCTGCGGACAATCCAATCGTCGAGGTTGAAACCCGCTTCAGTGTGGGCCGACACGAACCGACTGGGTCCGCTGCGCGAATGGCTGTCGTAACCCAGCACGTCATAGTTGAACAACGCTGCCGCGCCGCCCTGGGAAAAATCCCCGCTATCCCACTCGGGTTCGCGCAAGGCCTGGGTCGGCACCACCAGCACCACTTCATCGGTACCGGGACGCAGGCGCACCATCGTGGCGGGAAATGCGCCGAGAAAATCATGACAGGCCTGGTCTGGCCTGGCGCCTGGCTGCAGGATTGCGCCGGGTTTCACCAGCCCGGCCTTCTCCAATAACCCAGGGGTGAAACATAACTCCCCCTGTGGACCAAACCGAGCATCCACCCGCCCAAGCGGGTTGCCATTGACCCGCAACCCCACCACCTGGACACCTTCGCGAAAGCGCGCCGCACTGCGAAAGTAATCGGCAACCTTGGGGTCTATGCCGTGGGTGGTGAGGGCCGCCAGGTCAAACCCTTCACCGAGTTCCAGTGCGGTCGCGATACCAGGCAAACTCCAGAGCGCCGCGAAGCCGATGGACAACTTGGACCGACCGGGCCAGGCAGTACCAGCGATGCCCCGCCTCGAAGGGATCATGAACCGATCAACCTTCATCGGTGATGACCGGCGCTCGGTAGTTATCTACCGAAAACCCGTAAACCGTGGCGGGCTGGATTTCTACGTGAGCCACATTGCCCAACGGACCTTGGCCCTTCGCCACCAATGCCTCACCTGGCAAAATGTAAGTGCGCGGCAATGTCGCCAGTGTGCCTTGTGGCAGCAGTTGCACATCCGGCGCCAGGCGCACTACATAGGCGCTGTCGTTGTGGACGCTGAGCCGGTCCCCGACGCGCTTCCACGTCAATAGCTCCCAGGGCGTGTGGTGACGCGGCAGGCCTTGGGGGTGCAGGATCAGCGGTAAATTCTGCCGCAGGGTGATGCCGATGGTCGCACCACCGGCAACACGCGCCTGGGGTATGCCCTCAAACGACACGCGCTTGAGCCGCTGGGTCTTGAGCGGCTGTTTCAGGGTGCTGATAAAACGCACCAGTTGGGTGTCGCCTGCCTCCACACGGGTAACCGGCGGTGTGACAATCAGTAGCGGCTCCAGGTCTTCAGGCACATTCTCAACAAGGGAATGCAGCAGCGCCGGCCCCGCATCGGTGTTCTTGATACTAAGAGTAGCTTCGCCGTCCTCTTCATAAAGCACCACCACTGTCGTTTCCGGCAACATACCGTCGGCGGCGGCAACAGTACTGAAAAACAGATGCCACAACAGCGCACAACTTATTAAAAACCCACGCACTCAGTATTCCCCTCACTTATGCCGTTGACGATTGGTAATTACGCGCCCATAGAAAAACAGCCAATAAGAAAGGGTCAGTTTCTTGATCGGCTGTTTTGGGTTATTTAGATGTAGCTCAATACAAGCGTGGCGCGCCCATCAATGGAAATGTCGCGGCTTAAATCCAGATCCTGAGCCTTATTGATCACCGCTTTCACCGCAAGCGTGCCGGTCAATTGGCTGATAGCGGCAGGGGTAATCGCCGCTCCATTACGCCAGGAGTACTGGCTGGGCGACTGGGCCACCTTGCCATCGCTGTTGTACCAGGCCCCAAGGCCGGTGCGCATGATCGGAAACAGCGTCGTGCCGGACGACCTGAGGTCCCTGAGAGTGACCGAATAGCCACCGGTACGCCGGGCGCCCACCATACCCAAACCATAGTTCTGTGCTTCGGTGAAACCCGCGCCGAGGATGCCCGTCACCTTGCTGCCCGCTTGTAAATCGGTAAACGTGAGCCCGAACCTGGCAGGCGTGGTGCCGCAATTGATCACCAGCGAAGTGGTCCTCTCTTCGCGCGGGTTGAACGCTGTCTGGGACAATTCGCCGGAGCGAATCGTGCCGTAGTCGATGATGCCACTGCCCGCCAGGCTGAGGTTACAGGCAGCCGGTGTAATCGTGCCCCTGACGACCAACTGCGCACTGGTGGTTGCCTGGGCACTGAGGGTCGCAGCCAGGCACGCCATACCGACGGTTAATCCAATAATCTTTTTCATGTTCGTCCTGTCATTTGGAATTAACAGGCGTTCTTTATTTTGGTTCTGGCGACTCCATCGCCCAACACCTTATTTTCCGTAATACAAAACTATAAATAAATAACACCCAGGCAAAATTGCCGACTGACAGTCTGGTGCCTGGGTGCTTGGTAAAAAAATCAGACAACACGGTATTTACTGTGGCCTCTATTAAGTCTGGAAGCGAATTTATTCCACCAGCAAAGTAGTCCTCTACCTGCAACCGAATCATCTATTACCCCAATTACTTGTAGGCAGTGTCGTACGTAACTTACGACGACATACAGTTAAAACGTCTTACAGTATCGGATTACCTATTCGCTTAAAGTGCGCGAAGCCGCCCTACACTTCCCGGATATTTCCCCGCGGGCAACATCGGGCCAATTACCGAAGCACAACGCGTTGGCGTCAGCGGTCGATCGTGGCACGATGGCAAGGTTATCGACCGAGATCCCCAAACCATGCCGCAATCCCAAGCCAAGAATCTGTCCTTGATCGCCGCCATCGACCTGGGCTCCAACAGCTTTCATATGGTCGTGGCCAAGGCCCAGAACGGCGAGATCCGCATCCTTGAGCGGCTCGGCGAGAAAGTGCAACTGGCCGCCGGGATCGACGACGAGCGCAAGCTCAATGAAGAATCCATGCAGCGCGGGCTCGATTGCCTCAAGCGTTTCGCCCAGTTGATCAACGGCATGCCGCCTGGCGCGGTACGGATCGTTGGCACCAACGCCTTGCGCGAAGCGCGCAACCGCAACGAGTTCATCCATCGCGCCGAGGAAATCCTCGGGCATCCGGTGGAAGTCATCTCGGGCCGTGAAGAGGCGCGCCTGATCTACCTCGGCGTGTCCCACACCCTGGCCGATACGCCCGGCAAACGCCTGGTGGCCGACATCGGCGGCGGTAGCACCGAGTTCATCATCGGCCAGCGTTTCGAACCACTGCTGCGTGAAAGCCTGCAGATGGGGTGCGTGAGCTTCACCCAGCGTTATTTCAAGGATGGCAAGATCACCCCGGCGCGCTATGCCCAGGCCTACACCGCAGCGCGCCTGGAAATCATGAGCATCGAACATGCCCTGCACCGCCTGACCTGGGATGAAGCCATCGGCTCGTCCGGCACCATCCGTGCCATTGGCCTGGCCTTGAAAGCCGGTGGCCATGGCACCGGTGAGGTGAACGCCGAAGGCCTGGCGTGGCTCAAGCGCAAGCTGTTCAAGCTGGGGGATGCAGAGAAAATCGACTTCGACGGCATCAAGCCCGACCGTCGCGCCATTTTCCCTGCGGGCCTGGCGATTCTCGAAGCGATCTTCGACGCTCTCGAACTGCAACGCATGGACCACTGTGACGGCGCCCTGCGCGAAGGTGTGCTCTACGACCTGCTAGGCCGTCATCACCATGAAGACGTGCGCGAGCGCACCCTCAGCTCGCTGATGGAGCGTTACCACGTCGACCTGGAACAAGCCGCCCGTGTGGAGCGCAAAGCCTTGCACGCCTTTGACCAGGTGGCCGAGGACTGGGACCTGGAAGACGGCGTCTGGCGCGAGCTATTGGGCTGGGCAGCCAAGGTGCACGAAGTGGGCCTGGACATCGCCCACTACCATTACCACAAGCACGGCGCCTACCTGATCGAACACTCGGACCTGGCCGGCTTCTCGCGGGAAGACCAGCAGATGCTTGCGCTGTTGGTGCGCGGCCATCGTCGCAATATTCCCAAGGACAAGTTTGCCGAATTCGGTAAAGACGGCATCAAGCTGATCCGCCTGTGTGCGCTGCTGCGCTTTGCAATCCTGTTCCACCACATCCGTGGTACCCAGGAAATGCCTCAGGTCAAACTGCACGCCGATGGCGACAGCCTGGAAGTGATGTTCCCCAAAGGCTGGCTGGATGAAAACCAGCTGACCCAGGCGGACTTCGCCCAGGAAGCGGAATGGCTGACGCGGGTGGGGTTCAGCTTGAACCTGCGCTAAAGCACACTGCAAAACAAATGTGGGAGCGGGCTTGCTCGCGAAGGCGGTGGGTCAGTCAATGCATCTGGTGACTGATCCACCGCCTTCGCGAGCAAGCCCGCTCCCACATGGGATTGAGTATACCTGGGCTAGTTCACCGCCAGAATCGGGCTACCCAACTTCTCCAACAACGTCGCCTGCGCGCTGCGCGGGTTCTGGTTGCCGGTCGGGGTGTTACGCACGTAGCGCCCATCCGACTGCAGGCTCCAGCTGTGGGTGTTGTCGGTCAGGTAGCTTTCAAGCTCCTTCTTGACCCGCATGATCAACTTCTTGCCTTCCACCGGGAAGCAGGTCTCCACGCGCTTGTCGAGGTTGCGCTCCATCCAGTCGGCACTGGAGAGGAACATCTGCTCTTCGCCGCCGTTAAGGAAGTAGAACACACGGGTGTGCTCCAGGAAGCGGCCAATGATCGAGCGCACGTGGATGTTGTGCGACACGCCCACAATGCCGGGGCGCAGGCAGCACATGCCACGCACCACCAGGTCGATGCGCACACCGGACTGGCTGGCCTTGTACAACGCGCGGATGATCTTCGGGTCGGTCAGCGAGTTGAACTTGGCGATGATGTGCGCAGGCTTGCCATCAAGGGCGAACTGGGTCTCGCGGGCAATCATGTCGAGCATGCCCTTCTTGAGCGTGAACGGCGCGTGCAGCAGCTTCTTCATGCGCAAGGTCTTGCCCATGCCGATCAACTGGCTGAACAACTTGCCGACGTCTTCGCACAGCGCGTCGTCGGACGTCAGCAAGCTGTAGTCGGTGTAGAGCTTGGCGTTGCCGGCGTGATAGTTGCCGGTACCCAAGTGGGCGTAGCGCACGATCTCACCGGCCTCACGGCGCAGGATCAGCATCATCTTGGCGTGGGTCTTGAAGCCGACCACCCCGTAGATCACCACCGCACCGGCCGCTTGCAGGCGGCTGGCCAGTTGCAGGTTGGACTCTTCGTCGAAACGCGCACGCAACTCGATCACCGCGGTGACTTCCTTGCCGTTACGCGCCGCATCCACCAGCGCATCGACGATTTCCGAGTTGGCGCCGCTGCGGTACAGGGTCTGGCGCACGGCCAGCACATGCGGGTCTTTGGCGGCCTGGCGCAACAGGTCGACCACCGGGGTGAACGACTCGAAGGGGTGCAGCAGCAGGATGTCCTGCTTGCTCACCACGCTGAAGATGTTCTCGCTGTTTTGCAAAAGTTTCGGGATCTGCGGGGTGAACGGCTTGTATTGCAGCTCCGGGTGGCTGTCCAAGCCGGTGATGCTGAACAGGCGCGTCAGGTTCACGGGGCCGTTGACCTGGTACAGCTCGGATTCGGCCAGGTTGAACTGCTTGAGCAGGTAGTCCGACAGGTGTTTGGGGCAAGTGTCCGCCACTTCCAGACGCACCGCGTCGCCGTAGCGCCGCGAGAACAGCTCGCCGCGCAGGGCACGGGCCAAGTCTTCGACGTCTTCGGAGTCCAGCGCCAGGTCGGCGTTACGGGTCAGGCGGAACTGGTAGCAGCCCTTGACCTTCATGCCCTGGAACAGGTCATCGGCGTGCGCGTGGATCATCGACGACAGGAATACATAGTTGTCGCCAGCGCCACCCACCTCTTCCGGTACCTTGATGATGCGTGGCAACAGGCGCGGCGCCGGGATGATCGCCAGGCCCGAGTCGCGGCCAAAGGCGTCGATACCTTCAAGCTCGACGATGAAGTTGAGGCTCTTGTTCACCAGCAAGGGGAACGGGTGCGTCGGGTCGAGGCCGATAGGGGTGATGATCGGCGAAATCTCGTCCCGGAAATAACGGCGCACCCAGGTCTTGATCTTGGCGGTCCAGTGACGACGACGAATGAAGCGGACCTGATGCTTTTCCAGTTCCGGCAGCAGGATATCGTTGAGGATCGCGTACTGGCGGTCCACATGGCCGTGCACCAGTTCACTGATGCGCGCCAGGGCCTGATGCGGTTGCAGGCCGTCGGCACCGGCTTGTTCACGGGCGAAGGTGATCTGCTTCTTGAGGCCGGCAACACGGATCTCGAAGAACTCGTCCAGGTTGCTGGAGAAGATCAGCAGGAATTTCAGCCGCTCCAGCAAGGGGTAGGACTCATCCAGCGCCTGCTCGAGCACACGGATGTTGAATTGCAGTTGTGACAACTCGCGGTGGATGTACAGGCTGCTGTCATCCAGGTTGGTGACCACAGGCACTGGCGCCGGCGCAGGTGCTTCGGCTACCACCGCAGGCGGTGCAGGCTCCAGCTCCGGCGGGGTTTCGGCGACTTGTTCAACCACCGGGTGAGCGTCTTTTACGGCAACTTCTGAGAGTCCTTCGGTATTCATCGAGTGTTCCTGTGAGGGCTATTGTTGCTCTCTAAGCAATTGGGCGGCGCGGGCGGCGAAGTAGGTCAGAATGCCATCAGCGCCGGCACGTTTAAAGGCAGTCAGGGATTCGAGGATCACCCCTTCACTCAACCAACCATTCTGGATTGCCGCCATGTGCATGGCGTATTCACCGCTGACCTGATAGACAAAGGTCGGCACTTTGAATTCCTCTTTGACCCGGTAAAGAATGTCCAGGTAGGGCATCCCCGGCTTGACCATCACCATATCGGCGCCTTCGGCCAGGTCGGCTGCCACTTCGTGCAGGGCCTCTTGGCTGTTGGCCGGGTCCATCTGATACGAAGCCTTGTTGGCCTTGCCCAGGTTCAGCGCCGAGCCTACCGCATCGCGGAATGGGCCGTAGTAGGCGCTGGCGTATTTGGCCGAGTAGGCCATGATCCGGACATTGACGTGGCCAGCCAGCTCAAGGGCTTCGCGAATCGCCTGGATGCGTCCGTCCATCATGTCAGACGGTGCCACCACCTGGGCGCCTGCCGCGGCGTGGGACAACGCCTGCTTGACCAGTGCGTCGACGGTGATGTCGTTCTGAACATAACCGTCTTCGTCAAGAATGCCATCCTGGCCGTGTGTGGTGAACGGGTCCAGCGCCACGTCGGTGATCACCCCCAGTTCCGGGAAGCGCTCGCGCAGGGCACGGGTGGCACGCTGGGCAATCCCCTCGGGGTTCCAGGCTTCGGCAGCGTCCAGGGACTTGAGTTCGGCCGGAGTCACTGGAAACAGCGCCAACGCCGGAATGCCCAACTCGACCCAATTCGCCGCTTCTTCAAGCAACAAATCAATGGTCAGACGCTCCACACCCGGCATCGACGCCACCGCTTCCCGACGATTTTCACCGTCGAGCACGAAAACCGGCAGGATCAGATCATTCGTGGTCAGTACATTTTCACGTACCAGGCGACGAGAAAAATCATCACGACGGTTGCGACGCAGACGGGTGGCGGGGAACAGGCGATTGGCAGGGGTAAAGCTCACGACAGACTCCTGAGCCCGTGTTTACGGGCGAGCGTTGCAGTTATAAGCGGCCATTATGACGAATGAATGACAGTTGTGCTTATCGACGCGACCTGTAGTCCCATTCGTCATTTGCGTAGGAATTGTTCACTTCGTGACACATC
The DNA here is from genome assembly GCF_976987115.1 of Pseudomonas fjordensis. Classification (NCBI taxonomy): domain Bacteria; kingdom Pseudomonadati; phylum Pseudomonadota; class Gammaproteobacteria; order Pseudomonadales; family Pseudomonadaceae; genus Pseudomonas; species Pseudomonas fjordensis. The sequence goes on from NZ_OZ336860.1 coordinate 6,542,238, forward strand.
TCGATACTTTCATGAATCTTCGTGAAGGCGTAGGCTGCGCGTTCATTTCGCCAGCACCCTAGACCATGCTTCAACAATTTCTGCATGACTTCGGCTACTTTGCCCTCTTTCTCGGCACGTTCTTCGAAGGCGAGACCATCCTTGTACTCGCAGGCTTCCTGGCGTTCCGTGGCTACATGGATATCAACCTGGTGGTGGTCGTTGCCTTTTTTGGCAGCTACGCCGGCGACCAGCTCTGGTACTACATGGGGCGCAAGCACGGCCGCAAGTTGCTGGCGCGCAAGCCGCGCTGGCAATTGATGGGCGACAAGGCGCTGGAACATATCCGCAAGCATCCGGATATCTGGGTATTGAGTTTCCGCTTCGTCTACGGCTTGCGCACGGTGATGCCCGTGGCGATTGGCTTGTCTGGCTATCCACCGTTGCGCTATCTGGTCCTCAACGGTATTGGCGCGGCGATCTGGGCCGCGGCACTGGGGGCGGCGGCCTACCACTTCGGCGCGGTGCTGGAAGGCATGCTCGGCAGCGTCAAGAAATACGAACTGTGGGTGCTGGGCGCCTTGCTGGTGCTGGGCTTTGGCCTGTGGCTGCGCCGTCGCTTCAAGAATGCCCGCATCGCCCGCCAAGCCTGTGCCGAGGCCAAGGCTCGGCTGGCCAACGAGCCAGCCCCGGTCGAAACCCCTAAGACGCCAACCGAGTAAGCCGGCTTCTGCAACAGTAGAGGCCGATGATACTGAGCAGGCTGTAGCTCGCCAGGCCCAGCCAGCCCAGGTTGCTGGCAGGCCACAACCCCACCAGCGGCGCCAGCCATACCAAGGGCACATTCAGCGCCAGGCGTGCCAGCTCGGCCTTCAGTGCCCATGAGCGATTCTCCAGTGCCACGCCCAGAGTAAACAGCCCCAGCGCCATCGTGCCCCAGCCGAGGACCAGCGCCGAGGTGGGCAAGCCCTCACCGAAATTCATCAGATAGCTGCCAAACCCCACATAAGCCGCAAACTGCAAGGCGATGTAGACCTGTTGGCGCACGTCCAGCGGCACCTCGAATTTGCGGAACTGGCTCAGGTCCGGCTTGGCCATCGGGTACTGGGCCTTGACGTCCGCTGGCCGCCAGCCAGTGCGCATGAACCAGATGCGCAGCTTGTCCCACCAACGCTCAGTACGCCGGGCGTCACTCCAGAGCTGCGCATAAAACTGCAGGTTAGCCCACAGCGGGTTCCAGCTGGCCAGGGGTGTGGTCACGCCAAAAATCACCGGCTCGTTATCGTCTTCCTCCTGGAAGGTGCCGAACAGCCGGTCCCAAATAATGAACACCCCGCCGTAGTTGCGATCCATGTAGAGAGCGTTCTGTGCATGGTGGGCCCGATGATTGGACGGCGTGACGAAAAACCATTCGAACCAGCCGAGCTTGGGAACATGGCGGGTATGGACCCAGAATTGATACAGCAGGTTGAGCGACGCCACGCTGATAAACACCACCAGTGGCACGCCGGCCACCGCCAGCGGCAGGTAGAAGATCCAACTCAGCAGGAAACCGGTGCTGGTCTGGCGCAAGGCAGTGCTGAGGTTGTAGTCCTCGCTCTGGTGATGCACCGAATGAGCGGCCCACAGGATGTTGCGTTCATGGCCCATGCGGTGCAGCCAGTAGTAGCAGAAGTCATAGAACACGAAGGCGAATACCCAGGTCCAGGCACTCTGGGCCGGCAAGTCGAAAAGCGCCAAGTGCTTGAGGGCGAACGCGTAGGTCAGCAGGCCCACGCCCTTGGTGAGCAAGCCGGTGGTGGTGGACAGCACACCGGTGCTGAGGCTGTTGATGGCATCCGCCACTCGGTAGTTGCGCACGCCACGCCAACGGTCGGCCAACAACTCCACCACAATCAGGGCAATAAAAAACGGTACTGCGTAAGGCACGAAGTCCATGGGCTAGTCCGGTCTATTTTTGTTACATCAAGATTAGGTGCAGCGACGTGAGATCCCATTGGCAACAGGTTACAAATTAGTAGACATTTAACGCCATGAATCAGGAGAAATGCCCATGAGCAAAAAGATTGCAGTGATCCTTTCCGGCTGTGGCGTGTACGACGGCGCAGAGATCCATGAAAGCGTGATCACCCTGCTGCGCCTGGACCAGCGCGGCGCTCAAGTGGAATGCTTTGCACCCGACGTTGCGCAGTTGCACGTGATCAACCACCTCACGGGCGAAGAAATGCCCGAATCACGCAACGTGCTGGTGGAGTCCGCGCGCATTGCCCGCGGCGCCGTGAAGGATATTGGCCAAGCCAACGCCACAGACTTTGATGCGCTGATCGTGCCGGGCGGTTTTGGCGCGGCCAAGAACCTGTCTAACTTTGCCGTGGAAGGCGCCGGCTGCAGCATCAACCCGCAGGTGCTGGCGCTGGCTGAAGCCTTTGCCGAAGCGGGCAAGCCAGTGGGGTTGATCTGCATCTCGCCGGCCCTGGCCGCCAAGATCTACGGCCCTGGCGTGACCTGCACCATCGGCAACGACGCCGACACTGCCGCAGCCCTGGACAAGATGGGCGCCACCCACATCGAATGCACGGTAGAGGACATCGTCGAGGACCCGGCGCGCAAGCTGGTAAGTACGCCGGCCTATATGCTGGGCAAGAACATCAGCGAGGTGGCGTCAGGCATCAACAAGCTGGTGGATCGGGTATTGGAATTGACCCACGAGAACGACTGACGCCCTCTTTCTATAGGAGCGAGCTTGCTCGCGAAGAACCTGAGAGCGCCGCGTTCATCCAGAGTACCCGCGTTATCGTTGACGTTTTTCGCGAGCAAGCTCGCTCCTACAGAGGCTTCATCAAGCGGGTGAGGATTCGGTCCAGTGCATTGGCAAACGCCTGCTTGTCCTTTTCGCCGTGGGGCGGTGGGCCGCCGCCCATCTGGCCTTGCTCGCGCAGGTCGGTGAACAGGTTACGCACCGCCAACCGCTCGCTCATGTTCGCCGGGCTGAATTCCTTGCCACGCGGGTCAAGGGCCGTCACGCCCTTCTTCACCAGGCGGTCAGCCAAGGGCACGTCGCTGCAAATCACCAGTTCGCCGGGCACGGCATGCTCCACCAGGTAATCATCGGCGGCATCCGGCCCGCTGGGCACCACAATCAACTTCACACAGGCAAAGCTCGGTTTGATCTGGCTTTGCCCTGCCACCAGCACCACCTCAAACTGGCGCTTGAGGGCGAATTTCACCACTTGGTCCTTGGCCGCCCGAGGGCAGGCGTCGGCGTCGATCCACACGCGCATGCTACGTCGCCACCCGGCGCTTTTCGCTCAGGCGACTACGGCCATACAACACCACAATCGCCAGAATCGCCACGGCCTGCGCGCCCAGCGAATACGCATCGGCGTGAATGCCCAGCCAGTCGAAGTCAAAGAACGCCACTGGCCGCGTGCCAAAGATGCCCGCTTCCTGCAAGGCCTTCACACCGTGCCCGGCGAACACCACCGACAGCGCGCACAGCAACGCGGCGTTGATGCCGAAGAACAGCGCCAGGGGCAGCTTCGCCGAACCACGCAGGATCACCCAGGCCAGGCCCACCAGCAGCACCAGCGCCGTGGCACCACCGGCCAGCACCGCGTTGTGCCCGGCAGGGCCGGCCTGCAGCCACAGGGTTTCGTAGAACAGGATCACTTCGAACAGTTCGCGGTACACCGAGAAGAACGCCAGCACGGCAAAACCGAAACGCCCACCGCCGCCCACCAGGCTGCTCTTGATGTAGTCCTGCCAGGCCGCCGCGTGACGCCGGTCGTGCATCCACACGCCGAGCCACAGCACCATCACACTGGCGAACAACGCCGTGCAGCCTTCGAGTAATTCTCGCTGGGCACCGCTGACGTCAATGACATAGGCCGCCAAGGCCCAGGTGGCCAAGCCTGCCAACAGCGCCAGGCCCCAGCCGAGGTTGACGCTACGCACTGCCGATTGCTGGCCGGTGTTACGCAGGAAGGCAAGGATCGCTGCCAGCACCAGAATCGCTTCCAGGCCTTCACGCAGCAGGATCAGCAGGCCAGAGATATAGCTCAACGACCAGCTCAGGCCATCGCCGCCCAGCAAGCCAGCGGATTCAGTGAGTTTGCCCTTGGCCACATCCAGGCGCTGCTGCACCTGCTCGATAGGCAAGCCGTCCTGCAACGATTGCCGATAAGCCATCAGCGCCTTCTCGGTGTCTTTGCGCACATTGGCATCGACGTTATCCAGGGAGCTTTCCACCAGCTCGAAGCCTTCCAGGTAGGCCGCGACGGACAGATCGTAAGCCTGCTCGTGGTCGCCGTTGCGGAAGGCCGCGAGGCTCTTGTCCAGGGTGGCGGCGGTGTAGTCGAGCAACTGCGCAGGGCCACGCTGAACCTGCGGCGGCTGCGCACGCTGGGCGCGGAATGTTGCCGCAGCGCCAGGGCCGTCAGCGGCGAGCACTTCATTGGGGGTCTGGCGGGCCAGGTCGGCAAGGTTGAATGTCTGCTCGCCTTTGGCGGCGGCCGGGTCGGCGGTGAAGCCAGCGATGTAGGTTGCCAGGTCCCAGCGCTGGCGGTCGTCCAGTTGGTCAGCGAACGACGGCATGTCGGTGCCTTCGACGCCCAGGCCGAGGGTGTTGTAGATCGCGTAAAGGCTCAGGCGATCCAGGCGCGTGGCATCGCGCAGGTTAGCGGGTGGTGGGGTCATGCCCATGCCTGCGGGGCCATCGCCGGCACCTGCTGTGCCGTGGCACACGGAACAATGCTGGGCGTAGAGCGGCGCGCCGCGCGTTGGGTCCGGCGTGATGGCCGGGGCCTGGCTGACTTCATACGCCACGGCCAGCTTGGCGCCCAATTGACGAGCCTGGCGGGCAACGCTCGCGCCGTCCTGGTGGGCAGTGACTGCGGCCAGCAGTTCATCAACGCCCTTTATCAGCTCGGCGCGCTCGGGCTTGTCTGGCAAATCAGCCACCAGCCCCTGCAATACCCCGAGAAACTCCACCTGTTCACGGTATTCCGAGTCATCCACCACCTTGCCCGCCTCCACCGTGGGTGGGTAGTCGGCGCCAATGTAGTCCAGCAAATGCAGGGCTTGTGGTGCGCCCTCGGCGGTCGCGGCCATCAGATTGAAGCTGCACGACAGCAACGCCGGCAGCATCAGCCAGGCGAGAAAGCGGAAAGGGGCGGTCATGAATGAATCTCAAGTGGAAATACGAAGTAACACTATTGTTGAGCTTTAATGGATTCGACTCAAGGTGTTATTTCATATCACTCCAAAACGAGTGTGGGAGCGGGCTTGCTCCAGTCGCTTGGTCAGGCCGTGGCGCGATGCAGGCTGGCAAGGAAACCCGCAGCGCCGACAAACAAGCCAGCAAAGGTACGGTTTACGCGCTTCTGTTGTTTAGGCGTACGCAACAGGCGCAAGACTTTCGAGGCCAACCCCGTATACCCCGCCATCACGATCATATCGACGCTGATCATGGTTGCGCCGAGGATCAGGTACTGGATCAACAACGGCGCCTGCGGGTTCACGAACTGCGGCAGCACCGCCAGCATGAATACCAGCGCCTTGGGGTTGCTGGCGTTGACCAGGAAGCCGCGGAACATCATCGCCATCGGTTTGCCGATGGGGCGTACGGCGGCGTCATCGGTCATGTCCATGGGCAAGGCGCGCCATTGCTTGATGGCCAGGTACACGAGGTAGGCCACGCCGAACCATTTGATCGCATAGAACGCGGTAGACGACGCCGCCAGAATGGCCCCCAAACCACCGGCGACCACGGCAATCTGCATCGCCAGGCCCAGTTGCAGGCCAATGGCGTTCCAGTAGCCACGCACAAAACCGTACTGCAGGCCGCTGGACATCGAGGCGATGGCGCCGGCGCCAGGAGAAAGGGAGATGATCCAACTGGCGAGGAAAAAGGCCAGCCATGTATCGAGAGCCATTGCACACCTCGTAAGGGAGTTAGCGGTTGTGCCTTAAGCTAACTCCAGCGACCAAAGGCTGGCTATAGATTTCTGTAGGAGCGAGCTTGCTCGCGAAGAACGTCAACGATAACGCGGGCAAACTGGATGAACGCGGCGCTCTCAGGTTCTTCGCGAGCAAGCTCGCTCCTACAGGATGTTGGTGCCAGAGCCGGGCCAACGGCGCACCGAGCGCTGGAAGAACAGACTATTGGGCACCTGCACCATCGCGCTGTTGGTCCCAGCTTCCTCGACTTCGATCAGCGTGGTGTAGAGCAAGTTGATCGCCACGACCCGGCCCTTCACGCCCGGCTTGTCGACGGTGTCCACCAACTCGACGATATCACCCAGGCGAAACGGCCCGACGGTAAAGATCAGGATCGCGCACAGCAGGTTGGACAGCACCGACCACATGGCGAAGAACGCCACGGCCGCCACCGCGACAAAGCCCGACAGGGCCGTCCACAGCACCGTGGCGGATACACCCAGGCGGCCCAGCACAAAGATCAACGCACTGCCCATGATCAGCCAGCGCAAGCCGCCGCGCAGGGGCATCAGCAACTGCGGCGGGAACGGGTAGCGCTCACCCAGGCGCGTAAGGCCCTTGGCGACGAAGCGCTGAGCCAAGTAGCCGGCCAGCAGGATCAGCAGGATTTGCACGCCGATCCAGATGGGTTCGATCCATTGCACCGGTACTGGCAATTGCAGCGCTTCCATCAGGACAGCGCCTCCAGCTGCGCTTGCAGGGTTTCGAGCAACTCGAGGGCCTCCATCCAGGTTTCCTCCAATTGCCCCTCGCGCACCTTGAGCTTGGCCTGCTCGGCCAGCAAGTCACGCAGCTCGTCCTTGCGCGCCGCCTCGTACACAGCGCTGTCGCCCAGGCTGGCTTCGATCTTGGCCAGGCGCTCATGCACCTTGCCCAGTTCGGCTTCCAGCTTGTCGGCTTCGCGCTTGTGCGGTGCCAACTGCTGGCGCAGCGCGGCGGCGGCCTGGCGCTGGGCTTTCTTGTCGGTTTTGTCCGGGTTGACCGGCGTGTTGCTGGCCGGCGCGTTGCGCAGGCGGTATTCGGTCAGCCAGCGCGCGTAGTCGTCCAGGTCGCCGTCGAACTCTTCGACCTTGCCGTCGGCCACCAGCAGGAAGTTGTCGGTGGTGCTCTTGAGCAGGTGACGGTCGTGAGACACCACCAATACCGCACCACTGAATTCCTGCAGGGCCATGGTCAGCGCCAGGCGCATTTCCAGGTCCAGGTGGTTGGTCGGTTCGTCGAGCAGCAACAGGTTCGGGCGATCCCACGCGATCAGAGCCAGGGCGAGTCGGGCTTTTTCGCCACCGGAGAAGTTCAGCACAGGCTCGTCGATGCGCGCGCCACGGAAGTCGAAACCGCCGAGGAAGTCGCGCAGGGTCTGCTCGCGCTCGGTCGGCGCCAGGCGTTGCAGGTGCAACAACGGGCTGGCCTTGGCGTCCAGCGAGTCCAGTTGGTGCTGGGCGAAGTAACCCACCACCGTGTTCTCGCCACGAGTGAGGCGACCGGCCAGCGGCTCAAGCTCACCCGAGAGGTTCTTGATCAGTGTCGACTTGCCTGCGCCGTTCGGGCCGAGCAAACCGATGCGGGCGCCCGGCGTGAGCTGCAGCTTGACCTTCTCCAGGATGGTTTTGTCGCCGTAGCCCAGGCGAGCATCCGAGAGGTCCAACAGCGGGCTGGAGATCTTCACCGACTCACGGAAAACAAAGTCGAACGGCGAATCGACGTGGGCCGCCGACAGCTCTTCCATGCGCTCCAGGGCCTTGATGCGGCTCTGCGCCTGGCGCGCCTTGGTGGCCTGGGCCTTGAACCTTGCGATGTAGCTTTCCATGTGCGCACGTTGCGCCTGTTGCTTTTCAAAGGCCTGTTGCTGCTGGGCCAGGCGTTCGGCGCGGGCGCGTTCGAACGCGGTATAGCCGCCACGGTACAGGGTGATTTTCTTCTGTTCGACATGGGCGATGTTATCGACCACGGCGTCGAGGAAATCCCGGTCGTGGGAAATCAGCAGCAAGGTGCCCTGGTAACTCTTGAGGAAGTCTTCCAGCCACAGGATCGCATCGAGGTCCAAGTGGTTGGTCGGTTCGTCGAGCAGCAGCAGGTCAGAGGGGCACATCAGCGCTTGGGCCAGGTTCAGGCGCATGCGCCAGCCACCGGAGAAGTCGGCGACCGGGCGGTCCATCTGTTCGTTGGTAAACCCAAGGCCAGCGAGCATCTTGCGAGCGCGGGCGTCGGCGGTGTAGCCGTCGGCGCTGTCCAGCTCCGAGTGCAGGCGCGCCTGGGCGGCACCGTCCTGGGCTTTTTCGGCTTCGGCGAGGTCGTGTTGCACCTGGCGCAGGCGCAGGTCGCCATCGAGCACGTAGTCGATGGCGATGCGGTCCAGGGTGTCGATCTCCTGGCGCATATGGGCGATGCGCCAGTCGGCCGGCAGCAGGCAGTCCCCGGAGTCCGGGGTCAGCTCACCCAGCAACAAGGCGAACAACGTGGATTTGCCGGCGCCGTTGGCACCGATCAGGCCGGCTTTGTGACCGGCGTGCAGGGTCAGCTCGGCGTCTTCAAGAAGACGTTGCGGGCCACGCTGTAATGTTAGGCTTTGAAGTCGGATCATAATGGCGGCGGAGTCTACCAGCTTCGTTGGCCGCTGGCTTGGGTGTGAATATGTGCGCTGACCTGTGGAGCTTTGCCCTTTCGACCTATGCCCGCCCGGGCGTGGAGGCCGCGTGCCTGCGCTTGCAGGAGCAAGGGGCAGACGTGTGCCTGTTGTTGTGTGGTGCTTGGCTGGAGCAACGAGGTGTGGCGTACAAGCCCGAACGCATTCAGGCACTACAACAGATCGCTCATCCGTGGCGGGTGCAGGTTGTCGAACCGTTGCGACAAATGCGCGTGCAATGGCGGGACTTGGCTCAGCAGGATGCGCAATTGGCATCGCTACGCGAGCAGGTCAAGACACTGGAGCTGGAGGCCGAAAGAACGCTGCTGGCGCGCTTGGAAGCGCTGGCGCAGGCATGGTCGATCAACGAGGTGCTGGGTCAGCAAGAATGGCTTGAAGGCCTGGCGACCGAAGCCGCCAACCTTGACCACGACGCGCTGCTGCAATTGCGCGTCATGGCCGCCAACACTTAGGAAGCGCTGGTTGGGGTGGTGCTTGGCGCTACCGGTGCAGGAGTGCTGCTGGCCGATGCAGTTGGAGCGGTGGCTGCTGCCGGGGTGGCAGTGGGGGCTGCTGGAGTGGCTGGCTTGGCGGCGGCAGGTTTAGCGGCTGGCTTCGCGGCCGGTTTTGCGGCAGCAGGTTTAGCGGCTGGCTTCGCGGCTGGTTTGGCAGCAGCAGGTTTAGCGGCTGGCTTCGCGGCTGGTTTGGCAGCAGCAGGTTTAGCGGCTGGCTTGGCAGCTGGTTTGGCGGCAGCAGTTTTAGCGGCTGGCTTCGCGGCTGGTTTGGCAGCAGCGGTTTTTGCGACTGGCTTGGCAGCTGGTTTGGCAGCAGCGGTTTTTGCGACTGGCTTGGCAGCTGGTTTGGCAGCAGCAGTTTTAGCAGCTGGCTTCGCGGCTGGCTTGGCAGCAGCGGTTTTAGCGACTGGCTTGGCAGCTGGCTTGGCAGCAGCGGTTTTAGCAGCTGGCTTCGCGGCTGGTTTGGCAGCAGCAGTTCTAGCAGCTGGCTTCGCGGCTGGCTTGGCAGCAGCAGTTTTAGCAGCTGGCTTCGCGGCTGGCTTGGCAGCAGCAGTTTTAGCAGCTGGCTTCGCGGCTGGCTTGGCAGCAGTTTTAGCAACTGGCTTGGCAGCTGGTTTGGCAGCAGCAGTTCTAGCAGCTGGCTTCGCGGCTGGTTTGGCAGCAGCAGTTTTAGCAGCTGGCTTTGCAGCTGGTTTGGCAGCAGCCGTTTTAGCAGTTGGCTTGGCGGCTACTTTTGCAGGCGTACGAGCACCCAGTGCTTTAGCTACGGCTTCCTTCACACGGCCAACGCCCTGAGCCAGTTTCAGGCTTTCTTGAGCGTCTTTTTTGAGTTGGGAAATGTAGCTGCGGGTTTCGGCTTGGCGATCCTTGAGAGCATCCAGCAGCTCTTCAAGTTCTTTGACCGCGCCTTTGGCTTTGGCTTGGGCCTTGGACTTGCCGGCAGTGGCAGCGTCTTGCAGTTTGGTACGGGACTTGTGCAGTTTTTCTTGCGCTTTACCGCGTTGCTTTTCCAGTTTGGCGAGCAGTTTTTCTGCATCAGCCAAGGCTTGGGAGCACGCGCTTTCCAGATGTTCGAGCAGGCTGCCCGAAAGTTGTTGGAGCAAGTGCAACGGGGTATTTACAGGCTTCTGTTTGGCCGACATGGTTTACCTCCTGGCTGACGTGGGTGCGGCTCATACTAGCCCTCTGCTCTTACCGCCGCTAGGGCATGTTGACAGTATCCTTTGCGTTGCGTTGCACCGTGCGAAAATTCTTATCGATATAACGGAAAACCGCGCCACTTTTTACGCCCTCGCACTGGCATAATCCGTCGCACTTTCGCCGGGAGAATGCCCATGTCGCGTTACCTTTTTCTAGTGTTCGGCTTGGCGATCTGCGTGGCCGATGCAAGCGAGCAGCCCTCGTCAAACACTACCGCCGTAGCCCCGCACGACCTTGCCTATAGCCTGGGCGCAAGCCTTGGCGAACGGTTGCGCCAGGAAGTCCCCGACCTGCAGATACAGGCCCTGCTCGACGGACTCAAACAAGCCTACCAAGGCAAACCCCTGGCGCTGGATAACGCGCGCATCGAACAGATCCTCGCGCAGCACGAAGCGCAGAATGCCGCCGACGCCCAACTGCCGCAAAGCGAAAAAGCACTGGCTGCCGAGCAGCAATTTCTCTCAAGGGAAAAAGCCGCCGCCGGCGTTCGTCAGTTAGCCGACGGCATCCTGCTCACCGAGCTGGCAAACGGCACTGGCAACAAGCCGTCGGCCAGCGATGAAGTACAGGTGAAATACGTGGGCCGACTGCCTGATGGAACCGTCTTCGACAAAAGTACGCAACCGCAATGGTTTCGCCTGGACAGCGTGATCAGCGGTTGGAGCAGTGCATTGCAACAGATGCCGGTGGGTGCAAAATGGCGCCTGGTAATTCCTTCGGCACAGGCCTATGGCGCAGACGGCGCAGGTGAGTTGATCCCACCCTATACGCCGCTGGTGTTCGAAATTGAACTGCTCGGTACTCGCCACTGATCCATAAAAAACGGTGCGACATGCGCACCGTTTTTTTATCTCGCCATCAGGTTCAGGCCTGGGTGGCGGGTTCTTCTTTGTGAGCGTTGTGCAGCACTTCGATCAAGCAATCTTCCAGCTCGAAACGCTCATGCAACAGCGCGCCCAATTCTTTGAATTTTTCCGCAACACATTTCCCGGCATCACACAGGTCGGTGAACGCCAGCAGCTTTTCAGTAATCACATCGATGCGCGGATAAATCGTCTCTGCCAACTCCAGACCACGCTGATCATCGAAGGCTTCGGCCTCCTTGGTCAGTTGCTCATAGACGCCGAAATGTCCGGCAGACACGTAGTCCACCAGCACACCGCAGAAATCTTGCAATGTCTCGCGATTCTCGGCCAACGCTTCGGGCTTGGCGCCGAGAGCATCAAAGGCCCGAACCAGTTCGTGACGTGCCTTCAACCAGCTGTCGATCAGCTTGTGCACCCCACCCCAGCGTTCCTGAGCATTCTGACAACTTTCCAACATGATGATCTCTCTTCCCTATTGGGGCGCCGCAGCTCTGTACCTGCGCAACACTTCAAGGATGAAGCAGCAGACGGACAAGGCCGCGTCTGACAAGCGGTTTGGATAACGCGTGCGGGCCAGATTATGCCCGCATGACTATGGCTTCAAGGTACGCAGGAGAGAATGTTCATACAAGTGTTTAATCCGCTCCTACAACCTGAGTCTCGTTTTCAAGGCATTGCGAGGCGCAAATGCCTGCCGAACAACAACCGTGACACCTGCATGAGCCCCAGGATCAGCATCGCCACGAAGAACAACAGGCTCCACTCAGGCAGGCTCAAGTCAAACAGCGTCCAGTTGATTTCGACACAATCGACCGTGCCATTGAACACCGAGCGCATTGCCTGCCAGACAGACAGGTTTTCAAGCATGTGCTGCAGGCTGGGCCAGCAATCCCCCACCTGACTTGCCGGCCTGTTCTGCAACAGCACTTGCCGGCCTGCGGTGATGGCGCCCAGCAACGCACAGCCCATACTCGCCAGCCCGTACAGGCAAAGGCCGGAACGCCCAGGCTTGTGAAGCACGGCAATCAGGTTGATCAATGCAAAAGACGCGAGGAACAGGCGCTGTACCTGGCATAGAAAACAAGGTCGTAGCAGCGCGCCGTATTGAAGGTAGAAAGACGCGCCCAACGTCAGCGCACCCGCCATGAACGCCAGGAAAAACAAAGAGCGTAAAGGGGCCAAAGACATTGTTTATCCGCACTGCAAGAGATAGGTCGCTACGGTAGAGGAAAGGCCCGATCCCTTTCAATACGCCCTAGAGCAGACATTTCCTCGAAAACATAAGGACATCCCGCCACGAGCCCGAGGAAATTCAGTTACAACAAGTAGGAATTAGCAACAAGGCCAGTTAAACCGAGTGTTTGCAGGGTTTTAAGGGTCCGGGGGCGGATCGGTCCGAGCCAATCCACTCACCCTTTCCTACTTCAAACTCGTGCAGGCACCGGCAGCGGCGAGGACAGCAGACGATTGTCGAGCAAGCCCAAGCCTTCCTGAAACAGCTGGTTGCTGCGTTCGGTGTCGCCCAATTGGGCCAGCAGGCGAGCCAGTTCGGCGCAGGCTTCGGGATTGCGCTGTACTTGCAGGCTGCTTTCCAGATAATCGCGCGCCTTGCCCCACAGACTGTTTTGCAGGCACAGACGGCCCAGCGTCAGCAACAGGCTGGCATCGCCTGGATGGTCCTTGAGCCAACCTTCGGCAAACTTCAATTGGCGCGCAGGATCACTGCCGCGCAGCAGGCCATACAACCGAATCAGGTGACTGTCATAACCGCGCTTGAGCGCACCACGCAGCACTTCTTCGGCCTTGGCATCGGCGCCCAATCGACGCAGTTGATCGGCATACGCCAACACCAATTGTGGCTGCTGGCGCTGGGCAGCGGTCAGTTGCTCCCATGCGCGCTCCAGGGACTGTAACCCCGCCTCGCCTTGCTCTTCACGCTGGGCAGCCAGGCTCAGGTTCTCGCCCCAGGCGCGACGTTCCAGCTCAGCCAGCTCATTGGCAGGCAAGACTTTGTCCTTGCGCAGCTCAGGCAACAGGCGAATCACTGAAGACCAATCGCCACGCTGCTGATGCAGGCGTTGCAGCTGACGCAGCACTTGCGCGTTATGCGGATGACGCTCATGCATCGCCTGAAGAGTGACCAGGGCACCTTCCGTATCGCCACGATCCATCTGCAATTGCGCATGGCTTAGTGCAATGGCCAGTTCGGCCTGGGGCTGGCGCTCCAGCGCGCGCTCCAGCAAACCGTCGGATTCCTCATAACGGCCCTGTTCATTGGCCGCACGGGCGGCACCGATGTAATACAGCAGGGGTTGACGCTCTGCTTCGGCGGCGCGGTGCAGGTGGCGTTCGGCGCTGGCCCAGCGGCCCTCGGCGAGGTCCATCTGGCCTTGCTCGATAGCAATCTGCACACGACGGCTGCGGTTGCGTCGTGACCAAGGGTTGACCACGCCACCGGATGTGGTGACCAGGCTCCACAACACGCGGATCAGGTAAATCGCCAGGCCAATGGCGAACAGCGCCACCAATGTCGCCCACAGGCTTGATTCGTAATGCAGCAAGTGAGGATAGGTAATCAACACGTAGCCGGTGTGCTTCGAAATGCCCACGCCCAGGGCCAGGGCGACCGCAATGGCGAGCACCAGGATCACATAGAAACGCTTCATCAGCTCTACTCCTGGGTCGCCGGTTTGCCAGCCGAGGCCTTGGCTTCGTCGGCAGACTGATGACGACGTTCGAGGTACGCCTGCACAGCGGCCAGGCTCGCGGCCAAGTCAGGCGTGACCACCGACACGGCCTTGGGCTCGAGCTCAGCGATACGCGCCAGCATCGCCTTGCTCTGCGGGTTGTCCTGGTTGAAGTTGTCCTGCAACACGCTGCGCGCTTCTCCCAGCGAGCGGCTGTACACCGCCGCCTCGCCGTTAAGCGCAGCCCACTGGGCTTGCTCCAGCGCCAGGCTCAAGGCTAGCCGCACTTGGTTCAGACCTTGGCCTGCCAACAATGGGCGGATGTTGTCATCCGGGTTGAAGTCGATGCGGAAGTAACGGGAAATCTGTTCCCACCACTGGCTCAACTGGTTCTGGGTATCGCTGGTGGGACGCCCCTGGGAGGCGGGCTCGGTGAGCTGATACTCCGGGGCAATCGCTGCAAGCTGCACCACTTGGTCACGCAAGGCGGCCAGTTGCAGGTACAGGCCGGTACGGTCCGGTTGCTCGGTGCTGCGCAGCGCGGCTAGGCTCTTGGCCAGTTGCTCACGTGCGGCGAAAGACCCTGGGTCGCTCTGCTCGCGAAGAATCTCGTCGGCACCCTGGACCAGCGACTGGGCGCTGTTGATATCTTGCAAGGCGGACAAACGCAAGCTGGCCAGACGGATCAGATGCTCGGCTTCGGCCAGGCGCCAATCCTTGCGGCTGGCACCCAGCACGGTTTCCAGACGCTGGTTGAGGCGCTGCTGATCACCCTGCAACTGCGTGACCAGGCGGCGGCGTTCTTCCAGCTCATCCGCACCCGGCAACTGCGCCAGGCGGGCGGCCAACTGTTGCTGGCCTTGCTTGAGGCTCTGGGACTGGTCATCCAGGGTCTGCACCTGGCCCAGCTGGTGCTGGCTGCTGGCTTGCAGGGCACGGACCTGCCAGATCCCCCAACCGCCGGCGGCTACGCCCGCAGCGCCCAGCAGCAAGGCGACGATGGCCAGGCCATTGCCACGGCGTGGCGCGCTGACCGGTGTCTCGACCGGCGCATCAAGCGCGGGCTGAGCTTCATCTTTAGGCAAGGCTGTTTCGCTCACGTATCCGTCCTTTGTGTATCAGAGAGTGGGAACGGGATAGCTCCCTAACGCCACTAACAAAGCCGCGGCACTCGCGCCGCGACAATCCACAACTTTTTCTGCACCCGCGGCCCGCGCCATTTCATATACACGCGGGCTGGGCACGAACAACGGCAGCTGTGCCACCTCTGGCCAATCGGAGCCGGCCAACGCGTGCAAGTGTAAAAAACCCTGCCCACTGCTGACCACCAGGCCGTTCAAGCGTTCCAACTGGATGCGTTGCATCAGCGCGCCCTCCTCATACACCGGAAGAAAACGCCGATACAATTCCAGGTAGTCGACACTAGCACCTTGCTCGCGTAAACGCTCTGCCAGCAACTCGCGCCCGCCCTCGCCACGCAGGATCAACACCCGGGCGCCCGGCAGTGCAATAGCCTCGCGCAAGGCAGGCAGTTCAAGCAAGGCCTCGCTGTCATCGCCCGTGGCGGGATAGTGAACGTGGAGGCCATGATCGGCCAGTATCTGGGCCGTGGCCGCGCCGACACTGAACCAGGGCATGGGCGGCACACTGCCCCCCAACTGCTGCAACGCCAGGCGCGCGGCCGGCTTGCTCACCACGATGACGGCGCAATAGCGCGGCAGCGCGCCAAATATCGCGTGTTGCTCAGCGGTCTCCGGCAACGCTTCGGTCTCCAGCAAAGGCAGGCAACTGCTGTGAATACCGCGCTGGGCCAATACTGCCGCCAGCGCCGTCGACTCCTCGGCAGGCCGCGTCAGCAGCACTCGCCAGTCGGTCACTGCGGACCGGCCTCGCCATAGACTTTCTGCAAAATGGCACCCGCGCCTTTTTCCAGCAGTTCCTCGGCAACCTGAATCCCCAAGGCCGTGGCATCACGTTGCGGCCCACGCACCTCGGCGGTCAGCAGGTTACCGCCGTCCGGATCACCAACCAGGCCACGCAGCCACAGGTTCTCGCCTTCGAGTACGGCATAGCAGGCGATGGGCACTTGGCAGCCACCGTTGAGGTGTTTGTTCAAGGCACGCTCGGCGGTGACACGCACTTCGGTCTCTGCGTGATCGAGAGGTTTTAGCAGTGCGTGAATTTCGCTGTCGGCGGTGCGGCATTCGATGCCGACTGCGCCCTGCCCGCCAGCGGGCAGGCTGTCTTCGACGCTGATGGCCGAGGTGATGCGGTCTTCAAAGCCCAGGCGGATCAGGCCGGCAGCGGCGAGGATAATCGCGTCATATTCGCCGGCGTCCAGCTTGGCCAGGCGCGTGTTGACGTTGCCGCGCAGAAAGCGGATCTGCAGGTCGGGACGCCGCGTCAGCAACTGGGCCTGGCGACGCAGGCTGGAGGTGCCGACGATACTGCCCAGCGGCAATTCGTCCAGGGACGCGAAGGTGTTGGAAACAAAGGCGTCGCGCGGGTCTTCGCGCTCGCAGATGCAAAAAAGGCCCAGGCCTTCAGGGAAGTCCATGGGCACATCTTTCATCGAATGCACGGCGATATCGGCTTCGTTGTCCAGCAGCGCGGTTTCCAGCTCCTTGACGAACAGGCCCTTGCCGCCGATTTTCGACAGCGGCGAGTCCAGCAGCTTGTCGCCGCGACTGACCATGGGCACCAGGGTTACCTTGAGGCCGGGATGGGCCTGCTCAAGGCGTGCTTTGACGTATTCGGCCTGCCACAAGGCCAGGGCGCTTTTACGGGTGGCGATGCGGATTTCGCGAGAGGACATGGATCAATCCGTACTGAATAGATACGACGGATAATAACAGCTCAGGCAAATACGCTTTGATTTGAATCAGCAAGTGCGGGGCCTCCCTGGCCACGTCGCACCGGGATAAGGAACGCAGACCGCGCCGCAGCCCTCGGGCTAAAGCTGCTGCATCATCTTGCGCACGCCAGCGACATGGCGTCGGCTGACGATCAAGGCATCGCCATTGAGCCCCTTCAGGAATAGCTGAAAGTGCCCCAGGGGCGTGCGCTGCAGGCGCTCGATGCGTTCACGGGCGACCAGCGCGTTGCGATGAATACGCACGAAACGTTCGCCAAACTCGTCTTCAAGGGCCTTGAGCGGTTCATCGAGCAACACTTCACCGGTCTCGTGGCGCAAGGTCACGTATTTGTGATCGGCAATAAAGTAGACCACTTGCCCGAGTGGGATCAGCTCGATGCCCTTGCGGGTACGCGCGCTGATATGGCTGCGTGGCCCGTTACCACTTTGCGCAGCCGGCTGCGTCAAGGCAGCCAGCTGGGCACGGCTGGGGCGCTCGGCTTTTTTCAGGGCCTTGAGCAAGGCTTCGGCCGTGGCCGGCTTGATGAGAAAACTGACACCGCTGTCTTCCAGCGTCTGTGCAGAAAACTCTTCCTGCGCCGCACACAACACCACGGCGGGCGGCGATTCGCGTTCACTCAAGCGGGCGGCAACCTGCAGGCCGTCGAAGCCCGGCATGCGGATATCGAGCAGCACTACATCCGGCTTGTGGCTGTCGATCAGCGTCAACGCCTCTTCGCCGCTGGTGGCACTCGGTTCAAGGACTGTATAACCCTCGAGTTCACTGACCAGACGGCTCAGTCGCTCGCGGGCTTGGGGTTCGTCATCAACGATCAGGACATTCATATTGCGCTGGATTCCTGCGTGAGTCTCGCACAAGGATAGCGTAGACAGGTGCGGTGACTGACGTCACAGCGATCCACGCTAAGACTAGCGCGAGCGGCAAAAAGTGCCCTGAGAATGGCACCCAAATTTACCCGGACCTGTTCAATAGCGCCCAAGACCCGCTGCCTCCGGGCATCGTCGTAGGGTTCACTGATAAACAATCCGAATACCCCCCTGTTTAATGGATAGTCTGGTTATGACCGCATCACCCGACTTTGGTGCATTCACACACTATCAGTCCAACTGTAGACGCTCACTGAGGCGACATTGCTCAATCGTCAAATATCGTTTCAATAAGTACCTGCCTCCAGTCTCGTCCTGGATGCGGTCGGCGGCAAGGCACTTAGCCATCTCTTACACAAATAAAATTGCCGACCACCCGCAGCACCGCCTCCACGGGCAACCCTGTTATGATCGCCGGCACACCTTCATGCCTCTTTTAAGCAGATCACGAGCGAATCCATGAGCACCGACAAGACCAACCAGTCCTGGGGCGGCCGCTTCAGTGAACCCGTCGACGCCTTCGTCGCGCGCTTCACCGCCTCCGTCACCTTCGATCAACGCCTGTACCGCCACGACATCATGGGCTCCATCGCCCACGCCACGATGCTGGCCAAGGTCGGCGTGCTGACCGATGCCGAGCGTGACAGCATCATCGACGGCCTGACCACCATCCGCGGTGAGATCGAGGCAGGGACGTTCGACTGGCGCGTCGACCTCGAAGACGTGCACATGAACATCGAGGCACGCCTGACCGATCGCATCGGCGTGACCGGCAAAAAATTGCACACTGGCCGTAGCCGTAACGATCAGGTCGCCACCGATATCCGCCTGTGGCTGCGCGATGAGATCGACCTGATCCTGGGCGAAATCACCCGCCTGCAAAAAGGTTTGCTGGAGCAGGCCGAGCGCGAATCGGACACCATCATGCCCGGTTTCACTCACCTGCAGACCGCACAGCCGGTGACCTTCGGCCACCACCTGCTGGCCTGGTTCGAAATGCTCAGCCGCGACTACGAGCGCCTGGTCGATTGCCGCAAGCGTGCCAACCGCATGCCGCTGGGCAGCGCGGCACTGGCCGGCACCACCTACCCGATCGACCGTGAGTACACCGCACAACTGCTGGGTTTTGACGCCGTGGGCGGCAACTCACTGGACGGCGTGTCGGACCGGGACTTCGCCATCGAATTCTGCGCCGCCGCCAGCATCGCGATGATGCACCTGTCGCGCTTCTCCGAAGAGCTGGTGCTCTGGACCAGCGCGCAATTCCAGTTCATCGACCTACCGGACCGCTTCTGCACCGGCAGCTCGATCATGCCGCAAAAGAAAAACCCCGACGTGCCAGAGCTGGTGCGTGGCAAGAGTGGCCGTGTATTCGGCGCACTGATGGGCCTGCTGACCCTGATGAAAGGCCAGCCACTGGCCTACAACAAGGACAACCAGGAAGACAAAGAACCGCTGTTCGACGCCGCCGACACCCTGCGCGATTCGCTGCGTGCCTTTGCCGACATGATCCCGGCGATCAAGCCCAAGCACGCGATCATGCGTGAAGCGGCCCTGCGTGGGTTCTCCACCGCGACCGACCTGGCGGATTACCTGGTGCGCCGTGGCCTGCCGTTCCGTGACTGCCACGAAATCGTTGGCCACGCCGTGAAGTACGGTGTGGACACCGGCAAAGACCTGGCGGAAATGAGCCTGGAAGAACTGCGCCAGTTCAGCGACCAGATCGAGCAGGATGTATTTGCCGTGCTGACCCTGGAAGGCTCGGTGAATGCCCGTAACCATGTGGGCGGCACTGCGCCGGCGCAGGTCAAGGCAGCGGTCGTGCGCGGCCAGCAATTGCTCGCCAGCCGCTAAAACTGTGGGAGGGGGCTTGCTCCCGAAGGCGGTGTATCAGACAAGAAAATCTTAGCTGACCCACCGCTTTCGGGAGCAAGCCCCCTCCCACATTGGTTATTTCTTGGCTGCAATCATCGCCATGAATGCCGGCATCGCCGCCTGCCTGTCCGCCTCAACTTTCTGCGCATTGGGCATCTCATTCAGGCGCGCCAACAACGCCTTCGCTTTCGGCAATTGCGCCAGCAGGTCCAGCCCAAACAGCTTCTCGCCCACACCGCAGGCCAGGTTCAGGCTGTACATGAAATACAGGTCCGCGAGGGTGAAGCTCTCCCCCGCCACATAAGGCGCAAACTTAGCGTGCCGGCCTAACGTACCCATCCCAAGCAGCAACTCGGCCCTGGATTTTTCCTTGATCGCCTCCGGCACCGTCATGCCGAAAAAAGCCTCGGCGTAACACGCCCGCGCAGGCAGCTCGATGTACAGCTCGATCTCACGGCACAGCGCCAGCACCTGAGCCCGCGCAAACGGGTCGGCGGGCAGTAGCGCAGGGCCTTCTTGGCTCTGCTCGAGGTATTCGAGGATGACGCTGGTTTCGTTGATGAACCCCTGCTTCACACCCAGCACCGGCACTTTGCCGCGCGGGCTTACCGCCAAGGCTTCGGGGGTTTGCCCGGCGTAAAAAGGCACTTCTTCGAAGGGCAGTCCTTTCTCCAACAGCGCCAGCTTGACCATGTTGTAGTAGTTGCTGACCGAAAATCCGTAAAGCTTGAGCATCACAAAGCCTCCAGGCCGGGTGTGGGGTTGGCTGCAAGAGTTATAGATCCTCGAGGGCACCCTGACCAGCAGCATCATCCCCCTGAATGGGGGTAGACTGGCGCCCTTTCCTTGAGGAGCCTGCCATGAGCGAGCCGACCGATATCGACCACGACGAAGAAGAAGAATTTACCGAAAACACGCTGATCGAAGCCATCGAGAACCAGATCGAGAACGATAACCCGCCAGCGGCCAAGGCTACGTTCAATAAACTGACCCTGGTGGGTTACGAGCGCGACGACATCCTCAATCTGATGGCTCACGTGCTGGCCTTCGAGATCGACGCCATGCTGGACGAAGACCGCGCCTTCAATACCGAGTGGTATGAAACGGCATTGCGGGCACTGCCCGAGCTGCCGCCGGAAAAGCAATAACCCCGGCACGCAGCAACACGCTGGACAGTTCGGCAAAGTGCGTTCACCTTATGGCCTGCTAGCCTCTAATAAATTTTAGAAAGTCTGGAGTCCTTATGTCGTATACCCCTGAGTTGGTTGCCGAACTGGAAATCCTTGCACTCTTCAACCTGGACAGCTCCCAGGAAGGTCTGAAAGTCCACCAGACCGCTGCCTCCACCGCCATTGCCGCTGCCAAGCGCCTCTTTGACAAAGAGCTGATTACCCAGCCAGATGGTGGCTACCTGACCAGCCTTGGCCGGGATGCGGCTCAACACACCCAAAGCCTGCTGACGATTCTGAACACAACGAAAAAAGAAGCCGCCTGATACCTGATACCGCCCATGGAGTCCGCCGCCTGCGGATTCCGCGGGCATTGCTGCGCGGCATACAAAATTCTGACGCCAAAAAGCCACTTCCCTCTAAAACTCCTACGCTACTGTCTGTAAACTCCTGCATGGCCGCCCGCGTCGGGCCCTGCGAGCCAACGAGTTCGACATGACCCGCACCCATGAAATCCGCCCTGATCTGGACGAAGGCATCGACCGCAAGGTGCTGACCCAACTGCGCGCGCGTTTCATGAGCCTCAATCAAGGCCGCATGGCCCGGGCCATCGAAGGGCTGACGCCACGCCAGCAAAGCGTGCTGGCCTTGTTGCCGCTGTTTTTCCATGTCAATCACCCGCTGTTGCCAGGCTACGTCTCCAGCAGCACGCCGGCCGGGTTGTCGAATTTCGAACCGGACGCCCAGGCCCTGGCCGATGCCCAGCGCCTGACCCGCTCATTTTCCTATAAACCGCGCCACGGCAACCCGCCTACGCCGATCCACGGTTTGTTCCTGATGGGCAGCCTGGGCACGCTGGCCCAGGCCGATCAAAGCGATATGGACGTGTGGGTGTGCCACGCCCCCGACCTGAACGAGACCGAGCTGGCCGAGCTGCGCAAAAAGTGCCAACTGCTGGAAACCTGGGCCTTGGGCATGGGCGCCGAGGCGCATTTTTTCCTGATCGACCCGACGCGCTTTGTGTTGGGTGATCGCGATACGCAACTGAGTTCCGACGACTGCGGCACCACCCAGCACTACCTGCTGTTGGATGAGTTCTATCGCACCGCGATCTGGCTGGCCGGACGCACGCCCATCTGGTGGTTGGTGCCGGTCTACGAAGAAAACCGCTACGCCGAGTTTACTAACGCACTGATTTCAAAGCGCTTTATCCGCGCTGATGAAACCCTCGACCTCGGCCACTTAGCCCATATTCCCCCGGGCGAATTCATTGGCGCCGGGCTGTGGCAACTGTTCAAGGGCATCGAGTCGCCCTATAAATCGGTGCTCAAGCTGCTGCTGACCGAGGTCTACGCCAGCGAACACCCGAAGGTGCAATGCCTGAGCCTGCGCTTCAAACAGGCGGTGTTCAGCCATCAGGTAGACCTGGATGAGCTGGACCCGTACATCATGGTTTACCGCCGCATCGAGGAATACCTCAAGGCCCGCAACGAGCTGGAGCGCTTGGAACTGGTGCGCCGCAGCCTGTACCTGAAGGTCAACCGCAAGCTCAGCGCCGGCCAGCGCACCGCCGGTTGGCAACGGCAGCTGCTGGAACGCCTGGCGCATGAATGGGGTTGGGACCCGCGCCAACTGGCCCTGCTGGACAGCCGCAGCCAATGGAAGGTGCGCCAGGTCGCCTCCGAGCGCCGCGCCCTGGTCAATGAGTTGAACTACAGCTACCGCTTCCTCACCCAGTTCACCCGCAGCGAACAGTCCGCCAGCCCGATCAATAAACGCGACCTCAATGTACTGGGCCGCCGCTTGTACGCGGCGTTCGAGCGCAAGGCCGGCAAGGTTGAGTTCATCAACCCCGGCATCGCCCCCGACCTGGCCGAAGACACCTTGACCCTGGTGCAGTCGCCCAACCGCAAGGAGCCGGGCCAGCACCATTGGGGCCTGTATAACGGCAACCTTACCGCCCTGGAATGGGAACACTTCGCGCCGATCAAACGCAGCCGCGACCTGCTGGAAATGCTCACCTGGTGCCATCGCAACGGCGTGATCGACAGCAGTACCCGCCTGGCGCTGCACCCCGGCACCAGCGACATGACCGAGTTCGAGCTGTTCAACCTGTTGGGCAGCCTGCAACAGACCATCGCCCTGCCCCTGGCCAGTGTCGATGAGAGCCGCTTGCTGCGCCCGGCAGTGCCAGAAGAAGTGCTGCTGCTGATCAACGTTGGGGTTGACCCGCTCAAGCATCATCGCGACCTGAATATCCTGATGACCACGGAGCGCACCGACTCCCTGAGCTATGCCGGCGTGCGCGACAACCTGGTGCTGACCCTGGACCAGGTCACGCTCAACAGCTGGAACGAAGTGATGGTCAGCCGCTATGACGGCCCGCACGCCCTGCTCGACTGCCTGCGCGACTACCTCAACCAACTGCCATCGAACCATCTGCCACGCCTGCGGGTGCGCTGCTTCTGCCACAACCGGGCGCAGTTCATTGCCCAGCGGGTGGAAGAGGTATTCGACACCGCGCAGCATCTGCTGCTCGGCCAGGGCAATCATCGCTACCTGCTCCAGGTGCAGCAGCATTATCACGTCATGGAACTGGTGCCGGGCCAAGCCACCCATGTGTCGCTGCCGACCCAGGACGCGCTGATCGCTTACCTCAACGAGGAGTTGGCCAGCTACAGCCCGTGGCACTTGGACGCCATGGCCCTGGAAGACCACGACCTGGCGCTGCTGCTGCCCATGGGCCAGGCCGAGTGTGTGCAGGTGTTCTACCGGGTCAATGAAGGCTTCGCCGACGTGTACGTGCTCGACGAATTCAACGCGCTCTGGCAACAGCGCTTGCCGTTTCATGATGAGCAAAGCCTGCTAGCGCCGCTGCAGCGTTTTTTGCAATCGATCCTGTACCGCCGCGAAGCGCTATCGTCCCTGGACGCTCAGCAACCCGCGGGCGAGTTACAGATCCTGTACTACCAACTGTTGCCATCGGGCAACGGCCGTGCGCGAGGCGTGGAGCCACGGCCGGCCCCGCAAGACCCTGCCAACAAAGCGTTTTATGACGTGCAGGCGATTATCGGCAAAGGCGCGCCGGGCCAGGTAGGGATCACCCTGTACTGCAATCAGCGGGAGTTTTCCGAGCTGGAATTTGGCGACCAGCTGTTTACGGTGGTCGCCCGGGAGATCGTCGGGCAACGTCGGGAAACCGAGCGTTACCGCTGCTATATCACTGACCTGGATCTGTCAGGGCTGCTCGGTGATGTGCAAAGCCCAAGCAATCTGTACCTGCGCTATAAAGCCGAACTGGAACAGTCACTCAATGCGGCCTTGAATCAGGTTTAGAGCGGGAAGGCGCCGCCATCTTTGGGCTGGCCTTCGACGCTGAGCAATTCCAGCTTCAGGGTCTTGCCGCCTGGCGCCGGCCAGTCGATGTGCTGGCCCACTTGCAGGCCAAGCAATGCGCTGCCTACCGGCGCCATGATCGAAATCTTGCCTTCGTCGGCGTTCGCGTGCTTGGGGTAGACCAACGTCAGGTGATAGTCCTTGCCGCTGCCTTGCTCACGGCAATGCACGCTGGAGTTCATGGTCACGACACCCGCAGGCACTTCATCGTGACCAACCACGTCTTCGGCGCGGTCGAGTTCGGCTTGCAACGCTTCGGCGCCGGGAGACTCGTCGCCCAAGCGGTCGATCAGTTGCTCCAGACGCTGCACGTCAAGACGGGTGAGAATGATGGACGGTGCGGTGGTCATGATTCAGGCAGACTCCTTTTTTCTGCACACAAAAGCAAAACCCCGCCAGGAAAAGGCGGGGTTCTCACGGACCTCGATGAATGGAGGTGTATCCGGACACTACCACAGCGACACAAATAAACAAGACGCCGTCAGGTGCTCGCCTTGCGCTGCTCGGCCTCGGCGCAGATCACCCGGCGCCGCGCATCGTCGGCAGAGCGCCATTCCCGGATGTCTTCCACATGGCGGAAGCAGCCCAGGCAGACTTTCTGCTCGTCCAGGCGACACAAACTGATACAAGGTGACGGCACCGCCGGGCTGACATTGCTGAACAGCGGCTTGGGCGGGCGTACGGTTGCAGGCTCACTCACCATCAGATCTCGTCGAAATCCAGTTCGTCGCCGGTATATTCCTGGACCAGGCGGGCGAGCATCTCACCCAGCAACTCTTCACTCTTGTCGCACTGCCATTTGCCGCTTTCTTCGTCGTAATCGAAGTGAACGCCACCGGAGCGTGCAGCCAGCCACAGCTGACGCAGCGGCTCCTGGCGGCTGAAGATCAGTTGCTGGCCGCTCTCGAACTTGACGGTCAGCACACCGGCCGAGTTTTCCAGGTCCACGTCCAGGCCGCTGTCGTCGAAAATATCTTCCAGCCCCTGCTGGGTGGCATCCACCAGGTCGTGAAAACGGGCTTCGGTCAAACTCATTGTGGCAACCTCAAAAGTGTCTGGTTTTGCTCAAGCGCCGCACGATACGGGCGAGCTTCGCCGATTGCAAAGGATACTGATTTGATCACGGATGACGGTACGAAATATCCCCAGGCATCGTAGCCTGCTTCCCTACTGTCTCGGCAAACCCCCGCCGGACGGGTGTTGCGGCGCATAGGCAAGCTGGCGGGTGGTCGGTATACTCGGGCGCAATTAATGCATATTCAAGGATTTCGCCATGAAGCGCCTGATCTCTTCCCTTGCTGCGCTCGTCGCGGTCGCTTGCCTCGTTAGTGCCTGTGGCCAGAAAGGCCCGTTGTACCTGCCGGATGACAGCAAAGATCCAAACGAACAGGCGCAATCGTCGCAAAAGCCGTCAAAAGCCCATAAGCACGACACCTACTAAACCAAGGGAAACTTATGGACGCTTTTAACTACCGGGACGGCGAGCTGTTCGCGGAAGGCGTGGCCTTGTCCGCGATTGCCCAGCGCTTCGGCACCCCGACCTATGTGTACTCGCGTGCGCATATCGAAGCCCAATACCGCTCGTTCACCGACGCCCTCGACGGCGTGCCGCACCTGGTGTGCTACGCAGTCAAGGCCAACTCCAACCTGGGTGTACTCAATGTCCTGGCGCGTCTTGGCGCTGGTTTTGACATCGTGTCCCGTGGCGAGCTGGAACGCGTACTGGCCGCCGGCGGCCAGGCGGACAAAATCGTCTTCTCCGGCGTCGGCAAGAGCCGCGAAGACATGCGTCGCGCCCTGGAAGTCGGCGTGCATTGCTTCAACGTCGAATCCACCGACGAGCTGGAGCGCCTGCAAGTGGTCGCCGCCGAGATGGGCGTGCGTGCGCCGATCTCCCTGCGCGTCAATCCGGACGTCGACGCCGGCACCCACCCGTACATCTCCACCGGTCTCAAAGAGAACAAGTTCGGCATTGCCATCGCCGACGCCGAGGACGTGTACATCCGCGCCGCCCAACTGCCGAACCTGGAAGTGCTGGGTGTCGACTGCCATATCGGCTCGCAACTGACTACATTGCCACCGTTCCTGGATGCCCTCGACCGCCTGCTGGCGCTGATCGACCGCCTGGGCGAGTGCGGCATCTACCTGCACCACATCGACCTCGGTGGTGGCGTGGGTGTGCGTTATCGCGATGAAGAGCCGCCGCTGATTGCCGACTATATCCAGGCCGTGCGCGAGCGCATCGAAGGCCGCGACCTCACGCTGATGTTCGAGCCGGGCCGCTACATCGTCGCCAACGCTGGCGTGCTGCTGACCCAGGTCGAGTACCTCAAGCACACCGAACACAAGGATTTCGCCATCGTCGATGCGGCGATGAACGACCTGATCCGCCCGGCGCTGTACCAGGCCTGGATGGATGTCACCGCCGTGACGCCGCGCGCAAGCAAAGCCCGCGCCTATGACATCGTCGGGCCGATCTGCGAGACCGGCGACTTCCTGGCCAAGGATCGTGAGTTGGCGCTTGAGGAAGGTGATCTGCTGGCCGTGCATTCGGCCGGTGCCTACGGGTTTGTCATGAGTTCCAACTACAACACCCGCGGGCGTACCGCCGAGGTGCTGGTGGACGGTGATCAAGCATTTGAAGTGCGTCGCCGCGAGACGGTAGCCGAGTTGTATGCTGGCGAAAGCCTGCTGCCGGAGTAAGCCATGCTGCTGCGTTTTACCAAGATGCACGGGCTGGGTAATGATTTCATGGTCCTCGACCTGGTCAGCCAGCACGCGCACATCCTGCCCAAGCACGCCAAACAGTGGGGCGATCGCCACACCGGGATCGGGTTCGACCAGTTGCTGCTGGTCGAGGCGCCGAGCAACCCGGAGGTGGATTTTCGCTACCGGATCTTCAACTCCGACGGTTCTGAAGTGGAACAGTGCGGCAACGGCGCGCGCTGCTTTGCGCGCTTTGTGCTCGACAAACGCCTGACTGCCAAACGCCAGATACGCGTCGAAACCAAAGGTGGCGTGATCGAACTGGACATCCGCAACGATGGCCAGATCAGCGTCAACATGGGCGCGCCGCGCCTGGTGCCGGCGGATATTCCGTTCCAGGCCACCGAGCAGGCCCTCAGTTACTCGTTGGACGTAGATGGCAAAACCGTGGAGATCGCCGCCGTGTCCATGGGCAACCCCCATGCAGTGCTGCGGGTCACCGACATCAATAACGCCCCGGTGCACGAACTGGGGCCGAAGATCGAACATCACCCGCGCTTTCCGGCACGGGCCAATGTGGGCTTTTTGCAGGTAATCGACCGTAACCGTGCGCAATTGCGCGTATGGGAACGCGGCGTCGGCGAAACCCAGGCTTGCGGCACCGGTGCTTGCGCCGCTGCCGTGGCCGCGATCAGCCAGGGGTGGATGGATTCGCCGCTGTTGATCGACCTGCCCGGCGGACGTTTGTCCATCGAATGGGCAGGCCCTGGCCACCCGGTGATGATGACCGGGCCGGCCACGCGTGTATACGAAGGACAGGTCCGTCTATGAGTGAGCCAAGCTAATGACCGATAAGCCTCAAGTACCCGCACACGCAACCCCGAGTGAAAGCCTGGAGGCCGCTGCTGTTGCGGCGTACCTTGAGGCTAACCCGGACTTCTTCGTCGAACACGAAGAACTGCTGCCAGCCCTGCGCATACCTCACCAGCGCGGCGATACCGTGTCGCTGGTGGAGCGGCAGATGAAGATCCTGCGCGAGCGCAATATTGAAATGCGCCACCGGCTCTCTCATCTGATGGACGTGGCCCGCGACAACGACCGTTTGTTCGACAAGACGCGCCGCCTGATTCTGACCCTGATGGATGCCACCAGCCTGGAAGAAACGGTGATCGCCGTGGAGGACAGCCTGCGTGAGGATTTCCAGGTGCCCTTCGTCAGCCTGATCCTGTTCAGCGACAACCCGATGCCGGTGGGTCGCTGGGTCACAGGTGGCGAGGCGCAGACGGCCATCGGCGGGCTGCTGTCCGAAGGCAAGACTGTCAGCGGCACTTTGCGCGAGCATGAGCTGGACTTCCTGTTTGGCGCCGAACAGCGCAAGCAGATCGGCTCTACGGCCGTCATCGCCCTCAGCCATCAAGGCTTGCACGGGGTACTGGCCATCGCCAGCCGCGACCCGGCGCACTACAAAAGCTCGGTGGGCACGCTGTTCCTGACCTATATCGCCGAAGTGCTGGGCCGCGTCCTGCCACGTCACACCACCACCCTGCGCGCGGTGCGCTGATCATGGAGCGGCAACTGGACGCTTACTGCGCTCACCTGCGCAATGAGCGCCAGGTGTCGCCCCATACGCTGGAAGCTTATCGGCGGGACTTGAACAAGGTCCTGGCCTATTGCGAAAAACAGCACGTCAGCAGTTGGAAAGCCCTGGATATCCAGGCCCTGCGCAGCCTGATCGCCCGGTTGCACCAGCAAGGCCAGTCCTCACGCAGCTTGTCTCGCCTGCTGTCGGCGGTGCGCGGCCTCTATCACTACCTCAATCGCGAAGGCCTGTGCGACCACGACCCGGCCAATGGCCTGTCGCCGCCCAAAGGCGAACGGCGCCTGCCCAAGACCCTGGACACCGACCGCGCCCTGCAACTGCTCGACGGTGCCGTCGAGGATGATTTCCTGGCCCATCGCGACCAGGCAATCCTTGAGCTGTTCTATTCCTCGGGCCTGCGCCTGTCGGAGCTGACCGGCCTGAACCTGGATCAACTGGACCTCGCCGATGGCCTCGTCCAAGTGCTCGGCAAAGGCAGCAAGACCCGCGTACTGCCCGTGGGCAGGAAAGCCCGCGAAGCCTTGCAGCTGTGGCTGCCGCTACGCCTGCTGACCAACCCGGCAGACGATGCCGTGTTTGTCAGCCAGCAAGGCCGGCGCCTGGGGCCACGAGCGATCCAGCTGCGGGTCAAGGCCGCCGGCGAGCGCGAGCTGGGGCAGAATCTGCACCCGCACATGTTGCGTCACTCATTTGCCAGCCACCTGCTCGAATCCTCCCAGGACTTGCGCGCCGTGCAGGAACTGCTCGGGCACTCGGATATCAAGACCACGCAAATCTACACCCACCTCGACTTCCAGCACCTGGCAACGGTGTACGACAGCGCCCATCCACGGGCCAAACGCATCAAGGGCGGCGACTCATGAGTATCAAGCTGATCACCTTCGACCTGGACGACACCCTCTGGGACAACGTACCCGTCATCATCAGCGCCGAAGCGTCGATGCGCGAATGGCTGGCGACCCACGCGTCCAAGGTCGGCGACCTGCCCCTTGAACATTTTGCCAGCCTGCGCCAGCAGGTGTTGCAGCGTCATCCCGAACTCAAGCACCGCATCAGCCTGCTGCGCCATCGCGTGTTGATGCATGCGTTCGAGGAGGCCGGTTATCCCCAGCCTGAGGCCACAGAGATGGCGGATGTCTGCTTCGAAGCGTTCATCCACGCACGTCACCAACTCACCGTGTTCCCGGAAGCCGAGCCGATGCTCAAGGCGCTGCGCCAGCACTTTCTGCTAGGCGTGATCACCAATGGCAATGCCGATGTGCAGCGCGTGGGCCTGGCGGACTACTTTCACTTTGCCCTGCGCGCTGAAGATATCGGCATCGCCAAGCCGGATGCACGGCTGTTTCAGGAGGCGCTGCAACGTGGCGGTGTGGACGCCAGCGCGGCTGTGCATGTGGGCGATCATCCTGGGGATGATATTGCCGGCGCGCAGCAGGCGGGGCTGCGGGCGGTGTGGTTCAACCCCACGGGCAAGGCCTGGGAAGGTGACAAGCAACCGGATGCGCAGATTCGCAGCCTGACGGAGTTGCCGCCCTTGCTGAGTCGCTGGAGCTAACACTGACCCAAAATGTGGGAGCTGGCTTGCCTGCGATAGCGGTGGGTCAGTCAACACAGGGCTCGCAGATAGACCGCTATCGCAGGCAAGCCAGCTCCCACAGGGTATTGCAGCGAACTGGTAAATTGCTCCAGACATGAAAAAGCCCGCAGCGACGGCGGGCTTTTTCTTACAAGCAGGAGGCAGACCTCAGATAGGTCGGCTGCCGTACTTGTTATCCGGCTTCTTCGGTGGATCAGCCACCACGTTGGCCTCGACTTCCTGCACTTTGCCGCCTTTAGCGAGGAACTCTTCCATCGCACGGGCCAGGGCATCGCGCTCTTTGTTCTTGGCTTCAACACTCGGCAACTCGTCTACCGAAACAGCCGCCTTGGCTTTGCCTTTGGCTTTGGGAGCCGCGTCATCGCCAACACTGTCATCGGCATCTTCCGCAACGTCGTCAGCCGCTACTGCTTCAAGACCGTCTTCGGTGTCGTCTTCATCACCTACTTCGAGGTCGTCTTGTTCCAGATCATCGTCGCTCATGTTCTACCTCATGACTTGCGAAAAGCAGATTAGTTATAGCCCAGCTTCACCCTCTGTCGAGGCCGCTGGAAAAAAATCAACATCCACAGGATTCCCTATGGCTTATGCCCCTTCACCGTGCAAGGTGGCGAGGACTTTACGAGCACCGCCATGATCACGGTGCTCGCCCAGATAAACACCTTGCCAGGTCCCTATCGCCAAGCGGCCGGCCTTGACCGGCAAACTCAACTGGCAGCCCAGCAGACTGGCCTTGAAGTGCGCCGGCAGATCATCCGGACCTTCGTCGTTATGTTCAAACCCTGCGCGACCTTGTGGCACCAGCAGGTTGAAAAAACGCTCGAAGTCACGGCGAACCGCCGGGTCGGCGTTCTCGTTGATGGTCAACGAGGCCGAGGTGTGCTGCAGCCACAGATGCAACAGGCCCACACGGCATGCCTTCAATTCAGGCAAGCCGGCAAGCAACTCGTCCGTTACCAAGTGAAAGCCCCGGGGCTTGGCCCGCAGGGTAATCAGGGTCTGTTGCCACATACAGTTCTCCGCCCATCGGCGCGCATTCTAGCGCGCTCTGAGAAAAAACAAAGGGCCGAATACGCCTTCATGCCTGTAAGACATTTGCACCCTTAAAAGTACTGTGTGGATCCCATCACAAACTCGATAAAAAACCCATGCACCTTTAGCCACAGACAAACGCCAGGCAAAAAAATGCCCGGCAAGCCGGGCATGTTTTTTTCACGTAGTTACAAGTTGTAGCCGCGCTCGTTGTGCTGCGCCAGGTCGAGGCCTACCGCCTCTTCTTCTTCGGTGACACGCAGGCCCATGACCATGTCGAGCACCTTGAGGATGACGTAGGTCACGATCGCCGTGTAGATCACGGTGAAGCCCACCCCTTTGCACTGGATCCAGACTTGAGCTGCGATGTCTGTCACGGTGCCGAAGCCACCCAGTGCCGGGGCTGCGAACACACCGGTGAGGATCGCGCCGACGATACCGCCGATACCGTGCACGCCGAAAGCGTCCAGGGAGTCGTCATAACCCAGCTTGCGCTTGAGGCTGGTCGCGCAGAAGAAGCACACCACACCAGCGACCAGGCCAATCACCAGGGCGCCCATCGGGCCCACGGTGCCCGCTGCCGGCGTCACGGCGACGAGGCCGGCGACCACGCCCGAGGCGATGCCCAGTGCGCTTGGCTTGCCGTGGG
Organism: Pseudomonas fjordensis; assembly: GCF_976987115.1. Lineage (NCBI taxonomy): Bacteria > Pseudomonadati > Pseudomonadota > Gammaproteobacteria > Pseudomonadales > Pseudomonadaceae > Pseudomonas > Pseudomonas fjordensis. The sequence continues at coordinate 6,573,871 of NZ_OZ336860.1, forward strand.
TGATCCACTCGGCAAACATCCAGCCCAGGGCCGCAGCGGCGGTGGCGATCTGAGTCACCAGCATCGCCATGCCTGCGGTGCCGTTGGCCGCCGCAGCGGAACCGGCGTTGAAACCAAACCAGCCGATCCACAGCATGGCCGCACCCACCAGGGTATAGCCCAGGTTATGCGGGGCCATCGGAGTGGTCGGGAAGCCTTTACGCTTGCCGAGCACGATGCACGCCACCAGGCCAGCCACACCCGCGTTGATGTGCACGACGGTGCCGCCCGCGAAGTCCAGCACGCCCCAGTCCCACATCAGGCCGCCGTTGCCGCTCCAGACCATGTGCGCGATCGGTGCATAGACCAGGGTGAACCAGATAGCCATGAAGATCAGCATCGCGGAGAACTTCATACGCTCAGCGAAAGCACCGACGATCAGCGCCGGGGTGATGATGGCAAAGGTCATCTGGAAGGTGATGAACACGGCTTCCGGAAACAGCGCCGCTGGCCCGGTGATGCTGGCCGGGGTGACACCCGCCAGGAACGCCTTGCCCATGCCGCCGAAGAAGGAATTGAAGTTGACCACACCTTGTTCCATACCAGTGGTATCGAACGCGATGCTGTAGCCGTAGACGACCCAGAGGATGCTGATCAGGCCAGTGATGGCAAAGCACTGCATCATCACCGACAGAATGTTCTTGGAGCGGACCATGCCGCCGTAGAACAGCGCCAGGCCAGGGATGGTCATGAACAGCACCAGCGCGGTGGCGGTGAGCATCCAGGCGGTGTCGCCGGAATTGAGGACTGGAGCAGCCACTTCATCTGCCGCCATGGCCAGGCTTGGCATTACGATGGACAGCAGGGCTCCGAGCCCTGCGAATTTACGCAGAGTCATATTGTTTTCTCCTGGGGCGTTGGGGTTTGGCGGCTTAGATTGCGTCGGTATCGGTTTCGCCGGTACGGATGCGAATAGCCTGTTCCAGATTGACCACGAAGATCTTGCCGTCACCGATCTTGCCGGTGTTGGCCGCCTTGGTTATCGCCTCGATAACCCGGTCAAGATCCTTGTCGTCAATGGCGACATCGATCTTCACCTTCGGCAGGAAATCGACCACGTATTCCGCGCCGCGATACAGCTCGGTATGACCCTTCTGCCGACCGAAGCCCTTGACCTCAGTAACGGTAATGCCCTGCACGCCGATCTCGGACAGTGACTCGCGAACATCGTCCAACTTGAACGGCTTGATGATGGCAGTGACTAGCTTCATGAAAACTCTCTCCCGAATTTGGTGGACTTGCCCCAGGAAAACAAACCCGTCTCAAGTCTAAGCGCAGTGCCTGGCTTTGTAACGCATCGTCGCCTCGGCATTTGCCGTCGCGACGCCAGCGAACCACTGGTGACGAGCCCTGTACCCCGGATCCGTCGGCGCACTGCATTCGTCACAGCGACTGCATCAGTGCATGGGTCATGATCGTCTAAGCAGAAACCTTGCCAGCTCCGTAAAAACCACTGAAATCAATCCATTGCCCGCTTGTGCCCACCTACGGGGCGCCTGCGTGGCCGCAATGCGCATCAAAACAGTGCGCGACCGCCCGCCCCAATGCGCGAAAACCGTGCGCAACGGGGCGTGAAAATGACTATAGACGCTGCGTGATACACTGCCGGCCAACTGTTTTCCGGAATATGTCCAATGCTCGCGCCCAAAGACTTCCTCGACGCCCTGAGCGGCCACGCCTCTCGCCTGTTCAGCGGCGACACCCCGCTGCCCCGCAATGAAATCGAAAGCCAGTTCAAGGCTTTGCTACAGAGTGGTTTCAGCAAGCTCGACCTGGTCAGCCGGGAAGAGTTTGACAGCCAGATGGTGGTGCTGGCCCGCACACGTGCGCGACTGGAGAGCCTGGAGGCGAAGGTGGCTGAACTTGAAGCACGGTTGACGCCACCCTCTGCTGAATAAACACGGTGAGTGTGGGAGCTGGCTTGCCTGCGATGGCCATAGGTATCTACACAACTTTGGTGTGACGCTGGACCTGTGGCGAGGGAGCTTGCTCCCGTGACGACCGGATAGCCGACGCTGTTCTAACTGACGCACCGCGATCCAAATGTGGGAGCTGGCTTGCCTGCGATAGCGGCCTGACAGTCAACACAGCTGGATTGTGTACATATCCATTCCTGCGGTAACGGCCACTTAGGGTTCCGCCCTGACGGCGGCTCACTTTTGAAAAGCGCAAAAGTAAGCAAAACGCTCTTGCCCCACCACTCGGCACCTCGCTTAGGCTCGGTGTGCCCGTAATCCGCCAGTGATTTGGGGGGCCGCCGCCACGCGCCATCCATGGCGCGGGGCGGCTAAACCGGCATCCCTGCCGGTTTACCCCCCAAATCACTGTCGAATTCCGGCCAGCGTGGTTTGACGGGGCGCCTAAGATCAAAAGCAGATCAAGAGCGACTCGCTTCGCATCGTGGTTACCGTTTGCTGCGACAGCCTACAAAGTTGTGTAGATACCTATGCCGCGATGGCGGTGCATCAGCGGATGATTCTTTGCTGACACACCGCCATCGCAGGCAAGCCCGCTCCCACATTTGTTTTGCGTTGCCGCCCGGATACGTTCTGTAAAACCTCCCCTGCCCCGCTCCATTCCACCTCGTCTACCCTTGAAAAAAACCGCAGGAAGCGGCCCTTTCATTCAAGGAACGAGCATGTCCCTCGCCATCGTCCACAGCCGCGCCCAGGTCGGTGTAGAAGCCCCCGCCGTCACCGTCGAAGTGCACATGGCCAATGGCCTGCCGTCTCTCACCCTGGTGGGCTTGCCCGAAACCGCAGTGAAGGAAAGCAAAGACCGCGTGCGCAGTGCCATCCTCAACTCGGCGCTGCAATATCCGGCCCGCCGCATCACGCTCAATCTCGCGCCCGCCGACCTGCCCAAGGACGGCGGGCGTTTTGATCTGGCAATTGCCCTGGGCATTCTGGCGGCCAGTGTGCAGGTGCCGGCCTTGATGCTCGATGACGTGGAATGCCTTGGGGAATTGGCACTGTCCGGCGAGGTGCGCGCAGTGAAGGGCGTGTTGCCGGCCGCGCTGGCGGCGCGCAAGGCCGGGCGCACCGTGATAGTGCCGCGCGCCAATGCCGAGGAGGCGTGCCTGGCGTCAGGGTTGAAGGTGATTGCGGTGGATCACTTGCTGCAAGTGGTGGCGCACCTGAATGGGCATGTGCCGATTGAGCCCTATAGGTCCGACGGCTTGCTGTACATGAACAAGCCTTACCCGGACCTGAGTGAAGTACAGGGCCAACTCGCGGCCAAGCGCGCATTGCTGATCGCGGCGGCGGGCGCGCATAACCTGCTGTTCAGCGGGCCACCGGGTACCGGCAAGACCTTATTGGCCAGCCGGCTACCGGGTTTGCTGCCGCCGTTGAGCGAGCAGGAAGCACTGGAAGTGGCCGCTATCCAATCCGTGGTCAGCCTGGCACCGCTGAGCCATTGGCCCAACCGCCCGTTCCGTCAGCCACACCACTCGGCATCCGGGCCGGCACTGGTGGGTGGCGGCTCGAAGCCACAACCGGGGGAAATCACCCTGGCCCATCACGGGGTGTTGTTCCTGGATGAGCTGCCAGAGTTCGATCGCAAGGTGCTGGAGGTGCTGCGTGAGCCATTGGAGTCGGGGCATATCGTGATCTCCCGGGCCCGAGACCGTGTGAGCTTCCCGGCACGCTTTCAACTGGTCGCGGCGATGAACCCCTGCCCTTGCGGCTACATGGGCGAGCCCAGCGGGCGTTGCCGGTGTACGCCGGAGCAGATCCAGCGCTATCGCAACAAGCTATCCGGCCCTTTGCTGGACCGGATTGATTTGCACCTGACCGTCGCGCGGGAGGCCACTGCCCTGAGCCCCACTCAACAGGCGGGCGACACAACGGCCGATGCCTCGGTGCGGGTAGCGCAAGCACGCGAGCGCCAACAGCAACGCCAGGGGTGTGCCAATGCTTTTCTGGACCTGCCGGGGCTGCGCCAGCACTGCAAGCTGCCAAAGGTCGACGAGGGTTGGCTGGAGACCGCCTGCGAGCGGCTGACACTGTCACTGCGGGCGGCCCATCGGCTGCTGAAGGTGGCGCGCACCCTGGCGGACCTGGACCAGATGGACGCCATCACCCGTGACCATCTGAAGGAGGCCCTGCAATACCGCCCCACATCCGTGACTTGAGCCTTACGCAATATCAATGTGGGAGCGGTGCGTCAGCGAAACCGATCCACCTCATGGCGCAAGCCTGCCGCCAAGGTCTCCAGTTCCTTGGCGGTAACCGCCAGGTTCGACACCACTTCACGCTGCTCGCTGTTGGCCAGCGCAATGCTCTGCAGGTTGCTGCTGAGCAAGGTCGCGGTGCTGCTCTGCTCCTGGGTGGCGGTGGTGATCGCTGCGAACTGCTGGCCGGCCGAGCGGCTTTGCTCGTCGATACGCGCCAGGGCCGAGGCCACGTCGGCGTTGCGGGACAGGCCTTCCTGCATCAGCGCATTACCATGCTCCATGGTACTGATGGCGTTGCCGGTTTCCTGCTGGATGCTCTGGATCATGCCGGAGATTTCATCGGTGGCCTGGCGGGTGCGCGAAGCCAGGTTTCGCACTTCGTCGGCGACCACGGCGAAACCACGGCCTTGCTCGCCGGCGCGGGCGGCTTCGATGGCGGCGTTGAGCGCCAGCAGGTTGGTCTGTTCGGCGATGGCGGTAATCACCCCGACGATCCCGCCGATTTCCTGGGACCGCTGGCCCAGGGTGTTGATCACGGCAGCGGTGCTGTTCAGCGCGGTGGCGATATGTTCCAGGGACGATGAGGCCTCTTGCATCGAGGTGCGGCCAATACGGGTTTGCTGGGCATTCTCTTGAGCCAGGCGCTCGGTATTACCCATGTTGTCGGCAATATTCAGCGAGGTAGCACTGAACTCTTCCACCGCGCCAGCCATGCTGGTGATCTCGCCGGACTGCTGCTCCATGCCTTCGTAGGCACCACCAGACAAGCCCGACAACGCCTGGGCGCGGCTGTTAACCTGTTCGGCGGCAGTACGGATATGCGACACCATGGTCGACAGCGCTTCGCCCATCTGGTTGAAACTGCGCGCCAACTGGCCGATTTCGTCATGGCTGGACACATTGAGCCGCGCACTCAAATCCCCCGCACCCAGGGCCTGGGCCTGGCGCACCAGCTCGCTCAATGGCGCCAGCTTGCTGCGCAACAGCCACACCGCGGCGCCCACTGCCAGCAACATCGCCAGCACACTGCCGATCACCAGGCGGATGCCGACCTCCCAGGTCACGGCGCGAATCTCAGCCTTGGGCATGCTCGCTACCACCGCCCAAGGGCCGCCTTCGAACGGCACCGAAACGCTATAGAAATCTTCGTTCTTGTCACTCCAGAAACGGCCTGCACCCGGCTTTTTCGCCAGGTCGAGCATCACGGCAATCGCCTGATCCGGCGCTTGCACGCCAGCCGGCGGCACCAGCCAGTGCTTTTGCTCATCGAGCAGCGCGAGGGAGCCGGTCTGGCCAATGCGGAAGCGCTTGAGGTTTTCAAACTGGGCGTTCTGGGCATCGGTGTAATCGAAACCGATGAACAGCACGGCGATGACCTGGCCACTGCTGTCACGCACGGGGCTGTATTGGGTCATATAGGAGCGGTCGAACAACACGGCACGGCCGATGTAGGTCTGGCCGCTCACAACGCGCTGGTAGGCCGCGCCCTGACGGTCAAGCACGGTGCCAATGGCGCGATTGCCATCCTGCTTGGCCAGGGAGGTGCTGACGCGGATAAAGTCGTCGCCGCTGCGCACGAACACCGTGGCCACGCCACCGGACATCTGCTTGAACTCATCCACTTCTTCGAAGTTGTTGTTCAGCACCTCGTTGCCCAGGTAGAGGCTCGGCGTCTGCACGCCGGCCACGGCCACGGGTTGGTCCGCACGCACACTCAAGCCTGCGCCGAAGCGCTTTTCAAACAGCCCGCTCAAACGCTGGGTGCTTTCGCGCAGGGTGCTGTGGAAGGTGTTGAGTTGGTCGGCGAGCAAACGCGCCTCGCTGGCCAGGTGCTCCTCGCGGGTGGCGAGGTTGGCGGAGTCGAGGGTACGCAAGGCAAAGACCGTACTGCCGCTGATGACGACAGCGAGAATCACGGCGAGTGCGAGGCCTAACTGGGAGGCAATCCGGGCACGGGGTTGAGACATGACAGCTCCTGGCCGAGGCCAGGATCATCCTGATCTCATAGCGCTGCTCGGCAAATTATCTAGTGGGAAACGTTGATGCACGATGGTTCCAACCCCCTTCTTCGGCGGCATTTGGCAATACTTGAGCGAATCACAGGGGTATCCCGCAAACGATTGCACTAGCAGCTCGCCGCCACTCAATCGAGGCGTTCGACCTGGGGCAATTCCATCGCCTTGACTTCACCCTGAAGAAATTCCGCCAGCCGTCGCAAGCGCTCACCACCGGGGCGGGTTTTCGGCCATACCAGGTAGTAGCTTTCCCCGCTGGCGACCGCCGTGGGCCATGGCAGGCTCAAGCGCCCCTGTGCTACATCTTCGGCCACCATCAGCAAATCACCCATGGAGACGCCATAGCCTCGGGCGGCGGCGATCATGCCCAGCTCAAGCGTGTCGAACACCTGCCCACCCTTGAGTGAAACCTGAGACGAGAGCCCCATGCGCTGCAACCAGTAACGCCAGTCGCGACGGTCCGGGGTCGGGTGCAGCAACTCGGCGGTTGCCAACCGCGTCACGTCCCAGGGACCGTCGTCCAGCAGATTGGGCGCTCCCACCGGGATCAGCATTTCAGCAAACAGATAACTGGCCTCCCAGTCCGCCGGAAAGTGCCCGTTGCTGAGCAACACCGCGCAGTCGAACGGTTCTTGGTTGAAGTCCACTTCATCGATGCTCATCCACGCACTGGTGAGCTGCACCTCATTGCCCGGCTGCAAGGCCCGGAAGCGACTCAGCCGCGCCAGCAGCCAGCGCATGGTCAAGGTGGACGGCGCCTTCATACGCAGGATGTCATCTTCGGCATTCAAGGTATGGCAAGCACGCTCCAGGGCAGCGAAGCCTTCCCGTACGCCAGGCAGCAACAAACGCGCCGCTTCCGTGAGCTGCAACGTGCGACCGCTGCGCTGGAACAATCGGCAGGCAAAATAATCTTCGAGCGTGCGGATATGCCGGCTGATCGCACTTTGGGTAATCGACAATTCTTCAGCCGCACGGGTAAACGAGTGGTGGCGGGAGGCGGCTTCAAATGCCCGCAAGGCGTAAAGAGGAGGAAGACGACGGGACATGCTGAAAGCTCCGACTGCGCAATCTGGAAACCCTACCAGAATCGCTCAAGTATGAGTTTTAATCATGCCAACGATCGCTTTTATCCTTTTGTGCAATGGGCTGAATGCGCCGAGAATCAACCCTTCCCCATCTTCCTGACCATTCGAGTGTGATGATCATGCAACATCCGGCACGTACCGAACTCTGGGCCATTCTGCGGCTATCGGGGCCGTTGATTGCCTCACAGTTGGCGCACATGCTGATGGTGCTGACCGACACCCTGATGATGGCGCGCTTGAGCCCCGAGGCCCTGGCCGGCGGAGGCCTGGGCGCGGCGAGCTATTCGTTCGTGGCGATCTTCTGCATCGGCGTGATTGCAGCCGTGGGCACCCTCGTCGCCATTCGCCATGGCGCCGGCGATATCGACGGCGCCACTCGCCTCACCCAGGCCGGGCTGTGGCTGGCGTGGTTGATGGCCCTGGCGGCGGCGCTGCTGCTATGGAACTTGAAGCCGGTGCTGTTGATGTTCGGCCAGACCGAAACCAACGTGCAGGCAGCCGGGCAATTCCTGACGATCCTGCCCTTTGCCCTGCCCGGCTACCTGAGCTTCATGGCCCTGCGCGGCTTTACCAGCGCCATCGGCAAGGCCACCCCGGTGATGGTGATCAGCCTGTGCGGCACCGTGGTCAACTACCTGCTCAACCATGCGCTGATCGAAGGCATGTTCGGCCTGCCGAAACTGGGCCTGATGGGCATCGGCCTGGTGACCGCCATCGTCGCCAATGGCATGGCGCTGGCATTGATGTGGTACATCCGCAGCAACCGCGCCTACGCCGCCTACCCGCTGGGCACCGGCCTGCTGCGTCTGAATACCCACTACCTGCGCGAACTGTGGCGCCTGGGCCTGCCGATTGGCGGCACCTATGCGGTAGAGGTCGGGTTGTTTGCCTTTGCAGCGTTATGCATGGGCACCATGGGCAGCACGCAGTTGGCGGCGCATCAGATCGCCCTGCAGATTGTCTCGGTGGCCTTCATGGTGCCGGCGGGGATGTCCTACGCGGTGACCATGCGCATCGGCCAGCACTACGGCGCCGGGCAGTTGCTGCAAGCACGCTTGGCCGGGCGGGTCGGCATAGGGTTCGGCGCCATGGTGATGTTGGGATTTGCCGCGGTGCTGTGGCTGTTTTCCGACCCGCTGATCGGACTGTTCCTCGACCATGACGACCCGGCATTCCATGACGTCATCGTGCTGGCAGTGAGCCTACTGGCCGTCGCTGCCTGGTTCGAATTGTTCGACGGCGTGCAGACCATCGCCATGGGTTGTATCCGTGGCTTGAAGGACGCCAAGACCACCTTCCTGGTGGGGCTGGGTTGCTATTGGCTGATTGGTGCACCGTCGGCCTGGTTGATGGCGTTCACCCTGGGCTGGGGGCCAACCGGCGTCTGGTGGGGCCTGGCACTAGGCCTGGCGTGTGCGGCGGTGAGCCTGACCTGGGCGTTTGAGGCGAAGATGAAGCGGATGATTCGCCAAGAGCCAGATGCTCCTGTTGGTTTCCAAGCGGCACTGCCTGACTAGCGAGTGCACGCGGTCCATGTGGAGGCTGGCTTGCCTGCGATAGCGGTAGTGAATCCAACACCGCCATCGCAGCATAGGATCTACACAACTTTGTGGGTTGTAACAGCAGACGGTAACCACGATGCGAAGCGAGCCGCTCTTGATCTTGATCTTGATCTGCTTGTGATCTTAGGCGCCCCGTCAAACCACGCTGGCCGGAATTCGACAGGGATTTGGGGGGTAAACCGGCAGGGATGCCGGTTTAGCCGCCCCGCGCCATGGATGGCGCGTGGCGGCGGCCCCCCAAATCACTGGCGGATTACGGGCACACCGAGCCTAAGCGAGGTGCCGAGTGGTGGGGCAAGAGCCCTTTGGTTACTTTGGGGCTCTTTTCCAAAGTGACCCGTCGTCAGGCGGAACCCTAAGTGGCCGTTACCGCAGCAATGGATATACACACAATCCAACTGTGTTGACTGCCAGGCCGCCTTCGCGAGCAAGCCCACACAGTTTGATTGTGGGGTGTCAGGTAGATAGGCGACGGCTGGCAGGCCGCTATCGCAGGCAAGCCAGCTCCCACATTTGGACCACTTTAAAGGCTTAACCCAACAGCGCCTGCTGGCTTTGCCCGAACAGCAGGTATTCCACCAGTTCTGGCAAGGGCAACGGCTTGCTGATCAGGTAACCCTGGACCTGGTCGCACCCAAACAAGCGCAAAAGCTCAAGCTGCTCGGGGGTTTCCACGCCTTCGGCCACCACTTCCAGGTTAAGGTTGTGGGCCAGGTTGATCATGGCGTGCACCAGCTTGCGGTTTTCTTCGCGCTCCTCCATGCCGCCAACAAAACTCTTGTCGATCTTCAACAAGGCAATCGGCAGGCTGTTGAGGTGCACAAACGATGAAAAACCGGTGCCGAAGTCATCCAGGGAAAACCGCACACCCAACCGGCCAAGGGCATCCATGGTTTGTTTGACCAGGTCGCTGCGGCGCATCACGGCGGTTTCGGTCAGTTCGAACTCCAGCCATTGCGCTTCCACGCCGCGCTCGGCAATCAGGCGGCTGAGGGTGGACAGCAACTGGCTGTCCTGAAACTGGCGAAACGACAGGTTGACCGCCATGTGCAGCGGCGGCAGGCCGCGTTCGCGCAGGTCTTGCATGTCGCGCAGGGCGCGGGAGATCACCCAGTAGCCCAATGGCACGATCAGGCCACTCTGTTCGGCCAGCGGCACGAATTCGCTGGGCGGCAACAGGCCCCGCTCGCCGTGGCGCCAGCGCACCAGGGCTTCGAGGCCAACGATATGGCCGTCGTCCAGGTCCAGGCGCGGCTGGTAATGCAGCTCCAACTCATCGCGGCGCAAGGCCCGGCGCAGCTCGCTTTCCAAGTCGGCCAGGCTGCGGGCGTTGCGGTTGATGCGTTCATTGAAGATATGAAAGGTGCAGCCCTGGGTGCTTTTGGCCTGCTGCATGGCGATATGGGCGTGCCACATCAACGGGTCGGCGCCCGCACGGGCTCGGGCATGGGCCATGCCCAGGCTGCAACCGATCAACAGGCTTTCGCCATCTACCCAATAGGGTTCGGCCATCACTTCAGTGATGCGCTCGGCCATCCATTCGGCGCGCTGGGGCGCCCGGCGGGTATCAATCAGCAAGGCAAACTCATCGCTGCCCAGGCGCGCCAGTTGGTCCCCGGCTTCGAGCTGGCTCTTGAGCCGCGACACCACTTGCAGGATCAACCGGTCGCCCGCCTGATGGCCGAGGGCATCGTTGGCGTGACGAAAATTGTCCAGGTCCAGGTGACCGAGGGCCAGGCCGCGGCCGTCGTTTTCTGCCAAGCGCGCGGCCAGCAAGGTCTGGAAGCCCTGGCGGTTGGCGATACCGGTGAGCGGGTCTTGCTCGGCCAGGCGCTGCAAGGTGTTCTCCAGCACGCCGCGCTCGCGCACATGGCGCAGGCAGCGGCGCAATGTGTCGGCGTCCAATGCCTCCAGCACCAACCAATCGCTGACCCCCAGCGGCGACACCAGTGGCTCCTGCTCCAGCAGTAATACACACGGCAGGCTGCACCGGCCGGGGCCGGGCTGCAGGCTGGGCGTGGTCAATAACACAGCACCCTGGTCGTCATCGAACAGGCGGCTCACCGAGTCCCAGTTGGGCGCACTGATCAGCACAGCCCCTTCGCCCATCGGCGCCAGGCACTCGCGCAACAACGCTGCCCACTCGGGCTCATCGGCCAGCAGCAGCAAACGCAAGGGTTCGACAGGCGTAGACACGCTAACTCCCTAGACTCTGCAAAATTTCATTAGCGGTGCCATTATGACGTGCGGCCTGACAATGACAAAGGATGACAAATGATAGTTGTTATCAAATGCGCAGACTGTAAATAATCGTCTCGGATATTCCTCCACATCCTGCGGCAAAGTAGCAAAACCGGCAAATTTAGATCGAGTGGTACGTCACACCGTCGTTCTATGGCAGCAGAATCTTTCCAGCCTGTTAAAATGCCCGCCCTTTTGAACAACGACCCCTAAAATTCCGTATGTCCCGACTCAATCCCCGGCAGCAAGAAGCCGTGAACTACGTCGGCGGCCCTCTATTGGTGCTCGCCGGTGCAGGCTCCGGCAAGACCAGCGTGATCACCCGCAAGATCGCGCACTTGATCCAGAACTGCGGCATCCGCGCCCAGTACATCGTCGCCATGACCTTTACCAACAAGGCGGCGCGAGAAATGAAAGAGCGCGTCGGCACCCTGCTCAAGGGTGGCGAAGGCCGTGGCCTCACCGTGTGTACCTTCCACAACCTGGGCCTGAATATAATCCGCAAGGAGCATGTGCGGCTGGGCTACAAGCCGGGCTTCTCGATCTTCGACGAGACCGACGTCAAGGCCTTGATGACCGACATCATGCAGAAGGAATACGCGGGCGACGACGGCGTCGACGAGATCAAGAACATGATCGGCGCCTGGAAAAACGACCTGATCCTGCCCGCCGAAGCCCTGGAAGCCGCGCGCAACCCCAAGGAACAGACCGCCGCCATCGTCTACACCCACTACCAGCGCACGCTCAAGGCGTTCAACGCGGTGGACTTCGACGACCTGATCCTGCTGCCGGTCAAGCTGTTCCAGGAACACAAGGACATCCTGGAAAAGTGGCAAAACAAGGTACGCTACCTGCTGGTGGACGAATACCAGGACACCAACGCCAGCCAATACCTGCTGGTGAAGTTGCTGATCGGCACGCGCAACCAGTTCACCGTGGTGGGCGACGACGACCAGTCGATCTACGCCTGGCGCGGCGCCCGCCCGGAAAACCTGATGCTGCTCAAGGAAGATTACCCCTCCTTGAAAGTGGTGATGCTGGAGCAGAATTACCGCTCCACCAGCCGTATCCTGCGCTGCGCCAACGTGCTGATCTCCAACAACCCCCACGAGTTTGAAAAACAACTGTGGAGCGAGATGGGCCATGGCGACGAGATCCGTGTGATCCGCTGCCGCAACGAAGACGCCGAAGCCGAGCGCGTGGCCGTGGAAATCCTCAGCCTGCACTTGCGCACCGACCGGCCCTACAGCGACTTTGCGATCCTGTATCGCGGCAACTACCAGGCCAAGCTGATCGAGCTGAAATTGCAGCATCACCAGGTGCCGTATCGCCTTTCAGGCGGCAACAGCTTTTTCGGACGCCAGGAAGTCAAAGACCTGATGGCCTACTTCCGGCTGATCGTGAACCCGGACGACGACAACGCCTTCCTGCGCGTGATCAACGTGCCGCGCCGGGAAATCGGCTCCACGACCCTGGAAAAGCTCGGTAACTACGCCACCGAACGCAAGATCTCGATGTACGCCGCTACCGACGAAATCGGCCTGGGCGAACACCTGGACACGCGCTTCACTGATCGCCTGTCACGCTTCAAGCGCTTCATGGACAAGGTGCGCGAGCAGTGCGCCGGCGAAGACCCGATCAGCGCCCTGCGCAGCATGGTCATGGACATCGACTATGAAAACTGGCTGCGCACCAACAGCTCCAGCGACAAGGCCGCGGATTACCGCATGGGCAACGTCTGGTTCCTGATCGAAGCGCTGAAGAACACCCTGGAAAAAGACGAAGACGGCGAAATGACCGTCGAGGACGCCATCGGCAAGCTGGTGTTGCGCGACATGCTCGAGCGCCAGCAAGAAGAGGAAGACGGCGCCGAAGGCGTGCAGATGATGACCTTGCATGCGTCCAAGGGCCTGGAATTTCCCTACGTGTTCATCATGGGCATGGAAGAGGAAATCCTCCCGCACCGCTCCAGTATCGAAGCCGACACCATCGAGGAAGAGCGCCGCCTGGCCTACGTGGGCATTACCCGCGCACGTCAGACCCTGGCCTTCACCTTTGCCGCCAAGCGCAAGCAATACGGTGAAATCATCGATTGTGCCCCCAGCCGGTTCCTGGATGAACTGCCGCCGGACGACCTGGCCTGGGAAGGCAATGACGACACACCCACCGAGGTGAAGGCCGTTCGCGGCAACACCGCCTTGGCGGATATACGCGCGATGCTAAAGCGCTAGAATCGACTACTTTTTAATCTACTTTCGGCGCACAACGCGCCATTAGAGGAAGCTTTCCGTGGAAGCACTGCACAAGAAAATTCGCGAAGAAGGCATCGTGCTTTCCGATCAGGTCCTCAAGGTTGACGCCTTTTTGAACCACCAGATCGACCCGGCGCTGATGAAACTGATCGGCGACGAGTTCGCCGCACTGTTCAAGGACTCGGGCATCACCAAGATCGTCACCATCGAAGCCTCGGGCATTGCCCCGGCCATCATGACCGGGCTGAACCTGGGCGTGCCGGTGATCTTCGCCCGCAAACAGCAATCCTTGACCCTCACGGAAAACCTGCTGTCGGCCACGGTGTATTCCTTCACCAAGAAAACCGAAAGCACCGTGGCGATCTCCCCGCGCCACCTGACCAGCAGCGACCGCGTGCTGGTGATCGATGACTTTTTGGCCAACGGCAAGGCATCCCAGGCGCTGATCTCGATCATCAAGCAGGCTGGCGCGACCGTAGCCGGCCTGGGCATTGTGATCGAGAAGTCGTTCCAGGGTGGGCGTGCGGAACTGGATGCTCAGGGTTATCGGGTTGAGTCGCTGGCGCGGGTGAAGTCGCTGGCCGGTGGTGTCGTGACCTTTATCGAATAACGTCTGCCTGAACATGGGTAAACATGTGGGAGCGGGCTTGCTCGCGAATGCGCAGTGTCAGTTGATATATTCATCACTGACCCACCGCCTTCGCGAGCAAGCCCGCTCCCACACTTGGTTTTGCGCCGGATTTTAATCCGCGGTGGCCTGCAAGCCCGCCAGCAGCAAGCGTTGGTACAGGTCTTCCTTGATGCCCTCCGGCTTAGCCAGGCGCATGCGCTGCAAATGCTTGGGAAATGCCTCCGGCTCCGGCGCGTCGAGTGCCGCCTTGCCCAACTCCAGAATCTCCGTGAGCTTGAATTTGCTCTTGAGCCAGTTCAGCGCCCGCAACAAATCCCGCTCCTCATCCGTGAAGTCGCTGCCCAAGGGGTATTCCGGGAACAGGCGACGATGCTTGGCCTGAATCGCCTGGAGCCGCTCTGGCGTGTTGTCGGCAAAACGCGGATCCAGCTGGAAATCCTTGGGCAATTTGCCGGCCTTTTGCGCCTGTTCAATCAAGTCGTGCTGGAACCTGGAATCAGTGATGTTCAGCAGCGCTTCGATCACCTTGGCATCCGTCTGGCCGCGCAAGTCGGCAATGCCGTATTCGGTAATGACAACATCCCGCAGGTGCCGGGGAATGGTGCAGTGGCCGTACTCCCAGACGATATTGGAACTGACCTCCCCCGCCGACTCGCGCCAGCTGCGCAAAATCAGGATTGAGCGAGCGCCTTCCAGCGCATGCCCCTGGGCCACGAAATTGTATTGCCCGCCCACGCCACTGAGCACGCGACCGTCTTCCAACTGATCGGCCACGCCAGCGCCGAGCAAGGTGACCATGATCGCGCTGTTGATAAACCGCGCATCCAGGCGCTGCAGGCGCTTGAGTTCTTCCTGCCCGTACAGCTCGTTGATGTAGCTGATGCGGGTCATGTTGAATGCCTGGCGCTTGGCGTGGGGCATTTCTTGCAAGCGCTGGTAAAAACTGCGCGGCCCCAGGAAGAAACCACCATGGATCGCCACGCCGTCGGGTTGCGCGGCGTCGTCCAGGGTGCCCGCGTTGGCCTGCGTTTGGGTCGCTACATCCGGGTAGACCTTGCGCCGCACAATCCCGGCATCGGCCAATACCAGCAGGCCGTTGACGAACATCTCGCTGCAACCGTAAAGGCCACGGGCAAACGGCTCGACACCGCCTTCGCGGCTGATCAACGGCGCCCACTGGTACACATCCAAGTCGGTGAGCAACAGGCGATAGGCTTCGTTGTCGGCCTGGCGCGCCAGCAAGGCAGCCGTCAGCGCATCGCCCATGGAACCGATACCGATCTGCAACGTACCGCCATCACGCACCAGGGTGCTGGCATGCAGGCCGATAAAATGGTCCTGAAAGCCCACCGGCATGTTCGGCGTGGAGAACAACGTGGTGCTGTCTTTTTCATCCAGCAGGTAGTCGAACTCATCCATGCCAAGTTCGGCATCACCAGGCATGTAGGGCAAATCGCTATGGACCTGGCCAACGACCAGGATGGTCTCCCCGGCCGCGCGGCGCTTGGCGATCATGGGCATCAGGTCGAGGGTGATATCCGGGTTGCAGCTCAGGCTCAGGCGGTCGGGATGCTCGCTGCTACTGGCAACCAGTTGCGCCACCAGGTTCAGGCCGGCGGCGTTGATGTCGCGGGCGGCATGGCTGTAGTTGCTGCTGACATAATCCTGCTGCGCCGCGGCGCTGTGGAGCAGGCTGCCCGGCTGCATGAAGAATTGCTGCACACGGATATTCTTCGGCAGGCTGCCCTTGTGCAGGTCGGCGAGAAAGTCCAGTTCGGGGTAGTCGCCAAACACCCGTTCGATAAAGGGTTCGAGAAAGCGTTTCTGCAAGCCATCCCCCATCGTCGGGCGACCCAGGCTCAACGCGGTGTAGATAGTCAGCGCCCGCTCCGGCAACTTGGCGATGCGCCGGTACAGCGCGTTGACGAACAAATTGGGCTTGCCCAGCCCCAGCGGCATGCCCATGTGGATATGCGCCGGCAACCGCGCCAGTACGTCGTCAACTGCTTGCTCGATTGAACACAACTGCACCATCCGACTGCTCCCGAACATTCCATGAATTGGAGTTGGACCGAGCTTGCCGGGTCTTTGCTGCAATGAACAGCCTCAATACCTAAATTACGGGCACAAAAAAGCCGCTCGTAAGCGGCATTTTTGGCGAAGATCGGCCGATTAGAGCCCGGACATCTTCTTGATCGCACCCTTGAGGTCGTCGTCCGAGCAGTCAGCGCAGGTGCCTTTGGGCGGCATGGCGTTGATACCGGTGATGGCCTTGGCCAGGATGCCATCGAGGCCACCTTGATGGTCGGCGCGTTCTTTCCATGCGGCGGTGTCGCCAATTTTCGGCGCACCCAAAAGGCCGCTGCCGTGGCAAGCGTTACAGTGCTTGGCGATGATATCGTCCGGCGTTTTCGCACCGCCGCTGCCGCCCGCAGTCGCGACGACTTCCATGCCCTTGCATTCCTGGCCCTGGACGCAAACCTGGCCCACAGGCTCCAGGCGCTTGGCAATGTCATCATTGGTCGCAGCTTGAGCGCTGACAGCCCATAGGGCCAGTACGGTTGCTGGTGCAGCCAGCATTTTCATAATTAGGTTCACGCGTTCACCCTCAATGGTGGCTATTCACGCCTGCGGCCACGGTTTCGCAGGCGGCGAAAGTATAACGGTTAGCCCGCCCGGCCGAAACAACCCTATTAAATAAAGGGAGATTCGGCCTCACGGTGTACAGCTGCGGGAACCTCTGCAACGCTGGCAGGGCGCCTCTATTCTTAAAAGTTCGCGGGGGTGGCTGCGCTGATTAGTCGCGCCGGCACGTCGAACGGATTGCGAAAACGATGGGGCCTGGTACTTTCAAAGTAGTAGCTATCGCCCGCCTCGAGCACAAAAGTTTCAAGGCCGACCACCAACTCCAGGCGACCTTCCACCAGAATCCCGGTTTCCTCGCCTTCATGGGTGAGCATTTCTTCGCCCGTGTCGGCACCTGGCGGGTAGATCTCGGTGAGAAACGCGATGGCCCGGCTCGGGCGCGCCCGGCCCACCAGTTTCATGGTGACGGCACCGTCAGAGATGTCGATCAGCTCATTGGCTTTATAGACGATCTGCGTCGGTATTTCCTGGAGGACTTCCTCGGAGAAGAACTCGACCATGGACATGGGGATACCGCCCAGCACCTTGCGCAGGGAGCTGATCGAGGGGCTGACGCTGTTTTTCTCGATCATCGAAATGGTGCTGTTGGTGACACCCGCACGCTTGGCGAGCTCACGCTGGGAAAGACCTTTGAGTTTACGGATGGATTGCAGTCGTTCGCCGACGTCCAATGCAGGAGCCTCCTAGGATTCAGGCTTTGTTGTAATTGAGCGTTATCATGGCGACAGCGTTCAGTATTTACAACACTTGGGCCTAAATCCCGGCGTGCTCGGTTCGTTGCCGGCGGCTAAGCGCCGCAATAGAGCCTTGGCACTCGGCGCAGGTTGCAGAAAATCTGATAGGGGATGGTCTCGGCGGCGACGGCAACATCACTGGCGAGGATGTGCTTGCCCCACAGTTCCACAGTGGAACCAAGGCCCGCTTGGGGCAGGTCGGTGAGGTCGACACACAGCATGTCCATGGACACGCGCCCCAGCAACCGGCTGCGCTGGCCAGCCACCAGCACCGGTGTGCCGGTCGGCGCATGGCGCGGGTAACCGTCCGCATAGCCCATGGCAACCACACCGACGCGCATCGGCTTGGGCGTGACGAACCTGGCGCCATAGCCCACCGGCTCACCGGCTGGCAATTCGCGCACGCAGATCACTTTGGACTCCAGCGTCATCACCGGCTGCAAGCGCGCAGCGAGGGCCTGGTCCTCGCCAAAGGGCGTTGCGCCGTACAGCATGATGCCGGGGCGCACCCAGTCGCTGGACACGCTTGGCCAGCCCAATACAGACGGCGAGTTACGCAGGCTGACCTCAGCGGCCAGCCCTTGGCGCGCCGCCTCGAAGACCGTTACTTGTTCGTTGCTGCTGACGCAATCGAGCTCATCGGCGCGGGCAAAATGGCTCATCAATACGATCTTCGCCACTTTGCCGCTGGCCAGCAGGCGCTGATACGCCTCCTGGTAATCCTTGGGGTGCAGGCCCACACGGTGCATGCCCGAGTCCAGCTTGAGCCACACCGTCAGCGGTTTGCTCAGGCGCGCCTGTTCGATGGCTTCCAACTGCCATAACGAATGCACCACGCACCACAAATCCTGCTCGATGATCAGCGGCAACTCGTCGGCTTCGAAAAAACCTTCCAGCAGCAACACCGGCGCACGAATGCCGGCGGCGCGCAGTTCCAGCGCTTCCTCGATGCACGCCACGGCAAACCCGTCAGCTTCAGCTTCCAGCGCCTGGGCCACGGGCACCGCACCATGGCCGTAGGCATCGGCCTTGATGACAGCAAGGGCCTTGGCCCCGGTGACTTCTCGGGCCAATTGGTAGTTATGGCGCAGGGCTTGGAGGTCGATCAGGGCACGGGCTGGACGCATGGCGGCAGGCTTCTAGGCAGCAAAGTAAAAAAAACCGGTGCCGACCAACAACCTCGGCACCGGGAGAGGGATCGTTGTTAAGGCAGCGCAGCCACGACAGACAGCTCTACCAGAATCTCGGGTTCGCACAGCTTGGCTTGCACCGTGGCGCGGGCCGGGGCGACGCCTTTGGGCAGCCATTTGTCCCATACCGCGTTCATCAGGGCGAAGTCGGCGTCGATATCCTTCAGATAGATCGTCACCGACAGCAACTTGGTCTTGTCGGTACCGGCAAGGTCCAGCAAACGCTCGATATTGGCCAGGGTTTCACGGGTCTGTTGTTCAATCCCGGCGCTCATATCGTCGCCGACTTGCCCTGCCAGGTACACGGTACCGCTGTGGACAACGATCTGGCTCATGCGCTCATTGGTGAGCTGGCGCTGGATTGACATGTTGTGCGGACTCCTGGTGGTTGCCATAACGGGAAATATCGAGGCCTGCGGCGCTGATCTGCGGCGTTTTTTTCGCCATCAGGTCGGCCAGCAAGCGACCGGAACCACAGGCCATGGTCCAACCGAGGGTACCGTGGCCTGTGTTCAGGAACAGATTCTTGAAGGGCGTGGCACCCACAATCGGTGTGCCGTCTGGGGTGGTCGGGCGCAGGCCGGTCCAGAAACTGGCTTGGGCCAGATCGCCGCCCTGAGGATAAAGGTCGTTGACGATCATCTCCAGGGTTTCGCGTCGCCGCGGGTTCAGCGACAGGTCAAAACCGGCTATTTCAGCCATGCCACCGACGCGAATGCGGTTGTCGAAACGGGTGATCGCGACTTTGTAGGTCTCATCTAGAATGGTCGAGGTCGGCGCCATTGCCGGGTTGGTGATCGGCACAGTCAGCGAATAACCCTTGAGCGGGTACACCGGTGCCTTGATCCCGAGTGGCTTGAGCAGCTTGGGCGAGTAACTGCCGAGGGCCAGGACATAGCGGTCGGCGGTTTCCAGCTTGCCGTCGATCAGCACACCGTTGATGCGGTCGCCTGCGTAGTCCAGGCGCTGGATGTCTTGTTCGAAGCGAAATTCCACGCCCAACTGTTTGCACATGTCGACCAGACGGGTGGTGAACATCTGGCAATCGCCCGTCTGGTCGTTGGGCAGGCGCAGGGCACCAGCGAGGATATCGGTGACGCTGGCCAGGGCCGGTTCAACCCGGGCAATGCCGGCGCGGTCGAGCAATTCGAACGGCACGCCGGACTCTTTCAGCACGGCGATGTCCTTGGCGGCGCCGTCGAGCTGGGCCTGAGTGCGGAACAATTGGGTGGTCCCGAGGCTGCGGCCTTCGTAGGCAATGCCGGTCTCGGCGCGCAGCTCGTCGAGGCAGTCGCGGCTGTACTCGGACAGGCGCACCATGCGCTCCTTGTTCACCGCATAGCGGCTGGCCGTGCAGTTGCGCAGCATCTGCGCCATCCACAAGTATTGATCGATATCGGCGGTGGCCTTGATCGCCAGCGGCGCATGACGTTGCAGCAACCACTTGATCGCCTTGAGTGGCACACCCGGCGCGGCCCATGGCGAGGCGTAGCCAGGGGACACCTGGCCGGCGTTGGCGAAACTGGTTTCCATGGCAGCGGCAGGCTGACGATCAACCACCACAACGTCGAAGCCGGCCCGCGCCAAATAGTAGGCACTGGTCACCCCAATGACGCCGCTACCCAAGACCAGAACGCGCATTTTTATATCCTCATCGCGGGCTTGGCCGCTGACGTGTGTTATTCGAGCAATGATGGGCGCAGTGTAAAAAACAATCGGCAGTGCATTTCACTATATAAATGCCTATATTTGGCGACAATTCTTGGCAAAAACCCTTTTTACAGAGGCGTATCCCCTATGCGTACCAACACCCAGACCAAGCGGGAGCTGGACAAGATCGACCGCAATATCCTGCGCATCCTGCAAACCGACGGGCGCATCTCGTTCACGGAGCTGGGGGAAAAGGTCGGGCTGTCCACCACGCCCTGTACCGAACGCGTGCGGCGCCTGGAGCGCGAAGGGATCATCATGGGCTACAACGCACGGCTCAATCCCCAGCATTTGAAGGGAAGTTTGCTGGTATTTGTCGAGATCAGCCTGGATTACAAGTCGGGTGACACCTTTGAAGAATTTCGTCGCGCGGTGCTGAAACTACCCCATGTGCTGGAGTGCCACCTGGTGTCGGGGGATTTCGACTACCTGGTGAAAGCGCGCATTTCCGAGATGGCGTCGTACCGCAAATTGCTGGGCGATATCCTGCTCAAACTCCCCCATGTGCGCGAATCCAAGAGCTATATCGTGATGGAAGAGGTGAAAGAGAGCCTGAACCTGCCGATTCCTGACTGACCCACTGACACCACACGGTCAAATGTGGGAGCTGGCTTGCCTGCGATAGCGTCGGTTCAGAGGCATAGGTGCTAGCTGACCCACCGCTATCGCAGGCAAGCCAGCTCCCACAGTTTTAACCGAGTACATCCGCTAGACCAGCACCTGCCGGGTGCTCGCCATGTACTCATGAATCTGCTTCTCCACCCGCGGATGAATCAGTTCCACCGGCCGCCGGCCATTGGGGCACGGCAAGGTCTTGGTGGTGCCGAACAGGCGACAGATCAGTGGCCGCTCGTCATACACCGTGCAACCCTTGGGCCCCAGGTGCACGCAGTTCAGCTCGTCCATCGCCGCCTCTTGCTCGGCGGCGGTCTTGCGCGGCAGGCGCGACATTTCCTCGGGCGAGGTGGTCACCGGCCCACAGCAGTCGTGGCAACCCGGGACGCACTCGAACGATGGAATCTGGCGACGCAGCGCGCTGATTTTCTGACTGTTGCAACTCATCGAAACCCATACCGAACGGCGAATAGACGTGGATTCTGACGCAAAACGCCCCGCGCAGACAGCGTCGTGCGACCACTGTATCCTGCGTCAAATTTTCCAGACACGGAGGTTCCCATGACCGCCAGCGCCCGGCACACCGCTTCCTACTACGCCGCCAGCAGCGTGCCGCAACCGGATTACCCGACGTTGATGGGTGAGGTGAACGCCGATGTCTGCGTGATCGGCGGGGGTTTCTCCGGGCTCAACACCGCACTGGAATTGGCCGAGCGCGGCTCTCGCGTGGTGTTGCTGGAAGCGCGCAAGATCGGCTGGGGCGCCAGCGGGCGCAATGGCGGCCAGTTGATTCGCGGTGTCGGCCACGGGCTGGATCAGTTCACCCAGGTGATCGGCAGCGACGGTGTGCGCCAGATGAAGCTGATGGGCCTGGAAGCCGTGGAGATCGTGCGCGAGCGTGTCGAGCGCTTCCAGATCCCCTGTGACCTGACCTGGGGCTACTGCGACCTGGCCAACAAACCCCGCGACCTGAAAGGCTTGGCCGAAGATGCCGAAGAGCTTCGCAGCCTGGGTTACCGCCACGAAGTGCGCCTGTTGCAAGCCAGCGAGATGGGCACGGTCATCGGCTCCGATCGCTATGTAGGCGGCATGATCGACATGGGTTCCGGCCACCTGCACCCGCTGAACCTGGCACTGGGTGAGGCTGCCGTCGCCCAGCAGTTGGGCGTGGCGCTGTACGAGCAATCCCAAGTGACCCGCATCGACTATGGCCCTGAGGTCAAGGTGCATACCGCCCAAGGCACAGTGCGCGCCAAGACCCTGGTACTGGCCTGCAACGCTTACCTGAACGGTCTCAACCCGCAACTGAGCGGCAAGGTGCTGCCCGCCGGCAGCTACATCATTGCCACCGAGCCCTTGAGCCAAGCGCAGGCCACCAGCCTGTTGCCGCAGAACATGGCGGTGTGTGACCAGCGCGTGACGGTGGATTACTTCCGCCTGTCCGCCGACCGTCGCCTGTTGTTCGGCGGCGCCTGCCACTACTCCGGTCGAGACCCCAAGGATATCGGCGCCTACATGCGGCCGAAGATGCTGCAGGTATTCCCCCAATTGGCTGACGTGAAAATCGACTTCCAATGGGGCGGCATGATCGGCATCGGCGCCAACCGCCTGCCGCAGATTGGCCGCCTGCCCGATCAACCCAACGTGTATTACGCCCAGGCCTATGCCGGCCATGGCCTCAACGCCACGCACCTGGCGGGCAAGCTGCTGGCCGAGGCCATCAGCGGCCAGCAACAGGGGCGCTTCGATCTGTTCGCCCAAGTGCCACACATCACTTTCCCCGGTGGTAAACACCTGCGTTCGCCGCTGCTGGCCCTGGGAATGCTCTGGCACCGCCTCAAAGAACTGCTCTGATCAATCGCGCCAGAAGGGTTTCAAGCCCTCACGGCGCGCCTGCTCGGCGGTCAGCCCAATGTCGCGTAACTGCTCGCGGCTCAGGTCCAGCAGGGCCTTGCGCGTATGACGACGGCGCCAGAACAGACTCCAGCGGCCAGGCGCCGGGGCAGTGATCACCTGCTCCTGCCCCGCTTCCAGTTCCTGACTGCGTAACGCCAGCCGTACATCGCTCATGCCGCTCATTTGACTGCCCCTCATTGGCCTGTTGCCTTGAGTGACCAGCATGCGCGGGCGGCCAGAACCATGACAGATTCAGCCAACTTTTATTAAACCCATACAGATACTCCCTCTGCGTGGCTGAATCCTGTATTTTGCCCCTATCTGTACTGGTCCCTCGGGAGTGAGCACCATGACCCTTTACGTCAACCTCGCCGAATTGCTCGGCACCCGCATCGAACAGGGCTTCTATCGGCCGGGCGATCGGCTGCCTTCAGTGCGAGCCTTGAGTGTGGAACATGGGGTGAGCCTGAGCACCGTGCAGCAAGCGTATCGGTTGCTGGAAGACAACGGCCTGGCGACGCCCAAGCCCAAGTCGGGCTATTTTGTGCCGGTGGGCCGTGAACTGCCGGCGCTGCCCGAGATAGGCCGCCCGGCCCAACGGCCAGTGGAAATCTCCCAGTGGGACCTGGTGCTGGAACTGATTCGCGCAGTGCCGCGCAAAGACGTCATACAGATGGGCCGCGGCATGCCAGATGTACTGTCACCCACCTTGAAGCCGCTGCTGCGTAGCCTCGCCCGTGTCAGCCGCCGCCAAGACCTGCCGGGGCTGTATTACGACAACATCCTCGGCTGTATGGAACTGCGTGAGCAAATCGCCCGGCTGTCATTGGATTCCGGCTGCCAACTGAGCGCCGAAGACATCGTGATCACCACCGGTTGCCACGAAGCCCTCTCCGCCAGCATTCACGCGATTTGTGAGCCCGGCGATATCGTCGCGGTGGATTCCCCCAGCTTCCACGGCGCCATGCAGACCCTCAAGGGCCTGGGTATGAAAGCCCTGGAAATCCCCACCGACCCGCTCACCGGCATCAGCCTGGAGGCCCTGGAGCTGGCGCTGGAACAGTGGCCGATCAAAGTCATCCAGCTCACCCCAAACTGCAACAACCCCTTGGGATACATCATGCCTGAAGCGCGCAAACGCGCCTTGCTGACCCTGGCCCAGCGCTTTGACGTGGCGATTATCGAAGACGATGTGTATGGCGAACTGGCCTACAGCTACCCGCGCCCGCGCACCATTAAATCCTTCGATGAAGACGGCCGTGTGCTGCTGTGCAGCTCCTTCTCCAAAACCCTGGCGCCCGGCCTGCGCATTGGTTGGGTCGCACCGGGACGCTACCTGGAACGGGTGCTGCACATGAAATACATCAGCACCGGTTCTACGGCCACGCAGCCGCAGATTGCGATTGCCGAATTCCTCAAAGGCGGGCATTTCGAGCCGCATTTACGCAGGATGCGCGCCCAATACCAGCGTAATCGCGACTTGATGCTTGATTGGGTCAGCCGTTATTTCCCCGCTGGCACGCGCGCCAGCCGGCCCCAGGGCAGCTTCATGCTGTGGATCGAACTGCCTGAAGGGTTCGACACCTTGAAGCTCAACCGCGTGCTGTTGGAACAAGGCGTACAGGTGGCGGTGGGCAGTATCTTCTCCGCCTCCGGCAAGTACCGTAACTGCTTGCGCATGAATTACGCTGCCAAGCCAACGCCGCAGATTGAAGAGGCCGTGCGCAAGGTGGGGGCAGCCGCTGGCAAGATGCTGGAAGAGACGGCGGACTGACCTTTCCCACGCAATTGCCGTCATATGCCACAACCGCCCTGACCTGGAAGCAGTTTCCTTGATGATTCGACGGCTTTTACCGTTTTGCCTGCTGGGCATCCTGGCCCTGGGCGGCTGCGCCACGGTCGACACCCCGCGCATCCCCAGCGATGCCCTGCCCGCGCAGGACTCCTCGTTCGGTCGCTCGATCCAGGCCCAGGCCGCCCCCCACCAAGGGCGCTCGGGCTTTCGCTTGCTGCCCAACAGCAGTGAGGCCTTCATGGCCCGCGCCGAGTTGATCCGCAACGCCCAGACCAGCCTCGACTTGCAGTACTACATCGTGCACGACGGCATCAGCACACGCATGCTCGTGGACGAACTGCTCAAAGCCGCCGACCGCGGGGTGCGCGTGCGCATTCTGTTGGACGACACCACCAGCGATGGCCTCGACCAGATCATCGCCACCCTTGCCGCCCACCCCAAGGTGCAGATACGCCTGTTCAACCCGCTGCACCTAGGGCGCAGCACCGGCGTTACACGCGCCATGGGCCGGGTATTCAACCTGTCACTGCAACACCGGCGCATGCATAACAAACTGTGGCTGGCCGATAACAGCGTGGCCATCGTGGGCGGGCGCAACCTCGGCGACGAGTATTTCGACGCCGAACCGAATCTGAATTTCACCGACATCGACATGCTCAGCGTGGGGCCGGTGGCCGAGCAATTGGGTCACAGCTTCGACCAATACTGGAACAGCGCCCTGAGCAAGCCGATCGATGACTTTGTCTCGAACAAACCCTCCAAGGTCGACCTCGCCGTCGCCCGTGGGCGCCTTGAGGCCTCACTGGCCCAGTCCCGTCAGCAGAACCACGCGCTGTATAACCGCCTGCGCACGTACCAGACCCAACCCCGCATGGACATCTGGCGCCGCGAGTTGATCTGGGCCTGGAACCAGGCGCTGTGGGACGCACCGAGCAAGGTACTGGCCAAGGCCGACCCCGACCCGCGACTGCTGCTGACCACTCAGCTGGCGCCAGAGCTCGCGGGGGTCAGCCATGAGCTGATCATGATTTCGGCTTACTTCGTGCCGGGCCAACCTGGGCTGGTCTACCTCACAGGGCGCGCCGATGCGGGTGTTTCGGTGCGCCTGCTGACCAACGCCCTCGAAGCCACCGACGTGCCGGCCGTGCATGGTGGTTACGCACCGTATCGCAAGGCGTTGCTGGAGCACGGAGTGAAGCTCTATGAACTGCGCAGGCAACCCGGCGACCCCAGCGCAAGCAGCGGCCCGCGCCTGTTTCGGCATGGCAGCTGGCGCGGCTCGGACTCCAGCCTGCACAGCAAGGCGATGATTTTTGATCGAGAAAAGTCGTTTATCGGCTCATTCAATTTCGACCCGCGCTCAGTGTTGTGGAACACCGAAGTCGGCGTACTGGTGGACAGCCCCGAGCTGGCCGAACACGTACGCAACTTGGCTCTGGAAGGTATGGCGCCAGCGTTGAGCTATGAGGCCAAACTGCAGGACGGCCAGTTGGTGTGGGTGACAGAAGACAACGGCCAGATGCACACCCTGACCCGCGAACCGGGCAGTTGGTGGCGGCGGTTCAATGCCTGGTTCGCCACCAGTGTTGGCCTGGAACGCATGCTCTAAAAAACCCTGTAGGAGCGAGCTTGCTCGCGAAAAACGTCAACGATAACGCAGCGCATCTGGTTTAACGCGGCGTCCTCCGGTTTTTCGCGAGCAAGCTCGCTCCTACAATAGATTACATTTTGAGGTCAGGCGGGCTGTGTGACACCGAATGCCCCTTGGCGCAGCAATAGCACCACCAACCCTAACGCCCCCGCCGCCATCAGCAGCGGCAGCGCATGCCCATTGATCCACTGGCTGCCCGCTCCCGCCACCAGCGGCCCGATCAGGCAGCCAATGCCCCACAGCTGCGCCACATGAGCGTTGGCACGCACCAACGCATCGTCGCGGTAGCGCTCGCCAATCAAAATCAGCGACAAGGTGAACAATCCGCCGGCACTCGCGCCGAACAGCACCCACACCGGCCAGATCAGCACGGTGTGCATCAATAACGGCACCGCCAGGCTCGACGCCAGCAACAGCAGCGCACAGGCCAGGAACAGGGTCCGTCGCGGCAGGTAGTCGGCCAGTGCGCCAATGGGCAATTGCAGCAACGCATCACCCACCACCACCGTGCTGACCATCGCCAAGGCGATCTCGGCGGTAAAGCCCTGTTGCAGGCAGTACACCGGCAACAGCGTCAGGATCATCGCTTCGAAGGCAGCAAACAACGCCACGGCCCAGGCAATCGCTGGCAGGCCCAGGCAAAAGCGCCACAGGTCGCCAAACGTCACGCTGAACGAGTCCGCCGTCGGCGCCCCGGTGCGTCCCAGCAACAGCAGCGGCGCCACCACCAAAAGGCCCGCGCCAACCCAGAAGCCGTAGTCATGGTCGGTGCCAATCAGGCCCAGCAGCAACGGCCCCGAGAGCTGGCTCAAGGCGTAGCTGCAGCCATACAGCGCCACCAGCCGGCCACGCCACTGTTCGACCACCAACTGGTTGATCCAGCTTTCGCCAAGGATGAAGACGATGGTCAGGATCACCCCGATCATCAGCCTGAGCACCAGCCACACCGGGTAGCTGGGCAGGATCGCCAGCAAGCCGATGGACACCGCACCGGCCCACAGGCACAGGCGCATCAGGTTGGCAGTGCCGAGCCAGGACGCCATACGGCTGGATACCTTGGCCCCCAGCAGCACGCCGAACGCCGGCATCGCCGCCATCACGCCAATGGCGAAACTGCCATAACCCCAGCCTTCAAGACGCAGGGATACCAACGGCATGCTGACACCCAGGGCCAGGCCAACGCTGAGTACCGAGGCCAGCACGGCGAAATAAGTCGCCCAACGCATTGCCACGCTCCTGTGGATAATTCTGGTTTGCAAAACGAACTGTAGGAGCGAGCTTGCTCGCGAAAAACGTTAACGATGACGCGTTCATGCTGGATAAACGCGGCGCCTTCAGGTTCTTCGCGAGCAAGCTCGCTCCTACAGGGGGATCAGCGGTGTTGCTTAGAGCTTGATCCAGGTCGCTTTCAGTTCGGTGTACTTGTCGAACGCATGCAGCGACTTGTCGCGGCCATTACCCGACTGCTTGAAACCACCGAACGGTGCGGTCATGTCACCACCATCGTACTGGTTAACCCACACGCTACCGGCACGCAGAGCCTTGGCCGTCAGGTGCGCCTTGGAGATATCCGCCGTCCACACCGCTGCGGCCAGGCCGTATTGGGTGTCGTTGGCAATGGCGATGGCTTCTTCGGCGCTGTCGAAAGTAATCACCGACAGGACTGGGCCAAAGATCTCTTCCTGGGCGATCTTCATGGCATTGGTCACGCCGTCGAAAATCGTCGGCTCGACGTAGGTGCCGCCGGACTCTTCCAGGGTGCGCTTGCCACCTGCGACCAGCTTGGCGCCATCGGCGTGGCCGGCTTCAATGTACGACAGCACGGTGTTCATTTGCTGCGTATCCACCAAGGCCCCCACAGTGGTGGCTGGGTCCAGCGGGTTGCCGGGCTTCCAGCCCTTGAGGGCCTCGATCACCAGCGGCAGGAAGGTGTCCTTGATCGAACGCTCGACCAGCAGACGCGAGCCGGCGGTGCAGACTTCGCCCTGGTTGAAGGCAATGGCGCTGGCGGCGGATTCGGCGGCCGCTTGCAGGTTCGGCGCATCGGCAAAGACGATGTTCGGGCTCTTGCCACCGGCTTCCAGCCAGACACGCTTCATGTTCGACTCGCCGGAGCGGATCAACAGTTGCTTGGCGATCTTGGTGGAGCCTGTGAACACCAGGGTGTCGACGTCCATATGCACCGCCAGGGCGTTACCCACGGTGTGGCCATAGCCAGGCAGCACGTTGAACACGCCTTTTGGAATACCGGCCTCTACGGCCAGCGCGGCAATGCGGATGGCAGTCAGCGGGGATTTTTCGGACGGCTTCAGGATGACAGAGTTACCGGTGGACAGCGCCGGGCCGAGTTTCCAGCAGGCCATCATCAGCGGGAAGTTCCACGGCACGATGGCGCCCACGACGCCGACGGGCTCGCGGGTCACCAGGCCCAATTGATCGTGAGGCGTGGCGGCGACTTCGTCGTAGATCTTGTCGATCGCCTCGCCGCTCCAGCTCAGGGCTTGCGCCGCGCCGGGGACGTCGATGTTCAGGGAATCGCTGATGGGCTTGCCCATATCCAGGGTTTCGAGCAGCGCCAGCTCTTCGGCGTTAGCCTTGAGCAGCGCGGCGAAACGGATCATGACGGACTTGCGCTTGGCCGGCGCCAGGCGCGACCACACGCCGGAATTGAAAGTGGCACGCGCATTTTCTACGGCGCGCTGGGCGTCGCTGGCATCACAGCTGGCGACAGTGGCCAGCAAGCGCCCATCCACCGGGCTGATGCATTCGAAGGTATCGCCGGAAACGGCGGCGGTGTACTCGCCATTGATATAGGCGCGGCCTTCGATCTTCAGAGCCTTGGCGCGTTGTTCCCAGTCGGCACGGGTCAGGGTGGTCATGCGAGTGTCCTCCTCTTATTGAATACAAGGGCCTGGGAGGTTTATCCCGGCGCCATCACGAATGCTTGCCCGACCAGCCTGCGGTTCGGCTCAAGGCAGCTGCCACCCTAAACCAGCGGCTGGGGATGTTTCAATATATTTGACATAACGGTGGCAAACGCCCTTGCGATGTTCATTTTAATAAACATAGACTTTGGGCTCTCCAACCGCAGGCCAGACGGGAAATGCACATGAGCATCCAGGACATCGTCGATTTCAGCCAAGCCAACACCGCCCCCGAACGTTACCGCCCTGCCGCCGAGAAAATCCTCAAGGGCGATCCCGAGCAGACACTCTACAACCACTACAACAGCCCATGCGGCCAGATGAACGCTGGCGTCTGGGAAGGTGAAGTGGGCCAGTGGAAGGTCAACTACACCGAGCATGAGTACTGCGAGATCGTGCAAGGCGTGTCGGTGTTGCGCGATGCCGAGGGGAATGCCAAGACCCTGCGGGCCGGCGACCGCTTTGTGATCCCTGCCGGTTTCAGCGGTACCTGGGAAGTGCTGGAAGCGTGCCGCAAGATCTATGTGGTGTTTGAAGAGAAAGCCTGATCATTGATTGATCGACAGCGGGACGCTGAGCGTCCGAGAGGGCATTCCCACGCAGAGCGTGGGAACGATCAGCAGAGCGTGGGAACGATCAGGCAAAAAAAAGCCCGCATCGTGAGATACGGGCTTTTTTTCACAAGGAAGAAAATCAATTACTTGATTTTGCCTTCTTTGTAGATCACGTGCTTGCGAACGCGCGGGTCGAACATTTTCTTTTCGAGCTTGTCCGGGGTAGTACGCTTGTTCTTGTCGGTAGTGTAGAAGTGACCAGTACCGGCGCTAGAGATCATTCGAATCAATTCACGCATGATAGAGCTCCTTAGATCTTGCCAGCGGCACGGATTTCGGCCAGCACGACAGTGATGCCACGCTTGTCGATAATACGCATGCCTTTAGCAGATACACGCAGGCGAACAAAACGTTTCTCTTCTTCAACCCAGAAGCGGTGATGCTGCAGGTTCGGCAGGAAACGACGACGGGTTTTGTTATTTGCGTGGGAAATGTTATTCCCAGTCACCGGACCCTTACCGGTAACTTGACAGACTCTCGACATGCCTCAGCCCTCTAAAACCACATGCCCAACCCGGCATGGGTTGGCCGCTTAATCTCTCAGTCATTTGGCGCCAGGCGCCGCGTTTCTTTAGGGTCTTACCGGCTACACCTACAGTGAAGGAACCGGGCCCCTAGAAAAGAGCGCTGCTTTATACCAGAAAGACCCCAGTGCAACAACAACCTGTGTATTTTTAGCAACGTAAATCTCGGCCGCAAGTGCCTGAACCGCTGCCAGGAGGGGCCGCTGTAACAGCCGACCGCTCGTCGCACAGAATGATTTACCACGCCTGCGGTCACAGGGAAGTGCACGGCGCAACACGCGCAGGCGCCATCAAAACAGCATTTGCGCCAAAAGCACAGGCAAAAATGGGCTAGTCATTTATCAATCAGACCTCTACGGTAGGCTTTTTCCAGACTGCACTCGCAGATGGGCCTTCGATCTGCACAGGAAACCGAATATGCGCCTCGCTGCCCTACCCCTATTGCTTGCCCCTCTCTTTATTGCGCCAGTGGCCGTTGCGGCCACCAATTTGAGCGTTTGCACCGAGGCCAGCCCCGAAGGGTTCGATGTGGTGCAGTACAATTCGCTGACCACCACCAACGCCTCGGCCGATGTGCTGATGAACCGTTTGGTGGAATTCGACGCGGCCAGTGGCAAGTTGGTACCCAGCCTTGCAGACAGCTGGGAAGTATCGCCCGATGGGCTGACGTACACCTTCAAGCTGCACCCCGATGTGAAATTCCATCGCACCAGCTATTTCAGCCCAAGCCGCACCTTGACCGCCGAAGACGTACGCTTCAGCTTCGAGCGCATGCTCGACCCGGCCAACCCGTGGCACAAGATCGCCCAGAGCGGCTTTCCTCACGCCCAATCCCTGCAATTGCCCACACTGGTCAAGAAAATCGACGCCCTTGACCCGCTGACGGTGCGCTTCACCCTCGACCACGCCGACTCCACCTTCCTGCCGGCGCTGAGCATGGGCTTTGCCTCGATCTACCCGGCCGAATATGCCGACAAATTGCTCAAGGCCGGCACACCCGAGAAGCTCAACAGCCAGCCCATCGGTACCGGCCCGTTTGTGTTCGTGCGTTTCCAGAAAGACGCCGTGGTGCGTTACAAGGCCAACCCGGACTACTTCGCCGGCAAACCGGCGGTGGATAACCTGATTTTCGCCATCACCCCGGACGCCAACGTGCGCCTGCAGAAGCTGCACCGCGATGAATGCCAGATCGCCCTGTCACCCAAGCCCCTGGATGTGAGCGAGGCCGAAAAAGACCCGGCGCTGAAGGTGGAAAAAACCGCCGCCTTCATGACCGCATTCGTCGCCATCAACAGCCAGCACCCGCCGCTGGACAAGCCCGAAGTACGCCAGGCAATCAACCTGGCCTTTGATAAGGGCAGCTACCTCAAGGCCGTGTTCGAAGGCACCGCCGAAGCGGCCAATGGTGTCTACCCGCCGAACACTTGGAGCTATGCCAAAGAGTTGCCAGGCTACCCGCAGGACCTCGCCAAAGCCAAGGCGCTGCTGGGCCGCGCCGGGCTCAAGGACGGCTTCAAAACCACGATATGGACCCGCCCTACCGGCAGCCTGCTCAACCCCAACCCGAACCTCGGCGCCCAACTGTTGCAGGCCGACCTGGCCAAGGTGGGCATCCAGGCCGAGATTCGCGTGATCGAATGGGGCGAGTTGATCCGCCGCGCCAAAGCCGGCGAGCACGACTTGCTGTTCATGGGCTGGGCCGGCGACAACGGCGACCCGGATAACTTCCTGACGCCGCAGTTCTCCTGCGCCGCTGTAAAGTCCGGCACCAACTTCGCCCGCTATTGCGACCCCACCCTGGATAAGTTGATCAGTGCCGGCAAAACCACCAGCGAGCAAGGTGTGCGCAGCAAGCTGTATCAACAGGCCCAGGCGCAGATCCAGCAACAAGCGCTGTGGTTACCGCTGGCGCATCCGACAGCGTTTGCCTTGACCCGCAAGAACATCGACGGGTACCAGGTAAGCCCGTTCGGCCGCCAGGACTACTCGAAGGTCAGCCTCAAGCCCTAAGCCCCCCACCTGTAGGAGCGAGCTTGCTCGCGAAAATCGCCAACGATGACGCGGCAAGCCTGACGCCCCGCGGGGTTCTCAGGTTTTTCGCGAGCAAGCTCGCTCCTACAGACAGAGGCGGGGTTATTACAGCCAACCGTATTCAGCCATCGACAACGGATCACCATCGCCCACGATGATGTGGTCCAGCACCCGCACATCCACCACATCCAGCGCCTTTTGCAGCAACTTGGTCAATTTTCGATCAGCCGCGCTGGGCTCCGCACTCCCCGACGGGTGGTTGTGACACTTATGGTATATGTTCGGAAACGTTGCAGATCTGGAGCTACCGATGCCAGACGTCCCTTTCTGCGAGATCCGAATGATTCGTACTGCCTCCAGCGGCCTCAGGCCATACCTGCTGGTGCAGGGGGTTCCAGTGATCCTAGCAAACCTCTGGGCGGAGGATTTGCTCCACAGATCGCGTCTCAATACCGTCGAAAATTACCTACGTGACATCGCTATCGCGTACGAGTGGGCTCTCAGCCGAGGTTCTCCACTGGAAGCGAAGCTTGAGCGCCTAGCGGTGTTCAGCTCAGCGGAACTGACATCGCTGGCCGAACGCCTCTGCTCCACCAAACGCGGTGCGGGTGCGAGCCAATCGACATGCACCCGACGACTCGAAGCTGTCAAATCATTCATAGATTTCTCCTTCGAGCACTACGTTGAGCTCAATCGACTAGGTCTACTTGAGCAAAGCCAAGCGGAAAAAAACAAAGCCAAGAATCTGCGAAATCTTCAAAAAAAAATCACCAAGATTGCATATCAATCAGAACCGCCGCTACCAGCAACGCCACTTGACTCCGGCGGACAAGCCTTATTCAAAGGGGTGCTCAGTCCTGATGACTTTAGGAACCCATTCCAAAGTAAACAGATACAGGCACGCAATTACTGTCTGTTCTTAGTAATGCTTGAAACACTTGCCAGGCGTGGCGAAGTGGTTCTCATAGAACTCGACGACGTTGACCTTGGTCCCTCACCTACAATACGCATCAAGCGCCCAAGCGATATCAACAGGGAGCGGAGACTGGACGGGGCTAGTCTCAAGACGCGCGGTCGGATAGTCCCCATAACCGCATCGGTAGCCGCGGTTCTGAACGAATACATTTCCGATCATCGCCCTAAACTGATCAAACCAAAAAGACCTTGTACAGCCCTATTCGTGAGTTCCCGTGACGGGAGACGGCTATCTGCGCGAACCGTAAACACCATTCTTCGTACCGTTGCAGCCAGCCTCGGCTTGCCAAACTTTTCAACACGAATTCATCCGCACGGCTTGAGGGCGACAGGGGCAAATATAGCTCGCAAAAAGTTTGAAAAAAGTGGCGCCAACAGCATTAATGTAAAAGATGCTCTGGCGTATCTGGGCGGATGGAGCCCCAGCAGCGAAAGTGTTCAGCGCTACTCTCGACAGGCCATATCTGATCGGCTCGGCGAAATAATCAGAAGCTCAGACAGCTCAAATTTTCGAGGCAATGAAGATGATTAAAATTTCGCCTGCCGAACTCGTAGCCGAGATTGAATGTCGCTTCGGCATCGAGGCCGATGCCTTTCCTTCCACAGTCAAATCCACCTTCGGTCAGGCTATAACAATTCACAACAATGATGCGTGGGTTGAGAGAATAACGGTAGAGATTGTCGGGTGTGCTCCGATGAATATTGCGTGGAGCAAGCCCCTACATTCTAACTTGTTAGTTGAGTGGCTACTCAGAGGGTGGTTCATCGACAGACTCCAAACCCACATCGACCTTAGGCCTCTGATTGTCGTCCAGCGGCTTCTGGCCCAGCATAAATTTTCGGGAAATGACGCGGATACTATTGGCAATAGGTTATCGACATTTGCTGTACGTGAATGCACTCGATTAAAAGCATCAAGCTGGTATGAGGAGCTAGTTGCTCTTCGAGTATTTTATCGATGGTGCTTGGATGAAGAAGTCCCAGGCTTCAACGAACATGACAGCCTTGAACTATCACAGCTTACAGTAAAGGCGCATGATAACAGGCATTTAGTCACGATGCGAGATGATGACTTTGGCCCTTTCACTCGCGTACAACTCGCGAACATTGAGATGAAGCTTGCCAACAATCCGCTCATCACTCATGCCCAACGCACGCTTTTTTTGCTCTGTCGCGACTGGGCTCTTCGCCCTATACAGTTGGCCCTAATGCAGGTTACTGACTTCGGGATCGATGAGGGCGGCCCCTTTGTAAAGGTGCCGAGTGTTAAAGGAATTAGACGTTCAAGGCTCAGGAGGCATCCGAGCAACCTGGTAAAACGTTACATCGCTAACGATACTGCAGAGGCAGTAGAACTTCAGTGCACTTTAGCTGAGACCCAATGCAATGCCGCATCGAAGGAAATCAACGCGATATGTGCCAGGCATGGAATAAGCACTCCAGTACTTCCTACGCCGTTGTTTCCCTCGGCGTACACAACCGAAAACCGCCTTTTACGCTTCCTCACCAACCCCAAGCTGACACCATTCACATTACATCTCGACAACCATAGAATAAGTTATGCGCTAACATCTCTCACTTGGATACTCCAGTTACCAGACCCTCATCGACCCATACAAAAAACAGAGCCCTTCATGCGGATCACCGCGTACCGACTGCGCAGGACCAAGGCTACTTCAATGGTTCTTTCCGGTGCATCCCCTGAAGAGGTCGCTGAAGCTTTAGATCATTCAAATCTGAACTCTATAAAGCACTACTTCCATTACAACCTTGAGCTGCAAGAGT
Source organism: Pseudomonas fjordensis (assembly GCF_976987115.1). Lineage (NCBI taxonomy): Bacteria > Pseudomonadati > Pseudomonadota > Gammaproteobacteria > Pseudomonadales > Pseudomonadaceae > Pseudomonas > Pseudomonas fjordensis. The sequence continues at coordinate 6,608,966 of NZ_OZ336860.1, forward strand.
TCATAAATACGACCCACATGGCAAGCCCGGAGATCAATGCAGCCGTGCAGATGTGGTGCGGCAAATTCATGGAAGAAATCCCTGACAGATCCGCGCTAAGGCCAATAAGTGGCTTAGGATCATGCAATTCTGAAGAGCCATGTCCTTACCACCCGACGGTCACTTGCTATGCATGCCCTAAATTCAGACCTAGCCGTCATGCTAATCATGAAGGGGCTTTAGCAGACATCACTAAATTCCAGCAGATGCTCGGGAGCAATTCCACTGGCGCTATGGCCCAACAGGTCGAAGCAGCAATTCACGGCGCTAAGTCAGTAATCATTGCTGTGAAGGAGTTGAAAGAATGAGCATATCAATGATGGTCTTAGACGACCGATACAAACATGCAGAGCAACAATTTAATGACCTCAAGGCCAACGGATTAGTAGCAGGAGATTTCGAGGGCAAGGTATGGCAGTATCGATCGAGTAATATTCCCTTCACATCACTCGATCCTCTCAACAGGCGAAATCAAGACCAACCCCCTCTCCCGCTAGTGATTGGCAAGCTTGCGCGCTGCTTTATAGTTAAAGAAATTCTGGCACATCCGTCAGCAGAGCTGATTATCGGCAGAATGGCCTCGATTAGGCATCTATCCGCAGTAATGGATAGCGAAAACATTGAGTGGAGCGACATAACGCGCAAAGTCTTCGACCGCACCGTAGACTCGATCAGGCATGGACGTTCAGACTCTACCATTTACCATAGAGCAAATGCCCTCAAGGCATTTGTTGATTTCCTCAACCAACTTAGCGTAATGGTCGATGGAGTACTGCTGCGATTCGTCGATAGGTTTATCAAATGGCAAACTGGGATACCCAACCCGACTCATAGTGCGCTTGAACTCACATCACGAGAGTTTCAGCAAAGAGAAGAAAATCTATACTCTTCTGACTTGCACAAAGGGATTGCACAAGCCAGGTGGTTGATCAAGCAGAACCCACATTTGGAGCCAACTGCGGGCTTCGATAGAATTCGACTTGAGGCGACCTGCTTTGGAATGGCGCTCGGTTTGAGAGTTGGTGAGATCGCGAATCTTCCAAAGAGTTGCCTTTTCCAAGATCCCAACACTCACACGACGTTCGTACGAGTGCCTGTAGAAAAAAACTGCATCCCCAACGCCGTACCCGTCGCAGACCTATGGAGCGCACCACTCACCGAAGCGTACGAGTACTTGCTGGCTGTCACTCAGGATGCTAGAGAGCGTGCTCTTGACATTGAAACCAATGGTTTCTCATTTATAGATAAAGCACTCGCAGCCTATCGCGCTAACCATCCGTTAGATCCCGGCGCGGTGGATCAACTCTCATCGTTGGATCTGCCCGTAGAACATCACTACTTTGTTGAGGAGATATGTAAGTGCTTCCCCGTATCTCCAAAAGAGCTCTACAGTGGTGGGCGATTTTACAGCAGCAGCGTTGAACTCCCTAGAATAACGGCCGCTCGAATCGCAATTTGGATAGATGAACGAATGCATAATTGGGATTGGTCTAATTTTCTCAATGAGTACAAAAAGAACTGTTATAGCGTATCCGTCATTGACATTGCAAAACACACAAAATCCTCCGAGGCGTCAGTAAAAAAGAGCAAATGGTTTGTAGATCACCTGCGCACCTTTCTCAAGGGAATGGTTCACGACGGGCTTTTCAAGCCTGGAAACAATCCTTCACATGCGCAACTCTTCGACATCCGGAATGAGTGGGCAAGCATCAGAGAACTTATGTTATCTCAAAGAGGATTCGGGGCGGGAGTACCATCCCTGGTCATAGATATCAGACTGCTCAAGCGCCTTTTAGAAGATAAATACAGATTTCACCTGCGACGCCATTTTGAAGAACAATTTTCAATGCCTGGTGATGGAAGTGAAGCACCTTATCATGCGAAGCACACTGCCAAAGGTTATCCTAGCAAGCTGAGTGACAACTTACTTGTAATCTGGGAAAACCAGTTTGACTCGATATCTGAGCTAGGGATCATCCCCCGCCCCCTATTTAGAGCCGATCTCTACAACTATCTCTCTTCGAACTCCTCAAAAAAAACAATCTTTCAGCGCCTTGACCTACGAGGGCAAGACGGTGAAATCTTTTCCATCACTCCTCATCAAATCCGTCGTTGGGTTACCACGGCAATTCTTCGTTCTGGTCCCTCTGAAACAGCTGTGGACCTATGGATGGGGCGAACCCCACGCCAAAGCCGTCAATATGACTACCGTACTGCCAAAGAGCGAGCAGAATATGTGAGATCTTTATACTTGGCCGTTGACCCTCCCCCAGACTTTTTGGGCAGGCTAGTAATCCGATGGCGGGAGGAGTCAATCGCTGACGAACAAATCGAAGAGATGATCATCGAGAAACTCAGCATTCTCAACCTAACGCCTTGGGGCGGGTGTACACGTGAGCTCTATATCAGTCCGTGCGACAGGGGCCTCATGTGTATCAGAGGCTTCGGTACAGATTCTGGATGTAAATCCTTTCACCTGAACCCTGATGATCTGGAAGCAAAGGCCGCTATCGAGAGCTTACTCAGCGAGTACGAGAAAATTTTGAGGGCAATTTTTGACAACCAAACTGACATCACGTCTAGTATTGAGGCTGAGCTCGATAATACTCACGCTTTCGATCAGCACGTTCTGTTTGTGATGGATATGGTTACGAGCTGCAAAACGGCCTTAGAAGCTTACTCAAAACCTAAGAAGGCTTCATCATGAAGCAGGAAAAAAAATGGAAGGACCACGTGCGGTCCATTCTCGCCGAATATGAGGCCGGACGGGTTCAGGAACCGCTCACCCAAAGTGGCCTTGCCCAGCAGGCGGGTGTTAGTCGTCAAACGCTCTGGAGAGATGAGGAAATACGATCTTTATATACGGCCACTCAGACCCATCTTAAAGACTTCAAAAAGGTCGGGCGTAAAAATAGTGATGCGAGAATTTATGCTCTCGAAGCACAGCTACAAAAAGCACGCATGGAGAACAATCGATTAATTCAGACAATCGTCAAAGCCGCTCAGCTAATGACCGAGGATGCAATTGACCCAAGACGATACTTCGAAGATACCACGAGCTGACTCACCAGCTATCCTCGTCTGTAAAGTTCCTTGAAGAAGCCATACTCACGGCACTCGGAGCTGTTAGGCTGGTAATACCGACGACCGCCTTGAACGGTGTAACACCTGTACAAACGATCCTCGCTTTCATGAATGACCTCCAGATGCTCCATCGCCCACCCGCTACTACCGTTCATCCACCCGGGAGTAACAATCTGAAGGGATAACTCAACGGCACCATTCAGGGTTAAACGCGTGAACTGCTCCAGCCCACGCATGTCCTCCAGAAAGAAGACCTCCACACACGTGTCCTCTCCCCGCTCCCTCGTCACCGTGATGTGAATCCATGGCGATGACAGCCGTTGCTCCACGAAATGCCAAGCCTGCTGATCCTCAGCCAGCCAGGCGAAGGAGCGATCCACCTCTGCCCATCGGTTGGTGATAAACATCATGACCCCCTCTCAAATGAACAGCATACATTGTAGTCATATACTGTTCACGGGTGCCTCATCTTTCCTTTTGCGGAAGATGCAAAGTGGAATTGAGACAGGCATTCGGTCGGGTTCTGAAGTGGATGCGAGTCCAGCAAAAGCTGACCCAAGAAGACTTCGCGACGGTGAGCAGTCGTACCTACATCAGCACGCTGGAAAGGGGACGATACGTCCCGACCATCGAGAAACTGGACACCATCGCACCAGTGCTGGGAGTTCATCCGATCACATTACTGGTTGGGAGCTATGCCCTCAAAGAGAACCGAGCAGTGGCAGAGTTACTCGCTCAAATCACTCAAGAAGCTGAACGCATGGACCTTGCAACGGCCTTCCCGGACTCAAGCAAAACCTCACACCAGAGCTGATCACCACCTGCTAATGCCGCGAAGCGATTGCCCAAGCGCCAATGGGGGGACTGGATTTTGCTCTATTGCAGGGCTGTTTAGGCCACAAGATACTTAGCACGCTTTCTGTCTAGCCTGATAAAATCTCAGGCCACTTCTTGGAGAATCTCATGTCCCGTCTCGCTGAATTTCGCCTTCTCGAACAACAGCTCGCCGCGCAGCTCGCCGAACTGGAAGCACTGAAGAATGATTCCGCCCTGAAGCAGGAAATGGAATTCGAAACGAAGCTCCGCAACCTGCTCAACGATTACGGCTACAGCCTGCGTCACGTGATCCAGATCATTGATCCGCAGCCCGTAGATTCCGGATCTATTGCACAAAAACCTGCACGGAAACCACGAGTAGTGAAAACCTACAAGAACCCGCATAGCGGAGAAGTCGTTGAGACGAAGGGGGGCAATCAGCGCACTCTGAAGGCCTGGAAGGCAGAGTACGGTGCCGAGGTGGTTGAGTCCTGGTTAGCCAACTGACTGTGCTGTAGTCGACCTGTGGCAGGAGCATAAACGTGAATCGTCGCCAAATGCGAATTCCCATTCTGGGGCGCGACGATTTTTTTGGTAGGTGGTAATGACACACCATTTATGCGCATTAAATAGAGGTCCACTTCAGAAACGGACGCTCCAAAATGCGCAATGCTCTCGTCACAATCTCAGTAAACACCCTCGCAAGCATCCTGGCTGGTCTCATGCTCCACTGGATCACCCCCCCTCCTACTGCCGAAGCCATTCGATCCGGGATCGCGACGCCTGTCTCACCGTCTAAGTCGGTTACCGAGCCTTGACATCTGCACCTCCGAATCATGTGGCCGGCTTACCCAGTGGATGCCTCAAAAAAGCAGAACTTGGGGACCAGTTCGCGCCCCGCCCGAAGCGCATGAAGTGATGTTCCGTTTTTAGACCAAGCGAGAGCACGCCAGGCTTACAAGTCAGTTGCATGATCAGCTGAACGAATTGCTGGAGCATTTCGTAAACCTCAACGAGGGGCTGTACTTCGGGGGCGGATGTCACGGTATTGCAGAATTTCACTATGCTCGATGCGGAGGATGAAGACTTCGTGCATTACAGCCTGCACGACTGGTTCAGTTTTGGAGACGCCATAGAAGACGACGATTTGCTGATTGAGCGGCCTTGATCGACGGTGCTGGGCCATAGCTGACGGCTGGTCTGCCTACCAACTGATCCGTTCCGTGGCAGGTGTTATTTTCTCTACAAGAATAGCCTCCACGCCTCGGGCGGGTCCCAGACCTGCACTGCGCACCAGGGGGTTAGTTGTTTCTGGGGCTCACAGACTCCTTACGGGGTAATCCCATGCTTCTGGCAAGGCCTGCCACCGGAGGGTGACCACCTAAGGGGCAGATAGGCCTTCCTGCTACCGAACTTCGCTGGGTACGATCAATAAACCCTCTATTGATACGGTTTTGGCAAAGATGGATGTGTACAAGCTCCGCATTGAAGACACTGAAAGCAAAACCATAGACAAGGATCGGTTCGAGTCTGAGACCTTCCGCAGGGAGCCGTGGTATCAGCCCGGAAGCGCGGGCAAGCTGGCTCAGTTCGCGGTGTGCCCGGCATGCGACAACCCTGTCCAGCTGGTAGGGCTGTATGAGTTACCCCCAAACGTAAAAAATCCCTTCGGAAAGCACGCGACGAAGAGCATTCGCGGTATCGCTCCATTTGATGGAGAGGCCCGTAACGATTGCCCATACTTCCAGCCCCGTCAGCACAAGAAGACCGACCGAAAAACCGGTTTTGACGGCGTACCGCGGAAGATTCTCAGGCTTTTGATAGAACAGTTTGACCGCGTGGTTTACATCCTGGAGAAGGAAACCCAGGTGGTGCTCTCGGAGAAAGCCTTGCGAGGCATGCTGCAGCGTTACAAAGGGGAGCGCGGCTACCTCTATACCGGTGCGACGCTACGCAACGTGCCATGGATCTTCGCCTATATGTCGGACGCCACTCGGCTCTTTGGCCAGAAGATAGGTGGGAATGCTGAGCTTGTGAAAGCGATAGAGTCTCAAGTGCCAGGGGCGGAAATCAGCACCAAAGGCCGGCTGGAGGCGAAGAGCCTTCCTGGGATGAAAGGCCCCTACTTCGATCTCAAGATGAGTTTCATCCGCCACCGGATCTCTAAGGATAACGAGGAATCCGGCCTGGTTGAGAGCATGGAGTTTGTAGTGTCCCAGCTTCGCAAAGGTGAGCTTGAGCACATTCACAAGCAGGTGCTCAAATTCGATCCGGCTTGGTTCGAGAGCCTCATCCGAATGCCTGTTGATCATCCCTATCGCAGGATGGACCGAGTGGATATGGCCCGTGAAGAGCTAGGCGATTTGCTGGTGTCGAACGGGTAGAGGTGAGCATCGTGTAAACCTATTTTTTTACCTGTTAACTACAGTGGTTAACAGGTAAAAAAACTGGTTTACAGGGACAGCGCTCGGCAGCTGTCCAGAACTGCTGCCAAGCGATAGCTCTATACCGCTATCAGCTACCAGCTGGTGCTTGGACGACCGTTAGCTGAATCCTGGAGGGCCGCTTAGCCCCCATATGTACGGTATTTCGAGCAGTCCTTTTTTTGTTCGCGCAGCCTTCCGGCTCACCGCTGTTGGGGTTTACGTCGAACCGTGGGAAATTGCTGCCGGCAATCTCAAGGCGCAAGCTGTGACCGCGCTTGAACAGGTTGCAGGTTGCAAACGGTTCGATCTGCACCTTGAAACATTCCCCAGGTACCGTCGGCTTCGGATCGTTCCAGCTGTCCCGGTATCGGCAACGAATGATGCCGTCTGTAATGTTCATGGCATACCCCTCTGGGAAGTCATCGCTTGGCGGATAGACGTCGACCACCTTAGCGGTAAAGTCAGTGTCTAAGCCGTCGGTCTCGACCCACAGCTGGATCGTTACCGGACCGGCGACAGCAAGGTCAGCTTCAAGCGGCTCAGTTTCGAAACACAGCACATCGCTGCGCTGGCAGATGGCACTGCCATCTCCGCGCGCGCCGAAGAAGCGTGGTGTTTCTCGCTGATCAAACGCTCCGCCTTCGAAGACAGGAGCGCCGGAAGTCAGCGCGCCGCCGATGGTCGGTACTGGATTAGATGGATCGGCGAGGAAGTGGCAAGCAGCATCGGTTGCCGCTGGCCCCCCTTTGCTCAACTGACCGTCAGGATGAAGATAAAGATCCAACCGCTGGCTGCCAGGTAATGGCCACTGCTGTGCATCAAGCCACTGACCACCATGATCTATTCGCGTGTCCTGAAGCTTGCGACCACTACCACCGCCCATCATGAATACCTGCACCTGTTGGGCTGGTGCAGTGATCTGTAGCTGCAGATGGTTTACAAACCACTCAATACGACAGGACAGCCAATCCTGCGCCACTTGCCCATCGAAAGCGGCGGCTGGGCCAAACTCGGCATCGCCGCTGTGGCTAATGTTGCGGTCGCCATGCAGCCAAGGGCCCATCACGAGTCGTTGTGGTGCCTTACCGTTCGCGACGAAGGCAGCAAAGTTATCCAGGGTTGAGCTGACATAGGCGTCATACCAGCTCGACATGTGCAGCACCGGAATATCGGGAATGTTGCTGCGATAGTGATCGGCGCAAATGCCCAACTGTTGCCAATAGGCATCGAAACAGCCGCGGCCCCATTGGTCGAACAGGTAGTCCTCATACGCTGGCGCATGACGCAGCGGTGAAAATCCTGGACGCCACGGCATATGGGCGAACCAATGCCGGATGTCTTCCTGCTCCAATGCTTCGCGCAATAGTGGATCGGCTTTGGCTGCCGGACTTTCCTTGGCCTGCTTGTATGCCCATGTGGCCTGTTTGAGCTCGAATGCGCCTCCTTGGCGGATGCCACATTGATAAGCGTTGGCGAAGCCTCCAGAGTCCAGCACCATCGTCTTCAGCCCTGGAGGATTTAAGCAGGCCATAGCGAGCTGAGTATGGGCTGCATAAGAAAGACCCATGCTTCCGACCTTCCCATTGCACCAAGGCTGCTCGACCAACCAGGCCAAAGTGTCGTAGCCGTCTTCTGCTTCGTTGACGTACTTGATGAATTCGCCTTCGGAGGCGTAGCGACCGCGGCAGTCCTGAAACACAGTGACGAAGCCATGTTCGGCAAAGGCTTGGGCCATCTCTTCACGCCCTAAGTGATGACCATTCAGGCATTTCTCCGAGCGTGAGGGCTTGCTCTTGTCGTATGGAGTGCGTTCGATCACCACTGGCCACACGCCGGTACTTTCATCAGGCAGGTAGACATCGGTGGCCAACCGAACGCCATCGCGCATCGGGACCATCAGGTTTCTGAGGATTTGCATGTTTGACACTCAAAGCAGTAGGGCCGCATACGCGGCCCGAGATTTCAGTAGCCGGTCAGAACGGCAATGGAGAGGAGGCACATGGCGATGGCCGCGAATACCAGGCACAACGGCCAGATGAATCGCGCCCATTGACCCCATCCGACTTGAGCGGTCGCAAGCAGCACTAGTAGGCCACTTGAGGTAGGAGTGATCAGGTTTGTTAGACCATTGCCCAGCAAAAAGGCATACACAGTGGTCTGAGCGCTCACACCTGACAATTGCCCCAACGGTCCGAAGATTGGCATGGTCACTGCTGCTTGCCCCGACGTGGACGGGATCAGGACATCCAGCCCGAGTTGTGCGAAGAACATGCCGTACGCCGAAACTAGAGGGCCGTGATCGCTGACCAGGTTGGAAAGGTTGTTGACGATAGTGTCGAGCACCTGGCCAGTGCTGAGGATGATCTCCACCGCAGTGGCGAGACCGATCAGCACGCCGGCCATTAGCACCTTCTTCATTCCGTCGACGAATGCGCCGGCAGCCTCGCTGGCACCGATGCCAGCCACCACACTGAACACCATGCTCATCGCCAAGTAGTACGCAGACAACTCTGGGTACTTCCAGTGCCAGCGATTGGAGGCATAAACCAGGAAGGCGACGCCCGCTCCCAGCAGTAGAAGGTTGAGACTGTGGCGTGGCGCTAGCGGTGTGCGCTTAAAAGTAAACTCAGCACTGGCGTCGTAACCCAGTCGGCGTACAGTCATTAACACGAAGCCAATGCCGACCAGCAGAAACACCAAGTAGGCTGCCACACGCATATTCAGCCCGCTGAACATTGGAACGCCCACTAGCGGCTGGGCAACCGCCAATGCCACGGGGTTGGTAATCGAACCCAGATAGCCGATTTTCACCGAGATCACCACGATCGCCAGACCAACAATGTTGGGCAGCCCCAGGCGATTGGCCATCGCTACCATTAGCGGGACGATCAGGATGAACTCTTTGGCCAGTCCCATGAACGTGCTACCGGCCGAGAACACCAGCATCAAGCAGGGTACCAGCACGTAGATGTTGCCCCGGGTAAGGCCAAGTATCCGCTCAAGACCAGCATCGATTGCCCCGGCCTTGTTCAGCACGCCAAACATTCCGCCGATGAACAAAACCATGAAGATCAGGCCGGCTCGCTTCTCGATGCCCTGTGGAATGGCCATGAAAGCCTCAACCAAGGAGACCGGACGTGCAGCAGAATCGGTTGTGGCACGCGGCTCTGTGGAAAATAGCTGGCTTAGAGAGGCGTCCTTTTCCAAGGTCTGGTACGAACCGGGGACAACAGCGATGTCTTTGCGCTGGAACTGGCCTGAATCGACGAAGTAGGTGAAGGCCAGAGCCATGAAAACAATGCTCAACAGGATCAACGCAGGATTGAGCTGCTTGGCCGGGCGAGGGATGTCTGCTTTTCCAGCAGGCGCGGCTTGCGCCGCCGGTGCATGAGGTAGGTTCATGGTGCGCGATCTCGATTATTGTTTTGTAGGGGCCCAGGGCTACAGGGCGCACACTAGTTCAATCGGATGCAGTCACTCAACGTTATGAGTAAATCGGGTTGGGCTATGCAATTTATTGCGTTGGCGTAGAACCATTCACCTCTGTGAGCCTGTTACGCATGTGCTCCGCGAAACTCTCAACCAGCAAAGAGCGTGGCTGGTCTTTGCGGAAAATCAGGCCAAAACGATAGCAAAGCGCAGGTCTCAGCGGCTTGGCGATCAAAGGAAGGCCACCAAACTCTTTGGCCAAAAGACCATTGATAATTGAGACCCCCATACCCTCTGCAACGAATGCGCAAGCAGCACTGACCGAGTGGACCTCTACGCGAACTTGAGGGGTAATTTCAGCCTCTCGGAAACGCAGGTCGAGTTCAGATCGAAGGCTCCTTTGCCGCCCCAGAAGCACGAGGGGTTCATACCGCAATGCTTCGAGACTGACCTCCGATAGCTCCGCCAGTGGATGGCTTTGGTGCATGACGCACATCCCTTCGGTCTCCAGTACCGGTAGCACTTCAAAATGCTGAAGTTCCGTAGGCAAACGCACGAAAGCGAAGTCAGCGCTTTTGTCGAGTACGGCCCTTTCCAGCGCATCGTATCCGCCGGTGATGACCTCTACGACGACGTCCTCACGGCCCTGCATGAATTCGGCAACGATCCTCGGTAGCAAGTGTTGAGACATGCTGGTCGGTACTGCAACCTTGAGCAGACTCCGGCGCGAATGACCCAGTCTCAGCTCATCTGCCATGCGTTGTACGCGCTGGAGGTTGTCTACGAGCTCCGCCACCTGTCCAAGGAGTTCTTCCGCCTCAGGAGTCGCCATCAATCTGCCCTTACGTCGAAGGAAGAGCGCGAGGCCTAAGTGATCTTCGAGCTGAGTTAACAAGCGGCTGACGGCCGATTGGGACAAGCCCATACGGGTAGCAGCTCCGATGGTAGAGCCCGTTGTCATGATGGCTTGAAAAGCTTCGAGTTGTTTGAGGTTCACAAGATACTCCGAGGTTTCTTACCAACTAAACGCATAGCCTCATGCGTATTACTCATAACGTTGTTGCCGATTCCACGACGGGTTAGTGTCCGCCGCATGAGTGAATCCCGTCCAGCATGACGCTGCGTAATCTGCGATGGATAGTACTGGGTCGCTCCATTTTGATGCTGCCAAAAATCACAATACACAGCAGAGATTTCCGATGAACACCCTCACAACATCGCGCACACTCGCGTGTGCAAGCGTCATTGCTAGCTTGTTCCCCAATTTTGCTGAAGCAGACTTCTTCAAAGACTCCGAGGGCCGGCTGGCTCTGCGAAATTACTATTTCAATGATGGATTTCGTGATGGGGGCGAAGATCGCAAAGAGTGGGCGCAGGGTTTTCTGCTCAAGCTACAGTCAGGTTACACCGAAGGACCTGTAGGCTTTGGTTTGGAGGCACTGGGACTTTCAGGAATCCGGCTCGACTCAAGCGCTAAGCATGCGGGGACAGGCCTTCTGCCGGTCCACGACGATGGTCGGGCAGCTAGCGAATATTCGAGTCTTGGCATTACCGCTAAGGCCAAATGGAATGACCTTTTGGTCAGTGGTGGCACTCTCCTCCCCAAAATCCCCGTCCTGGTTTACAACGATGGTCGACTACTACCTCAAACGTTCCGAGGTACCCAAGCGGAGTACACCGGTGTTGATCGGTTGTACCTTCAAGCTGGGCATCTAGACAAATTCAAAGCCCGAAACTCTACCGATAGCGTCGATATATTTCCTCAGGGATATTCCGGAGGTGGCGGTACGGACTTTGATTTTGCGGGGATGCGCTACGACCTCACCAAACAGCTCAGTTTTAGCAGCTACTACGGGGAACTTCGGGATTTCTACCGCCAACAATTTTTCGGGTTGGTTTACACACTGCCGCTTGGCCCAGGCAAGCTAACTAGCGATCTACGTTACTTTATCAGTGATGATGCTGGCGCAGCCCGTAATGGTGTAGTTGATAGCGATATGTTTAGCGGTTTACTCAGTTATCGTCTGGGTGGCCACACGTTCAGTGCTGGATATCAAAAGGTTGATGGCAGCACCGCACTTCCGTACGTGAGCGTAAGCACGGTCTACTCGTTCAGCAATGCTAGCGTTGGCAAATTCATTCAGCCCGGAGAGCGGACCTGGATGGCGAGGTACGACTACGATTTTACTAGCATGGGAATTCCTGGACTGAGCTTCATGACCCGCTACTACAAGGGCGAGGATGGGGTCTATCGTGGTCAGGAAGCCCGGGAGCACGAGTCCAATACGAACCTGAAATATGTGATCCAGGACGGGCTCTTCAAAGGTGTGGGGGCTGAGTTTCGATATGCAGTGGCCAGGAGCACGTACAGCAGTGACCGGGATAACTACCGCTTGTATCTGACGTACGACATTGCATTGTGGTGATAGCTTCAAGTTCCCCTTGAAGCCGTCATCTAAAGGCAGCTCCCGCAGTCGGGAGCTGCCTTGTTAACCTACTCCCCCTTTTTGTGCTTGTGGGGTTTCAGGTCCGGATGGTCCTTCTGCTTCTCAGGCGTGACTCGCTGCCTTTTATCCGGAGTGCCATCTTCGTTAGTTCGTTTAGGGCCTGGCTTGATGCTCATGCGAGATTTCCTTTATCGCTTGGGTTGGTGGGTGCTGCTATGTAGTTAGTCCAGCTTCTTATAGCTGTCAAAGCGGACGGGAGCAGAAGCACTTGGCATCCCAGAGGGGCCATCCTACTTCGTGTCTTAGAGGCCTGAGTAAGAGCCTCCTGGCAAGGGCTTGCACGGGGCAGTGAAATCCAAGGCTGAGCGGTACGAGGACGTCTGGACATTCATCATCCCGAGCACTGTGTGAAACAGGTTGTCGTGGCTAAGAGGTGAGCTTGCTTGAGCTTTCAAACAGCCGACGTTGAGCCTTTCACTCTTCGCAAGAGAATCGGACATCCAAAGCACCAATGGCACCTTGGTTTGCTCTTCAGGAGCCATCGCATAAGGCAGCCCATGCAGGTAGAGCCCACCCTCACCCAGTGATTCTCCGTGGTCAGAAACGTACAGGAGCCCAGTGTCGAATTTGGTGTTCGCTGCCAGGATGTCGATCAGCCCGGCTGTAACGTAGTCGGTGTAAAGGATCGAGTTATCGTAGGCATTGAGCACTTCCTGCTGCTTACATTTGTCGAGCTCGTTGGTCTCGCACACCGGCGCGAATTTCTTGAATTGCGCGGGGTAGCGCTTGTAGTAGGCCGGGCCATGGCTACCTTTGTAGTGGAGCACCAGGACAGCATCGCCTTCTTGACGCTTGATGAAGTCTTGCATCTCCGAGAGCAGCACCCCGTCCTTACACTCCTCGCTGGTGCAAAGTTGGGGATCCGCGTGAGAGGCAGCCTTGTGGTTGGGAACCCTGTCGCAGGCCCCTTTGCACCCCGAGTTGTTGTCAGTCCACATGACACTAATGCCTGCGCGTTGAAGCACGTCGAGCAGCCCTTCTCGGCTCTTGGCCAAGCCATCTTTGTACTCGGCCTTACCCACATCCAGGAACATGCATGGCAACGAAACTGCGGTGGCGGTGCCGCAGGAGCTGACGTTGGAGAAGCTGATGACGTTGCGTTTTTCCAGCTCCGGGTTCGTTTCACGGGTGTAGCCATTGAGGGAGAAGTTGGCGGAGCGGGCGGTCTCTCCTACAGCCAGTACCAGCAGCCTAGGTTTACGGGCCGCCCCCTGTCGATTAACTACCGCATCAGTTCCAATGGCCGTCAGCGTTTTAGGTGTGGCCAGCTGGCGCTTCAGGTAACCATGGCCAGCCGCAAACAAGTTGGTGGGTACCAGGATCAGTCGGATCTCCCGATTGTTGCGCAGCAAGGAGGCATATGACTGGTATTGACTCAGCACGATGCCAGACAAGGTCAACAGAGCGAGCGACAGAGCAATGACCCTGCTGACCAAAGCTCTGGCCCAAGGCTTGCGCCGGAGGGGAACCCGGGAGATCAGGTAGACGGGCAACACCCCAACCATTGCGACCCACAGACCGAGCTTCCAATTCAGCAGCTCGGTTGCCTCAGCGACGTCTGTCTCCACAACGTTGGTGAACATTGTGTAATCGATCACGATGCCATAGGCATTCATGAAGTAACTCGCAAAAGCCGCGCTGATCAGTACGAGACATAGAAAAGGTTTGGTCAGCCGCGCCCATGACAGCAAGCTCAGAACCGTAAACACCCATGCGAATACTATGACTGGGAGGCTAGCTGCTAGCAGCCAGTTCACTTCATCGGTTTTGAATACCAGCTTCCAGAGCACGCTCCAGAGCTCAGCATTCGCGAATAGCAGCAACCAAAGAGTTACCAGCCCAATGAGCAGATTAGTGCTGATGCCTTCCTGTCGGGCAGTGCGAATAGCAAAGATCCATTTACTTAACAGGGTGTGAACAATGGATTTTGAAGGTGTCATTATCAAACTCTGAGAGGCTGCTTATCCATGCGTTAGCTGTGGAGTTAGCGGGAGCTGCTTGGCAAACCATCGACAGATGCTGAGCGATTGCGCAATGTGCGGAGCGCCAGAGGCCTTAGGGCCTAGGCGTTGGAGACGCTTAGAATGTGTGAGGCATAGGGACAAAAGAGAAATAAATCTCGCTGAGCGCATTATTTCCGGCGCCTGATAACGACACGATGACCTCGTGATTACAATGCTGACAGAAATGCAATAACTGCTGTTTTAATTGCCATCGACCAGGCTATGATAAAAATTAGGGCGACACCATCTATTAAACGCAGAGCACCGCTCAGCTAGATAAATTTAATTTCACAAACAAAACGGCTTCGTTTTGACGTAGGCTAATTTTGAACTTTCACTTTAACTTACAAGTCTTTCTCGCGAGCAGAACATTCTTTTCAACTTTTGCTCGTTAATATGTCACCCATCAATGAGGGGCGAATACCATGAGCTTTTTCAAAAATATCCTGGGCGGGCACCATGGCCGTGGAAACCACGGTGGAGGCAAGCACCACAGCGGGGGACATGGGGCCGAGCAATACGATCGCCATGGCCGGCAGCAGGGCTGCGACGGCGGCAACCAGGTGTATGACGGCGGGCGCCATGCCACTCCAGCCCCCATTAAAGATCTGCAGGGCTGCAGGCAGTGCCGGACGGCCAACGATCCGTCAGCACGCTTTTGTCTAAACTGCGGAACACCACTATCGAGTGGTTGCACCGCCTGTGGCTCGTTGCTGAGCGCAGGAGCAAAATTCTGCAGTCAGTGTGGCCAAGCGACGCTCTAACGATAGGCAGACAGGAAGGCCAACGAGACCACAACCCTGCGCAAGGAGAAATACGTGGGTTCAAATCATGACCATGGCAGCGCTGCAGTACGCGAGGGGCATCAGAAGAAGCTAATCATGGCGCTCGCCTTGACTGGCAGCTTCATGATTGCAGAAGTGATCGGTGCGTGGATTACCGGCAGCCTGGCGCTGCTGTCTGACGCATCCCACATGTTCACAGATACTGCCGCCTTGGCGATCTCACTGATTGCACTTCAGATAGCCAAGCGCCCGGCGGATCAGAAAAGAACCTTCGGCTATGCGCGCCTGGAGATTCTGGCTTCGACGTTCAACGCCGTGCTGCTCTTCCTGGTGGCGATGTACATCTTGTACGAGGCCTACCAGCGCTTTTTCATGCCGGCGGAGATCGCTACCGGGGCGATGATGTGGATCGCAATCGCCGGCCTGATCATCAACCTAATCTCGATGCGCCTTCTGGCATCTGCGAGCAACGAGAGCCTTAACGTCAAAGGCGCCTACCTCGAAGTTTGGAGCGACATGCTCGGCTCGCTAGGCGTAATCATTGCAGCACTCATCATCCGCTTCACGGGCTGGACCTGGGTCGACACGATTGTCGCTGTGGCAATCGGACTTTGGGTACTGCCGCGGACGTGGCAGTTGCTTCGCGAAAGCCTGGGGATTCTCATGGAGGGTGTGCCGAGGGGGCTCGACGTTACGGCAATCGAGGCCACCATCCGCGGCGTAGATGGGGTCACGGACGTTCATGACTTGCACGTCTGGGCCGTCAGCAGTGGCAGCAACGTGATGACGTCGCACGTAGTGGTACGGGATTCTGCAGATGGGGATGCTGTGTTGGCGGCCGTCGTGGATGCTGTCAGCGATGGATTTGAAATCCATCACTGCACCATCCAGATCGAGCGGGCAGCTTTCCACGAGAGCGTTCCCTCGCCCTCGCACTGATCGATCGGTAAACACCATGCAGACACATCCCCTTCCTGGCTGAGGGGGATGTTGTAGAAGAAATGCGATGAGGGATGGCGTAAACGGCAGGAGCACTTCGAGAGGGGTTGGAGAATGGCTTCACCTCCCCCGTCCACAATCCCCAGAAGGTTCAGCGATGGCTTGGATCATCACGAAGTACCTACTCACTGCCGGAATAGTGATTCTCGTATCAGAGCTGGCGAAACGCAGTGACAAGCTGGGCGGCCTGGTCGCCGCCCTACCCCTGGTCACTGTCTTGACGCTGGTCTGGCTCTATTTGGAGAACCAGAGCATGGAGAAGATCTCCAATCATGCTTGGTACACGTTCTGGTACGTGCTTCCTACACTGCCGATGTTTATCGCGTTCCCGTTGCTGCTACCTAAGCTCGGCTTCTGGCCGACCCTTATCAGCAGCATCCTCATCACAATGGCCAGTTTCGGATGTTTCGCCGTACTGCTGCGCCGGTTCGGCATTGAGCTTCTATGATCCGGCGACCGCAGACATCATCTTGATGAGCCTTAACGGCTGTTAATACACTCGCCCTTCACCAGGTAGCGAACCATGTGCAGCTCGCCTTTCGAGTCTTCGTAGGTCATCATACTTCTTACATTACCGCAGTACCGCACGCTGGGTGATACATACACCAACTTACCAACGTCAAGGTCCATACCGTAGGCATAGTCTTCAAGTTGAGGCATGGGCTTTTTTACGCGCTGAGCATAATCCGCAGTAGCCTCTCTAGCAGAACGCTCAATGCGTTGGTTTATTTCCATACCGCTTTGTGCATTGGCTGTTAGTGATGTGAAGAGCATAAACACGGCGATCGCTGATACAGTAGTGTTCATAAGAAGTCCCTTAATAAAAAAGCGCCCGTAGGGGGGCGCTAAAATTCACCTACCAAAGGAGCGTATGGTTTACAGGTGAATGCATTGACGAGAACAACTGCCCGCTGCTCTTGCCAAGCTGCTTTGAAATGAGACAATTTCCAAAGCAGCGATGCCTCTTCCGCTGCCCTTAAACTAGCAAAGGAGGCTAACACCAAGATGATCGCGCAATTACAATTTGGACATGTAATAGATTGTAAGGTAATTATTCGGGAGACTACTGAGCCACCAAGTGAACTAATTCGCAGAAAGGCGTAGCAGTTCGCGGCCGTGCATGGGGACTGCCTGCGTGGCGCACTCGATGCAAGGCCAGCGCCAGTCTCTGCAAGCTGGCGACCGAAATACTGCCTGTCATGGCCGATTCCGCCTGTCAGGCGAAGCTGTCATACACCGTCGCAGACCCCAGAATCCGCTAAGCTCAGAGCTGGAGCCTGCATGACTGTCAGAAATCTTGCGGCTACATTACAAATTTGTAGGATTTCGCCGCGGCCAGCTTCTTCGCGTTAAGATTCAAGCGTCCTCAGGTGACCCGGCGTATGGACAGAGGTAGCGACTACCACATGCCATACCCTCAGCCTATCTTTCGAACAGCCTGCAACCATAATCTTGGCGGATTAGGCCAACTCCTTCCTCACACCTTGAGATAAGTTATGCGCGTTCTAGTTGTGGAAGACGAAATTAAAACTGCCGAATATCTTCAGCAGGGCCTATCCGAAAGCGGGTATGTCGTAGATATCGTGCACAACGGTGTAGATGCCCTGCACTTGTTCAACACTAATGTCTATTCGTTGGTCCTTCTGGACGTGAACCTCCCCGGTATCGACGGCTGGGACCTGCTGGAAACCATCCGTAAGACCAGCCGGGTCCGCATCATCATGCTGACCGCCCGCGGACGCATCAATGACAAGCTCAAGGGCTTGGACGGCGGCGCGGATGACTACCTTGTGAAGCCATTCGAATTCCCTGAACTGCTTGCTCGCATCCGTTCGCTGCAACGCCGTGGTGATGAGTTGGTCGAGAAGAGCTCGCTGAAAATTGCGGATCTGGAACTCGACTCCGTCCGCCATCGCGTCTTCCGCGGTGGCACACGCATCGATCTCACCACCAAGGAATTTGCGCTTCTGCACCTGCTCATGAGCCGAACGGGCGAAGCGCTGACTCGTTCCCAGATCATCTCGTTGGTCTGGGATATGAATTTCGATTGCGACACCAATGTCATCGATGTAGCCATCCGGCGCTTGCGCTCGAAGATCGATGACCCGTTTGAAACCAAGCTCATTCACACGCTTCGTGGCGTTGGGTACGTTTTTGAGGAACGCGCATGAGGCCATTCAGCCTGGCTGCAAAGCTGGGGTTAAAAGTTGGGTTGATGAGCGCAGCGTTGCTGCTTCTGTTCGCCACCTTTGGCTATCTGATGGTAGGTAAGGCTCTGGAAAGAAATGCCCGAGCGGACCTGGAAGTAAAGATGGCGGGGATGGCTCACAACCTGTCCACCATCCCGGATATCTCCGGCGTCAACGCAGATGCACATCAGCTTGTCGATTTGGTCATGGGCCACAACAACCTGTATGTGAGCATATTCGATACCTCACAGAATCAGACTCCTCTGCTCTCGATTGGCTCGAAACAGGTCAATCTGGAGGTGCACAAGTTTCAGCCGGCGGCCCAGCCTAAAGAGCATGAATGGCGTGATACGCAGGACCGTCCTCTGCTGAGTGCTTCTCGGATCATGCGCTTGGGCGATGGAACAGAGGTCAGCGTCTATATGACCATGGACCAGTCATCCAGTGAGGCACTGCTTGATGCGTTGCTGACTTGGGCCTTGATGATGTCCCCCGTCATCCTCGCACTGATCTTGGCCATTGGCTGGTGGACCGTGCGCAGAGGCCTGCTGCCGCTGACCAAATTCCTCAAGGTGGCGTCAAAGATCTCAACGGAGAGCCTCGACCATCGTCTTCCGACTGATGGGATGCCGGCAGAACTCAAGAAGCTCGCCGACGGCATCAACATCATGCTGGCTCGCCTGGATGATGGCGTTCAGCAGCTCTCGCAGTTCTCTGACGACCTTGCCCACGAACTTCGAGCACCGCTTTCCAACCTGATGGGCAAGGCCCAGGTTGCCTTGACCAGAGAAAGATCGCTTTCCGAGTACCGGGAGGTTCTAGAGTCGTGCACAGAAGAGTTGGACCGCATGAGCCGCATGGTTTCCGACATGCTGTTCTTGGCCCAGGTCAGTCACCCTGCGTCCATGGTGGAGTTCGAACCGGTGTCCCTGGTCGACGAGGTTCAGCGCGTATGCGACCTCTTCAGCATTTCGGCAGAGGAAGGCGAGATCCAGCTGCAGATTTCTGGGAGTGATGATGTGGTACGCGGGAACCGCCTGATGGTTCAACGGGCCGTCTCAAACCTCGTGTCGAACGCGATCCGCTACTGCCCTCGCGGCCGCACGGTCTACGTGAAGGTGCAGCATAGTGCGAGCGGTACGACCTTGAGTGTCGGCAACCCCGGCCGCGGTATTGCCAAGGAACACCATGCGCACTTATTTGAGCGGTTCTACCGTGTGGACAAGAGCCGAGCACGGAGCGAAGGCGGTACCGGTCTTGGCTTGGCCATTGTGCAGTCGATCATGAGCCTGCACCAAGGGTCGGCGAGCGTGGAGGTGACCGAAGAAAACTTCACCTGGTTCCACCTTCACTTTCCCGCAGCCCAGCAACTGCAGCCAGCAATGACCGCCGCTTAAACCGCGCAGACATGATTAGGCCCGTCCATCGACGGGCCTTTTTGTTTGCTCAATGCATCAGTGCCGGAGGACCACAGGGTCCATAGGCGACCGCAGAATCACCGACTTGATGATCTTCTGCTCGTCAGGATTGGCGTTCTTCCACAGGTGTGAGAAGTACTGAGCATTCACTTTCTCTTGAGCACTTACGCTGCCGGCGGCATCGATCAGGCGCATGGTCGAGTAGACACAGATCAGCGCCAGAATGAAGAACGACGTGGCGACCACCATCACATAACGCTTGGCCAGCACCGGTGCCCGCTTGAGCTCCTGGATAGAGGCGTCCGCCGCCTTTGTCGCTGCTGTAAGCTCCGAGATCAGTGGCTGGATGGCGGTGTCGACTCCGCGGCATGCAGCTGAATACGCTGATGCAGCGGCGCGCAAGGCAACCTCCTCCGCGTTCGACCAAGCCTTCTCCGCCTTTCGCACCTCCTCCTGAATCTGCCGGCCGACAGCGTCCACCTGCTCCACCAGTTCGTTCGACCTCTCCAGAACAGCGCTGGAGGTCCGCGTCTGCGAGGTCAGCTCATCGAGCTGGACAGTGAGTTTTTCAGTGCAGCGGCGAAAGTCACCGATAGCAACTGCCCAGGGCTCTATGTCATTCATGGCTATCTCCTAGGGCGGCCAACAACGCCGCGCTGAATTAACGCGCTAGATATCAAAATTGTAATTTAAGAGAAAATTCTTAGTCGCCCTCGACAGTGCCGAGATAGACATGATCCTTCCAGATTTGAGGATTTAACGCATCCTGCCTGCCGCCAAAATTACGGAATTGTAATTATTGACTCACCTTGTCGTTAGCTTCGCGTTCCTAAACTACAAACCAACAAAGGCCGCTAATCAGGCAGGCCTAGTATGAACCGAGGTTCACAATGAAATTTGTCAAATCTATCGCTATTGGCAGCCTGCTGCTGGGTCTCATGGGTACCGCTTACGCTGAAGGTGGCTTCGAGCGAGCGAAACAGTTCAATGAAAACTTCCGAACCGAACAGGCTCGCCTATGGAGCGATGACTCTTCGGACCAGAACAAACAACAAGTCGCTCAAGAGCAAAAGAAAGAAAGCAAGGATGGTAAGGAACAAGCCGACAATTAATCGGCGGTTAAATAGGACTTCAAATGACGAAAGAAATCGACAAAAAAGCCAGGATAAAACCTGGCTTTTTTGTGCTTGGAATTTAGCCTTCGTTCTTGCGAGGCGTTTCCGCATTGCTTTCTCCAGCCAGACCCTCGGCACCTTGTACGGTACGTTTCCAATGGCACAGCATGAGCTGGCTGGCGTTCGCTTCGGTGATCGCTGTACATGCTAGATCAGCGGGCAGACCATCCTTGCTGTCTCGCAAGCGCCTGGACAGATAGAACGAGCCATCCTGCGGCCACTTGGCAGGATCCTTGATGTTCTCGGACTTTCCGCTGCTGTAAAACTCCGACGAGTATGAGCGGCGGCCAGGATAGATCAGGGGAGCCGCGTATCTACAAGCTCGACGGTGCCAAGTTCGACACTATCAAACCAGAGAACAAGGAACTGGGGGCCTGGGAAGTTTTCTACCGCTTTGACGATATCAAGGTCGAAGACGGCAACCTGGTCACCGCAGCGGATCAATCGAACGAGCGCAAGGCCAAGAGCCACACTGTGGGTGTGAACTGGTATGTCAACGAGGCAGTGAAACTCAGTGCCAACTACATCAACGTGCGTACTGACAATAACGAGAACACCGTGGGCGACGACAGCGGCAATGCAATCGTGACCCGCCTGCAATACGTCTTCTGATCCCTCTCATCAGTCTGACGTGAGAAAGCCGGAAGCGCTCAATGTGCTTCCGGCTTCCCTGTTTCTGACGTGATCGAGCTTGGAGCGTCCTCCTCCTACCTGCTCTCGCTCACCTGATGACCTCTCTTGCCAAAACTCGGCGAATCTGGTGTGATTGCCGCGTCGGGTTTTGCATGGTGGCCGTGCAAGCAAACCAAACCTGACTCCTACTCATGATTGAACCTGATTCGACGTCCAGCTTCGCGTCTAACGGCCCTACAAGCGCAGCTACCCCAACGTCGCTCATTAGGGGATAGTCATGTCTGCCAAAAAGCTGCTTCAACCTCTCGCTGCTCAGCTGCACGCCTCATTCTCGGCTTCCGGTCGCCCGTACGCTCACCAGCACATTCACCAGTTGCTCCACGCTGCCATTGGCTCCGTCTCCCCAGAAGTTGACTCCCAAGACAATCTGCCAATCCAGGTATGCCGTGACAGCGACAGGCAGTACAACCTCTACGAGACGATTGAGCGGGCGAAAAAGTGCTTGGGATTGACCGATCTTCAAGCAGTCGGCGTGGCTGAAGAAGTCATCGAAGTACTACGAGCTGCAGGGATAGGCGTGAACCAGGTTCGCCTGCTCCTCGACCCCTCCTTCACCTCGAAGACTCGTAAAAAGGCATTCAAAGCCCTTTGCAAGAATCTGGATCTGAACGAGCTCGGCGATCGATTCGTCCCGAAAACGGCGACGCTGGCCATTGCGGCGGGTATGGCACCGCCTCCGAAAATCACGTGGAAAGATCGCTTCGCACTGGCTGCAGATTTCCCTATACGGGGACAGAGCCAGCTCGTCGAAATGGTGACTCGAAGCGAGTGCTATCTGTGGGTATTTCCGCCGACTGATCATCAAGCTACGGCTTCGGCGAGTCACGACCGCTATTTCGGTGAACAGACCCATCCGAGCGCTGAGATGGGCATGGGGTTCACTATCATCGATTCCGGATCGACCCGCCCTAAATTTCCGATGCTCTCCAAACAGCCGGAAGAGACCTTCATCCAGTATTCACTTTCGGCGCCGATGTGGTTCTGGCGCGCACAAAGTAACACCTGGCGGCTGGGAAACATCCTGCGCTCCAAGATCCTTGACGGGGCTCCTTGGCATAACGAGCCCTTGAGCGATGTGCTGCCAGGTGGTCTGAAGTCTCTGCCGCGGATTTATGGGTGCACCACCTGCCAAACGCTGTTCGTCGAGAAACACAGCGGCTATCCGGATGTACCCACTCAGTGCCAATGCGGTGAGGCGAGCAGCACGCGTGACCAAAACGAGTCACCTGCTCTCAATAGCTGATTTTCCTTACGGTGGCGGGCTATGCCCCCCGTTAGGGATTGGCTATGGGAGCGGGATTCGCTCACCCCAAACCTGAAGGCGCCGCCATCTAACCGAGCGATATGAGCTGAATGCTCGCGGAGTAGATATGCAGAACAGTACCAACAAACAAGACACCCTGGCGGCGATCAATGCACTTGTGGAGATTGCGTATGATCAGGGATTTGCGAACGGACAAGGGGTCGGCAATCAAGTCGGTTTCGTAGCCGGTGTCATGAGTCTCAAAGCTGCGTTGGCCTGCGGCTTAAGGCACGGCTCACCTGAGTGTGGGAAGGCCCTTGAAAGCCTCAAGCGCATCGGGATCGACGAGTGAGAAAAGTACGGGTCGTGCGCTGATCGCGCACGACCCGTACTTCTACTTCAAGTCATTTCCCTGCTTAGCTTCATGATTGAAGCTCAGGGATCAGGAGCTTCTGCGGTAGGCCAACAACCGCAAGGCGTTGAAGACGACCAGCAGTGTGGAGCCCTCATGGATCGCAACGGCGGCACCAATGCTCAAGCCCATGATGGTAGACGGAACCAAGATGGCCACAATCCCCAAGCTGACGAACAGGTTCTGGCGGATGATCGATCGCGTGTGACGGCTCAGCCCCACCGCAAATGGGAGTTGCCTGATGTCGTCAGCCATAAGCGCGATATCAGCCGTTTCCAGGGCGACATCAGATCCGGCAGCCCCCATTGCGATGCCAACGCTCGAATTGGCCATGGCAGGGGCATCATTCACGCCGTCACCCACCATGGCCACCCTGGCGCTGAGGCGCAGGTTCTTGATGGCCTTGACCTTGTCTTCCGGCATTAGGTCTCCCCACGCCTCATCTAAGCCAACTTGTTTGGCTACCGCCTCTGCAACGCGGTTGTGGTCCCCAGAAATCATGACCATGCGGTCGATGCCCATCTCTCTGAGTTTCTGGAGTGCCTCTTTGGCACCCTCTCGGGGTGTGTCCAATAGCCCGATAGCGCCCAGATCCTTGTCAGCGCGACGTACCACCATGGTTGTGCGGCCCGACTGACGCAGACGCTCCGCAGCCTCCAAGGCTGCCTTGCTCAGTGCGGGAATACCATTGGTACCGAACATCTCGACCTTGCCAATCCAGACGAACTGCCCATCAAGCTCGGCACGTACGCCGCGGCCAATCATGTTGCTCATGTTCTTGGCTTGCAATCGGCGCCGTGTGCCAATCATCTCTTCACCGTCACGCACAATTGCCGCAGCCAGCGGATGGTCGCTCATCGACTCCACAGCGATGGCGACGTTTAGTAGATCCTCGATCTGCGTGCCGCCTACCGGTATTACATCGGTGATGCGTGGGCGCCCTTCGGTCAGGGTACCGGTCTTGTCGAATGCCATGGCATTCAAGGAGCCGAGCTCTTCAAGCGGTGCACCGCCCTTGATCAGCACGCCACCTCGGGCTGCCCTGGCGATGCCAGATAGAATGGCGCTTGGTGTTGCGATCGCCAGCGCGCAGGGGCTGGCTGCAACCAGTACGGCCATCGCCCGGTAGAACGAGTCACGGAACGGCTCATCAAGGAAAATGCCGGCAAATAGCAGCCCGACTACCAGCAGCAAAACCAACGGGACGAATATGCGTTGGAAGCGGTCCGTGAATCGCTGGGTCGGTGACTTCCTGACTTCGGCTTCACTGACCATCTTGATGACCCGCGCCAGGGTACTTTCCGTAGAGCGCCGTGTTACCTCAACCTCGATGAGCGTTTCGCCATTGATGGTACCGGCGAAGACTTTCGAGGCTGCATCCACTGCATCTGGCTTGCTGCGTGCGAGTTCGGCATCAGGGACAGGTTGCTTGTCCACGGGGACGCTCTCACCGGTTACTGGCGCCTGGTTGATACTTGAGGAGCCCACTACAACAAAACCATCGGCCGGTAGGCGGTCATTGGGGCGCACGATGACAACGTCACCGGGAACCAGCAGCTCCACAGGCATTTCCAACGTGCCATTTGCTCTGCGTACGATCGCGGTGGCTGGTGCGAGCTTGGACAGTGCCTCAATCGCTTTCTTGGCCCGCCCCATCGCGTAGCTTTCAAGGGAATGCCCCAGACTGAACAGGAACAGCAGCAGAGCCCCCTCCGCCCAGGCGCCAATGCTCGCGGCACCGGCTGCGGCGAGAAGCATCAGCGAATCGATCTCGAAGCGTTTCTGGCGGATGTTGCTGATCGCTTCCTTGGTGGTGAACCATCCACCGAACACATAGGCCGACACGTACAGAATAAGGGGAAGTCGATCAATCAGCCCAAGTTTTCCTGCGAGGGCTCCGGCACCCAGGAGAGCACCACAGATCAGCGCGAAAAACAGCTCCGTGTTCATGCCAAAAATGCCGCCATGCTCATGGCTATGACCTTCATGCCCAGCTTGGTCATCAGGGCGTTCAAGCAAACTCTTCATAACTCGTCCCTTCTGGGGTCAAGGCTTCCAATTGCCCTCTGCAGTTGGGAGCCGTCGCGGTTGGTTAGCTAAGACCTATTGCACGGTTTGCCCCGGCCCAGGCGTTAACATGTCAAAACCATGGGGCATCGGGCGTAATAAAAAATGCCAGGCACTGCCTGGCATTTATGAATTCTCTAATTGTTCTGTTCAAATCGTTTACTACTTGTTGTTGATGCATTGCGAATACATCGAGTAACGAACAGTCTTGAGCGTGCCCTGGGAGTCCTCGAAGGTCATCAACCGTGGGTAGACCTGGCAGGTACGTGGGTCCTGCGACTGACGTACGAACTTAGCAACGTCTATCTTCATGCCATATTTGTAATCCTGAATCTCTGGCATTGGCTTGCCATTTTTCTCCGCGTACTTGGCCACTGCGGTCTGGTGCTCCTTGGTGTATTGCAGCTGCTTGCTCTCGGAAAAAGTGTTGGCCTGCGAAGCCACCGAGAAAACAACAAGTGCAGCAGCGATAATTAGCTTTTTCATAAAACCCTCTCAATTTCAAAACTTCTCGGGCGTAACCTTAGCAATGCATAGGCATCACCGGCATGACGAGAAACTTACAATTTTGAAAGGTAAGTGCATCTACTTCACTTTAAACAAAAAAGCCCACAACACGTGTTGTGGGCTTCTCTTTAGCGGAGCCTGTTAGCTAACCACTTCGGCCTCGTCGCCGTCTTCATCCTTGCGGTGTGCCCAGTAATACAGGGCAGGCAGTACCAACAAGGTCAATGCGGTGGAGGACAGGATCCCGCCAATCACCACAGTCGCCAGTGGCCGCTGAACTTCTGCACCGGTACCGGTGGCCAAAGCCATCGGGATGAAGCCCAGGGAAGCTACCAAGGCAGTCATCAGAACAGGTCGCAGACGGGTTAATGCACCTTCATCGACTGCCTGCCTGAGCGTTCGCCCTTCCTCCCTTAGCCCGCGGATGAAGGCAATCATCACCAGGCCGTTCAGTACTGCAACGCCGGACAGTGCAATGAAGCCGACACCTGCCGAGATCGACAGTGGGATGTCCCGCAACCACAACGCCACAACACCACCGGTGAGTGCGAATGGAATACCGGTGAAGACCAGCATGCCGTCCTTCAGGTTGTTGAACATCAGGAACAACAAGGTCATGACCAGCAGCAAGGCGACTGGAACAACGATCTGCAGCCGTTTGGCAGCCGACTGCAGCTGCTCGAACTGGCCACCCCAAGTCGTCCAGTAGCCCGCAGGGATTTGCACCTTCTGATCCAGCGAAGCGGTCGCCTCCTCAACGAAGGATCCCAGGTCACGGCCTCGAACGTTGGCACTGACGATTACCAGACGCTTGCCGTTCTCGCGGCTGATTTGGTTCGGGCCCAGTTGCAGGTCCAGATTAGCGACCTGCGACAGCGGGATGAAACCGATCTGGTTGGCACCCTGAGCCGCATTGGCAGGCACCGGAATCAGCAAACTGGACATCCCCGCTACGTCGGTGCGAACGGTCTCAGGCAGGCGCACTACCATGTCGAACCGACGGTCGCCCTCATACAGCGTGCCGGCCTGGCGACCACCCACGGCGATAGCGATCGAGTTCTGAACATCCGCGATGTTCAGGCCGTAGCGTGCTGCTTTCTCGCGGTCGATGTTGATTGTCAGCACCGGCAGGCCGGATGTCTGCTCAACTTTCACTTCCGACGAGCCCGGTACCGCTTTGAGCGCTGCCGCGATCTTGTTGGCGGTGTTGTTGAGCACGTCCATGTCATCGCCGAAGACCTTCACAGCGACATCACTACGCACGCCCGAAATCAGCTCGTTGAAACGCAGTTGGATTGGCTGCGACAACTCGTAGTTGCTTCCTGGAACACCCGCTGCGGCCTTCTGCACCTCAGCAATCAGCTCATCGCGAGGCTTCTTGGGGTTAGGCCACTGATCCTGAGGCTTGAGCATGATGTAGGCGTCGGAGGCGTTCGGTGGCATCGGGTCAGATGCAATTTCCGCGGTACCCGAGCGTGCGAACATCCGCTCGACTTCAGGCACCTGCGCTATTACCGCTTTCTCCAGACGCTGCTGCATCTCGACGGACTGAGTGAGGCTCGTTCCAGGCACACGCATGGCCTGCATCGCAAAGTCACCCTCACTGAGGCTTGGGATGAACTCGCTACCCATACGACTTGCCAGCACACCACTGAGCACGACCAAGGCTACTGCGGCCGAGAAAGCGATGTTCCGATGTCCCAGCACCCATTGCAGAACCGGCTCATAGCGCAGTCGAGCTGTGCGCATGACCACGCCTTCCTCTTCCTTCACCTTGCCAGTGACGAACATGGCAATAGCTGCAGGAACAAAGGTAACGGACAGGATCATTGCGCCCAGCAGAGCCATCACAACGGTGAACGCCATAGGGTGGAACATTTTGCCTTCGACGCCGGTGAGGGCGAAGATCGGCAGGTACACCACCATGATGATCAGCTGACCGAAGATCAGCGGCCGGCGAGCTTCTCGCGCCGCGGCAAAGACCTCGTGGAAGCGTTCGGTTTTGGTGAGCATGCGGCCATGCTTATGCTGCGCATGAGCCAGTCGACGGATCGCGTTTTCTACAATAACCACGGCACCGTCGACGATGATGCCGAAGTCGAGTGCCCCCAAACTCATTAAGTTGGCACTGACCTTGTTGTTGAACATGCCTGTGAAGGTGAAAAGCATGGACAGCGGAATCACCATCGCGGTGATCAGGGCTGCACGGATGTTGCCGAGGAACAGGAACAGAATCGCGATTACCAAGATCGCGCCTTCTACCAGGTTCTTCTTCACCGTCGCGATGGCTTTTTCAACCAGGTTGGTACGGTCGTAAACGGTCACAGCCACCACGCCCTTTGGCAGGGTGCGGTTGATGTCCGCCAGTTTGGCGGCGACAGCTTGAGACACAGTACGGCTGTTTTCACCAATCAGCATGAACACGGTACCGAGCACGACTTCGCGGCCGTTCTCAGTAGCAGCACCTGTGCGGAGTTCTTTACCGATGCTGACGTCAGCAACGCTGCTGATGCGAATCGGTGCACCATCCACGCTGGTGATCACGATGTTGGCGATGTCTTCGATGTTGCCTACCTGGCCGGGCGCACGGATGAGCAACTGCTCACCATTACGTTCGATGTAGCCGGCGCCGACGTTGGCATTGTTACTTTCCAACGCTGCGACCAGGTCATTGAGGGTAAGCTTGTAGGTAGCCAGGCGCTTAGGATCTGGCGCAACCAGGAACTGCTTGGCATAGCCGCCGATGGTATTGATCTCGGCTACACCCGGGACGTTGCGCAGCTGAGGCTTGATGATCCAGTCTTGGATCACGCGCAGGTCGGTCGGGGTGTAAGGCGTACCGTCCTCTTTGACCGCGCCATCTTCGGCTTCAACGGTCCACAGGAAGATCTCGCCGAGGCCGGTAGATACCGGGCCCATAACGGCCTCTACGCCTTCTGGCAGCTGTTCCTTCGCAACCTGCAGCCGCTCGTTGATCAACTGGCGGGCAAAGAAGATGTCAGTGCCATCCTTGAAGATCACGGTGACCTGAGACAAGCCAGAGCGAGACAGGGAACGGGTCTGCTGAAGGCCCGGGAGACCGGCCATGGCCGTTTCAACTGGAAACGTGATCCGTTGTTCGGTTTCCAAAGGCGAATAACCAGGCGCTGCAGTGTTGATCTGCACCTGGACGTTGGTGATATCGGGTACCGCATCGATGGGCAGCTTTTGATAGCTGTAGATACCGATACCCGCCATGATCAGAACAGCGATCATTACTACGATGCGCTGCTCGATGGCGAATCTGATGATACGTTCAAACATGAGAAATCATCCTGTCAGTTCGCATCAGTGACCGTGTTCGGCAGAAGCTTTGCCGAGCTCGGACTTGAGTGTGAAGCTGCCACTGGTTGCTACCTGGGCGCCGGCTTCAATACCGTCGATGACTTCCACGTACCCATTGTCGCGACGACCCAGTTTTACCGGGCGGGTGTCAAACCCATCTGGGGTGCGTACGAATACCGAGGGTTTGTCTTCAACGGTCTGGACTGCGTGCTCAGGGACCGCTACGGCAACTCGATCAGTCTGGGAAGTGACCGCAATGTTCACGAACAGGCCTGGACGCCAGGCACCGTTGGGGTTGGTCAAGGTGACGCGGACAGTGGCTGCGCGGTTTTGCTCGCCCAGCAGGCTCCCGACATAACCCACCTTCCCTTCGACCTCGACATTCATGTCAGGCGAAGAGACTTTCACCGCACGACCAGTCGTGACCTTGCCCAGATCTGTAGGCGGGACGGCGAAGGTTGCCCAGACCTGATTCAGGTCAGAAAGGATGAAGGCGTTGGTCGCCTCGCTGACGACTTCGCCAACGGTCAGGTGTTTCTCCACCACCACGGCGTCGAAAGGAGCTCGGAGTTCGTAACGATTACCGCCAACGGAGTTAACCGAAGCACCGATCGCACCGACCTTCTGCTTGGCGTTGGCCAAGGAGATCTCCGCTTCTTGCAGCGCTTGGCGTGCTTGGAGGTAGTCTTGCTCCGCGGAAATCTTGTCCTGCCACAGCTGCTTCTCACGCTCGAAGGTCACTCGCGCCAGTTCGACGCGACGCTGTGCGGCCTGTTGTTCGCTGCGCAGGTCAGAGATCTGCTGGCTCGCGATTACAGCGAGGACCTGACCCTTTTTGACCGTCTCACCCAGGTCGGCTTGGACAGTCTCTACAACGCCAGGAACACGAGGAACCACGTGGGCGGTCCGGTCTTCATCGAAGCGAATTTCGCCCGGGAAGCTCACGACTGTACCCAAGTCACGCGGCGCTGCAGCTTCCAGGGCAACGCCGGCAGCCTTGATCTGCTCAGCGCTAAGCGTCAGCTTGCCCTCTTCTTCACCGCCCTCTTCGCTGTGGCCTTCTTCACCATGGCCCTCATCACCCTCCTCTTTGGCGGCAGATGCGGCTTTCTTTTCGTCGCCATGGCCATCGTTAGCGCCATGCTCGGCGGTACTAGCGGCCTGCTGTCCAGAACTGTTGTTCCAGGCAAGGCTGCCAAATCCGAGGGCTGCCACAGCGGCTACCGCGAGGGCGATCTTGCGTTTGTTATCCATTGCTACTCCTGCTGATCGTAGGCACCGGCTTGTTCAAGGCTGTGTGCCGAAGAAAATGTTTGGCCCGTTCAGCGAGCGCCGGCAGTTGAGCCGACTTCGCCATAAACCCTTTCCACCTGCGCACGCGCATTGGTCGCCGCTGCCAACGATTCGAGATATTGGCCACGAGCGACGATCAAGGTGCGCTGGGCATCCAGCACTTCGATGAAACCGAATTTGCCCATCTCGAAGCCGCGGGTTGCGGTATCTACGGCTTGTTGGGCTGACGGCAGAATGGTCTTGTCGTAGGACTCGACCTCCTGCATGGCGGTGGACCACTGGTTCAACGCGGTTTGGGTTTCGGTGCGCAGCCGCAGCTCCACAGCATTGCGCTGGTCTCGGGCCTGATCTGCACGACGAGAAGCGGAAAGAATGTTGCCCTGGTTGCGATCAAACAGCGGCAAAGGCATAGAGACGCCCACAGTGTTGACACGCTCGCGCACAGAGCGGTCGTACTGGCTACCTACGCTGACGGTAAGGTTCGGGATACGCTGAGCTTTCTCTGAACCGAGCGAGGCATCGCTCTTGTCGATCTGTACCACGGCCTGGCGCATTTCTGCGGTCTGATCGAGCTTCGCCAGCAGCTCTTCAGTCCGCGGTGGCAGTCCCGGGGAGAGGGTTGGCGATTCGAGTCGATCAAAGACGGTGACCGAGCTCCCGGTAATTTGAGCGAGTTGCTGGTAAGCGGTCGTCTTTTCGGTTTCGGCACGTCGAACTTGCAGCTTTGCTTCGGCCAGTTGTACTTGGGCGCGGGTGGCCTCTACTGGAGACGATTTACCTGCGCGAACACGACCATCGACGATGCGGAGACCGCGCTCAGTCAGTTCGAGAGATTGCTTGGCCAGGTCAAGGCCTGTCTGGGCCCGCAATGCGGCGTAGAAGGCCTGTACGACGTCTGCCCGCAGACCGTTCACGCGACGGTCCAACTCCAGCTGTGCGGCGGTCTGCCCGTAAGTGGCGACGTCAACACGAGCTCCCCGCTTACCACCCAGCTCCAGGGTTTGGCTAAGCGACACGGTCGTCGTGCTGGTGTTACGACGGGTGTCTTCCACGTCGTACGAAATAGTGGGGTTGGGGATAAGCCCGGCCTGCTTGCGAGCACCATCAGCGATGCCAATCTCTTGCCGGGCCGCGGCCAGGTCAGGGTTGGCATCCATGGCCGTCGAAAGCGCCTGGGGCAAGCTGATGCTTTGGGCAAGAGCTGCAGGTGCCATCAATCCAGAGATGACTGCACAGAGTGCAGCGATCTTCCAGGGCGAGACGGAGGTCTTGGATAAGACATTGCGGTTATACCGGGGCACTTTGATGGTCCTCGTGCACAAACTTCGATAAAGCTTGGCGAGAACGCCGAAACAGCTGCCAAGCCCCACTTGATTAGGTGATGTCACTCTAATAACCTGTAGCTATCAGAGGGGTGGCTAGAAAATTACAATTCCGTAAGAATGTCCTGTAATGCCCGAAAATACTGGGAAACCAAACCCGACACGATGATTTCGTTACAAGCAACGGAGATGGCAAACACGCGGTGCGAAGGCCCGAACAACAGGTAGATGACGAAATTGTAATTTTCCTATCACCCCCCCCGTTATCTTCGGCCTGCAAATATGAGCTCGCGCTACGCTAGGCGCGCCGCCTGGTCAGAACAATTAACGACACCCGCGCCGGTAAACATAATAAAAACTGCCGTGAATCAAAGGAGCATCGGATGAAAATCAAAGTACCACTGTATTTGGCGGCAGTTTCTGCGCTGTCTGGAAGCTATGCTATTTCGGCACAGGCAGAAGACAAGCCAGAAGGCTTCATTGAAGGCAGCAGCCTTACAGTGCTGAACCGTAACTTCTACTTCAACCGTGATAACCGCGACAGCACTGCCCCCACTTATAACAGTGGCAAGGGCAACACCAACGGCTACTCCGAAGCCTGGGCGCACGCGATCATCAGCAAATTCAACTCTGGGTTTACCCAGGGAACAGTTGGCTTTGGCGTTGATGCCTTCGCCATGATCGGCCTCAAGCTCGACACCGGTGATGGGCGCAACGGCGGCCGTAGCTCCTTCGACGTGCTACCCGTTGATAACAAGGGCGAAGCTCGCGACGAATACACCAAGGTCGGCGGCGCAGCCAAAGTCCGCTTGTTCGATACCATCGTGAAAGTAGGTGATGTTTTCCCATCGACTCCGGTCGTTGCATCCGGCGACTCTCGCCTGCTGCCAGAAAGCTTCCGCGGCGTGACCGTTGAGAACACCAGCATCCAAGGCCTCACCCTGCAGGGTGGTCGTCTGCATGCGATGAGCCAGCCGCTCTCAAGCAACCTGAACGACAACTTCGTGACGTTCTACGGCGGCCCGGTCAACTCGCCATGGATCGGTTACGGTGGCGGTGACTACTCGATCAACGACAACTGGACTGTGAGCGTCTACGCCAGCCAGCTGAAAGACGTCTGGAATCAGTACTACGCCGGCACCAGCGTGGTTTACCCGCTGAGCGACGATCTGGCGCTGATCGGTGGCTTCAACTACTACAAAGCCGTAGATGAAGGTAAGAAGCGCCTGGGTGAATTCGACAACAACATCTGGAGTGCCAAGGTCGGCGTGCGTTACGGTGCCCATACCCTAGCCCTGTCGCACCAGCGCAACAACGGCGACGACGATTTTGACTACCTGCGTCAGTCGGACTCGATTTTCGTCGACAACTCCATCCAGTACAGCGACTTCAACTCGCCGAAAGAGCGTTCCTGGATGCTGCGCTATGACCTGAACTTCACCAGCTACGGCATTCCAGGCCTGACGTTCATGACCCGCTACGCCAGAGGCTCGGGCGCGGATTACTCGAACGCTAACCAGTTCTACATGCGCACTGATGACAACGGCAACCCGCTCGACAATCAGAAGCGTTGGGAGCGTGACGTCGAAGTCAAATACGTTGTCCAAACCGGTCCAGCAAAAGATCTGTCCTTCCGGTTGCGCCAGGCAACCACACGTGCCACTGCATTCGAATCGGATCTGGATGAAACCCGTGTGATCATTGAGTACCCGCTTTCGATTCTGTAATTCGCTAACTGGACCAGTTATTCATTAACTGGTCCTATTAGTAAAACGAGCATTACGAATTCACCTTGAGTGGCTTAAGTGCTCCTTTGGTAAAAGGTGGATATTTGGCGCCCATTGGGCGCCTTTTTTTTACCTAAAATTCAAGCAAGCGTTCGATTGTACGCATTGCATGCCGGTGAAGTTCATGACTACACCAATGACCAGCTTCCTCGATGTGAGCGACCTCGCCGTCATCTGAGCGGAACGAAGCCAGCACAAAAAAGAAAATAACCCAATACTTCATAAGGTCAAATCACCTGCTGGAGAGAGGGCCCGCAACTGTCAAACCCAAACCGCGACAAGATATACCGCCAGACTATCAACTGTATTACCTAGAAATTACAAATCCGTCATTTGAGCCCCGGCACGCTCATTTTGATTTACCATCCCTTTCAATAATGCCGGCGCGCGTGCGCGGTTAATTGCTCAGTGATATCGAGACAAAATCCCATGCGAATTCTGGTAATTGAGGATGAAGTAAAAACTGCGGAGTATGTGCGTCAAGGTCTGACGGAGTGTGGCTATGTCGTAGATTGCGTCCACACCGGATCAGATGGATTATTCTTGGCCAAGCAGCATGAGTACGAGCTGATTATCCTCGATATAAACCTACCAGAGATGGACGGTTGGCAGGTCCTTGAGTTGTTGCGCCGTAAAAACTGCCCGTCCCGCATCATGATGCTGACGGCGAGAAGCCGATTGGCGGATAAGGTCCGGGGGCTGGAGAACGGCGCAGATGACTATCTGATCAAACCATTTGAGTTCCCAGAGCTGCTAGCCCGGGTTCGCGCCTTGATGCGCAGGTCAGATCACCCCGCATCTGTGGAGGTCATTCGCGTGGCCGATCTGGAACTTGATCAAAGCCGGCACAGGGCATTCAGGGACGGTCAGCGTATTGATTTGACCACCAAAGAATTCGCGTTGCTGCACTACTTGATGCGTAACACCGGGGTGGTACTGAGCCGTACGCAGATTATCTCTCAGGTTTGGGATATGAATTTTGATTGCGACACGAACGTTGTAGAGGTGTCGATTCGAAGACTCAGAGCCAAGATAGATGACCCCTTCGAAACCAAGCTGATACACACACTTAGAGGCGTAGGGTATGTACTTGAAAAGCGTTAATTGCCAAACTATATAGTATCGAGATCGGCTAACTAATTCCGTCGCAAACGTGCCTACTGAACTGGATTTTACTATTTACGACCCGCGGCGCTGATTCCTTACCCCGCAAATGAGGTAGGCTGTGCATGAGGTATAGCATTGATTATCAGCAGGTCTCGGAGGATCAAGAGTTTGTCAGGCCTGATGACCGCTCAGCTGATATTGTCTTTAACAGTGAGCATGGCTTAGCTCTTATCCCATGTGTTGGCGATGTAGTCAACCTACCCTCTACGGCCGTCAAAGCGGGGGTTTGTGGCGTCGTCAGATCAAGAATTTTCAATTATCTCAGGGGTCCTGAAGAGTTTTACTGCCACGTCAATATTTTTGTTGAAGAGGCCGACATCAATTTCGGCAATCTAATATCCGAATATATGCGTAACCAGGCACGCTCACGATCACCCTCCTCATAGTGGTTTGAATAGTCAATACGGATTCCGTCCTTTTATTGAGTGCTCAGTAGAACCCACGTTGCAGAGCTCTACTGAGCCCAAAAACCTTATTTCCGCTGCTGTGCAAAAACCACTAACTGCCACTCAATCTTGCCCGCGCCAGGTGCATGCTGGTGATGGTTCTGTGGAGGAAGAACATGCCCTTTGGCAATACCGATCTCATCCCCGCAGGAGACGCATCGGTAAATGCCTGGATTTGGCGCTTCGGTACCAGGCGAATACTTTTTATCGTACTCCGAATGATCACTTTTGTGCAGAAAATTGCCGTGCTTATACTGAGCCATATCTATTCCCTTGAACTGTTGCTCTATATTTTTGTGCCACTTTACCGGGGCACAGAATAATTTTTATCACGTAATGACGAATAGATTCCAGCGAAGTTTTCCATAATCGCTCAGTACGCAGCCTACTTTCGTAGCATTTATTATTCTGATTGTGTCAGGCAGGAGATTTTTATGCCGGCGGAATTTTGGCGCCATGCTATGGCACCAGGATAGAGATCAAATCACGCCATCAAGTGACTCTTGCTATTCGAACCTGCCCCTACAAGAACAGGTAGTCACGGCACCCTGCTAGAGCGCGGGAGAGGCGGAGCACACAGAGCAGGCGTCATTGTTTTTTGAATAGCGCACTGAAAAATATAGAAGTACAAGAAGCCCGCAAAGAGAACAGTAGGCGCCATCAGAGCCAATTGAGGATCCATAAACCCTGAAATTACATACTGCTT
Organism: Pseudomonas fjordensis; assembly: GCF_976987115.1. Taxonomy (NCBI): domain Bacteria; kingdom Pseudomonadati; phylum Pseudomonadota; class Gammaproteobacteria; order Pseudomonadales; family Pseudomonadaceae; genus Pseudomonas; species Pseudomonas fjordensis. The sequence continues at coordinate 6,644,803 of NZ_OZ336860.1, forward strand.
AAGTGTAAGAGAAGCCAGGATAAAGGCCGAACAATACAAAGCACCTGTAAATTGATTCCCTAGAAAGCTTAGCACCCCACTAAAGGCATTATTGGCGCTCAATAACACTGCCTTCAATATGGTCCAACCGAAAAGCGGAAGGAAAATCTTCACCATAAAGGCAAATAAAGTTGTTGAGGCGAACAGTTTCAGTGGTATCTCTGCCCATGGCTTGATGGTACCGTCGTTTTCTACACCAAAGAATAGGATGGCATTCAGGATAATTGCTATAGAGCAGCATATGATGAGGCGTATCACCTCCCGTTTAAGCGGGGCCATCATTATAACTGAGTTAATGCTTTTCGCGATATATTGCTTTAGAGCCTGGGTCATTGACCTATTGCGTCCTATGCTAGCCGAGGTGATAATATTGTATTGATGCAGCAGTAATAGACTGACGCTTTATTTATTTCTCAGTCAAGGAGAATCCTGATGATTTACGAGTCTGATGATTGGAGGAAGTCACTTCTTCGTTCAGCTCGTTGGCTTGAGAAGGCTCGTGTAAAAGAGTGTTCTGAAGGGCGCATTTATGCGAAAGCAGAACGTGAAATTTTTGTCAGTTTTTATACGGTACGCAAGCTAATCGAGACCTACAAAATCTCTGAATCAACGAAGAAAATTAAGCTCCATCTACCGTACTACCCGATCACCAGTGGCAAGACAGTAGACTACTTCAATCGGCACAACATAATGGAAAACTACGAAACTACTAAAGTTTACAAAGAACTGCGGGATATGACTTTTGTCGCGAACCAGGTAATCCACTCGTACGTATTCGAATTCGCGACTAGTGAGGATGGACGGATTGACGGGGTGTTTGTGGCCTCAGACAAGGGACGACACCAGCGACTCTATTACTATTCTATGACGCTAATGCTCAGTATTTTTAGGTCCGTAGGCTTGGATGTCGTCTCAGAGCAGCATTTGGTAAGGGACCCTGAAACAGAGCAGTGGAAGATCAGGTGAGTAGCCACCAAGCCAAACCCGCTACGGCAGCTGTAATTAACCCAACGGTTGCATAGAAGGCAGGTCTGCCGATCCAAGGGTGACAAGCCAGCATGATTCCCAGATGGGTCTTCGGCTTTATGCTATCCCACTCAGACTCGACGATGGTCCCATCTAGAATATAAGGCTTCCAATATTTGACGATATGGTCCTTGTCGGGCTCAAAAAAATCGCTATGGCCGTAATCAAAGTAACGGTCAGCTACACGTGTATTTTTAAATCCGTTTCGACCAGTCCCGCCGTAGCCTATAGTCGAAAAGGTAGCTAGGACGGGGTAAAAATCTCGCGTCCCGACATCGTTGACGATGTTGCCTGCAGCCATGTGCCGAGCATGCTTCTCCCAGGCATAATTGCCTTTTATTATGGAGCCGCAGAGAACAATTCTCTCAATGTTGATGTCAGTGTATTTGGCGAGGATCCGACTAATGATATAGGTGCCGAAGCTGTGGGCAATGACCATAATGCGAGCAGTCGGTTCCATAAGCCGTGCGTCTCGGAAGTCATTTGCGATCTTATTGATTGGCGTAGATCGAAACGGACACGCAAGCTGCAGCGCGGTCACACAATGGTAGCCAAGACCTTTGACTCTGACATGAGCAACATCTCGGAAGGCTGCTTTTACCAGCTCGTGCCAGGAACCATCAGTTTGAATACCATGGACAAGCATGAGCGTGATGGCCTGAGCATCATCTTTGACATTAGAAATCTGCATATCGACTAACGAGTCAAACAGCTCCAGATGCTCGGCATCCAGAGTTGCCCTAATTGCCTGCAGCTGGGCCAGTCGTTTGGTCTCAATCGTATTTTCCCAAGTCGATCGAACAAGGGTAACAATATCAACAGGCTTCAATCGAGCACCAATCTATAGGTTGGTTCCACGTTGGCGGCAAGTACTTCAAATTCGGTATCCATCCCAGGATCACGAACAATCTCTGGGATATCGCCGTAAGATTGGAATGAGAGACCTTCGCCGCTGGGGCACCTAACAATAAGGAATCTCTTGATAATCCGGCCCGTTACCAAGATATTAATCAAGATTGCAAGGTGCGCGGAAGTACCGGCTTGCATAATATCGAACATGCGATTCGGGTTTAGCCGAATTCTAGGCAAAGCTTCGCCACCCTGGGATTCATAGCCCTGGATAAAACTAGCCAATCTTCGGAGGCCTTCAGCCTCGTCTGGATGGTTAAGTATTAAAGGCGATAACTTTTCCGCGAACATATTCGTATTCTCCGGCGGAGCACGCTACGGTCACCGCAAACTCGTTTCTCTCACCCGAAATCAAAAGCCTCAGTTCACGGGGAGGATCACTGTCTGGTAGTTTAACGTAAATATTGGCTCCCGTCACTTCGCCATCACGCTCCAAGAAGCGATCCAACGCAGACATCGAACCCTCATCCGATGAAAGGTTTTCATCAACCGATGCGGAGGTAATCTGCATTTGGGCCCCGAATTCATTTCGAGCCGTTGAATTGCTATATCTGATTTCTTGGGAGAGGTTATCGCGCTCGCGCAGAATCTTATTCTTAGCGGGGCTAAGCGAAACTTCAGCGAACCCATCGTCCGGTAGAAATTTCCTTACTTTGTTTTTCAACACCCACAAGAGCTCGGAATATTTCTTTGCCTGATTATCTTGAGAGGCAATACGAAACTCCAATAAACCAGTGTGGTCCAGGTGAACAATATTCACCGCACGTTTTTTTGTGGTCGCATAGCGTCGAATCAGTTCGCCAGTTGCTGGATCCGTCTCCACAGCGCTGAGACGATTGATGTCACGGCTTTCGACGACTTTGATCGTAAGCGAAACCGGTGTCTTCTGCGGGTCCGGACGGTACAGGCGGATGTCGACGATTGTGGCCTCGTCGGGCATCTCAAGATCCAGCGGGTGAGTAAACAGCCCCGAAAGGCCCTCAGCTGCTGCGATTGAAGCGATGCGCGTAGGAGACAGCAGGCCGATTGCCCGCTCTTCAGTGCACTGGAAAAGGAACGAGTGCTGCTTGCCAAACTCCTCCACCTGCTGCAGTAGATCACGGAGGTCTTTCAGGGCAAGTTTTTTATCCTTGAGGGCAGGCTCGATCCGCTTCTCATAGAGATCGTCCCAGTTTTGCGCAGAAACGGGGATGCCCTTCGTCCGGAGGAATTCCTTGACGACGGCTTGGCTAGTCGCATTTTTCAGAAGGCCAAAAAGGATCTTGGCTAGCTTTTGGTCGTCGTCACTCAGCACATCACTCTCCACAAATTGGCATTAAGCTTAAAGGCTCGTGCGAGCCTTGGCTGTGGAGGCATGAAGCCGGTGACATCCTGCCACGAGAGCGCCGACCTGCGCGCATCATGCCTTCCATTGCGCGCGCATTCTCGCCTTTTTATCCAGCGGTACACAATGAGTGGAGAAGGTCAAAATGCCATCAGCGATGTAGGATCCCTTGGCCACGTGGAGTAGGTTCCATCAGATTTTGCCGTAATGTTCAGCTTTTTCGGGAAGATGGGTAGGAATTCCCAGCTTTTCTGTGAACCGCAAGCAACAGCCTGAGCCCCAGTCATCCGGGACCTAGCATCACAATTGTTGGTGAAGCTGACTGCTGTGGTGGCCCGCCTGGGCCTAAAATCAAATTTGCTCTGCAACACTGAATATGGAACATCAAAATCTGAATAAGCATCAAGGAATGCTTCTATCTCGGGCACTTCAGCCGAGTGAAACACTAGAGTTGACACCATAACCCGTCAGAATCAACGCCGCCGCGTTGTACGCCAAGGCGCGCTTGACCACTTGCCGCGGATAGACAATCGCAGCGTCGATGGTGCCCTGGGACATAACCTCGAACCCCAGCACCCGATGCCTGGAATCCAGGAACAGGCAGCCGAAGATCTCATGGGGCTCATGGCGCAGCAGCGCCTTGAGGTACTCGCGCACGGCCAACGGGCTCTCCAGCACCGAGTCAGCTCGCAAGCGCTCGGCCAGGTGGCGCCGGGACATTTCCAGCACCGCCTGCAGTTGAGCGAACTTCGCCGGGCCCAGCCCCAGATGCTGGCTGAACAGCGTCTGGCTGGCCTCCAGTAACGGGCGCAGGCCACCGAATTGCGCCAACAGATGGCGCGCCAAGTCGACCGCACTTCGGCCGGCAACTCCCGTACGCAGGAAGATCGCCAACAGCTCGGCATCGGACAGGCTCGCCGCGCCACCGTCCAATAACTTCTCCCGCGGACGCTCCGCCACGGGCCAATCACGAATACTCATCCCACCTCCCTGTATCTGCTCCGCTGTTGCCCGGCGGGCGCTGTGTTATCGTAGGGCCCTCTTTTTTGCCGGCGATTTCACCTGGGGAGGGGTCATCGCAGGCGTCACTGAACTGGCATCACTGAACTGGAAAGGCAAACCAATGCAGCGTCTGTATCGGAAACGCATCGTTCTCGGCGTCGGCGGCGGCATTGCCGCCTACAAGAGCGCAGAGTTGGTTCGCAGGCTCCTGGACCAGGGCGCCGAAGTGCGCGTGGTCATGACCCGTGGTGGTAGCGAGTTCATCACCCCGCTGACCATGCAGGCCCTGTCCGGCCACCCGGTTCACCTCGACCTGCTGGACCCGGCCGCAGAAGCCGCCATGGGCCATATCGAACTGGCCAAATGGGCCGACCTGGTGCTGATCGCCCCGGCCACCGCCGACCTGATCGCCCGCCTGGCCCAAGGCATTGCCGATGACCTGCTCACCACCCTGGTATTGGCCACCGACGCCACCGTCGCTATCGCTCCGGCCATGAACCAGGCCATGTGGCGCGACCCGGCCACCCAGGCCAATACCCAACTCCTGCAAACCCGCGGCCTCAAGGTGTTCGGCCCGGCGTCCGGCAGCCAGGCCTGCGGCGACGTCGGCCTGGGCCGCATGCTCGAAGCCACGGACCTGGCGCAATGCGCCGCCGAGTGCTTCCAGCACCTGGCCCTGACCGGCAAGCACGTGCTGATCACCGCCGGCCCAACCCAGGAAAACATCGACCCGGTGCGCTACATCACCAACCATAGCTCAGGAAAAATGGGCTTTGCGTTGGCTGAAGCCGCGGTCGAGGCAGGCGCACGGGTCACGTTGATCACAGGCCCGGTGCATTTGCCGACCCCTGATCGTGTCACGCGGATCGACGTAGTCAGCGCCCGGGACATGTTGGCAGCCTGCGAAGCCGCCATTCCCTGCGACCTGTTTATCGCCTCGGCAGCGGTTGCGGATTACCGCCCGGAGGTCGTGGCCCCACAGAAGCTCAAGAAAGACCCTACGAGCGGCGACGGCCTGCTCCTGCAAATGGTGCGTAACCCGGACATCCTGGCCACCATCGCCACCCGTCCGGACCGCCCGTTCAGCGTCGGCTTCGCTGCCGAGACCGAGCACCTGCTGGACTACGCCGCACGCAAACTGAAAGACAAAAACCTCGACCTGATCGTTGCCAATGATGTCGCCAACCCGAGCATCGGCTTCAACAGCGAGGAAAATGCGTGCAGCGTGATCGACCGCGAACTGCACGCCACCCTTTTCGCCCAGACCAGCAAGGGCAAGATTGCCCGCCAACTGATCTCTTTTATCGCCCAACGGCTGAACCAGGTTTAATCTCCATGCACGCTTTGCAAGCCAAGATCCTCGACCCACGCCTCGGCAACGAATTCCCCCTGCCGGCCTACGCCACACCGGGCTCCGCCGGCCTGGACCTGCGCGCCATGCTCAAAGAGGACACCGTCCTTGAGCCGGGCCAGACCATCCTGATTCCTACTGGCCTGTCGATCTATGTCGGCGATCCAGGCTTGGCGGCGCTGATCCTGCCGCGCTCCGGCCTGGGTCACAAACATGGCATCGTGCTCGGCAACCTGGTCGGCCTGATCGATTCGGACTACCAGGGCGAGTTGATGGTGTCGTGCTGGAACCGTGGCCAGACGGCTTTCAACATCGCCATCGGCGAGCGCATCGCCCAACTGGTGCTGGTGCCGGTGGTGCAGGCACATTTTGAATTGGTGCAGGAATTCGACGAAACCCAACGCGGCGCAGGCGGTTTTGGGCATTCCGGCAGTCACTGACTAAGCTGAACGTGGCCGGACGCCATCGTCCGACCACGCGCCACCGCCCGGCTTTTCAGGATGAAGAATGCGCGGAAATAATCATCGAGATTTCTCTAATGAAATCAAAGGACTACGTAAAAATAATGCTAGCGCCAAAGCGCCGATGGCATTTTTACACCACGAACTCTCTGCCGAAAACGCCGTCATACCCTTCAGTTTGAGCCTGCCGGCCAGCCACATCAGGCCTGCCTTGCCCCCTTTCAGATGGAGTTTCCCCCGCGATGAGTACCGCAGCCCGCGTAGCCCCGACCTTTCCCGACAGCATTTTTCGCGCCTATGACATCCGTGGCGTGGTCCCCAAGACCCTGACCGCCGAAACCGCCTACTGGATCGGCCGCGCCATCGGCTCCCAGAGCCTGGCCCAGGGCGAACCCAACGTCTCGGTAGGCCGTGACGGCCGCTTGTCCGGCCCGGAGTTGGTCGAGCAACTGATCCAGGGCCTGGCTGACAGCGGCTGCCACGTCAGCGACGTCGGCCTGGTACCAACCCCCGCGCTGTACTACGCCGCCAACGTACTGGCGGGCAAATCCGGGGTCATGCTCACCGGCAGCCACAACCCGTCGGACTACAACGGCTTCAAGATTGTCATCGCTGGCGACACCCTGGCCAATGAACAGATCCAGGCCCTGCACACCCGCCTGAAGACCAACGACCTGACCAGTGGCACCGGCAGCATCACTAAGGTCGATATCCTCCCGCGCTACTCCGATGAAATCACCCGTGACGTCAAGCTCGCGCGCCGCCTGAAAGTCGTGGTGGACTGCGGCAACGGCGCAGCCGGCGTGATTGCCCCGCAACTGCTCGAAGCCCTGAACTGCGAAGTAATCCCACTGTTCTGCGAAGTGGACGGCAACTTCCCCAATCATCACCCAGACCCAGGCAAGCCGGAAAACCTGGTGGACCTGATCGCCAAGGTCAAGGAAGTGGGCGCCGACGTCGGCCTGGCCTTCGATGGCGACGGCGACCGTGTAGGCGTGGTGACCGAAACCGGCGAGATCGTGTTCCCGGACCGCCTGCTGATGCTGTTTGCCCGTGACGTAGTGGCGCGCAACCCCAACGCCGAGATCATCTTCGACGTGAAATGCACGCGTCGCCTCACGCCATTGATCAAGGAATACGGCGGTCGCCCGCTAATGTGGAAGACCGGTCACTCGTTGATCAAAAAGAAAATGAAGGAAACCGGCGCGCTGTTGGCCGGTGAAATGAGCGGTCACGTCTTCTTCAAGGAGCGCTGGTTCGGGTTTGACGACGGTATTTACAGCGCCGCTCGTCTGCTGGAGATCCTCAGCAAGGAGAAATCCACGGCCGAAGAGCTGTTTCAGACCTTCCCGAATGATATTTCTACGCCTGAGATCAATATCCATGTGACCGAGGAGAGCAAATTCAGCATCATTGACGCATTGCACGATGCGCAATGGGGTGAAGGCGCCAACCTGACCACCATTGATGGTGTGCGAGTCGATTACGCCAAAGGCTGGGGCCTGGTTCGCGCGTCCAACACCACACCGGTGCTGGTCCTGCGTTTCGAGGCGGATACCGAAGCGGAGTTGCAGCGCATCAAGGACGTGTTCCACGCCCAGTTGAAACGTGTTGCCCCTGATCTCCAATTACCGTTCTGATTTTTGCCCGGAGCCCTGAATGACCCTCGAACGCGAAGCCGCTGCCAACACCGCCAAGGTCCTGTCCGAAGCGTTGCCTTATATTCGACGCTACGTCGGCAAGACGCTGGTGATCAAGTACGGCGGCAATGCCATGGAAAGCGATGAGCTGAAAACCGGCTTTGCCCGCGACATCGTGCTGATGAAGGCCGTGGGGATCAACCCGGTGGTCGTCCACGGCGGCGGCCCGCAAATCGGCGACCTGCTCAAGCGTTTGTCGATCGAGAGTCACTTCATCGATGGCATGCGTGTCACTGACGCGCAAACCATGGACGTGGTGGAAATGGTCCTCGGTGGCCAGGTCAACAAAGACATCGTCAACCTGATCAACCGCCACGGGGGCAGCGCCATCGGCCTGACCGGCAAGGATGCGGAGCTGATCCGTGCGAAAAAGCTCACCGTTACCCGCAAGACGCCCGAGATGACCCAGCCGGAAATCATCGATATCGGCCAAGTGGGTGAAGTGGTGGGGGTGAACACCGACCTGCTCAACCTGCTGGTCAAGGGCGACTTTATCCCGGTGATCGCGCCGATCGGCGTGGGCGCCAATGGTGAGTCGTACAACATCAACGCCGACCTGGTGGCGGGCAAAGTGGCGGAAGCGTTGAAGGCTGAAAAGCTGATGCTGCTGACCAACATCGCCGGCCTGATGGACAAGGAAGGTAAGGTACTGACCGGCTTGACCACCCAACAGGTGGACGACCTGATCGCCGACGGCACCATCTACGGCGGCATGCTGCCCAAGATCCGCTGCGCGCTGGAAGCAGTGCAAGGCGGCGTCGGCAGCTCGCTGATCATCGATGGCCGCGTGCCGAATGCGGTACTGCTGGAAATCTTCACGGATACCGGTATGGGCACGCTGATCAGTAACCGCAAGCGTCCTTAATCGCTGCAAACAAAAAAGCCCCGCTCAATTGAATTGAGCGGGGCTTTTTTTGTAGGAGCGAGCTTGCTCGCGAAAAACGTCAACGATAACGCGTGCTTCCTGAATGAACGCCGCGCCTGGGAGTTTTTCGCGAGCAAGCTCGCGCCTACAGGGAGAGCGGCGTCAGACGCCGAACTGCTCTCGGTATGCACGCACAGCTGGCAAATGCTGCTTGAGCTGCGGGTCATCTTCCAGGAACTGCAACACCTGGTTCAGCGACACGATGCTCACCACCGGAATACCGAAGTCACGCTCCACTTCCTGGATCGCCGACAACTCACCGTTGCCGCGCTCCTGGCGGTTCAAGGCGATCAGCACGCCGGCAGCCTTGGCGCCGTCCTGGGAAGCGATGATCTGCATCACTTCACGGATCGCAGTACCCGCGGTGATCACGTCATCGATGATCAGCACATCGCCGGTCAACGGTGCGCCAACCAGGCTGCCGCCTTCACCATGGGCCTTGGCTTCCTTACGGTTGAAACACCACGGCAGGTCCTGCCCGTGATGCTCCGCCAGGGCGACCGCCGTCGCCGCAGCCAGGGGAATGCCCTTGTAGGCCGGGCCAAAGAGTACGTCGAAGGAAATACCGCTCTCAACGATGGCTGCCGCATAGAAACGGCCCAGCTGAGCCAGGGCCGAACCTGAGTTGAACAGGCCCGCATTGAAGAAGTACGGGCTGGTGCGCCCGGACTTGAGGGTGAACTCACCGAAGCGTAAAACGCCGCGATCGATGGCAAAACGAATGAAATCGCGCTGATACGCCTGCATGAAAAAAGCCTCAGATACCACGGATTTAGCTAATTGGGTGGACGGCGTGTATCATACACGCACGCGATTTTTGGGGCCATTTATGCGGATCATCAGTGTGAACGTTAATGGTATTCAGGCTGCAGTCGAGCGTGGTTTGCTCAGTTGGCTGCAAGCACAGAATGCCGACGTCATCTGCCTGCAGGACACCCGTGCCTCCGCCTTTGAACTGGACGACCCAGCCTTCCAACTGGATGGCTACTTCCTTTATGCCTGCGATGCCGAAGTGCCCACCCAAGGTGGCGTGGCTTTGTACTCGCGGTTGCAACCCAAGGCGGTCATCAGCGGCCTCGGCTTCGAGACAGCCGACCGCTACGGGCGTTACCTGCAAGCCGATTTCGACAAGGTCAGCATCGCGACCTTGCTGCTTCCTTCCGGGCAGAACGGCGATGAAGACTTGAACCAGAAATTCAAGCTAATGGACGATTTCGCCCGTTACTTGGATAAACAGCGACGCAAACGTCGCGAGTACATTTATTGTGGCTCGCTGTACGTGGCGCAACAGAAGCTGGATATCAAGAACTGGCGCGACAGCCAGCAATCCCCAGGCTTCCTGGCGCCGGAACGCGCCTGGATGGACGAGATTGTCGGCAACATGGGCTATGTCGATGCCCTGCGCGAAGTCAGCCGCGAAGGCGACCAGTACAGCTGGTGGCCGGATAACGAACAGGCCGAGATGCTCAACCTGGGCTGGCGTTTCGACTACCAGTTGCTGACCCCGGGCCTGCGCCGGTTCGTGCGCAGCGCACGCCTGCCGCGCCAGCCGCGCTTCTCGCAGCACGCGCCGCTGATCGTGGACTACGACTGGACATTGACCATCTGAGGTCATTCTCCAGGCACAAAAAAACCGACAGTGATGTCGGTTTTTTTGTGGCCGCTCGGTTACTTGACCAGGCGCCAGGTCCACGGATAGCGATAGGCAATGCCTTTGTTGGCCTTGATACCGGCGATGATCGTCAGAATCAACGCACCAATCACCAGCACGGTCATCAGCAAGAAGCCGACCACCACAAAGCCCAACAACAGGCACACCAGCCAGGCGATCGCCACGGTGATCTGGAAATTCAGCGCCTCCTTGCCCTGGTCATCGACGAGCGGGTCCATGTCTTTCTTGAACTGCCACAGGATCAACGGCCCCAACAAGCTGCCGAAGGGAAATACCAACCCCAGGAATGCCGCGAAATGACACAACATTGCCCACTGGCGTACTTCCTTGGACGGTGCCGGAACTGGCAACTGGCTGTCATTCATGGTGCTTCTCCTTGGGGCCGGCTCAGTCAGCCAGCGCGGCGTTCTGCAATTCAAAGATTTCGGTCATGCCCTTCTGGGCCAAGGCCAGCATGGCGTTCAGCTCAGCCGGCTGGAATGGCGCGCCTTCGGCAGTACCCTGCACTTCGATGAAACCACCGGTGCTGGTCATGACCACATTGAGATCGGTCTCGGCAGCCGAGTCTTCCAGGTAGTCCAGGTCCAGCACAGGCTCGCCCTGGTACATGCCAACCGATACAGCGGCGATCATTTGCTTGAGCGGGTCACCCGCTTTCAGGCCACCGCGTTTTTTGATCACTTTCAGCGCGTCGACCAGAGCCACCATGGCGCCGGTGATGGACGCCGTGCGGGTGCCGCCATCTGCCTGGATCACGTCGCAATCGACGTAGAGGGTGACGTCACCCAGCTTGGACATATCCAGAGCGGCACGCAGGGAACGACCGATCAGGCGCTGGATTTCCAGGGTTCGCCCGCCTTGCTTGCCACGGCTGGCTTCACGCTGGTTACGCTCGCCAGTGGCGCGCGGCAGCATGCCGTATTCAGCGGTCAACCAACCCTGGCCCTGGCCCTTGAGGAAGCGCGGCACGCCGTTTTCGACGCTGACAGTGCAGATGACCTTGGTATCGCCAAACTCGACCAGTACAGATCCCTCGGCGTGTTTGGTGTAGTTGCGGGTGATGCGGATCGAGCGGAGCTGATCGGCAGCGCGACCACTTGGACGTTTCATAGGGGATACCTGTACTGAGGACGAAAAACTGCCGAGCATTATAGAGCCGCGAACCGGTTCGGGGCACTTCTAAAAAATCCGGTTACCAATGCCCGGGTTTGGGCGACCCCCTCCCACTGCGCTACAATCCTGCGCCTCCAGACGGTAGGAGCGAGCTTGCTCGCGAAAAACGTCAACGATTACGGGGCCTTCCTGATTCAACGCGGTGCCCTTGCGTTCTTCGCCAGCCAGCTCGCTCCTACAGGTCGGCCTGGTCAATTTCTATTTATCCAACGCGAGGTACCTCCATGGTGCACAGCATGACCGCCTTCGCCCGTGTCGAAAAAGCCGGGGCCCAAGGCACCCTCAGCTGGGAACTGCGCTCGGTCAACAGCCGTTACCTGGAGCCGCACCTGCGCCTGCCAGAGTCGTTCCGCGACCTCGAAGGAGCGGTGCGTGAAGCGCTGCGCCAGGGCATTTCCCGTGGCAAGCTGGAATGCACCTTGCGCTTTACCGAAGAAACCACCGGCAAGCCGCTGCAGGTCGACCGCGACCGCGCCGCCCAACTGGTGGCCGCGGCCGAAACCATCGCTGGGCTGATCAAGCAGCCGGCCGCATTAAACCCTTTGGAAGTATTGGCCTGGCCCGGCGTGCTGGTGGCCGACGCGGCCGACCCACAGGCCTTGAATGCCGAAGCCCTCGCCCTGTTCAACCAGGGTCTGAAGGAACTCAAGGCCGGCCGTGAGCGCGAAGGCGCCGAACTGGCGCGCCTGATCAACGAGCGGCTGACGTCGATCGAAGCCGACGTGGTGACCCTGCGCGAACTGGTACCGCAGATGCTCGCCACCCAGCGCCAGAAGGTCCTCGACCGCTTCACCGACATGAAGGCCGACCTCGACCCGACGCGCCTGGAACAGGAAATGGTCCTGCTCGCGCAGAAGAGCGACGTGGCCGAAGAACTCGACCGCCTGAGCACCCATATCCTTGAAGTGCGCCGCGTACTCAAGTCGGGCGGTGCCGCCGGTCGGCGCCTGGACTTCCTGATGCAGGAACTCAACCGCGAAGCCAATACACTGGGCTCCAAGGCGTTCGACCCGCGCAGCACCACGGCGGCGGTCAACCTCAAAGTGTTGATCGAGCAAATGCGCGAACAAGTACAGAACATTGAGTAAGGCACCCTCCATGACCCACAGCACCGGCACCCTTTACATCATTTCCGCCCCTTCGGGCGCGGGCAAAAGCAGCCTGGTCAAGGCTTTGACCGACGCCGACGAGCAGATCCGCATTTCGGTCTCCCACACCACCCGCGCCATGCGTCCGGGCGAAGTGGACGGTGTGCACTATCACTTCGTCGAGCGTACCGAGTTCGTCAAGATGATCGAGCACGGTGACTTCCTGGAGCGCGCCGAAGTGTTCGGCAACCTCTATGGCACCTCGCAAAGCCACCTGCAACAGACCCTGGACGAAGGCCACGACCTGATCCTGGAAATCGACTGGCAGGGCGCCGAGCAAGTGCGCCAGCTGATGCCCAAGGCACGCTCCATCTTCATCCTGCCGCCCTCGCTCCAAGCCCTGCACCAACGCCTGACCAACCGCGGCCAGGACAGCGACGAGATCATCGAGGGCCGGATGCGTGAAGCCGTCAGTGAAATGAGCCACTACGTCGACTACGACTACCTGATCATCAATGACGACTTTGCCCACGCACTGGACGATTTGAAGGCGATTTTCCGCGCCAACCAACTGCAGCAAAAGCGCCAACAGCAACGTTTCGGCAAATTACTCGCCGAATTGCTCGGCTGATTGGCTCTTCCCAAAACAGCTGCAAGGGCCTTACATTGGCACTTGTAGCGGTTTTGCGAAGGCCTGCGAAAAATCAGCGCTTCCCTAAACGCTGGTGATTTTTTAAACTGCTCAGTCCGCTCGCCCAACCGGGCAGCGCGCATCTTGCATTCGCTCCGAGGAATACCATGGCCCGCGTAACCGTTGAAGACTGCCTAGAACACGTGGATAACCGCTTTGAGCTGGTCATGCTCTCTACCAAGCGTGCCCGTCAACTGGCCACTGGCGGCAAAGAGCCCCTGGTCCAGTGGGAAAACGACAAGCCTACCGTTGTAGCCCTGCGTGAAATCGCTGAAGGCCTGATGAGCTACGAGTTCATCGCCAACGCCGAAATCGTTGAAGACGAACCGCTGTTTGCAGCGTTCGAAGGCGAGTCCAACGAGGACGTCTAAGCCTATGCCTGGTCGACGTAGCACGGCGCGGGGTCACAGCCATCGGCAGGAGTTCACACTTTGCCGAGCATAGACGCCCTCGCCGATCGCTTATCGGCCTACCTCGGCGCCGACCAGGTCAACCTGGTTCGCCGAGCGTATTTCTACGCCGAACAAGCCCACGACGGCCAGCGCCGACGTAGCGGCGAGGCGTATGTCACCCATCCTCTTGCGGTGGCCAATATTCTTGCCGACATGCACATGGACCATCAGAGCCTGATGGCCGCGATGCTGCATGACGTGATCGAAGACACCGGCATTGCCAAGGAAGCGCTCAGTGCGCAATTTGGCGAAACCGTGGCCGAACTGGTCGATGGGGTCAGCAAGCTGACCCAGATGAACTTCGAGACCAAGGCCGAAGCCCAGGCGGAAAACTTCCAGAAGATGGCCATGGCCATGGCCCGAGACATTCGGGTGATCCTGGTCAAGCTGGCCGACCGGCTGCACAACATGCGCACGCTGGAAGTGCTGTCCGGCGAAAAACGCCGACGCATCGCCAAGGAGACCCTGGAAATCTATGCGCCCATCGCCAACCGGCTGGGCATGCACGCCATTCGTATCGAATTCGAAGACCTTGGCTTTAAAGCCATGCACCCCATGCGCTCGGCACGCATCTACCAGGCGGTCAAGCGCGCACGGGGCAACCGCAAGGAAATCGTCAACAAGATCGAAGAGTCCCTGAGCCATTGCCTGGCGATCGACGAGATCGAGGGCGAGGTCAGCGGCCGGCAGAAGCACATCTACGGCATCTACAAGAAGATGCGCGGCAAGCGTCGGGCCTTCAACGAGATCATGGACGTGTATGCGTTCCGGATCATCGTCGACAAGGTCGATACCTGTTACCGCGTGCTGGGCGCTGTACACAATTTGTACAAACCCCTGCCGGGCCGCTTCAAGGACTACATCGCAATTCCCAAGGCCAACGGCTACCAGTCCCTGCATACCACGCTGTTTGGCATGCACGGGGTGCCGATCGAGATCCAGATCCGCACCCGTGAAATGGAAGAGATGGCCAACAACGGCATCGCCGCCCATTGGCTGTACAAGTCCAGCGGCGACGAGCAGCCCAAAGGCACCCATGCCCGTGCGCGCCAATGGGTCAAGGGCGTGCTGGAAATGCAGCAACGTGCCGGCAACTCCCTGGAATTTATCGAAAGCGTGAAGATCGACCTGTTCCCGGACGAGGTCTACGTGTTCACGCCCAAAGGCCGGATCATGGAGCTGCCCAAAGGCTCCACGGCGGTCGACTTTGCCTACGCGGTGCACACCGATGTCGGTAACAGCTGCATCGCCTGTCGCATCAACCGGCGCCTGGCCCCGCTGTCCGAACCGCTGCAAAGCGGCTCCACGGTGGAGATCGTCAGTGCACCGGGCGCTCGCCCGAACCCGGCCTGGCTCAACTTCGTAGTCACCGGCAAGGCGCGTACGCATATTCGCCACGCACTGAAATTGCAGCGCCGCTCCGAGTCCATCAGCCTGGGCGAACGCCTGCTGAACAAGGTACTCAACGGCTTCGACAGCGCCCTGGACAAGATCCCGCAAGAGCGCGTGCAAGCGATGCTCCACGAGTACCGCCAGGAAACCATCGAAGACCTGCTGGAAGATATCGGCCTGGGCAACCGCATGGCCTACGTGGTCGCCCGACGCCTGCTGGGCGAAGGCGAACAGCTGCCGAGCCCTGAAGGCCCGCTGGCGATTCGCGGCACCGAGGGCTTGGTGCTCAGCTACGCCAAATGTTGCACGCCGATCCCGGGCGACCCGATTGTCGGCCACTTGTCCGCAGGCAAGGGCATGGTGGTGCACTTGGACAACTGCCGCAACATCACCGAAATCCGCCACAACCCGGAAAAATGCATCCAGCTCTCGTGGGCCAAGGATGTCACCGGCGAATTCAACGTCGAGCTGCGGGTGGAGCTGGAACACCAGCGCGGCCTGATCGCCCTGTTGGCCAGCAGCGTCAACGCCGCCGACGGCAATATCGAAAAAATCAGCATGGACGAACGCGATGGTCGCATCAGCGTGGTCCAACTGGTGGTCAGCGTGCACGACCGCGTGCACCTGGCCCGCGTGATCAAAAAGTTGCGCGCCTTGACCGGTGTGATCCGCATCACCCGCATGCGTGCATAACCGATCCATTACAAGGAGTCATTCATGACCAAGACAGTTATCACCAGCGATAAAGCTCCAGCTGCCATCGGCACTTATTCCCAGGCGATCAAGGCGGGCAACACCGTCTACATGTCCGGCCAGATCCCACTGGACCCAAAGACCATGGAACTGGTTGAAGGCTTCGAAGCCCAGACCGTACAGGTCTTTGAAAACCTCAAGTCCGTGGCTGAAGCTGCCGGTGGTTCGTTCAAGGACATCGTCAAGCTGAACATCTTCCTCACCGACCTCAGCCACTTCGCCAAGGTCAACGAGATTATGGGCAAGTACTTCGAACAACCTTACCCAGCCCGCGCCGCCATCGGCGTTGCCGCCCTGCCAAAGGGCGCACAGGTTGAGATGGACGCCATTCTGGTCATCGAGTAAAACACCCGGCGCAGCCCCAACAGGCTGCGCCGACTTCGTTTCAGAAGGATTTCGTAATGCGCAAAGCGCTTGTAGCCTCCTCGTTGCTCGCCCTGTTGCTCGGCGGCTGTGCCAGCAACCCCGCCGACCTGGATGTGAGCGGCACCTGGATCAACCAGGCCGCCATCGACGCGGCAGCCAAGGGCGGCCCTTTGCGTGAAGCCCTGCAGTCCTATGGCCCCAACCTTGAGTGGGAGGTCAACACCAAGGCCTTGCAGGCGCGCTACTACAACGGTTTTGAAGTGGCGGAAGGCAAGTTGTCGGGTGAAAAACCCGGCGCGTGGAACGTGGACTTCTATGGCAGCTCTGCCACCGAACTCAAGCGCAAAGGCAAGCAACTGCTGCAAGTGGCCAACGACAATGAGCCCGAGCAGCTGTTTGCCCGCGCCAAAGACCCGGCTCCAGAAGGCGCGCCACTGGGCGCCAACTTCGAACGCGCACTGTACGCGGCCTACATGGGCGGCGACTGGAAGATCAGCGACGGCACCGGCAGCGGCGCCACGGTGCAGTTCCAGGCTGACGGCAAAGTCGCCGGCCTGCCGGGGGTTGATCGTTATTCACTCTGCCTGGCAGGCGACTGCGCCTCCATGAGCGGCGGCTATGACAGCATCTGGCTGCAACTGAATGGCCAGGGCAACCCTTGGATTTTCGCGCGCAAGGGTGAGCAACTGGAGATCTTCCAGGCGATCAATACTGCGCAGGCCGATGAAGTGCCTTCGTTTACGCCAGGCCCTCGCCAGTGGCTGCTTGAAAAGTAATAAAAGCCTCACCTGAATCAAAATGTGGAAGCTGGCTTGCCTGCGAGAATCGTAGGTCTCCACACAACTCGATCAACGGTAACCACGATGCGAAGCGAGTCGCTCTTGATCTTGATCTGCTTTTGATCTCAGGCGCCCCGTTAAACCACGCTGGCCGGAATTCGACAGGGATTTGGGGGGTAAACCGGCAGGGATGCCGGTTTAGCCGCCCCGCGCCATGGATGGCGCGTGGCGGCGGCCCCCCAAATCACTGGCGGATTACGGGCACACCGAGCCTAGGCGAGGTGCCGAGTGGTGGGGCGAGGACCTTTTGGTTACTTTTGGGTCCTTCCAAAAGTGACCCGCTGTCAGAGCGGAACCCTAGGTGGCCGTTACCTAAATAACGGATATGTACCCGGTTCAACTGTGTTGACTGTGAGGCCGTCTTCGCAGGCAAGCCAGCTCCCACAGTTTTGACCGCGTTTCAGCCTTTCAGGATCGCCGCATAGCCTTCCCGGTAAGTCGGGTATGTCGGCACCCAGCCCAACGCCTTGATACGCGCATTACTGCATTGTTTGCTGCCAGCACGGCGCACACTGGCGTCCTCGGCCCACTCGGTCACACCCAGATACTCGCGCAGCCAGGCCACTACTTCGGCCAATGGCGCAGGCGCATCGTCAACGCCGATGTAGACCTTGTCCAGCGAGCCGCCCTTTTCCACATGCCGCAGCAAAAAGGCGAGCAGGCCCGCGGCGTCATCGGCGTGGATACGGTTGCCATACAACGGCGGATCAACCGCTACGCGGTAGCCTTGACGCACCTGGGTCAGCAGCCATTCACGGCCAGGCCCGTAGATGCCGGTCAAACGCACGATGGTGGCTGGAATACCGCTATTGAGCGCCACTTGCTCAGCTTCCAGCATCACCTGCCCCGAATAGCCCTTCGCTTGCGTCTCGGACGTTTCGTCGACCCACTCGCCGTTTTGCTGCCCATACACACTGCTGCTGGAAACAAACAGCAAATGCTTGGGCGTCTGGCCGTAGTCGTCCAGCCACTCCAACACATGCAGCAACCCTTGCACGTAGGCGGCGCGATAGCCGGCTTCGTCGTGGTCAGTGGCAGCGGCGCAGTACACCAGATAATCCACCCCGCCGATGGGCCAGGTGTCAGGGCAATCCTTTTTGAACAGGTCGCCGGCGATGCCGATCACCCCGTCGGGCAGGCGCGAAATATCACGGCGCAGGCCGTGGACCTCCCATTCCGAGGCCAGCAATTGGCTAGCCAGCCGACTACCCACATCGCCGCAACCGGCAATCACAACAGAAGGCGCAGACATTACAAAACTCCATTCTTAAAGGCGCAGATTAGCCGCCAGACATGACCGACGGCCAGAAAAAGCACAAATAAAGTTACTGTATTACTTCTGTTAACAAGAATTACTTGCAATAATGACCGCCCATTTGTCCTCGACCCTTTGGGTCTGGAAGGACGATCACCCATTTTTTCTCTCAGGTCCGGCCAGCATGACACGTCACACAACCCCCGCTTCGCCAACCAAGCTTCACAGTCCCTCCCGCGCCTGGCGTGCGATTGCTGCGATGCTGTTCAGCGTACTGCTGGCACCGACCGCCGCATTCGCTGACGCCACCGCCCCCGCCGCTCCAGCAGCCGCCGAGCAAAATGCCGCGACCCCGGCAGCGCCTGCCGTCGCGCCAGTGGCTACCGACCCGGCCCAGGCCGCCGGTGCTGCCGCACCTGCCGACGAAACCGGCGTGGTACTGGAAGAAGACAACACCCTGGGCATGGCCCACGACTTGTCGCCATGGGGCATGTACCAGAATGCTGACGTAGTGGTGAAAGCCGTGATGATCGGCCTGGCCATCGCCTCGATCATCACCTGGACCATCTGGATTGCCAAAGGCTTCGAGCTGTTGGGCGCCAAGCGTCGTCTGCGTGCTGAAATCGTCCACCTGAAAAAAGCCACCACCCTCAAGGAAGCGAGCGAAACCGCGACCAAGAAGGGCACCCTGGCCAACCTGCTGGTGCACGACGCGCTGGAAGAAATGCGCCTGTCGGCCAACACCCGCGAAAAAGAAGGCATCAAGGAGCGTGTCAGCTTCCGCCTGGAGCGCCTGGTTGCCGCCTGCGGCCGTAACATGAGCAGCGGCACCGGCGTACTCGCCACCATCGGTTCCACCGCGCCCTTCGTCGGCCTGTTCGGTACCGTGTGGGGCATCATGAACAGCTTCATCGGCATCGCCAAAACCCAGACCACCAACCTCGCCGTCGTTGCCCCCGGCATCGCCGAAGCACTGCTGGCGACCGCCCTGGGCCTGGTTGCCGCGATTCCTGCGGTGGTCATCTACAACGTCTTCGCCCGTTCGATTGCCGGCTACAAGGCCCAGGTGTCGGATGCATCGGCTGAAGTCCTGTTGCTGGTCAGCCGTGACCTCGATCACCTGCCTACCGAGCGCAGCTCGCAACCGCACATGGTGAAAGTGGGGTAATCGGCCATGGGCCTGCATTTGAATCAAGGCGACGACGAACTCGTCGAGAACCACGAAATCAACGTCACGCCGTTTATCGACGTGATGCTGGTGCTGCTGATCATCTTTATGGTGGCGGCACCGCTGGCGACCGTGGACATCAAAGTGGACCTGCCCGCGTCCAGCGCCAAGCCGGCGCCGCGGCCAGAGAAACCGATCTTCCTCAGCGTCAAGGCGGACCAACGCCTGTTCCTGGGCGAAGAAGAAGTCAAGGCTGAGACCCTGGGGCCGGTGCTGGACGCCAAGACCCAAGGCAAGAAAGACACGACGATCTTCTTCCAAGCCGACAAAGGCGTGGACTACGGTGACCTGATGAGCGTGATGGATGCCCTGCGGGCAGCCGGCTATCTCAAGGTCGGCCTGGTCGGACTTGAGACGGCAGCCAAGAAATGATCACGACGCGCCACAAACTGACGCGTTATGGCACCAGCCTCGCCGTCGTGCTGGGCGTGCATGCCGTCGCGATCATCATCGCGCTCCAATGGTCCGCGCCGCAGGCGATCCAGCTGCCACCCGCCGCCATGGTCATCGACCTGGCGCCGCTGCCAGCGCCACCGCCGCCTCCAGCCCCGCCCAAGGTCGTTGCGCCGCCGCCGCCACCGGTCGAAGAGCTGCCCCTGCCGAAGCTGGCCGAGGCGCCCAAGCCAACGATCCAGGTGCCCAAGCCGGTCAAGCCCAAGCCTAAGCCACAACCGCCAAAGCCGGTGGAGAAGAAGCCCGAGCCGCCCAAGGAGAAACCTTCCGAGGAGCCACCGAGCGAAACGCCGCCGAGCAACGCACCTGCGCAGAAGTCCGCACAACCTACGCCGGGCCCATCGGCGCAGCAGCTTGCCGCTCAGGCTTCCTGGCAAAGCACGTTGCTGGCGCATCTGCAGAAGTACAAGAAGTACCCGCCTGGCGCTCAACGCAGTGGCAAGGAAGGTATGAACCGCTTGCGCTTCGTGGTCGATGGCGAAGGCAATGTACTGTCCTACGAACTGGAAGGCCGCTCCGGCAACGCCGACCTGGACCGCGCAACCCTTGAGATGATCCGCAAGGCTCAGCCTCTGCCCAAGCCGCCGGCCGACCTGTTGAAAAACGGCAGCGTCGAACTGGTCGCGCCATTCGTTTACAACATCGACAAGCGTCGCCGCTGACAGAGCACTGTGGGAGGGACCTGCGCCCTCCCACATGCGCTTTATGACCTCAGCAAAATTCCGACATTCCCCACTCAATCCCCAGCAAAGTTCTGATAACGTGCGTCTATCGATTGCAGCCGGTATGCTTGGCCCGCAACCTCATGGACGCCCGCTATGACTCTTACAGAATTACGCTACATCGTGACCCTCGCCCAAGAACAGCACTTCGGCCATGCCGCCGAACGTTGCCACGTCAGCCAGCCGACGCTGTCGGTGGGTGTGAAAAAGCTTGAAGACGAACTCGGTGTGCTGATTTTCGAGCGCAGCAAGAGCGCCGTGCGCCTCACCCCGGTGGGCGAAGGCATCGTTGCCCAGGCCCAGAAGGTCTTGGAACAAGCGCAAAGCATTCGCGAACTGGCCCAGGCCGGCAAGAACCAGCTGACCGCACCGCTCAAAGTCGGCGCCATCTACACAGTCGGCCCCTACCTGTTCCCGCACCTGATTCCGCAACTGCACCGTGTTGCGCCACAGATGCCGCTGTATATCGAAGAAAACTTCACCCACGTGCTGCGCGACAAACTGCGCAACGGCGAGCTGGACGCGATCATCATCGCCCTGCCCTTCAACGAGGCGGACGTGCTGACCCTGCCGCTCTACGACGAGCCGTTCTACGTGCTGATGCCGGCCTCCCACCCGTGGACCAAGAAGGACACCATCGACGCCGGCCTGCTCAATGACAAGAGCCTGCTGCTGCTCGGTGAAGGCCACTGCTTCCGCGACCAGGTGCTGGAAGCCTGCCCGACCCTGACCAAGGGCAACGACGGCGCCAAGCACACCACGGTGGAATCCAGCTCCCTGGAAACCATTCGCCATATGGTCGCTTCCGGCCTGGGTATTTCGATCCTGCCGCTGTCTGCGGTAGACAGCCATCACTACGCCCAAGGCGTGATCGAAGTGCGCCCACTCACGCCGCCGGTGCCGTTCCGTACCGTGGCGATTGCCTGGCGCGCCAGCTTCCCGCGCCCCAAAGCGATTGAGATCCTCGCGGACTCGATCCGCCTGTGTTCGGTGGCCAAGCCGCCCGTTGCGAGCTAAGCCACGGTATGACTGAGTTGTCGCAGGTGTCGGTGACGGCACTCAAGGGTGTCGGTGAGGCCATGGCCGAGAAACTGGCCAAGGTCGGCCTGGAGAACCTTCAGGACGTGCTGTTCCACCTGCCCCTGCGCTACCAGGACCGCACTCGCGTGGTGCCCATCGGCCATTTGCGCCCTGGGCAGGACGCGGTGATCGAAGGCACCGTCAGTGGCGCCGACGTGGTGATGGGCAAGCGCCGCAGCCTGGTGGTGCGCCTGCAGGACGGCACTGGCGGTTTGAGCCTGCGCTTCTACCACTTCAGCAACGCGCAGAAGGAAGGCCTCAAGCGTGGCACCCGCGTGCGCTGCTACGGCGAGGCACGCCCAGGCGCCTCGGGCCTGGAAATCTACCACCCGGAATACCGCGCCATTACCGGCGATGAACCGCCACCGGTGGACACCACGCTCACGCCGATCTACCCGCTGACCGAGGGCCTGACCCAGCAACGTCTGCGCCAGTTGTGCATGCAGACCCTGACCATGCTCGGCCCGCAAAGCCTGCCCGATTGGCTGCCCCTGGAGCTGGCCCGCGACTATCAATTGGCGCCCCTGGCCGATGCGATACGGTATTTGCATCACCCGCCCGCCGATGCCAATGTGGACGAGCTCGCCCTCGGCCATCATTGGGCCCAGCATCGCCTGGCCTTTGAAGAACTGCTCACGCACCAGCTGTCCCAGCAACGCCTGCGCGAAAGCATGCGTTCCCTGCGCGCCCCGGCAATGCCCAAGGCCACGCGGCTGCCTGCGCAATACCTGGCCAACCTCGGCTTTGCACCCACCGGCGCGCAACAGCGCGTGGGCAATGAAATCGCCTACGACCTCAGCCAGCAAGAACCGATGCTGCGACTGATCCAGGGTGACGTAGGCGCCGGCAAAACCGTGGTCGCCGCCCTCGCCGCCTTGCAAGCCCTGGAAGCTGGCTACCAGGTGGCGTTGATGGCACCCACGGAAATCCTCGCCGAACAACACTTCATCACCTTCAAGCGCTGGCTCGAACCCCTGGGCCTGGAAGTGGCGTGGCTGGCTGGCAAGCTCAAAGGCAAGAACCGCGTGGCCGCCCTGGAGCAGATCGCTGCCGGCGCACCGATGGTGGTGGGCACCCATGCACTGTTCCAGGACGAAGTGCAGTTCAAGAACCTCGCGCTGGTGATCATTGACGAACAGCACCGCTTTGGCGTGCAACAACGCCTGGCCCTGCGCCAGAAAGGCGTGGGCGGGCGCATGAACCCGCACCAGTTGATCATGACCGCCACGCCGATCCCACGCACCCTGGCCATGAGCGCCTACGCCGACCTCGACACCTCGATTCTCGACGAACTGCCGCCAGGGCGTACGCCAGTCAACACCGTGCTGGTCACCGACACGCGGCGCGTCGAAGTGATCGAGCGCGTGCGCGGTGCCTGCGCCGAAGGCCGCCAGGCGTACTGGGTGTGCACCCTGATCGAAGAGTCCGAAGAACTGACCTGCCAGGCCGCCGAAACCACTTATGAGGACCTCACCAGTGCCTTGGGTGAGCTCAAGGTCGGGTTGATCCATGGCCGTATGAAACCGGCGGAAAAAGCCGCAGTGATGGCCGAGTTCAAGGCCGGTAACCTGCAATTGCTAGTGGCCACCACTGTGATCGAAGTGGGCGTGGACGTTCCCAACGCCAGCCTGATGATCATCGAAAACCCCGAGCGCCTGGGCCTGGCACAACTGCACCAGTTACGTGGCCGGGTTGGCCGGGGCAGCGCCGCCAGCCACTGCGTGCTGCTCTATCACCCGCCGCTGTCGCAGATCGGTCGCCAGCGACTGGGCATCATGCGCGAAACCAACGATGGTTTTGTCATCGCCGAAAAAGACCTCGAACTGCGCGGCCCCGGTGAAATGCTCGGTACGCGCCAGACCGGACTGCTGCAATTCAAGGTTGCCGACTTGATGCGCGATGCCGACCTGCTGCCCGCGGTCCGCGACGCCGCTCAGGCCCTGCTTGAACGCTGGCCCGACCACGTCAGCCCGTTGCTCAACCGCTGGCTGCGCCACGGCCAGCAATACGGCCAAGTCTGATCCCCTCCTGTAGGAGCGAGCTTGCTCGCGAAGAACGCCAACGATAACGCGGACATTCTGGGTGATCGCGCCGTCAGGAAGCTCTTCGCGAGCAAGCTCGCTCCTACAGCGGGATCGGCGCGCAGCCAACCTCGTCACAAAGAACACTTATCCGACCAACACCTGTATCAAGCTGGTTATACTCCAATGAATGTAAGAAATTGGATCAGGCCATGTCAGAAGTTGCCCTCGCCACAGCCCCACTGACCGCCCCGCCGGTCATTCGGGCGCTGCTCGCAAAGCTCGCCATCCCCTACACGGAAGTCATCGAACAGCCTGGCCTGAACCCTGCCCGAAAGGTCCAGGCGGTGTTGCTTGAGGATGCGGTTGGCGCGCTCATGGTGCTGTTCCCCCAAAGCCAGTTGCTGGACCTCAACCGCCTCGCCGAACTCACCGGTCGCCGCCTCACGGCCGTGGCCCCCGAGCGTGTCGAGCGGATGTTGGGCAAGCATGACTTGAGCCTGCTGCCAGGCTTGCCGCCACTGACCAGTTCGCCATGCCTGTACGAAGGCCGCTTGCTCAATGAGCCGAGCCTGCTGGTGCATTCGGGCGAAGCCGGGCTGTTGCTGGAAATCCCCACCGACGCCTTCAAGAGCCTGCTCACCAAGGCCAGCGCCGCCCAGTTTGGCGAACCCTTGAGCAACATCCGCCCGAACCTCGACCGCCCTAATGATGACCGCGAGGAAATCACCCAGGCGATGCAAGCGTTCACTGCGCGCCGTATCCAGCAACGCCTGGAAGCGACCATCGAGATTCCGCCGCTGGCCGACACTGCGCAGAAGATCATCAAGCTGCGTGTCGACCCCAACGCCACCATCGACGACATCACTGGCGTGGTGGAAACCGACCCAGCCCTTGCCGCCCAGGTCGTAAGTTGGGCCGCGTCGCCCTACTACGCCTCGCCGGGCAAGATCCGCTCAGTGGAAGACGCCATCGTGCGCGTGCTGGGCTTTGATCTTGTGATCAACCTGGCGCTGGGCCTGGCCCTGGGCAAAACCCTGAGCCTGCCCAAGGACCGCCCGCACCTGTCCACGCCGTACTGGCACCAGTCGATCTACACCGCGGCCGTGATCGAGGGCCTGACCCGCGCCATGCCCCGTACCCAGCGTCCGGAAGCCGGCCTGACCTACCTGGCAGGTTTGCTGCACAACTTCGGCTACCTGCTGCTGGCCCACGTGTTTCCGCCGCACTTCTCGCTGATCTGCCGGCACCTGGAGGTCAACCCGCACCTGTGCCACAGCTACGTCGAGCAACACTTGCTGGGCATCAGCCGCGAACAGATCGGCGCCTGGCTGATGCGCTACTGGGACATGCCGGACGAACTGTGCACCGCCCTGCGCTTCCAGCACGACCCCACGTATGACGGGCAATACGCCGAATACCCGAACCTGGTGTGCCTGGCGGTGCGCCTGTTGCGCAGCCGGGGGATCGGCTCCGGGCCGGATGAATCCATTCCGGATGCACTGCTTGAGCGCCTGGGCTTGAGCCGCGAGAAGGCGGAGGATGTGGTGGGTAAAGTGTTGGATGCCGAGGTGCTGTTGCGCGAATTGGCTTCGCAGTTCAGCCAGGGATAGACCTGCTGCCTGTTACACCGCTATCGCAGGCAAGCCAGCTCCCACAATTGACCGTATTTCAAAGTTGGAACGCGGTCACTGTGGGAGCTGGCTTGCCTGCGATGAATCCAACGCGGTGCATCTGAACGCTCTACGTCTTTGACGCTCGTTCCCACGCGGGGCGAACCAGTTGGGAACAGAACGCAGATCAGTCGTGGTTCTTATCAATCAATGTAAACACCAACGCTTTTACCTGAAAAGTGGAGGTGTACTTGCAAACCAGCTTGGTATTCGGATGTGTGCTTGGATCAAGATGATAGGCATCCCACCCTCCAGTCATACCCCCGGGCTGTGGCATTTTTACAGGAACACCTGATTCTACAGGGACGCCGAAATGCGACCGAATGTCGGATTTCGTCATCGTAGAAGCGAGAGGTTTGGGCAGCTCGCCCTTATATTCCAATGTCGACGGAGTGCTTTTAATCAGAGTGATGAACAGCGCTTCCAATCGCTTGGTTTCTGCCCAAAAACTCAGGGAAAGTCCCCATGCAGGTTCTAAGTGCAGGCGATCCCGCCCGTCATAAAGTTCTTGTAATGGCTGGTTCGGTATCAGCCCTTCGGTAATCAAATCTTCGTAGCGTTTGCCCAGATTTCTGATCCAGCCATTAATAGTTTGCACACTCATCAATACCACCCCTGTTCTTTACTGAGCCTATGCAGTTGCTCCCGAGCCACTTCGACGTCTGCTTCGGTGAAGCCTTCCTCCAGAAGTCCGCGTTTAATCGCATTGAAGTTGCTGTCCACCGCGGCCCTCAGGTCGGAGGCATCCTGCATCTGCTTTGCTTTGGTACTACGCCCGCCGTAGGTCTCACTATATTTTTGGTGGACTCGGGCAGGAATAGCGATGCTTGGGGCTCGCCGAAGGTAATCCCTTATTTCCCGTGGATCCATTTCTCCGTCAAGTTTTAGCAGAACAGCTTCAAGCACTTTACGAGCCGGAAGATGATCGATGTCATAGCCGTCTTTGATGCTGCGACTGCTCAAGTCGTCATATGGCCCAACTTCCAGTGGGTGAACCATTGGCTTGGCAAACACCAAATACAACGGCGGCATACCCGAGTCAGCAGGAAACGAAATGATCGTATCCTGCCAGGTAACTTCGTTAGCTTCCCGGCCAGGGTAGTGGCTGATTGCCGAGTCTTGCCCCACTGCAATCGGATGAACGAACAAATTATCCAGACGTTCCTGTGCACCCGGATACGGACTCGGCGCGTTGACCACCGGCCCATGGTTCGGCGTCCATGTGATGCTGATGCCATCCAGCACCGCCACCATCGCGCTTTTGTCCACATTCCACCGGGCTTGTGCAACCGGCACACGGTCAGCGCCACTGCCAGGTTGGGTATGTAGGCCATAAACACGCAGTTCACCGGACTCATCCTGGCGAAACTGGAAACGCACTCGCGTGCTGGCCAAACGTATCCCCTCCAACTGCTCCGGGGTGTACAGCGTTGAATCACCGATATCCCGTGGCCAGAATGCCAGCAGCACGAGGTTGAGGGCGGAACTGGCGCCGGCCAAGCCTCGTACAGCCCAGGCACCGAGGTCGCTGCCGAGTGTG
The DNA here is from genome assembly GCF_976987115.1 of Pseudomonas fjordensis. Taxonomy (NCBI): domain Bacteria; kingdom Pseudomonadati; phylum Pseudomonadota; class Gammaproteobacteria; order Pseudomonadales; family Pseudomonadaceae; genus Pseudomonas; species Pseudomonas fjordensis. The sequence goes on from NZ_OZ336860.1 coordinate 6,671,938, forward strand.
CCGGCTACCCTGCCGACGGCGCCCGTGCTACCGGTTGAAGCCATGAGGGCGGTGGTGCCGAAGTTTTTGGCGTTTTCCGGGGCGGTGCCCGCAGCTGTAGAACCGGCCGGTACCGAAACGCAGGACTTGGCAAAAACGCAGGCATCAGCGGCACGATTCGACGCAACGGGCGCGGCATAATTCGCAGGGGGCGAGGCGGATGCAGTCGGCCTCATTACAATCGGGGTGACACGTTGAGGTTGGGGACCAAACTCCTGAGATTTGGAACTCTGATTGGCAATCAACTCCGGCGGCGGATCGCATTTGCAGATGCACAGATCACCCTCCAGTGCCGCTTGTTTGCCGTTCCACTCTTCGTGCAAATGAGGGCCGGTAAGCGCGATGAAGCCTTCAGTGCCGCAAGCCGGACAAGCGACCCGGTCACCCTCCCTCGAGATCATTTCGCCGTTGAAACTGGTGCCCTCACAACCGCTGGTTACCTTGCCACCCACCGTGGTGGTTGAACCTGTGGTGATGTTGTAGCGCCTCACATTGGGTTCTCCATGCAGTCGATGAGGTTGGCGTTGGTCGGTCCAACTGGCTGCTGAACTTGAAAATCAATGCTCTTCATGTTTGGTCCTTTTTTAGCGCGCAAGGATGCTCAAACGCGGTCGTTGCGTTGCTATGCAAAAGGAAGGGCGCCGAAATGGCGCAAGGAAGATATTGCTGACGAGCGCAAAGCCAAACAACTGTCCGTTCGGCTAGGTAGTGGGAAAAACAGAAACGTCTTACAAGGCTTTGAGGTTGTCCCTAGGACACTCGACCTCTAGTCTTCGTACACCGCTGCACACGCAGCGGTTGGGCGTCGCGGCCCGGTTTAATCAGACGCAAAGTGCCATTTCCGCTTTCAGATGACGCCTTTTTATCGTCTACTGTGCGGCGTTATGGTGGCTGTGCGCGGGATACCTTCGGGTATGCCGGTTTCCTGATTCCGGTCCGCGAACCTGCGTACAGCTACCACCCGATCGCGTCGCGGCGATCTGTGGCAGCTCCACTTAAATCAGGAAGTTCACGATGATCCAACCTACCCCCCATCCCCCCATCCGCTTGTTCACTGTAGCCGCAGGCATCAGTACCGAAGACCTGTTGGTCAACCTCAGCGAAACACTGGCCTCGGCCAATGCGCTGAGTTGCGATCTGGCCTTTGACCTTGAAGGACCAAAACGAGAGGAGCTGCTGGGCGTTGCGCAGTTAATCGAACTGGCACAGTTGCTAGCTGATCGGGTACTCAATGTCTCGGGGCAAGTAACCCGGTGAGATGACGGCAATACCCCGAGAACCTGGTATGTCTGGCGGTGCGCCTGTTGCGCAGCCAGGGGTAAACCCGCCGCCTGTTACACCGCTATCGCAGGCAAGCCAGCTCCCACAATTGACCGTATTTCCAAGTTGGAACGCGGTCACTGTGGGAGCTGGCTTGCCTGCGATGAATCCAACGCGGAGTCCCTGAACATCCCCCCTCAATGTAGGAGCGAGCTTGCTCGCGAAAAACCTGAGAACACCGCGGGGCGGCAGGCAACCCGCGTCATCGTTACTTCTTTTTCTTCGGCTTCAGATACTTGGTCAGCCCCTGGAACCAGATCACCAGCGCCGGGTTGCCCTTGATCTGGATCGACTTGTCCTGAATCCCCGTCATGAACGCCAGTTGCTTGTTCTTCGCCTGCATCGTGGCGAAGCCGTAGGCGGCATCCTTGAAGGCAATCGCGAAGGCCGGCGCCGGGTGGACACCTGAGCGGCTGGTGATGCGCTGGTCTTTGACGATGAAGTGACGGGCAACCTTGCCGTCGAGGGTCTGCAGCTGGAAGGCCAGGTCTTTGTCACCCAGTTGCTGCTGGAAGGCGGGGTTGGTGCGGCTGGCTTTGCCCATCATCAGGCCCAGCACCCACAGGAGAAGACGAAATTTCATGCACACGGCCTCGGTGTATTTATTGGAGTGGCCGCAGCAGTGTAACGATTTGCAAAAAGAACGCCACCGATCTCGCGCTTTAGGCGCAGATCGGTTGGCGTTTAACGCTTATAGCAACAAGTACTTAAACGTTAGGGCACGGCACTGGCGCCCAGTCGGCCAGGTTTGGATTGCGGCAGGTCGCTTCGATCTGGGTCTTACCCGCACTGGCAACCTGCTTGCTTTCAGCTTGCTTGGCCTGCACGGTCTGGATGCTGCGCTCGGTGGTTACCGCTTCTTTCGGCACTGTCGGCAGCACCGGCTTCTTGGCAGGCTTGACGGCTTTTTTACCCTTGGCCGGAGCGACCACTGGCGTGGTATCGGCGGTGGCCACGGTCACCACATCGCTGCGCTGTACGCCGACCTGTTGCAGATCTTTCTCGTACGCTTGGGTGTAGTTGTTCAGGTCTTCGCTGGCTTTGCCGTTGACCGTCACGATCAGGTCATTGGATTCCTTCAGGCCCGCGACGATTTCCGCCAGGCGCTTGCGGCCTTCGGTGTCGTTGACGGTCTTGGCTTTGCGATCAGCCACCAGCTTGGTGAATGCGCTCTGGTAGCACTGCTGCGAGGCCTTGGCATAGGCGGTGCTGCGGTCGATGTCCGAGGCGCTTTTGTTGAAGTCGGTGGAGTAGGACGCGATGCGCTGGTTGTCATCGGTGATCTGCTTCTGACGCTCGGTGTAGTAACCCGCCGCGCCGCCAGCCAGGGCGCCGCCTGCGGCACCGATTGCGGCATTGCGGCCACGGCTGTCCTTGTCGCCGGTCAGCGCGCCCAGCAGGGCACCGCCGGCCGCGCCGATCGCGGCACCGGTGACGACCGACTTGGTCATGTCCGAATCGGTGGCGCGCAGGTGCTGCACCGGCTCGTAGCAGTTGGGGTAGTACTCGACCTTGGTGCTCGACGCTACCTTGGACGCAGGCGACGTAGCGCAACCAGTCAACACGGTGCTGAAACCAGCTGCGATCAGCAGCAGGTGACGCTTGGAAACCGCCTTACGGGAAAAAAGCATAGATGTGATCTCTGTTAAGTTTGACTTGCCCAGCACGGCCCACCGCCGCCTGAGTCCCTTCCAAGCTCGCTAGACAGCCAACGATCAAGACCGCTGACCGCTCGCTGCGAGCAATTCCTTCAAGATCGTTGCCGGGTCGGCCCGCTGTTGCTTGCGGTAGTTGCCGACATGGCGAACGAACAGTGTCGCGCGCGTCACCAGGCTCTTGCCGAGCACTGGCTTGCGATCCAACTCTTCCTTGATCCGTTGAAACTGCGCCTGGATCACCGCATCGGTGTAGCGCGTGCCGGTGGCCAGGTTGTCGATGTAAATCGCCACCGCGCCGTCCAACGCGCTGCGCCCATTGGTGATGGCCATATCGAACAGCTGCGTGCTGGCCTCGTCCTTGCTGTCCACCGCCTGCTGGCGACTCTTCTGCAGGTTGGCCAGGCGGATGTTGTAGTTGCTGATGGTCTCGGCCACCAACGCCGCCGACTGGATCAGGTTGCCCGCCGCTTCTTCGCGTTGCTGGGCGATCAACGACACGTTGCGCTTGAGCTCTTCGTTGACCAGGCCCAGCTCGGCTTGCAGCTTGGGATCGACACTGGCGGCAATGATGCTGTCCAGGCGCTTGGTCGGGTCCTGGGCGTCGTCGATGGCGTCGGTCAGGGAGGCCAGACGGCCTTCCTTCTGCCACTGGGCGAACAATTCCTTGTAGCGCGAGCGCGGCGCCGACAACGCGCCAATCGCCACGCGAAAACCGGTGGTCTCGTTGCTTTGCTCGGTGCCATCAGCGGCAAACAAGGGGTATTCGCGGCGCATGCCGGTGAACAGCGTGCCCTCGCCTTCCAGGTAGTTGCCGCCCTTGACCACAAAACCGCCGTAGGTGCCCTGGCGGCGGCCGGCGTGGACCAACTGGAAGGATTCCTGGACCATTTCCGCAGCGTTGCCGATCACGTCGAACATGCCGATGGGGTTGGGCAACTTGGTACCGATGGGCATCAACCGCGCCGCCTGGCCGGTGCCGCCGGCCACTTGGTTGAACACGGCGTAATCGGCCAGCGGGCCATCACTTTCACTGCCTTCGGCGCGGCGTGGATACAGCCGGCCTTCGAGGTCCTGGCGGCTCACCGCCTGGCCGCCGCGTGCGGCGTACTCCCACTCCACTTCGGTGGGCAGGCGCACAAAGCCCAGGCCGCCGTCTTCGGCGGACGCACCGCGCCCGCTCACCGGCAGCAGCTCGCGGTGGTATTTCATCAGCCAGGCGCTGTACACCGCCGAAAAACGCTCGGCTTCAAAGCGCGACAGTTTCACCTTGGGCAAACGCCCGGCCATGCCAGTGGGCACGTCACACGCCGGCGCCGGTTCACCGCTGGCCAGGGATTGCGCCTGGGCCATCACCTGGGCGTATTGGCGGGCGGTCACTTCATATTTGCCGATGAAATACAGCATGGGCTTGAGCGGGGTCTTGGCGTCGGTCTTCGGCATCTGCGGCGCGATGACCTTGCTCCAGTCCTTGGGCAAGTCCTTGAGGGTGAACTGGCCGTTGATGAAGTCGCGGCGGTAGCCGGAAATAAACGACTGCTGATAACCCGCCTCGCCTTCGGCAAAGGGGTAGCCCAGGTTGATTTCACGGTCATCCAGGGTGCCCTGGGCCAGGATGTAGGCGTAGCGGAACACCATGTTGCCTTCGCAGGGCAGCGGCAGGCTCACGTCGTCCGGCAACGGCTTGGGGTTGTCGACCTTGTCACTTGCCTCATCGGCCCAGGCCAGCGAGGCCAGGCTCAGCGCCACGCAGGCGCCCAGTAATTTATACATCTCTGATTCCTTCAGAAGCCTGGATACGTGCCACCCGCCAACCACCACAGGCGGCCGCCACGGCACTGACGCCGAGCACCGCCACCAGGGCCAGGCCGTAATGGCGCGCCAACAGGTGGCTGGCGTACTCGCCCGGCACCTGCACAAAAAGCTTGTTCAACGCGGCCTCGGCCAGGCCATACAGCCCAACGCTGAGCACAGCGGCAAAACCCGCGCTGTACAGCGCTTGCAGCAGCACAAACAGCAACAACGCGGCGGTGGAAAACCCCAGCAGGCGCAACACCGAGAGTTCCCGATGCTTGCGCGCCACCGCCGCCAGGGTGCCCGCGAAAATAGCCGCAAACGCCCCGGCCAACGCCAGCCCGGCGATGATCCAGAACACAATCGACAGGTTGCGGCTCAACGATTGCACTTGAGCGATGGTGTGCGCCTGGGTTGAAACCAACAGGTTCTGCCCGGCGAAATACACCCGCAACGGTTCCACATCACTGAGGCTGCGCGCATACAGGCGAAACGCCGGGTAGATACGCTGTTCGCTCACGCTGGCCGCTTCACCGGCCCAACCCAACGCCGGCACCGCACGGCCATCGCGGTAATCTTCCGCTGCCTCCAGCAACCCCAGATCGGCAAACAGGCCCTCGCGAGCGAAGGCTTCCAGCGGCAACACCGCCAGCACCTGCAACCGCGTGCGCTGGGCCTCGACGCGCCCCGCCACCTGCCGCGCAAAGCTGGTTTCCAGCCAGTCACCGGGCCTTGCCGCGAGCTTTTCAGCGGCGGTATGGCTGAGCACGATGTGGTCCAGGCCGTGGGGCATCGGCAAGCCTGCCAACAACGGGTCGCCTGCGGCAGTCGGCAGCATTTCCAGGGTCAAGGTGCCCACCTGCGCCGTGGCTGCAATCTGCCGTGTGCGCGGCACAGCAAAGGCCACATCGCTGCGCTCACCCAGTTGCGCGATAAACGCCGCGCTGAATCGGCCACCACCCAATGGGATGATTTCACGGCTTGCGGGGTCGGTCTCCAAGCGTTCGGTCAAACTGCTAACCAGTCCAAATTTCAGCCCGAATAACACCAGCAATGGCGCGATAACCGCCACCAATGCCAACACCGAACAGGCCGACAGCCACCCATCGTTGCGGTAGTCCTGCCACGCAAGCGAAGCAACCAGGCCGATGCGCATCAGCACGCCTCCCCGAGGGTTGCGGTGACGCCGCCGTCTGGGTCGCGCTGGCAACGGATACGTCGCACCTGCAAGCCACTGGCGCGGGCCAGCGGTTCGTCATGGGTGGCGATCACACAGGCCGTACGGTGTTCGCGGGCCTGGGCCAGCAGCGCCTGCATCACGCGCTCGGCGTTGAGCGGGTCCAGGGACGCCGTCGGCTCATCAGCCAGCACCAGTTGCGGCCCATGGGCCAGAGCCCGCGCACAGCTGACCCGCTGGCGTTGGCCCACCGACAACGCCGCCGGGCGCTTGGCCAACTGATCGCTGATCTGCAACTGCTCAGCCAGGCGCGCCACGCGGCCGTCGTCCTGCAAGCCCAGCAGTTGGCGCGACAGCGCGATATTGCCGCGCACATCCAGAAACCCCAGCAAGCCTCCGGTCTGCGGCACATAGCCCAAGTGCTGGCTGCGCAACGCGGCCAGCGCCGATTGCCGATCAGCACGCCACAGCGCGCCGATGTCCTGTTGGTTGAACGCAAACTGCCCCACCTGATCCGGCGCCAACACCAGCGCCAGCACGTCCAGCAAAGTGCTCTTGCCGCAACCACTGGGGCCGACAATCGCCAGTTGTTCACCCGCGCCCAGCTGCAACGCCGGGATCACCAGGCTATAGCGCTGGCTACCGACACCCCGGCTCTTGTGCACCGCGTTCAGCCTCAACATTACGGCAGCGTCGACAGTGGCACGCGGTACAACGCATCGCCCGGTTCGGCATCGCCGAAACGGACCCAGTTGGCCACGTCGTTATGGAAGGTTTCATACAGGCGGATTTTCGAATCCAGCTCGTCGATAAAGTCTTCCTGCTCGGCCACGCTCAATGACAACCACAGGTCCTGTGTCATGTTCAGCGACTTGCTGCGGTACGGCAGGCCCTCGAGGTATTCACCGAGCAGGCCGCCGTCAGCCAGGTTGCCGCCCTTGCGCAGGGCCTGCGGGTCGCGGCTCATATAGGCCGAGGCACTGGCGATTTCCTGGAAGAAATCCTTGGGCGAGCTTTGGGTCTTGCGCGCCGCATCCACGATCAACTTCAACGATTGTTGCAGGTCGTTGAGTTGCAGTTTGGTCAGCATCACGCACACCTGGAACGCCGGCAGCGCTGGGTTGGTCAGGTCGCGGTCGGCGGTCCAAGCGCTGACCAATTGCGGTGCCTGGCTCGCGGTTTTGCGCCCGAGAAAGTCCATGTGCATGGCATAGCCGACGGCGGCGGACTTGTCCGCCAGACTCGGCGCGGCACTGAGCAACGGCACGGGCTGCGGCGTGTTGCTGCGCACCTGATGCACGAGGTTGGCGAACACCGTGCCGATCTCATCGACGCGCTCACCCAGCTTGCGCACATCGCCGCCTGGCACTGGCGTGTACAGGTCGCCGATCTGCGGGTTGGCGTCGGCGGTGAGGACGCGATACTGGCTCTCGGCGCCGGCATGGGTTTTCTTGCCGGCGTCGGTGCGCAGGTGCAGCGCATAGATCTTGATCTGCTTGCCCAGCGCGGCCTGGCGCACCTCGGCTTCGTTCATCTGGGTGGCGGCGAACGGGTCGTTCTTGCGCAACGCGCCAGCATCGGAAACCAGCAGGATGATGCGCCCGCCGTAGCCGGACCAGTCCATGCCGTCCACCGCCTGCATCACCCCGGCAAACGCGTCTTCGTTGAAGGAGTGACTGGACACCGTCGACGCTTTGACCTGGCGCGCCATATCCAGAAAGCGCTGCGGGTCGCGGCCTTGGTCGAGACTGATCAGGGTCTTGGCGACATACTCAAGGCCCGGGGTTTTCTGAATGCTGCTGCGAAAGCCGACCATGCCGAAGCTGACGCTGTCCAACTCGCCGCGCTCGGCAATGCGGGTTTGCAGCTCATGCACCACGTCGCGAATCTGGTCGATGTAGGGCTGCATCGACACGGTGGTGTCCACCACCAGCACCACGGCCGTGCGGAACGCGTCGGCATGGGCGCTGAGCGTCGGGCTGGCCGGTTTGGCCGTGGCGCGGCTGCCTGGGTCGATGGAAGCCACGTTGAGCAACTGCACCGGTTGGCCGTTGTCGTCGAAGCTCTCTTTGGAATCAAAGATCGGCAACAGGTAGAACTGGTTCTGCGGCACCGCGCTGGCGGTCGGCTCCAGGGCCAGGACTTGCTGGTTGTCTTCACGGTTGTTCTGCGCCTTGGCCAAGGCGCTTTTCGCGGCGGCGGGGTCGGCCAGCAGTTTTTCCACCTCTGCGGGCTGGCGCAGGAACATCACGGGCGCCCGCCCCGAGCGCTCGGTGAACTTGAGCACCAGGCTTTGTTTCCAGTCGCTGACCTGGGAGGCTGGCAGCCAACCGTCGCTGCGACCATCGGTGGCGGCGCCGACGCGTACCCACGGGCTGCCGTCGACGTCTTTGCGCTGGTACACGTAGAGCACGGAAAACGCCGGCAACGCTTTACCCGGCGGGCTCCCTGCGTCCGCTGAAAGCTGGGCGCCAGGTTTGCTGAGTACGCGCTGGAACAAGGTTTTCTTGCCTGCCATCAGCAATGGGCGTTGACCGCCATCCACTTCAGCGACAGCCACCGGTGGCGTCACCTTGGGCACCACGGCGGCTGGCGACTGGGCCGGTTCATCGCCGCCGCTCAACCACCAGTAGCTGGCGCCACCAATGGCCAACGCGACGGCGACCGCCACGGCGGCCAAGGCCAATACCGGCCCACGGCGCTGCTCGGACGGGGCATTGTGCTGCGTCGGCGTGACCACCGCTTGACGCGCTATTGGCTGCGGCTGCGGTTTATCCGTCGGAATATCGACGGTGACAGGGGTCATGCCCGCCAGATCAAAGCTCAATGGAATCGGCAGCGGCCGCACCAGCGTGGCGTCCGATTCATCCGCCGGCAGTTGATCCAGCGCCAACAACAACGCTGCCGCATCTGGATAACGTTCCGCTGGGTCCTTGGCCAACAACTTGCGCAGCACGCCCTGATAGCGCCCATGGTGCACCGGCAATTGCGGCAAGGGTTCGGTCAGGTGCGCCAGCGCGGTGGAGAGCGCATCGGTGCCGTTGTAAGGCAGCTTGCCGACGAGGATTTCATACAGCACCACGCCCAGCGCGTAGAGGTCGGCGCGGCCATCGATCTCCTGGCCTCGCGCCTGCTCGGGGCTCATGTAGCTCGGCGTGCCCACGGCAAACCCGGCCTGGGTGAATTGGGTGCGATCGTCCAACGACTTGGCAATCCCGAAGTCCGACAACACTGCCGTACCATCGGCCCGGAACAGAATGTTCGCCGGCTTGACGTCGCGGTGCACCAGCCCTTGGGCATGGGCATAGCCCAGGGCCGAGGCAATCTGGCGGATCAGCGTCACGCCCTGCTCCGGGGTCAGCCCAGCGGCAATGCGCTCCTTGAGCGTGCCGTTGGGCAGGTATTCCATGGCCATGTAATACAGCTCACCAACGTTGCCGATGTCATGGATGGTCACCGTGTGCGGGTGCGACAAGCGCGCCAGGGTCTTGCCCTCGCGCAGGAAGCGCTCGCAGAAACTCGGGTCGGCCGCCAGCGCTGCCGCCATCACCTTCAGCGCCACCTTGCGCTCCAGCGAGCGCTGGGTCGCCAGGTACACGCTGGCCATGGCGCCTTCGCCAATCTCGCCTTCGATGTCATAACCCGGGATGACAATGTTCATGACGAGACCTTCACGACGAGGGTGGTGATGTTGTCCGGTGCGCCGCGATTGAGCCCCAGGTGCACCAGGCTGCGCACGATTTCATCCGGCGCGTCATGGCTGAGCACGTCGCGGATTTCGTGGTCTTCGACGGTTTTGTTGAGGCCATCACTGCACAGCAAATAGCTGTCGCCGGGCGCGATCAACAGGTCCACCGAGGCGACGTCCAACTGGGCCTCCACACCAATGGCGCGGGTGACGATATTGGAGCGCGGGTGTGTACGGGCGTCGGCTTCGCTGAGCAGGCCGCTGTCTTGCAGGTCTTGCACGTAACTGTGGTCGCGGGAAATGCTTTCCAGCACGCCGTCGCGCAGGCGGTACAGGCGGCTGTCGCCGGCCCACAGGCACACCCCGCGCAAGCCGCGCGCGGCGAACACCACCACGGTGCTGCCCATCATGGTCACGCCACGGTTGGCGGTTTCTTCGCGCACAGCCGCGTTGATGCGCAGCAGGTCGTTGCGCAGCGCCGCCGAGTATTCATCCAGGGAACGGCCCAGCGGCACATGGCGCAGGCTGTCGACGATCAAGCTGCTGACATAGTCCCCCGCCGCGTGCCCGCCCATGCCATCGGCCACCACCCACAAGCGGTTTTCCGGCAGGTCCAGAAAGGCATCTTCGTTGACTTGGCGAACCATGCCCACATGGCTTTTGCTCGCGGATTCGTACGTCACGCCCATCTACACCACACCTTCTTGTCCGAGCAAAAACTGCGCAAAATCGCTGGCGGCAGGCAGGCCCTGGCACCGTAATAAACCGGGGGAGATACGCTGCGAACCTCGCCCCCACCACAGGCTTGCGCCCTCGCACGCCTGTTCGGCCAGCGCGGTCATACGCTGGTGCGGCACGGTGGCTGCCACCCTTTGCAGGCCGGCGAAACGGCTGTCCACCGCACGCGGCTCGCTGGCCGGCACACCCAGCTCGTCGAGCCCGGCATTGAAGCCTTCGAAGGTTGCGCCGCTGTCCAGGGTGCTGAGCAACAAGGTTTCAGCCTGCTCGAACCAGGCGTCCGAACCGCCCACCAGCGACGCCGGGTTAGTGTCGTGATCCAGCAAGGTCACCACCGCCAGCGGAAAGTACCGCCCGACCCGGTCAATGCTCGGCATCACCACGCCCGCCGCCGCATCCGGCCCGCACACGCCCGGCGCCAGCACAAAGCGCCATAACGGGCTGACCAGGTACGCATTCAGCCAGTCAGCGCCCAGGCTGTTCTGGCTGGCGAGCAAACCCGCCGCCAGCCAGCTGTCCCATGGGCCGATAAAACTCTGGGGCAAGGCGCGGCTGACAAAGTCGCCGCGGCTGGCCAACTTGCCGTAAAAACCCAGGGTCGTCATAGCCGCTCCGGCAGGCTGAAGCCGCTGAGCACTCGGCTCTTGAACGGGTTGAAGGCACTGTTGGCGCGCAACTCGTAGGCGATGCTCGCGCCATCGACCCGCAGGCGCAGGTTGAAACGGTCCGGCGAGTTGCCTGCCGTGAGGTCCGATTGCTCCAGCAGGCGGAACCAGGCCCAAGGGCCGTCCAGGGTGATGCCGGAGCGACCACTGGCCGACGGCGGCATGATGGAAATACGCACCACGCCAATGCTGCCGGGGTTCGGCCATTGCATCGCTACTGGGCGGCTCGGGCCGTGGTCGTAGCTCAGTTGCTGGCCGTCCAGGTCCAGCAGGAACTGGGTGATGGTGGGGTCCATCGACACCGGCTTGAGCTCGAAACGCACGATGGGCTGGGTGCCACCGGAGCGGAAGAATGCGTCCCGAATCGTCGCCGCACGCTGGAAGGTTTGCAGCACGCCCGGCGCAATCCCCAGCTTCTGCGCCGCCCCCGGTTGCCAGCGCCAGGTCTGTGCCGACGTGTCCACATAGGGCTGCAGGTATTTGCGGAAGTAGTTGTCCATCACCCCGCCCACGCCGAAGAACTGGCCGAAGTCATCCAGGGTGGCGTCCCGCGCACTGCCCGGCGACATCGGGTAACGCCCGGCCAATGACTGGCGATACACGTTGACCACTTCACTGACCCAGGCGGCGTTCAGCTGGTTACGCACCCCGCCCATCATGCTGTTGGTGGTGGAATTGACCACCGACTTGACCATGCCCTGCACCAGCGGCGGCTGACGCTCGGCGTTCAGGCTGACCCGCGTGGCCGCTGCCGACGCCTGGTTCTTGGCCTCGCCGAGCAAGGCATCGCCGCTGGCACCGACCATGGCGCTGACCTGCACATACAGTGCATTCATGTCCGACAGCAGGCCGTCGATGGCCGCCGGTTCGCCTTCGTTTTTGCTGACGATGCTGTTGAGTTCGGCAAAGTGCGCAGTCACCGGATCATCCGCCGGCGCCGGGGCATTCGCCGTCGGTTGCGCCTCGCCCAACAAGCTGCCGAGGCGCTCCTTGAGCTTGTCCACGCCGCCTTCCACCGGCACGCCTTTGGCGGCCAATTGGCGTTCTTCGGCTTGCAGGTCGGTTTCCCTGGCGACCGCCACCAGCAGCTTTTTCAACGGCGAGGTCGGCCCGGAAATCACCCGCAGCACATCGGCGGCCTGGGCCACGCTGGTGATCGGCACAAAGTCGATGTCAGCGAGCAACGCGTCCCACTGGCGCTGGTAATCCTGGAAGTACAAGCGGCGCACGTCAGCGGCCAGGCTCACCACGTTCTGCTGGTCGGCCTGTTCATGGCCCAGCACCCATTGCTCTTCGGCCAGGGTGCCGGTCTGGTTCAGGCTGCTAAGCAAGAACGCCTGGCGATAGCCCTTGGCGGTGAAGAAACCACTCAACGGCTCGCCCAACGGCTTGCCGCTCTTGCGGCTGAACACCAGCGCGGCATCGCGGCCAGCGGCCTCATTGAGCCGAAAGTCCGGGATACCCTCGGGCAGCTTCTGGCGCTTGACCCGGTCGTACACGCGCTGGGCCACCGGCAGTTGCTGCAATTGGCGACGCAGGTCGTCGATCAGGCGTGGGTCCAGACGTGCGCTCGGCGGGTGGCGTTCGAACAGCGCCTGCAAGTGCCCGGCCAGGGCCTGGCGCTGGTCGGCCGGCAGGTCGCGGGGCAGGTTGCGGTCCCAGTCCAGGGCGATCCACGCCTTGATGAAGTCCGGGTCGTAATGCTCGGTGTCGGCGAGCATCAGGTAAGCCTTGAGGCCCTCGTAGAGGAAGTCGGAATTACCGCCGCCGTGCAGTTGTTCTTCGATACGCGTCACCAGGCGTGGTGCGAAGACCGCGATCAACAGTTTGCGGTACACGCTGGCGGACTCGGCTTCGAGCATATCGCCCTGGTACAGCCCCAGCCCTTCGGACCAGCTCGGCGAATCGCCCGCCAGGTTCTTCACGGCGTTGAGCAATGGCAGCACGGCAAGCACTTCCCGCTGTGCCGGGCTCAGGTTCTGGACGGTCTGACCCAGGGGCGCGACCTTCTGATCGACCTGGGCGATATACGCCTGGTTGGCGCGATAGCTCACCCACCACAGGCTGCTGACCACCACCACCAGCGCGACGGTGGCCGCCAGTACGCCACGGGCGATACATTTGCGGCGCCGCTCGACTTTCGGGTTCACCCCCACCAAGCCGCGCTCGGCAAAGGCCACGGCGGTGAAGAGTTTTTCGATGAAGTAACTGCGCCCGGTGCCGCTCTGGCGCGCCAGGTGCTGGCGGTCCAGGTTCATGCTCTGGGCCATGGCACCGATCAGGCGGTCAATCGGGCTGCCTTCCTGTGTACCGCTGGTGAAGTACACGCCACGCAGCAACACGCGCTCTTCAAAAGCATTGGGTTTGAACACGCCTTCGAGAAAGCTTTGCAGGCAATCTTTCAACGCGCCGAACTGCTGAGGGAAACCGTAGATCAGGTCGCGTCGTGCCGGGTCGCGTTCCTGTTGCAGGCGCTCGACCAGGCGTTCGTTGAGGCGCTGCTCCAGGCCGGCGAATTCGCTTTGCAGGTGCGCCAGCGGGCTGTCGCTGTTTTTGCCGTCGTCCAGGGCAAAGGTCATGCCCCACACCTGGGCGCGCTCTTCCTTGCTCAGGTTGTCGAAGAACTCCATGAAGCCTGGCACCAGGTCGAGCTTGGTGAGCATCAGGTAGATGGGGAAACGCACGCCCAGTTGCGTATACAGCTCCTGGATGCGCAAACGAATCGCGGCGGCATGGGCGGCGCGCTCGGCGTCGGTGCCCAACAACAGATCCGAGAGGCTGATGGCAATAAACGCACCGTCGATAGGCCGGCGCGAACGCTGCTTTTTCAGCAGGTCGAGAAAGCCCAGCCAGGCGGCTTTATCCACCGTGGAGTTGCTGTCCTGGGTGGTATAGCGGCCAGCGGTGTCGAGCAATACGGCCTGGTCGGTAAACCACCAGTCGCAGTTGCGCGTGCCCCCCACGCCGCGCACCGCACCAGCGCCCAATTGCGCCGCCAGCGGGAAATGCAGCCCGGAATTGACCAGCGCGGTGGTCTTGCCCGAGCCCGGCGGGCCGATGATCACGTACCACGGCAACTCGTAAAGGTTGCGGCGCTCATCGCCGCCCAACTTGGCTTTTTTCAGCAGTGCCAGGGCTTCATCCATACGCTGGCGCAGCGTCGACAGCTCTTCGGCAGTCGCAACGCTGTTGGGGTCGACCGGGGTTTCTGCGGCCAGGCTGCGCATCACTTCGGCGGCCTGGCGACGGGCCTGGATGATGCGGAACACGCGGTAGGCCACCCACAGCGCAAACACCAGCACGATCAGCGCCCAACGGCGCCCTTCGGGCACCAGCACGTCCAGCAGCGGGCCAACAAACCAGATGATCAGGCTCAGGGCAATCAGGCCCAGCACGGGAATCACCCAGCGAATCATGAAACTGAAAAACGCCTTCACTCGACGCCCTCCGCCAATACGGTGATTTCAACCCGACGATTGCGGGCACGGCCTTCAGCAGTACTGTTGGTGGCCAGCGGCTCGGTGTCGCTGCGGCCTTCAGCACTGAAACGCTCGGCCTGGCCGGTCTTGGCCGCGAGAATTTCCAGCACCGACTTGGCCCGGGCTTCGGACAACGCCCAGTTGGACGGGAAGCGCAACGTGGCAATCGGGCGGTTATCGCTGTGCCCGGTGACACGCACCTGGCCCTTGACCTTGCGAATGGCGTCAGCGATGCGCAGCATCAGCGGCTGGTAGTCATCGACGATGCTGGAGCTGGCCGAGGCGAATAGCTCATCGCCACGAATGGTCACGACAGAGCGGTCAACCTTGTCTTCCACCGCCACGCGTCCGGCCTTGATGTCGTCGGCCAGGAACCCGGCCAGGCGCGGGCGCTCGATCACTTTGGGCTGCACCACCGGACGGTCGATGGCCTGCACGGGAATCTCGCCCAGGGCATGGATGTTCTTGAACACCGGCTCGGCATCCGCCGCCAGTTTCAGGCGCAGGCCGAACAGCAACGCCAACAGCAGCGCCAAGCCAATCGCCACGGCGATCCATGGCGGCATGAATTGCGCCAGGCGATCACGGGCAACCGTCACACCGCGCCAGTGCGGCGACAGCTCACGCTCGTGCTCGCCACGGGCGCTGCGTATCGCTGCGACGGTGCGTTCGCGCAAGGCTTCCAACTGGCTGCGCCCGTCGGTCATCACGCGGTAACGCCCTTCAAAACCCAGGCACATGCACAGGTACAACAGCTCCAGCAGGTACAGGCGTTCCCGTGGGCTTTGCAGGCAGTGGTCAAGCAACTGGAAAACCTTTTCGCCGCCCCAGGCTTCGTTGTGCACGGTGATCAGCAGGCTCTGTTTACCCCAATCGCTGGTGCTGCCCCACGGCGTGCTCAGCACCGCTTCATCCAAGGCGGTGCACAGCGCGTAACGGGCCAACAGCACTTCGTTGCGTGCCACGCCGGCGGCTTCGGCGCGCTCTTCGAACTGGCGCAGGTACGCCAGCAACTGCGCACGCAGGCTGGCCGGTGCGGGATGGGCAATGGTGTTGCGCAACCGCGTCAACAACGCCAGCAACGGGCCGGCAGCGCTTTCCAGCGGGTTGAGGCCTTGGCTCTTGCCGGTGAGGATCGGCGCGGCCGGCATCGCCAGCGGAGCCGGTTCGGCACGCGCGGGTGCAGGTTCTCGGCCACCCGGGCGCGGCATGAACTGGGTGCGGTCATCATCATTGGGATGCATCGCCAATTATCCTCGGATCGCCCAGAAGGCCAGGTTCAAGCCCGGGAACTGCCCGGCGATATGGAAGGCGAAACCGCCGGAATTATTCAGCTGCTGCCAGTGCTCGCTGCCACGGTCCAGCTCGTAGTAGGTGCTGCCGGCGTGGTAAGGCAATTGGCGTGGTGCCACCGGCAACGGCAGCAGGCCGATGCCCGGCAGTTGCAGGTTGACCATGTCGCGGATGTGTTCCACGGAGCCAACCTTGCTCTGCTGGCCGAAGCGCGCACGCAGGGTTTCGCCGGGCACATCGGCGCGCACCACGAGGATGAAACTGGCGTTGTCGAGCAGGGTCTTGTCGGCCAGCATCGCCACATGGATGCCGTAGGCTTTCTCCACGATCGGGATCGGCGTGGCCTTGCTGTCGATCAGCATCGACAGCGCCTCACGCAGGGCCGCCATCACCGACATGTAACTCAGGGCCAGGTCGTCGTGCTGGTACTGCGGGTATTCCTGGGGGCGGCGGCCGGAGGTTGAGAAGGTAGAAAACTCACCGGCCAGGCTGACCAGTTCGCTGAAGAAGCGCTCCGGGTGCAACGGGCTCAACTGGCTGAAGTGCTGAATCAGCGGCTGGGCGCGGTTGACCAGTTGCAGCAGCATGAAGTCGGCGATCTCCGAGGCACCACCAGCCCCCGAGGCCACCACGCGACCGGCCAGGGCTTCGCCACGCTGGTGCAACAGGCCCAGCAGTTCGCTGCGAAAGGCCGTCAGCGGTTTGCTCGCGGACACGTCCAGCACCGGCGGGATGTAGGTGTCATCGAGCACCAACGCGCGGTCGGCGCGTTTTTCCTTGATGCGTACCAGGCCGATGGCGGCGTAGTCGCTGATGCCATCCTGCGCTGTCAGCAGGCGCAATGCCCGCGACCCCACGGCCACCGGTGCACGGTTTTCGAACGGGGCGTTGTCGTCGCGCACTTCACGCACCTGGCTCACGTAGCGGGCGGCTTCCAGGGCCTCGCCCTCGCCCACCGTGTCACGGGCGCCGGCGCGCTTGAGCGGCAGGGCCAGGTACACCAGGCCGTCGCGCAGGTTGTCGTCGATGTTCAACGGGCTCGGCGCCAGGTCATCCTGGGGAATATTGAACGGCGTGCCATCGGGCAGCAGGCCGCGGGCCGACACAATCGCCAGCTTGCCCTGGGCCAGCAGGCCCTGGTCGATCAGCAACTCGGAGAACCCCCAGGCACCCGCCGACAACGGGCGGCTGCGGGCGTCGATCAGGTTTTCCAGGTAACGGTCATGCTGCTGGAAGTGCTGCGTTCCGATGAACATGCCTTCCGACCAGACCACGCGATTGTTCCAGGACATGGGGGCTCCGATTGCTTGTTATTGGGCTGGGCTGGATGGGGAAGCCACGACGTCGGCGCGCACGGCATGCACGTCGAGGCTGATCTGGTATTCGCTGTATTCGCGCGGCGGCACGTTGATGACGGCGCGCCATTGCGCACGGTCCAACTCGCGGTAGCCCACCAGCAGGCCGATCTGGCGCGTGGAGGGGTCGAGGTCGCGCTGCACGCTCAGTTGTTGGCCGGGCTGCACCATCACTTCGTCCTGGTCCAGCAAGTCCAGGCCGAGGGTGGATTGCGCACGGTCCGCCAGGGCGAAGTAATCGGAGCGTGAAAAGGTCGCGGCGTTTCTCAATTCGAAAATGCGCACCCGCACCGGCGCGGCCTGGCCGTTGACACCGGGGTTAAGCCCGGCAATCGCGTGAAAATGCAGCTCAACGGCGGCCGTGTCAGCTTCGGCCTCGGCAGCCGCCTGGGGCTTGGCAGTGTCGTTGGCACACGCCGTCAGCAGCAGCGCGGTAGCGGCTGCGAGTAAAAACCTGGGAATCATCCTGCGTCCTCAATGACGTATTTAGCTATCCGTTTTATCCATGAGTGCGAGGCGTTTTCAGCCTCGCTGTCGTGCACTGTGTTCTTCGTAGGCCCGGCTGAACTCGCGACCGAACAGGTCCTGGAAATCGTCCTGGGCCTCGCGGGAAATATTGCTGTAGAGCTCGGTGAACTGCTGCCAGTACTGGGCCTGGCGCGAACCGTTGAACAGACTCGAGAGGCCGCCGGGTTTGCCCATGCGCTCCTCCAATTGCGCCGGTTCAAAGCGCGTGAGCAGGTGCTTGATCGCCGCTTCCACGCCAGCCATCACGGCCAACTGGTGGGCGCGCAGGTCGTCGAAACTGTCACGTACGGCGAGGTCCGGCGCCATGAATGCCTGGTTGCCATGACGCAGCAACAGCAGTAACGCTTCATCGGCATTCGGGGCGAATTTCAATGGGTTGTTTTCGGCGGGGCGGATCATCGTCTGCTGCATGCGGAACTCGCCCTTGAGGCTGGCACGCGCACGCAATACGTCGATCAAGCCCTCGACCATCAGCCGATAGCTGCGGCCGATGCTTTCCATCTGCGCGCAGGCGTCGGCTTTGTCCAGGCGCAACTGGTCCAGGCCCGCACCGCGCAGGAAGGCCTGCAAAAGGTCCGGTTGTGGCTCGGCATTGGCCACGGGGAGCGCAACAGGCTCAACCACAGGTGGCGGCGGGATGATCGGGTCTGGGGCGGGCGCAGCATTGACCACGGGCGCGGGCGCGTCGCCGAACAGGTCCCAGTCTTCGGGAATCACCGCGCCTTGCACCGCCGGCTTTTCGGGCGCCGATACGACCACCGGAGCCGGGGGGCGAAAATCGTGTTGCTCGGATGGCACATGGTCCGCCACGGTGGGCGGCGGCACGGCGGTGGGGCTGAGGAAGTCGAACAGGTCGGGCAGGGTTTCCATGGCCGAGGCGCCCTGGAACTGCGGGGCGATCATCGGCGTGGGCGCAGGCTGGCTCACCACGGCGCCCATCAGCGCTTCAAAGCTGTTGGGTGAGTCACCGGCAAATGGCTGGCTGTCGATGGCCTGCACATTGAAGTCGATACGTGCCTGGATTTCGTAATCACCGATGCGGATCAACTCACCGTCTTGCAACGGCTCGCTGTTACCGCGACGCATACGAATACCCGCCTTGACCAATTCCACACCATTGGTGCTGTTATCGGTTAAGTAGTAACGGCCATCTTTGTATTGAATAACGCAATGTTGCGAAGAGACGAGACGCTCAGGGTCGGGCAATACCCAGTCATTGTCAGAACTGCGGCCAATAGCCATCACGCCCTGATCCATGGACTTTTCGGGGCATTGCCCAGGGGTAATCTTGTGATAACTAGTGATAGTCAAACACAGCGACATCTTGCCTCCTTGCTGATACATCGCGCGCAGCCTACCCAGGAGGCAGTGCCACCCTGGAGAGTCCCGTCCTGTCGTACAAACGACCGCCAAAATCTGCTTTTACCAGCATGATCGCTGATCTTAACTGGCTTCCATGACAAAAATCCGCTCTGGGCGCGCCTTTCGACTCGCCAGTCGCGCAGGTTGTTAAACACCGCACATCTGTCACAGAGGGCGAATAGCTTACCTTGACAAGCCATAAGTACTACACCAAAAATGCACAACTTCTTGAACATCAGTGATGGCGCAGTAGTGGCACGCTGAGTATATGACCAAGAAAACATGCAAAGTTCATTACGCAACTAGTGCATGCATTGCCCGCCGTCCAGCGGGCCGATAAGGAGATCGAATTCAGTGGATGTGCCGTTGCTGCTCACCGCCGTTTCCGCGACGTCGCCCTGTGGCGAGGACATGGAATATGACGCGCAATTTCTGCAGTTGGAACGTGATGCCAAGGGCCAACCCGAACGCAGCATGGGCGACTCGATCCTGCCCGCTGAGCCGCCCGAGTGGCGCAGCATCCAGCAGCAAAGCCTGGACCTGTTGCAGCGCAGCAAAGACCTGCGCATCACCCACTTTCTGCTGCAAAGCACCCTCGCCCTCCAGGGTGTGGCCGGGCTGGCCGAAGTCCTCACGCTGATCGACGCCTTGCTGCGCCAATACTGGGCCGAGCTGCACCCGCGCCTGGATGCCGACGATGACAACGACCCCACCGTGCGCATCAACGCCCTTACCGGCCTGACCTGCGAGACCAATATTCGCCTGCTGCGCGAAAGCATCCTGACGCGCTCGCGCACGTTCGGGCCCGTGACCCTGCGCGCAGCGCTCAACGCCAGCGGCCTGCAAAGTTTCACCGATGAGCAGTTGGGCAACCAGCAACTCAATGCCGCGTTCCTGGACAGCGACCCCGAACAACTGCAAGCCACCCGTGACGCCTTGAGCGCGGCGCGTGCGGCGTGCGAGGCCATTGAGCAACAGGTCAATGACCAAGTCGGTTCCGCCCAGGGCGTGGACCTCAGCGCCTTGAAGCAGCCGCTCAAACAGGCCCTGCAACTGCTCAACCAAGCGGTGCCAGGCACCGACAGCAGCAGCGATCCCGAGGCCGTCAGTGAAGACAATGCCCCCTCGGTCGATAACGCCGCCGCGCCCGCAGCCCCTCGCCCTTCTGGCGACATCGCCACCCGCGACGATGTGCTGCGCAGCCTCGACAAAATCCTCGCGTACTACACCCGCCACGAGCCTTCGAGCCCGCTGCCGGTGTTGTTGACCCGAGCCAAGAATCTGGTGCATGCCGACTTTGCGGCCATCGTGCGCAATCTGATTCCCGATGGCATGTCCCAATTTGAAAACCTGCGCGGCCCCGACAGCGAGTAAGCCGCCGGACCGTGCAGTAACAACACCGTCGCTCAAGCGACCAGGAGCAGCAACGTGGCGAAGCAAAGTTCTCAGAAATTCATCGCGCGCAACCGTGCGCCTCGAGTGCAGATCGAGTACGACGTCGAGCTTTACGGCGCCGAGAAAAAGGTCCAGCTGCCCTTCGTAATGGGCGTGATGGCCGACCTCGCCGGCAAGCCTGCCGAGCCGTTGGCACCCGTGGCCGACCGCAAGTTCCTTGAAGTGGACGTCGACAACTTCGACTCACGCCTCAAGGCCATGCAGCCACGCGTCGCGTTCCACGTCCCCAACGAGCTGACAGGCGAAGGCAACCTGAGCCTGGACATCACCTTCGAAAGCATGGACGACTTCAGCCCGGCCGCCGTGGCGCGCAAGGTCGACTCCCTGAACCAACTGCTCGAAGCCCGCACCCAATTGGCCAACCTGCTGACCTACATGGACGGCAAGACTGGCGCTGAAGAAATCATCATGAAGGCGATCAAGGACCCGGCATTGCTTCAGGCACTTGCCAGCGCGCCCAAGCCTGCAGGGGAGCAGTAATCATGACGGACAATACCGCCCGCGAAGGCAGCCAGATCCTGGGTACCACCGAAGAAGCCAGCGAGTTTGCGAACCTGCTGCTGCAAGAGTTCAAACCCAAGACCGAGCGTGCCCGCGAAGCCGTTGAAACTGCGGTGCGCACCCTGGCTGAACAGGCCCTGGCGCAAACCGACCTGGTGTCCAACGACGCAATCAAGTCGATCGAATCAATCATCGCCGCTATCGACGCCAAGCTCACCGCCCAGGTCAACCAGATCATCCACCACCAGGATTTCCAACAACTGGAAAGCGCCTGGCGTGGCCTGCATTACCTGGTCAATAACACCGAGAGCGATGAGCAACTGAAGATTCGCGTGCTCAACATCTCCAAGCCAGACCTGCACAAGACCCTGAAGAAATTCAAGGGCACTGCATGGGACCAGAGCCCGATCTTCAAGAAGATGTACGAAGAAGAATACGGCCAGTTCGGTGGCGAACCGTACGGCTGCCTGGTGGGTGACTACTACTTCGACCAGTCGCCGCCCGATGTGGAACTGCTGGGCGAGCTGTCGAAAGTCTGCGCCGCCATGCACTCGCCGTTCATCGCTGCGGCCTCGCCGACTGTGATGGGCATGGGCTCGTGGCAGGAACTGTCGAACCCACGCGACCTGACCAAGATCTTCACCACCCCGGAATACGCCGGCTGGCGCTCGCTGCGTGAATCGGAAGACTCGCGCTACATCGGCCTGACCATGCCGCGCTTCCTGGCACGCCTGCCGTATGGCGCCAAGACCGACCCGGTGGAAGCCTTCGCCTTCGAAGAAAACACCGACGGCGCCGACAGCTCCAAGTACACCTGGGCCAACGCCGCCTACGCCATGGCGGTGAACATCAACCGTTCGTTCAAGCACTACGGCTGGTGCTCGCGCATCCGCGGCATCGAGTCTGGCGGTGAAGTGGAAAACCTGCCGGCCCACACGTTCCCGACCGATGACGGTGGCGTGGACATGAAGTGCCCGACCGAAATCGCCATCAGCGACCGCCGTGAAGCGGAACTGGCGAAGAACGGTTTCATGCCGCTGCTGCACAAGAAAAACACCGACTTCGCCGCATTCATTGGCGCCCAGTCGCTGCAAAAACCTGCCGAATACGACGACCCGGACGCCACCGCCAACGCCAACCTGGCCGCACGTCTGCCGTACCTGTTCGCCACGTGCCGTTTCGCTCATTACTTGAAGTGCATCGTGCGCGACAAGGTCGGCTCCTTCAAAGAGAAGGACGAAATGCAGCGCTGGTTGCAGGACTGGATCCTCAACTACGTCGATGGCGACCCGGCGCACTCCACCGAAACCACCAAGGCCCAGCACCCGTTGGCCGCCGCCGAAGTGATCGTGGAAGAAGTCGAAGGCAACCCGGGGTATTACAACTCCAAGTTCTACCTGCGCCCGCACTATCAGCTTGAAGGGCTGACGGTGTCGTTGCGTTTGGTATCGAAGCTGCCTTCGGCGAAAAGCGCCTAACTAACCGGACCGGCTCGCTAGCTCGTTCCCACGCTCCGCGTGGGAATGCCGCCCGGGACGCTCTGCGTCCCGGTGACGCGTAGCGTCACAGGATGCGTTACCACGCAGAGCGTGGGAACGATCACCCAATCAAGTGGCATGGGCCACACAGGGAGAAAACATGGCTGTTGATATTTTCATCAAGATCGGCGACATCAAGGGCGAGTCCATGGACAAGGCCCACAAGGACGAAATCGATGTGTTGAACTGGAGCTGGGGCATGTCCCAGTCCGGCAACATGCACGTCGGCGGTGGCGGTGGCGCGGGCAAGGTGAATATCCAGGACCTGTCGCTGACCAAATACGTCGACAAGGCTTCGCCCAACCTGATGATGCACTGCGCCAGCGGCAAGCACATCGACAAGGTCAAGCTGACCGTGCGCAAGGCCGGTGGCGAGAGCCAGGTCGAGTACATGGTGATCAACCTGGAAGAAGTGCTGGTCACCTCCTTGAGCACCGGCGGTTCGGGCAGCGATGACCGCCTGACCGAAAACGTCACCCTGAACTTCGCCCAAGTGATGGTCGACTACCAGCCGCAGAAAGCCGACGGCACCAAAGACGGCGGCGCCATCAAGTTCGGCTGGAACATCCGTTCCAACACCAAACGCTGATAGCCCTTGTGGCCGTGGCCTGGTGCCACGGCCATTGTGTCCCTCTCGCAACCCGTCCGTGGAGCTGCTTTGGTGGTAACTGAAATCGCTTCCCGCGACCGTCTGCAACCGTCCCTGCTGGACCGGTTGACCGACGACGACCCGACCAACCCCAAGGAAAGCGCGGACAAACGCGTGCTGTCCCTGACCCAATTGAAGGCCTCGGTGCTGCGTGACTTGGCGTGGTTGCTTAACACCACCTCGTTACTCGATACCGATGCCACGCTGCACACCCCGGCCGGCACGTCGGTGGTCAATTACGGCCTGCCGGCACTGGCGGGCAACAGCGCTTCGAGCGTCGATATCAAAGCCCTGGAAGCCTTGATTTACCAGGCCATCGCCACCTTCGAGCCGCGTATTTTGCGCCACACATTGCGGGTCAAGGCGCGCATGGGCCATGGCGAGATGAACCACAACGCCCTGAGTTTCGAGATTGAAGGCGACCTGTGGGCACAGCCGGTGCCGTTGCGTTTGCTGTTGCAGACCGACGTGGACCTGGAGTCCGGCCATGTGCGCGTGCTCAATGCCGACCAGCGGAGACGCCCATGAACCCGCGCCTGCTGGAGCTGTACAACCAGGAACTGCACCACGTGCGCGAAAGCGCCGCCGAGTTCGCCAAGGAATACCCCAAGATCGCCAGTCGGCTGACCCTGTCCGGTATGGACTGCGCCGACCCGTACGTCGAACGTTTGCTTGAAGGCTTCGCCTATCTCACGGCCCGCGTGCAGCTCAAGCTCGACGCCGAGTACCCGACCTTCACCCACAACTTGCTGGAAATCGCCTACCCGCACTACCTGGCACCGACGCCGTCGATGACCGTGGTGCAATTGCAGACCGACCCCGATGAAGGCTCCCTGGCCGGCGGTTTCCCGCTGCCCCGTGACACGGTGCTGCGTGCCGCCCTGGGCCGTGAAACCCAGACCTGCTGCGAGTACCGCACCGCGCACCCGGTGACGCTGTGGCCGTTGCAGGTCAGCAACGCCGAATATTTCGGCAACCCCGCCGCCGTGCTCGGGCGCCTGGCCGCCAGCGAACCGAAGGCCAAGGCCGGTCTGCGCCTGACCTTGCGCACCGGTGCCGAGCTGCCGTTCAACAGTCTCGACCTGGACACCTTGCCGCTGTACCTGAGCGGCGCTGATGAACAACCGTTTCGCCTCTACGAACAACTGCTGGGCAACGCCTGTGCGGTGTTTGCGCGCCAGCCCGGTGGCGATTGGGTCGAGCGCCTGCCCCAGGGCGCGTTGCGCTCGCGGGGGTTCGACGATGCCGATGCGGCCATGCCGGTGGTGGCGCGGGCATTCCAGGGCTATCGCCTGTTGCAGGAGTACTTCGCCCTGCCCCATCGCTTCCTGTTCGTTGAATTCGCCGAGTTGAGCCGCGCGGTCAAGCGCTGTGACGGCCAGGAGCTGGAACTGATCGTGCTGTTCGACCGCCACGAACCGAGCCTGGAGGGCAGCGTCGGCGCAGCGCAGTTTTTGCCGTTCTGCACGCCCGCCATCAACCTGTTCCCCAAGCGCGTGGACCGTATCCACTTGTCCGACCGGGTCAATGAACACCATGTGATCGCCGACCGTACGCGGCCGATGGATTTCGAGATTCACTCCTTGAGCGGCATCACCGGCCACGGCACCGGGCCGGAGCAGCCGTTCTTGCCGTTCTATGCGGTGCGCGATCCGTCGCGTTATGGCCGCGACCAGGCCTATTACAGCGTGCGCCGCGAGCCGCGGGTGCTGTCCAGCGACCAACGCCGCAATGGCCCGCGCTCCACTTATGTGGGCAGCGAAACCTTCGTCAGCCTGGTGGACAGCCGCCAGGCGCCGTATCGCCATGACCTGCGCCAGTTGGGCGTGACGGCGCTGTGTACCAACCGCGATCTGCCGCTGTTCATGAGCGTGGGCAACGGCAAGACCGACTTCACCCTGGCCGACAGCGCGCCGGTACTGGCCGTGCGGTGCGTGGCGGGGCCAAGCCGCCCGCGTGCCAGCCATGCGCATGACGCCAAGGCCTGGCGCCTGATCAGCCAGTTGTCGCTCAACTACCTGTCCTTGAGCGAGCAGGGCCAGGGCGCCGGCGCCTTGCGCGAACTGCTGCGCCTGTACGGCGACAGCAATGACGCCGCCCTGCAATTGCAGATCGAAGGCCTGCGCGAAGTCAGCAGCAAGGCGGTGACCCGACGCCTGCCGATGCCTGGCCCGATTGTGTTTGGGCGCGGCCTGGAAATCACCTTGGAGTTCGATGAAAACGCGTTTCGCGGCACCGGCGTGTTCCTGCTCGGTGCGGTGCTGGAGCGCTTCCTGGCACGCTACGTGTCGATCAACAGCTTTACCGAGACGGTGATCCGTACCACCGAACGCGGCGAGATCATGCGATGGAAAGCCAAGCCCGGACGGCGTCCGACCCTGTGAGCACCCTGGACGCGATGCACCAGGAGCCCTGGGAATATGACTTCTTCCAGGCATTGCGGCGCATCGAGTGCGAAACGCCCGAGCTGCCACGCCTGGGCCATTCCCTGCGCCTGGCCGATGATCCGCTGCGCCTGGGGCAGCAGGCCGATTGCACCTTCGCACCCGCCACCCTCGCCTCGGTCGACCCGGGAGGCGATGGCAAGCCGGCGCGGCTGGAGCAGTTCTTCTTCGGCCTCGGCGGCCCCAACGGCCCGCTGCCGCTGCACATCACCGAGTACGTACGCGAGCGCCAACGCAACAACGCCGACAGCACCAGCAAGCAGTTCCTGGATGTGTTCCACCATCGCCTGCTGACTCTGTTCTATCGGGCCTGGGCCGAGGCGCGGCCTACCGTCAGCCACGACCGCCCGGACGATGACTACTGGTCCGCCCGCCTCGCCGCCCTGAGTGGCCGTGGGATGCCGAGCCTGCTCAATCAAGGGCTGATCCCCGATACCGCGAAGCTGCATTACAGCGGCCATCTGTCGGCGCAAACCCGCTACCCGGATGGCTTGAAAGCGATCCTCGGCGAGTACTTTGGCCTGCCGGTAGCGATCGAAGAATACGTCGGCCAATGGCTGGAACTGCCCGAACGCAGCCGCGTGGGGGTCAGCGCCAACCAGTTGGGCGTGGACTTCTGCCTGGGCAGCCACGTGTGGGACCGCCAGCACAAATTCCGCATCCGCCTGGGCCCGCTCACGCTGGATGACTACATGGGCATGCTGCCTGGCCAACAGCCGTTCAACGAGCTGGTGGCGTGGGTGGCCGAGTACCTGGGCCATGAACTGGACTGGGACTTGAACCTGGTTTTGCAACAACCCGAAGTTCCGGCGCTGCAACTCAACGGCCAGTTCCGCCTGGGCTTCAACACCTGGCTCGGCCAACCTGCGCATGACGCCAACGACCTAATCCTGGCCCGGCATTACGCCGACCACGCCACCACCTCAAGGAATCCAGAGCATGGGTGAAATCAGTCGCGCCGCACTGTTCGGCAAACTCAACAGCGTGGCCTACAAGGCCATCGAAGCCGCCACGGTGTTCTGCAAGTTGCGGGGCAATCCGTATGTGGAACTGGCCCACTGGTTTCACCAGTTGCTACAACTGCAGGACTCGGACCTGCACCGCATCATCCGCCAGTTCAACGTGGAGCCGGCACGCCTGGCTCGCGACCTCACCGAAGCCCTGGACCGCCTGCCGCGCGGCTCCACGTCGATCACCGACCTGTCCTCCCATGTGGAAGAGGCCGTAGAACGCGGCTGGGTGTATGGCAGCCTGATGTTTGGCGAAAGCCAGGTGCGCACCGGTTATCTGGTGCTGGGCATCTTGAAGACGCCGAGCCTGCGCCATGCGCTGCTGGGTTTGTCCGGCGAGTTTGACAAGATCAAGGCCGAGGCCCTGAGCGAGCGCTTTGATGAATACGTCGGTGACTCACCGGAAAACGCCTTGAGCGCCAGCGACGGCTTCAATGCCGGTGTCCCTGGCGAAGCCAGCGGGGCCATGGCGCCCAGTGCAATGGGCAAGCAGGAAGCGCTCAAGCGTTTCACGGTGGACCTGACCGAACAGGCCCGCAGCGGCAAGCTCGACCCCATCGTCGGCCGTGACGAAGAGATCCGCCAACTGGTGGATATCCTCATGCGTCGGCGCCAGAACAACCCGATCCTCACCGGTGAAGCCGGGGTAGGCAAGACTGCCGTGGTCGAAGGTTTCGCCCTGCGCATCGTCGCCGGTGACGTGCCGCCTGCGCTCAAGGACGTGGAGCTGCGCAGCCTCGACGTGGGCCTGTTGCAAGCCGGCGCCAGCATGAAAGGCGAGTTCGAACAGCGCCTGCGCCAGGTCATCGAAGACGTGCAGGCCTCGCCCAAGCCGATCATCCTGTTTATCGACGAAGCCCACACCCTGGTGGGTGCCGGTGGCGCTGCCGGCACCGGTGACGCGGCCAACCTGCTCAAGCCTGCCCTGGCCCGTGGCACCTTGCGTACCGTGGCTGCCACTACCTGGGCTGAGTACAAAAAGCACATCGAGAAAGACCCGGCCCTGACCCGCCGCTTCCAGGTGGTGCAGGTTGCCGAACCGTCGGAAGAAAAGGCACTGCTGATGATGCGCGGCGTGGCTTCCACCATGGAAAAACACCACCAGGTGCAGATCCTCGATGAAGCCCTGGAAGCCTCGGTGAAGCTCTCCCACCGCTACATTCCGGCGCGCCAGTTGCCGGACAAATCCGTGAGCCTGCTGGACACCGCCTGCGCCCGCGTCGCCATCAGCCTGCACGCGGTGCCAGCGGAGGTGGACGACAGCCGTCGGCGTATCGAGGCCCTGGAAACCGAGCTGCAAATCATCGCCCGTGAGCATGCGATCGGCATTGCCACCGGTACGCGCCAGAGCAACAGCGAAGCCTTGTTGAGCGCCGAGCGCGAGCGCCTGGCGACCCTGGAAAGCCGTTGGGCTGAAGAGAAAGCCTTGGTGGATGAACTGCTCGCCACTCGTGCCACCTTGCGCGAAAAAGCCGGGGTGGTGGACAGCGGCAACGATGCATTGCGTGCGCAATTGGTCGACCTGCAACAACGCCTCACCGCTCTGCAAGGCGAGACCCCATTGATCCTGCCGACCGTGGATTACCAGGCCGTGGCCTCGGTGGTCGCCGACTGGACCGGCATCCCGGTGGGCCGCATGGCGCGCAATGAGCTGGAAACTGTGCTCAACCTCGACCAACACTTGAAGAAACGCATCATCGGCCAGGACCATGCCTTGCAGATGATCGCCAAGCGCATCCAGACCTCCCGCGCCGGCCTCGACAACCCGAGCAAGCCGATTGGCGTATTCATGCTGGCCGGCACCTCGGGTGTGGGCAAGACCGAAACCGCCCTGGCCCTGGCCGAAGCCATGTACGGCGGCGAGCAGAACGTCATCACCATCAACATGAGCGAGTTCCAGGAAGCCCACACCGTGTCCACGCTCAAGGGCGCACCTCCGGGCTATATCGGCTACGGCGAAGGCGGTGTGCTGACCGAAGCGGTACGGCGCAAACCCTACAGCGTGGTGCTGCTGGATGAGGTGGAGAAAGCCCATCCGGACGTGCACGAGATTTTCTTCCAGGTGTTCGACAAGGGCGTGATGGAAGACGGCGAAGGCCGGGTGATCGACTTCAAGAACACTCTGATCCTGCTGACCACCAATGCCGGTACCGAGCTGATCTCCCACGTCTGCAAGGACCCGGCGAACATCCCCGAGCCCGAGGAAATCGCCAAGGCCCTGCGCCAGCCGCTGCTGGAGATCTTCCCGCCGGCGTTGCTCGGTCGACTGGTGACCATCCCGTACTACCCGCTCAGCGACGAGATGCTCAAGGCGATCACACGCCTGCAACTGAACCGCATCAAGAAGCGTGTGGAGAACACCCATAAAGTCGCGTTCGAGTATGACGACGCCGTGGTCGACCTGATCGTCTCGCGCTGCACCGAGACTGAAAGCGGCGGGCGCATGATCGACACCATCCTCACCAACAGCCTGCTGCCGGACATGAGCCGCGAGTTCCTCACGCGCATGTTGGAAGGCAAGGCGTTGGCGGGAGTGCGGATCAGCAGTCGGGATAATGAATTGCACTACGACTTCAGCGACGCGGTTTGATCTGACGGAATGCGATCAAAACTGTGGGAGCGGGCTTGCTCGCGAATGCGGTGTATCAGGTGATACACCCGGTGACTGACCCACCGCTTTCGCGAGCAAGCCCGCTCCCACATTTTTGATTCGGTTTCTTCAGTTATTAAGGTATTTACGGGACTACCGATGCTATTCAACCAAGCCTCACGCCTGGCCAAGATCACCAGCCCCCTCGGGCCGGATGTGCTGTTGCTCAACGAAATGGGCGGCGGTGAAGAGCTGGGCCGGCTGTTCAACTATGAGCTGCAACTGACGTCCCTGGACGCCAACATCGACCTCAACCAGTTGCTGGGCAAACCGATGAGCGTGGGCCTGCAACTGGCCGACGGTGGCGAACGGTACTTTCATGGAATCGTCGCCCGTTGCAGCCAGAACATCGACCAGGGCCAGTTCGCCAGTTATCAGGCCACCCTGCGCCCCTGGCTGTGGTTGCTCAGCCGTACCTCCGATTGCCGTATCTTCCAGAACCTGAGCATCCCGCAGATCATCAAGCAGGTGTTCCGCGACCTGGGCTTTTCCGACTTCGAAGACGCCCTCAGCCGGCCGTATCGCGAGTGGGAATACTGCGTGCAATACCGCGAGACCAGCTTCGATTTCGTCAGCCGCCTGATGGAACAGGAAGGCATCTACTATTTCTTCCGCCATGAACAGGACCGCCATGTGCTGGTACTGGCCGACGCCTATGGCGCTCACACCAGCGTGCCCGGCTATGCGTCGATCCCCTACTACCCCAAGGACGAGCAACAGCGCGAACGCGACCATATGCACAACTGGCACCTGGCGCAGGAGGTGCAGCCGGGCTCGCTGGAGCTTAACGACTACGACTTCCAGCGCCCCAGCGCGAGCATCGATGTGCGCTCGGCCATGCCGCGCCCGCACACCGCCGGTGACTATCCGCTGTACGACTACCCCGGCACCTACGTGCAAAGCGCCGACGGCGAACACTATGCGCGCACCCGCATCGAAGCCCTGCAAACCCTGCATGAACAGATCGAGTTCAGCGGCAATGCGCGCGGCCTGGGCTCGGGCCATCTGTTCAGCCTCACCGGTTTCAGCCGCCAGGACCAGAACCGCGAATACCTGATCGTCGGTTGCCGTTACTTCATCGTGCAGGAAAGCCTGGAAAGCGGTGGCGGTTCAGGCTCGGCGCAGTTTGAAAGCAGCCTGACCTGCATCGACGCCCAACAGAGTTTCCGCCCACTGGCCAACACCCACCGCCCCATCGTCAAAGGCCCGCAGACCGCGCTGGTGGTAGGCCCCAAGGGCGAGGAAATCTGGACCGACCAGTACGGGCGCGTGAAGGTGCATTTCTACTGGGACCGCCACGACCAATCCAACGAAAACAGCTCGTGCTGGATTCGTGTGTCGCAATCCTGGGCCGGCAAGAACTGGGGCTCGATGCAGATTCCACGCATCGGCCAAGAGGTGATCGTCAGCTTCCTCGAAGGCGACCCCGACCGGCCGATCATCACTGGGCGCGTCTACAACGCTGAGCAGACGGTGCCCTACGATTTGCCAGAGAACGCTACCCAGAGCGGCATGAAAAGCCGCTCCAGCAAAGGCGGCACGCCAGCCAACTTCAATGAAATCCGCATGGAGGACAAGAAGGGGCTGGAGCAGTTGTATATCCATGCCGAGCGTAACCAGGACATCGTGGTGGAGGTGGATGAGAGTCATTCGGTGGGGCATGACCGCAATAAAAGCATCGGGCATGACGAAGTCGTGACCGTCGGTAACGACCGGGTACGCGCAGTCAAGCACGACGACATGCTCATGGTGGGGTTCAGCAAGACAGACGCCATCAGTAAAAGTTACCTGATTGAAGTGGGCGAAAACCTGCGCCTGGTCTGTGGCAAAAGCGTGCTGGAGCTCAATGCCAGCGGGCAGATCAATCTCACTGGCGTTCAGATCAACGTGTACTCCGAAGGCAGCTCCGAGATCAACACCGGAGGCAATCTGCATTTGAACATTGGCGGCAAAGGCGGCACCACTCCCATGGGCCAGGGGGTCAAGGGCGACATTGACGCCGCCGTCAACGCCATGTTTCCCAAGCCGTCTTCCGGCCAATAACGAGACTCCGTTTCAATGACCTATCGACTCAATGAATTTGAATTCACCCTGCCCAGCGATGAGGTTCAGGATGCTTCCATCAATATCCTGAAGTTCGCCGCGCTGGGTACCTCGTTGATCGTCAGCCGCAGCCTGCTGGGTGATGGCGAGACGCTGCAGAGCAACTTCGAAGAGCAACTGGCGAAGCTGGAAAAGCAGGTACAGGACTTGCGCTACCAACCGGCCAAGGCTCTTCGTGTAGGCGCGGCGCAGGATATAGACGCCATCGAAGTACATAACCAGTTCAGCAAGGGCACCGAGCGTATCCATCAATACCAGTTAGCGCTTGTGATACCCGGCACTCGGCAGATGCTTGCCCTGAGTTATGTCAAAGCCCAACCCCTGGGCGATGCTGAAAGCGCCCATTGGGCAACCATCAAAAGCACCTTGCAGCTCAATCCCAAACCTTGAAGCCCTTAATCCATGTCTGACGCTCTCTGGGCGGC
The DNA here is from genome assembly GCF_976987115.1 of Pseudomonas fjordensis. Classification (NCBI taxonomy): domain Bacteria; kingdom Pseudomonadati; phylum Pseudomonadota; class Gammaproteobacteria; order Pseudomonadales; family Pseudomonadaceae; genus Pseudomonas; species Pseudomonas fjordensis. The sequence goes on from NZ_OZ336860.1 coordinate 6,703,806, forward strand.
ACGTCTCGGCGACGGCCTGCTGCACACCTCGGCGATGGCCGACATCCTGGGCGGCGTGCTGGAAATTGCGGCCAACATCGCTATTACGGCCGTCGCCACGGCTGCGATTGTGGCCGCCACCGGTATTACGGTCGTAACCGGCGGCCTAGGCTGCTTTGTACTGGGTGCCGTGGTGGGCATCATCGTCGGCATAGGCATGAGCAAGACGGGGGCAGACAAGGGACTGACAAAAGTTTGTGACTGGATAGGCAACGCGTTATTCCCGCCGGTGGTGATGGCGACCATTGCCACCGGCTCACATAACACCTTCACCAACGGCATACCCGCTGCGCGTGCCGCAGGCGCAATCGGCCCGGTCAGCCCGCAACCTGCCGAAGGCGGCAATCCCGAGGAAGCCAGCTACCTGGACATGGCCAAGGGATTTTTCTCGCAGATGTGGCGCCCCACTGTGGCGGTTCCTGCGCCGGGCGCAGTCCCCAAACCGCTGGACATCGTCATCTGCACCAAGCATCCACCCATGCCACCGCAGTTTATTGCCGAAGGCTCCAGCAAGGTCACGATTAATGGTCAGCCGGCCGCCCGTAGCGGTGACCGAAGTACCTGCGACGCATCGATTGTCGAGTCGGGGATGATCTCCAGCAACGTGCGTATTGGCGGCAGCCCCGTGGTGGTGCGCGAGATCCGCAGCGGCAAGACCCCCGGTGTCGGGCTGGCGGTGACCGCGCTGTTGATGCTGCGCGGTGGTGGCTCCAAGTTTTTCAGCAAGCTGCCGTGCATGGTCGTTGGTGGACTGGTGTCGTGGGGCACCAGCCAAGTGACCAATGCCATTACCTCCGCAGTAGCAGGCTCGCCTAACCCGGTACACAGCTCCACGGGCGCGAAAATTCTTGATGGGGAAGACGATCTGGACTTCGCCCTGCCCGGCCTGCTCCCTATCGAGTGGCAGCGCTACTACAGCAGCCGGGACGAGCGTCGCGACGGTCTGTTCGGTGCCAGCTGGAGCGTGATCTACGAGGTCTGCGTCGAGATCGGCATACACCCCGAAGGTGGGGAACGGCTGGTCTATACCGATGAGCAAGCGCGACAGATCGACATGGGCGTGATCCCGCTGGGCGGTGCCGTATTCAGCGCAGGAGAAGGCTTGAGCGTACGGCGCAATACCAATGGCCAACTACTGATCGAAAGCGTTGACGGGCTGTATCGGCTATTCGAACCAACGCCAGGTAACGCCTCACGCCTGCGCCTTAGCCAATTGGGGGATCGCAACGACAACCGAATCTTCCTTGACTATGACATTCAGGGTCGGCTGAGCCACTTACGAGATACGTTCGACCATGTGCGTGTCGAATTTGTTTACAGCCAGCAATGGCCTGCGCGAGTGGAGCAAGTCAAACGGCTATACCCCGATCACAGCCGAGAAACCCTTATCAGTTACGGCTACGATGCTCGCGGCGACCTGGCCGAAGTTCGCGATACCGACGCAAATGTGCAACGCCGCTTCACCTACGACAGCGGCCAGCGCATGGTCGAGCATCAGTTGCCCACCGGGCTGCGTTGTTACTACCAATGGGACTGTGTGGACGGTAGCGAATGGCGCGTGGTGCGGCACTGGACCGATGAAGGTGACGAGTACCGGTTCGACTATGACTTGCCGGGTGGCGTGACGCGCATTACTGATGGCTTGCAACGGGTCAGCACACGCCGCTGGAACCCGCAGTACCAGATAACCGAGTACACCGACAACCTGGGAAAAACCTGGCAGTTTGAATGGAATGACGAGCGTCAGCTGCTCAGCGCCACCGATCCACAAGGCGGCAAATGGCAGTTCGGCTACGACGAGTCCGGCAACCTGTGCAGCACCCAGGATCCGGTGGGGCGTATCGAATCGACGTTGTGGCTGGAGCATTGGTCGCTGCCGCTGGTGGAGACCGATGCCGCAGGCCACGCGTGGCAATATCAGTACGACCAGCGAGGCAATTGCGTCAGTGAAATCGACCCGTTGGGGCATGTCACACGGTATCGCTACGATACGTTTGGACAGGTGGTGGAGATCATCGATGCCACGGGCAAAAGCAAAACCCTGCGCTGGAATGAAACCGGACAGTTAATCCAGCATATCGACTGTTCGGGGTACCCCACAGCGTTCGAGTACGACCGCCAGGGTCATTTGCAGGTAGTCATCGACGCTTTGGGTGAGCGCCAGCGCTATCAACACGACAGCCAAGGCCGGTTGCTACAGAGCGAAATGCCGGACGGCCGCATCGAGCAGTACCTGCGCGATACCAGCGGTCTGTTGATCGGCTATACCGATGCCGCAGGTCACACCACCCGCTACCAGTACGGACGCCGCGGGCAGGTGCGCCAACGAATAGATGCCCATGGCCGGCAGATTGAGTTCCGCTACGACGCCTACGGACACCTCCAAACCCTGACCAATGAAAATGGTGAGAGTTACCGCTTTACCTGGGACCCGTGCGACCGTCTGGTAGAGCAGCAAGACCTCGACGGCAGCGCCCGACGTTATGCCTATGACCTTCTGGATAACGTAGCCGCCGTTGAGTACGTGCCCACAGGGCAGACGCCTGAGCCTTCAATTGTGCATCGACTCGAACGCGATGCAGTGGGCCGCTTGCTGTTGAAACAAACCGATGATGGTCGCACCGAATACGCCTATGACCCGTTGGACCAACTTACCGCTGTCACCTTCATCGGCAATGACGAAACCACCCAGGCACTGGCCTTCGCCTACGACGCGCGCGGCCAACTACTCATCGAACAAAGCGCCGCCGGCAGCCTGAACTACCACTACGATGAACTCGGCAACCTGATCCAGACGCAGTTGCCCGACGGCCGTTGGCTCAACCGCCTGTACTACGGCAGCGGCCACCTGCACCAGATCAACCTCGACGGGCGCATCATCTGCGACTTCGAACGCGACCGCCTGCACCGTGAAGTCCTGCGTACCCAAGGCCAGATCACTACGCGCAGCGAATACGACCGCAGCGGCCGCCTGCGCTCACGGATACGCCGTCCCAACGGCCAGCCCACGCAACTGCCGGCCGCCCAGCAAAAACACTTTGACTATGACCCGGCCGATAACCTGATCGGCCGCCTGGAGCGTGACCGCGATAACCATCGGGATCAGCGCCAACTGCTCCACTACGACGCGACCGGGCGCATTATCGCCAGCCAGGACAACGCTCAGGGCCAGCGAGAAACGTTTGCCTATGATGCCGCCGCCAACCTGCTGGACGGTCCGTCAGCCAGTGCGGGGCTGGTGGTGCATAACAAGCTGTTGACCTATCAGGACAAACGCTATCGTTACGACGGCTTTGGCCGAATGATCGAAAAACGCAGTGCCCTACGCGGCGTACAGTTTTTTGCCTACGACGCAGAGCATCGCCTGATCGAAGTCCGTAGCCAGAAGGATGGACGCGAAACGGTCGTGAAAATGACCTACGACCCCCTCGGACGGCGCATCGCTAAAACCGAACATGACAGCAACGGTTATCCGTTGGGTGAAACCCGCTTTGATTGGGAGGGGTTGCGCCTGCTGCAGGAGCATCGGCATAGCCAGACCAGCCTCTATCTCTATGAAGAAGACGGCTATGTACCGCTGGCTCGCGTGGACGGCACGGGCGAGCATCAAAGCGTACGCTACTACCACAACGACCTGAATGGATTGCCTGAGCAACTGACCGAAGCTGATGGAAAAACGGTGTGGCAGGCGCGCTATCAGGTGTGGGGGAATGCGGACGAAGAAGTGCGTGAAGCGTACTTTATCGAAGAGCAGAATTTGCGGTTCCAGGGGCAGTATCTGGATCGGGAGATTGGGCTGCACTACAACACGTTTCGGTTTTATGATCCGGATGTGGGGCGGTTTACGACGCCGGATCCGATTGGTTTGGCGGGGAGTTATAACCTCTATCAATACGCACCCAATACGTCCGGGTGGATTGACCCGCTTGGGCTGCTCAAAGAAGGCGAAGTGGCAGGTTACGGTGCAAAGGCCCACAAGAATGATGGACTGGAAGCACACGAGATTGTCCGAAATAAATTTTTGGAAGAAAAAGGTATTGCCAAAGGTCGCCGCTACAAGGGCAACCCGTCCATCGCGCTGTCCCCTAAGCATCACGACATGGTACATGCCGAGGAAAATCGTTTGAGGCGCGCTCGCGGCATGGGCCCTAACCAAATGCTCAAGCGCGGCAAGCTGGAAATTCGCCTCATGTCTCAAGCCATACACAACTCGCTGGTCAAAACCGGCATCATTACGCAACAACAGGCCAGAACGGCGAGGCGCTCCGCCACTTCATTCGCCAAACGAAAAGGTTGTTTCTAAAGGATCACGCGCTATGGGCATCAACCAAATCATTCTCTCAGAGCAAGATCATGGCCTTGGACAAGTAGGTGGAGGCGCGTGGCTGACAGATCTTGATCTCTGGCCGAGAGATCCACAAACCGGCCAATTGATGCTGCCTGTGATGACGATGACTTCAACGTTTCTGAGTGTGCCATTCATTCCTCCTGGAATGGCGCTGACGGTGTTTGTCAGCGTTGAGCGAAATGACGAAACCTACACGCGGGCATCAGTGCGCAAGTTGGCTGTTCATCAACAAAGCGAGATGCAGAAACTTCAAACTGGCCATGGCCGTGTCCTGCTTCACACGCTCGCATCCGCTGAGCTCACACCCGCTACATTGGCTGATCCGATTCCACGAAAGTATATTGCACAGCAACCATTGACTCCCGAACAAATGGAAGAAGAACTGGAAGACGTGGAGTGTGGCGTAGGTATCAGCAAGGTTTTAGGGCGCCCCGCTTGGCTGCAAGACCCGCTGTATGAAAGCCCTCGCTACTATTTCCTGGCTCAGTTGACCGATACCGATATCGCAAAAGTAAGCGCTCGTCACGAAGGCATATTTGGTGGCGGTATAGGTTACGTGTTCGCCGATAATCGAGCGAAAAAAATGAAAGAAGGCGAAATGGGGGGCTATTTCCTCGTTCAATTTAGCTGATCACACAAACACAAAGAGCAAAAAAATGGGCACCCGACCCGCCGGCGTGCCCATTTTTCATACCCTCCCGCCTCCCTTCAGGCGGTACCACTATTACGGGTTGACGCTGTCTTTGAGCGACTTGCCCGGCTTGAACGCTACGGTGTTGCTCGCCTTGATTTTCACTGGCTCACCGGTTTGCGGGTTTTTGCCAGTGCGGGCGCCGCGGTGGCGTTGCAGGAAAGTGCCGAAGCCAACCAGGGTGACGCTGTCTTTGCGGTGCAGGGCGCCGGTGATTTCTTCGAGGACGGCGTTGAGGACGCGGTTGGCCTGTTCTTTGGTGAGATCGGCTTTTTCAGCGATGGCGGCTGCGAGTTCTGGTTTACGCATATGTGAAGCCTCTTTGACGGTTTTTTGTTGTTATGTCCGTGCTGCTCTCTGGTGGAGCAGCGCCAAGGCGCCGCAGGCTCTACTCTGCGGCAGACGGGAGTGAGGATGGCATGCCCTCGGGCGCCGCGCCAGTCTCGCGGCGGCCTTTCTCCGGGTAAGAACGTGATGTTTGCGACAGAACGGGTGGTATTTACGCCAGCAGCGGCGGAAGTTCTTTGTTCAGCGCCAGTTTTTCCATGACGGCGCTGCCGGTCAACGCATAACCCAGCAGGCGGCCACTGGCATCGCGGCACAGGGCCTTGATGTCGGCGCCCTGCCCTTCGACGCTCCACACGCCTTCCGTGCCCCGTGGCGCAGGTGATACCACCAGCGGGCACACCGGGGTTTTCACGGTGATGGGCATCGGCCCATAGCTCACCGCCGTGGCATTGCCGGCCAGGGTTTGCGCCAGGGCACGGGCGCAGCTCATCAGCGGCATCACGTACAGCAAGTTCAAGCCATCGACCTCGGCGCAGTCGCCCAAGGCATAGATGTTGGCGTGGGAGGTCTTGAGGTGGCGGTCCACCATGATCCCGCGGTTGATTTGCAGGCCGGCCGCTGCGGCCAGGTCTACACGCGGGCGTAGGCCAATGGCAGACACCACCAGGTCACAGTGGATCACCTCGCCGTCCGACAGGTGCGCTTCAAGGCCATCAGCCGTGCGTTGCAGGCGATTGAGCACCGGGCCCAGGTGGAAACGCGCGCCGATGCCCTCCAGCCCGGCTTGCACCGCTGCGGCCGCCGCCGGGTGCAGCAGGGTCGGCATGACTTGCTCACAGGGCGCGACCAGATCGATTTCATAGCCGCCCAGGATCAGATCGTTGGCAAATTCGCAGCCGATCAGGCCGGCGCCGAGCAGCAGCACGCGCCGTTTACCGGCAGCGGCGGCACGAAAGCGCGCGTAGTCTTCCAGATCGTTGATCGGGAAAATCAGCTCAGCCGCATCGCCTTCGACCGGTACGCGCACGGTTTCTGCGCCCCAGGCCAGGACCAGGTCGCGATAGGTCACCGCTTCCTCGCCGATCCACAGGCGCTTGTGGCCTGGGTCGATGCCGCTGATACGGGTATGGGTGCGCACCTGGGCCTTGAGTTGCTCGGCCATGGCGCCGGGTTCGGCCATGCTCAGGCCATCGGCTTCCTTGTTCTTGCCAAAGCCGGTGGAGAGCATGGGTTTGGAGTAGGAGCGTCCGTCATCTGCGGTGATCAGCAGCAACGGGGTCTCGCTGTCGAGCTTGCGAAACTCCCGGGCGACGTTGTAACCGGCCAATCCTGTGCCGATGATCACGACAGGTGCGTTCATTCCTTTCTCCTTGTAGTACGTTTCTTAAATTCGGGATTACGCGATTTCGATCATTTCGAAGTCCGACTTACCCACGCCGCAGTCCGGGCACAGCCAGTCTTCCGGGACGTCCTGCCACAGAGTGCCTGGTGCAATACCGTCATCCGGCCAGCCGTCCGCTTCGTTGTAAATAAGGCCACAGACGATACATTGCCACTTCTTCATTACGTGCTTCCTCAGGTTCAGGCGTGTTGGCCGGCGGTCGATGGATCCAGCGTTGCCGCGCGGCTCAGGGCGTTTTGTACTGATCGGGGCCGGCAGATGCAAGCACGTTCGACGCAAACGACGGGTTTGGCACGGCAAAAGCCCAGGGTGCCATGGTAAGCTCGCCGCCTCTTTTGCTGCCAATACTGACTCACCGTGCCGCACTCAATCGCCCTTCCCGACGCTTGCCAATGGCTGACCCAGAGCCTTCTGAGCCCCTTGCCCACGCCCTTGACCCTCAATTGGCTGTTTGACCAAGGCTCGCTGACGCGACGGCTGACGTGGCTGTCCAACGAGGGTTTCAGCGTGACGCCGCTGTTCGAAGGCTGGCAACCGTTGCGCGACGACGAATGTGCCGCCCTGGACCTGCCGCCGGCCAGTATCGGTTGGGTACGCGAGGTGTATTTGCGCGGGCACGGCCAGCCTTGGGTGTTCGCCCGCAGCGTGGCGGCCCGCAGTGCCTTGCAGGGCGATGGGCTGCACATGGACGAGTTGGGCAGCCGTTCGCTCGGCGAGTTGCTGTTCTGCGACCGCGCCTTTACCCGCCAGGCCATTGAAGTGTGTCACTACCCTCGTGCCTGGCTGCCGACAGCGGACCAGGCCGATAATCTGTGGGCGCGCCGTTCACGCTTCGACCGCGGGGCGCTGAGCGTGCTGGTGGCGGAAGTCTTCCTGCCGAGTTTCTGGCACGCGTTGCACGCACATCCGGAGAACTGCTGATGTACCAACGTCTGCTCAAGTCCTTGAACCGCCTGAACCCCAGGGCCTGGGATTTCATTCAGTTGACGCGCATGGACAAACCCATCGGCATCTACCTGCTGCTGTGGCCGACACTGTGGGCACTGTGGATCGCCGGCAAGGGTTCGCCGTCGCTGATCAATATCGTGATTTTCGTGCTGGGCGTGGTACTCACCCGGGCCGGCGGCTGCGTGATCAATGACTGGGCCGACCGCAAGGTCGATGGCCATGTGAAACGCACCGAGCAACGCCCGCTGGTAAGCGGCAAGATCAGCTCGAAAGAAGCGCTGGTGTTTTTTGCCGTGTTGATGGGCATCAGTTTCCTGCTGGTGCTGCTGACCAACGCCAGCACCATCCTGCTGTCCCTGGGCGGCCTGGCTCTGGCGGCGAGCTACCCGTTCATGAAGCGCTACACCTATTACCCCCAAGTGGTGCTGGGCGCGGCGTTTTCCTGGGGCATGCCGATGGCGTTTACCGCCGAGACCGGCCATTTGCCTGCCACGGCGTGGCTGCTGTACATCGCCAACCTGTTGTGGACGGTGGGCTACGACACCTATTACGCCATGACCGACCGCGATGACGACTTGAAGATCGGGGTGAAATCCACCGCGATTCTATTTGGCGATGCCGACCGCGTGATCATTCTCACCCTGCAAGGCCTGGCGCTGGCGTGCCTGTTGCTGGCCGGCGCGCGGTTCGAGTTGGGCGGGTGGTTCCACCTCGGGTTGCTGGCGGCGGCGGGCTGTTTTGTCTGGGAGTTCTGGTACACGCGGGACAGGGACCGCATGAAGTGCTTTAAGGCGTTCTTGCATAACCACTGGGCGGGGTTGGCGATTTTTGTCGGGATTGTGGTGGATTACGCGGTTCGCTGAGGATTCTGTGGTGATTGTTGGGGCGCCATCGCAGGCAAGCCAGCTCCCACATTTTGATTGTATTCGCACATCAAAAGTGGGAGCGGGCTTGCTCGCGAAGGCCTCAAAGCCGCCGCTTAGTCAGGGTTTGATGATGTGCCAAACGCTACCCTTGCCATCACCGGTCTTGTCACCGGCTTTCTTGTCGTCCTTGTAGGTGTAGACAGGCTTGCCTTTGTACGCCCACTGGCTGGTCTGGTCGTCGCGGGTGATCACCGTCCAATCGCCGGTCTTGGTGTCGGTGGATTCTGCCTTCAGCGGTGGCCAGTTGGTCGCGCACTGGTCCTTGCACACTGATTTGCCATCAGCGTCCTTATCGAAGGTGTAGAGCGTCATCCCTTTGTGATCCACCAACATCCCGTCGTTAGTCATCGCCGGCTCTGCCGCAAACGCCAGGCCTGGCAGCGTCAACACCGCAGATACCAGCAGGGCTTTCCAGGAAACAGTGCTGTAAGTCATCGGAACCTTCCTTTTGTGGTTGTCAGGATTCGGACCCAAAGGGTAGTCCAGAGTGCCGTTAATTGCCCAAGCGACTAAATTACTGTCACACGACTGCAATAATTCCGTTATCTAATGCGGCGCAAGACAGTTAAATGACAAGAGGATTTTGAGCATGGTTGGCAGGAGCATTCTGATTGTTGACGACGAAGCGCCCATTCGCGAGATGATCGCCGTTGCGTTGGAAATGGCCGGCTATGACTGCCTGGAGGCGGAAAACTCCCAACAGGCCCACGCCATTATCGTCGACCGCAAGCCGGACCTGATCCTGCTCGACTGGATGCTGCCCGGCACCTCGGGCATCGAGTTGGCCCGCCGTCTCAAGCGTGACGAGCTGACCGGGGATATTCCGATCATCATGCTCACCGCCAAGGGCGAAGAGGACAACAAGATCCAGGGCCTGGAAGTCGGCGCCGATGACTACATCACCAAGCCGTTTTCCCCCAGGGAGCTGGTGGCGCGCCTCAAAGCCGTGCTGCGCCGCGCCGGCCCGACCGATGGCGAAGCGCCTATCGAAGTCGACGGCCTGATCCTGGACCCGATCAGCCACCGCGTGACCATCGACGGCAAGCCTGCGGAGATGGGACCGACCGAGTACCGCCTGCTGCAATTCTTCATGACCCACCAGGAGCGCGCCTACACCCGTGGCCAACTGCTCGACCAGGTGTGGGGCGGCAACGTCTATGTGGAAGAGCGCACGGTGGATGTGCATATCCGCCGCCTGCGCAAAGCCTTGGGCGATGCGTACGAGAATCTGGTACAAACCGTGCGCGGCACCGGCTATCGGTTTTCTACCAAAGGCTGAGCCAGCCGTTTCGTGACTTAATCGCCTGACTTAAACAGCTGACAAGGACGCATGTTCAAGTGAACCAAAACTGGCATGGCACCCTGATCCGCCACATGCTCTTGCTGGTCACCGGCTGCCTGCTGGTGGGGCTGGTCAGCGGCTACTACGGCTGGAGCCTGGCTGCGGGCATTGCCTTGTACCTGGGCTGGACCCTCAAGCAGTTGCTGCGCCTGCATGAATGGCTGCGCCAGCACAAACCCGATGAAGCACCGCCCGATGGCTACGGCCTGTGGGGCGAGGTGTTCGACAGCATCTACCACCTGCAACGCCGCGACCAACGGGTACGCGGGCGCCTGCAAGCGGTGATCGACCGGGTGCAGGAGTCCACCGCCGCGCTCAAAGACGCGGTGATCATGCTCGACAGCGACGGCAACCTGGAATGGTGGAACCGTGCCGCCGAGACCCTGCTGGGCCTCAAGACGCCCCAGGACAGCGGCCAGCCGGTGACCAACCTGGTGCGTCACCCGCGCTTCAAGGAATACTTCGAGCAGGACAACTACGAAGAAGCCCTGGAAATCCCCTCGCCCACCAACGACCGCGTACGCATCCAGCTGTACCTGACCCGCTACGGCAACAACGAGCACCTGATGCTGGTGCGTGACGTGACCCGTATCCACCAGCTGGAACAGATGCGCAAAGACTTCGTCGCCAACGTCTCCCACGAGCTGCGCACGCCGTTGACGGTAATCTGCGGCTATCTGGAGACGTTGCTCGACAATGTCGACGAGATCAACCCGCGCTGGAGCCGTGCCCTGCAACAGATGCAGCAGCAAGGCTCACGCATGCAGACCCTGCTCAACGACCTGCTGTTGCTGGCCAAGCTTGAGGCCACGGACTACCCCTCGGACAACCACCCCGTGGCCGTGCAGAGCCTGTTGCAGACGATCAAGAACGATGCCCAGGCGCTCTCGGGCGAACGCGGGCAGCAGATCACGCTGGAGGCCGACCCAACCGTACTGCTCAAGGGCAGCGAAGGCGAACTACGCAGCGCCTTCTCCAACCTGGTGTTCAACGCGGTGAAGTACACCCAGGACAAGGGCAATATCCGCATTCGCTGGTGGGCCGACGAGCACGGTGCGCACCTGAGCGTGCAGGACTCGGGGATCGGTATCGACGCCAAGCACCTGCCGCGCCTGACCGAGCGTTTCTACCGGGTCGACTCCAGCCGCAACTCCAACACCGGCGGCACCGGGCTGGGCCTGGCCATCGTCAAGCATGTGCTGCTGCGCCATCGGGCCCGCCTGGAAATCAGCAGCGTGCTGGGGCATGGCAGTACCTTTACCTGCCATTTTCCGCCGGCGCAGGTGACCCGTTCGCGAGCACTCGAAGAAGATAAATAATCTCGAAACACAACAGGGCTAAATGTGGGAGCGGGCTTGCTCGCGAATGCGGGGTATCAGTGAATGAATAAACTGACTGACCCACCGCATTCGCGAGCAAGCCCGCTCCCACACTGGATTTGTGTTGTTTCAAAGCAAGCATTGCAGCCCCGCCGGGCAGCGGGCACTAGGCAAGCGCCCCGTCAGCCGCTACATTGGCCGACTTGTGCCTGCCTTTCAGGCCCACCTGTCACCCCTTATTGAACACACGGAACCTGCAAAACCCCATCATGGACCCTTCCCCTGGCATTACCCTCGCTACACTCTTCGCCGATTTCGGCATGATTCTTTTTGCACTGATCCTGGTACTGCTCAACGGTTTCTTCGTTGCGGCGGAATTTGCCATGGTCAAACTGCGCGCCACCCGCGTCGAGGCCATCGCCCATAAGAACGGCTGGCGCGGGCAGATCCTGCGTACCGTGCACAGCCAGCTCGACGCCTACCTGTCGGCTTGCCAGTTGGGTATCACCCTGGCGTCCCTGGGCTTGGGCTGGGTCGGTGAACCAGCCTTTGCGCATATCCTCGAGCCGATGCTGGGCGCGGTCGGCGTGCAGTCGCCGGAAGTGATCAAGGGCGTTTCGTTCTTTGCCGCCTTCTTCGTGATTTCCTACCTGCACATCGTGGTCGGTGAGTTGGCCCCCAAATCCTGGGCGATTCGCAAACCCGAGCTGCTGTCGCTGTGGACGGCCGTGCCGCTGTACCTGTTCTACTGGGCGATGTACCCGGCCATCTACCTGCTCAACGCCAGTGCCAACGCCATTTTGCGCATCGCTGGCCAAGGCGAGCCTGGCCCTCACCATGAGCACCATTACAGCCGCGAAGAACTCAAGCTGATCCTGCACTCCAGCCGTGGCCAGGACCCCAGCGACCAAGGCATGCGCGTACTGGCCTCCGCCGTGGAAATGGGCGAGCTGGAAGTAGTGGACTGGGCCAACTCCCGGGAAGACCTGGTGACCCTGGACTTCAACGCCCCGCTCAAAGAAATCCTCGCGCTGTTCCGTCGTCACAAATTCAGCCGTTACCCGGTGTATGACGCGGTGCGCAACGAGTTTGTCGGCTTGCTGCACATCAAGGATTTGCTGCTGGAGCTGGCCGCGCTGGACCATATCCCCGAATCGTTCAACCTAGCCGAATTGACCCGCCCGCTGGAACGCGTATCGCGGCATATGCCGTTGTCGCAACTGCTGGAGCAGTTCCGCAAAGGCGGCGCGCACTTCGCCCTGGTGGAAGAAGCCGACGGCAAGATCATCGGTTACCTGACCATGGAAGACGTGCTGGAAGTGCTGGTGGGCGATATCCAGGACGAACACCGCAAGGCCGAGCGCGGCATCCTCGCCTACCAGCCCGGCAAATTGCTGGTACGTGGCGACACGCCATTGTTCAAGGTGGAACGCCTGCTGGGCGTCGACCTGGACCACATCGAAGCCGAAACCCTGGCCGGCCTGATCTACGACACGCTCAAGCGCGTGCCGGAAGAGGAAGAAGTGCTGGAAGTTGAAGGCTTGCGGATCATCATCAAGAAGATGAAAGGGCCGAAGATCGTGTTGGCCAAGGTGCTGCTGCTGGACTGACTGTGGACCTGGCGCCTCCTGTAGGAGCGAGCTTGCTCGCGAAAAACGCACAGGCGCCGCGTTTATTCAGGACGCACGCGTTATCGTTTACGTTTTTCGCGAGCAAGCTCGCTCCTACAGGGGGCAGCGCTTTACGCACCCGGCACGAAATGCTTCTGCGCCGTGCCACGGGCGATCAGGCGGGATATGTAGTCCAGCTTCTGCGCATCCTGGTCGATAAAGCGGAAGGTCAGTTGCAACCAGTCGCTGTCGGGCTTGGGCTCGTAGGCGACGATGGCGTGCAAGTAACCGTTGAGCCGTGCGACTTCGGCGTTGTCACCCTGCTCCAGGTCGAGCACGGCGCTTTCCAGCACCTGAGGCAGGACCTCGCCACGCTTCACCACCAGCAACGCCTCCTTGATGCTCAGGGCCTTGATCACGCATTGCTGGGTGCCGCTTGCGAGGCGCAACTGGCCCTGACCGCGACTGCCAGCCGGCGCCGCCGCTGCGGGGGCCTTCACGGGTGGGGTGTTGAGCAGGCCTTTGCTGGGCGCCGCCACCGGGGCCGGCTTGACCGCTTCGGGTTTGCCGCCGGTCAGGGCGCTCAGGGAGTCGTTGCCGAAGGCTGAGTTCATCTTGGTCGGCGCGCTGGCAATCAGCGCATCGAGGCGACCGATCTTGTGCAGGGCCTGCTTGACCTTGTTCAGCAACTGCTCGTTGGTGAACGGCTTGCTCACGTAGCCGGAAACGCCCGCCTGAATCGCCTGCACCACGTTTTCCTTGTCGCCACGGCTGGTCACCATCACGAACGGCATGGCCTTCAGGTGCGCTTGCTCGCGGCACCAGGTCAATAGCTCAATACCGGACATTTCCGGCATTTCCCAGTCACACAGCACCAGGTCGAAGGTTTCGCGCATCAGGATGGATTGCGCCTTTTTGCCGTTCACCGCATCTTCGATCTTGATCCCAGGGAAGTAATTGCGCAGGCACTTCTTCACCAGGTCGCGAATAAACGAGGCGTCATCCACCACCAACACACTGACTTTACTCATCGACCCTTCATCCTATAAAAACGTCTGCAAAACGCCTGACTGATGGCATTTTGCCAAAACTCGCGGGTCACAGAAGGACTTTATGGCGCCTGCTGTGCAAAAAATTCAGATGCCACAAACGAAAACGCCCGGCCAGAGGCCGGGCGTTAATTTCTCGGGCAACCTTACTTATCGTCAGATTCGCCCGAAACATTAGGGATTAGATCAGCAGTCCCTTCAACTTCGGCCTTCATGCGCTTGAGGCCCATGTGCCGCACGTCGGTGCCGCGCACCAGATAAATCACCAGCTCCGAGATATTGCGCGCATGGTCGCCGATACGCTCCAGGGAACGCAGCACCCAAATGATGTTCAAGACCCGCGAGATCGAGCGCGGATCTTCCATCATGTAAGTGGCCAGCTCACGCAGCGCGGTCTTGTATTCGCGGTCGATGATCTTGTCGTACTGGGCCACCGACAACGCCAGTTCGGCGTCAAAGCGGGCGAAGGCGTCGAGGGCATCACGCACCATGTTGCGCACCTGATCACCGATATGGCGCACTTCCACGTAGCCACGGGGCGCCTCACCCTCTTCGCACAGCTGGATGGCGCGGCGGGCAATCTTGGTGGCTTCGTCACCGATGCGCTCCAGGTCGATCACCGACTTGGAAATGCTGATGATCAAACGCAGGTCCGAGGCCGCCGGCTGGCGGCGGGCAAGAATGCGCAGGCACTCTTCGTCGATATTGCGTTCCATCTGGTTGATCTGCTCGTCAATCTCACGCACCTGCTGGGCCAGGCCCGAGTCGGCCTCGATCAGCGCGGTGACCGCATCGTTGACTTGCTTCTCCACCAGCCCGCCCATCGCCAGGAGGTGGCTGCGCACTTCCTCAAGCTCGGCATTGAACTGCGCGGAGATGTGGTGGGTAAGGCCTTCTTTGCTAATCATGTTGGCGTCCTTGGAGCGTCCGGTAAGGTGCGGAGAACCGCAGCGTCAGTACAATCAGAACCACAGCTTCCTAGCCGTAGCGACCGGTGATGTAGTCTTCGGTCTGCTTCTTCGCCGGATTGGTGAACAGGGTGTCGGTATCGCCGAACTCCACCAGCTTGCCCATGTACATGAACGCGGTGTAGTCGGACACCCGCGCCGCCTGTTGCATGTTGTGGGTCACGATGACGATGGTGAACTTGGACTTGAGCTCGTAGATCAGCTCTTCGACTTTCAACGTGGAGATCGGGTCGAGGGCCGAGCACGGTTCGTCGAGCAGCAACACTTCCGGCTCTACGGCGATGGTACGGGCGATCACCAGACGCTGCTGCTGGCCGCCGGACAAGCCGAGTGCCGATTCGTGCAGGCGGTCCTTGACCTCGTCCCACAATGCCGCGCCCTTGAGCGCCCATTCAACCGCTTCGTCGAGGATGCGTTTCTTGTTGATGCCCTGGATACGCAGGCCGTAAACCACGTTTTCGTAGATGGTCTTGGGGAACGGGTTGGGCTTCTGGAACACCATGCCCACGCGGCGACGCAGCTCGGCCACGTCTTCGCCCTTGCGGTAGATATTGGTGCCGTAGAGGTTGATTGCACCTTCTACACGGCAACCGTCCACTAGGTCATTCATGCGGTTGAAGGTACGCAACAACGTGGACTTGCCGCAGCCCGACGGGCCAATGAAGGCGGTCACGCGTTGCTTGGGAATGTTCATGCTGACGTCGAACAACGCCTGCTTGTCGCCGTAGTACAGGCTCAGGCCAGGGACTTCGATGGCCACGGTTTCCTGGGCCAGGCTCAGGCTCTGCTTGTCGCGACCCAGGGCAGACATGTTGATGCCGTGGGATTGGGTTTCGTGTTGCATGGGATGCTCCCTGTGCTACCAATTCATTCGTTGAACCGCCGGGGCGGCTTACTCAAATTCTGTGTCTGTGGGAGCTGGCTTGCCTGCGATGGCATCACTGCGGTCTTACTGATACACCGCGTCGTCTGCATCGCAGGCAAGCCAGCTCCCACATTGGATCGCATTAACTGTCCAACGCCTTGTACTTCTCGCGCAGGTGGTTACGAATCCACACCGCCGACAGGTTGAGCGTGGCGATCACCAGTACCAGCAGCAAGGCAGTGGCGTACACCAGTGGCCGTGCGGCTTCGACGTTGGGGCTCTGGAAGCCGACGTCATAAATATGGAAGCCCAGGTGCATGATCTTCTGGTCCAGGTGCAGGTACGGATAGTTACCGTCCAGCGGCAGCGACGGCGCCAGCTTCACTACACCCACCAACATCAATGGTGCCACCTCACCGGCGGCACGCGCCACGGCGAGGATCATGCCGGTCATCATCGCCGGGCTGGCCATCGGCAGCACGATCTTCCACAGCGTTTCCGCCTTGGTCGCGCCGAGTGCCAGGGAGCCTTCACGCACGGTGCGGGGAATGCGCGCCAAGCCTTCTTCAGTGGCCACGATCACCACCGGCACCGCCAGCAGCGCCAGGGTCAGCGAGGCCCACAGCAGCCCCGGCGTACCGAAGGTCGGCGCCGGCAGGGCTTCAGCGAAGAACAGACGGTCGACCGAGCCCCCCAATACATACACGAAGAAGCCCAGGCCGAACACGCCGTAGACGATGGCCGGTACACCGGCCAGGTTATTCACGGCGATGCGGATGATGCGGGTCAAGGTGTTCTGCTTGGCGTATTCACGCAGGTACACCGCGGCCAGCACGCCAAACGGGGTCACGATCATTGCCATGATCAGGGTCATCATCACGGTGCCGAAGATGGCCGGGAAGATCCCGCCTTCGGTGTTGGCTTCCCGTGGGTCATCGCTGAGAAATTCCCAGACCTTGCTGAAGTAGAAGCCGATCTTGGTCATGGTGCCCATGGCGTTCGGCTGGTAGGCGTGCACCACTTTGCCGATGCCGATTTCCACTTCCTTGCCGTTGCCGTCACGTGCGGTGAGGGCGTCGCGGTTGAACTGTGCGTGCAGGTCGGCCAGGCGCGCTTCGATGTCCTGGTAGCGGGCGTTCAGCTCGGCGCGGTCGGCGTCCATGTCGGCCTGGGCGGCTGCGTCGAGCTTGCCTTCCAGCTCCAGTTTGCGACCGTGCAGGCGGATGCGCTCCAGCCCTGCGTTGATCGCGCCGATATCGGATTTTTCCAAGGTCTTGAGCTGAGCGGCGAGCTTGTTCACACGCTCGACACGCGCCTGCAGTTCCGGCCACGCAGCTTCGCCTTCAGCGATAACCTTGCCATCCTGCTTGACGTTGACCAGGGTGCCGTAGAAGTTGCCCCACTCACGACGCTCGATGGCCATCAGGTTCGCAGGCTTGGTCTGGTCCTTCAGCCACTCGCCGACGATCCAGGTGAAGTCGTTGCCGTTCAGGTCGCGGTTGCCGACCTTGATCAGCTCACGGGTCATGAACTCCGGGCCTTGGTCCGGCACCGGCAGGCCCGCGCTTTTCAGGCGTTCACGCGGCACTTCTTCTTTCTGCACCACTTCGCCGATCACGATGTGGTTGGCCTGGCCTGGCACGTTGTAGTTGGCCTGGATCAGGTCGGCCGGCCAGAAATGGCCCAGGCCTCGCACCGCAATCACAGCCAGCAAACCAATGGTCATGATGACCGCGATGGACACCGCGCCACCGCTGATCCAGACGCCGGGAGCGCCGCTCTTGAACCATCCATTCAGGGAGTTCTGTTTCACAGACTTCTACCTTTCTTAAAGCGACGAGTATTTCTTGCGCAGACGCTGACGAATCAGCTCGGCGAGGGTGTTCATGATGAAGGTGAACAACAGCAGCACCAGCGCCGAGAGGAACAGCACGCGGTAATGGCTGCCGCCTACTTCCGACTCGGGCATCTCCACCGCAACGTTGGCCGCCAGGGTGCGCAGGCCCTCGAACAGGTTCATCTCCATCACCGGGGTGTTGCCGGTGGCCATCAGCACGATCATGGTCTCGCCCACGGCGCGGCCCATACCGATCATCAGCGCCGAGAAGATGCCCGGGCTGGCAGTGAGGATGACCACGCGGGTCATGGTCTGCCACGGCGTGGCGCCCAGGGCCAGGGAGCCCAGGGTCAGGCCGCGTGGCACGCTGAACACGGCGTCTTCGGCGATGGAGTAGATGTTCGGGATCACCGCAAAACCCATGGCCAGGCCGACCACCAGGGCGTTGCGCTGGTCGTAGGTAATGCCCAGATCGTGGGAGATCCACATGCGCATGTCGCCGCCGAAGAACCAGGTTTCCAGGTACGGGCTCATGTACAGCGAGAGCCAGCCCACGAACAGGATCACCGGGATCAGGATCGCGCTTTCCCAACCATCGGGAACGCGCAGGCGGATCGACTCAGGCAAGCGGCTGAAGACAAAACCCGCCACCAGGATGCCAATCGGCAACAGCATCAACAGGCTGAAAATGCCCGGCAGGTGCCCTTCCACATACGGTGCCAGGAACAGGCCGGCGAAGAAGCCGAGGATCACCGTCGGCATGGCTTCCATCAGCTCGATCACCGGCTTGACCTTGCGGCGCAGGCTCGGTGCCATGAAGTAAGCGGTGTAGATCGCCGCGGCAACCGCCAGCGGCGCCGCCAGCAGCATGGCGTAGAACGCAGCCTTCAAGGTACCGAAGGTCAGCGGGGCGAGGCTCATCTTGGGTTCGAAGTCAGTGTTGGCGGCCGTGGATTGCCAGACGTATTTAGGCTCGTCGTAGTTCTCGTACCAGACCTTGCTCCACAACGCGCTCCACGACACTTCCGGGTGCGGGTTGTCGAGCAACAACGGTTGCAGCTTGCCACCCGCCTCGACGATCACACGGTTGGCCCGTGGCGACATGCCGAACAGGCCCTGGCCATCGACCACCGGGTCCACCAGCAAGGTGCGATGGGCGGTGCTGTGGAACACGCCGAACTGGCCAGCAGCATCCAGGGCGGTGAAGCCTTTGCGGCGCTCTTCAGCGCTGATTTCGACGATGGGCGCGGTGCCCATCTGGAAGGTGCGGATCTGCTTCAGGCGCTGTTCGCCATCGGGGTCGCGGGCCATGAACCACTGGGCCAGGCCGCCTTTGGAGTTACCCAGGATCAGCGAGATGCCGCCAACCAACTGGGTGCTGGCGGTGATTTCCGTGTCGGCGTCTTCCAGCAGTTTGTAGCGACCGTTGAGGCTCTTGTCGCGCAGGCTGAACACGTCGGCCAGGGCACGGCCGTTGATCACGTACAGCCACTGCTGGCGTGGGTCGATGAAGATCGCTTTCACCGGCTCGGTCATCTGCGGCAGCTCGACACGCTTCTGCTCGCTGGTGACTTCACCGGTCATCATGTTTTCTTCGCGGCTCAGGGTCAGCACGTTCAAGTGCGAACCAGCGGAACCTGCCACCACCAGGGAGGTGTCGGTGGCGTTGAGCGCAACGTGTTCCAGCGGCCGACCGGCGTCATCCAGCACGATGGGCGTTTCGCCGTAGGGGTATTCGATCGCTGGGCTGATGGTTTTCTTGCCGTCCGGGTACGACACCTTATAGGTGTGGCGGAACACCAAAGACTGGCCATTGGACAAGCCGAGGATCACCAGCGGGCTGCCCGGCTGGTCTTCACCAATGGAAGCAACGCTGGTACCGGCCGGAAGCGGCAGGTCGACACGCTTGAGCTCGGCACCGGTGTCCACGGCAAAGAACAACGCCTGGCCCTTGTCGGAGACCCGCATGGCAACTTGGTTCTGTTCTTCGAGGGAGATCATCAACGGCTTGCCGGCGTCTTGCATCCAGGCCGGCGTCAACGCGTCTTCCTTGGTCAACGAGGCGCCCTGGAACAGCGGCGCGACCACGTAGGCGAGGAAGAAGAAGATCAGGGTAATGGCCGCCAGCACGGCGAGGCCGCCGACCAGCACATACCAACGGGTGAAGCGATCCTTGAGCGCGCGGATGCGGCGCTTGCGTTGCAGCTCAGGCGTATTGAAATCAATGCGCTTGGGAGGGGAAGTCGTCGTCATGGTGGAATTGGCCAGATCATTCATGCGCACACCCTAGCGATCCTGTATGACAGAAAGATGACAGTGAAGTGACGCAACAAATCCGCCGCGAAGCAGGGCTGGCAGCGGATAAAAAATTAGGAGTCTCTGTAGGAGCGAGCTTGCTCGCGAAGATCGTCAACGATAACGCGCCATTTCTGAATAAACGCGGTGCCCTATCGTCTTTCGCGAGCAAGCTCGCTCCTACAGAAGGGCCGGTTTTACCCAGCCCAGCTACTTAGTTGCCTTCTTTCAAACCCAGGTCAGCCAGGGCCTTGGCGGCGACTTTGGCTGGCAGTGGGATGTAGCCGTCTTTGACCACGACTTCCTGGCCCTGCTTGGACAGCACCAGTTTCACGAACTCAGCTTCCAGCGGCGCCAGTGGCTTGTTCGGGGCTTTGTTGACGTACACGTAGAGGAAACGCGACAGCGGATACTTGCCGTTCAGGGCGTTTTCTTCGGAGTCTTCGATGTAGTCAGTGCTGCCTTTCTTGGCCAGTGGCACGGTCTTCACGCTGGCGGTCTTGTAGCCGATGCCCGAGTAACCGATGCCGTTCAGCGAGGAGCTGATCGACTGCACGACCGAAGCCGAACCCGGTTGTTCGTTCACGTTTGGCTTGTAGTCGCCTTTGCACAGGGCTTCTTCCTTGAAGTAGCCGTAGGTGCCGGATACCGAGTTACGCCCGAACAGTTGCACTGGCTTGTTGGCCAGGTCGCCGGTCACGCCCAGGTCGCCCCAGGTTTTCACGTCGGCTTTGGCGCCGCACAGACGCGTCGACGAGAAGATGGCGTCGACCTGTTCCATGGTCAGGTGCTGGATCGGGTTGTCCTTGTGCACAAATACCGCCAGGGCATCCACGGCAACCGGGATAGCGGTTGGCTTGTAGCCGTACTTCTGCTCGAAGGCCGCCAATTCGGTGTCCTTCATCTTGCGGCTCATCGGGCCCAGGTTGGAGGTGCCTTCAGTCAACGCAGGTGGCGCAGTGGCAGAGCCGGCAGCTTGAATCTGGATGTTGACGTTCGGGTATTCCTTTTTGTAACCCTCGGCCCACAGGGTCATCAGGTTAGCCAGGGTATCGGAGCCGACGCTGGACAGGTTGCCCGACACACCAGTGGTCTTGACGTAAGCCGGGATTGCCGGATCAACACCAGCGGCCACCGCGTTGGCGGTCGCAACGCCAGCAGCGACAAAAGTCATTGCCGCCATCAAACGTTTCAGTTTCATGCCTTGCTCCTAGCAGATAGGGATAATTGGATCGGGGCCAAGTATCGGCAGGCCGTGTGAACACTCTATGTCTTAAATATGACAATTAGATGAAAGGCCACTATCGGGAAGCGAAGTAAAAAACAGAACAAACACGTTCACTGTGGTGAGGAAGCCTACTCACCCACCACAGTGATCAGGCGGTTTTTAGCGGCCGCGTTTCCACAGGTAGCCGCCTACCGCCATCCCCATCACACAGAGGATAGCCACGTAGTAAGCCGGCCCCATCGGGCTCTCCTTCATCAGCAGCGACACCACCAATGGCGTCAGCCCACCGAACACGGCATAAGCAACGTTGTAGGAGAACGACAGACCGCTGAAGCGCACCACCGGCGGGAAGGCTTTGACCATCACGTAGGGCACCACACCGATGGTGCCGACAAACAGGCCAGTCAAGGCATACAACGGGAACAGCCAGTCCGGGTGGGCCATCAGGCTGTGGTACAGCGTCCAGGAAGTTGCCAGCAGCAGTGCGCAACCGGTTACCAGCACGCGGCCGGCGCCAAAACGGTCGGCCAGGGCACCCGAGGCGATGCAGCCCAGGCTCAGGGTCACGATGGCCAGGCTGTTGGCTTGCAGCGCAACCGTAGGGCTGAAGTGGTAGATGGTTTGCAGCACGGTCGGGGTCATCAGGATCACCACCACCACGCCGGCCGACAGCAGCCAGGTCAGCAGCATCGACAGCACAATGGCGCCACGGTGATCGCGCAACACGGCGCGCAACGGCAGTTCAGCGGCCAGGCTTTTGCGTTGCTGCATCTCGGCGAAGATCGGGGTTTCATGCAGCCAGCGACGCAGGTACACCGACAGCAGGCCGAATACGCCACCGAGCAGGAACGGGATACGCCAGGCGTAATCAGAGACCTGTTCCGGTGTATAGGCCGTATTAATAGCGGTGGCTACCAGCGAGCCGAGCAAAATACCGGCGGTGAGGCCGCTGGTCAGGGTGCCGCAGGCGTAGCCGATGTGGCGCGGCGGGACGTGCTCGGAGACGAACACCCAAGCGCCCGGTACTTCGCCGCCAATCGCTGCGCCCTGGATCACGCGCATCAACAGCAGCAGCAGCGGCGCCCACAGGCCGATCTGTGCATAGGTCGGCAGCAGGCCCATGATCAGGGTCGGCACGGCCATCATGAAGATGCTCAGGGTGAACATCTTCTTGCGGCCCAGCAGGTCACCGAAGTGCGCCATGATGATGCCGCCCAGCGGGCGCGCCAGGTAGCCGGCCGCGAAGATGCCGAACGTCTGCATCATGCGCAGCCATTCGGGCATGTCGACAGGGAAGAACAGTTTCCCGACCACGGTGGCGAAAAACACGAAGATGATGAAGTCGTAGAACTCCAGCGCCCCACCCAGGGCAGACAGCGACAGGGTTTTGTAGTCGTTGCGGTTAAGTGGTCGTGCGGGCGGCGCAATGCTTGAAGGCACTGTGGTCATGGCAAGGCTTCTCTTATTAGTCAGATCAGGAATCCGCAACAGCGTGGGTTTGCGCCTGGCAGGTCCGGCACGATAGCAAATTGCCCGGAAAAGCACAGTCCAAACCCTTGCGCCGCATCAGCGCCACCTCGCAAGCATCCCCACTTGCGAAGCGACTTATTCCCTTCCCGAATTATTATGGGGGGCCGAAAACGCCATCAAATACTGACGGCCAGCGCTAAAAAGAAACAATGGTCAAACCCCTCAACTTGAATGACCGTTTTGGCCAATTTTTTGACGCCTGGAAACTCGTCTATATAGATGCACAAAATCAGGAGCAGATGGTCGTCGCGCAGGCTATCGACCGATATACTCCCAGCCCTGCACCTGTCTATTGCGTGGAAGTTGCGCGAAACCGTCGTTGGCACCGGCCAGCCGATTTCGCAGAGTTTCCCTCAAGGCGCCTTTCGAAAAACGTGACGAACGTAGTATGTTCGGGGCTGAATCGTTTTTCCAAGACGGCTATTCACCGATTACATAGTCCAAGAGTCACGGGTCAGAGGCACCCCCGGCATGATCGAACTCGAACAAGAAGATCCTATCCCGCAAGGCGATCTCGCCCTGCAAATCACCGCGCTTCCGCGTGAAACCAACGGCTTTGGCGATATCTTCGGCGGCTGGTTGGTCGCACAGATGGACCTGGCGGGCACGGCAATGGCCAGCAAGGTCGCCGGTGGGCGCGTGGCCACCGTGGCCATTGATCGCATGGCGTTCCTGGTGCCGGTGGCCGTGGGCGCGCAGCTTTCCTTCTATACCCAAGCCCTGGAAATCGGCCGCAGCTCGATCCAGATGATGGTCGAAGTGTGGAGCGACGATCCGTTGTCCAGCGAATGGCGCAAGGTGACCGAAGCCGTATTTGTGTTCGTCGCCATCGATGGCAGCGGCCGCACGCGCTCGGTACCGTCACGGGCGCGTTAAACCTCGCCGGGTTTTAACGGTCAATTGCCCCATTGCCTGCCACTAAGAGAGCTTTGTCATGCCTACGCCCCACGTTGAGACGGTAAAAATCGACGAGCTGGACTGCTGGCGCATCCGCCACAACGGCGCCGAGTTGATGGTGGCCCAACAGGGTGCGCATATCTTCAGTTACCAGCGCGAGGGCGAACAGCCACTGATCTGGCCGAACCCTGAGGCCGTGTTCAAGCAGGGCAAAGGCATTCGTACCGGCGTACCGGTGTGCTGGCCGTGGTTTGGGGTGTTCGACCGCAACCCGCAAAGCGTCAAAGCCATGCGCCAGAGCGATCAGCCTGCCGGCGCCCACGGTTTTGTGCGCACCGCCCGCTGGGAACTGGCCGCCACCGAACTCGACGGCCAGACGCTGCGAGTCGACCTGGTATTGCCGGTGCCGGCGGGCGGTTTTCCAGGCTGGCCCCATCAGGTAGACCTGACGCTGAGCCTGCTGCTGGACGATCAACTGCATATCCGCCTGACCAGTCACAACCGTGGCACCGACACCGTGACCCTCAGCCAGGCATTGCACACCTACTTCGCCGTGAGCGATGTGCGCAAGGTGCAGGTCGAGGGCCTGGATGGCGTGGATTACATCGATACCGCCGATGGGTGGGCCGAGAAGCAGCAAGCCGGGCTGCTGCACTTTCGCGCCGAGACAGACCGCATTTACCTGAATACGCCTGCACAGTTGAATATCGTTGATAGCGACTGGCAGCGCCGTATCCAGCTCACCAGCGAAGGCTCCAAATCCACCGTGGTCTGGAACCCCTGGACCGAACGCGCCAAGGCTTTCGACGATATGGCCGATGACGGCTGGCAGGGTATGTTGTGCATCGAGACAGCGAATGTGCTGGATGATGTGGTGGCTTTGGCACCCGGTGAAAGCCACACTCTGGGCGTAAGCATCACCGCTATCACCCTGTAGTAAATTGTAGGAGCGAGCTTGCTCGCGAAAAACCCACAGACGCCGTGTTTATTCAGGAAACACGCGTTATCGTTGACGTTTTTCGCGAGCAAACTCGCTCCTACAGAGTTCAGGGCCCTCCCACATTGGTTATGTATTGGGCTTTAGAGATCAGATTCCTTTACTACCCGCACCTTCCCCGCCTCCAGCGCATACGCAGCATCCGCCAAGTCGTTATTGACCTTCTCCACCTTCAGCGTGCCCGTGACCCACAGCGGCGTGTAGATATCATCCAGCTTCAGCCCCTTGGGATAGCGCACCAGCACCAATTGATTGGGCGGCGGTGGCGGCACATGGATACATGCGCCCGGGTAAGGCACTAGGAAGAACAGCGTGCTGCGGCCCTTGGCGTCCGTTTCAAGCGGCACCGGATACCCACCAATGCGGATATTCTTACCGTTCATGGCCGCTACGGTCTTGGTGGAATACATCACCGCAGGCAGGCCCTTGCTCTGCTTCAAGCCACCCTTTTCGGTAAACGTGCCTTGGGCTTCGGGGGAGTTGTGGTCGATCTCGGGCATGGCCTCGAGGGCTTTCTGATCCGACAGCGGCATCAGGTCGAGCCAGTCGGTTTCCGGCAGTTCGCCAGCGTGCGCCAGGCCAGAGCCCAGCAGAAGAAGCGTTAACAGAAGACGGCGCATGGAGAGGCTCGGCAAATACAAGTGCCGAGCATTCTAGCCCTCTGCGCCTGCGCAGCGCAGAGGACTTTGTCGGCTGATTACTTCTTTTTGACCAGGCCGTAGATCACCAGCAACACGATGGCACCTACCAGCGCGCCGATGAAGCCTGCGCCCTGGCCTGCCTGGTAGATCCCCAGGGCCTGACCGCCGTAGGTCGCGGCCAGGGAACCGGCGATACCCAGCAGGATGGTCATGATCCAGCCCATGCTGTCGTCGCCAGGCTTGAGGAAGCGCGCCAGGAGGCCGACGATCAAGCCGATAAAGATGGTTCCGATGATACCCATGGCATTTCCCTCTGATTGGTATGAGTCATGCCAAAGCCTAGTCAGGCTTTGGCATCCTGCAATCAGAGAGACGCAGAACCCCAATGGTTCCCGCCAGGGCCAGGCTTATTGTTCGGCGATCAGCGCTTCAACCTTGAGGATCTGCGCCTGCAACGTCGCACGGTCCTTGCAACGCAGGTTGGCGTGGCCGACCTTGCGCCCAGCCTTGAAGGCCTTGCCGTAGTGATGCACATGGCAATCCTTGATCGCCATCACGCGCTCTACCGGCGGCACAGAACCGATGAAGTTGAGCATGGCGCTCTCGCCGATCTTGGCCGTGGAGCCCAACGGCAAGCCCGCCACCGCCCGCAGGTGGTTTTCGAACTGGCTGCACTCGGCGCCTTCGGTGGTCCAGTGCCCGGAGTTGTGCACACGCGGGGCGATTTCGTTGGCCTTCAGGCCACCGTCGACTTCAAAGAACTCGAACGCCATCACGCCGACATAATCCAGTTGCTTGAGGACGCGGCTGGAATAATCTTCGGCCAGGGCCTGCAGCGGGTGGTCAGTGCTGGCTACCGACACCTTCAGGATGCCGTTGACGTGGGTGTTGTGCACCAACGGGTAAAAGCGTGTTTCGCCATCGCGGGCACGCACGGCGATCAGCGAGACTTCGCCGGTGAACGGCACAAAGCCTTCCAGCAGGCAGGCGACGCTGCCCAGCTCGGCAAAAGTACCGACCACATCGGCGGCGGTGCGCAGGACTTTCTGGCCCTTGCCGTCGTAGCCCAGGGTGCGGGTTTTCAACACCGCCGGCAGGCCGATGCTGGCAACCGCAGCGTCCAGGTCGGCCTGGGACTGGATATCGGCGAAGGCGGGTGTCGGAATGCCCAGGTCCTTGAACATGCTCTTTTCGAACCAGCGGTCGCGAGCGATGCGCAAAGCTTCGGCGCTCGGGTACACCGGCACGAACTGCGACAGGAAGGCCACGGTTTCGGCCGGGACGCTTTCGAATTCGAAGGTCACCAGGTCAACTTCATCGGCCAGTTGGCGCAGGTGGTCCGGGTCGCTGTAGTCAGCGCGCAGGTGTTCACCCAGGGCCGCAGCGCAGGCGTCAGGCGCCGGGTCCAGGAAAGCGAAGTTCATCCCCAGCGGCGTACCCGCCAAAGCCAGCATGCGGCCCAGTTGGCCGCCACCGATTACACCGATCTTCATCAATAACAACCTCAGGCAATGCGTGGGTCTGGATTGTCCAGCACGCTGTCTGTCTGCTCAGCACGGAATTTTTTCAGCACCGCATGAAACTGCGGGTGCTTGGCGCCCAGGATGCTGGCCGACAGCAAGGCTGCGTTGATCGCGCCGGCCTTGCCGATCGCCAGGGTTGCCACCGGGATGCCGGCCGGCATCTGCACGATGGACAACAGCGAATCCACGCCCGAGAGCATCGACGACTGCACCGGCACGCCAAGTACGGGCAGGTGAGTCTTGGCCGCACACATGCCAGGCAAGTGCGCAGCGCCGCCGGCACCGGCGATGATCACCTCGATGCCACGGGATTCTGCTTCATCGGCATACTGGAACAGCAAATCCGGGGTGCGGTGGGCGGAGACCACCTTCACTTCGTACGGAATGCCGAGTTTTTCCAGCATATCGGCGGTGTGGCTAAGGGTGGACCAATCGGACTTGGAGCCCATGATCACGCCAACCAATGCACTCATCGTCGTGCCTCTTCTCTCTGGGCGCCCGCAGGCGCGTCAAAAAACAACAAGCCACGCAGGAAATCCGGCGTGGCTTGGTGTACGAATTAAGGCCGGTTGGACCGGCCGAAGGCCGCGCAGTATACCGTAATAATCCAGATAAACAGCCCCTGGGATGACCATCTGTCATTCCTAGCTACCGAGCGATTTATTGACTCTAAGGTCAGCCTCTAACGCACCCAAAGCACGACACTCACGTCCGCTCGCCAAACCGACGTACCGTCGAGAATTAATTACCGCCAGAGGGAACGCCCTCATTCAATAAACTCACCGGCATCCTGATTCACTATCAATTACTTTTAACTTCTTGAAGGATTAAAGGATGACTCAGACAATCGAAGGTACATCCAAAAAAGACATTACCATTATCGCTGTTATTCATAATGACGTGGCACAGTCCAAACGAAAAACCATTTACGCTGATTATTTTCACGCCGTCGTAAAAGAGCTGGAGAGCTTCGCAGAGCGGAAAATCAATGTCATCTTCGCGCAGGGCGAGCCCCAAAGCAGTATGGAATACAAAGGTGATGATTTTGATGACGCTGCAACACGCTGGACAACTCTCGGCGCTAAAATTCTCGACGAAATGACTAAAAACGGCTTAAAAACCAATGATTTGACCAAAGTCGTTCTCGTTACCAACGACAAATTAAACGATAGAGTTTTAGGCGCCGCGAGGACATATGGGGAAAGCAAAGGCGGAACATTCGCCATCGCTTCATTGGTCTCGCCAGAAGTCGTCGCGCATGAGATCGGTCATTTACTAGGGGCCAAACATGACGACTCTGAAGTGCATATCAAGCGCCGCTGGGCCAGTGGTATTAAGCTCCTTGAGGCTTGGCGGCTATTCGGAAGCTGGTACGAGGACATTAAGACTTATACCTATATGGCACCCCACAGTAGTAGTTCCACCACTTACACTTTCAGCCCCGCCAATCGGCAAAATATTAAGAATTATCTGGCCAGTAAAGATTAATACCAACTGCGCTTTTACGTTTTACTTCCATCAGCTCGAACAATCACTGACCTGCCTCCGCTCATGCGGAGGAACTCACTGCGATGCCACTCTCGAGCTTGCGCCACAACAACCGCACATTCGCCTTGCGCACCAACGCGCAGCGATACAAGCGAATCTCCAGGGGCACATGCCATTGCGGCCCGCCGCACACCACCAGTTCGCCGCGTGCCAACTCTGCACGCACGCTCAACTGCGGCACCCAAGCAATACCCAAGCCTTCGAGCGCCATGCTCTTGAGGCTGTCGGCCATGGCGGTTTCGTAAATGGTCGTAAAGCGCAGGGCCCGCTGGCGCAGTAGCAAATTCACCGAGCGGCCCAGGAACGCGCCGGCGCTGTAGGCCAGCAGCGGTACGCTGCCCTCGCCCTCCAGGTCGAACAGCGGCTTGCCATCGGCATCGGCGGCGCACACCGGGAGCATTTCGGTGTTGCCCAGGTGCAGCGACGGGAAAATCTCGGCATCCATTTGCATCGCCGCGTCCGGGTCGTAGAACGCCAGCATCAGGTCGCAGCCGCCTTCGCGCAGGGCATGTACCGCGTCGCCGACGTTAGTGGCGACCAATCGCGTGGCGATGTTCAGCCCTTCGTTGCGCAACTGCGCGATCCACCGCGGGAAGAACCCCAAGGCCAGGGAGTGGGCGGCCGCCACTTGCATGACTTCGCCCTGCCCGCCTTCCAGGTGATGCAAATGGCGCAGCACTTCGCCCAGCTGTTCGACCACCGTGCGCGCCGTCACCAGAAACAACTGCCCGGCCGCTGTCAGCTCCACCGGCGTGCGTGAACGGTTGACCAGCGTCAGCCCCAACGCGGCTTCCAGGCTGCGGATACGCCGACTGAACGCCGGCTGGGTGACAAAGCGCCGCTCAGCCGCCTGGGAAAAACTACGCGTCGCCGCCAGGGCGCTGAAGTCTTCCAACCACTTGCTCTCAAGGTTCATCACTGCCTCCCACGGAATGCACCATTTTGGCACACACGCCCGCCAAGATAACCGGGTCACATCCACATTATGCCGTTTGTGCATAGGCCAGTGTTTAACAGCATTGGCCCAAAAAGTTCTACAAGCCTAGCATTCGCAGCGTTCCGGCCAGTCCCGGGTCCATATTGAGATGATTTCCGTCATGTCCTCTGCTGCATCTTTCCGTACCGAAAAAGACCTGCTTGGCGTACTCGAAGTACCGGCTCAAGCGTATTACGGCATCCAGACCCTGCGAGCGGTGAATAACTTCCGTCTCTCGGGCGTTCCGATTTCGCATTACCCGAAATTGGTGGTCGGTCTGGCAATGGTCAAGCAAGCAGCGGCTGACGCCAACCGCGAGTTGGGCCAGCTCAGCGAAGCCAAGCACGCTGCCATCAGCGAAGCCTGTGCTCGTCTGATCCGCGGCGATTTCCACGAAGAGTTCGTGGTGGACATGATTCAAGGCGGCGCTGGCACTTCAACCAACATGAATGCCAACGAAGTCATCGCCAACATCGCGCTGGAGGCCATGGGTCACCAGAAGGGTGAGTACCAGTACCTGCACCCCAACAACGACGTGAACATGGCGCAGTCGACCAACGACGCCTACCCGACCGCGATCCGCCTGGGTCTGCTGCTGGGCCATGACGCGCTGCTGGCCAGCCTCGACAGCCTGATCCAGGCGTTCGCCGCCAAAGGCGCCGAGTTCAGCCATGTGCTGAAAATGGGCCGCACCCAATTGCAAGACGCCGTGCCGATGACCCTCGGCCAGGAATTCCGCGCGTTCGCCACCACCCTGGGTGAAGACCTGGCCCGCCTGAAAACCCTGGCGCCAGAGCTGCTGACCGAAGTGAACCTGGGCGGCACCGCGATCGGTACCGGCATCAACGCCGACCCGCGCTACCAGGCCCTGGCCGTACAACGCCTGGCCACCATCAGCGGCCAGCCGCTGGTACCGGCGGCCGACCTGATCGAAGCCACCTCCGACATGGGCGCCTTCGTACTGTTCTCCGGCATGCTCAAGCGTACCGCCGTGAAGCTGTCGAAGATCTGCAACGACCTGCGCCTGCTGTCCAGCGGCCCACGCACCGGCATCAACGAGATCAACCTGCCGGCTCGCCAGCCAGGCAGCTCGATCATGCCCGGCAAGGTCAACCCGGTGATCCCGGAAGCGGTCAACCAGGTAGCGTTCCAGGTCATCGGTAACGACCTGGCCCTGACCATGGCAGCCGAAGGCGGCCAACTGCAGTTGAACGTGATGGAGCCGCTGATCGCCTTCAAGATCTTCGACTCGATCCGCCTGTTGCAACGCGCCATGGACATGCTGCGCGAGCACTGCATCGTCGGCATCACCGCCAACGAAGCCCGCTGCCGCGAACTGGTGGAACACTCCATCGGCCTGGTCACCGCGCTGAACCCGTACATCGGCTATGAAAACGCCACCCGCATTGCGCGTATCGCGCTTGAAAGCGGGCGCGGCGTGCTGGAACTGGTACGCGAAGAAGGCTTGCTCGACGACGCCATGCTCGACGACATCCTGCGCCCGGAAAACATGATTGCCCCACGCTTGGTCCCACTGAAGGCCTAAGCGTTTGTTGCACCGCTCACCAGGCTGAGGGACTAGACACCTCTCACCTTTTGAGGGCTTGAAGACTCGTTCTTCAGGCCCTTTTTTTTGCCCGTAATTCCTCTCCTTATATAAAGCGCTGTTAATGCGTTTCACCTATAAAACATCACGCCTGCGGCGTTACTTGAAAAAGCATTGATTCATTGCAAGTTCCCATTGCATGCACAAACGGTGTGCAGTTTCGTGCCATATAAAAACAATGGTTTCATATATGAAACGCTCAATAAGCAACCTTAGTCTCGCAACCAATTAATTTAAAAGGGAATTCAACAAAAATTTGTAGGAATTAACTCACTGGCATTGTTCATGCACTAAACGGCGTATCACCTATAAAACAGACCAGAGTACCTTCCTGATGGCTGTGAAAGAGATGTACGCCGTGACGCCCCAATGGAATACGCCCGCACTTAAGGAAGAGCTGGAGCCGACTGAAATTGAATTCCGTAATGTCGGTAAATGTTTCCCAGCCAAAGGTAAAACAGAAGCGCCATTTGCCATTCGCGATGTGAACTTCAAGATTCGTCGCGGCGAGGTCGTGTCGATCATCGGTCCGTCCGGCTGTGGCAAGAGCACCATCCTCAATATGGGTTCTGGCCTGTATCGGCCCACTGAAGGTGAAGTCTTCGTGGGCGGCGAGCCGGTGACCGGGCCTGTGCCACAAGTCGCGTTCATGCTGCAAAAAGATTTGCTGATGCCCTGGCGCAGCATTCGCCGCAACGTCGAATTGGGCCTGGAGATTCAAGGCGTGCCCAGCGCGACCCGGCAGAAGGTAGCCCTGGACTTGCTCGACCGTTGCCACCTCAACGGCTTCGCCGACCACTACCCGTTCCAGCTCTCTGGCGGCATGCGCCAACGCGCCGCCCTGGCACGCACCCTGGCCATCGACCCCCAGGTGCTGTTCCTCGATGAGCCGTTTTCCGCCCTCGACGCCCAGACCAAGATGATCCTGCAACAGGACATGGCGCGGATGCTGTTCGATGAAAAGAAGACTGCGCTGTTCATCACCCACGACCTGATCGAGGGCATCGCCATGTCCGACCGGTTGCTGGTCATGAGCGCCCGCCCCGGCACCATCATCGAAGAAATCAGCATCGACCTGCCGTTTCGCGATAACCCGCTGGAGCGCCGCAAGCTACCGGAGATCGGCCCGCTGGTCGGTCGCCTGATGGAGCTGCTGCACGTCGGCGCCGACACCGAACTGCACTGATTACCGCACTTGCGGCCCCCAACCGATTCAGGAGTTCCCATGCTCAAGTCTCTGTTCCAACGTTTTTGCGCGCTCAGCCTTGGCCTCGGCCTGACCTGCGCGGCCCAGGCGCAGCCAACCGACGTCACCTACCTGCTGCCGGCCCCGCCCAACTTGCCAGCCTTTGCACCGTGGATCATCGCCAAGGAAAAAGGCTATTACGCGGCCCAGAACCTGAACCTCACGTTCATTGCCGCCAAAGGTGGTGTGGATGTGGCCAAGCAGATCGGCGCCGGCAATGCCCTGCTCGGCGGCGCCATCGGCGACACGCCGATCATGGTGCGCGGCAACGGCATCCCGGTGCGCGCCGTGGCGGTGCTGGGTGCGGGCGGCGTGACCATGATCGCAACCCACTCCAAGGACAACATCAATAACGTCAGCGACCTCAAGGGCAAGACCATGACGGTGATGTCGTATTCCGACACCACCTACTACGCGCTGCTCGCTTCGTTGCGCAAGGCGGGCCTTGGCAAGAACGACGTGGACATTCAGGCCGCGGGGCCTGCCGGGGTCTGGCAGTTGTTTACAGCCAACAAGGCCCAGGCCATGGCCGGTGTGCCGGATTGGATGGTCACCGCCGAAGAAGCCGGCGCGCAGATCAAGCTGATTCCCCAGGAGCAGATTTTCGAAAGCATGGCCCAGGCCATCCTCGCCTCGGATGACGCCATCAAGAATCACCCCCAGGTGGTACGCGGCGTGGTCCAGGCCACCCTCAAAGGCATGCACGACATTATCCAGGACCCGCGCGCCGCCGCCGTCACTTTTGCCAAAGCGGTCCCGACCTACGCCGGCAAGGAAGACTCGCTGGAGAAGATCTTCAAGCTCTATGTCGAGCACGTCTACGCCAACCAGCGCGTATTGGGGCACATCGACCCCGAGCGTCTGGACAAGGTGCGTCAGTTCTACGTGAGCGAAGGCATCGTCCCCCGGGAAACCCCGCTGGACGAGCTGTTCACCAACCAATTCGTCGACAGCCCGGTCGCCGCGCAATAACGCACCGGACAACAAGGTACGCATACGATGAAAAACCTGAACCCCTCCGTGCTCGGTAGCGTGGCGCTGCTGATCCTGTTCCTGGCGCTCTGGCAATGGGGCCCTGGGCTGCTCGGCATGCCCGAGTTCGTCATGCCCAAACTCAGCCGCGTGGCCCAGGAAAGCCTGGTGATGTGGCACAGCGGCGGCCTACTGGAACACACTCTGATCACCGCCATGGAGATCGTCGTCGGCTTTGCCCTGGGCGCCTTGCTGGGCGTGATGATTGGGGTGTCCCTGGGCCTGTCGCCCGCGGCTGAAGCGATGCTGTCGCCCTATATCCTGGCGTTGCAGATTGCACCGAAGGTCGCCTTTGCGCCGCTGTTCGTGATGTGGCTGGGCTACACCATCTACCCGAAGATTCTGATCGCGATCCTGATCGTGTTTTTCCCGGTGATGATCAACGTGCTCTCGGCGATCCGCACGGTCGACCCGGACATGATCAACCTGGTGCGCACCATGAACGCCAGCCGCTGGCAGATCTTTCGCCTGGTGGAATTCCCCTCCGCCATGGCCGCGCTGTTTTCCGGCCTGCGCATCGCCTCTACCCTGGCGGTGATCGGCGTCACCGTCGGCGAGCTGGTCGGCGGTAACCAGGGCCTGGGCTTCCTGTTGGTGGACGCCGAGGGCCAAGGCAACACGGCCGGGGTATTCGTCGCCATCGTCATGCTCACCCTGATTGGGGTGGTCGCCTACGGCGCCGTGGTGTGGGCAGAAAAACGCGTCCTGCACTACATGCCCAAAGCCATGTTGAGCACGCAATGATGAACAATCAAAACCGTTTGCTCGAAGGTCGTCGCGTACTGGTAACCGGCGGTGCCCGTGGCCTGGGTTACGGGTTCGCCCAAGCCATCGGCCAGGCCGGTGCGCGCGTGGTGATTGCCGATGTGCTGCAAGACCGTGTGCAACAGGCAGCCTGTGAACTGCAGGCCCTGGGCCTGGACGTTCACGCTGTCACTGTCGACCTGGCCCAGCCTGAGTCGATCCAGGCATGCATCGCCGCGACACTCGATGTGCTGGGCGGCCTCGATGGCCTGGTGAACAACGCCTCCATCACCAACTCCGGTGGCAAAGGCTGCGAAGACCTGAGCATCGACACCTGGGATCAGGTGATGCAGGTCAACGTGCGCGGCACCTGGCTGATGACTACCGCCTGCCTGCCGGCGCTGCGAGCCAGCGGCCACGGCGCCATCGTCAACCTGGCCTCCGACACGCCCCTGTGGGGCGCGCCGAACCTGTTGGCCTACGTTGCCAGCAAGGGCGCAATCATCGCCATGACCCGCAGCCTGGCCCGCGAGCTGGGCGCCGACAACATCACGGTCAACGCCATCGCCCCTGGCCTGGTGCTGGTGGAAGCCACCGCCTACGTGCCCGAGGCACGCCACCGTTTGTACAACGACCAGCGGGCGATTCAACGCCCGCAATTGCCCGAAGACGTCAGCGGCGCCGTGCTGTTCGCGCTGTCCGACCTTGCCCGCTTCATCACTGGACAAACCCTGCCGGTCAACGGCGGGTTCGTCATGCCTTGATCTGGAGACTGTCATGACTGATCTATCTGCCCAAAACGACACCCCGAAAAGCTGGGATCGCCCGACCGGCGCCAGCCTGGAAAGCTGGATGAACACCCGTATCGCCCGTTACGAAACGCGCAAGTACGACTGGGATGCGCTGAAGTTCCAGGCCGACTACGACCCCAAGTTCCGCCGTGCACAAATGCGCTACATCGGCACAGGTGGCACCGGTATCAGCACCGACATGAACACCATCCCGTCGGAGCATTTCACTTTTTCCACCATGGTGATCCCGGCCGGCCACGAAGGCCCGCCGCACCTGCACATCGATGTCGAAGAAGTGTTCTTCGTGCTGCGCGGCAAGCTCAAAGTGGTGCTGGAAAAAGACGGCGAGCGCTTCGAGACCATCCTCACCGACCGCGACGTGATTTCCGTACCACCGGGCGTGTACCGCGAAGAGATCAACATCGGCGATGAAGATGCGTTGATGTGCGTGATGCTCGGCGCGAAAAAACCCATCACGCCGACCTACCCGCCAGAGCACCCTCTGGCCTCGATCAAGCGCGGATAAGCCCATGCTGCCAGGACTCTCTCAAGCCGCGCCGACGGCCGACCTGCAAACCCAGCTGGAGCGCGATTTTCCTCAGCGCCTGGTGGCCTCGGCCGGTGGTCAGCAGGCGTTGCGCGAGTGTGGCGCGGGGCCGGTGGTGGTGCTGCTGCACGGTATCGGCTCCGGGGCGGCGTCCTGGCTGCAAGTGGCGCGGCAACTGGCGCCCCAGGCCCGTGTCATCGCCTGGGACGCTCCCGGCTACGGCGACTCCAGCCCGCTGGAGTCGGATGCGCCCAAGGCCGAACAGTACGCAGCCCGTCTGGCGCAGATGCTGGATGCACTGGGTGTCGAGGAATGTGTGCTGGTCGGCCATTCCCTTGGCGCCCTCACCGCCCTGGCGTTCGCCCGCAGTTCACAAGCCCATCGCGTCAACCGGCTGGTGCTGATCAGCCCGGCGCGCGGCTACGGCGCTCCAGCCCTTGGCCAACAGCGCCAACAGGTGCGTCAGCAACGCCTGGACAACCTGCAACGCCTGGGCATCGCTGGCCTGGCCGAAAAACGCAGCGCCCACATGTTGTCGCCTCGCGCCACGCCCCAGGCCCTGGCCTGGGTGCGTTGGAACATGGCGCGCCTGAACCCCGTGGGTTATCGCCAGGCCATTGAATTGCTGTGCGGCGATGACCTGCTGCGCCATGGTCAACCGGACATGGCCTGCGAGGTGCATTGCGGTGAAGCCGACAGCATCACCCCCGCCGAGGCCTGCCTGAGCGTGGCAAAGGCGCTGGGCGCCAGCTTCAACCTGATTGCCGACGCCGGCCACGCCAGCCCCATCGAGCAACCCCAAGTGGTAGCCGGGCGCCTGGCCTGCGCCATTCATCAA
Source organism: Pseudomonas fjordensis (assembly GCF_976987115.1). NCBI lineage: Bacteria > Pseudomonadati > Pseudomonadota > Gammaproteobacteria > Pseudomonadales > Pseudomonadaceae > Pseudomonas > Pseudomonas fjordensis. The sequence goes on from NZ_OZ336860.1 coordinate 6,739,877, forward strand.
TCCCTGACTGGTAGAACCCTATGAACGATTCCGATCTGCTCAAAGACGCTCAGGACAAATACATCGTTCCAGGCCTGGAGCGCGGCCTGCTCCTGCTCTGCGAGTTCAGCCGGCGCAACCGCACCCTGACCGCGCCGGAGCTGGCACGCCGCCTGGCACTGCCCCGCTCGACCATTTTCCGCCTGCTGACCACCCTGGAGACCATGGGCTTCGTCACCCGCAGCGGCAATGAATACCGCCTCGGCATGTCCGTGCTGCGCCTGGGCTTCGAGTACCTGGCGTCGCTGGAGCTGACCGAACTGGGCCAGCCGTTGCTGGCGCGCTTGTGCGACCGGGTCAACTACCCGAGCAACCTGGTGGTGCGTGACGGTCGCTCGATTGTCTACGTGGCCAAGGTTTCGCCGCCTTCGGTGTTCTCCAACGCGGTCAACGTCGGCACCCGCCTGCCCGCCCACGCCACCGTGCTGGGGCGCATCCTGCTCGAAGACCTGTCGCTGGCCGAGTTGCGCGAGTTGTACCCCGAAGAGCACTTGGAACAACACTCGCCCTGCACGCCGAAAACCGTGATGGCCCTGTTCGACCTGGTCCAGGCCGACCGTCAGCGCGGGTTTGTCAGCGGCGAAGGTTTTTTCGAATCGGCGATTTCTACCGTGGCCGCGCCAGTGCGTGACCAGAGCGGCGGCATCGTCGCGGCCCTGGGCGTGACCATCCCGACGGCGCAGATCGGCCACGTCAACTTTGAAGAACTCTTGAATCAGGTCCGGCGCAGCGCCGACGAGCTGTCGCGCCTGCTCAACTACAACGGCGGCGCCCATAACGGTCAGCCGCGCGTCACCGCCTTGATGAGAGACTGACATGAGCCTTTACCAATTGCAGGGCCGCGTCGCCATTGTCACCGGGGGTTCTTCGGGCATCGGCCTGGCCTGTGTCGAACTGCTGCTGGAAGCCGGTGCGGCGGTGGCGCTCTGCGGTCGCGATGAAGAGCGCCTGCGCCGTGCTGAAGCCGGTTTGCGCGAGCGTTTCCCGAAAGCCCGCCTGTTGGCCCAGGCCTGCGATGTGCTCGATGCCGAGTCGGTCAACGCGTTTGCCGCCGCCAGCCTGGCTGCGCTGGGGGCGGCCAACGTGCTGATCAATAACGCCGGGCAAGGCCGGGTCTCGACCTTTGCCGACACCACCGACAGCGCCTGGACCGAAGAGCTGAACCTGAAGTTTTTCTCGGTGATCAACCCGGTCCGCGCCTTCAAGCCTCAGCTGGAAAGCCAGCCTGACGCCGCCATCGTCTGCGTCAATTCGCTGCTGGCCAGCCAGCCCGAACCGCACATGGTCGCCACCTCCGCCGCACGCGCCGGGCTCAAGAACCTGGTGCGCTCGATGGCCACTGAATTCGCCCCGCAGGGCATCCGCGTCAACGGCATCCTGATCGGCCTGGTGGAATCCGGCCAATGGCGCCGGCGTTTCGAAGCGCGCGAAGAACGCGACCTCGGCTGGGCGCAATGGACCGCACGGCTAGCACAACAAAAACACATTCCCTTGGGGCGCCTGGGCCTGCCGATTGAAGCGGCCCGCGCGATCCTGTTTCTGGCCTCGCCTCTGTCGGCTTACACCACAGGCAGCCATATCGATGTATCCGGAGGCCTGTCCCGCCATGCGTAATGAAAACAACACTGTCACCGTGGGCGCTGCCATCACCGCCTTCCTTGAGCAATGCGACGTCAAGGCTGTGTTCGGCGTGATCTCGATCCACAACATGCCGATCCTCGATGCCTTTGCAGTGCGCGGCAATATCCGCTTCGTCATGGCCCGGGGCGAAGCCGGCGCCGCCAACATGGCCGACGCCTATGCCCGCACCACCGGCGGCCTGGGTGTGTGCCTGACTTCCACCGGCACCGCCGCCGGCAATGCCGCCGGCGCGATGGTCGAAGCCCAAACTGCAGGCACCCCGCTGCTGCACATCACCGGGCAGATCGAAACGCCGTACCTGGACCAGGAACTGGCTTATATCCACGAAGCCCGCGACCAGTTGAACATGCTCAAGGCCGTGTCCAAGGCCGCCTTTCGCGTACGCAGCGTCGAGACCGCCCTGAGCACCATGAAGCTCGCGGTGCAGACCGCTCTCACCGCACCCACCGGGCCGGTGAGCGTCGAAATCCCTATCGATATCCAGTCCACCTTTATCCCGATGCCCACCGACCTGTCGCCCCTGCCGATCCCGGTGGCCGTGCCCGCGCCGGAAGCCCTGGACCTTATGGCCGACCGCCTGGCCAGCGCCAAGCGGCCGATGCTCTGGCTCGGCGGCGGCGCCCGGCATGCAGGCGCACAGGTCAAGCGCCTGCTGGCGATGGGCGTGGGCGTGATCACCTCCACGCAAGGACGCGGCGTGGTCAATGAAGACGACGAGCGTTGCCTGGGGGCGTTCTCACAAAACAAGCGCGTCGAACAGTTCCTGCAAACCTGCGATGCGCTGCTGATCGCCGGCTCGCGCCTGCGCAGTAACGAAACCTTCAAGTACGCATTGAAACTGCCGTCGAACCTTTTGCGCATCGACGCCAACCCGGCAATCGAAGGCCGCAGTTACGCCAGCGAACTGTTTGTCTGCGGCGATGCGGCGCTGGCGCTCGAAGGCCTGGCGGATCGCCTGGAAGGTCGCTTGCACACCGACCCGAGCTTTCTCGCTGAACTCAAAGCCGTGCGCGAGCAATCACGTAGCCAACTGATGGCCGACCTCGGGCCGTACTCGGCCATGGTCGAGCAATTGCAGGCCGTGACCGGGCGCAACTTCTCCTGGGTACGCGATGTGACCCTGTCCAACAGCATCTGGGGCAACCGCCTGCTGACCCTGTATCACCCACGCGCAGGCATCCATGCGCTGGGCGGCGGAATTGGCCAGGGGCTGGCCATGGGCATCGGCGCAGCGGTCGCCGCAGCGGAAACAGCGCCCGAGCGCAAAGTGTTCGCCATCGCGGGTGACGGCGGTTTCATCCTCAACCTGGGTGAGCTGGCGACTCTGGTGCAGGAGCGCGCCAACCTGGTGATCCTGCTGATGAACGACCAGCGCTACGGCGTGATCCGCAATATCCAGGACGCGGTCTACGGCAGCCGCCATTGCTACGTCGACCTGCACACCCCGGACTACACCAAGCTCGCCGACTCCCTGGGCCTGCGCCATGGCCTGGTCACCGATCTCAAGGACTTCGGCAAGGTGGTGGACAGCGCCCTGAGCCAGCCGGGCCCGTTCCTGCTGGAAGTGGACATGCTCAGCGTCGGCAACTTCGCCACCCAGTTTGCCGGCCCGCCCAACAGCGAAACCAAAGCCCAGAAGGCCACCGCCTGAGGATCGCACCATGTTGCATATCACCATGATCGGCTGCGGTGCCATTGGCGTCGGTGTGCTGGAGCTGCTGGAGAACGACCCACAGCTGTGCGTGGATTACGTCATCGCGTCCGAGGGCTCCGAAGCCTTGGTGCGCCAGCGCCTGGCCAGTTTCAAACAGCCGCCACAGGTGCTGACCGCCTTGCCCGCCGATGCCCGCCCGGACTTGCTGGTGGAGTGCGCCGGGCATCGCGCCATTGAAGAACATGTGCTGCCGGCGCTGGAGCGTGGCATTGCCTGCCTGATTGTGTCGGTGGGCGCGCTGTCCGAGGTCGGCCTGGTGGAACGCCTGGAAGCGGCGGCCGAGCGCGGCAAGACCCGCATCGAGTTGCTGCCCGGCGCCATCGGCGGCATCGATGCGCTGTCGGCGGCCAAGGTCGGCGGGCTGGACGCGGTCAACTACACCGGCCGCAAGCCGGCCCGCGCCTGGAAGAACACCCCCGGCGAACAGGCCTGCGACCTGGACACCATCGAGCAAGCCACGGTGATCTTCCAGGGCAGCGCTCGCGAAGCGGCGCGCCTGTACCCCAAGAACGCCAACGTCGCGGCCACCCTGTCGCTGGCCGGGCTGGGCCTGGACCGCACCCATGTGACGTTGATCGCCGACCCCCACAGCGATGAAAACGTCCACTACTTCGAAGCCCGTGGCGCCTTTGGCCGCTTCGAGTTGAGCCTGCGCGGCAAGCCCTTGCTGGCCAACCCGAAAACCTCGGCGCTGACCGTGTACAGCGTGGTCCGTGCCTTGGGCAACCATGCCCACGCGATTTCCATTTAGGAGCCGTCGATGAACACTGAACAGACACTACCCATCTGCATCGCCGGCCAGTGGCGCCCAGGCCGTGGCGAGCGCTACGCCAGCCGCTACCCGGCCACTGGCGAAGCCGTGGCCTGGCTGAATGCCGCCGACCTGCAGGATGTAGAAGAGGCCATCCAGGGCGCACACCAGGCGTTCCTGCACAGCGGCTGGGCCCAGCGCAAACCCCATGAGCGCGCCGGTGTGTTGTACCGCATCGCCGAGCTGATCCGCGTGCACAGCGAAGAGCTGGCGCAACTGCAACGCCAGGACAACGGCAAGCCGATCAATGAAACCCGCGCCTTGGTAGCCAGTGCTGCCGGCACCTTCCAGTTTTTCGCCGCAGCCTGCGAAACCCTGGAAGAAACCATCACGCCGTCACGCGGTGATTTCGTCAGCATGAGCGTGTATGAACCGATGGGCGTGGTCGCCGCGATCACCCCGTGGAACTCGCCGATTGCCAGCGAGGCGCAGAAGGTTGCGCCGGCACTGGCAGCCGGCAACGCGGTGGTGATCAAGCCTGCGGAAATCACCCCGCTGCTGGCCCTGCGCCTGGCGCGTCTGTGTGAAGAAGCCGGCCTGCCCAAGGGCTTGATCAGCGTGCTGCCGGGCAAGGGTTCGTTGCTGGGGGATGCGCTGACCCGCCACCCGCTGGTCAAGCGCGTGTCGTTTACCGGTGGTACGCGCACCGGCAAGCACATCGCCCATATCGCCGCCGACAAGATGATGCCGGTGTCCCTGGAGCTGGGCGGCAAGTCACCGACCATCGTCCTCGAGGACGCCGACCTTGAGCATGCGGTGGCCGGGGTGCTGTACGGCATCTTCAGTTCGTCGGGCGAAGCCTGCATCGCCGGCTCACGGTTGTTCATCGCCCGTGCTTTGTACGAGCCCTTCATGCAGCGCCTGGTCGCCGCCGCCGCGAACCTGCGGGTGGGTGACCCAGCCGACGAACACACACAGATGGGCCCGTTGATCAGCGCCAGCCATCGCGAGTCCGTGGAGCGTTACGTCGCCCTCGGCCTGGCCGAAGGCGGGCGCCTGCGCCTGGGTGGGCAGCGCCCCAGCGGTGGTGTGTATGACCAGGGTTACTTCTACCCGCCGACCATCCTCGAGGGCCTGAGCAACCACCAGCAAGTGTGCCAAGAGGAAATCTTCGGGCCGGTATTGGTCGCCATGCCGTTCGACGACGAAGCACAACTGCTGGAGCAGGCCAACGACAGCGTCTACGCCCTCGCCGCTGGCATCTGGACCCGCGACTACAAGCGCGCCTGGGCCCTGGGCCGGCGTTTGCAGGCCGGTACGGTGTGGATCAACACCTACAAGCAGTTCTCGATCTCCACGCCGTTTGGCGGCTGGCGCGACAGCGGCCTGGGCCGGGAAAAAGGTCGCCTGGGCATCCTGCAGTACATGGAACAAAAGAGCCTCTACTGGGGCATGAACGAACAGCCACTGGCCTGGGCCGGTGTGCCACGAGAGGTAGCGCAATGAGCGTGTTAGGGATTGATGAAGTCACCTATGGCGTCGAGGACTTGGACACCTGTGTGCGTTTTTTCAGCGACTGGGGCCTGACCCAAGTCAGCGCGCAACCGGATGAAGTGGTATTCGAGACCCTCAACGGCTGCCGCGTAGTGCTTGCCGACCTGAACAAGCCGGGCCTGCCACCGGCCATCGAAGCCGGCTCCACGGTGCGCGAAGTGGTCTGGGGTGTGGCCAGCACTGCCGACCTGGCGCTGTACAGCCAACGCATCGCCAATGACCCCGGGTTTATCGAACGCGACGGGCGCATCGGCTGCACCGACCCCAACGGTTTGGCGATTCGCCTGCAAGTCACGCGCAAGCGTGAACTGGAGATTGAATGCAGCGGCCACAACACCTGGCAGACCAAGGGCCGGATCAACAAGGCGGCGCCGATCTATGAGCGCGCCACACCGATTGAGGTCGGCCATGTGGTGTTTTTCGTCAAGGACGTAAACGCCTGCGAAGCCTTCTACCACGAGCGTTTCGGCTTCCAGGCCTCGGACCGTTACCCCGACCGCGGGGCCTTCTTGCGCACCGCCGAAGAAGGTGGCCATCACGACCTGTTCATGCTGCAACTGCCGGCGCCACGGGCGGGGCTGAACCATGTGGCGTTTACCGTGCGCGATGTTCATGAGGTGTTTGGTGGTGGCATGCACGTGTCCCGCAGCGGCTGGCCGACCGAGATCGGGCCGGGCCGCCATCCGGTGTCTTCGGCGTTTTTCTGGTACTTCAAGAACCCGGCAGGCGCGCTGGTGGAGTACTACGCCGATGAAGACCAACTGACCGGCGAATGGCAGCCACGCACCTTTGAGCCCGGCCCCACAGTGTTCGCCGAATGGGCCATTGCTGGCGGTATCGACGGCAACACCCGGCGCCAGCAACACGTCGAGGCGCCGCAAGGCAAGTTCCTCACCGACAAACCCAAACCTTGAGCAGGAGTCGCCCATGCCCTCCCTGAATATTGCTATCGCCGGTGCCGGTATCGGCGGCCTGACCGCCGCCATCGCCCTGCATCGCGCCGGTCACCAGGTCACCGTGTTCGAACAGTCCAAGGCGTTTTTGCGCGTCGGTGCCGATATCAACCTCACCCCCAACGCAGTCCGTGCGCTGGATGGCCTGGGCATTGGCCCCGCCGTGCGCATCCCGGCGGCCCGGCCTACTCACCGCATCAGTCGCATGTGGGACACCGGCGAGGAGACTTCGCGCCTGGAGATGTCCGACGCCGCCGAACAGAAATACGGCGCGCCGCAATTGACCATCCACCGCGCCGACCTGCTCGCGGCCCTGGCCGAGGTGTTCCCACTGGGCAACGTGCAGTTCGCCAAACGTGCCGAACGGGTAGAGCAGGCTGACGACGGCATTACCTTGCACTTCAAGGATGGTAGCCAGCACCGCTGTGACGTGTTGATTGGCGCCGACGGTATCCATTCGGTGGTGCGCAACGCGCTGTTTGGCGAAGAGCATCCGCGCTTTACCGGCGTGGTGGCGTATCGCGCGGTGGTGCCGGCCGAGCAGGTGGCGCATGTGCCGAACATCCAGGCGTTCACCAAATGGTGGGGGCCGAACCCGCAAAGCCAGATCGTCACCTTCCCGCTGAACCAGGGCAAAGACATCTTCATCTTCGCCACCACCGCCCAGGACAGCTGGCACGAAGAGTCGTGGACCAGCGCCGGCGATGCCGATGAGCTGCGCAGCCACTACCAGGCGTTCCACCCGGACGCCCGCGCCCTGCTCGATGCCTGCACCGATGTGCTCAAGACCGCGCTGTACGAGCGTGACCCGCTGCCGTTCTGGTCCAAGGGCGCGATCACCCTGCTGGGCGATGCCTGCCACCCAATGATGCCGTTCATGGCCCAGGGTGCCGGCCAGGCCATCGAAGATGCGGTGGTGCTCGCGCGCTACCTGCAAGACCTCGACAGCCAGGCCTCGGTGGCCGGTGCCTTGCAGGCTTACCAGCAAGCGCGTCTTGAGCGTACCAGCCAGATCCAGATCGGCTCGCGGGGCAACCAGTGGCTCAAGGACGGCGGTAATGCCGATTGGGTCTACGGCTACGACGCCTGGGGCGTCTCGACAACTCACGCAGCCTGAATACGGAGGTCAACACCATGAGTACTCACGAACCCTACCTGCAACCCCATCAGGCGCGTAAACGGCCCAACACCCAGTTCGAAGAGTTGCTGGGCGACTCCATCGAGCGCGCGTTCGGCAGTGGCGTGACCGAGCTTGCGGCCCTGCTCGCGCACTTGAACCTGGCCGGCCCGCCGTGCCCGCTGACCAGCGGCGAGTGGACCGAAGACGCCTACAAAACCCTGATGGCCCGGCTGGGCGAATGACCCGGCAGAAGGAAAAAAAATGAACATGCAATTGACCGTCGACCCTGTTGAACAGCATCTGGCCAATGGCCTCAAAGACCTCTGGTTCCCGGTATTGCCGTCGGACCTTTTGGGTGAGAAGCCGCTGTCGATACGACGCCTGGGCTACAAGATCGCCCTGTGGCGCGACAACGATGGCAGCGTTCACGCGCTGGAAGACCATTGCCCCCATCGCGGCGCCCCGCTGTCCCAAGGGCCGGTGCTGGGCGATCGCCTGCAGTGCCCGTATCACGGCGTTGAAGTGCGCTGCGACGGCACCGTCACCAAAGTACCCGGCAGCCCCGGCTGCAAACTGGAAGGCAGCCGGCCCACGCGGATGTTCCACACCCGCGAAGCCGCTGGCGCGATCTTCTTGTTCAACGCCACCGACCCGCACCTGGACGTTGCGCCACAGCTGGTGCTGCCCGAACAATTGACCTCGCCCGAGTGGAGCAGCTTCGTCTGCTACACCGAGTGGAAAGGCGACTATCGCTACGTGATCGACAACGTCATGGACCCGATGCACGGCACCTACCTGCACAAGATGTCGCACTCGATGAGCGAAGGCGAAGCCACCGCCAAGTTCGTCACCCGCGACACCGACACCGGCTTTTTCTTCGAGAAGGAAGGCCAGCGCGGCGTGAACTTCGACTGGACCGAGTTCGTGGACAACGGCTGCCACTGGTTGCGCCTGGAAATCCCCTATCCGAAAACCGGCGGTCCCGGCGGCAACTTCACCATCATCGGCAGCTACACCCCCAGCAGTCGTTCGCTGGCCGCCGCATTTCACTGGCGCTGCCGCCCACTGACCGGCTGGCAGCGTGACACCTGGCGCTTCTTGTACAAAAACCGTCTGGAAGCGCGGCATTGGGCGGTGCTGGAACAAGATCGGGTGCTGCTGGAATTCATGGAGCCGGATGCCAATCAACGTGAAAACCTCTACCAGCACGACCTGGGCGTAGTGCGGCTGCGGCGCTACCTGAAGAACGCCGCCAAAGCCCAGCTCGAGTTGATCGACGCGAAGCAATTGCCATGAATAAAGCCGCGCTCCTCAACGCCCGCGTCCACACCCTGCGCTATGAAGCCGAAGGCATCATCAGCGTCGAACTGCGGCCTTTGGGCGATACCGTATTCGCGCCGTTCGACGCCGGCTCGCACATCGACCTGCACCTGGCCAACGGCCTGGTGCGCAGTTATTCGCTGCTCAACTCGCCCAGCGACCGTGGGCGTTATGTGGTGGGCATCCTGCGTGACCGCAACAGCCGTGGCGGGTCGGAGTATGTACACAGCCAGTTGCGGGTCGGCATGCCGCTGTCGATCTCGCCGCCGCGCAACAACTTCGAACTGGACCTGAGCGCCAGCCACAGTGTGCTGGTGGCCGGTGGCATCGGGATCACGCCGATCTACTGCATGTTCCGCCATTTGCTGGCGCTGGGAAAATCCGCCGAGTTGATCTACTGCGCCCGCTCACGCCAGGAGGCAGCGCTGGTGGAAGCCTTGAGCGGGCTCGATGCGCGGGTGACCTACCACTTCAACGACGAAAAAGGCGTGCCGCCTGATCTTGCCGCCTACCTCGCCGGCCAACCTGCCGATACCCATCTGTACTGCTGCGGCCCGACGCCGATGCTCGACGCTTTCGAAAGTACCTGTGAGCGCCTGGGTTATCCCCATGCCCACATCGAGCGCTTTGCCGCCGCCGAACTGCCGCCCAGCGAAGACGCCCAGAGCAGCTATAGCGTTGAGCTGAAAAGGTCCGGCAAAACCCTGGCGGTGGAACCTGGCTTGAGTTTGCTGGATGTGTTGTTGGAGGCGGGCTGCGACATTGATCACAGCTGCCGCGAAGGCGTGTGTGGCTCCTGCGAAACGCGGGTGGTGGAAGGCGAAATCGACCACCGCGATGGGGTGCTGACCAAAGCCGAGCGGGCGGCGAACAAATCGATGATGGTGTGCGTTTCTGGCTGCAAGAGCCGACGGTTGGTGCTCGACCTTTAACCCCCCACCCCTTGTAGGAGCGAGCTTGCTCGCGAAGAACGTCCAGGCACCGCGTTATTTCAGGGTGCACGTATTACCGTTAACGTTTTTCGCGAGCAAGCTCGCTCCTACAGGATCACCCGCAAAGTGCCCGTTTCATAGGCAGCGTGCAATAAATACGCACCTATCACGGGCAACTTTGTTACCGCACTTGCGGGTTGTTTCACGGGTTATACAAACAGCTTTGTTTCCCATATAAACAACTGTTTTTGATGATGTTTTTTATAAAAAACAAACTAACAGCCTGCCTGGCACACTTCCTGCTCTACTCCTGTGCATTCACTGATTAAACGGCGTTTCGCCGATAAAACAATAATAACCAACACTTAAACCCGGTAAGACCCGCTCCCTCCTTAGTTGCCTTTAAAGGCAAGCGGACGAGTGTTGCCGATCACCCGGTAGAGAGGTCTCTATGAAGCGCGTCTTGTGTGCAGGTTTGATGTTTGCCAGTTTCAGCAGTTTCGCCGCAGAACCCATTCCCTCCGAGCCGGTGCGGGCCAACGCCGCCAACAAACCTTTCCCGCATATCTCCTGGCGCAGCGATAGCGGCGACAGCAGCCTGGACATCGGCGGGGCGCTGCGCACCAACTATCGCGACGAGCATTGGGACACCACCGAGAATAACGGCCGGTTTCTGTTCGATACGTTCCGCCTGGATGTGCAGGCCACCTACAAGAGCCTCTACAGCGATGTCGGCTACTGGTTCCAGGATGACGGCAAGCGTTCCATTGATCGCGGGTTTGTGGGCTACCGGCTCAATGCCAACGCCAACCTGCAACTGGGGGCACCGTTCAAACCCTTCGGCCTGGAGCCTTATCCGCAATTTGGCTGGAGCTACCACCTGCCGTTTTTCATGGGCTACGCGGTGAGTGCCGGCACCGGCCTTAAATACAGCTACAAGGACCAGGACTGGGACGTGCAGCTCGGCTATTTCCCACGCATGCTGCCCAGCGACCTGCGTTACTCACCGGAAGTGGGGCGTTACGCCGACTTGAATGACAACGCGATTGCCTTCACCCAATCGCGCCAGGACAACGAGAAGCGCAACCAATTCAACGCCCGCGTGGCACGTACCTTCAACAACGAGGGCTGGAAGACCGAAGTCGGCGCCTCGCTCGCCACCGCCCAACTGTACAACGCCACCACCAAGGACAATGGCGACTACTGGGCCGCCGGCGTGCACGCCATCATCAGCAAGGGCCTGTGGACCGTCACCACCCAAGCCATCCGCTACGAATACGACCCCGAAAACCCGGCCGGCGTGAGCAACGACTCGGTGCTGATGGGCGGCAATGGCCTGACGCCTGCGTACCTGATCGCCTCCAAGGCCAGCCTGGCCTCGCTCAACGTCGGCTACGACATCCACACGCCCCGGCTGGGACAACTGAAGAAGATCAAGCTGTACAGCGATTACAGCCGGATGATGAAAGACAAAAGTGCCTGGGACGACTCGCAGATGTTCACCGTGGGCGCGCAGTTCCTAGCGATGCCAGTGATGGCCTGGGTAGATCTCACCTGGGCGCGCAATGCCAATCCCTATGGTGGTGCGGAGAATGGCAGCGGCTTTACCAGCACCAATTCGGTGGGGAGCAACGACTGGTATTACCGCACCAACGTCAACATCGGTTACTACTTCTGACATCCCCCCCTGTGGGAGCGGGCTTGCTCGCGAATGCGCCATACCAGCCACTGCATGCGTTGACTGACCCACCGCCTTCGCGAGCAAGCCCGCTCCCACAGGGGGCGGCCTCATTATCAATCACCCACTACTTCAGTTTCAGCAATACGCCCACGATAATAATCCAGCTAAAACCAACGATTTTCATCGCTGCATCAATGAACAAAAGACGTTTCAGGTAGGGCGGAAAGTTTTCAAGATCAACAGGGTTTACATCTCCAGTTCGGATATACGCTTTTGACCATGTGACCATTCCTGCGATTTTCGCTATTTCCAAAAGAGACCAAATCACGCCCCGTCTCCCCAAACTTGGCCCCCATAGATAAATGTAGCGGCTATTCTTCAGGACTTCCTTCATGGCATCCAAGTGACGGTGGCTCAGGTAAAGGGTGTATGCAGTGCTCACAACCCCAAGAATAATTGGCCCCCCAGTCACAAATATCGCAACCCAAGGTGACCAAGTGTCGATACTGGTCATGGTTGAGAAACCTCATAAATTTTATCTCCCAAATACTCGCCCCCTCCACCCTGACAGATGAAATGACCTACGCTCATTTTCTTACCTCTTACCCATGGTTTTTTGCCCTGATTTCCTGCTCATCTCGATAAGAAAACTGACGCGTGGCGCGTTCTAATCGAGGTAAACGAGTCAGGAAAAGTCAGTGGCAAGCCAAACTTTGGAGAGGGATTTACTTAGGGTAAAGTCAGACGATTCCGTGTTCTTAGTCGTATAAATCTGCGATTTCAATGACGACAGCAGGCACCTGATGTCACCCACCAGCGGCCAATTTTTTTGGGCGCGTGGTTACTCAAGGCTGGAGTCGGCTGGTACCTCGTCAATCAAAGGCGAGCGCCATCGGTGGCCAGGGAGCTTGCTCTCGCTGGGGCCTCAGGGGAGACAACGCCTAGTGGGGATGAGCATTGCTACAGCCCCCCCTGGACTGTGACTTTATCCCGTTGAACACTGGCTGGCTGTTGACCGTTAGGGGGCTGTCAGTTTGAAACAGTTGGCTGTTGACCTATCTGAGCTTTATCAGCACCGCAGCCATTACCGCCCAAGCCACACCAGTGAACGACATTGTCGTTAGGATAATCAGACGGCGTTTTAGCTGAGGCGGGAAGTTTTTCAGATCGACAGGATCCAGTTCTCCGTTAATGATCGCTGCCTTGGGCCACACTATCATTCCGGCGATCTTTGCCATCTCGTAGAGGGACCAAATCAAGCCACGCTTCCCTAGGCTCGGCCCCCAAAGGTAAATGTAACGGCTGTTTTTCAGGGCCTCTTTTATAGCCTCCAGATGGTGGTGGGTCATGTACAAGCTGTATGAAAGGCCGACGATGGCCAGCAGAGTTGGACCTCCAACAAAAATCAGCGCAACCCACGTTGGCCAGGTATCGATACTGGTCATGGCTGAGTAACCTCGTAAATTAACTCGCCCATGTATTCGCCCCCCAATCCACCGACTGTCGTACCGGCCCATGTACTACCCCCTACTACAGCTGCTACACAGACAACGCCCCCAATACCTCCGGTGGCTACGCCAATCGCCAAGCAGATCGAACCGCTGGCAGACGCAGCCGCCGCCCCACTGAAAGCGCCAATGAACGTTGAACTGATGAATTTTCCTCCCTCAGTAAACTTGACCTTCCTGCAAGCCGCTCCAGAATCAGCCTTACACACCTGATCAATAGCCAGCAACGAAGACACTCCGCCAAGACCAATACCGATGTAACCACCTGCCTTCATATACTTGGTAGCCCGACTCGTCGCCTCCACATGAGCCGCATACCCCGGAATCTGCCCCGGCCCACCCGCCTTGTCCCAGTGATGCACCAAGCTGCGGCTGGATATACCCAGGGCCGTTTTCAACTTGGGGTGATCGCCCAAGGTTGTCTGGCCGCGCAGGCGCGTGGAGTTGAGCAGATGAGCATCCAACTGGCTCATCAACCGCTGGCGATCAGCAAAGAACTGCGATGACCTAAGGTGCCCATGCTGCCGATAGTTGTCCTGATGCAGGCGTTCCATGGCCTGGAGCGTTTCGCGCAGATTGCTCAGGTGTTTTTCCATCACCACCGCACTGACGCCGAGCCAGGTTGAGGTTTGGCCGATGAAACCGGCGATCTCTGCACCGTGGCGATACAGAAAGTCAGCCTCGTCCGGCGTCAGTTCGTCCAGTGATGCACTGACGTGTTGTGCAGCCTGCATCAACTGAGCTTCTTCATACGTGCAGGAGGTGTTGTTCGGATCGCTGAGCACGATCATCGATCCAGCTTTGACGTGGCCTGTGTTGGGATTCAGCGATTGAAACTTGCGCATTACAGCCGGGTCGAGCGTCGGAAAAAGTGTGGCTTCCAGCGCCTCGCGGCTCATGCTTTTGGGCACGATGTAAAAACCTGGTTCTTCGCCTATTAGCGCTTTAAATGCGGCAAATGCGGATTGGGGCGACTCACTTGGCGAGGTGGAGGTGCGTTGAGAGGACGCTGCCCAGTGGGTTACTGGCTGGACCGGCTCAGCGGCCAGTCTGTTGGCGCTTACGACCGAGCCACCTCTGCCGTGGTACTCGCCGAATAACGCCAAAGGAATCAGCTCGGCTTTACAGGGACAGCCGCTGTAACTATCCACCGTACCGGCAACAAGCCGGCCATTGCTCTCCATGAAGGAAATGCCGCCGATGATCTTGTACGTTTGCCCATCCTTGCCGCAGGTAACTGGGTCACCTTCGCAGGCACGAAGACGGCCATTCATGTGGGTTGTTTGATCTACGCCCAGCACTTCCCCGCCGCAACTGGTTTTGTCACCTTGACAGATGAAATGACCTACGCTCATTTTTTCGCCTCTTATCCATGTTTTTTTAGCCGTGCTTTCCTGCTCGTCTCGATAAGAAAACTGACGCGTGGCGCCTTTAAATCGAGGTAAACGAGTAAGGAAAAGTCACGTAGCAAGCCAAACTCTGGAGAGGGATTTACTTAGGGTAAAGTCAGACGATTCCGTGAGTTTCGTCGTATAAATCTGATGTATCTACGGCGCCCGATGCCGTGCACCGGGCGCGTATTACTTGCCACTAACGTTCCAAACACAGTCGTCAAATGGCTGTTGTGGCGAGGGAGCAAGCTCCCTCGCCACAGGTAAGCTATTTATCGGCCCCAGCGCGATTTTTCCGATTGACCGTTCCTCGGTCAATTACGCCCCTTGCAGACGGCTGGCGCGCACCTAGGTATAGTGCCGCCCCTCTTCGCGTCTGCGGCCGTCGGTAACGAGGCCCGGGTACACCGCGAAAGCGCATGAATAACAACACCCGCAAAAGGATGGGGATCGAGCGTCGTGCACTGCCTGGTGCCGAGCGATGCGTCGGACCGTCCTGCGTTTGCCATTAGAAAAATCAGCGAGGAACACTCCATGCTCGAAGTCA
This sequence comes from Pseudomonas fjordensis, assembly GCF_976987115.1. Taxonomy (NCBI): domain Bacteria; kingdom Pseudomonadati; phylum Pseudomonadota; class Gammaproteobacteria; order Pseudomonadales; family Pseudomonadaceae; genus Pseudomonas; species Pseudomonas fjordensis. The sequence goes on from NZ_OZ336860.1 coordinate 6,755,028, forward strand.
TCAACGACTTCCTCTCAGGGAAAGTACTGATCGTGCTCATAGTCGGGCTCGGCGGTTATTTCACGATCCGCTCGCGTTTCGTGCAATTGCGTCACTTTTTCCACATGTTCTCGGTGTTTAAAGACAGCCTCAAGAGCAGCGCCGGTCAACTCAGCTCGTTCCAGGCGCTGATGCTCAGCCTGGCGGGCCGCGTGGGTGCCGGTAACATCGCCGGTGTCGGCATTGCCGTGACGTTGGGTGGCCCGGGTGCCGTGTTCTGGATGTGGGTCACCGCGCTGGTGGGCATGTCGTCGAGCTTTATCGAGTGCTCCCTCGGCCAGTTGTACAAGCGCACCGACGCTGAAGGCACCTACCGTGGCGGCCCGGCGTATTACATCCAGCACGGCCTGCACAAGCGCTGGCTGGGGATGGTCATGGCGTTCCTGCTGCTGGTGACCTTCGGCTTTGCCTTCAACGGCCTGCAAGCCCACGCTGTCACCCACTCGCTGAACAACGCTTTTGGCCTCGACACCACCTACACCGGCCTTGCCCTGGCGGTGTTGCTGGGCCTGGTGTTCATCGGCGGGATCAAGCGTATCGCCTCGATCGCCGACCTGCTGGTGCCGGTCAAGACCCTGGTCTACATCGCCGTGACCCTGTACGTAATCGTGCTGCAATTCGACCACGTACCGGCCATGCTCGCGACCATCGTCAAGAGCGCCTTCGGCCTCGACCAAGCCTTCGGTGGCCTGGTGGGCAGCGCGATCATCATGGGCGTGAAGCGCGGCGTGTTCGCCAACGAAGCAGGCCTGGGCAGTGCGCCTAACGTGGCGGCAGTGGCGTCGGTAGAACACCCGATCGCCCAGGGCGTGGTGCAAGCGTTCAGTGTGTTCCTCGATACGTTCGTGATCTGCACCTGCACGGCGTTGCTGATCCTGCTGTCCGGTTTCTACACCCCAGGCTTTGAAGGCGACGGCATTGCCCTGACCCAGAACTCCCTGGCGGCGGTAGTGGGTGACTGGGGCCGCATGTTCATCTCCGTGGCCCTAGCGTTGTTCGTGTTCACCTCGATCATGTACAACTACTACCTGGGCGAGAGCAACCTGCGCTTTCTGGTGGGCAACAACCGCAAGGTGCTGATGGGTTATCGCGCCCTGGTGCTGGTGCTGATTTTCTGGGGTTCCATCGAGAACCTGAGCACGGTGTTCGCCTTCGCCGACATCACCATGACCATGCTCGCGTTCGTCAACCTGTTCGCCCTGGCGTTCCTGTTCAAGATTGCCATGCGCATCCTCAACGACTACGACAACCAGCGCGCGGCGGGCATCAAGACCCCGGTGTTCGATTCCAGCCAGTTCCCCGACCTGGACCTAGACCGCAAAGCCTGGCCGGCTAACCCGGTGAAAACCGAAACGGCCCCGGCAGCAGAACTGAGCGCTCAAGCGCAACGTTAATCACAGCTAGATGACACGCCGCCCGGCCTTGGGCATGCTCTGGGCCCGGCGGCGTTTTTCGTTCAGGAGATTTTCGATGCAATCAGCTAATAACGTGATGGTGCTCTACACCGGCGGCACCATTGGCATGCAGGCCAGCGCCAATGGCCTGGCGCCCGCGTCTGGTTTTGAAGTGCGCATGCGTGAACAGTTTGCGGGCGCAGACCTGCCCGCGTGGCGCTTCCAGGAAATGTCGCCACTGATCGACAGCGCCAACATGAACCCTGCCTACTGGCAACGCCTGCGCAGCGCCGTGGTCGAGGCGGTAGATGCCGGCTGCGACGCCGTGCTGATCCTGCACGGCACCGACACCCTGGCCTACAGCGCGGCGGCCATGAGCTTCCAACTGCTGGGCCTGCCGGTGCCGGTGGTGTTCACCGGCTCGATGCTGCCAGCCGGTGTGCCCGACAGCGATGCCTGGGAAAACGTCAGCGGTGCGTTGACGGCTTTGGGCGAAGGGTTGAAGCCGGGTGTGCACCTGTACTTCCACGGCGCGTTGATGGCGCCGACCCGCTGCGCGAAGATTCGCAGTTTTGGGCGCAACCCGTTCGCAGCCTTGCAACGCCAGGACGACTTCGCCCGTGCCAAAACCCTGCCGGCAGCGCTGGATTACCGCCAGCCCAAAGCCTTGGCGAACGTCGGCGTACTGCCGCTGATACCCGGTTTCGAGGCTGCACAGCTGGACGCAATCATCGGCAGCGGCATTCAGGGCTTGGTGCTGGAGTGCTTCGGCAGCGGCACCGGGCCGAGCGATAACCCGCAATTCCTCGCCAGCTTGCAGCGTGCGCAGGATCAAGGGGTGGTGGTGGTCGCCATCACTCAGTGCCATGAAGGCGGTGTGGAGCTGGATGTCTACGAGGCCGGCAGCCGCTTGCGGGGCGCCGGCGTGTTGTCCGGCGGTGGGATGACCCGCGAAGCCGCGTTCGGCAAGTTGCACGCCTTGCTCGGTGCCGGCCTTGCCGTGGAGCAAGTGCGGCGCCTGGTAGAGCTGGACCTGCATACCCAGCCAGCTTGAACGCATAAGACAGCCCTACATAAGCACTGCAATTCCCTGCTTGCCGATACCTAACATGGAAAACCCGAGCCTGCGCTCGGCTTTTCCATTGATCGGCAAGACAGGGATGCCCGCATGACGACCTCCAGTTCCACACCCTCGCAGCAAACGCCTCCAGACACTGAAACACACAAGCTGGCCACCCAACTGTCCGTCGGACCTTCGTTCCGGGAAGCGGCTCGCGAACTGCTGCGCCAGTCTTTGCTGGAGAAATACCCCGACCTGGACATCGACCCGGCCATGACACTAATGGGCACTTCCACCTGGGAGCTCATCGATGACCAGATCGTGCCGGGGCCAACACATTATGAAACCCTGAGCAGCATCCTGGCCCGGCAGGCCATCCTCAAAGTGCCGACGCTGTGCGTCGAGGGCAATCACTTCCTGACCCTGAAGCCGGTAACCGACCCCCCGCTTCATTTGCCAGTGCGTATTGTCGAAGTCGCCAACCTGATCAACACCCTGGCGCCGGTGGTCTACCGAGCCTTTCAGGAACAGCTGGTAACGTTCTGGAACCAAAGCAACGGCAATGGTCCTCGCTGGCAAACACTTACCCAGAGCCTGCGCGGAGCCTGGAATGTGCAACACGTCGATGCCTGGACCGACGAAGACTGCACGATGGCCCGCACGCTGTTCCATGCACCCACCCGCTCCGCTCGCCAAGACAAAAATCGTTATAGCAGCCGCGCTTACCTGATTGATGCCGACCTAGTCAAAGGTTCCAAGACGCAGCACACCGACCAAGTGTTCATGACCGTGCTGGAGGGCAAACTCGAAGACAAAACGCTGATCCTCTGTTACTCACCCTTCAAGGGATACGAGAAATACGACACCTACCAACAGCTAGGCGATTCGTTGAAGGATCACCTGGAGCAACCCGAGGCCTTTGATCGCCTGGAGTGGCGCCTTTATGAACCCGACGGCGATTTTTTCGAACACGCAGCCTGCAAGCTGATCGCCCTGCAGCTTGAGACCGTGGAAGGTCTCAAAACCAGTGATGGCAAACAGCCCAGCACCCAACAGTCACCCCTGCTCACACTCCCGACGCCTGCCGAAAAATCGGTTGCCAAGGGCCCGGGGCCGGGCTGGTATCAAACCCTGCTGCCAGACTGGCTGACCGATGCCTCTGCCAGCGATCAATCACTCTATGCACGCCACCTCAAGGACTTGGCCGCGCTCAATAGCCTGAATGCCGGCAAGACCTATGAGGACGGTATTCCCAGCATTCATCAATTCGCCTTGGACCAGTTGAAAACCGAGCTGCTCAAGGACCACCCGACCCTGCAACACCTGAAGCTCGACAAGCTGAAAATCCAGGTCAAGAGCCTGGTGGTGTGGGGCCTTTTCACTGTGCCAGGGCAGTACGAAACCACCACGTTCAGCCTTGCCGAACTGGCCCTGCAAAACCTGATTGCACTGCCCACCGGTAATAAAACGTTGCTGAGCGACGTCGGCCACTCCATACCGAATCAGATCACCGTGGCTTACCTTGAGACACTGATCAGCCGCTGTAATATCGGTGCCACCTACCCAAAACTGATCCGCAGCAAACTGCTGGATGACTCGGCTGAGGCCTCACGTCGCAAAAAACTGTACCGCGATCACCTGCGAGTCCAGCTGCCGATGCTGGCCTTGCAGCACAAGATCCGCCGCATTGGCGGGATTGACGAGCGCGGCTACCGCTACGTCGTAGCTGTGATGCAGGACGAAAGCGGCGACCAATACGTCGACGGCAAAGCCATCGTGATACGACGCCTGAGCTTCAACCCCAAGCGCCGGCTCATCAACAGCAACGATGATGTCACCAACATGTACATCATCGGCCCAGAAAATGCGCAAGACGGCCCTTGCGTGCTGTACCGCCCGTTGTTTGAACCCGCGTTGCTGCAATATCCATCACCGGCGAACTTACTGTATGCCATCAGCCAGTCGCGCACTTTGCGAGACTCGGTGGTTACCTGGCTACCGGACTCGGTGCGTCACCACTACACCAATTATGTCTTTACCAGTCATTGGCCTTCGCCATGGCTTGTCGCCGAGTTTCTGGTCAACCCCAGCGATCTATGGACCTATAGCGGCCCCGTGAATCTTGGTGAGGAGGTGCTCAATGGGGATAGGTTCAAGACACTGTTTGATAGCAATGCCAATGCGCTGGTTGAACTGGCGGACCGCCAGTCGGTATCGAATGCCGAACGCCGCTGGGACACGTTGAAGCAAGCCGGTTGGGTGCTCTTCAACGCGGCCCTGCCCTTTATGGGGCGCGTGGCAAGCACTAGCGCATGGATCTGGCAAATCGTCGAACAACTGGATACCTTTGCCCAGGCCCATGAGGAAGGCGACAAACCTGCACAATGGTCGGCGCTGACCGACGTGCTGCTTAACCTGGGCATGGCGATCACCTTGCACAGCGCCCAGCGCAGCAGACCTAAGTTCGAACCGGCCAAGATCGAGCCCACCAAGGTCAAGACGACCGAGCTTGCGCCTGAAACGCCAGGCCCCTCCAGCACGATAAGCTTCACCGTCGAGCAACTGCCTGAGCGCACCTCTCTGGCCCCGCCTCCCGATCACGAGATCGCGCTGAACACGAGCGGCGCAATCAACCGCACGCCAGCGCTGGAAACCTCGATGCTTGAAAGCTTTAAAATAGAAAAACCCGATGACCTCGGCTCCGTGATAGACCAGCCGGCTGCTGACCAATACCTGTATCAGTTGGGTGAGCAGCACTACGCTCCCGTCGGCAAAAACTGGTTCATGGTGAAAGTGGACGATGATAAAAACATCGTTGTCATTGACCCCAACCAGACCCACCGCATCGGGCCCATGCTGGTTCACAACGCCCAGGGTCAATGGTCCGTCGATCATCGGATACGCCTGCGTAAATCCAGTACCGATCGGTTGAAAAATACCGCCAAGGACCTGGCAATCAGCGAAGCCGACGCATCGCGCAGGAAATTGAAAGCGTTTGAAACCGCAAAAAAAAACCAGCAGAACCTACTGCAAGAAACCCGCAAAGCAATGGACGAGGCCCCCAGTACCAGTGCCCAAGCCAAACGCCAGGCCTACCTGGACACGCTCAATCGCCAATCAGAAGACTACGAAAAAGCACGCCAACACTTGCTGACCATGGCCGTCTTCACCTCGGAGCCTGAATTCCAGATAAAAGCCATTGGTTACCTACAGGCTCAACTGGAACTCAATGAAGCGGGGGTAAACGAAGAGCTCATCACCTTTGCGCCAAAACTCTCGCCCGTCCTGGACCAGCTCCCAACCCATGCACCGTCACCTCATACCAGCGATATCGCCGACCACCAACAGGTCGTCGAGATGAGCGACAGCATGATCAAGCGCCTGGATTACGCTCAATCACGCTTCACCGAGCTGCGCAAATTCGGCCCGGCCGGATTCGACGTGATCAGAGAGCGCCAGCGCAAACTGCCCAGCTATACGAGCGACGATCTCAGGGCCCTGCAGGTGACGTTGGCCCGTCACTTGTGCCTGGCCCCTGAATCCCTCACCACCGAACCCCAGGCCTGGGAGTTGCTCAACGACACGCTCGACAGCGCCGACGTTGCAGTACAGACCCTGCGTGACACCCTGGATGAGCGAAGCGAATATCGCCTAGACGAGCGTATTGACGCCTTGAGCAACCTGGTGGAGCAATTCAAGTTCATCGATGAGCGCTTGCAGGACCTTTCTCAAGAGTTCTCCGAGCAGATCCAGGCCCAACCCTTGAAACGCCTGAGCCAATCGCTGCAAGGGTTCGCCAATCGCGCCAAGGCGGCACTTGTCCCGCTGCACGAGGAACAGAACCTGAAGCGCATCAAGCCCACCCCTCCTCCTACGCCGCCCAGGCCGCTGAAGAGGTTTATCCAGACACGCTACAACGGCGTGCTGATTGGCGAACCCCGCTTGGACCCGATAGGGACCTTATCAAAGTTCGTTGATATCAAGTCCCCGATAACCGGCCAGGTCCTGGCTACCTTTCATGAGAAGACCCCGGGCATGTGGGTCGAGCACATCGAAACGTCCCCGGCACAGGCCACATCTACAGCGCTCACGCTCCACGACGCCACCACCGCGGGCGAAAAATTACTCGCCCAATTGCCGAAGTTTCAAGAACGCGCCAGCCAACAAGCCGACGATCCCTCGCGCACAGCCATCGGCATCGAGCACATGTTTCACCAGCACGCCTGGTTGCTCGAACGCAGCAAGCAAGATATCGACGAGGCATTGATCAAAGCCAAAGTCACGGCGCAAACCAAGCAGTCCAGCGCAGACCTGCGCAAAAGGCTCAAGGCTGCCACACAAGCACTTTACGCACGGGCCACTGAAACCGTGGCCAAGCTCATCAAGCGACAGCCTCCGACCATTGCCCATGTCGATTGGCTCATTAACCACCGCGAAATTGCGATCAAAAAGATCATGACCCGCCAGCCCCTCAAGGGCGCCACTTGGAGCTATCAAGATGAGTATGCGGTCATTGATCTGTCTACCAGCAAACCTCTCTGGTATGCGCATTTCCAATACTCGAGCGCCCACGCTTCACTCAATAGATTTCTTCACGCACGACTCAAAACCCCAGCAGAACAACAGCTCAAAGAGGTAGCTGACACGCTCACCGGCTTAACCGCAGAGCAACAGCTCGACTACTACCGCAGTTCCATCAACCTGACCCAAGCCCAGCGCTTGTTTTTCCCGCCAGAGGTCTATTGACGGCGCGCTCGCGCAACGGCACATAACTTGCTCCAGCCTGACAAACCCAGGCTGGACTCGATCATGCTGCATTCACACCTGACCACCCTCAATGCGGTCTCGCTGATTCTGGAGACGTTCAAGCCCGACGGCATACCCAGCCAGACCCTGCTGGCTGGCAGTGGCATCGCCAGTGCCGACCTGAGCCGCGCCGACACGCGTATTACCACTCATCAGGAAATGCGCGTATGCGCCAACGCCGTGGCATTGCGTCGGGACATCGGCCTGGAACTGGGCCGGCGCATGCATGTGTCGTCCTACGGCATGCTCGGTTATGCACTGCTCACCAGTGCCACCTTCGGTGACGCTTTGCGCCTGGCCCTGCGCTACCCGGCGCTGTTGGGAACACTTTTTGAACTGAGCCTGGAAGAGGACGACCAGCGCGTCTGGTTCCGCGCCAGCGACTATCGCGAAGACCCAGCCCTGGGCGCCTTCAATGTCGAGTTCTGCCTGCTCTCGCTGAAAGTCATCTGCGACGACCTGCTCGGCCAGCCGCTGCCATTGCTCGGCGCACGCTTTGAATACCCAGCGCCCGACTATCGAGCACGCTACGCCGAACGCTTCGACTGCCCGCTGCAATTTGGCGCCGCCACTAACGCCTTTGCCTTCGACCGTGAGTGGCTCGACCAGCCCCTGCCGCTGGCCGATGCCGTCACCCACTGCGCCATGGTGGAACGCTGCCGTCGGCAGAACGCCGAGTTCACCGGTCGCCAGGCCTGGCTGGGGCGCGTGCGCTTGTTACTGGCCGCGCAATTGAATGCCGCTCCGGGCCTGGATGGACTGGCAGGGCAAATGAACTGTTCGGCACGCACCCTGCGCCGGCATTTGCATGATCTGGGGTGCAGCTATCAGGAGTTGCTCGACGAGCTACGCTTCGAACGCGCCAAGCAGTTACTGGGGGAGGATGAACTGCCGATCTACCGCATCGCCGAACAACTGGGCTTCAGCGAGACCGCCAGCTTCAGGCATGCGTTCGTGCGCTGGAGCGGTGTGGCGCCGAGTCAGTTCAGGCCCTAGCAAGGGGCGAATAGCGGACAAACACATTGGCCATATCGATCCCCTTTTGGCCGCTCCTGCCGTTCTCCAAACCCCGGCGTCTGGCAACACTGCATGGCATACCCCTGAGCCTTTGGAGAACAACAACATGCTGACGATCTACTCGGACGATCATCATTTGCACCATGGCCGTTGTGAGCTAATGGACGGGCAACTGATGCCCTGCTTCGAAATGCCCTCGCGCGCCGACCATGTACTGCAACGCGTCAAAGAGCGGGAGCTGGGGCCGGTGCAGGCGCCGCAGGATTTCGGCCTGGCGCCGCTGCAACGTATCCACAGCCGCGACTACCTCGACTTCTTCAAAGACGCCTGGCAGCGCTGGACCGAATACGGCCAGGACGGCGACCTGCTGCCCTACACCTGGCCGGCGCGCACGTTGCGCCGCGTGCTGCCCACCAGCCTGCACGGCCAGTTGGGCTATTACAGTTTCGACGGTGGCGCGCCAATCACCGCAGGCACTTGGCAAGCGGCTTACAGTGCGGCGCAAGTGGCCCTTACGGCGCAGGCCGCCATCGCGCAAGGCGCCCACAGTGCCTTCGCCCTGTGCCGCCCACCGGGGCATCATGCCGCCAGCGATTTGATGGGCGGTTATTGCTACCTCAACAACGCGGCCATCGCGGCCCAGGCGTTCCTTGATCAGGGCTGCAAAAAGGTCGCGATCCTCGACGTGGACTACCACCACGGCAACGGCACGCAGTCGATTTTTTACCCGCGCAGCGACGTGCTGTTCACCTCGATCCACGGCCATCCGGAGGCGGAGTTTCCGTTCTTTCTCGGTTATGCCGATGAGCACGGCGAGGGCGCAGGCGTTGGTTTCAATTTCAACTATCCGTTGCCGGCCGGCTCCGGCTGGCAGGCCTGGAGCGCCGCGCTGGAACAGGCCTGCGCCGAGATCGAGCACTACGCCGCCGACATCATCGTGGTGTCCCTGGGCGTGGACACGTTCAAGGACGACCCTATCTCGCAGTTCAAGCTCGACAGCCCGGACTACCTGGCCATGGGCGCACGCATTGCCCGCCTGGGCAAACCCACGCTGTTCGTGATGGAAGGCGGCTACGCGGTGGAAGAAATCGGCATCAATGCCGTCAACGTGCTGGAAGGTTTCGAGGAAGCAGCCCAATGAACACGCTCAAGTCGCTCGCCCTGTGCGCCGTGGTTGTCAGCGGCGCAGCCCAGGCCGAAGAAAAAACCCTGAAGGTCTACAACTGGTTCGACTACATCACGCCCAAGGCGCTGGAAGACTTCAAGGCCCAGCACCCGTCGATCAAGCTGGTGTACGACATTTTCGACACCAACGAAGCGCTGGAAGCCAAGTTGCTCACCGGCAACTCCGGCTATGACGTGGTGGTGCCTTCGAACGTGTTCCTGGCCAAGCAGATCGAGGCCGGCGTGTTCCAGCCGATGGACCGCAGCCAACTGCCCAACTGGAACCACCTTGATCCCAAGCTGATGAAGCTGATCGAAGCCAACGACCCCGGCAACCAGTACGCCGTGCCCTACATGTACGGCACCATCCTGATCGGCTTCAACCCCGCCAAAGTCAAGGCCGCCCTGGGCGACAACGCGCCCGTGGACAGTTGGGACCTGATCTTCAAGGAAGAGAACATCAGCAAGCTCAAGCAATGCGGCGTCGCCCTGCTGGACTCGCCCTCGGAAATCCTGCCCCTGGCCTTGCAGCACCTGGGCCTGGACCCCAACAGCAGCAACCCCAAGGACTACGACAAGGCCGAAGCGCTGTTGATGAAGATCCGCCCGTACGTCACCTACTTTCATTCCTCCAAATACATGGCCGACATCGCCAACGGCGATATCTGCGTGGCGGTGGGCTACTCCGGCAGTTTTTCCCAGGCCGCCAACCGCGCCAAGGAAGCCAAGAATGGCGTGACCGTGGACATGCGCCTGCCCAAGGAAGGCGCGCCGATCTGGTTCGACATGCTCGCCATTCCCAAAGGCGCTAAAAACCCGGGCGATGCCTACACCTTTATCAACTACCTGCTGCAACCCAACGTGATCGCGCCGATCAGCGACTTTGTCGGTTACCCCAACCCCAACAAGGACGCCAGCGGTTTGGTCGACCCGGCCATTCGCAACAACCCCAACCTGTACCCGACCGACGCGGCCATGGCCACGCTCTACACCCTCAAGCCCCTGGACAGCAAAGCCGAACGCGCCAGGACGCGGGCCTGGACCAAGATCAAGTCCGGGAAGTAACGCACCGGTTCTCTGGTTGGTCGTTTTTCTTTAATACGAGGGCTGCTTGCGCCCTCGCCACCCTTGCAGCACTGAGCAGTTGCGCCTCGACGTATCTACCGCCCTCACCGCCATGGCGCTCGCTACCTTGCCCATTCCTGAAGCCCGTCCGGGCCATCGAATGCAGAGGAGCTGCGCATGCCCAATGACATCGCCAATAACCACCGCCCACCGACGACCTATGAACTGCTCACCCAACTGACCACTGGCCCCACCACCCGTGAAGTGGCCGCCACCACACTGCGCTCGGCACTCAAAGAGCTGTATCCCACGCTGAATATCGACCCCGACCTGGCGGTGGTGGTCAGCCCTCAATGGGAGGTGATCGGCGAGGCTGTCGAACGCGCCCCAGCGCTTGTCGAATCGCTCACGTCGGTGCTCGCGCGTCAGGCGCTGTCCAACGACAGAGTCACCTACATTGACGGCCAACACTTCCTGACGCTGCAGCCCAATGCTGCGGCACCTGTCCACCTGGCCGTGAAAATCGACGCCATCGCACGCCTGATCAACGAGCTGTCCGGCCTGTTGTTCACTGCGTTCCAAGAACAGCAATTGGACTTCTGGAACGCGTCCAACGGCGGCACCGGCCCTCGTTGGCAGTCCTTCTCCAACGCCCTGCGCAAAGTATGGAACCTCACCGAAGAGCAAGGCTTGGATGAACACGAATGCGCCATGGCGCGCACGGTGTTTCAGGAACCCGACCGGGCCAAGCGTTCACGCAAAGACCCTTACAACTGTCATGCCTACCTGGTTGATGTGGATATCCTGGCAGATGGCCAATCCACCCACGTGAACTTTCTGGACATCACCGTGTTAGTGGGCCAGTACCAGAAGCGCCAGATGGTCCTCACTTACTCATTGGTCAGTGGGTATGAAACGTTCGAATCATTGGCCGCGTTCGGTGCCTCGTTGCCCGCCAGGCTGAGTGCTCCAGAACGAAACACCACCTTGCAATGGCGCCTGTATGAACCCGACGGCAACTTCTTCGATGCCCTGGCCTGCATCCTGATTTCGCTGCAAATACAGGTGATTGCCAGTTTCGGCGAGACGGATGTGCGGGAACAGCCCCGTGCCCCCGGCGTGGTAAGCATCGTGCCCAGCATTGAAGAGATGAGCGATCATCAACTGTCGAGTATCCGCGACATTCACCAACAACTTCCCAACTGGCTGGCGTCGGCATCAGACTCCGATACCGCCGCCTACAGCCGCTACCTGATCGACCTGGCCCACCTGCACACCCACTACCAAGGCGAGACGTTCCAGGACGGCATTCCAACCATTCGTGACTATGCACGAACCCAGTTGCAAAGCCGCATCCGTGCCCCGAAAAAGAACGCGCACCTGAACCTGGACAAGATCGAGATCGTCATCGAGAGCCCGGTCCTGTGGGGCACCTTTATCATCCCCGATGCCGTGGACATTACCCGTCGCAGCCTGATCGACCTGGCCCTGGAGAACCTCACCGGCCTGCCCACCGGCAATACCACGGTGCACTACAACGGCAAGGACAACGGCGTACCCGACTGGCTGACCTACAGCTACCTGAAAGACGTAATCGAAGACATCGATATTGGCCAGTACTACCCTGCCCTGGTCAAACAGAAACTCCTCGAGGACCCGCAGCAATCCAGCCGACGACAGCAGCTCTACACCAGCCACTTGCAGGTGCAATTGCCGCTGCTGGCCCTGCAGATGAAGATTCGCCAACAGGGCGGTATCGATGAACGCGGTTACCGGTATGTCGCCGCGGTGATGCGTACCGAGGAACATGAGCGCCAGGTGGACGGGCAGCCTATCGTCATCCGCTGCCTGGCGTTCGTGCCCACCCTGCGCCCTGGGCATGAACAAGACGGGGTCGCCAATATGTTCGTGATCGGCCCACGACAGTCCGACGCTGGCCCCTGCGTGCTCTATCGGCCCCTGCTTGAACCGGCGCTGCTGCAATTTGCGTCGCGGCAAAACCTGCTGTACGCCATCAAACATGAACGATCGTTGCGCGAATCGGTTTTGGCCTGGCTGCCCGAGGCACAACGGTTCAATTACGCCCAATACGTGTTTCCCGACACCTTGCCGTCGCCTTGGACGGTGGTGCGTGCGCTGGTCGAGCCCCTGACCGTGCTGTACATGAGCGGCCCGATCACGCTGACCGATGAAGAAGTGGGCAATGACACACTGGCCACGCTGTTCAAGGCCAATGCCAATGCCCTGGTCGAATTGGCAACCCGCCAATCGGTGTCCAACGTGCAAAAGCGCTGGGCGACCTTTCGACATGCCGGCTGGCAGATATTCAATGCCGCATTGCCGTTCATGGGCCGCACCCTTGGCGTCGCCGCCTGGATCTGGCAAATCATGGACGACCTGCAAGCCGCCGAGGAAGCGGTGAACAAGGACGACTCGCCCGCGTCCTGGACAGCGCTGGTGGACGTATTCCTCAACCTGGGCATGGCGCTGACCCTGCACATCGCTCTGCGCCACCCTAGCGCACTGGAGCATTTCGAGGCGCCCAAGGTCGAGACCGAATCCGAATCAACCGCCCTCCAAACGATAGATAAGCCTGCGGTGCCCGAGGCAACATTCAGCGCAGATCAACAAGCCAATATTCCCGACAGCCAAGTACCCGCCAAGCATCAAGGCCCGGTGCACATCAGCGGGGCCCTGAGTCATAGCCACCTGGGCCTGGCCAGCACACTCGACAGCTTCAGCGTGACCAAACCTGAGGCACTGGGCGAACAGAACAAAACCCCCGGTCGCCACCTGAATCTCTATGCGCTTGCAGACAAGTGGTATGCCCCGGTGGGCAAGCGTTGGTTCGAGGTGATGGTCGACGACAATGACAGCGTCATCGTCATCGACCCGAACACCCCATCGCGCACCGGCCCACCGCTGATCGGCAACCTGGCGGGCCAGTGGTTTGTGGATGTGCGGCTGCGACTGCGCGGTGGGGGCCTTCGAAACCGTCGACGGGCAGTCAAGGTCGATCAGCCTGCGCGCATTTCGGCGCTCAAGACTTCGCTCAACGCTTTCGATGCGGTCGCCGCCAGCAAACAACTGGACCTGCTTGAATCCAAGCCCGCGCTGGACGCCGCTGCCGGCCCTTCCACCGACCAACAGCGAAGTGCGTTCCTCGATAAAGTCGATGGCCGGCTGGTCGAATACGACGAAGCGATCAACCAGTTGAAGTCCTTGAGCATCATCGACGCGGTGCCCACCTACCAGAGCAACATGAGCGGCTACCTGAAGCAACAAGTGCAATTGACTCAGATTGCCTTGGAACAGCAACTGGTGAGCTACAAGGAGGCGCTGCTGTCGTCGTCGCCCGTCCTTGAAGCCGAGGCAGATATTAACTATCAGGACCAGGCACAAAGCGCACAGAACCTGTCCACTCTGAACCGGGGGATCATCGAGCGCCTGGCGTTCATCAACGAGCGTTTCGGCGATCTCAAAGCCCTGGGAGATGAAGGCGCAGCCGTCATTCGTAAAACCATGGAATCATTGCCCTCGTTCACGCTTATCGAACTCAAGGCGCTGGATATCAGCTTGGGCCGCTACCTGTGTATCGACGAAGCGCAAAGCCAGATCCCAGCCACACTGCGCGAGCGAATGGGCCAGGTCGTCGATACCGCCGAACTCAACGTCGAAAGTTTCGTTGAGATCGTGGAGCGCGGTAACGGTACGTCGCTGGATGAACGCATTGACGTCCTGGACAGCCTGGTTGAGCAATTTTCCAGCGCCGATCAGCGCCTGCTGGACCTGCATGCCGATTACCCGCGGTACCTGCTCAAGCCTCGCTTGGAAAGCCTACGCCAGCAGATTGGCGAATTCAGCCAGCGGGCCGTGCGCGACCTGGCTTACCTCCTGCGCCAGAAAAAAGCGCTGGAACCCAAGCCCGGTACCTCAAAGGCAGAGCCCCCGCCACGGCGCAAAGTCATCAAGACACGCCATCACGGCCTGGTGATGGGCGAACCGCGTGAAGCCGACAGCAGCCTGGTGGACATCAAGGCTGGCGTCACCGGCAAAGTGATCGCCACGTTCCATGAAAAGGCGCCCGGCGTGTGGGTCAAACGGCAGAAAACCTCGTCACAGCCACCTGCGCCGGCCTCCGTTGACCTGGACACCAGCATCAACGCCGGGCAAACGCTACTGGATGGAGAACAGACTGAAATCCGCAAAAACCAGGGGTTCTCCAGGAAGCCCTGGCACGCACCGCAGGACATTCAAGACATGTTCAATGCCTATGCCAGGAGGCTTGAAAGCGCATCCAACAACATTGAAGAGGCCCTGACTCGCCGCAACCTTACCGAGAGCGATCACACTTCCGCCGCCTCGACCAACCGCAAGCTCAACGAGGCGGCACAACGGTTTTATCGGCTCGGCAAAAAAACCTACCTGGAGATGGTCAAACATCAAGCACCCACTGCCGAGCGCGTGGAGTGGCTGCATAGCCAAGGCTTGATCCGCATCGTCAAGGTCGTGAGCCGCCGCGCACTCAAAGGGCCCAACAAGGGCTATCTGGACGAGTACGAGATTCGCGATAAAGAGAGCGGCAGGGTGTTGTGGTACGCGCACTTTCACTATGGGACGAAGGATGCCGCCCTTGAGGATTTCACCGCAGACCACCTCAAGACTCGCGAACAACAAGGGCTCGGGGGGGCCCATCAACGCACTGGCCCTAATGACTGGGACATCATCGAAATTCACCGCCGCAAGATCGGCAAGCCACTGGCCAAGTCGCTGTTCTTCAACACCTGAACGTCTTTACGGCAACCACGCCTGATGCAAACGTGCCAGCGCTTGTGCGATGTCGGCTTCGGGCACGGCGGCAAACCCCATCACCAGGCCGGCACGCTGGTCCGCAGGTGGGCTGGCGCCTGCCAACCAATAGCTGCTCAGGCCGTTGATTTCGACACCTGCAGCATGGGCCTGGGCGAGCAGTACCTGTTCACGTGCCAGGCTTTCCACCCGCACCGTCATGTGCAGCCCCGCCGCAACGCTGGGCAAGGGCCCGACGCCGGGTAACCCTTCGGGCCAACCGGCCAGCAAGGCATTGCGTCGGCTCAATGCGGCGCGGCGCATGCGGCGAATGTGGCGCTGGAAATGCCCCGCCGCCATAAACTCGGCCATCACCGCCTGGGTGCTGACTTCGGAGTGGCGCACGTCCACGGCGCGGCGCCGGGTGAAGGCTTGCACCAGGCCCGGGGGCAACACCAGGTAACCCAGGCGCAACGCCGGGAACGCTACCTTGCCGAAGGTGCCGACGTACAGCACGCGGCCATTGCGATCCAGCGCAGCCAACGGTGACAGCGGCGCGCCGCTGTAGCGGTACTCGCCGTCGTAATCGTCCTCCACGATCCAGCCGCCTGAACGTTCGGCCCAGGCCAGCAATTCCAGGCGCCGTGCCAGGCTCATTACCACGCCCAGTGGGTACTGATGGGAAGGCGTGACATACGCCACACGGCAGTCATTGAGATTACCGAGCACTTGGCAATCCATGCCCTCGCCGTCGACCGGCACGCCATGCAGTCGCCCGCCGGCCAACGCGAATGCATGGCCGGCCGCGCGGTAACCGGGGTTTTCCACCGCCACGCCGTCCCCAGGCTCTACCAGCAACTGTGCACAAAGGCTGATGGCCTGCTGTGCGCCACTGGTGATCACAATTTGTTCAGCCGTGCATTGCATGCCGCGCGAGCTGCGCAGGTACGCGGCGATCAAACCGCGCAGACGGCCGTCACCTGCCGGATCGCCATAGCACAGCTGTTCCAGGTCGGGTTTGCGCCAGAACGCCCCATTAAGCTTGGCCCAAACCTCAAACGGGAACAGATCAAAGGCCGGTACACCAACGCGAAAGGCCCGAGGTGGCCCCACAGGCGGCTGGGGCAAGTGATGGTCTTTTACCCGCGCCAACCCGGCACTGTGGATAACTTCATCGTCCAAATCTTCGGGTAAATTCGCCCATTTTGTGGATAAACCTGGGGATAAGCCTGTTGACAACCCTGTGGATACTTTTGTGGATAGTTTTTTGGCCATCGGTAATTGGGCAACGTAGGTGCCATCACCTACCCGGCTCTCGATAAACCCTTCCGCATACAGCTGATCGTAGGCGCGCACCACGCTGTTGCGGGAAATCGACAAGGCCGCCGCCAGATCTCGGGTTGCGGGCAACCGCGTGCCACTGACCAGTCGCCCATCCAGCACCCGCTGGCGCAGGGCCTCATAGAGTTGGCGTGTGAGGCCCTGGCGGCGGTCCAACTCGATACCGGCAGGGTTGAAGGACAACGGCGGCGAAAGCGGGGGCATATTGGACCTATGAAAATAGCGCTAGATGGCTCTTACAACGAACCAATAGCCTGCCTAGGATGCAGGCATTCGCCAAGGAAAATCTCCATGTACACACCCCGCGCCTTTGCTCTCGATGACTTGCCCGAAATCCAGCAACTGATCCAGCACACTCGTTTGGCGCAGTTGGTCACCCTGGGTGAAAACGGCCTGCAAGCCAGCCATTTGCCCCTGCTGCTCAACCCCGACGAAGGCCCCAACGGCACGCTGTACGGCCACTTGGCCAAGGCCAACCCACAATGGCGCGAGCTGCAAAATGGCGGTGAAGCGCTGGTGATCTTCGCCGGTGCCGACGCCTATATCAGCCCGGCGTTTTACCCCGCCAAGGCCGAGCACGGCAAAGTGGTGCCGACCTGGAACTACATCGCCGTGCACGCCTATGGCACGCCTGAGGTGTTCAGCGACGCCGAGCGCTTGCTCAAGGTGGTCACCGCCCTCACCGACCGCCATGAAAGCGGCCGCGCCCAACCCTGGCGTGTCAGCGACGCACCGGCGGACTACATTGACGGCATGCTCAAGGCCATCGTCGGCTTCGCCCTGCCGATCGAGCGCCTGGTGGGCAAACGCAAACTCAGCCAGAACCGCAGCGCGGCCGACATGGCCGGTGTGCGTGACGGCCTGGCCGCCAGTGCCGATGTACGCGACCAGACCCTGGCCCGCTTTATTCCCCAAGGAGTTTCAGAATGAGCTTGATCGACATTCGCCAGGTTACAGCGGCTGACCACGCCGCCTGGCTGCCGCTGTGGCAGGCGTACTTGAAGTTCTATAACACCGAACTGCCGGACACCGTCAGCCAGAGCACCTGGCAGCGCCTGATAGACCCCAGCGAGCCGACCCATTCGGCACTGGCCTGGCAGGACGGCAAGGCGGTGGGCATGGTCAACTTCATCTACCATCGCTCCAACTGGAGCATCGAGAACTCCTGCTACCTGCAGGACTTGCTGGTAGACCCGGCCCAACGTGGCACCGGCGTGGGTCGCAAGCTGATCGAATTCGTCTACGCCACCGCCAAGGCCGATGGCTGCTGCAAGGTGCACTGGTTGACCCACGAGACCAACGCCACCGCGATCCAGCTCTACGAGCGCATCGCCGAACGCCCAGGCTTCATTCAATTTCGCAAAGGTCTCTAAGGAGCGCAGCATGACTACTTCCCTCGCCGACTGGAAAGGCGCCCCGGCGCCCACCGCGCAACTGCTTGAAGGGCGTTTTATCCACCTGGAAAAGCTTGACCCGGCGCGCCATGCCGACCAACTGTGGCAAGCCCTTGAAGGTCCAGGAGCCGACCCGAAGCTGTGGGATTATTTGCCCTACGGCCCGTTCACCGAGCGCAGTGCCTTCGATGCCTGGCTGAACAACCACGCCGCCCACAACGACCCGTACTTTTTCAGCGTGATCGACCGCGCCACGGGCCAGGTCCAGGGCATCCTCAGCCTGATGTCCATCGTCCCGGCGCAAGGGCGTATCGAAATCGGCCACGTCACCTTCGGCGCACCGATGCAGCGCTCGCCGAAAAGCACCGAAGCGGTGTACCTGCTGGCCAAGTATGCGTTCGAGCAGGGCTACCGTCGGCTGGAGTGGAAGTGCAACAACGGCAACGCACGTTCCAAGTACGCGGCCGAGCGGTTGGGGTTCAGTTTTGAAGGGGTGTTCCGCCAGCACATGGTGGTCAAAGGCCAGAACCGCGATACGGCGTGGTATTCGATCCTGGATTCGGAATGGCCGAAGGTCGGTGCCGGGTTTGAGGCGTGGTTGTCGGAGGCGAACCAGAGTGGTTCGGGCCAACTGAAGACACTCACAGAGTGTCGCAATTAACACTCAACTCTGTAGGAGCGAGCTTGCTCGCGAAAAACGTCAACGATAACGCGTGCTGCCTGAATAAACGCGGCGCCTGTGAGTTTTTCGCGAGCAAGCTCGCTCCTACCGGTATTAAAGCCCCCCCTGCCACAGGTTTGAACAGCGGTGAATCAGTCGGCCAGGCGCTGGGCCAGCACCGCAATATGCTCCGGCCCGATGCCGCAGCAACCGCCCAAATGGCTGGCGCCGCGTGCCTGCCAATCTGCCGCCCAGTGCAAGTAACCCGGCGGGTCGAGGTCGTCGCGCAACGGGTCCAGGCCATCGTTGGCCGTGGCTTCCTTGGGTTGCGGTGGGAAGGCGTTGGCGTAGGCGCCGATCTGAATCGCTGCACCCAATCGTTCGAAGGTTGCCCGCGCCGCATCAATGGCCGCGCCGATCACTTCCGGCTGGCTGCAGTTGAACAGCAATACCTGCACACCCAGTTGCGCCGCCGCCTCGGCTGCGTCCGCCACCGGTTCGCCGGAGCGCAGGCGCGGGACCTCGTCGGTGTCTTCGTCTTTCAAGGTAAACGACAGCCAGAACGGCTTGCCATCTTTAGGCAGACCGGCATGAATCGCCCGTGCTTCAGCGATCGAGCTCTGGGTTTCCGCCAGCCACAGATCGACATGCGGGGCCAGACCATTCACCAGCGGGGTCAGCAACTCACTGACGCGCTCGGCCTGGAACAGATCAGGGCGATAAGAGCCAAACAGCGGCGGCAGTGAGCCGGCGACCTGCACGGCTTTACCGGAGGCTTGCACCGCCCGTCGCGCCAACTCACCGGCCAACGCGGCCAACGCCTGGCCTTCTTGGGCAAACCGCGCTTCGCCAATGTGGAACGGCACCACCGCGTAACTGTTGCTGGTGATCACATTGGCGCCGCTGTCGATGTAGGCCGCGTGCACCGCCTCCACCGCTTGCGGCGCTTCGCTCAAGGCCAGTGCCGACCATTCCGGCTGACGGAACGGCGCGCCACGGCGTTGCAGTTCACGGCCCATGCCGCCATCGAGAATTACTGTGCTTACTGCGCCCATATGCTTTTTACTCATATGCTTATGAAAATAACTCACTATGAGAGTCGTTCTTATAACTATTTAATGCGTACCGTTCGGTTAATAACAACCTCTTTTTTATTCGGGTGCTCGATTTTGAAATTCAGACCGCTGTTGGCCCTGGGCCTGACGATGTTGGCTGCTTCAACCCAAGCCTTTGGCGGTGCCACGCTGGATCGTGTCGAGCAGAAAAAAGAACTGGTCGGCGTGCTGATGGAAAGCTACCCGCCGTTTTCATTTCTCAATGACCAGAACCAGCTCGACGGTTTCGACGTGGATGTGGCCAAGGCCGTGGCGCAAAAACTGGGCGTGAAGTTGCGCCTGGAAACCCCGTCCTGGGACGTGATCGCCGCCGGCCGCTGGAGCGGGCGCTACGACATTTGCATCTGCTCCATGACCCCAAGCAAAGCACGCGCCGAGGTGTTCGACTTCCCGGTGGAGTACTACGCTTCGCCGGCCGTGATCGTGGTCAATGCCAAGGACGATCGCATCCACGAAGCGAAGGACCTGAGCGGCAAGAAAGTCGGCCTCACCAGCGCCTCGAGCTACGAAAGCTACCTGAACAAGGACCTGGTGATCGAAGGCGCCGAAGACACGCAGTTGCAGTACCCGTTCGATGAGGTGCAGATCGCCCCGTACGACACCGACAACGTGGCATTCCAGGACCTGGGCCTGGGTGCTGGCGTGCGCCTGGATGCGATCCTCACCAACCTGGTCACCGCGCAGCCGCGCCTGACCCAGGACAAGCGCTTCAAGCTCGCCGGTGCGCCGCTGTACTCGGAGCCCAACTCGGTGGCCATCGAGAAAGGCGACCCGCAGTGGGACAGCAAAGTGCGTGAGGTCTTCGCCCAGCTCAAGCAGGACGGTACCTTGAGCGCGCTGTCGCAAAAATGGATCGGCGCCGATATCAGCCGATGAGTTTTCGCCTACGGCTTTACCTGACCTGGGCGGCACTGTTCGCCCTGTTTGCGAGTTTCTTCCTGAGCTTTGACCTGAAGTTCTCGATCATCCTCGACAAGCTGCCCAACCTGGTCGGCCTGCACCTTGCGCCCAACGGCTTCCTGCAAGGTGCGGCGCTGACACTGTTCTTGTGCCTGTGTGCCATTGTCGCCTCATCGGTGCTGGGCTTTATCACCGCGCTGGGGCGCCTGTCCAAAAGTGCGGTGGCGTTCGGCATCGCCAGTTTCTACGCCTCGTTCTTTCGCGGCACACCGCTGCTGATCCAGATCCTGTTGATCTACCTGGGCCTGCCGCAACTGGGGCTGGTGCCAGGCGCCATCGTCGCCGGGATCATCGCGCTGTCGCTGAACTACGGCGCCTACCTGAGTGAAATTTTCCGCGCCGGCATCCTCGGCGTGCCCCATGGCCAACGCGAGGCTGCGCTGGCCCTGGGCATGCGCGACAGGGCGATCTTCTGGCACGTGACCCTGCCCCAGGCCATGCGCACCATCATCCCGCCGGCCACCAACCAGTTCATCTCGATGCTCAAGGACTCCTCCCTGGTCTCGGTGATGGGCGTATGGGAAGTGATGTTTCTGGCGCAGTCCTATGGCCGCTCAAGCTACCGCTATATCGAGATGCTCACGACGGCGGCGATCATTTATTGGGTGATGTCTCTGGGGCTGGAATTGATCCAGGCGCGCATGGAGCGGCATTTCGGCAAGGGCTACGTGCGGCGCGGTTGAAGGTCAGGGCCCGTTGCGCCGCACCTTGATCACGCCCATCTGCAAACCGAAGGGCCGAAACACGGCATTCAGCGATTTCAGGGTTGGGTTGCCCTCGCCATGTTCGATATGCACCAGAGTGCGCACCGAGATTTTGCACATTCTGGCGAACTGGCTTTGGTGCAGGCCGGTCACTTCGGTGCGCAGGCGGCGCACGGCGGCGCCCAGCTCGAGCGAGCCATCGGCCAAGCCTTGTTCGACGCTGTCGATCAACAGCGCACGGGCGTCCATGCTGATCGTCATCTCAACCCCCACTGTTTGAGGCGCAGGTCCAGCTTCCCCAGTGGAACGCTGGGGTGATTCAAGGTCACAGCGGGCACGCCACTGGTCACCAGAAGATCCGGTAATGCACGCAGGTGCTCGGCTGTTTGTCGCAGGCGTTCAAAGCTTTGCTCGGGGTCGACGAGGTCGGCCAAAGCCTCGCATACCGCTCGCCAATTGATATCCCCGGCGATTTCCAAGGGTTTGGGCCATTTGGTGGTTCGAGTGACGGCTTCAGCGTCCATTACCATGGGTGCCAAATCATAAATGGGGGCCAGGCGCAGCGCCTTGGGCTCGCGGATGATCGATGTATTGCGGCCGTGGTTATCCGAATTACCCAGCACTTTATTCAGCAAATCCCGGCGCAGGTACTCTGCGACCAGATCTGCGATTTGGGCCTCTTGGCCCACTGCTCGCCATTGATCGACCAACAGCCTCACCACCTCCAGATGATCCATGTAGCTGCCAGGGGTGGTTACACCGGCCAAGGAATAGATCGACTCGACGGCCAGCCGTTCAACACCGCCCTCACCCAGCCTGCGATCAAAACGATGCATCCACAGGCTGGGTTTTGTCGCCTCTTCCAGCGCCAGCCCTTGGGTGGCGACCGTTTCGATGCCAAGAGACTCAAGCGCCCGGTAATAGTGGTACTCACTTCGCAGGATATCTTGATCAGTCTGCGTGGCCTGGTTGCGCGCGAACTTGATGAACCAGTGCTGAGCGACGTCAGCGTCATTCAGAATCGCATCTGGGTACAACAAGCCATCTGTACCTTGGGTCATCAATAATTTCGGCGCCTCGCCCCCTGCTCCGGTCGCACCACCGATGGCAGCACCTTGTTCATAGGCATATTCCAGGAAGCGGCTGTCGCGACTGACGACCTCATGTCGTGCAAATCCCATCGGTGTTTCACCGCCCAGGGCTTGGATGGACTCCTTGATCCGCATGTTGCCAATCGGTGCCGGCGTACTGCGCCCCAGTAAGAACAAATCGTCATCGATGGCCTGGGGTTTCTCACGACCAAGACGCTGCATCAAAAAACGCTTGGCCGCGCCGGCTGGCGCGATATCGTGCAAAAAAGCGGGGGCTGACTTGAGCACTGTCACGTCCCAATCCAGCGGGAACCGGGCACTGACAGCGGTGCAGAAAGGTTGCTGGATCTCTTCGAGGTGATCGACCAGATAATCCTGGCGGTAATGAAACCTGCAGGGCCCGACAAAACCCTGTTGCGGTTCAGGAAATTCAAGTCGCATAGCATCACGCCAGTGCCCGGCGGTGAAAATCTGCAGCGTCAAAGAGTAAGCGGTGTCTTTCTGCAATTTAGTGCACCTGCGAGGCGGAAACGGGAGCGACACATGCAATATAGTGCATATCCTACGAATGACGAGCCTTTATATACGCATTAAAATGCAGATATCGAGGGAAAATACCTGAAAACATGCAATTTAATGCAAACGGCTTAACCGTCATCACTGCGCCACATTTCTGCAACGACCTTGCGCTATACCAATCGACTCGCTTGCCATAACAAGGTCGTCCAGCATGCCCCCGTCTCCTCAACGCCTCGCGCTCGCCATCACCCTGTTGGCCAGCGGCGGTTTCATTGAAGCCGCCGCAGCAAAAAACCTGCAGATCGACACACCTACTACCCAGGGGCAAACCCTGGGTGGCAGTGATACGTTGACCACGTCGGCGCCTGGCAGCATTACAACTTCCGGGGTAGCGGTGACGCTCAAGGACGGCACCCGCGGTGAGGGGGTGGTAGTCACCAACGCGGGCAAGCTGGCCTCCACTGGCGGCCGGGGTATCGACAGTTCGGGCAGTGTCAGCGGGGAGCGCAGGTACAGCATTTACAACCTTGCCGGTGGGGTGATTCAAGGCGCCAATGATGCGTTGCGCATCAACAGTAACTTCGCCAGCGGCAGCGTGCTGATCGACAACAGCGGCACCCTTCGCTCGGCCACCGGCCAAGGGCTGGACCTGGATGCGCTGCGCAGCAGTAACGTCACTACCACGATCATCAACCGTGCCGGTGGCTTGATTCGCGGGGAGGCCAGCGACGGCATGAAGACCGGCGCCAACGCCTCTATCACTAACTACGGTGAGATCTCCACCGGCAACACCTTCTCCCGCGATGACAAGTTCGATGGCGTGGACATCGACTCCGCCAGCGGCGTGACGGTCACCAACTACGGTCTGATTTCCGGTGGCCGCCATGGCATCACCACGGACGAGGGCGCCACGCTGACCAACTACGGCACGGTGATCGGTCGCAACGGCTCGGGCTTTGGTTCCGATGGCGACGGCACTGTGATCAACCACGGCACCATCACCGGCGCGTTCTCCGGGCTGCAACCGGATGGCGACGGTGACGGCGTGGACATCGACAAGATCGCCCATATCGAAAACTACGGCGTCATCCAGGGTGTCGGCGCCGGGGGTGTCGACAAGAACGGCTTTGCCAACGGCAGCGAAGGGATCGCCCTGGGCGGTGGCTCTCTCTACAACGCCAAAGGCGCGTTGGTCAGTGGTGCCAACAATGCCATCTTGGTGGACGACGGCAGCGACGGGCCGGGGCTCACGGCCACCACCCTGGAGAACCACGGCACGATTGAAGGCCTGGATGGCTTTGGCGTGAAGTTCGTCGGCAACTACGCCGACACGGTCATCAACAGCGGCACCATCAGCGGCAGTAATGGCCTGGCCCTGGATTTGGGCGGCGGCGATGACAATCTGATCTTGCGCAACGGTAGCCGCTTTATCGGCGCGGTGGACGGCGGCAGCGGTTACGACCGACTGACCCTGGACGACGTCGCCGGTGGCAGTTTTGGCGACAGCCGCAACCTCGAACGGCTGAACGTCAAGCAAGGCACCTGGACGTTGACCGGCCAAGGTGATTTCAGCGACGGCGGCGAGATTTCCAGCGGTGCCAAGCTGGTCAACCAAGGCGGCATTGTCGGGGACGTGACGGTCGACGCAGGCGGTGTGTATGCCGGCGGCGGCTCGGTGGGCAGCATGGTGGTGAACGGCACCCTGCAGACCAACACCGCGCTGGGCACCGCCAGCATCAACCGCGACTTGCACATGGGCAGCGGCTCGACCCTGGCCTATGGCGTCAACGCCGACGGCAGCAGCGCGCCGATCAAGGTCGGCGGCACCGCTTACCTCAATGGCGCGACGCTGGCGGTCAACCCCGGCGAAGGCACCTACCCCTGGCAAAGCCATTACAGCGTGCTGCAAGCCGGCAGCATCAATGGCACGTTTGGCAAGGTCACCAGCGACTACGCCTTCCTGATCCCAACCCTGGATTACAGCGCCACTCAGGTCGGCCTTACGTACACCCGTAACGACATCGCCTTCAACCAGTTCGCCAGCACCGGCAATGGCGCCAGCGCCGCCAACAGCCTGGCGGGCCTGGGCACGAACAACCCGCTGTACAACGCCCTGCTCAATACCACCACCGCCACAGCGGGGGTAGCCATCGAGCAACTGGCGGGCAGCAGCACCGCCAACCTCACCAGCGCCACCCTCAATGCCAGTGCGCAAGTGGGCAACAGCATGCTCGCCGCCATGCACCAGGTGGGCGGCGGTGCGGGACTGCTGATAGGGCTCAATGACAAAGATACGCCGGTACTGGCCGCCACCGGCGTGCCCGCCGAGGTGCGCAACCTCAATGACCCGAACGCCCGTGGCCGACTGTGGCTGCAAGGCATCGGCAGCTACGGCAAGCTCGATGGCGAGCACGGCAGCAACGGCTTGACCCAACGCACCAAAGGCACAGTGCTCGGTGCCGATTGGGCACTGGACAGCGACTGGCGCCTGGGTGTGCTGGGCGGTTACTCCAAGACCGACCTGGACACCACCGGTGTGGACGGCAGCGTCGACAGCTGGCACGCCGGCGTCTATGCCCTGCGCCAGAGTGGCCCATTGGCGTTGCGCCTGGGTGCGGCCTACAGCGGGCACCAGGGCGACAGTAAACGCACGGTGGCCTTCAACGGTTTTAACGACCGCCCCAAAGGCGACTATGACGCCAACAGCCAGCAGGCTTTTGCGGAACTGGGCTACGCCCTGGGCAGCGGTCGCTTGAGCGCAGAACCGTTCGCCAACCTCGGCTACCAGCGCTACCAGCGCGACGGCTATAACGAAAAAGGCGGCGCCGCTGCGCTGCACGTCGAGGGCCAGACCCAGGACAACTTCAGCAGCACCTTCGGCCTGCGCCTGGCGCACCTGAGCCAGCTGGACAACGGCGTCAGCCTCACACCTCGTGCCAGCGTTGGCTGGAAGCACACCTATGGCGATGTCGACAGCACCACACGCCAGGCTTTCCTGGCCGGTGGCACCGCCTTCAATGTGCAAGGCAGCGCCCTGGACCGCGACAGCCTGTTGCTCGAAGCGGGCCTGGACGTAGGCTTATCCGCCCGTCATCGCCTGGGCCTGGGCTATACCGGCGAAGTGGGCAGCAACAGCCGCAACCATGCGCTGACCGGCCAATGGCAGATGAGTTTTTAATCGCACCGTACTAGAGACAACTCCCGCACATCAGCGGTCGATAGGCTGACAGTTATCCCCCCGCGCCTCGCCTAAATTCCCGGCCTCATTCATCAGAGGTTGGGAATTCATGCCCTTTACACTTCAAAGAATCGCAATCGTCATCAGCTTGGCAGTGGCCGCCAGTTTTCAGCCAGCCCATGCGCGCGGCGATATTGAATACAAGCCCTACGGCAGCTATCCCTATGACGCCGCCGACTATAGCGGAGTATTTATACCCCAGTTCGAAGCGCCGC
Organism: Pseudomonas fjordensis; assembly: GCF_976987115.1. Taxonomy (NCBI): domain Bacteria; kingdom Pseudomonadati; phylum Pseudomonadota; class Gammaproteobacteria; order Pseudomonadales; family Pseudomonadaceae; genus Pseudomonas; species Pseudomonas fjordensis. The sequence goes on from NZ_OZ336860.1 coordinate 6,781,599, forward strand.
CCCTTCCACCGCCCTTCGACGGGTTCCTCACTCAGCAGGCCACTTCACACAACGGCCTGCAAGTCGCCAAGGTGCTGGAGCCGGCAGTGATTCAACTGGTGGCCTCCGGCGAGTTGGACGCGGAAGACCTCAAGGACCTGCAAAAATCGCTCGAACAATTGAGCAAGCAACCTGGAGGGATCGGCGCGGCCCTTGAGCAACTGGCCGCCAGCCAAAACGCCAACTTGGCCACCGCAACCCAGGCCACCACCCAGCACCTGAGCCGCCAATTGCTCGCCACCCTGCGCACACTGCCTACTGACGACGACGGCCACTTCTGGGTGCAAGGCCTGGGCAACGGCGGCAGCCTAGACGCACAACACGGCAGCGTTGGCTTGAAACACGATACCCAGGGCCTGTTGCTGGGCGCCGACTGGGCGATCGACCATGCCTGGCGGGTGGGTGTCATGGGCGCCAAGACCTCCAGCCGCTTCGATGCCCCGCGTTATGCCGCCGACCTGGACAGCTGGCACTTGGGCGGCTACGCCGTGCGCCAGGACGGCCCCTTCGCCCTGCGCCTGGGGGCGATCTACAGCAACCATGCCGGGCAGAACAAACGCAGCGTCAGCCTGCTCAATTACCACGACTCGCTCAAAAGCAAATACAACGCCAGCAGCCAGACCCTGTTCTCCGAACTGGGCTATCAATTGGGCAGCGGTGATTCCACTGTCGAACCCTTCGTCGGCCTCGGCTACCAACGCTACCAGCGCGACCGTTTCAAAGAGAGCGGCGGCGTGACCGCATTGAACGTCGGCCCACAAACCCAGCGAAACCTGAACAGCACCTTTGGCCTGCGCTTGGCAACGCTGTATCGCTTCGACAACAACATGAGCCTCACGCCCCACCTCAGTACGAGCTGGAAACACCTCTACGGCGACGTCAACAGCCAGGTCCGCCAAACCTCGCGCTATGCGCCGGGCCTGATCGACGGTTACACCATCACCGGCACCGCCCTGGACCGCGATAGCTTCGACCTGCAAGCAGGCCTGGACCTTGCCTTGTCCACCCAACACAGCGTCGGCCTGACCTATACCCGCCAAGCCGGCAACCATGGCCACGACCAAGGCCTGATGGGCCAGTGGAAAATGAGCTTCTAAGCCCGTGAACGCCTGAATTGCAGGCGAAAAAAAAGGGGAGCACCTGCCCCCCCGAGGATTAAACGTTAGTTTCGAAGGCTGTGATCAGCCTTCGATCTCAATCAGGATTTCGCCAGGGTTCACCCGGTCGCCCTTGGCCACATGTACAGCGCTCACCTTGCCGGCAATCGCTGCCTGCACTTCGGTTTCCATCTTCATGGCTTCGGTAATCAGCACGGCCTGGCCGGCCTTGACCACGTCGCCGACCTTGACCAGCACATCGACGATATTGCCCGGCATCGCCGTGCTGACATGGCCCGGTTCGGTGGCGTGCTTGCGCTTGCTGCCGCCGCTGCTGACAAACTCGTTGAGCGGCTCGAACACCACTTCTTCCGGCATGCCGTCGATGGACAGGTAGAAGTGGCGCTTGCCTTCGGCCTTCACGCCGACACCGGTGATATCCACGCGGTAGCTTTCGCCGTGCACGTCGATAACGAATTCGGTCGGTACGCCTTCGCCGCCAGCACGGGCCACGCCGCCAGCTTCCGGGATCGGCAACAGCACTTCAGGAGCCAAGGTGCCGGCGTCACGTTCTTCGAGGAACTTGCGCCCGATGTCCGGGAACATGGCGTAGGTCAGCACGTCTTCTTCGGACTTGGCCAGTGCGCCGATTTCGCCGCGCAGTTTGGTCATTTCCGGCTTGAGCAAATCTGCCGGGCGCACGTCGATCACGTCTTCGCTGCCGATGGCCTGGCGGCGCAGTTTTTCATTCACCGTGCCCGGCGCCTTGCCGTAACCGCCTTGCAGGTAGAGCTTCACTTCGTTGGTGATGGTCTTGTAGCGCTCACCAGCCAGCACGTTGAAGAACGCCTGGGTGCCAACGATCTGCGAGGTCGGTGTTACCAGTGGCGGGAAGCCGAGGTCTTCACGAACCCGCGGGATCTCGGCCAGCACTTCACTCATGCGGTTCAGAGCGCCTTGCTCTTTGAGCTGGTTGGCCAGGTTGGAGATCATCCCGCCCGGCACCTGGTTGACTTGCACACGGGTGTCGACGGCGGTGAATTCACTTTCGAACTGGTGGTACTTCTTGCGCACGGCGTAGAAGTACAGGCCGATCTCTTGCAGCAGTTCCAAGTCGAGGCCGGTGTCGAACTCGCTGCCTTTAAGGGCCGCGACCATCGACTCGGTACCCGGATGGCTGGTGCCCCAGGCAAAGCTGGAGATGGCCGTGTCGATATGGTCGGCACCGTTTTCGATGGCCTTGAGTTGGCACATCGCGGCCAGGCCGGCGGTGTCGTGGGAGTGGATAAAGATCGGCAGGTTCTGCTCGGCTTTGAGTGCCTTGACCAGCTCGCCAGTGGCGTAGGGCGTGAGCAAGCCAGCCATGTCCTTGATTGCGATGGAATCGCAGCCCATGGCTTCCAATTGCTTGGCCTGGGCCACGAACGCTTCCACGGTATGCACCGGGCTGGTGGTGTAGGCGATGGTGCCCTGGGCATGCTTGCCAGCGGCCTTGACCGCTTCAATGGCCACGCGCAGGTTACGCACGTCGTTCATTGCATCGAAAATGCGGAACACGTCGATACCGTTGACCGCCGCCTTGGCCACGAAGGCCTTGACCACGTCGTCGCTGTAATGGCGGTAGCCCAGCAGGTTCTGGCCGCGCAGCAGCATTTGCAGGCGCGTGTTGGGCAGCGCGGCGCGCAGTTGGCGCAGACGCTCCCACGGGTCTTCCTTGAGGAAACGCACACAGGCGTCGAAGGTCGCGCCGCCCCAGACTTCCAATGACCAGTAGCCGACTTTGTCGAGCTTGTCGCAGATCGGCAGCATGTCGTCGGTGCGCATGCGGGTGGCCAGCAACGATTGGTGAGCGTCGCGCAGGATGGTGTCGGTTACGAAGATCTTCTTGCTCATTGTTATATTCCTCACAGGCCTGCGTGGGCGGCGATGGCGGCGGCGATGGCCAGGGCCAGCTCTTCGGGTTTGCGCTTGATCGAGTAGTTGGTCAGCTCAGGGTGGCTTTCCACAAAGCTTGTATTGAACTGGCCGCTACGGAATTCCGGGTTGCGCAGGATTTCCTGGTAGTAGGCGGCGGTGGTCTTCACGCCTTGCAGGCGCATGTCGTCCAGGGCACGCAGGCCGCGGTCCATGGCTTCTTCCCAGGTCAACGCCCACACCACCAGTTTCAGGCACATGGAGTCGTAGAACGGCGGGATGGTGTAACCGGTGTAGATCGCCGTGTCGGTCCGCACGCCGGGACCGCCGGGGGCGTAGTAACGGGTGATCTTGCCGAAGCTTGGCAGGAAGTTGTTCTTCGGGTCTTCGGCGTTGATACGAAACTGCAACGCGAAACCCCGGTGCTGGATGTCTTCCTGCTTGACCGACAACGGCAGGCCGGAGGCGATGCGGATTTGCTCGCGAACGATATCGATGCCGGTGATTTCTTCGGTGATGGTGTGCTCCACCTGCACCCGCGTGTTCATCTCCATGAAGTACACCTCGCCCTCGGCGAGCAGGAACTCCACGGTGCCGGCGTTCTCGTAGCCCACAGCCTTGGCCGCGCGCACCGACAGGTCGCCGATGTAGGCGCGCTGTTCCGGGGTCAGTTGCGGGCTGGGGGCGATTTCGATCAGCTTCTGGTTGCGACGCTGGATCGAGCAATCACGCTCAAACAAGTGCACCACGTTGCCAAAGCTGTCACCGAGGATCTGCGCCTCGATGTGCTTGGGATTGACGATGCATTTTTCCAGGAACACTTCCGCCGAACCGAAGGCCTTGGTGGCTTCGGAAATCACGCGGGGGAAGGCTTGTTCAAGTTCTTCGCGACTGTTGCAACGACGAATGCCACGACCACCGCCACCGGAGGTGGCCTTGAGCATCACCGGGTAACCGATGCGGTCGCCTTCGGTGAGGGCTTCATGGATATCGGCGACGTTTCCTTCGGTGCCCGGCGTAACCGGCACACCGGCCTTGATCATGCTGCGGCGCGCTTCGGTCTTGTCGCCCATGCGGCGAATCACTTCTGCCGAGGGGCCGATAAACTTGATGCCGCGTTCGGCACAGATGTCTGCCAACTCAGCATTTTCCGACAGGAAGCCGTAGCCGGGGTGCAGCGCATCGCAGCCGGTTTCCACCGCCAGGTTCACCAGCTTGCGCGGGTTCAGGTAGCCGGCCAGGGGCTCGGCACCGATGCTGTGGGCTTCGTCGGCACGCTTGACGTGCAACGCGTGGCGGTCGGCGTCCGAATAGACCGCGACCGAGCGAATGCCCATCTCGGCGCAGGCACGCACGATTCGTACGGCAATTTCACCACGGTTGGCGATCAGGATCTTTTTTATCACTTGGAAATTCCCTTGAGCCGATTTGCGTGCTTCGACCCGTTGCAGCCGGGCCGGCGCGTGACCAAATGTTTCATGACAGTCGCGAGACACACACTATGCGCACAGGAGAATTAACAAAAATCAATAATTATTGGGTTGTGTATAAGTAAAGACTTATAGTTGGCCGGAATACCGGGGAGCTAAGGGCTTATAAAATGCGTAAGTCATTGATGCGTATGACATTGCGTCAATTGCAGATCTTCAATGAAGTGTGCGATTTGCGTTCCTACAGCCGTGCCGCCGAAGAAATGTCCCTCACCCAACCGGCGGTCAGCCTGCAAATTCGCCAGTTGGAAGAGCTGATCGGCCAGCCGCTGTTCGACTATGTTGGCAAAAAGCTCTACATGACCGAGGCCGCCGAAGCCCTGCAACGGGCCAGCCGCGATATTTTCGGGCGCCTGGAAAACCTCGATATGCAGCTGTCGGACATGCAGGGTTCACTGCAAGGCCAACTGAAACTGGCGGTGGAATCCAGCGCCAAGTATTTCGTGCCGCACCTGTTCGCCGCCTTCAAGCGCCAGCATCCGGAAGTGCAATTGCAGCTCACGGTGGTCAACCGTGCCCAGGTAATCCGCAGGCTCTCGGACAACCGCGACGACTTGGTGATCATGTCCATGGTGCCCCAGGACATGGGCCTGGAGTTCCTGCCGTTTCTCAACAACCCGATTGTGGCCGTGGCATTGCCGGATCATCCCCTGAGCCTGCAAGGGCCGCTGCGCCTGCAAGACCTGGAGCCTTATACCCTGCTCATCCGCGAACCGGGCTCTGGCACGCGGCTGGCCTGCGAAGAGTACTTCAAGGAAAAACGCGTGCACTTCACCCAGACGGTGGAAGTGGCCTCGGCGGAGGCGCAGCGTGAGTGCGTGGCGGCAGGGTTGGGCGTGGCCCTGCTGACGCGCCACGCCTTGAACCTGGAGCTGGCCACCGGCGGGCTCAAGGAGCTGCCGGTGGAAGAACTGCCACTGTACCGCAGTTGGTGCCTGGTGCAGGCCAAGGCTAAACGCCTGTCACCGGTGGCCCATGCGTTCCTGGGCTTTATTCGCAGCGAACGGGTGCAGATCAGCGCGCTGGCTGAGCGTTTCGCTGGGCAGCCACGGGTGCCTGCCAATGCAGTTCCGGGTAGTCGCTGATGCTCTGGAGCAACTGGCGCTCCTCGCAACGGTCTTCGATGGCGCGACGGAACGCCATGCGGCGTTGGTCTTCCTGCTGACGACGGGTCTTGACGGTGCTGTTGCTGTCTTCGTAGGGCCGGGTCATTTGGAGTCTCCCAATGCGAGTACGGGGAGTACAGGATGGGCGTGGGGGATGACGGTTTGGCGGCGCGGGGGTTACAGGATGATGAATCTTGCGCATATGGCGCAAACCCATGTGGGAGCTGGCTTGCCTGCGATAGCCATAGGTATCTACACAACTTTGTAGGTTACAGCAGCCAACGGTAACCACGATGCGAAGCGAGCCGCTCTTGCTCTGCTTTTGATCTTGATCTTAAGCGCCCCGTCAAACCACGCTGGCGAATTACGGGCACACCGAGCCTAAGCGAGGTGCCGAGTGGTGGGGCAAGAGCCCTTTTGGTTACTTTTGGGGCTCTTTTCCAAAAGTGACCCGCCGTCAGGGCGGAACCCTAAGCGGCCGTTACCGCAGGAATGGATATGCACCCGGTCTAACTGTGTTGACTGTCAGGCCGTCTTCGCAGGCAAGCCAGCTCCCACATTTGGATCCTGGGGCGCCAGGGAGATAGGCGCCGGCCGTCAGGGCGTCACGGGAGCAAGCTCCCTCGCCACAGGTCCAGCGTCACACCAAAGATATGTAGATACCTATGCTGCGATAGCGGCCTGCCAGTCGCCATCTTATCAACTGACCCACCGCTATCGCAGGCAAGCCAGCTCCCACATTTTGACCAAGTATGGCCTGGGCTCAGTCGTCGAGGGCTTTGACGGACTTGGGCGACAACCGGAGGCTGCGCAAGCTGCGCTTCACGCTCTTGAGGTGGTTGACCAGGCTCGGGCCACGGGCCATGGCCACGCCCATCGCCAGCACGTCGATCACCACCAGGTGGGCAATGCGTGAGGTCAGCGGCGTGTAGATCTCGGTGTCTTCATGCACGTCGATCGCCAGGTTCACCGTGGACAGCTCCGCCAATGGCGTCTGGCTCGGGCACAGGGTAATCAACGACGCGCCGCTCTCACGCACCAGGTTGGCGGTGATCAGCAGGTCTTTGGAACGACCCGATTGGGAAATACAGATGGCCACGTCAGTGGGCTTCAGGGTCACCGCCGACATGGCCTGCATGTGCGGGTCGCTGTAGGCCGCGGCGGTCAGCAGCAGGCGGAAGAACTTGTGCTGGGCATCGGCAGCCACCGCGCCGGACGCACCGAAGCCGTAGAACTCGACCCGCTGGGCCTGGGACATCGCGGTCACGGCCTTTTGCAGCTCCACCGGGTCGAGCTTCTCACGCACTTCCATCAGGGTGTGCAAGGTGGTGTCGAAGATTTTCAGGCTGTAGTCGGCGACGGAGTCGTCTTCATGGATCGCAAACTGGCCGAAGCTCGCACCGGCAGCCAGGCTTTGCGCCAGCTTGAGTTTCAGATCCTGAAACCCGGAGCAACCAATGGCGCGGCAGAAGCGCACGATGGTCGGCTCACTGATGCCCACGCTGTGGGCCAGGTCGGCCATGGAACTGTGCATCACGGCCGCAGGGTCAAGCAGCACATGATCGGCAACCTTGAGTTCCGATTTGCGTAACAGGTGGCGCGACTGGGCGATATGTTGCAACAGGTTCAAAGGGCAGGACTCTTGTTATTGGCAGACGCCAGGGATGTAGCAAGCTTGTAGTTATACTACAAGAATTGTCGTTTTGCCCGTCCGATGCATCACTAAATCGCCCCGCTGCCCCCTGATTCAGCGGGCAGGCGCTATGTAGCCATAAAGGCGGCCTACGCTGCGTTAAGAAAAATCTGCATTTTTGCGTAACAAATCCGCCAACCCTTCAGCCCGCATGGGCGGGCTGATCAGGTAACCCTGTACCTCGTCACACTGCTCGCCGCGCAGGAAATCCAGCTGCTGCTGATCCTCCACGCCTTCGGCCACTACCTTGAGCGCCAACCCGTGAGCCATGGCGATGATCGCGCGGGTGATCGCCGCATCCTCGCGTCCCTGGCCAAGCCCGCGAATAAAGGCCTGGTCGATCTTTACGTAGTCCACCGGGATGCGCTTGAGGTAGCTGAGGGATGAGTAACCGGTGCCAAAATCGTCGATGGCCAGCTTCACCCCCAGGTCACGCAATTGCTGGAAGGTGGCGATGATGTGTTCAACGCTGTCGAGCAACTGGCTTTCGGTCAGTTCCAGCTCCAGGTACTGCGGGTCCAGTGCGGTTTCTTCCAGCACTTGGCGCACCAGGCTGACCAGCTTGCCCTGGCGCAGCTGATGCACCGACAAGTTGACCGACACGCGAATCGGCGCCAGCCCCTGGCGCTGCCATTCGCAGGCCTGCCAGCAGGCCTGGCGCAGCACAAATTCGCCCAATGGCACGATCAAGCCGGTTTCTTCCGCCAAACCGATAAAGTCACTCGGCGGCACCATGCCCCACTGCGGATGCTCCCAGCGGACCAACGCCTCGGCAGCCTTCAGCTTGCCAGTGGCCAGGCACAGCTTGGGTTGGTAGAACACCGTGAGCTGACGCTCGTCGATGGCTTTGCGCAGGTGGTTTTCCAGCTGCAAACGCTCCAGGGTGCTGGCTTGCAGGCTGTCGGTGAAGAACTGGAAATTATTCCCGCCCAAATGCTTGGCGTGCTGCATCGCCATATTCGCCTGGCTGACCAGTGCAGAAATTTCCCGTGCGTTATCCGGCAACAGGCTGACGCCCATCGAGGCACTGACCACCAGTTCATGCCCCTCCACGTTCACCGGCACGCGCAGTTTCGCCAGCAGCCGGGTCGCCACCCGCGCCAGGCTCGATAGGTTGCCATAGGCGTCAAACAACACGGCGAATTCATCCCCGGACAGGCGCGCAATGGTGTCGGCCTCCGGCAGCGCGTTGATCAAGCGCCGCGCCATTTTCTGCAACAGTTGATCGGCCACTTCATGGCCCAGGCTGTCATTGAGCAACTTGAAGCGGTCGAGGTTGATATGCAGCAGCGCGAGGCTGCGACCGCCTTGGCGCACGCGCTGTTGAGCTTCGCGCAGCCGTTCGCGAAACAGCGAACGGTTGGCCAGGCCGGTCAACTCGTCGTAGTGAGTGAGGTAGCGCATGCGCTCTTCAGACTCGCGCCGCGCCGACAGATCGGCGAAGAACCCGACGATATGACTGACGTTACCCCGTACATCGCGCACCACGTTCAGCTGTAGCCATTGCGGGTAGAGTTCGCCGTTCTTGCGCGTTTCCACCAATTCACCCTGCCACGTGCCGTGGCTGAGCAATGCCTGGCGGATCAGCGGGAAGTGGCGCCGCGCATCGCGACTGCAGGGCAGTTCCACGACGTTGCGGCCAAGCATGTCGTCGATGTCGAAACCGGTGACGCGGCTGAACGCCTGGTTCACGGCGATCAACGCATAGTTCGGGTCGAGGATCACAATGCCTTCGCTGGCCGCCTCGAACACCGTCGAGGCCAGACGTTGCTGCTCTTCCACCGCCTTGGCGGCGCTGATGTCACGGCGCGTGCCGAGCATACGGATGACCCGGCCACTGGGTGTGCGCTCCACGGCGCGCCCGCGGTCTTGGATCCACACCCAATGCCCATCGCCATGACGTATCCGGTATTCCACCTGATAGTCCTCGCTGCGGCCTTTGAGATGCTCGACCAGCGCGTGCTTGAGCAAGGGCAGATCGTCGGGGTGCAGGCGCGGTTTGAGGTGGCTGAGCATCGCCGTGACGTATTCGGGCTCCAGGCCGAACAACTCTTTGAGTTGTGTGTGGTGGACCTCGTCGGTTTGCAGGTTCCAGTCCCACAGGCCCAGTTCACTGGCTTGCAGGGCCATGGCCAGGCGCGCTTCGCTTTTACTCAAGGCGAGACTGGCAGCATCCAATTGCTGGCTGCGTTGCGCCACACGGTCTTGCAGGCCGACCTGGGCTTCACGCAAGTCCTGCTCCACCTCGCGGCGCTGCTCGACTTCGCGCACCAGCTCCAGGTTCAACTGCTCACTGCGTTGCTGCGCCTGCTGTAGATGCTCGATCAGGGCCTGGTTCTGGAAACGGCGCACCAGCCCGCGCTGGATCAGGCGGTTGACCTGCCACGCAACCAGGCTCAGGGACGCCAGCAGGATCAGCCCGAGTACGCCCCAGCCTTGTTGCTGCGGGGTGCCATCCCAGAACAGGTAAACGATGGCCGGCACCAGGCACGGCAAGGCAAACGACAGGTAGGCCCACAGGCTCACGGCATAGGCCACGCTGGCCGACAAGGTGGCGGCGCCAATCAGGCCAAACACCCAGGCCTGATGCATGAAGCTGTCCGTGGGCACCAAGGCAATGGCCGCAACCGAGAGGGTCAGGCCACTGACCGCCGAGCCGAGCATGAACATACGGCGCCACACGGGCTGGGCCTGCCGGCTGGGCATGGCCGAATCAAAGGCCGCCACTTGGATTACGCGCATCGCCACCAGGGCGAGCAGCCAGAGCAGCCAGACGCTGTCCAGCAGGTACTGATCGGGGTTCCACAGCAACCAGGCGCAGACCAGGCCATTGACCAGCATCAGCAGCGTGGGCAGCAACGAGCCTTGATAGAGCAGGCGCGTGCGCTCAACCGCGATTTCGGTTGCATAGTGTTTACGGATGACCTGTGCGGGGGCCGGCGAGGGGCCAAACAGGTCGGTGCTAAGGGTCATAGGCGGTGTTCTTATAATGGTGAGCCCGAAACGTCGACGGAGCATACACAAGCAAGCGCCAGGGCCAAACTGCTACAAGTCATAAAAAACCTGTTGCGATTGGCCGCAAACCTTTGGCCCAGACCGCTTGGGCAAGACGCGGCACGGGCTGCGGCCGATGACCAACCGGTCATCACCCCCGCCAGAATGCTCGCCCCGGCACTAGCGTGCAGGCGTTTTGCATCGACCATCCGGCATTGGGATTTGCCCAGGCCCCCCAAGGCCCATAGAATGCGTCGATGCGCGATGATCTCTCTCTTTTGCTGAACTCCCTCAACGATGCCCAACGCCAGGCCGTAGCGGCCCCCGTTGGCCGTCAGTTGGTCCTGGCCGGTGCTGGCTCCGGTAAAACCCGAGTGCTGGTGCACCGTATCGCCTGGTTGATCCAGGTCGAGAACGCGTCCCCGCATTCCATCCTGTCGGTGACCTTCACCAACAAGGCGGCTGCCGAGATGCGTCATCGCATCGAGCAGTTGATGGGCATCAGCCCGGCCGGCATGTGGGTGGGCACGTTCCACGGCCTGGCGCACCGCCTGTTGCGGGCGCATTGGCAGGAAGCGGGGCTGAGCCAGACCTTCCAGATTCTCGACAGCGACGACCAGCAACGCCTGGTCAAGCGCGTGATCCGCGAGCTGGGCCTGGACGAACAACGCTGGCCGGCGCGCCAGGCGCAGTGGTTTATCAACGGCCAGAAAGACGAAGGCCTGCGCCCGCAACATATCCAGGCCAGCGGCGACCTGTTCCTAGCCACCATGCGCAGCATTTATGAAGCCTACGAGGCTGCCTGCGTGCGCGCCGGCGTCATCGACTTCTCCGAACTGCTGTTGCGTGCCCTCGACCTGTGGCGCGACAACCCCGGTTTGCTGGCCCATTACCAGAAACGCTTCCGCCACATTCTGGTGGACGAGTTCCAGGACACCAACGCCGTGCAGTACGCCTGGTTGCGCCTGCTGGCCAAAGGCGGCGACAGCCTGATGGTGGTGGGCGATGACGACCAGTCGATCTACGGCTGGCGCGGTGCGAAAATCGAGAACATCTACCAGTATTCCGAAGACTTCCCGGACGCGGTGACCATCCGCCTGGAGCAGAATTACCGCTCCACCGCCGGGATCCTCAAGGCGGCCAACGCCTTGATCGCCAACAACACCGGGCGCCTGGGCAAAGAGCTGTGGACCGACGGCGGCGAAGGCGAAGCGATCAACCTGTACGCGGCGTTCAATGAGCACGATGAAGCGCGCTACGTGGTGGAAACCATCGAAAGCGCACTGAAGACTGGCCTGGCCCGCAGCGATATCGCGATTCTGTACCGTTCCAACGCCCAATCGCGGGTGCTGGAAGAAGCCTTGCTGCGCGAGCGCATCCCGTACCGCATCTACGGCGGCCAGCGCTTCTTTGAACGTGCCGAAATCAAGAACGCCATGGCCTACCTGCGCTTGCTGGAAGGCCGGGGTAACGATGCGGCGCTGGAGCGGGTGATCAATATCCCGGCGCGCGGCATTGGCGAGAAAACCGTCGAAGCGATCCGCGACCATGCGCGCCATGCCGATGTGTCGATGTGGGAAGCCATGCGCTTGCTGATCGCCAACAAAGGCCTGACTGGCCGTGCTGCCGGGGCGTTGGGGGTGTTCGTCGAGCTGATCGAGAACCTGGCGGCCAAGTGCGCAGAGATGCCGCTACACCTGATGACTCAGACTGTTATCGAGCAGTCCGGGCTGATCGCCTATCACGAAGCGGAAAAAGGCGAGAAAGGCCAGGCTCGGGTAGAAAACCTTGAGGAGCTGGTCAGCGCCGCACGTGCGTTCGAAAACACCGATGACGACGAAGAGCTGACGCCGCTCGCCGCCTTCCTGGGCCACGCCTCGCTGGAAGCCGGCGATACCCAGGCCGATGAGCATGAAGACAGCATCCAGCTGATGACCTTGCACAGCGCCAAGGGCCTGGAATTCCCTTACGTGTTCCTGGTGGGCATGGAAGAAGGCCTGTTCCCTCACAAGATGAGCCTGGAAGAACCTGGCCGTCTTGAAGAAGAACGCCGCCTGGCCTACGTGGGCATTACCCGGGCGATGCAGAACCTGGTGATGACCTACGCCGAGACCCGACGCCTGTACGGCAGCGAAACCTACAATAAGGTGTCGCGCTTCGTACGTGAGGTGCCCAAGGGCCTGATCCAGGAAGTGCGCTTGTCCAACAGCGTCAGCCGCCCGTTCGGCGGTGGCCAGCAACAGAACTCCAGCAGCATGTTTGCCGGCTCCGAAATACCGGAAACCCCGTTCAGCCTGGGCCAGCAGGTCAAACATGCGATCTTCGGCGAAGGCGTGATCCTCAACTTCGAAGGCGCCGGCGCCCAGGCCCGGGTGCAGGTGAACTTCGCCGAGGGCAGCAAGTGGCTGATGATGGGTTACGCCAAGCTCGAAGCGGTCTGAACCCCATTCCTGTAGGAGCGAGCTTGCTCGCGAAGAACGCCCAGACAATGCGTTCATCCAGAATGCCCGCGTAATCGTTGACGATTTTCGCGAGCAAGCTCGCTCCTACAGCAAGATACGGCTGCGCCCTTGTATTTCACGCGTGCGGGCCAATATCTGTAATTAGTCCTACAGACCCTTCGGATTTGATCTTACGCAAAAGCCCGAAACATTATGCCGCTAGCCACTGCCACGACACCTGTGCAACATGGCGCGCGTGCAATCCACAAATGGGAATTCCCTATATGAAACGTTTTCTTAGCATCGCCATGGCGTTGTGCATCGGCCTGACGATGAGCCTCGACGCCAACGCCAAACGCTTCGGTGGCGGCAAAAGCTCGGGCGCGGCACCGACTCACCAGACCAGCCAAATGGCTCCATCCGCCGGTGCGGGCGGTGCTGCGGCGACTGCAGGCGCAGCCGGTGCCGCTGGCGCTGCTGCCAAGGCCGGCGGTGCTTCGCGCTGGCTGGGCCCACTGGCTGGCATCGCCGCCGGTGGCCTGCTGGCGTCCATGTTCATGGGCGACGGCTTCCAGGGCATGCAGATCTTCGACATCCTGATCATGGGCGTCATCGCCTTTTTGGTCTTCCGCTTTATCGCCGCCCGTCGCCGCAAGCAGCAGGAGCACCTGGCTCCAGCCGGCGCGCCGATGCAGCGTGAAGCGTTCGAACAAAAGCCTGCAATGGGTTCGATCTTCGGTGGTTCGGCAGCCCCTGCCGCCCGTCCGGTGATCAACGCACCGGCCTGGTTCAACGAAGAGCGTTTCGTCGAAGCGGCCCGCAGCCACTTCCAGTCCCTGCAACAGCACTGGGACGCCAACGAAATGGACAAGATCTCCGAGTTCGTGACCCCGCAACTGCTGGAGTTCCTCAAGCGCGAACGTGCCGAGATCGGTGACGCCTTCCAGTCGACCTACATCGACGACCTGCGCGTACAGCTCGACGGCGTGGATGATCGCGCCGACAAGACCATCGCCACCCTGACCTTCAGCGGTGTGTCGAAGTCCTCGCGTTTCGACCAGGGCGAAGTGTTCAGCGAAAGCTGGAACATGGAACGCGCCCAGGGCGACGACCAGCCATGGCTGGTCGCCGGTATCCGCCAGAACGGCTAATACCTGCGCGGTTGAGCAAGCGGTAACAAAAACCCCGGACATGTCCGGGGTTTTCTATTTCACGGTTGCACTTATAGCGAGCTACTGTATAAAACGCCCCTATAAACCGCGCCATCTAGCAAGAGGATCCCGGCCGTGGAAGAAATCATCGAACAACTGCGTGAAGCCAACGAACCGGTCCCGGTTCCTTTGGAGCTACCTGACGAAGACCAACTGGTGGAAATCGAAGAACAACTGTTCATCGACATCCCCTTTGTCTTCCGCGAATTCCTGCTGACCGTCAGTGACGTGGTCTATGGCAGCCTGGAGCCAGTGACCGTCACCGACCCGCAGTCCCACACCTACCTGCCGGACGTTGCCGCCAACGCCTGGGATGCCGGTGTGGATCGCAGCCTGATCCCAATCTGCCAGGACGGCGATGACTACTACTGCGTCGAAGAAGACGGCACCGTGGTGTTGTGGTCTGCCGAAGAAGAACTCGTCCAGGAAGAAACCTGGGAATCGGTGTGGCACTGGGCGCGGGACGTCTGGCTGGAAAGCTGAGTCCCTTGTAGGAGCCGAGCTTGCTCGCGAGAAACCTGAGGGCGCCGCTGGGTGTCAGGTTTCCCGCGTTATCGTTAACGATCTTCGCGAGCAAGCTCGCTCCTACGGTGTGTCCTTGTGGTTATCCAGCGTCTCCAGCAACGCAACCTGCATCCGCGTATGCACACGGATAAACCAGCGCCAGAGCACTGCAGCCACCGCCGCCGTGACCACGGCAATCAGCACCAGCAACTTGTTGGTCGGCAGAATACTGGCCGACAAGGCTGCCAATAGCAAAAAGATCACCAGCAGCGACAAGATGGGGATCAGCTCGGCAATCACCCGTCGCACACGCTGGGTATGCCGCCCGGCCATTTCCGGCTTCACGCTCATCTCCGCCAGCAGCATCGACAACGCCTTGAGCTTGCGATACGCCGCAATCAGGAACGGCAACGACACCAGCAGCGCCCCGCCCCAGATCAACGCCTTCTGCCAACTCTGATCGCTGACCCAGCCCTGCAGATACCCACCGATGCGCTCCGCGAAAAAGCTGCCGGCAAAGAAGATCGCGATCACCAACGCCAGGTTTACCCCGACCTGCAGGATGATCTTGCGGATCATCGCGGCCAACATTGCCCCCTCGCCCTGAGGCTGAATGCTGCGCAGCCATTCGCCATACATGCCGAACACTCGGCTCATACGCTTGGGCATCACCGCCGCGATCTTCAACGACAGTGGGTCCGCGCCACGGATCAGGTAGGGCGTGAGCAGCGTGGTGATCGCCGAAACGGCCACCGCCACGGGATACAGAAAGTCGCTGGTGACCTGTAGCGTCATCCCCAACGCCGCGATGATGAAAGAAAACTCGCCAATTTGTGACAGCCCCATACCGACCCGCAGCGAGGTGCGGCCATCGTTGCCGGCGATAAACGCGCCCAGCCCGCAAGACAGCATCTTGCCCACCACCACGGCCACAGTGATCACTGCAATGGGCCAGGCGTATTGCAGCAGGATCTGCGGGTCGATCATCAAGCCAATCGCCACGAAGAAAATTGCGCTGAACATGTCGCGAACGGGTTCGATCAGGCGCTCGATCTTAATCAACTGGCGGGATTCAGCCATGATTGCGCCGATCAGAAAGGCCCCGAGTACCATGCTGTACTCCAACTTCACCACCAGCAGGCAGAAGCCGAAACACAGGCCCAACACGGTGATCAGCAGCATCTCGTTGCTTTCGAACCTGGCCACATAGGCCAGCAGGCGCGGCACCAGCAAAATACCAATCACCAGGGCGACGATCATGAACAACGAGAGTTTGCCGACCGTGGAGAACACCTCGCCGGAGCTGACCGTGCCACTCACCGCGATGCTCGACAGCAAGGCAATGATGCCGATACCCAGGATGTCCTCGACAATCAGCACACCGAAAATCAGCTGGGCGAACCGCTGGTCTTTCATCTTCAGGTCGTTGAGGGCCTTGACGATAATGGTGGTCGAGGAGATTGCCAGGATCGCGCCGAGGAACAGCGAGTCCATGGTGCTCCAGTCGAACCAGCGACCGATCTCGTAGCCGATCCAGATCATCAGCACGATTTCCAGGAACGCCGCGATAAACGCCGTGGCCCCTACCTTGAATAGCTTGCGCAGGCTGAATTCCAGGCCCAGGCAGAACATCAGGAAGATCACCCCCAGCTCTGCCAGGGTCTTGATCGTGTCTTCGTCGTGGATCAGGCCAAACGGCGGGGTGTGGGGGCCGATAATGAAGCCGGCGACGATGTAGCCCAACACCACCGGCTGCTTGAAGCGGTGAAACAGGATGGTGACCACCCCTGCCACCAGCATGATCACGGCCAAGTCTTGGATAAAGCTGATGGCGTGCATGGCGAGGGGCTCCTTGAGGTGCGGGCGCTTTTCCCACTTCCGGCCTCGCCTTTGAAGGGTCGGAAAAGTCTGCCTTGATCGTAAGAAAAGCCCTGAGAAGGGCTTTTGAAGGGTAACACCGCGACTTCTGCTGGAAAGCCGGTGCAATATATGGAAACAGATCGCTGCGCGCGTGACGGCAAGCCGCCTGACGGCGTCCCGTTAGGGATGGCGCTGCAAAGACCTTGAGTACCCGCAGAGGTGCCTTCCCCCCAACCAATGCCTACAACCCGTGAGTGTGCTATGGAACCCGGAAACGCCCAGCTGTCGATGACGGTACTGATGACCCCTGACATGGCCAACTTCTCTGGCAATGTGCACGGCGGCACGCTGCTCAAGTACCTCGACGAAGTGGCCTACGCCTGCGCCAGCCGTTATGCCGGTCGTTATGTGGTCACGCTGTCAGTAGACCAGGTGATCTTTCGCGAGCCGATCCATGTCGGTGAACTGGTGACCTTCCTGGCGTCAGTCAACTACACCGGCAATACGTCGATGGAAGTGGGCATCAAGGTGGTGACCGAGAACATCCGTGAACGCTCGGTGCGCCATACCAACAGCTGCTTCTTCACCATGGTGGCCGTGGACGACCAGCGCAAACCTGCCGTTGTACCGCCGTTGCAGCCGCAGAACAGCGAAGACAAGCGCCGCTTTGTGCAGGCCCAGCAGCGTCGGCAGATTCGCCAGGAACTGGAAAAGCGCTACCGGGAAATCAAAGCCGACGCGCCGTAATTTGTAAACCCAATCAAAATGTGGGAGCGGGCTTGCTCGCGAATGCGGTGCGCCAGTCAATACATGTGTGGCTGGTCCACCGCATTCGCGAGCAAGCCCGCTCCCACATTGGGTTCTGGGCGCTTACAGGCTGATCGGCGTGGCTTCGAAGCGCACACGCGGATGGGCAATACGGTCCTGGGCCCGCACCAGTTCCAGTTCATAACTGGCGCAGGCCTGGGTTTCCAGCAGCACTTCATGCACGGCCGCGGCGGTGAATTCAAAGGCAGCCACCAGGCTATCACCCAACAGCACCCGCGCCAGGAACAGCCCGGACGTCAGGTCGCCGACGCCCACTGGCTGACGCGGAAACGCCAGCAGGGGCCGACGTAAGTGCCAACTGCCATCAGCCGTCACCAACAGCATTTCAAAGCCTTCTGGCAGTTTGCCTGGGTAATCCAGGTGCTTGACCAGCACCGCTTTGGGCCCGCGCGCCAGCAAGGCCTTGGCCATCGCCAGGCAATCGAACAGCGATTGCGGCTTGCGCCCGGCAAAACTGTCCAGCTCCAGTTGGTTGGGGCACAGGAAATCCGCCATGGCGGCGGCTTCATCCAAGAGGAAATCGCTGACCTCCTGCGGCACGATGCAACCCTTTTCCGGGTGGCCCATCACCGGGTCGCACAGGTACAGCGCCTTGGGGTTGATCGCCTTGATGCGCGCCACACCGCTGAGGATGGCGCGGCCCTGGTCTGCACTGCCCAGGTATCCGGACAGCACCGCATCACAGTTGCCCAGCTCGCCGATCGCGGCAATGCCCTCCACCAATGCAGGAATTTGCTGCGGCGCCAACACTTCGCCCGCCCACTGTCCATACTGTGTGTGGTTGGAGAACTGCACCGTGTTGAGCGGCCAGACGTTCACCCCGACCCGCTGCATGGGGAACACGGCGGCGCTGTTTCCGGCGTGGCCGAAGACCACATGAGACTGGATCGCAAGCAGGTGAGGTGTACGTTTCATGCGGGAGATTTCCGTAAAACCGTTGAATTTCTGGCCGAGCAGTATGCGACTAAACGCAGCCTGTACGACAGACCGGCGACACAGTTAAGCTGCGCTCACTTTGTTGGAGTTCATGGAATGCTGACCCTGGGAAACATCTTCGTCTTGATGCTGCTGGCAACCGGCGCCGCCTGGGTTTGGCACAACCACGGCCTGCGTGAACGGGCGCTGGCGCGGGTCAAGCAGCATTGCGCCAAGCTTGATATCGAGCTGCTCGACGGTGCCGTGGCACTTAAACGCATCGGCTTCGTGAAGGATGCCAATGGCCGCCGACGCTTGGCGCGTATCTATAATTTCGAGTTCACCGTGACCGGCGAAACCCGGCACGCCGGGGTCATCACCCAATTTGGCGCCCACAGTGCGCAGATCGAACTGGCGCCCTACCCGTTCGAAACCAAGGAGCCGCTGCCCAGCGCCGAGATCATCGAATTGAGCCAGTGGCGCCAGGACCACGCCAGCAAGAAACATCAGTAACGGCAGGCTGCCAGGGCGCTCTGCATGGCGGCCACGTCCTGTGGTTTGCTGAAGATCAATTCAACACGTGAATCGCGCCGCCATGCGCTGAGTTGCCAGTGCAGTGGAGTGTTATCCACAGCGTTGGCGGACACCCAACCCTCAACGCCGTGGATAACCAATTTGGCACGGCGCCAGTCGAGACTCGATAGCCAGCGCTGCAAACGGCTGACATCGAATCGCTGGCTTGGGTGCCAACGCCAGCCAATGCTCCAGCCGCCCTCCTGGCTCTGGCTCAGACAAATCGGCAGCCCAGGGTCGCTCCAGATCGCCGGCATTTGCCCCACCGCATCAGGCACCGCAAAGTTATCCACAGCGCTTTGGGCCTGCGCTTTCAAACCGGGCAACAGGTTGAGTGGCAATTGCGCCTGGCGTGTCCAATGGAGCGGGCAATCGGGTAATTGCGCTTCAATCGTCTGACGTTGCGTAGCAGTCAGCGTCTCGTCCTTGTTCAGCACCAGCAGGCCGGCACTGGCCAACGCCTCCTGCTGTGCCTGGGGCAACGGCCTGCCCGCCGCCAACGCCTGGGCATCGAGTACCAGCACACAAGGCTGCACGGCCAGCACGTTTTGCCATGGCGCCTGCCGCAGTTGCTTGAGCAGTTGCGCCGGATGGCCCAGGCCTGAGGGCTCGATAAACAGCCGATCCGGCTTGGCCTTACGCAACAGGCGGCCCAACCCTACCTGGAAGGGTGCACCGTTCACACAGCACAAACAGCCGCCCGCCACCTCGCCCAAGGCGATACCGTCATCGTCTTGTGTGAGTAGGGCTGCGTCCAGGCCGATCTGGCCGAACTCGTTGATCAGCACCGCCCAGCGCTCGTTGGCCGGGCGCTGGGCAAGCAGGTGCTTGATCAAGCTGGTCTTGCCGGCGCCCAAGGGCCCAGCGATCACATGGGTAGGAATGTTCTGCAGCATAAGAGGCATGGTTCAGGCCGTTTAGAGCGTTTGATCCTACGCGGTTATGCCAGCCAATCCAGCGTCAGGATCAACCGTCGCTCATCGGCCTTGAGCGCCGGCGAGCGGTGGATCAAGCCATGCCCTTCGTTGCCGTGCCATTTGGTGCCTTTGAGCAGCGCCACTTCACCGCAGTGGATCTGCTCGATACGCTCAGTGGGCTCGGCATCCGCCTGGCTCAATGTGCGCCGGTCCATGACGCCTTCGCGCAACCATTGGCTGCCGATACCGGCGTAGGTGGTGATCAGCCGAACCGGCACGTGATCGACGTGAAAGCGCGGGCACATGGCTTTGTCCAACAGCCGTAAACGCACGCCGATGCGCTTGGCACCGAGCAGGCAAGCGAAGGCACTGACCAGCCACGACACATCGGCGACAAACCCGTCGTAACCTTCAAGATCACAACAACTGGAGGCCAAACCCTGCAAGTTCGGCACCGCGTCTTCGTTGCTCAACTCGATCACCAAGGATTCGGCCAGTGGCTCATCGAGCGCCACCAGCAAAGCGCCAAACTCGGCGATATGCAGGGGCAGTTGGCGCTGCCAGATCGCCAGGTTGACGCCATCATTGAGGATGTCGGACAGCGCCAGCGGCGTTTCTCCGAAGCTTTGGCGGATGACTGGGCGCAGGGGAATCACCGGGGCCAGCATCAGGCTACCTGCTCATACCAAGGGCCAAAGGGGTCGGGCATCTGGCGCCAACCTTCGACACCCAGGGCCATTTCTTCATCGTTGAGCAAGCAGGCGTCCAGCTCGGCACGCATCTGGGCAAAGTCGATGTTTTGCCCGATAAACACCAGCTCCTGACGGCAGTCGCCGGTGCTCAACTGCCAGTTAGCCATGATTGCCGCCACGCTTTCCTCGTCCTGCGGCCACTGGCTTTTCGGCACAAAGCGCCACCAACGCCCGGCAAACCCATGACGCATCAAGCCACCCGCCTGGGACCAACTGCCCGCATCCTGATGTTTGCTCGCCAACCAGAAGAAACCCTTGGAGCGCAACAGCTTGCCGTTGACCCAGGGGCGGTCGATAAAGTCGAAAAACCGCTGTGGATGGAAGGGCCGGCGCGCACGGTAAGCGGTGGACGCAATGCCGTATTCTTCGGTTTCCGGCACATGCTCACCGCGCAATTCCTGCAACCAGCCCGGTGCCTGGGCGGCGCGTTCGAAGTCGAAACGGCCAGTGTTGAGGATCTTGTTCAGCGGCACTTCGCCCATGACCATCGGGATGATTTCCGCCTGGGCGTTGAGGCGTTCGAGAATGGCCATCAGTTCTTCGCGCTCGCGGCTGCTGATCAGGTCGATCTTGCTGATGAGGATGACGTCGGCGAATTCGATCTGTTCGATCAACAGGTCGGTGATGGAGCGTTCATCCTCTTCACCGAGGGTTTCGCCCCGTGAAGCCAGGCTTTCGGCAGCCTGGTAGTCGAGCAGGAAATTCATACCGTCGACCACCGTGACCATGGTGTCCAGGCGTGCAATGTCGGCCAGGCTTTGCTCGTTTTCATCGCGAAAAGTGAAGGTTTCGGCCACGGGCAAAGGTTCGGAAATACCGGTGGATTCGATCAGCAGGTAATCGAAACGACCTTCCTTGGCGAGTTTTCCCACTTCTTCAAGCAAGTCTTCACGCAAGGTGCAGCAGATGCAGCCGTTGCTCATTTCCACCAGTTTTTCTTCCGAACGATTGAGCGTGACATCACGCTGCACCTCGCTGCCGTCGATGTTGATTTCGCTCATGTCGTTGACGATCACCGCCACCCGCAGGTTGTCGCGGTTGCGTAGGACATAGTTGAGCAGCGTACTTTTACCGGCGCCGAGAAAGCCGGACAACACGGTCACAGGGAGACGATTGGGCATCAGGTATTCCTCATCAAGGTTGGCCGGTCAAACTGCCCGTTTATGGCGTTCGCGCAGCTCTTCACGTTCTTTGGCTTCGATACACAAGGTGGCGGTGGGACGCAGCAGCAGGCGTGGCAGGCCGATGGGTTCGCCAGTTTCACGGCACCAGCCGTATTCGCCACGGGCCAGCAGCTCCAGGGCGTCGTCGATCTTGTCCAGCAGCTTCTTTTCGCGCTCCAGCAGGCGCAATTGCCACTGGCGTTGTTCTTCGGCACTGCCGATGTCCGCCAGGTCGCTGTTGGTTTCCTGCTCGCGCAGTGCCTGGAACTGCGCGTCGATACGGGCTTGCAGGTCATCGCGCTGAGCCAGCAACAGCTCGCGGAAGAAGCGCTGCTGGGCCTCATTCATGTAGTCGGCCGCTGGTTGGGCCAACAAATCTTGTTCGGTCATGGGAAACGGTTCGCGGGTCGGGCTGTGCTTTTATGTTATAGTATAACAATACGAATAAGCCAATCCCTCTTGCTCGCCGCGACGAAGGGCGCAATGCTGGGTCACCTTCTTATGCTGAGAAACCCGATGAGATATCTGCTGTGCGCCCTGCTATTGGCGGCGGCCGAGCCTGCCTGCGCCCAGGCACCCAGCCTGTTGGCCAAGTGCACACGCAGCGCCACCCTGCTGGCCTGTGTAGACCCGTTGGGCAATGCCTATAGCGTGGCAACCGTCGGCAGCACTACGTATCTGCGCGGTTTCGAAGTGATCGGCAAACGCTATTGGGCGCAGACCAACAGCCGGTATGGGCAACTGACGTTTTTTACCGGGTTGGCATCGGATGGCGAGGCGTGGGTCGGCTACACGCGGCGCGTGGGCTGGACCACTATCAACCGGTTTTCCAGCTCAGGAGGCGCCAGCGCCAAGTTCACCTGCAGCCGAATGACCGGCTGTTAGGCCTGGCTGTTTTTCTGCGCCTGCACCCAGGCCATGTAGCTGTTCATGGGTGGGTTCTTCTGGAAGTAACGTTTCAGACCTTCGAAAAGGCCATCCGCCACCGCCTGTTGATGGCGCGCCGTCACCAGCCGCTGGGCGTCGCGAGCGTTGGAGATGAAGCCCGTCTCCACCAAAATCGAGGGTACGTCCGGTGACTTGAGCACGGCGAACCCGGCCTGCTCCACACGTTTCTGATGCAAGCTGGTGATGTTTTGCAGGCTGCCCAATACCGAGTTGCCCAGTTGCAGGCTGGAGGCGATGGTCGCGTTCATCGACATGTCGAGAATCACCCCGGCCAACATCGGGTCCTTGTCCTTCAGATTGAGCAAGGTGGTAGCGCCCAGCAAGTCGGCGCCATTTTCGCGCTGGGCCATGAAACGCGCCGTGGCCGAGGTGGCGCCGCCTTCAGACAACGCATACACCGAGGCGCCCGACGCGGTCAGCCGTGGCGCGGCGTCGGCATGCACCGAGATAAACATATCGGCCTTGTGCTGACGGGCGATATCCACGCGCTTGCGCAGCGGCACGAAGAAGTCGTCGTTGCGCACCAGTTTTACGTCAAAACCCTTTTCGCGTTTCAGGCGTTTAGCCAGCAACTGGGCGATCGACAGCACCACATCTTTTTCGCGCTGGCCCTTGGAGCCGATGGCGCCGGGGTCTTTGCCGCCATGGCCGGGGTCGACCACCACGATGATGTCGCGCTTGGGATGCGCCTTGTCTACCGGCGCCACCAAGGGTGCCGGCTCAGCGGCGATTTGCCTGGGCGCACGGGTCGCGTTGGTCAAGTCCAGCACCAGGCGATGGCCTTGGCCATCCTGGGGCGGCAGCACGAAACTGTTGAGCTGCATGGGCTCGACCAGGTCCAGCACGATGCGCGTATCGCTCTTGCCGAAATGCCCGGAACGGATCGAGGTAATCCCACTGTTCTTCAGCGCCAATTGGGAAAAGTCGCCGCTGAGCCCGGCGCCACTCAAGTCGATGATCAATCGGTCTGGTGAGGTCAGGGAAAAGGTCTTGTATTGCACCGGGCCGCTGAGGTCGAACACCAGGCGCAGCTTATCGTCCGAGCGCCACAGGCGTGCATTGCGAATCTGCGTGGCGTAAGCCCCCAAAGGCAAGGTGAACAGGGGGCTGACCAGCAGCAGGTTGAGGAGCTGACGTCTGTGCATGACATATACCGCAGATAAAGGAGCGTCCCTACTCGATATGACTGAACAAAGGCTGGAGCAGAAAATTCATCGCAGCTCGTATTGTTATACTATAACATGTCGAATTATTTCCAACGATGGACCTGCTTATGAATGCGCTGACTCTGCCGGACATTGCCGCGCAGGCTTCACGCCAAGCCTTGCCACTCGACTGGGTGGGGATGTGCGGCATCGCCTTGCCGATCCTGATTGACGGTCAACACCTGGCCGCCACCGCTGACGCGGGCGTAAGCCTGGACGACGGCACGGCCCGTGGCATTCATATGTCACGCCTGTATCTGGCCCTGGAAATGCTTGATCAACAGCCGCTGACACCTGCACTGCTGCGTAATGTACTGCAGCGTTTTCTCGACACACATGAAGGTTTATCTAAGAACGCTTACCTGCGCA
The DNA here is from genome assembly GCF_976987115.1 of Pseudomonas fjordensis. Lineage (NCBI taxonomy): Bacteria > Pseudomonadati > Pseudomonadota > Gammaproteobacteria > Pseudomonadales > Pseudomonadaceae > Pseudomonas > Pseudomonas fjordensis. The sequence continues at coordinate 6,805,618 of NZ_OZ336860.1, forward strand.
TCCATACCCAGTTGCTGCTTAAACGCCCTGCACTGGTCAGCCCATTAGCTGGCTGGAAGACCTACCCGGTGAGCATCGAAGCACGTCTAGAAAACCAGATGTTCCACGTGGAACTAAAAATTGACGTTACTTACTCCTCAACCTGCCCTTGCTCCGCCGCCCTCGCCAGACAGTTGATTCAGCAGCAATTTGTCGATGATTTCGCCAACACACCGTTACAGCACGAAGCGGTGCTGGCCTGGCTCGGCAGCGCTAACGGCATCGTCGCCACACCCCATAGCCAACGCAGCAGCGCGCAGTTGCACGTTCATCTGCAAGGTACTGACCTGCCGATAGTCGACTTGATCAACGCTGCCGAAGCCGCGCTCGGCACCGCCGTACAAACCGCGGTGAAACGCGCAGACGAACAAGCCTTCGCCTTGGCCAACGGGCAGAACCTGATGTTCTGCGAAGACGCCGCTCGCCGCCTGAACCTCGCCTTGAAACGCTCGGATGCCATCAACGCCTTCCACCTCAAAGTGATCCACGCCGAAAGCCTGCACGCGCACGATGCCGTGGCTGAAAGCCGCTGGACGAGAGCTTCTGCATGATCACCTGCAACGTGTTGCGCTGGGGTGCCCCTGGGCAACCGCTCACCCCGGCATTGGATTTGACCCTGAAAAAAGGCAGCCTCACCGGCATCATCGGCGCCAACGGCACGGGCAAGAGCAGCCTGCTCAAAGTCATCGCCGGCCTGCAAAAGCCTTTGACGGGAAAGGTCATCGTGGATGTTCCACGCCGTGGCGGCCTGGCCTTCCTGCCCCAGCAGCAACACTTGGACCGCCAGTTTCCTATCAGCCTGCAAGAACTGGTGGCTGCAGGTTTTTGGGGCACCCAACACACCGCTCAACAACGCAGCCAACGCCTGCAAGCGGTACTGGAAGACTGGTGTCTGATTGGCCTGGAACACCGCCCCTTGATGGCACTGTCCGGCGGCGAATTGCAGCGCGCCCTGCTGGCACGCATGAGCCTGGCCGATGCACCTGTCCTGCTGCTCGATGAACCTCATGCAGCCCTCGACGAGGATGGCCAGGCGCTGTGCTGGAAACACATCCATGCCTGGCACAGCGAAGGCCGCACCCTGGTGATCGTCTGCCATGACCTGGCCTCCGTGCGCCACCACACCCAGCACGTACTGCAGATCAAAAACACCGGCTGCGTATTCGGCCCCAGCAAAGAGCTGATCCGCCCGCAACCGCAGATGCAGGTGGCCTGAATGCACTTCACTGCGCACTTGTGGCTGCCGTTTCATGAATTTGTTTTTATGCGCCGCGCACTCATCGGCGGTTTGGTACTGGCCTGCAGCACGGCGCCGCTGGGGGTGTTTCTGATCCTGCGGCGCATGAGCCTGATCGGTGATGCGGTAGCCCACGGCATCCTGCCCGGCGCCGCCCTGGGCTTCTGGTTCGCCGGGCTAAGCCTGCCCGCGCTGACCCTCGGCGGCCTGGGTGCGGGCCTGAGCATGGCCGGCCTGGCCGCGTGGATCACCCGCCGCACCGGGCTGCGTGAAGACGCCAGCCTCGCGGCCATCTACCCCATCTCTCTTGCCGCCGGCGTACTGATCCTGGGCCTTGCCGGCAAGCGCCTGGACCTGCTGCACCTGCTGTTCGGCTCCGCCCTGGCCGTGGATCACACCACCCTGACCGGCATGCTCTGGGTCTCGGGTTTCAGCCTGATCGCCATGGCGCTGATCTACAAACCGCTACTGCTGGACACCCTCGACCCGCTGTTCCTGCAAACGGTCAGCCGCCTCGGCCCCCTCGCCCATGGCGTGTTCCTGACCCTGGTGGTGCTGAACCTGGTGATTGGCTTCCAGGCCATCGGCGCGCTGATGGTGGTCGGCTTGATGATGTTGCCGGCCATCGCCTCACGCTTCTGGAGCCGACGCTTGCCGGTGTTGATCGCAGTATCGGCGCTGCTGGGCTGCCTGTCGGTGTGGTTGGGTTTGCTGCTGTCGTTCTACTACTCACTGCCCAGCGGCCCGGCCATCGTGCTGGTGGCGGGCGCTGGGTATTTGTTGTCCGTGGTATTCGGTCCGGTGCACGGTTTGTTGCGCCGCCCGCCTTTGCTCACATCCCAATGAGGTGTTTTCCCATGCGCGCTCTACTCGTGCTGTTCAGTCTGCTGCTGCCGCTGTCGATGGCTCACGCGGCAGACAAACTCCAAGTGGTCACCAGCTTCAGTATTCTCGATGACATCACCCACCAGATCGGTGGCGAGCATATCCAGATCAGTAACATGGTCGGCCCGGACGCCGATGCCCATACCTATGAACCCACGCCGGATGACGCCAAGGCACTGCTCAAGGCCAAGGTCATCATCAAGAACGGCCTGGGTTTCGAGCCGTGGCTGGACCGCCTGGTCACCAGCACCGAAACCAAAGCAACGGTGGTCACCGCCAGCAAAGGCGTGATTTCCCACACCATGGACGAGGATGGCGAAACCATTCCCGACCCGCACGCCTGGCACAACCTGGCCAATGCCGAGATCTATGTGAGCAACATCACCAAGGCCCTGGTGGCCGCCGACCCGGCCAACAAGACCGCCTACCTGCGCAACAGCCAGGCCTACCTCAAGCAAATCCATAGCCTGCTGGACGAGGCCAAGGCCAAGTTCGGCGCACTGCCACCGGGTAACCGCCGCATCGTCACCTCCCATGACGCTTTCGGTTACCTGGGCCAGGCCTATGGCATCCAGTTCCTCGCGCCCCAGGGCTTGTCCACCGAACGTGACCCTTCGGCCGCTGAAGTTGCCGCGCTGATCACCCAGATTCGCAAGGACAAGGTCAAAGCCGTGTTCATGGAAAACATCAAGGACTCGCGCCTGCTCAAGCAGATCGCTGACGAAAGCGGCGCACAGATCGGCGGCACGCTGTATTCCGACGCTCTCGCCACAGAAGGCCCGGCCAGCACCTTTATCGGGCTGTTCGAATACAACCTCAACACTCTGTGCGCCGCACTGAGCCAGCCATGATCCGCAAAAATCCTTCCGGCGACCTGCCGGTGATTGCAGAGTCGGCCTACGTCGACAAGACCGCGATCATCTGCGGCAAAGTCATCATCGGCGAGAACGTGTTCGTGGGCCCCTACGCCGTGATCCGCGCCGACGAAGTCGATGCCAGCGGCGCCATGGACCCGATCACCATCGGCGCCAACTCCAACATCCAGGATGGCGTGGTCATCCACTCCAAATCCGGCGCAGCGGTGACCATCGGCGAATTCACCTCCATCGCGCACCGCTCCATCGTCCACGGCCCCTGCACGGTGGGCGACCGTGTGTTTATTGGCTTCAACAGCGTGCTGTTCAACTGCGCCGTGGGCGATGGATGCGTGGTGCGCCACAACTCGGTGGTCGACGGCCGCGATTTGCCCGCTGCTTTCTACGTGCCCTCTACGACGCGTATCGGCCCCAACACCGACTTGTCGCAGTTCCCGCCGGTGAGTGTCAGCGCCTCGGAGTTTTCCGAAGACGTGGCACGCACCAACGTCGACCTGGTACGCGGCTACAAAGCCCTGCAAAACGAGTTCTGAACCATGAGCCGCCTGCTGATCCGCAACGCCCGCCTGGTCAACGAAGGCCAGGTATTCGACGCCGACTTACTGATCGCCAATGGCCGTATCGAGAAGATTGCCACCAGCATTCAAGGCGATAACGAACCGGTGGAAATCGATGCCAACGGCCAGTGGCTACTGCCAGGGATGATCGACGACCAAGTGCATTTTCGCGAACCCGGCGCGCCGGAAAAAGGCAGCTTCTACAGCGAATCCCGCGCGGCGGTGGCCGGTGGCATCACCAGCTTCATGGACATGCCCAACACTCACCCGGCCACTCTGAGCCTGGAAGCCCTGGCCGATAAAAAGCGCCGTGCCGCACTGCACTCAGTGGCCAACTACGGCTTTCACTTTGGCGTGAGCAACGACAACCTCGACACCGTCGCGGTCCTTGCCCCCCGTGAAGTGGCTGGGGTCAAGGTGTTCATGGGTGCCTCCACCGGCAATATGCTGGTGGACGATCCACGCATTCTGGAGCGCCTGTTTGCCGAGGTGCCAACCATCCTGCTCGCTCACTGCGAACACACGCCCAGCATCCTGGCCAACGAGCAGCGCCTGCGCGAACGCTTCGGCGAGCATATTCCCGCCGTCGCCCACCCGCTGATCCGCGATGCCGAGGCCTGTTATCGCTCGTCATCGTTAGCCGTGGAATTGGCCAAACGTCATGGCACGCGCCTGCATGTGTTGCACCTGACCAGCGCGCGCGAACTCGCGCTGTTCGAAGACAAGCCCCTGGCCGACAAGCACATCACTGCCGAAGTCTGCGTGCACCACCTGCTGTTCGATGACCGCGATTACCACCGCCTTGGCCATCAGATCAAATGCAACCCGGCGATCAAGACCCGCGCCGACCGCGACGCGCTGCGCCTGGCATTGTTGAGTGACCGTCTGGATGTGATTGGCACCGACCATGCGCCACATACCTGGGCGCAAAAACAGTTGGCCTATCGGCAAGCACCCTCAGGCTTGCCCCTGGTGCAGCATGCCCTGCCGGCGTTACTGGAGTTGGTGGCCGACGGGCATTTGCCCCTCACCACATTGGTCGCCAAGACCAGCCACCGCGTGGCCGACCTGTTCGCCATTGCTGATCGCGGCTACGTGCGTGAAGGCTATTGGGCCGACCTGGTACTGATCAAACCGGAGCCTGCCGGCAAGCCGGTCAGCAGCCAACCCATCCTCGCCCGCTGCGGCTGGACACCCTTTGCAGAGCGCAGCTTTCGCCACAGCGTGAGTACCACGTTGGTCAGCGGCCACCTGGCCTGGCACAACGGCCAGGTGGTCAACAGTTGCCAGGGCTTGCCCCTGCAGTTTGGGCGTTAAGCGCGGGGTTTAACGGTACCGCAATCGTTACCCAGCCACTGGGCGTGGCTGTCCAGGCTACCCTTCTGCTGGATACCGGTGGCATTGAAGGTACCGTTGACGCTGGTGGTGAATTCTTTCTGGCTCTGGAACGTTGCCACACCAGTGCCCTGGGCTTTCGGGCAACTGAAGCGGAATTTCCACTGGTTGCCGCTCTTGTCGGTGACTTCCTGTTTGCAGCCCGATTGGGGGTCGGTCAGCGGGATCGAATCGGAGGCCACCTGAGCCGGGGTCAGGCACACCTGCACGCCCTTACCGGCCATGTTGATGCCTTGCTTTTCGAGCATGGCGCGCTGTTCAGGGGTCATCTGTTGCTTGAGTTGACCGAGGATCAGCGACAAGTCCGGCAGGTCCTGGTTATCGACTTTCATATTGCTGGTGGTCAATTCCCACAAGCCCGGCGCCAGCATCTGCGCCTGCGCCGCCACAGGCAGCGACAAACCAACAACCATGGCCAAACCAAGCAGACGAGCATTCATCGGGTAACTCCTGGGTAATTGTGGGCGTTAGACGTCGCAAAGCAGCCAGTGTTGCATGGCAAATAAAATAGCGACATTCACAGCCGTTCATGGTCTGTTACGCACTGGACTGCCTGGAGTTACGTCATTCATGGATTTCTTTGGCCCGCACCTGCTCGCCTACGTCATTGCCACGCTGCACTTTCTGGGAACGCTCGCCGCGATCCACGCGGTACTGACCGTGCGCACCGCACAAGGCTCGATCGCCTGGGCGCTGTCACTGATGTTCATGCCCTACCTGACGTTGATCCCCTACCTGATTTTTGGCCGCAGCACCTTCGACGCGTACATCCAGGCCCGTCGCCAGGCTAACCAGGAAATGCACACGGCCATCACCGAGTTGAACTGGCGCCCGTGGGTGGAGGAAGCGCTCGCAGCGCGCAATTCCAGCGCCTATGCCTCCTTGCGCGCCATGCCCAAGCTGGGCCGTATGCCGTGCCTGGCCAACAATGAAGTGCGCCTGTTGATCAATGGCGATGCCACCTTCGGCGCGATCTTCGAGGCTATCCGTCACGCAAAGACCGCCGTGCTGTTCCAGTTTTTCATCATTCACGATGACGAGCTGGGCCGCCAGTTGCAGGCCCTGTTGAAGGAAAAAGCCGCCCAAGGCGTGGCCATTTACGTGCTGTACGACCGCATCGGCAGCCACGCCCTGCCCCATCGTTACGTGCAGGCTCTGCGTGACGTTGGCGTGCAGGTCAAGGCGTTCGCCACCCGCAGTGGCTGGCTCAATCGTTTCCAGGTCAACTTCCGTAACCATCGCAAGATCGTAGTGGTAGACGGCATCACCGGGTTTGTCGGTGGGCACAACGTAGGCGATGAATACCTGGGTAAAAAACCGCCGCTGGCGCCATGGCGCGATACCCATGTGCAAGTCACCGGCCCAGTGGTGGCGTGCCTGCAGGAGTCGTTTGCCGAGGACTGGTTCTGGGCGGCACGGGAACTGCCGCCGCTGATCCTGCCGGATGCCTACCCCGAGGACGGCGTGCTCTGCCAGTTACTCGCCAGCGGCCCGGCGGACCCTTATGAAACCTGCTCGCTGTTTTTCGTCGAGGCCATCCATGCCGCGACCGAGCGCGTGTGGATCACCAGCCCGTACTTCATCCCCGACGAGGCAGTATTTGCCGCCCTGCGCCTGGCGGTGTTACGCGGGGTCGATGTGCGCCTGCTGCTGCCGTCACGGCCCGACCATCGCATCGTGTATGCCGCATCCAGCCTGTACGCCAACGAAGCGGTGCGAGCGGGCGTGCGGGTGTTTCGCTACACCCCGGGCTTTTTGCATCAGAAGGTGGTGTTGGTGGACAGCGAAATCAGCGCCATTGGCAGCGCCAACATGGACAACCGTTCGTTCCGGCTGAATTTTGAAGTGATGCTGCTGACGGTGGATGAAGCCTTCGCCAGCCAGGTTGAACAGATGCTGCTGGACGACTTTGCCCTGGCCCATGAAGTCAGCCAGGAAGAAAGCCGCGAGACCCGTCGCCTGCAGCAACTGGGCATGCGCGTGGCGCGCCTGATCTCACCCATCCTCTAACCGCCAACACAAAACCAATAATGTAGGAGCGAGCTTGCTCGCGAAAAACTCCCAGGCGCCGCGTTCATTCAGCAAGCACGCGTTATCGTTGACTTTTTTCGCGAGCAAGCTCGCTCCTACGGTTTTGAACGAGCTCAGCGGTAGAGGTCTTCCCGCGTCCACGGCAGTTCATGCCCGCCATCGGCATGGGGTTTGACTGCCAGTATCTGGTGCAGGTTGATCCAGCCTCGGGCAAACGCGTAAGCGCAACCGGCCAGGTACAGCCGCCAGATGCGTAGCGCCTGTTCCGGTACCATCTTCGCCGCTGCTTCCAGGTTGTCTTCCAGACGTTCGCTCCAATGGTCCAATGTGCGGGCGTAATGCATACGCAGGCTTTCGACATCGACCACTTCCAATCCTGCTTCACTGATCTGGGCGGTCATCATGGCCAGGTGCGGCAGTTCACCGTTGGGGAATACGTAGCGCTCGATAAACTCACCGGCGCCACGGCCCACAGGGCGGCCATCGGTGTGCTTGGCGGTAATGCCATGGTTCATCACCAGGCCACCTTCACGCACCGCGCCGAACAAGGTCTGGCAGTATTGCGCCAGGTTGGCGTGGCCGACGTGTTCGAACATGCCCACGCTCACCACTTTGTCGAAACGGCCGTCCTGGGGCAGGTCGCGGTAGTCGAGTAATTGCAGGTCGACCTGGTCTTCCAGCCCTTCGGCGTTCACCCGCTCCTTGGCCAGCGCCAGTTGTTCTTTGCTCAAGGTGATGCCGAACACCTTGACCCCGAACTCCCGCGCGGCATAGCGCGCCAGCCCGCCCCAGCCACAGCCCACATCCAGCAGATACTCACCCGGCTGCAGCCGCAACTTGCGGCACAGGTGGCGGAATTTGTCTTGTTGGGCCTGGTCGATCGACTCGCTGCCGGTTTCGAAATAACCGCAGGAATACGCCATGTCCTGGTCCAGCCATAGCTGGTAGAACTCGTTGGACAGGTCGTAATGGTAGGAAATGGAAGCGGCGTCGGTGGCCTTGTCGTGAATCGAGCGCACCGGACGACTCTCCTCGTCGTCATCGACCAAAGCGTGACTCAACTCGTCACATACCCTGATCACTTCGGTGATGGAGCCTTCCAGCTCCAGTTTTCCCTCAACGAAGGCTTCGCCCAGCGAGTCGAGCGTTGGATGGGTCAGCCTGGATACAACCGTGGGGTCCTTGACCACGATGGTGACGCTGGGCTCAGGGCCCAAGTTGAATTCATGGCCGTCCCAGAGTCGAAGACGCAGCGGTAGCTGAAGATTCTGTAAGGCCGGTGGAAGTTGCGCGAGCATGAGTAATCCCCCCTTGTTTCAGACGTCTGCTGTGAGGGTAGACCATGCCAAACAAAGTAGGAAGCTATCGAATCAATAGCCCCCCCTTCTATGGCGCTCGGCGCTCGAGCAAACCCTCCTGGACCCACTGTTTCAGCCAAGTGGCCGCTTGCAGCGACGCCCCCTCTGAATAAGTGACCGCCAGCTCAGTACACAGTTCTGAAAAATTCCACCCGAGGGTCACCATGCCCGACAGCGCACAGGCTTCAGCGGCTTCCAGGCTGCGGTAGTGGCAGCGGTTCTGGTTGCGCCACACCAGGCAGATTTGCGCCGGGTCCAGCGCCTGGCTGCCAGGGAAGTCTGATTCATCCTTACTGGCTCGCCAGATTGCCACTGTGTTGAAACGGCAAAGCAGCTGCTGTACCGAAGGCGCCAGCGCAACCTGCAAGGTGGGCCAATCTTCAGGCGCCAGGTGCGCCATGTCATTCAAGGTCAGCGGCTCCCCTTCGGGTGCGTCAAACGCCAAGGTGAACGCCCACTCCAGGCGTGCCAACTCAGCCAAAGGCGCACTTTGCGCAGCCATCAGATGCTCCACGATAAACATCGCAAAGCGCTCGCCCAACCAGCGCACGCTGTAATGGGCCGAGGGATAACGGCGGATGTAGGCCTCGGTCAGTGAGCAAAACGCCTCATCTCCCAGCCAATACCAGATGGCACCGAAGTCATGGCGGAGCACCTCCTGCAGGCGTGACAGGTAAGCGTTGTGGTAAATCGCAAGGCCAGTGTCCACATCCAACGTCGGCCCTCCCAGCAAGGTGGCGGCAAAGCCACTGTTGGCCGCGGGGGCTTCGGATAATAGATGCTGTTCAAACGCCAACTGCCAGTCGATCAGGCGCATAACGCTCTCCGGGCCAAGGCGCTGGCACCCAATTCACGGGCTTTGTTCAACTCGGTGAGCAACTCTTCGAAGGGCGGAAAATGGTCATCGCGTTCCAGCAACGTCGACACCGGGCCCAAATGCTCCAGAGTTTGCTGATACAGCGCCCACACCGGGTCGCACACGGGATGGTCATGGGTATCGACCACATAGTCGCCATAGTCCATATGCCCCGCCAAATGCAGCTGGCGAATGCTTTCGGGTGGCAGGTTGCGAATGAAGGTCCAGGCATCAAAACCATGGTTACGTGCGCTGACGTAGACGTTGTTGACGTCCAGCAGCAACTGGCAGCCGCTCAGGTGCGCCAAGGCGTTGAGGAACTCCCACTCGGTGAATTCATCCGCCTTGGAACGCACATAGCTGGAGACGTTTTCCAGCACCAGCGGGCGCTGCAGCACGTCCTGCACCTGACGCACGCGGCCGGCCACGTGGTAGAGGCTTTCTTCGGTGTAAGGCAGGGGCAGCAAATCGTGTAGCTGATGCGCACTACCGCGGCTCCAGCACAGGTGATCGGAAATCCACGCCGGCTGAATGCGCTCTGCGAGCTGTTTGATGTGGTTCAGGTAATCGGTATCGAGGGCATGCGGCCCGCCGATGGACAACGACACACCGTGCATCACCAAGGGGTAACGCTCGGCTATCGCATCCAGGTAGTACAAGGCCTTGCCGCCCTGTACCAAGTAATTTTCGGAGATCACTTCGAACCAATCCACGGCCGGCGACTGTTCAAGGATCTGGTGGTAGTACTCACTGCGCAAACCCAGGCCGTAACCCAGACTTGGAAGGGACGCGGACATGACTCACTCCTGGGCAAAGTGTCCGCAGCGGTGGCAGGCAGCCGCCGCGGTTGCACTCGTGTGCCGGTTACTCGCCGACTTTACCGCCAGCGGCGTCGCAGGCCGACTTGGTCATGGCCTTGAAGCCCATCCCTTTGCACTCGCCCTGGCCCTTGCACGCGTGGTCCTTGGTTTTGCAGTCGTTCATGCCTTTGCAGGAGGTCACACCGTAGCAGTGCACGGTGGCGTCTGCGGCTTGTACCTGGGTGGCCACACCCGCGAACAGAGAAGCAGCGGCCATTGCGAGGGCGGCACCAGCAGCAGCGGATTTAATGCTCATTGTTGTATTCCTCATGATCAGTAGTGGAGCCGGTCTGAACGGATTGTTCAGTCTCGACACAGCACTAGAGTGAGGTCCCCTATCGGCGTTACAGCCGTAAGCAAATATTTTTGAAATTATTCATCGAGCTTCAACAGCGGCTCCTGGAAGCGCAGCAAACGCCCGGCATTACCCAACACCAGCAAGGTACTGAGGTTATGCAGCACCGCCGCGATCATCGCGCCCGCCGCCCCCAACCAGCCGAATGCGGCGAACACCACAATGGCCAGTGTCCAGCCCAAGCCAATGATCACGTTGACCTGCAACGTCTGCCGGCACTGGCGACTCAAGCGCACACAGGTGCCCAGGCGGCGCAAGTCGCTGCCGATCAACACCACGTCCGCCGAGGCCAGGGCGATGTCTGCACCGCCCGCGCCCATGGCCACGCCGACCACGCCGGCCTTGAGCGCCAGAGAGTCGTTGATGCCATCGCCCACCACCATTGGCCTGAAGCCACTGCTGATTTCCCCCAGCACGCGGTTGAGCTTGTCTTCCGGCAGCGCTTGGGCCTCGACATCACTGATGCCCACGTCCAGCGCCAGGCTGTCGGCCACGCTTTGGCGGTCGCCGGTCAGCAGCAGTTGGCGGCCCAGGCCCAAGTCACGCAATTCTTGCAGGGCCTGGCGTGCCTCGGGCTTGACGCTATCAGCCAACAGCATCCAGGCGAGGAACTTGCCGTTCAACGCTAACCCGGCAATCGGGCCATCGTGGGTGGGCACGTCGGTGGTGACGATGCCCAACTGTTCAAACAACTCCGGCCGTCCCAGCGCCGCTTCGCCCTGCTCGGTCTGGGCGACCACGCCCAGGCCCTGACGCTCGCGGATGTCGCTAAGCACCAGCATCTGCTCCTGGCTCGCCAACTCCGCCAACGCTCGGCTGACCGGGTGACTGCTTGCCGAACCGAGGCTGGCCGCCAGGTTCAGCAGCTTTTGGCGATCCGGGGCGGTGGTCTCGATGGACTGCAAGCGCAGGGTGCCAAAGGTCAGCGTGCCGGTCTTGTCGACCACCAGTGATGTCAGGTCGGCCAGCTCTTCCAGGAACGCCGAGCTGCGAATCAGGATGCCATGGCGCGCCGCCACGGCGATCCCGGCAATCGCCGTGGCCGGTGCCGACAGCACCAAGGCACAGGGGCACGCCGCTACCAGCACCGCGAGCATCGCCTGGGCGTCATTGGTGACAAACCAGGTGACGGCCGCCAGCAGCAACACCAGCACCATGTAGCTGCCGGCATAGCGCTCCAGCAGCCGGGTGATCGGCGGCTTGGAGCGCTCGGCGTTCTGCATCAGTGCAATGACTTTGCCCAACGTCGATTCGTTACCGGTACGCGTGACCTCAAGGCGCAGCAGGCCATCGAGGTTGATCGCCCCACCAAACACCTGCACGCCCACGCTGGCTTCCAACGGCACCGACTCGCCGGTGATCGGCGCCGTGTCCAGGCTCGCCTGGCCGGACAACACCACGCCATCGGCCGGCACGCGGTCGCCGGCGCGCACTTCGACGATATCGCCGGTGTTCAAGGTGCCGTTATCCACTTCGGTGATGGTCCCGTCTGCCTGCACCAGGCGTGCGTGGCTGCGGGTGAGTTTGCCCAGGGCATGGATCGCTTCCTGGGAGCCGATCACGCTGCGTTCTTCCAGCACATGGCCAAAGATCATGATGATCGGTAGCAACGCGGCGGTGAGCAGATCGCCCGTGGCCCAGGCGCCGAGCATGGCCAGGGCGATCAGTTGGTCGGTGATGCCGTGCAGGCTCGGAAAGCGCAGGCTGTACCAGGCTGAACGCATCACCGGCACCGCCACCAACAGCGAAGCCACGCCCAGCAACAACTGGCTGACGCCGCTCTGGTCCGGCGCGAGCCAGCGCCACACCAGGCCCAGCACGAGCAAGCCCAGGGCGAGCATCGCCAAGGTCAATTGCCGGGCAGCGCTGCGCTGTTCGGCGGAGGTCAGCATGGGTGCGCTCATTGTTCGGCTCCCTGGATGATCAAGCGGGAGTCGTCTTTGGGATCGACGGTGGTTACCGAACCTGCCTGGCCGAGAATCTTCGGCAGGCGTTCGCGGTACAGGCGCAACAGCAAACCGGGGTCTTTGACCTGGGCCAGGCTGGCAACGGTAGCGGTTTGCGCCTGGGCATTGGCCAAGCGCTCGCTGGCCTGGGCATGGGCGACTTGCACTTGGCGGTCAGCCTCCTGGTTGGCGGTCTGGGTGAGTTTTTCCGCTTCAGTGCGGGCGTTGGCCACGGCTTTATCGGCTTGCTGGCTGGCGGTCAGTACGGCGTTGAAGGCATTCACCGCAGGCCCAGGCAGGCTCGATTGCACATCGACGCGGGTGGCTTCGATACCCAGCCCCAAGCCGCTGGCCGCCAACTCCGCCAGGCGTTTGTTGATGCCTTGCACCAGGTCGCCGCGCAGCCGCTCACGGCGTTCGGCGGCGCCATTGTCGCTGCCGATCAGTTCCGGACGCGCTACCAGGATGGTGTCCAGATCCCGCGCAGCGGTGAGGGCCACGGCGCTACGCGTCACCAGACGATCCAGGGCCGGCAGTACGTGGTCGCCCTGCAACACAAAGGCGTAGGGCTCGGTCACCTTGTAGAACACCCGCACGTCCAGTTGAACCACCCCGGCATCACCGGTCAGCAGGTAGCCGGAACCGGCCAGGGCATCGCTCAACGGCGTGGCGAAACTGGCCACACGATCGGCCTGCAACGCCGCATCGGAACGCAGCAGGCTTTCCACCCGGCGTTCGATCACCCGGTCGGCCGCTGGCAGCAGGACGACTTGCTCAAAGGGTTGCGGCCAGGCCAGCAACAGCCCGGCATTCTGAATGCGATCAAGGGCGCCGAAATGCAGGACCACGGCGCGATTCTGCGGGTCGATCTGGCGCACATTGGAAAAGGCCCAGGCCAACGCCGCTAATACGGTGACCGCGTAGAGTGCCAGGAACGTCAGGCGCCCGGCCTGGATCCACGGGCTGTCCGGGCTTTCAGGCTCGCTCATGGCTGCAGGTCCTTCGGCCCATCCACCAGGGCGCGAAACGGCGCGGCGTCGGTGCGCAGGATGATCTTGGTCCCCGGCGTGACCACCGTGCCCAAGGTATCCAGCGAGCGCAGCAGGTTGTACAGCTGCGGATTGCCAGCGTAGGCGCGGCCATAAATCTGCGCAGCTTCAACCCGCGACTGCGCTTCGATATCGGCAGCTTTCACGGTGGCATCGGCCTGCATGATGCGCGCATCTCGCTCGGCAGCGGAGCGGATCTGCGCCGCTTCGCGCTTGCCCACGGCAGTGCGTTCGGTGGCGATGGTTTCACGCTCGGCGCGCATGCGGTCAACCGTGGCGGTGAGGGTCACCGACGGCAACGTCAAGCGCTCGATGCCGACCTGCGCCACGCGCACGCCATAAGTGGTGAGCAATTGTTGATCAATCTGCTGGCGCAACTGCGCTTCAAAATCGGCGATGCGCACTTGGTTGGCGTCGGTATTGATCAAGCTGGACAGGTCAAAGCTGGCTGCTGTGGTTTCCAACGCCGAGCCGACGAAGGTACGAATCTGCCGCGCCGCCTCATCGGGCTGGTTCTGCACCGCGCGCATAAAGCGCTGCACGTTGTCGGCATCGCCCTGCACCTGCCACGCCACGTAGGCCTGCACGATAATCCGCAGGCCATCGCGGGTGCCCACATCCTGTAAACCGCTGGACGTGGTGCGCAGGCGCAGGTCCACCGGGATCGCCGCTTCGAACGGTGCCGGCCAGCGCCAACCCAGGCCCGGTTCCAGCAACACACGCGCAGGGTTGCCGAAGCGGGTAATCACCGTGGCCTCGCCGGAACGCACTTGCACCAGGCTCGCCGCTGCCACGGCAAACAGCACCAGCAACACCGCCCACGCCATGCGGCGCCAGGGAAAAGGCCCGGCCGCCTGCTCATCGCCGTGATGGTGGTGATGGTGGCCGTGATGGTGGTGATGACCGTGATCATGATCGTGGGAATGAGCGCTCAACAGACAGACTCCTTATTGAACGGCTTTGCGCGGCGCCGACGGGTCGGCGGGCAAGGTGAAAGAACGCAGATCGATCGTCGGCGCGCTGTCGCCGCCCAAACGATGATCCAGAATAAGCAGCTTGGCCTGGGCCAGGCCCTGGCTCAGTTGGCCCAGGTACTGTTCCAGCACGAAGGCTTGGCCCGCAGCGGCGTAGGCCTTTTGTTCGGCGGCAAAGCGCAGGTTTGCTGCTTGGGCGCCAGCGTTCACTTCGCGGGCGCTGGCCTGGGCCTGATCGCGGGCAGTGCTGGCTTGAAGCAGCGCCTGGTTGGTCTGTTCGCTGGCGGCACCGCGTTCACGGGCGATCAGCGCCTGGGCGCCGATCTGCGCGGCTTGCACACCGTGGTAAGCGTTAGCGGCACCGGCCGGCGGATGGATCGCCTCGACCACCGTGGCAAGGATTTCCACACCGCTGTCGAGGGTTTGCAGGTCGGCTTGCACGCTGCGGCCAATCTCGTCGGCGAGGCTGGTGCGCTCTTCCCCGAGCAATTCATCCAGGGTGCGCGAGGCAAAATCGTGCACCAGGATGCGGCTGGCGGTGCTGCGGATCAGGGTCGGGATATCCGCGCTGTTGTAGGTGGCAGCAAGCGCAGCCTGATCGGTGAGGCCGATGCGGTAGACAAAGCGCACGTCCATATTGACGATCTGGAAGCCCTGCTTGTCGCCGCTGCTGCTGGCAATGACCTGGGATTTGTCATTCACATGGCTGGCGTCCCACAGGCGGTTGGCGATCAACGGCGCCGGGCCTTCCGCGGCAGCCAACTGCGGTGTGGCGGCGTCACTGACGCTGGTCGCCAGCTCATGCACCACGCCGTTTTCAACATTCAGTACGCGGCCCAACGGCCAGGGCAAACCCGCATGCAGGCCGGGGCCGAACACCTCGACCGGTTTACCAAAGCGCTCATAAATCCCACGGCCTTGCAGGGGCACTTCATGCACACCGGTCAGCGCCCAACCTACCGCCAGCACCACCAGCAGCACCGGGAAAAACGCCCGGCGCATGTAGGTAAAGGCCCAGATCTGACGCAGGTCGATGCCAAAACGGTTGTGCAGTTCATGCTGCAACGCCAGCAAGGGCTGCGGCGGCCAACGCAGCAGGCCGGCGATAAAACTCTGCGCCATCAGGCGCGGTTCGAGGCGCGGCTGGCGCGGGCTGAACAGCGAGAGCACGCCCCTGAGCAGGAACTCCAACGCCACCAACGCCGGCAACAGCCCCATGAGAGTGGCCAGGCGCAACGGCCAGACCGACTCTGCACTGGCAAACAGCAGGCAGATCGCGCTGAGCACCAGGCAGATAATTGCCATCCGGCTCAACTGCGCCAACTGTGAGGCTTCCGGCCATTGGGCGGCAGTTTCCTGGGCCAGGCGGCGTTCGAATACCAGCAGGCCAAACGCCAGGGCCAATGCGAGCGCTGCGCCAATACTTGCCGATTGCCCGATGGCGGCAGCGGGCAAGCCCAGGTTCCAGAACTGCAGGATGCTGACCAGCGCCAACAGCGACCAGCCGCCCAACCACAGCACCGGCGCGCCAATCTGCGCCAACAGGCCATTGCCGAATCGGTTGATCAGGCCCTTGTGCCAAGAAATGGCCTCGCTGTCAGGTTCGATCAACTCGCCGCTTGGCGCCTCCAGCGCCTGGGCGCGCCAGTCGGCTACCCACCAGGCCGACTGCAACCCGGCCACCAGCAGCAGCAAGGCCGAGGCGCAGTTGATCAATACCACCGGCCAGATCGACAGGGGTGCAAACAACGCTACGAACAGCGCCAATATCCAACCGCTGAGGGCCAGGGTTGTCAGGCCGATACCGGCCTGGCGCAATCGACGGGCGTGGAACAGCCCCTGCTGAAAACGCGCGAGGCCTTCAACCGAAGCCCCGTCAGCCTCTAGATCCACTTGCATCTGCTCAACGCCCACTTGTACACAATTCGTTACGATATAACACGAAGCGTGAAATTTTTGTTCGAAACCCCGGTAGGAGCGAGCTTGCTCGCGAAAAACGTCAACGATAACGCGGGCTTCCTGAATAAACGCGGCGCCTGTGAGTTTTTCGCGAGCAAGCTCGCTCCTACATTGGCCCCTCGTTGTGCTGAGAATGTGACTAACCCCCTATAAACACGAGCCATCACTGGTGTCGGCTGCGATTAGTCGGCACACTTCAGAACAGTTTTTCGCGGGTTCACGGACAAGGAAGCGCCACCCCCCATGATTTCCATCTACCAACTCAAACCGCGTTTTCAAAACCTGCTGCGCCCTCTCGTGCAGCGCCTCTATGACAACGGCACCACCGCCAACCAGATCACCGTGCTGGCCGGGGTTGTTTCCGTGCTGGTGGGGCTGTTGATCGCGGGCTTTGCCCAACACCTCTGGCTGTTTGCGCTGATCCCGCTGTGGATGATTGTGCGCATGGCCCTCAATGCCATCGACGGCATGCTCGCCCGGGAATTCGGCCAGCAGTCGCGCCTCGGTGCTTATCTCAATGAACTGTGCGACGTGATCGCCGACAGCGCGCTGATCCTGCCCTTTGCATTGATCCCCGAGGTGAGCCTGGCGCCGGTGTTGCTGGTGACGCTGCTGGCGGTATTCAGCGAGTACGCCGGGGTGCTGGGGCCGATGGTGGGCGCGTCGCGCCGTTATGACGGGCCCATGGGCAAGAGTGATCGGGCGTTCGTACTCGGGGTGCTGGCCACTGGCGTGGCGCTGGGCTGGCTCGGCGCCGGTTGGGTTGAGGCAGTGATGTGGCTGGTGGCCGCCCTGCTCGCCTATACCTTGGTCAACCGAGTGCGTCAGGGCCTCAAAGAACAACAAACTTCCCCTTCTGCATAAGGATTTTGCGATGCGCGAACAGCAACAGCACACCTTCAGTACCCATGATGGCGTCGAGCTTTTCTACCGGCACTGGCCGGCCACGGCAGGCGCCGGGCCGCGCAAGGCGATCCTGTTGTTCCATCGCGGCCATGAGCACTCGGGGCGTATTGCCCACCTGGTGGATGAACTGGGCCTGCCTGAATTCGACTTCTTCGCCTGGGACGCCCGTGGCCACGGCCAATCCCCTGGCGAGCGCGGCGACAGCCCCAGCTTTGCCACCAGCGCCCGCGACGTGCAGACGTTCTGTGACCACATCAATGCCACCTACGGCATCGAAGAGGAAGACATCGCCGTCATCGCCCAAAGCGTCGGCGCGGTGATCGCGGCCACCTGGGTTCATGATTACGCGCCAAAAATCCGCGCTCTGGTGCTCGCCTCGCCCGCCTTCAAGGTCAAGCTGTACGTGCCCTTCGCCCGCCCCGGCCTGGCCTTGATGCGCAAGTTCAAGGGCAACTTTTTCGTCAACAGCTACGTCAAGGCCAAGTTCCTCAGCCATGACCCGGAACGTGTGGCGTCCTACGACAACGATCCGCTGATCACCAAGGCCATTTCAGTGAATGTGCTGTTGGGCCTGTACGAAGCGGCCGACCGGGTTGTCGCCGACGCCCAGGCGATCCAGGTGCCGACCCAACTGCTTATTTCGGGCTCCGACTTTGTGGTGCACCGTAAACCCCAGCAGCAGTTTTTCGACCGCCTCGGCAGCCTGAAAAAAGAGCTGCATATCCTTCCCGGCTTTTTCCACGACACCCTCGGCGAACGTGATCGTACTGTGGCCGTGAACAGCGCCAAACGCTTTATCCTGCAGAACTTCACTCACCCGCTGGACCGCGCCAGCCTGCTGGACGCCGACAAACTGGGCGCTACCTGCGCCGAATCCGAATCCCTGGCCGCACCGCTGCCGCGCAATTCCCTGCGCGACCTGTACTGGCGCATGACCCGCGCCAGCATGGGCTTGGGTAAAAACCTGTCGGACGGGGTGAAGCTGGGCTTCGATACCGGTTTCGACTCCGGCAGCACGCTCGACTACGTGTATCGCAATAAGCCTACCGGTAAGGGCGGGCTGGGGCGGATGATCGATACCAATTACCTCAATTCCATTGGCTGGCGCGGTATTCGCCAGCGCAAGTTGAACGTCGAGGAATTGCTGCGCCTGGCGATGGCCAAGCTGCGTGACGACCAACGCGAAGTACGCATTGTCGACATCGCCGCCGGTCACGGCCGCTACATCCTGGAAGCCTTGCAAGGCGTATCGCCGCTGCCGGAGTCGATCCTGCTGCGCGACTACAGCGACATCAACGTGCGCGACGGTGGCGCGCTGATTCGCGAGAAGGGCCTGGGGGACATCGCCCAGTTCGTCAAAGGCGATGCGTTCGACCGCGCTGACCTGGCTGCCCTGAACCCCAAGCCGACACTGGCCGTGGTGTCTGGCCTGTACGAATTGTTTGCCGACAACGCCATGGTCGGCGGCTCGCTGGCGGGCCTGGCCGAAGCTGTGGAGCCAGGTGGTTACCTGGTCTACACCGGCCAACCGTGGCACCCGCAGTTGGAGCTGATTGCCCGCGCGCTCACCAGCCACCGCCAGGGCCAGGCCTGGGTGATGCGCCGGCGCAGCCAGGCGGAAATGGACCAACTCGTCGAAGCGGCGGGCTTTCGCAAGATCACCCAGCGCGTGGATGAGTGGGGCATTTTCACCGTGTCCCTGGCACAGAAGATCTGAACATGCGCGAACCCGGTTTATTGAAACCAGCGGTGCTCTGGCTGCTGCTGTTGGCACCGCTGTTTTTCAGCACCTATGGCTTTGCCACCTGGGTCACCAGCCAGCGCAGTGACGTCGGCACGCTGGTGTTCGGCTGGGAAAGCCACATGCCGTTCTGGGCCTGGACCATCGTGCCCTACTGGTCCATCGACCTGCTTTACGGCTTCTCCCTGCTGCTACCCAACACGCGCCATGAGCTCAAGCAGCATGCGCTGCGCCTGCTGAGTGCGCAGGTGATTGCCGTGAGTTGCTTCCTGATCTGGCCACTGCGCTTCACGTTTGAGCGGCCGGAACTGGACGGTATGTTCGGCTGGTTGTTTGCAGTGCTGGCCGGTTTTGACAAGCCCTTCAACCAGGCGCCTTCGCTGCATATCGCCCTGCTGGTGATCTTGTGGGTGATGTACCAGCGGCACACTCAAGGATTCTGGCGCTGGGTGGTGCATGGCTGGTTCGCGCTGATCGGCGTTTCGGTGCTGACTACTTATCAACATCACTTTATCGACTTACCCACAGGCGCCCTCGCGGGATGGCTGTGCGTGTGGTTATGGCCTGTAGCGCATCCCAGCCCATTACTGAACGCGCGGTTGACGCGCGATTCCCAGCGCTGGCGGCTGGGGATGCGCTATGGGTTAGGTGCCTTGGTCCTGACGGCGCTGGCCTGGGTACTCGGTGGCGGGTGGCTATGGCTGCTATGGCCAGCGGTTTCCTTGGGATTGATTACGGCCAATTACCTTGCACTCGGTGCGCCGGGCTTTCAGAAACGCGACGATGGTCGCCTGACGCCTGCCGCACGCTGGTTGTATGCGCCTTATCTGGCGGGCGCGTGGATCAATTCGCGGGCGTGGACACGCAAACATCCACAGCCGGACCTGATTGTGGATAACGTCTGGCTTGGGCGCATTCCTACAACCGGTGAACAGCGCTCATTCGCGAGCATCGTCGACTTATGCGCCGAACTGCCGATGGATCCACAAGGCCGTGCTTACGTCTGCGTGCCCGTGCTGGACCTGATCGCCCCAACCCCCGATGAATGCCTGAAAGCCGCCCACGCCATTGAACGCCTGCAAGCGAGCGGCCCGCTGTTGGTGTGCTGTGCCCTCGGTTACTCACGCAGCGCCACCGCCGTCGCCGCCTGGCTGTTGAACACGGGGCGCGCCGCCACGGTTGAGCAAGCACTGGCTATTATTCGTACAGCGCGGGCCGATGTGGTCCTGCACCCCGCACACCGTCAAGCGTTGGAGGGTTTGCCAAATGCCTGCTGATATGGAACTTCAGGTCGTCGCCAGCCTGTTGCGCCGTGGCCGATCACTGGATCAGTTATCCACAGGGCTGACGCTGCTCGGTGTGCTGTTCGGCCTCGCCCAATTGTTGCTGGCCAGTATTTCCACCATTTGCTTGCTGTTGGCCCTGTGGATGATTGTGCTGGGGCTGTTGCAAAAGTATTGGGCGCTGCGGGTGGCCTTCGACGCCGACTTGTTCGCCCTGCTGGCTCGCGACGTTACCCGCACGCCAGACCTGGACCAGGCCCTGCAGACGCTTGGCCTGCAATCGCCCAAACGAGCCGGTCGCCCCTGGACTGAACGCCGCCGTGGCGCCCTCAAACTGTTGCGTAAACAAGCCTGGCTGCTGGGCGCGCAAGCGCTGCTGACCCTGGGCGTCATCCTCGCCAGCCCTTGGCTACCTTTCTCCGGATAAGGAATTCCCATGTTCGAACCCGTGGTCGCCACGCTGATTACCTCCATGGCCCGCACCGTCACCGGCGCCCGCAGCCTGTGGCTGGGGTGCGCGCCGGTACCGGTGCAGCGCATCTACTTCGCCAACCACAGCAGCCACGGTGACTTCGTGCTGGTATGGGCATCGCTGCCGCAGAACCTGCGCAAATTCACACGCCCGGTGGCCGGCAGTGATTACTGGAACAAGAGTGCGCTGCGCCGCTACATCATCAATCGAGTGTTTAATGGCGTGCTGATCGACCGTGAGCGCAAGGACCCTGTGGATAACCCTTTGCAGCCCATGCTTGCGGCGCTGGAGGGCGGCGACTCGCTGATCATTTTCCCCGAAGGCACGCGCAATCTGGAGGATGGCTTGCTGCCGTTCAAAAGCGGCTTGTATCACTTGGCAAAGAGTTACCCACAGGCCGAGCTGGTCCCCGTGTGGATAGCCAACCTGAACCGGGTCATGCCCAAGGGTCGCGTATTGCCACTTCCCTTGTTATGCACCACCAGCTTCGGTGCGCCCCTGCAACTGGAAGAAGGCGAAGACAAAGCCGCCTTCCTTGCCCGCAGCCGCGACGCCCTGCTCGCCCTTGCCCCGGAGCATTCCTGAGATGGATAGCCAAACCCTGATGTTATTTGGCGGCATCGGCGCGATCCTGGTGATCGCCTCGCTGATCGGCCTGATCCTCAAGCTGCGCACCCGCGGCAACCCGAATGCTGTGATCGACAACCTCAACGCCCGCATCAACGCCTGGTGGGTGATGGTGGTGGTGATCGGCATCGCCTTCTGGCTCGGCACCGGCGCGGTGATCCTGTTGTTCTACGCGGTGTCGTTCTACGCCCTGCGCGAGTTTCTTACCCTCACGCCCACTCGACGCAGCGACTATCCGGCCCTGGTGGCCGCGTTTTACCTGGCCCTGCCGCTGCAATACCTGCTGATCTACGCCGACTGGTATGGGCTGTTCTCGATCTTCATTCCGGTGTACGTGTTCCTGCTGCTACCGATCCTCGCCTCTCTGGGCGGCGACAGTACGCACTTCCTGGAGCGTGCGTCGAAAGTGCAGTGGGGATTGATGATCGCCGTGTTCTGCGTGTCCTTCGTCCCGGCGCTGCTGACCTTGGACATACCGGGCTACGAAGGCCGTAACCTGCTGCTGATCGCCTATCTGGTGATCGTGGTGCAACTGTCGGACGTGCTGCAGTACGTATGCGGCAAGCTGTTCGGCAAACACAAGATCGCGCCCAACCTGTCGCCGTCGAAAACCGTGGAAGGTTTTGTCGGCGGGATCCTGTTGTCGTCGCTGATCGGCGCAGCGCTGTGGTGGACCACACCGTTCAATCCCTGGCAGTCATTCTTGATCGCGCTGCTGATCAACTTGCTGGGGTTTGCCGGCGGGATCGTGATGTCAGCGATCAAGCGCGACCGCGGCGTGAAGGATTGGGGGCATATGATCGAAGGGCACGGCGGGATGCTGGATAGGCTGGATTCGGTGTGCTTTGCGGCGCCGATCTTCTTCCACCTTGTACGCTACTGGTGGACCTGACCCACACCTTTCTCAAACCCAATGCCCCATGTAGGAGCGAGCTTGCTCGCGAAAAACTCACAGGCACCGCGTTTATTCAGAAAGCACGCGTTATCGTTGACGTTTTTCGCGAGCAAGCTCGCTCCTACAGTAAATGCGGCTGCGGGCTCTTTAAGCAGTGATCTCGACATAGCTGGACTCCCCGCCGCCTGTCGCACCTGACAGCCAGCCCCAAACGAAACTCAGCGTTGTGAGCCCGGCGTGATCCACACCTACCGTGCCACGTGACCAGCCCGCGAGCAGTTCCCCATCCAGGGTTATGCACTGATAAAGCAGCTCGATGGTATCTGGGCCGGCCACCCGCCCGACCTGCGTTCCCAGGCGAATTCGGCCCCCCTGGTAAGTGCTCGAAATCACCCCGTCTTCGACTTGGTAATGAAACACGGTGCCGGTACCGGACACCCCTTGGGCGTTATTCGCGACCACGAACCGACGATTGTGCAAACGTGCTTGGACAGTGGCAGAAGGGTTTTGCATCAATACGCATCCTTGAATTGAGCGAATCCAAAACGAAAAAAGGGGCTGTTGAAAACAGCCCCTTGGTTACCAACAACATAGTTTGACACAGCCCCTCTCGTAAATCGGGGCCTGTAGGATGATCCGGGATCCACACGACAGCAACATAGACTGACACAGACGGGTCGCACTTCAAATACGGGGCTCGATTGGTAACAACATAGATTGACACAACAGCGAGAGCGTTCATTCAGGCCGAAATATTATGTGAGCGCGACCGGTCACTCACCTGTGCGGAAATAGTCTTTTTTCAGCACAGGCTCAGTGCGATGTCTAAATCCGTGTGCAACCTTCGACCAGTCCCCATCAGCACATAAACTGTGTTTTTTGTTCGAAATAAGCAGTCATGGGTGAAGGAAACACCCAGCGTTGTTCGGACCCAATCACCAGGCGGGAAGCGGCCTTTACTGTCTTGGATAACGGTCAAAGCGTAAACGAGAGCAGGAATTAGCTGTCTATCCGTAATGGCTTTTCGCTGACGTGTTGGAATGTCGAGATCCAATATTGCCCAATCAGCAACAAGACAATAGGCATGGGAAGGAAAATGCAGACTGGCGAGGGCCACAGCATCTGAGGTGGTGAGTTGGCACCCATCTATTTTCTCACCCGCAGAAAGCACTGAGACAAAATCTGCCAGATTCATCTGTACCTCCGGCCGATCAAAAAAACGATTCGAACGAGAAGCATCAATCAGCTTAGCTCCCATCGACACACGAGGTTCCGATGCCGAAGACTGGGCCATTTCACAGCTGGTCCGTCTTCTCCCCTCATCCCACTGAACGGGATGATTTCTATCTAGCTGTCACCGGATAAAGTGGGTTTTCGCCAGTACCCAGCTATGCCATTGCCGTGCGTGAACCCTACCTAGCGGTAGGTGCCGATGTGGGTGAAACCTAGTGCTTCATGGATGCCCGTGCATGTCGTATTCGGCAAGGCGACGCCGGTATAGGCGCATGAAATCCATGTTACTCAAGGAGCGGTAGAAGCCGTTTGGCTGCGGCTGAATCAAAATGACATGCCCTCAGACACTTGAATCAGCATTTCTTCGACTAGATGTGTGCCAAAGGTTGTAGTGACCATCGCCGATGGGCTTTCTCCCAAAAAACGGGCTTTGGGTTTGGAAAGCCATTGTTTGGCCTTCCCTTTGTCACCGAAGATCACCTCGGCCATGGCGGTAATATGTGCAAACCGGAACAGGCGATCGCTCTCATGCAACGTTAAAAGCTGATTGGCTGACAGTTTTGTTTTGAGCGTTTTGGGTTGAATGATTCTGTCGCGTTCTTCGTCGCTGAGGGTTCCATCATCACAAAGCATTTTGATCAGGCTGACCGAGAAGCCAGCTACTATCATGTCGTGAATGTCCAGATCCGAAGCATTGACAGAGATATGAAGAAGCGTCTCCAGACGCATGCGGTAAGCATGATAGACATCCTGACGCAGGACGCCAGCAAACATGGGCCGCACTGATGTTGCGTTGCACACGGGCGTCAGGACTAATGTGCCATTCACTACCGTTAGCTCCAGGTCGTCCCCAACACCTAACCTCATTTGGTCAAGCAACTCTTGAGGCAGATCAATGATGATGTCGCCAGTACCGTCCTCAGTTTTCTGGCATTTTACTATCCAGCGCTCAGTTTCACTCATGATCGTCCGGCCCTCATCCGCCATCAGAGAATGACACACATCATTATGCTTGGGCCCAGAGCTGACCAAAGGAACGCGCAATCCGCTGGTAGACAGGCACTGCCGCTGCTCGAACGCCGGATAGCGAGTGAAACAGCAAAAAATGGGGCAATGGCTATACCTGCCTTTCCACCTTCACATGGCTAAGAGCCTGAGCGTGATCAGGTAACTACACGAAAGGATATGACATGCACCCTGATGAGCTTTATGTTTCCGTCGACGTCGAGACTTCTGGGCCTATACCAGGCGAATACAGTCTGCTTTCCATTGGAGCCTGTCTTGTAGCCCAACCTGTAACGTCCATCTATCTTGAACTACGACCTGACAGTCCAAAACACGACCCGGAAGCACTGGCAGTATCGGGGCTGAGTCTGGAGAAGCTGGAGCGCGAGGGCCTCGCTCCGCAACAGGCGATGCTGACATTTGATCAATGGCTGAAATCGTCCTGCCAACCGGGGCAAAAGGTCATTTTCGTAGGACTCAATGCACCGTTTGACTGGTCATTCGTCAATTACTACTTCCACAAATACCTGGAAACCAACCCCTTTGGTTTTACCGCTATCGACATGAAGGCCTACTTTATGGGCGCTGTAGGTTGCAGCTGGCAGGAAACAAAATCATCCAAAATGACCGCTGCGCTGAAGCCACTCAGCGAACCGAACCATAACGCATTGGATGATGCCCGCTTTCAGGCAGAGCTCTTCGCACTAATGCTAGCGGGTAAAGGTAAACGCTGACCTACCTTCCACCGCACTGACTCGAAGCTCATCTGATACAGGTTGCCTCAACATATCTGCCGTCCCTGAACGACCACGCCTTGATACCTTCTGGTTTTTCGGACTTGCCGACAATAACGGCTATTGGGTGCGGCAGATCCTGCGTGTAACGTGCAGCAAATTTGGAGAAACTTCCGATGTCTGCCGGAGAGATCACCGGAACGGATTGGGGATGCGTATGCCAATAGCCCACCAGACGTAACCCTTGTTCGTTGGCAGCCTGGATTTCCTGACGGCACCGCTCCGCATCCAACTCTAGCCAAGACCAGCCTGACCGATCGGCGCGATGAGGCAACGTGGCCAAGGCCAGCAGCAACCCTTTCGGATCAACCGGGTTGACAAATAACTGTCCCCCTCGCTCCACGCCAAAAAGGCCCTGCCGATGACTATCCAAGATGTCCGCGACAGCTTGGGACACCAATAGCTCGGAATTCACCTCCGGCCATCGCCAGCGCCATGCGATATCCGTCATACCGTTTCGTCCTTATCTTCCGGCCATCCGCGCTCGAGTAAGATTTGCTGCGCTCCCTCTGGCAGTTTGGGACCATGGTATTGGCCTCCTAGGCTCAGAACATCTTCAGGCCTGTAGATACTGCTGACCCAAGATGCAGTGGCGATGTTGCCGGTCAATGCGCGTAAGGCCGTGTGCGACACCATAGAGGCGATATTGGTCATTCCCAGCGAGCCGCCTGGGATAAAGCTCTCGCCACACGCGGGCAGTGGAACAACACCGCCTCCCGGCCACTCTGTAAATCTATGCAGAAAATCGCCGACGTCCGTGAACAACTGACGGCCATCAAAGGTGCCGGCTGGTGCGAATAGCGCATGGCCTACCTGGGTATACGGTTCGCTCCAGGCTTGTAAAAGCCCCCAAGGAGCGCCGCTTGATTTGGCTCGCCATACAGTGACCTCCGACTGCCAGTCTGCTGTCGTGATCACCACCAGATCTGCGTTATCAAACACTTCTGGTTTGCTGCTCATCACCACTTCGGCAAAAGTCGCATAAGCGGTGCATTCTGTCGTCGGAAGATCTAACAGAATCTTGTCCCTCAACGCGGAGGCTTTCAGTCTACCTAGGCTATCCGCTCCCAGAACGTGCCTCCCCAGATTGGCTGACACCAAAGTGTCAGGATCGATGAGGGTAAGGTGGCCGACACCGGATCGTGCCAATTGTATTGCCACCGCACTGCCTAACGAGCCAACGCCAACACAAATGTTGGCGCTGATTGAAAACTGACCCACCCTGCCGATTGAAAATTGACCCAGGGCGGATTGCTGATTTTTGTCCCAGCAATTGTGGATAAGCTTAGCAGTAGTGTCCTAGTTGAAGACGCATCTGGCCCCACCGCATGCAGGCATGCGGAAGGGTGTTTACGGTGCAGATCAAAACGGCTCATCGTCCTCAATACCATCTTCGTCCTTGCGCTTTCGTTCACGCGATTTGATCTTTGTCTGAGCGGCCAAGGTGCTGTGTTGCAGGCGGTAGGACTCGTTGCCCGTTTCGACGATATGGCAGTGGTGTGTCAGCCGATCCAGCAACGCTGTGGTCATCTTGGCGTCGCCAAACACACTCGACCATTCCGAGAAGCTGAGGTTGGTGGTGATGACCACGCTGGTGTGCTCGTACAGTTTTGAAAGCAGGTGAAATAACAGCGCGCCACCACTCTGACTGAAGGGCAAATACCCAAGCTCATCGAGTATCACCAGGTCTGTCCGAAGCAGTCCCTGGGCGATTCGGCCTGCCTTACCATCGTACTTTTCACGCTCCAGCAGGTTGACGAGATCGACCGTGGAGAAGAACCGTACTCGTTTGTTATGAGTAGTGATTCCGGACACGGCCAAGGCACTGGCCAGGTGTGTTTTTCCGGTTCCAGGCCCACCGATGAACACGACATTTTGCGCAGTCTCCGTAAACTCAAGGCTGGATAATTCCTTGATTAGACGGGCATCAGCGCTGGAAGCGCTAAAGTCAAAGCCAGCTAAATCACGGTGCATGGGGAGCTTTGCCATGTTCATCTGATGATTCACCGAGCGCACGGCGCGATCTGCCTGCTCCTGTTGGAGCAGATGCTCAAGCAGCCACTTCGAGGATGCCGTCGAAGCTTCTCCCTGGGCCGCCAGTTCTTCCCAAGCCTGCGCCATGCCATGCAGACGCAGTTCTTTAAGTTCTGCCATCAAGTCACGCATTACGGCTCTCCTCATCTGTTGTACGGAGTTGGTCATATCGGGCCGTGTTGGCAACGGGAGCCACCTTGAGTTGCAGGCTGGTTTCTACGGAAGGCGGTGGTGCAGTAGCGGTGAGTCGGGCGAGAACATTTAAGATGTGATCGGCGCTCAGACTTCCCGACTCAAGCACCAGTTCTACCGCTACCAGCACCGGGTCGAGACCGGCGATGGGCACGGCAGCGAGCACCTGCGTCATGATTCGATCACCATTGCTGTGACGTCTCAGGCCCCGTTTGAGAAGCTGCAACGGATTGGGCAGATCGGCAAACGGTGCGCCATTGCGCAGTGCACCCGGCTTGCGTTCGATGAGTGGGATGTAATGCTGCCAGTCAAAACTGACCTGATCTCGATCAAAGAGGCGCTCGTGGCTGGCAATCATTGCGTCATCGGCGATGACCACGATCCGGGATGGGTAAAGACGGCTGCTGACCCACTGGCCGACTCGCTCACAAGGCACCGAATAGCGATTTCGCGCCACGCTGATCAGGCAGGTGCTGGAGACCCGAACGGTGCGCTCGACGTAGCCATCAAAGGCCGTCGGCATCGGCATCATTTCGACCCGTTCCAGCTCCAAAACTTCCGCCACAGTAAGTCCGTTGTACTGCGGATGCAGCAGCTCGCTCCACAGCGCACGACAGCGTTGGCCGAGCCAGGCATTCAGTTCCTCGAAGGTGTGGAACATGCAGTTTTGAGCATCCAGCCAGATGCGCCGTCGGCTGTCTTGGACGTTCTTTTCGACAATACCTTTTTCCCAGCCGGAGGCCACGTTGCAAAAGTCCGGATCGAACAGGTAATGCGCGCACATCACGGCAAACCGGGCATTGACCGTGCGGCCTTTACCCTTGTTGACCTTGTCGACAGCGGTCTTCATGTTGTCGTAGATGCCACGACGCGGCACCCCACCTAACGCGCCAAATGAGCGGGTATGGGCATCGAACAACATCTCGTGGCCTTGGCTGGGATACGCAACCAACCAAAATGCGCGACTGGCGCACAGCTTCATATGAGAGACCTGGATACGCCGGAACAGGCCGCCGATCAGCAGACCTTCTTCGCTCCAGTCGAATTGAAAGGCCTCACCGAGCGCAAACGTCAGCGGTACAAAAGCGCGTAAAGACTTGCCTTGCTCACCTCGCCACGAGCGTACAAACGCCGTGAGCTGGCTATAGCCGCCGTCATAACCCTCGGCCTTGATCTGCTCGAAAAGTGCTTTAGCGCTTCTGCGGTTGTGCTTTGCCCGGAACGAATCGGCTTTCAGCGCCTGTTCCAGCGTGTCGTGGAATGGGCTGAGTTTGTTGAAGGTCGCGCACCGCTGGTACGCCGGCTGAGTGGCTTCGGGCGCTCTGACCCATTTTCGGATGGTGTTTCTCGACAGCCCGGTACGCTTGGCTATCTGGTGCAGCGAGAGCTTGTCGCGGAAGTACATCCGCCGGATTTTTCCCAACATTTCCATGCTGATCACCCTGTGTTCTCCTGCTCGGAAAATGAGCAGAAGCAGTTGAACACCTGGGTCAGTTTTCAGTCGGCAGAACAGCCTTTACTGGGTCAGTTTTCGGTCAGCGGCAACATGTATGACTCAAAATCACGATGCTGGCCATCATCTGCTTCGATATTTGATATTATCTTCAGATGAAAGTCACTGTCCCCTAGTGGGTCTCCAGGATTCTCAGGATGATGTGCACCGGTTAACTCGTACTTGTAACTTACTGAAAGTACGATTGTTAAGAAGCGCGTATGCAGAGAACTGAGGTAGAGCAACAACTGTGGCTTGTAGTGTTTTCTCTCGGCTTTAGAGAGTGCCTTGATGTACCCCTGAAATATCTCACTACTTTGGAGCAGGTAATCCATTTCCTGGAAAGCAAAGAGGTACACACCCCGGAGATTAGCAGGATACTGGCCAATTGGGAGCTCATTAGGAAGTGGCACGCCGCTCATTACCGCGTCATCAATCTCCCAGCTTCGAAGCGCTAGTATCAATAGGTAATGCCTAAAGAAATTCGCCCAGACGATTTCATCACCCGCCCAGTAGATTTCCTTGTACCCCTCTAGAGGATCGTTCAATTGCTCAGGCGGTGCGAAGTAAATCTCAAGCTTCTCAAGCTCACCGGGCACAGCCTCCTTGGTCTCGGTGGCGTCTTTTCCGAGCAGACGATCCGCTGTCCTGAACCTGTAGAGATGTCGATCCATGATTACCCCGCATGTGGCTACGAAAAAGGGCCCCACCGGGCCCTCATTTGTACTCAAACCGATCTTACTGAGTGCGCCAGGACTCAACAATGTCCGCGCCGAATTCAGTTTTCCATTCCTTGAGCTGGCGATGGTTCCCGCCCTTGGTCTCGATCAACTCGCCCGAATTTGGGTTTTGGTAGATCTTGACGTCACGTGCTTTGCGGACACTTTTCGGGGCAGCGGTAGTAGAAGCACGGCTTGCTGCCTGGGGATCGAGGAGAGCGATGACGTTGCGGAGGCTATAACCGTACTCGGCAAGCAAAGCCCGCAGCTTAGTTTCGAATTCAACTTCTTTTTTCAGGCCTTCGTCGCCTTTCATGGCTTCAAGGGCAGCGAGTTGTTCGGCCAAGTGTTTTTCGAGTTGACGGAACTCAGCAAGACGGGACATGAGATGACCTTTATAAAATGATTGAGCAGTATACGAATTGACAAATCTAGCGCAACAACTGAGATCTTAGAAATATCAGGATTAATCGCTATCCCCATGTGATCCGCTTAGCGACCAACCTGGCACGTAAATTATGCTCTTTGAGGCTTTTTCGATTGGTGTAGTGTGTTCGTCGAGAATCACGCTGTCCCTCTCGATTTTCCGTGGCCGGAAGGTGCTTTACTAAGCCAAATCCAATTTGTACAAACATTGGCGTCTTAACTTTCGGCTTTCGGACTTTGGGAGCTTTCGGTTTTTTGATCCGGTGTTCAGATCCTACCGACGTCTGAGGGGGAACATAAGGCGCAAATTGTGGGTATAGATCCTCAAAAAGCTGAACCTGCGCGGATACTGGAGTTACCCTAGTTACCCCGACCTCACCGGACTTGCGCCTAAAGTGATCGTCAGACGAATTCATTCTAGCTACAAAGTCCAGAATCGTCCCCCGAAGAGACCGCCCTGTCACAATGCGACGATGAATTCGTTTCCAGCCATCTTTCAGATTTCCCCTGGTCACGTCCCACTGCTCTGGTGACGAGAACCCCAGCTGTTTCGCGAACTCTATGTAATCTGGTGGTAAATCGTTTGCCATGTCCTTAGCCTCCGATTTTACAAGCATCGATGATGGCATAGAAGAATCAAGGGATGCTATACCAGTTCTGTCGAGAGCCTATCCGTTAGGTAATTGCACAGACTTGCCCAGCCATTTGCATTCGATTTGACCAGTAATTTGCTTCGGATTTGACCTGCAGGCTTCGTGGCCATGACCGGCAGAGGACGACCCAAAGCAGTCATTTGTTTGCGGGATATAGGCTAGAACTTTTCGTCATGCAGAAAAACGAGGCCGCAATCGCGGCCTTGTTTTTTTAGAGTGTTACTCGTGCGAATGTCCGTGCTCAGCGCTCTCGGAGGTTGTGCCTTTCTCACCACCGCCGCATGCCGTCATCAAGCCCAGGAAGCAGAACAGCAGCACAGAACGAATCAGAGTGGTTGGGGATTTCATGGGAATACTCTTCAAAAGTGGATGAAATAAATGGTCTGTGGTCAGGCTGAAGTCCGCGTTTTCGGCAGTAGGACAGCCGTCTCTGTGTCGGATTACTGTTTGACGTTCAGGTAATCACCACTCGTCTTCAACGAAATGGTCACGTCGTTATTGCTGCGATTACGCCAAAACCAACCATGGGTGCCGTCAAAAATGGCGGTGAATTCGCCTTTATTACTTTTGACCTGCTTGCCCTTGTTGTAGCTGTGGAAGTAACCCTTTTCACCGTTGTAGGGCTCGCCATGGGTGTCGTAGTTCACAAGCCCACCAGCCGCTGTCCATTCATAACTCACAGTCTTGTTCTTCAGCACTTCCAGTTTGATCTCTGTCCCTTCACCTGGTTTGAGCGTGACGGTCATTTGATTCGTCTTCATGGCTGGGGTCGGTGCCGACGCTGATTGGGCCACAGGTATTGCAGCAGGTTGGATTTGCGCAATCTGCGGAGCTGGAGCTGGAGCTGAACTAGGAGCTAATGCTTGCGGCGGCGCTGTATCCGCCAACGCCTCTTGGGCAAGGATGATCTTCAATTCGCCCATTTGGGTCAGACCCAGTGCGCGGCCCACACCCGTAGGATCAACGGCGTATTCCGAAGGCATGACAACGGTCATCAGCAGGCCAATAGCAGTCAGCAGTGCAATGACAGTCGAACGAACCAGTTTGCGAGTGCTGGGCAATTCATTAACAGTTGGAAGCGGAGTATTGAACATGGTCAGAATTCCTTAGGCGGAGATAAACAGGCCGGTGATCTGGTAACCCATCAGCAGGAAACCGGCACTCATCATGGCGACGTTGGCGGTATAGGCGTGGCGCCAGAAACTGGCGGTGCGCCGCCAATACCCCATCAGAATGAGAATCGCACTAAGGGCCAGCAACTGGCCGATCTCGACGCCGACGTTGAACGCAAGCAAGTTGGGGATCAGCCCGTCGGGCGAGATCTCGTACTCCTGGATTTTGGTGGCCAGGCCGAAACCATGGAGCAGGCCGAAAATCAGCGTGGCCACTTTGGTATTGGGTTGGAAACCGAACCAGCGCTGGAACGCGCCCAAGTTATCGAGTGCCTTGTACACCACCGAAAAACCGATGATGGCGTCGATGATGTACGAGCTGATGCTGATCTCGGTCAGCACGCCCAGCAGCAACGTCACCGAGTGGCCTACCGCGAACAGTGTGACGTAGAGCCCCACATCCTTCAGGCGGTAAAGGAAGAAGATCACCCCGAACAGAAACAGCAGGTGATCGTAGCCCGTCATCATGTGCTTGGCGCCCATGTAGATGAAGGGCAGCAACATGACGCCGGAACTTTCCTGGATAAAGCCCTTGTCACCTTCCGCGACGGCGTGAGCCATCGCCTCGGGCATCCCGAGGAAAAGTGCAGCGACAAGTAAAAACAACAGCAGTAGCGGGCGGTGCGATGGCGCAGTGAATGCGCCCACGCCGCTCATCGAGTGCGAATGCATGGATAAATCCTACGTTGGAGGGATCAAAGGCCGCTGCGCGGCCATGGTCAGGATGCGAACGAAGGACGGGGTGGACGCTTGATCAAGAATATCGGCGGAGGGGGAACTGCATATTGCGGGGCATCAACCCGCACCGATAGCTTGGGTTGTTCGGCCAAAATCAACAGTGAAGTGAGCTGCGGTGTTTCGTGCTGATGGTCAGGGGTCAGCGGGGAGTGATAGTGATCCGAGCAGCTCGCACACGACATCTCAGTCAGCTCTTCATGAGAGTGATGGGCGTCTTGCGCAACCTCCCAAGCAGGCTGTTTCGACGTCACTGACAACGTATAGGTATGCCCGGCCCAGGCCACAAACATGGCGAGGACAAGCGCGAATACCACCGTTGTTGTCAGTGTTCTGCTGAACATCGTGATCGGGCTTCAACTCGTTTTTCAGGGCTTTGATGCGTTTGACCGCATCCCCTAAGGGGGGATAGGATGCCAGCGTAATTCATTAAGGCCCGAGGCTCAAGTCATGAGTGAAAACGAACACAGCCATCCCCACACTCACCAAAGTCACGAGGCGATCATCAAGCGTCTCAAACGGGCGGACGGCCATTTACGCGGCATCATCACCATGATTGAAGAGGGGCGTCAGTGCGTGGACATCGCTCAGCAGCTGCATGCGGTCGAAAAAGCCGTATGTCAAGCGAAGCGCACGCTCATCCAGGATCACATTGATCACTGTCTGGAGGACACAGTCTCAGCCTTGAACAATGGCGAGCGCGCACCGTTGGAAGCCTTCAAACAAATCACCAAGTACCTCTAGGTCTGACATGCCCAACTTTGCTGAACTGCTGCAACAGGGCGGTACACACGCCTGGCTGTATTTCCCGAGCGCTATCTTGCTCGGTGCCTTGCATGGCCTGGAACCGGGCCATTCAAAAACCATGATGGCCGCTTTCATCGTGGCCATTCGTGGTTCGGTTAAACAGGCCGTTTTGTTGGGTCTGGCCGCGACGCTGTCGCACACCGCCGTGGTGTGGTTGGTCGCCATCGGCGGCATGTACCTGGGCAAAGGTCTGGACGCTCAAACCACTGAGCCGTACTTCCAGCTTGCGTCCTCTGCACTGATCATCGTAGTTGCTCTTTGGATGCTGTGGCGTACCTGGCGCGGTGAGCAGATGTTCAAGTTCGAGCAAGGTGATGACCACCACCACGGTGAGCATGACCATGGCCATCATGATGAAACCCATCGAATCGATACCGGCCACGGGCGCATCGAACTGTCGATTTTTGAAGTAGGTATGCCACCGCATTGGCGCCTGAAAACATTGACCGGACACGCTTGGGCTACATCGGATGTTCGCCTAATGACGACTCGTCCGGACGGCAGCACTCAATCGTTCTCTTTCGTCGAGCGCGAAGGCTTTCTGGAGTCGGCAGTCGATATCCCGGAGCCTCATGAGTTCAGTGCGCGCTTGAGTCTTGGGCATGCGGGCCACTCCCATGATTACGATCTGGCGTTCCAGGAGCATGATCACGGGCACGCGCATTCCGAACTGGAAGGTCTGGAGTTGTCAATTGATGGCTATCAGGATGCGCATGAACGCGCACATGCCAACGATATCCGTAAGCGCTTCACGAATCGTGAGGTGACCACGGGCCAGATCGTCATGTTCGGTTTGACGGGTGGTTTGATTCCTTGTCCGGCTGCCATCACCGTTCTGTTGCTGTGTCTTCAGGTTAAAGAAGTCGCGCTGGGAGGCATACTCGTCCTGTGCTTCAGCATCGGCTTGGCGATCACCTTGGTGGCGGTGGGAGCTGCTGCGGCTATTGGTGCTAAACAGGCTTCCAACCGCTGGCCGTGGCTGGGCACCGTGGCTCGTCGTGCACCGTACCTGTCCAGCGTGTTGATAATCGGTGTTGGTCTGTACGTAGGCTTCCATGGTTGGATCGGCTTGAGCGCCCAAGGCGTCGTTTAAGTGTTCGAACTCGCCAGCTATTTTGGTCTATTTCTGGCGGCATTCGGTGCCGCCACGTTATTGCCCATGCAGTCTGAAGCTGTGTTGGTCGGGATGTTGCTCTCCAACCAATACGTTGCTTCTGCGCTATTGGCGGTCGCCACCTTCGGCAACGTTCTTGGCTCTGCGCTGAACTGGATTCTGGGTCGCTCTATCGAGCGATTTCGCTACAAGCGATGGTTCCCGGTGAGCGAGAGCAAGCTCGAAAAGGCCCAGCAGTCTTACCTGCGCTACGGGCGCTGGTCGTTGCTGCTGAGCTGGGTGCCCATCATTGGCGATCCGCTGACGGTCGTCGCCGGAGTCATGCGCGAGCCATTCTGGAGTTTCCTGCTGATCGTCACCATGGCCAAGGGCGTGCGTTATCTCTTGCTGACCGCCGTCACACTGGGGTGGACATGACGACTGCTCATACAACCCAGCATTCCTCACTCAAGAGCCGAAGCAGTAGCCTGGATCTGATCAAGTGGCTGGCGATGCTGACCATGGTCATCGATCACTTGCGGTTGGTGTGGCCGGAGATGAGCAATCTGTTCATTCTGGGGCGGCTTTCCTTTCCGCTGTTCTGTGTCGCCATTGCTGCCAACGTGGCGCGCTCCAAACCGGGCGAATTACTGACTGCCGCGAATGGACGCTACCTCGCCTTGATGCTGGTGTTCGCCGCCATTTCAGAAGTGCCTTATCGCTATATCAGCACCTCGGGATCATTCAACGTGTTGGTTACCCTGGCATTGGGGCTGGTGATTGCCTGGGGATGGCAACATCGCACCTTGTTGAGCAGCGCTATGGCCTTGATGGCTGCCGCGATTGCCTACGTGCTGGATGACCCGTTGATGTACGGGCTATACGGCGCGCTCGTTCCTGCGGCTGTCTTGTTAGCGATCAAGAGGCCCGGTGCTCTTTGGTTGCTGCCAGCAGTTCTATGCCTGTTGAGCAACACCCGCAGTAGCATCGTGACCAGGGCTATGGATCTTGAAATTCACTCATTGCTGGCCTTGAGCACTGCATTTGCCGCTCCGCTGATCGGACTCTGGCTGCTGCATCAGAAGTTCACCTTCAACGTCTGGCCGGTGCGGCAATGGGGCTACTGGTTTTATCCGGGACACCTTGCCGCTCTGCAAGCTCTACGGTTCTTAATCTGAATGGCAGAGAAAGGACTCTCCCCAAAAACGGTAAACGAGATGCACAGACGTTCATTACTCAATCTATTTTTGGCCGGTTTTGCCTTTGCTTTACCTTTGGGCTTACAAGCCGCACAAGTCCTAAATGTTCGGCTATGGAACACCGACGACAAGCTTCGGCTGGTGCTAGACCTAAGTGGTCCAGCACAGTACAAGACCTTCTCCCTGACGGCGCCGGATCGGTTGATTCTCGATCTGATGGGAACCAGCCTTGCCTTTGATTTGAGCAAACTGCAACTGGGTAACATGCCAATCCGCGCTATACGTTCAGGGCCTCAAGGTACAGGAACGCGGATTGTCCTGGACCTGATAGGTCCCGTGCAGTTGAATACCTTCATGCTGGCACCTGAACAGGCACAGGGGCATCGCTTAGTGCTGGATATTTCCAACTCGGCATCCCCGGCAATACAGCCGGCTGCACCGCAGGTTGTGCTTAATGATTCGGCTCATCCAAAGCGCGACATCATCGTCGTGGTAGACCCAGGGCATGGCGGTAAAGACCCTGGAGCAGTCGGGGCCAATGGCGAGCGGGAAAAAGATGTGGTGCTGTCAATTGCTCGGCAGTTGGCCAAACGGATCGAGCGGGAAAAGGGGTTTACCGTGCGACTCGTACGCGACAGCGATGTTTACGTACCGTTACGCAAGCGGGTGGAGATTGCTCGCCAACACAATGCCGATATCTTCATTTCCATACACGCGGACGCCGCGCCTCGGCGCACGGCCTCCGGAGCGTCGATCTATGCGCTATCGGAAGGTGGAGCCACGTCCACTACTGCGCGCTGGCTCGCGCAGAAGGAGAACGGCGCCGAGTTACTCGGTACGACCAAAAGCCTCGCACTCAAAGATAAGGACCCCATGCTGGCAGGAGTGATTCTCGACATGTCGATGAGCGCTACAGTCGCAACGAGCCTGGAACTGGGCCACTCCGTACTGAGAAGTTTGGCGGGCATCACCACTTTGCACCAGAAGCGTGTGGAGCAGGCGGGCTTTGCCGTACTTAAGTCGCCAGACGTACCGTCAATCCTGGTTGAAACTGGATTCATCTCTAAGGATGGTCTGAAGTAGTTGTGTATTTCTGGCTGACTTCAGCCCCTGCCGATTTTAAAAGCGGCAAATCGATCAAAAACGCTCAGATCACCCGCTTATTTCTGTGTTTTTAGCCGCCGCGAGCACCTCGCGGCAGCCATTTTCCACATTACAGGCGCACCTCTCCTGCATTCGCCAGTAAATGTCGGCGCGCCATCCACAGGTTCGACAGCGCGAACAGCGTCATCAGTTGCGCCGTGTTCTTCGCCAGACCACGGAAGCGCACCTTCACATAACCGAACTGGCGCTTGATCACCCGGAACGGATGCTCGACCTTGGCTCGTACCTGAGCCTTGGCCTTCTCAATCTTGCGCTTGGCTTTGTACAAAGCACTGCGCTTATCAAGCTTCTTGTAAGTACTACGGCGGGCGGCGATCTGCCAGATGACCCCCCGGCCTTCATGTTCAGGGCGTTTCTCGACGCCGGTGTAACCCGCGTCGGCACCGACCATGTTCTCATCGCCGTGCAGCAGCTTATCGACCTGGGTGACATCGGCCACGTTGGCCGCCGTGCCCACCACGCTGTGCACCAAGCCCGACTCATCATCGACACCGATGTGCGCCTTCATGCCGAAGTGGTGAGTCGGCCGCGGGAACTGCCCCCGCAGCCGCTCGCAGAACCGTACGTGACACTCTCGCGTCATACGGCTCCCGTTATCCAACCTTGCTGCCCGGTCACTCGCCAGTGATGAAACAGCCGGGGTACCACAGTCCGCATCTTGTCCAGCCATTGGCTAATGCGCCGCTTGCGCCTATGAAGAGCCTTGTATTTTCGTCGGGCCCAGCGTTCAAGCGCGCGGTCAATGTGCTGGAAGATGCCAAGCATGGCTGTCCGATAGAACGAGCCATAGTATTGCGACCACCCCTGTATCACTGGATTGTAGAGCCGAGCCACGTCGACCAGCGTCACGTGGGTTTGGCGATTGAGTCGCCACCTGCGTACCGCTTGCCGCATCCGCTTTAAGGCATCCGCACTCGCTCCCGGAAGGAAGCTCGTGAAGAGCTGGTCTTGTTTGCTGAGCGCCTTCCTCGGCCTAAAGGTGAAGCCGAGGAAGGTAAAGCTCACATGCGGATAACCTGCGCGACGGTTACTGTCCTTGCAGTACACGACCTTCGATTTCTCGGGGTGCATCGTCAAGCCACAGGCAGCCAGCCGTGAAGCAATGGAGCGCATCACGTACTCCGCTTGCTTTCGACTGCGGCAGTGCACCACCGCATCATCGGCGTAGCGGGCAAACGGGCAGTTGGGGCTGGTACGTTGCATCCAGGTGTCGAAGGCATAGTGCATGAACAGATTCATCAGGAGGGGACTGATCACTCCACCTTGCGGGGTGCCGCGTTCGCGTCGGACGCGCATACCGTGATCCGTTTCGAACGGCGCAACCAGCCACCGCTCGATGTACAGAAGTATCCAGTCCTCCTTGATGTGCAGGCGCACCGCCTTCATCAGCAACCCATGATTGATCTGATCGAAGGCTGCCTTGATATCAAACTCCACCACCCAGTCGTATCGCCAGCAGCGCTCACGCGTGATCGCCACCGCCTGCTTCGCTGATCGTCCCGGCCGGTACCCATAGGAGTCCGAGTGGAAGATCGAGTCCAGCTCCGGCTCGATGAGAAGCTTGACCACGGTTTGCGCGACACGATCACCAACCGTGGGCACTCCCAGCTTGCGCGTGCCTCCCGATGCCTTGGGAATTTCTACTTGCTTGACCGGAGGCGGGAAGTACGACCCCGACGACATCCGATTCCACAGCTTGTAGAGATTCTTAGACAGATCCCGCTCGAAATCGGCGATGGTTTCATCGTCGATGCCGGCAGCACCGCGGTTGGCCCTGACCTGCTGGTAGGCGTCCCATACCGTGCGTTTCGCTATGTCATAAGGTTTCGCCGAGCTCACGCCACTCATCCCCGGAGGTTGGCAACGCTCGTCGGCCGGATAACGCCGCCCCTTCGCTCCACCTCCATTACAGAGGCTTCATCGCTACTACGGGAGGCTCCGCCCCTCGTTCCAGCATCGGTATTCTTCCTCATGGTGTTGGCCATTTGTCATTTTCCTTCGCATCTGGAACAAGGTTCTCACGTTCCGTACCAAAGCCTGTATGAAGATCATGCCGCCTATACACCGGCTGCCATCGGGTCCGTAAGCAGGTAACGCCCCGACTTGTCCTGAAGCCAGTACTCCACCTCAGTTTCGGCAGCACCTTGGGCATAACGATGCGTCATCGGACGGTTTGCTTTCGCTCATCTTCTCCATACTCACCTGCCATCCTCAGGGATGACTTTTCCTCGGTCGCTCACCACCACACCTTTTGGATGCAGCAGCACCGGGTGGTTTGAAGTCCGCTCCTGCAAGCCGACTTCGGAAGGCCTACTTCCATCTTCGGCACAGCAGCACAGGTCATCTGACCTGTGTTCGTGACACACAGTACTGGTTACCCTTCTTGGTCTGATGCATTTCCGGGTCGCGCTTACCGTCCTTGTTCTTGGTCGAACTCGGCGCATTGATCAGCGTGGCATCGACGATCGTGCCTTGGCGCAGCGACAGCCCTCGGTCGCCCAGATAGCCATTGATGACAGCCAAGATGCCGGCGGCTAGTTCGTGCTTCTCCAGCAAACGACGGAAGTTGAGGATGGTGGTTTCATCGGGGATACGCTCCAAGCTCAGCCCCGCGAACTGGCGCAGGATGGTGGTCTCGTACAGCGCCTCTTCCATCGCTGGATCGCTGTAACCGAACCAGTTTTGCATCAGGTGCACGCGCAGCATCGCCATCAGCGGATAGGCCGGACGACCGCCTTCACCCTTGGGATAATGCGGCTCGATCAAGGCAATCAAACCCTTCCACGGCACCACCCGATCCATCTCGATCAGGAACAACTCTTTGCGGGTTTGTTTGCGCTTACCGGCGTACTCGGCGTCGGCGAAGGTCATCTGCTTCATCGGGAAACTCGGTGGGTGGAATCCGGGTATTTTGCCAAAATCTGGAAGTCTTCTTCAGAGTTTCCCTAGCATTAAGCTGGGCGCGACAACAGACGTCTAGTTGGGCGGCACCTGAAGGTTTCGACCAGCCACATAACGGCCTAGGTCAATCGACGGGCAAGAATAGAATGTCTCCTATAGTCCGCTAGTGTGCGCTCTCTTGCTTGGATGGCATTAC
This sequence comes from Pseudomonas fjordensis, assembly GCF_976987115.1. Classification (NCBI taxonomy): domain Bacteria; kingdom Pseudomonadati; phylum Pseudomonadota; class Gammaproteobacteria; order Pseudomonadales; family Pseudomonadaceae; genus Pseudomonas; species Pseudomonas fjordensis. The sequence goes on from NZ_OZ336860.1 coordinate 6,845,733, forward strand.
GTTCTGGCCCAACGTTACTGTAGCGAATCCGCAGCAGTATCAATCAAAGCCTCCTGTATCCCGCGTGAAGAAAGACGCTACGTTGCGCCCGTTCTTCCACGGCTTCGCTTGCCGCCCCGCTACGGCAGATTCGAAGTATTCATCGAAATGTCATCCTTTAGAAGCAGTGCGGTAACAAGGAATTTCTACCCTTTGCATCGCGAACCGCAATTGTGCGGCCAGCAATATTGCGAAAGGTGATCAAATGACGCCCCATCCGATACAGGACGCCGTGCTGCGGGTCGACCGGTTGAGCGTCGTCTATCCAGGCGGCGTGACAGCCCTACGCGATACCTCGATTGCATTTCGGCGTGGTGAGTTCACCGTGCTGCTTGGTCTCTCGGGCGCAGGCAAGTCGACCTTGCTCCGTAGTCTCAATCGACTCGTCACGCCCACTGGCGGCAGTGTCACCAGCGAACTCGGTGAACTCGGCAGCGGCTCGGCCTTGCGTCAGCATCGTCGGCGTACCGCCATGATCTTTCAGCACCACCAGCTAATCGAACGTCAAAGCGCACTGGCTAATGTGCTTACCGGTCGGCTGGCCTTTCACAACACGCTCCGCTCGCTGTTTCCTCTGCCGCGTGCCGATCAGGAGATTGCGCTCAGTTGCCTCGCTCGGGTCGGTCTGGCAGACAAGGCGCTAAGCCGGGTGGACAAACTGTCCGGTGGCCAGCAGCAGCGGGTAGGCATCGCGCGTGCGCTAGCGCAACAGCCGGCGATCATTCTGGCCGATGAGCCGGTAGCCAGTCTCGACCCGGCCACTTCGGTCCGTGTTCTCGGATTGCTGCGCGACATCTGCAAGGAAGACGGCATCACCGCCATCGTTTCGCTGCATCAACTCGAATATGCCCGCCGCTTCGCCGATCGCGTCGTCGGGCTGGCCGATTCTCAGATCGTTTTCGATGCCGCGCCCTCGGAACTCACCGATGCGCAGCTTGAGCGCATCTATGCAGGCCGCTCTACGACTCAGCCAGCGAATGCTCCGGCTGAACCACCTGTCATGCTCGAACCTTCACTGGAGATGTCCCGATGAAACGCTTATCCGCGCTCTTATTGACTTGCTTGCTGTCCGCTGTTTCAAGTTTGTCCGCCCTAGCGGCCGATGCCGATCCGGATGTGCTAAAGGTTGCCCTGCTGCCGGACGAAAACGCCTCCGAGCTGATCAAGCGTAACCAGCCGCTGAAGGATTATCTGGAAGAGCATCTGGACAAGAAGGTGCAGCTGATCGTAACCACCGACTATTCCTCGATGATTGAGGCGATGCGCTTTGGCCGTATCGACCTGGCGTATTTCGGTCCGCTGTCCTACGTCATGGCCAAAAGCAAAAGCGACATCGAGCCCTTCGCTGCCATGGTCATCGACGGCAAGCCGACCTATCGCTCGGTGATTATCGCCAATGTGGCGTCAGGCGTGAATGAGTATGCCGACCTTAAGGGCAAGAAGATGGCCTATGGTGACCGGGCATCGACGTCCAGCCATTTGATTCCCAAAACCGTGCTTCTTGAGACGGCCGATTTGACGGGTGGGCAGGACTACGAACAACATTTTGTGGGCACGCATGACGCCGTTGCCGTCAACGTGGCGAACGGCAACGCCGATGCGGGTGGGCTGTCGGAGGTAATTTTCAATCACGTAGCCGAACGTGGCCTAATCGATCCGAGCAAGGTGAAAGTACTTGGTTACAGCGGCGAATACCCCCAGTACCCCTGGGCGATGCGCTCGAACCTGAGCCCCGAGCTGAAAACCAAGGTGCGGGATGTATTCGTCGGTATCGACGATCCCGAAGTGCTGCGCAACTTCAAGGCCGAGGCCTTCGCGCCAATCACCGACGCCGACTACGATGTGATCCGCAACATGGGATCGCTGCTCGGCCTCGACTTCGCCACGATGTGAGCACCGATATGTCTACTCATTACGACGTGCAGGCGCTGCCTGCAGAGCAACGCGAGCACATCCTTCGAGGCTTCGGCCTCGGTTGGTGGCGCCAGCTGGGGCAGGTGGCGATTGTATTCGGAGTGGTGCTGTTGGCCTGCTGGTACGTGGGGCTGCTCGATGCCACCACGCTGCTGAACGGGCTGCCCTCCATCGCGACCCTGGCAGGCGAGGCCATGCCGCCAGACTTTTCGGGCTATCGAAGCTGGATTCGCCCCTTGATCGACACCTTGGCGATGAGCATCGCCGGTACGGCCATCGCAGTGGTGTTCTCGCTGGTGGTGGCCTTCGTTGCAGCGCGCAATACGGCGCCGCACCCCCTTGTGTTCGGTGTTGCCCGGGTGCTGCTCAATGCCCTGCGGTCGGTGCCGGAGCTGATCATGGGCATCATCTTCGTTGCAGCCGTAGGGTTCGGCGCCTTGCCGGGCGTGCTTGCCCTGGGTCTGCATTCGGTCGGCATGGTCGGCAAGTTCTTCGCCGAGGCCATCGAGCACGTCGACGAAGCGCCGGTGGAAGCCGCTCGGGCGGCGGGGGCTACGCCGATGCAAGTGCTGCTGCACGCGGTTTTGCCACAGGTGACGCCGCAGTTCGCCGACGTGGCGATCTACCGCTGGGAATACAACTTTCGCGCCTCCACCGTGATGGGCATGGTTGGCGCCGGCGGTATCGGCTTCGAACTCATGGGCTCGCTGCGCATCATGCAGTACCAGGAGGTTGCAGCAATCCTGCTGGTCATCCTGGCCATGGTCACGCTAGTAGACGCCTTCAGTGGCGTGCTGCGCAAACGTTTCAAATAGGACAAACCATGCTGCCGAAACTCGTTATAACTCACCGAGTACACGATGAGATCCTGCAACTGCTGGCGCCACATTGCGAGCTGATGACCAACCAGACCGACAGCACGCTGACGCGCGAGGAAATTCTGCGCCGCTGCCGCGATGCTCAGGCGATGATGGCGTTCATGCCCGATCGGGTCGATGCAGACTTTCTTCAAGCCTGCCCTGAGCTGCGTGTAGTCGGCTGCGCGCTCAAGGGCTTCGACAATTTCGATGTGGACGCCTGTACTGCCCGCGGGGTCTGGCTGACCTTCGTGCCTGATCTGTTGACGGTCCCGACTGCCGAGCTGGCGATCGGACTGGCGGTGGGGCTGGGGCGGCATCTGCGGGCAGCAGATGCGTTCGTCCGCTCTGGCGAGTTCCAGGGCTGGCAACCACAGTTCTACGGCACGGGGCTGGATAACGCTACGGTCGGCATCCTTGGCATGGGCGCCATCGGACTGGCCATGGCTGATCGCTTGCAGGGATGGGGCGCGACCCTGCAGTACCACGAGGCGAAGGCTCTGGATACACAAACCGAGCAACGGCTCGGCCTGCGCCAGGTGGCGTGCAGCGAACTCTTCGCCAGCTCGGACTTCATCCTGCTGGCGCTTCCCTTGAATGCCGATACCCAGCATCTGGTCAACGCCGAGCTGCTTGCCCTCGTACGGCCGGGCGCTCTGCTTGTAAACCCCTGTCGTGGTTCGGTAGTGGATGAAGCCGCCGTGCTCGCGGCGCTTGAGCGAGGCCAGCTCGGCGGGTATGCGGCGGATGTATTCGAAATGGAAGACTGGGCTCGCGCGGACCGGCCGCGGCTGATCGATCCTGCGCTGCTCGCGCATCCGAATACGCTGTTCACTCCGCACATAGGGTCGGCAGTGCGCGCGGTGCGCCTGGAGATTGAACGTTGTGCAGCGCAGAACATCATCCAGGTATTGGCAGGTGCGCGCCCAATCAACGCTGCGAACCGTCTGCCCAAGGCCGAGCCTGCCGCATGTTGAATCCGGTCTGGCTGAAGAGCCTGGTAGCGATCGTTCAAACAGGCAGTTTTCAGAGCGCGGCGAGGGCGTTGGGGCTGGCCCAGCCGACGGTGTCGCAGCACTTGCAGAAGCTTGAAGAGCAGGTCGGCGTAACGCTGGTGCAGCGCAGTCGTAGCGGCTGCCAGCCTACCACACGGGCGCTGGCCTTCATGCCGCATGCGACCGCCTTGCTCGACATGCACGCCCGGGCGCTAGAAGCCCTGCATGGCAATCGTGAGCGCGTCGGGGCCAGCTCCAACATCGGCACCTACCTTCTCCAGCCATTCGTGCGCAACTATCTGACGACCGCAAATGAGAGGGGCGAGGTGGATCTGCGCATCGCCGCCAACCCGGATGTGGCCGACCAGCTACTGGCGGGCCAGCTCGACGCCGCGATCATGGAATGGTGGCTACCTCACCCCGACTTCGAACACCGCCTCTGGCGGGTCGAGCCGCTGGTGCTTATCGTCAGCCCCGACCATGCGCTGGCTGAAGCAGGGTGCATAGAACGTGATCGTCTGGTGGACCTGCCGATGCTGGGAGGTGAACCGGGTAGCGGTACCGGACGGCTTCTGACCGAATACTTTGGCGAACTGGGCGTGCCTCGCAGCGGTATGCAGCTAGGCAGCACCGAGGCAGTCAAACAAGCAGTGAGGGCGGGACTCGGCGTGTCGTTGGTGATGGCTTCCGCAGTACAAGACGAAGTTCGCAGTGGCGCGCTGGTAGCTCTTCCCATCCCGGGGCTTGAAAAGCGTCTCCAACTGATCTGGCGCAAACCTCCCGGAAATCTGCACCCGCCGGGATTTGTGCGGCACTTATTGGAGGAGGCAGATCTAGCTGGATAAGGTGATGGATGGTTGCGATCCAGCGCTTGGCTTGTCAGCCTAGGGAAACTCTGAAAAAGACTTTCTGATTTGGCAAAATACCGCGACCCCACCCACCGAGTTTCCCGATGAAGCAGATGACCTTCGCCGACGCCGAGTACGCTGGCAAGCGCAAGCAAACCCGCAAGGAGTTGTTCCTGATCGAGATGGATCGGGTGGTGCCGTGGAAGGGCTTGATTGCTTTGATCGAGCCACATTATCCGAAAGGTGAAGGTGGCCGTCCGGCCTACCCGTTGATGGCGATGCTGCGTGTGCATCTGCTGCAGAACTGGTTCGGCTACAGCGATCCAGCGATGGAGGAAGCGCTGTACGAAACCACGATCCTGCGCCAGTTTGCCGGGCTGAACCTGGAGCGCATCCCCGACGAAACCACCATTCTCAACTTCCGCCGCTTGCTGGAGAAACACGAGCTGGCGGCCGGCATCCTCGCTGTCATCAATGGCTATCTGGGCGACCGCGGCCTGTCGCTGCGCCAGGGCACCATCGTCGATGCAACGCTGATCAATGCGCCCAGTTCGACCAAGAACAAGGACGGCAAGCGCGACCCGGAAATGCACCAGACCAAGAAGGGAAACCAGTATTATTTTGGCATGAAGGCCCACATCGGCGCCGATGACGAATCGGGTCTGGTGCACAGCGTAGTGGGCACGGCGGCCAATGTGGCGGATGTCACCCAGGTGGACAAATTGCTGCATGGCGACGAAAACGTGGTCTGCGCCGATGCAGGCTACACCGGTGTCGAAAAGCGGCCCGAGCATGAAGGACGTGAAGTTATCTGGCAGGTGGCGGCACGCCGCAGCACCTACAAAAAACTCGATAAGCGCAGCGTGCTGTACAAAGCCAAGCGCAAGATTGAAAAGGCCAAGGCTCAGGTGCGCGCCAAGGTCGAGCATCCGTTCCGGGTAATCAAGCGCCAGTTCGGTTACACCAAGGTGCGCTTTCGCGGCTTGGCCAAAAACACGGCGCAACTGGTGACACTGTTCGCTCTGTCGAACCTGTGGATGGCGCGCCGACATTTACTGACGAATGCAGGAGAGGTGCGCCTGTAATGCGGGAAATGGCCACCGGAGTGGGGTCCGGGTGGCGAAAACGTAAGAAATACTCGTCGAATTGATTGTTTTTTGATCATTTGGCGAGTTTAAAAGTTGCGCTAGGTGGTATGCCGGGGAAATACATGGCTACTTCAGACCATCCCTAACGCACAGGACTGCCAGCGGTTAGTCAGCGCACGCCATCAGCAAGCGTTGGCGAACTCTTTGTTTGATGGGCTACGGCAACACTTCAGCCGACGCCCTCCAGTGAACACTTATCTAGCTTGGCAGAAGGACCAGGAAAGATCCTAGTCTAGCTTTGTAGTTTCAGGGCGCTGAAAAGAAAAATGAGCAATGACCTCAAGTAGAGAAAAAAACAAACCAATAGTATTTGGTAGCGGCACTATTATCGGTGCCCTAGGTGGGCTGATTGGCTTGGGTGGCGCAGAGTTCAGGCTGCCACTACTCATCGGATTGTTTGGTTTCGGTGCGTTGGAGGCTGTCATTCTCAACAAGGCCATGAGCCTCGTGGTGGTAGCCACAGCTCTTCCATTTCGCGCATTCAGCGTTCCCTACTCTGCGGTCTTTGAACGGTGGGACATCATCGTCACGCTTCTGGCTGGAAGCCTTGCGGGTGCTTGGTTTGGAGCGGGATGGGCAACCAAGCTCAAGAGTAAAACCTTGTACCGCGTTTTGGCAGTGCTGCTCGTAGGCATCGCTGTTGCTTTGCTGTTCGGCCATGAGGCAAGCGCAACTGGGGTCGCCCTGCTTCAAGGCGAGACACTGGCTATAGTCGGGATCGTGGTTGGCTTCGGTATCGGAGTAGTTGCTGCATTGATGGGGGTTGCTGGCGGTGAGTTGTTAATACCCACAATCGTTCTACTATTCGGTGCTGACATCAAGCTCGCTGGCAGTCTTTCACTTGCTGTGAGCCTGCCCACAATGATTGTGGGTTTCACGCGATACAGCCGCGACCAGAGCTTTTCGATAATCCGCGCTCAACGGCCATTCATACTGGTCATGGCAGCGGGTTCCATCATAGGAACATTCATCGGCGGGCAATTACTAGGTCTGATCCCGACAACATATCTCCTCCCGTTGCTCGCCGCCATTCTCCTGATTTCCTCGGTAAAAGTATGGCGTCATAGTTGAACTTTGACTCGGCCGCTAAGGGAAAGGCACTCGCCCATGAACCGAATTTACTGGTCTGGCCAAAAACCTCAATTTAGTAGTACCTGAGCGCACGGCAACCTTGGGCCGCCCTTGTGGTTCGCACTTATGCGGCGGCAATTCTTCAATTTCACTCGCTCGCGGTAGAGGAGGCCACGCCAGCACATCCCTTAAGTAGGTATACGGATCATGGCTTAAAGGTGACGGGTGGATTCTTTGCTAGGATTATCGATAGTGCTCCAAGACAAAATCAGGATTCGCCATGCACGCCCGCCATGTACCAGTTTACCTTGTGCTGCTTGGTGTTCTGAACACGGTCTATGCAGGTTTCGATGAAGGTTTCTCGGCTTTTCAGCGAGGAGATTTCACCGCCGCTTTACGTGAATGGCGACCTTTAGCTGAACAGGGCAACGCTGCCGCACAATCCAACCTCGGAATGATGTACGTCCAGGGCAAAGGCGTGCCGCAGGACTTCAAGGAGGCCATCAAGTGGTATCGCCTCGCTGCCGAGCAGGGGGCAGCCCTCGCTCGATCCAACCTCGGAGTGCTATACGCCAATGGTTATGGGGTGCCGCAGAATCACGTGGTAGCTTATGCGCTCTTTAGCCTGGCGGCCGCGAGCGCTCCTGACAGCATTGCGTTAGAAGAGCGCGATAGGATTACCGCTTCAATGACGCCACAAGAGATTGAGGCCGCGCAGAAGCTGACGCAGGACATGTCTGGCAATCCCATCAAAGCCATAGATGCGTATCTTCACTGAAAAGGCGATGACCTATGGCCCGAAATATTGTGCCGATCATCATCCAGTTCGGCTCAATCGTATGCATAATTCCATTTCAAAGTTGATCAAGACACCCAGCAAGACCATCGCTGAGATTCATCAGCAATTGCTCGTAGTTGTTGGACAAGGGTTTTAGACCAAAGCCCAGCGCATCTAGTTCGGCAAAATGCACTGGCAGGCCATCGCTCAAGGTTTGCGCCAGACGTGGACGCATGGGTGGTTCGCTAAATATACAGGTAGGTCCAGCAGCCTTGAGGCGCTCTCGCATCTCTGCGACGTGGCGTGCACCAGGCGGGACCTCGGCGTTGATTGCGAAAACTCCAGTGTGCTGCAATCCGTAGGCCTCCTCAAAGTAGTCGAAAGCCTGGTGGAAGACGAAGAACGGTTTGCCTTCCAGCGGCTTGAGGCGCGCTTTTAGTTTGATATCGAGGGTTTTTAAGCGTTGCTCGAAGGCATCCAGATTTGCTTGGTAGCGAGCGGCATTGCCTGGATCGACAAGAGCCAGATCCGAAGCCATGTGTTTGGCGATCAACCGTGCATTCTCAGGTCTCAGCCAGAGGTGGGCATCCAGTGCACCGGGTCGATGAAGTTGGTCATGATTATCGACCTGCAATTCTGTTGCCTGCTCTTTTGCATCATGCCCCTCAGATTGATCTCCGACAGGCTCGTCGTCATGTCGATGCTCCTCGCCAAAATGCCTTAGGTGCAGCCCCTGCATGTCCTGCACAGCCACGCTCTTGCCCTTTCGGCCCTCAAGTACGGTAGGCAGAAAGCCCTCCAAGTCTGGCCCGATCCAGTAAACCAGGTCTGCTTCTTTTACCTGACGCAAGTCCGAAGGACGTAACGTGTAATGGTGAGGTGAAGCACCGGCTGGTAGTAACACATCAGGTGTCCCGACACCGTCCTGCACGGCCGCAGCAATGAGTTGCAGCGGTTTGATGCTGGTTAGAACACGGGGTTCGGCGAAGGCCGAGGCGGCCACCAACCAAGTCAGGGTCACGGCGGGCAAAAGGGAAGAGAGGCGAGGCAAGGCGGCATCACTCATTGATTTTTATAGTTACATAATAACATACCGATCAGCCGGCATGTTCAAGTCGATCCGTGAATTCTGGATTGAGCGATGGAGTGCATATCTGCCGTTGCTTTGCAGCACGCAGTACTCCCACGGCAGTGCTTCGAGGAACCGGCCTGCTCCAGGCTGACTTTCAGGGCGAGCTGGTCTCTTCAGATTTTGGCGGCCAATCATGCAGTTTGCCTGGAGCAGCCTTAAAGCAGGTGTTGACGCGGTTACCTATTCGGCCAGCGACGATGTTGATCATCAATGACATATGGATGTTCATGATCGGTGCCGCTGTGTCCGTCCAGGTGAGTATGGTCATCCGACAGATTCTCATGGCTGTGCCTGATACTCTCTTGATCATGGGCCGGACGCCAGATCACGATGCTGACCGCCAATGCGCTACCTGCCACGACAACGAGCCCAACAAACGAGGCCGTGAGGCTGATGTTGGCACCCAGCCATCCCGCCAATGGGTAGGTAATCAACCAGCAGGCATGGGATAGCGCAAATTGGGCGGCAAACAACGCCGGGCGATCTTCGGCATGTGCAGAGCGACGCAACAGTCGACCGCTCGGAGTCTGGGCCAAGGAGTAGCCCACCCCAAGCACCATCCACAGCGGCAGCAGAAAGTTGTAGGTGGTCAGGTTGATGCCAACCGCTAAGCCTGCGACCAATATGCCTCCGCCAAACAGCATGGCCGTTCGGTCTTTGATGTTTTTCAACAATCGAGGCAAGACCAGGGCAGCGACCATCGAGCCGCCACCAAACGCAGCCAGCGCTAATGCCGTAGAACTCTGAGGCAGAGCGAAGCGCGACTGCACCAGCACTACGGTGTTGACGATGACCATTGCACTAGCAGCCGCTACCGTCAGATTGAGAGCCAGCAGCCCCCGCAAGCGAGGAGTGGCCAGGAATATGCGCAGGCCACGAGTGGTTCGTTCGTAGATGCTGCGTCGTGGCGTCGGTTTCGCCTTTGGCAGGAGTACTGTGGCGACCAAGGCCGCTGAGGCAAGGAACCCGATGACGGTGCCGGCGAACAGGTTATGGAAGCTGATCACGGTCAGCAACGCGGCGGCGAGCATTGGGCTGGCGACACTTTCAAGATCGTAGGCGAGACGTGATAGCGACAAGGCGCGGGTGTAATCGTCCTCATCCGGCAGTATGTCTGGAATGGTCGCCTGGAACGTCGGAGTGAACGCTGCCGAGGCGGACTGAAGGACGAAAATCAGCACATAGATTTGCCAGACTTCGGTCACGAACGGCAACGCCAGTGCAACCACGGCACGTATCAAATCCAGCGAGACCAGCATCGCTCGACGGGGTAGGCGTTCTGCAAAAGCGGCGGCAATCGGCGCCACGCCGATGTAGGCCGTCATTTTAATCGCCAAGGCTGTACCGAGGACGGCGCCCGCTTGGGCGCCCGCAAGATCGAATGCCAGTAGCCCCAGCGCGACGGTGGCGAGTCCAGTCCCTACGAGCGCGATTACTTGGGCGAGAAAGAGATGACGGTAGGTGCGGTTGGCTAGGATTTTCAGCATGAGAAATCTCACATGGAGAGGCGTGTGACCACTAGATTGTCGAGCATTTCTCGAAGAAAGAGAGCAACGAGTTTCTCGTTTATAGATGTTCTTATATCCTCCCTAGGGGGATATCACAACATCCTAAACTAGAGGCGGGGACAGCTCAAGAAATAGGCACTCAGCCTTTCATCGAATGTCAGGGAAACAGCGAGGAAGTTGCTTGCTCGATGAAGGCAATTGGCCATACTCTGCAAGGCGTGAGAGGTCTCACGAGTATAAAAACATGAGCATGGAGCAAGCCCTGATGAAACTGTCTGCCCTTTTGATCGCCGCTTTACTTTCGATTTCGTCCGCTGCTGCCTTCGCGCATAGTGGTGGTACTGATTCAAAAGGTTGCCATCGCAACCATAAAACGAACGACTACCACTGCCACTAAACGGCAAAAGCCCAGCGCTAGGCTGGGCTTCAGTGCGAGCTGGTCTCTTTACATTTGAGGAGGCCAGTTGTGCGATTCACCTTGGCATTCCTTGCACCAGGCATAAAGCGCGTCGTACAGGATCAGTCCATGCGAAAGCATTTCATGATCATCGGAATATCGCTGCGACAGCCCCAGTGAGATGGCGTACAGCCCAGCCGATTGTGGCGTCAGATCCAGACGAGAGGTATCTGCTCCCCGCACGATCTTCGCGAGCTGCTGCAAGGCGGGCTCATTGAGCTGGTACTTCTTCACAAACGCGTCGAAGCTGCACAACTCACCCTCATGGGTAAGCTCTACGCCCGGAATGTCGTAGGGTGTCGCATCTTTCTCAGCTGCAATCCGCAGCACATCACCGCTGGGTACGTACAAGAACTCGGCCTGTGGATCGATAAAGCGAGTGATCAGCCAAGGACAAGCAACCCGATCGATCTTGGGTCGTTCACGGGTAATCCACCTCATGGAACACCTCCTGCCTAGCTCAATAGGCTGGGTGGTCAGGCGAGCCCAATGCCCGCCAAAGATTGCTAATCAATTCATGCTTTCTAGCGCAGCAAATGCACAGCCAACCCGACGAGCGCGCAGGCCATCAGTACCTGAATGACGCCTCGCTTGAAGCGGAACAAGGCAATCGCCGCAGCAATCGCGATCAACGCGGAGGGCCAGTCCAGGTTACCGCTGAAGCCTTTCGGCCAAAGTACGTGATAGCCGAAGAAACACGCCAGATTGAGGATAACTCCCACCACCGCCGCCGTAATGGCGGTAAGGGGTGCCGTGAACTTGAGTTCGTTGTGGGTCGACTCCACCAGCGGGCCACCCGCGAGGATGAACAGGAACGATGGTAGAAAGGTGAACCAGGTCACTAGGGCGGCGGCCACAGCTCCCGCCAGAAATACTTGATCGGCACCGAATACTTGCAAGACATAGGCCCCGACAAAGCCGACGAAAGCCACCACCATGATCAGCGGCCCTGGCGTGGTTTCCCCCAGAGCCAGCCCGTCGATCATCTGCGTCGGGGTTAGCCAGCCATAGTGACCGACCGCGCCTTGGTAGACGTATGGGAGCACTGCGTAGGCTCCGCCAAAGGTCAGTAATGCCGCCTTGGTAAAGAACCAGCTCATCTGGGTCAAGGTTCCTTCCCAACCAAAGAGGGCGGTCAAAATCCCCATCGGCAAAGCCCATAGCACGGCGCCGATCAGTGCGAGCGATGCCAATTTCAACCAGCTGAACCGGGCATGTTCCGGGGACGGAGTGTCGTCATCGATCAAGGCTGGGCCGAAGGACTTTTTGGCGGCGCTATGCCCCCCAGCTCTGAACTTCTCGGGAGCCAGGCGACCTCCGACATAGCCGATTAACGCGGCCCCCAAGACGATCAGCGGGAACGGAACATTGAATGCAAAGATCGCGGTAAATGAAGCCGCCGCTATTGCCCACAGCCAATTGTTCTTCAATGCCCGAGAGCCGATTCTATGTGCCGCCTGCACCACGATGGCCGTTACGGCGGGTTTGATCCCATAGAAAAGTCCGGCCACCGCGGGGACATCGCCAAAGGCGATATACATCCACGAAAGAGCGATCAGGATGAAAAGTGAGGGCAGTACAAACAAAGCACCCGCAATAACTCCGCCCCAGGTTCGATGCATTAGCCAGCCAATGTAGGTTGCTAACTGCTGAGCTTCAGGCCCAGGCAACAACATGCAGTAATTGAGGGCATGCAGGAATCTGCGCTCGGAAATCCAGCGTCGCCGTTCCACCAGCTCCTGGTGCATGATCGAGATCTGTCCGGCTGGCCCGCCGAAACTGATGAAGCCGAGCTTCAGCCAGAACCAGAACGCCTCACGCAGACTAATCGGTTCAGGCCTCGACATATCCTCTTCAACCTCTGGTGCCAAAACCTTACTCATTGGGTTGCTCCTCTTTCACGAACCCGGCGAGCAGGCCATCGAAGATGGCACTTGCAGCTGCCAGCAGATGGTCGTCATGGGTAATGGTTTCACGTAGCCCTGCCAGCACCCGTTCGATACCGGCAGCCTCCACCGGCTGGATACCTCCGATATCGAGGTAGTGCACCAATGCGGCGATACGGTTTAGGCCGGGCTCTTGAAGCTCAAAACTGGCTTGTAGGGTTTCGAAGGTGACGCGGTTACCAACATGGCTGAAGGTTGCGTCATCGAAATCAAAACCCAGGGCACCGACTGGACAGTCCTGTGGCGTGTTCAGCCAGAGGATCTGAGCTTGCGCGTCAATGAAGCGACGAATGAGCCAGGCACACGCCAGTCGGTCGACCCAGGGACGCTTGCGTGTTGCCCAGACGCGTCCCTGATAATCATCAACATAGAGTGTCGTTATTGTTTGGTTGCTGCTGTGTGGCTCATCCGGAGACAGGGCCCTGCTAACCGCTGTCTCTAGCTCCTGCAAAGCCAAATTAATTTGCTGCTTCGGCTTACCTGGAAAGTAATCGATGTTGACCAGTTGTTCGTAGGCTTTGCGCAGCTTGCGAATCTGCTTGGTGGTGGCCAGTGCGTTCTCAGCATTGAGCTGTGCACGGCATGCTTCGATCTCAGTGCGTAGCTTGGTGTAGTCCTCGCTACGGTCGAACAGCTCGACAAAGCGCTCACCGTGAGAATCGACGACGGGCAAGACGTAAGCGGTGCCGTTGATGGCCAGGATGTCGCGTTCGACAGACGCTAACGCTTCACGACAGACACCGGTATCAGGCAGCAGGTAAGCACCATCGCGCAAAACTGCCGCACCTGAAGCTTTCAAAGCGCGCCAAGCCCGCATGCGTTCGGTGGCATTAGCGGTGGGTAAGCCAAGAATCAGAGTCAGCCAATTTTTCATGTAGAGATAGCTATTTAATATGTAGTCAGTATTACATTACTCCTAATCTTGGCGTTTGGAAAGCCGCCCTATAGAGCTAGGGTTTTGGCGAGACCAACTGGAGAAGGGGTTGCGAAGGCAGGGTTAATAGGTGCTGTGCGTGTTGGCCTGTCAGTCAGGCTTTCAAGCTTCAGACGTTCGTGATGAGCGTCCGGTTTTGGCCGTTCTCTGCCGGTCATGGCCAAGAAGCGTACTGGTCGAATCCGATGCAAATGGCTGGTTAGGTCAAATGCAAAAGGGTGGTCCAGACTGTGCAATTACCCATGAATGACGCTCACAACCCGAAACAGATAACTATTGACCTTGCCATCGTGTCAACGTTGATGCTGTCGGTGCGGTGAAAAGAGACCGCTCAGCACGAGAGGAATAACCATGTTCGTCTTAGATGTATCAGGCATTGGTTGCGGCAGTTGCGTCAGCAAAATTACCAAAGCGATTCAGTCACTGGACAACGAAGCTACGGTTTCCGTGGATCGGTCAGCCGGTAAGGTGAGTGTTGAAAGCAGCGAAAGCCCAGAGCAGATTCGTAAAGCTGTCGAGGCGTTAGGTTTTCCTTCTCAGATCAGCGCTTGAATGCTGACACCTGCCCCTAGTCAGAGCCCCGTATGCAGGGGGCTCCCCTTGGTGAACCCTCAGGGAGTACCGAAGCAGCCGCGTCGGCCACAATTACCGCTCGCAAGCCCTTGCGCTACTAATCACCTCGCAGAGCTTTGAGCAAACCTTTGAATGCTCCATTCAACCGAGTAAAAGCGGCGTCGAAACGTATTCCATTTTCTGTGTATTTTGCGACCTCGACCTGCTGATCGACAGTATTTTGATCAATGGCAGGTTGAGCTGGTGTGCTGTAAAGCAACGCACCTCCGTAAATATCACCTGCTGATTCTTTTTCGGTAACGTGTTTTACATTTGTTGTTTTCAAATAAAACGGAGTAGCAGGAGTTTCTGTTGTCTGGCTTGCAAGCACAGTAGAAAAATCTAAGTCTCGGGCCTTGAAGTTCGGCGTATCAGCGTTTGCGATATTGTTACTCAGGATCTCAGCTCTTTGACTACGATAAATTAACGCTCTTTCTGCGAAGCCAAGCGCTTTCTCAAAATTAATACTCACGCTAAATCACCCTCAGTAGCGCTACTATTTCCCATGAACATCGAACACTTAAGTGTTGACGCGGTGCATCCAGGTTCAGATATGCAGTTCCAGTAAAGAAACTAAAAAAACATCTTCCCCTTGAAAGTTAACGGAAACTTACAAAGTCACGCACCTCAAACTGATACTCAGTAAATAGCGGTGTGACGCTGGAAGATCGAGACCTTACGGATTAAATAGCGTGTTCCTCAAGAGAAATATCGCAACCTGACACAACTGTAATATTCACCTAAGGTTCCTGACAGGGGATGAGTCTTATAGTCCTATTGAGCCTTAAGCTCACCCCTAAGAATCATCACTTGATGTGGATTCGGGGGTTACCAATACTCATCCGAGGAAATTCAAATGAACCCCATCAAAACTTTGTTCGTCATCGCAGCCCTGACCGTCTCTTCTTTGGCAATGGCTGAAGGCGGTGGTGACCGGGCGTTCGCACGTATGGAAGCGGCTAGGAATAATTCAATGGAATCGTATCAAGTAGCCCAAAAGCAAAGCACCCAACCTCCCATCGCAGAAAGCCAAGCCAAATCGACGGACCACAAGAATTGCTGAATAGCTTGCTGCGCTCCCAAGCTGACAGAAATGTAATCACTGTGGTGGTTCAAATGTGGCAATTTCTGAGCTCGCTTGCCGTAAGAACTCGTTTTTAGTGACGGCGAGCGAGCTCATTCGGGCTCATTACACCCCCCGAGAGAGTGCCTTCACCTGTTTGAGCAACTCATTGGTTGTTTCGCACGGCTTCCCTTTTGACTGATCGGACATAAACGGCATGCATTCCAAAACCTCTAGGCGGACATTCGTTAAAGGCCTGGCCGCTGGTGGCATTCTCGGCGGCCTGGGTCTGTGGCGCACTCCTGTATGGGCAGTGACCAGTCCTGGTCTGCCGAGCGTTCTCACCGGTAACGAATTTGATCTGTTTATTGGTGAAACCCCTGTAAACATAACTGGCTCGCCGCGCACAGCCATGACCATCAATGGTTCGTTGCCCGGACCTTTGCTGCGCTGGCGCGAAGGCGAGACGGTCACACTGCGTGTGAAAAATCGCCTAGACCAAGACACCTCCATTCATTGGCACGGGATCATTCTGCCCGCCAATATGGACGGTGTACCGGGTTTGAGTTTCCATGGCATCGCGCCCGATGGCATGTACGAGTACAAATTCAAGGTGCATCAGAACGGTACGTACTGGTACCACAGCCACTCTGGTTTGCAGGAGCAGGCAGGCGTTTACGGTCCAATCGTCATCGACTCGAAAGAGCCTGAACCTTTTCAATACAACCGCGATTATGTGGTGATGTTGACTGACTGGACCGATGAAGATCCTAGTCGCGTCATGGCCAAGCTCAAGAAGCAATCGGACTACTACAATCACCACAAACGTACCGTGGGCGACTTTATCGACGACGTCAGCAAGCAAGGTTGGTCTGCTGCCGTGGCCGACCGGAAGATGTGGGCTGAAATGAAAATGAACCCCACTGATCTCGCAGACGTCAGTGGGGATACTTACACCTATCTCATGAATGGCCAGGCGCCTAACGGTAACTGGACCGGTATTTTCAAGCCGGGCGAGAAGCTGCGCCTGCGCTTTATCAACGGCTCAGCTATGAGCTATTTCGACGTCCGCATCCCTGGTTTGAAAATGACCGTTGTGGCGGCTGACGGCCAACATGTCGAACCAGTCAGCGTCGATGAATTCCGCATCGCCGTGGCAGAAACGTATGACGTGATCGTAGAACCTGCCAGCGAAGAAGCTTACACAATCTTCGCCCAGTCCATGGATAGAACCGGTTATGCACGTGGAACCTTGGCAGTTCGCGAAGGATTAAAGGCACAGGTACCTGCGATCGATCCTCGGCCGCTTTTGACCATGGATGACATGGGTATGGGCGGTATGGCGGGCATGGACCATGGCAGCATGGCTGGTATGGGCGGCGGCGATATGAAACAAGGTGACATGTCAGGCATGGCGGGCATGGACCACAGCAAAATGGCGGGAATGGACCAAAGTGACATGACCGGGATGACCGGCATGGACAGCGGTGACATGACTAACATGGCCGGTATGGACCACAGCAAGATGGCGGGAATGGACAAAGGCGACATGTCCAACATGGCCGGCATGGACCACAGCAAGATGGCGGGAATGGACAAAGGCGACATGTCCAACATGGCTGGCATGGACCACAGCAAGATGGCAGGGATGGGCGGTATGGGTGGCGAAATGCAAACTCACCCAGCGTCCGAAACCAACAACCCGTTGGTTGACATGCAAGCCATGAACCCAACGCCCAAGCTAAACGATCCAGGCATCGGGTTACGAAACAATGGTCGTCGAGTGCTCACCTACTCAGACCTGAAAAGCACCTTCCAAGACCCTGACGGTCGCGAGCCCAATCGCACCATTGAGCTTCATCTGACCGGTCACATGGAGAAGTTTTCGTGGTCCTTCAACGGCATCAAATTCTCTGACGCCGAGCCGCTTCGTCTGAAGTATGGGGAGCGTCTGCGTATCACCCTGGTGAACGACACCATGATGACCCACCCCATCCACCTTCACGGCATGTGGAGCGACCTTGAAGATGAGAACGGCAAGTTCATGGTGCGCAAGCACACAATCGACATGCCACCAGGTACCAAGCGCAGCTATCGAGTCACCGCCGATGCCTTAGGTCGCTGGGCCTATCACTGCCACCTGCTTTTCCATATGGAAATGGGCATGTTCCGTGAAGTACGGGTTGATGAGTAAAGGAGACGATCTGTGAGCACATACCTAAATCGTAAATCGCTGGTCGGTTGCCTCTTTGCCGTCGGCTTGATGGGTGGACTCTCGTCCGTGGCGCTGGCAGTCGAAGATAGTAGTGTTCATTCACCTGCTACTCCTGCGGAAGCAACGAGCAAGCCTCCAACTGCGACAAACGAGTCAAAGCCCGATCACGGGTCAATGGATCACAGCAAGATGAGCCATGAGTCGATGGATCATGACCAAAAAACCAAAAAGGCAGATTGAGATCATGACCAGTAAGTTTTTACGCCCAACGTTGATAGCACTGGCAGTCTCTACCAGTCCTGCTTTCTTTGTCGTGGTTCACGCCGCTGAAGAGATGGATCACTCCAAGATGGACCACGGCTCAATCGGAGCTATGGACCATAGCAAGATGGGGGCTATGGATCACAGCAAGATGAGTATGGATGACGGGCAAATGGACGGAATGGAAAGTATGGATGGAGGGGCGACTACCACCAGTCGAACCCCAGTCCCCGTACTTACCGACGCTGACCGTGCAGCCGCCTTTCCAGATGTCGCTGGTCATGGTGTCCACGACAAAAAACTAAATTCCTTCATGCTGCTGGATAAATTTGAGTACCAGGATGCTGACAACGGTAGTGCATTGGCCTGGGATGCAAAAGGATGGATCGGCGGTGACGTTGACCGACTGTGGTTGCGCTCGGAAGGCGAACGTACCAATGGCGTAACGGAAAACGCTGAACTCTCAGCACTTTGGGGGCACTCCATCGGTCCATGGTGGGATGTCGTCACCGGCGTACGACAAGACTTCAAACCCGGGTCACCACAAACTTGGGGAGCGCTCGGTATTCAGGGCATGGCCCTCTATAACTTTGAAGCCGAAGCGACCGCCTACATCGGTGAGAACGGTCAAACCGCTGCTCGATTGGAAGGCGACTACGACATTCTGCTGACCAATCGCCTGATCTTGCAGCCGACGGCCGAAGCCAATTTTTACGGAAAAAATGATCCCCAGCGCGGCATTGGGTCTGGATTGGCAAACACCGAAGTAGGGCTCCGATTGCGTTATGAGATTGTTCGCCAATTTGCCCCTTACATTGGTGTTAGCTGGAGCCGCTCCTACGGCAATACGGCAGATCTGGCCAGCGATGAAGGAGAGGATGCCAACGAGGCCCGGTTTGTCGCCGGTATTCGGATGTGGTTTTGAGGGCCTGACATGAAAAGAACATTGAAAACATTGACTGCTGCCGGGGTGGTTGCCGCAATAACAGGTGCCGGCGTGGTTTATTTTGGTGTGATCAATGTTGGGGCGGATGAACCACATTCCGATCCCGTTTACGCGCTACTTTCCACCGCTCGGGATCGCTCGATCGAAGTGCGCTCACGCGACATTAAAGTCCCCGACCTGAGCGAAGAAGCTCTCATCCGCGCAGGTGCTGGCAACTACAACTCTATGTGCATCGGTTGCCATCTGGCTCCGGGTATTGCAGGAACCGAGTTAAGTAATAGCCTTTACCCTGCACCTCCGAATCTTTCAAAACTGGGCGTTGATGGAAACCCTGCCGCAGCTTTCTGGATCATCAAGCATGGAATCAAATCCACAGGCATGCCCGCTTGGGGTAAAAGCATGGCCGATCCCTACATATGGGGAATGGTCGCTTTTCTCCAGCAACTGCCTTCATTGGATGCAGAGCAATACAAAGCTCTAGCAACCAGCAGCGGTGGTCATCAACACGGTGGCGGTGAGAGCAAAATGCATAACCATGAAGGCCAGCATGAGGGCCAAAAAGGCGTTGTCGCGGGGCATCATGACGCGAGTGCAGCCGAAGAGATAGCCGAAGCAGGCGACCATCATGGCGAGAGAAACAGCGCTCATGCCCATGAGGCGGCCGCAGCGCCTTCTCAGGATGAAAGTACCGAACACGCCCATCCTCAGGTTGTGGAGGCTTCACATGACGCCCCTGAAACTCCGGCCACTCAGCCAAAAACTCATACCCACGCTGATGGGAAGGAACATACCCATGCGAAATAACTTTCTTCGTCCCGGTCGGGCACTTCGCCTCGCTGCATTTGCGGCTCTGTTTATCAGTTCAGCTGGTCATGCAGCAGAGTCGCTGACGATCGACGTCCATCGTGACGCTAACTGTGGATGCTGCAAGAAGTGGATCCAGCACCTTGAAGCTAACGGCTTCACCGTCGTTGATCATGTAGAAACCAACATGAGCGCGGTCAAGCAGGATCTCGGTGTTGCTCCACGACTCTCGTCCTGCCACACAGCAATGATCAATGGAAAGTTTGTTGAAGGTCACGTGCCCGCCGAGCAAATCATTGCGATGAGCAAACGTGACGACCTTCTCGGGATCGCCGTTCCTGGCATGCCGGCCGGCTCCCCAGGAATGGAAGTGGACGGGAAACATGACGCTTATAAGGTAATCGGCTTGTCCAAAGCAGGCACAGACCACGTCATTGCTGAATACCCCGGAAACTGATCTTCTAATCTTGTTCCTGCATGGTCAGGGTCATGGCAGTGCAGAGGACATAGCTCATTTTGAACGTAAAAAAGGCGCCACTAGGGCGCCTAAACCGCCTCCCAAACCAAAGGAGAAACAAGGAGGCGGGATGTATCTGGTGGTTGAGCAATACTTCACTGCGCGTTAGAAACCTTTCAACTGACAGAGATGATTTCATAAAATGGATAACTTCAGCCTGTCCTGAAAATTACTTCTACGTCAGCGGGCAGTAAGCTTGTTCGGACAAACGGAAAATTATGTTGCGCTTAAATAATTTGCATGGTCTAGCTTCCATGTGGGCAGTTGTCGGCCATAACCTTATATTCCACGGTGTTAAGCTTGCCGGTAGAGTCTTCGTAGGTCATGCGCGAAGGAGCAATACCACAGGTTTTATTGGCTTGTGTGACACTGACGACCTTCTGGATATCGAGGTTCATACCATATTCATAATGAACAATTTCAGGAGGTGTCTTACCATTTCTTGAGGCGTATTGTTCCATTGCCTGTTGGTTCTCTTGCATCATTCGACCATAAACGCGGTCACCGCCTCCCTCAGCCATGGCCAAAGCAGATAAGGTCAAAATAGTAGCGGCAAAAAATCCTTTCATTGCTGTCATTGCTTTCATAATTATCTCCAGAGCTCAATTATTTCTGAGTTAAAGAGTAACAAGTGAAAGCTTTCAGAAAGCTGCCGCGAATGTTACTAATGTGAAAGGTGGACCCTGCTCCGCGTCTACGCTTAGGGAAACTCTGAAAAAGACTTTCTGATTTGGCAAAATACCGCGACCCCACCCACCGAGTTTCCCGATGAAGCAGATGACCTTCGCCGACGCCGAGTACGCTGGCAAGCGCAAGCAAACCCGCAAGGAGTTGTTCCTGATCGAGATGGATCGGGTGGTGCCGTGGAAGGGCTTGATTGCTTTGATCGAGCCACATTATCCGAAAGGTGAAGGTGGCCGTCCGGCCTACCCGTTGATGGCGATGCTGCGTGTGCATCTGCTGCAGAACTGGTTCGGCTACAGCGATCCAGCGATGGAGGAAGCGCTGTACGAAACCACGATCCTGCGCCAGTTTGCCGGGCTGAACCTGGAGCGCATCCCCGACGAAACCACCATTCTCAACTTCCGCCGCTTGCTGGAGAAACACGAGCTGGCGGCCGGCATCCTCGCTGTCATCAATGGCTATCTGGGCGACCGCGGCCTGTCGCTGCGCCAGGGCACCATCGTCGATGCAACGCTGATCAATGCGCCCAGTTCGACCAAGAACAAGGACGGCAAGCGCGACCCGGAAATGCACCAGACCAAGAAGGGAAACCAGTATTATTTTGGCATGAAGGCCCACATCGGCGCCGATGACGAATCGGGTCTGGTGCACAGCGTAGTGGGCACGGCGGCCAATGTGGCGGATGTCACCCAGGTGGACAAATTGCTGCATGGCGACGAAAACGTGGTCTGCGCCGATGCAGGCTACACCGGTGTCGAAAAGCGGCCCGAGCATGAAGGACGTGAAGTTATCTGGCAGGTGGCGGCACGCCGCAGCACCTACAAAAAACTCGATAAGCGCAGCGTGCTGTACAAAGCCAAGCGCAAGATTGAAAAGGCCAAGTGTCAATGGCCATTAATTTTGACCCACTTTTGGCCAATAGAATTGACCCACTTGCTCACCGCTAACCGCCGGTTTTCTGCTTCAAACGATAGCTCTCACCTCCCAGCATAAAGATGTGTGAATGGTGGATCACGCGGTCGATGATGGGCACGGCCACGTTGTCGTCATGGAAGAACTCGCCCCAGCTGGTGAAGTCCTTGTTGGTGGTCAGGATGACCGAGCGGTACTCGTACAGGTTGTTGATTAACTGGAACAGGTTGTACCGGGCTTGGCGCGTCATCGGCAGGTAGCCCAGCTCATCGATGATCAGCACGTCGTATTTGCTCAGCTGATTAAGGCGCTTCTTCAGCTCGCCCTTCATTTCCGCCAGCTCCAGATCCTCGACCAACGCCAGAGCCGTGCGGAACAGCACCTTGTAGCCCGCCTGAACCGCCTTGTGGCCAATCCCAATGGCCAAGTGGGTCTTGCCCACACCCGGTGGTCCGATGAACACCAGGTTGTCGCGGTTGTCGATAAAGCTGAAGTCCAGCAAGGTGCTGACCTGGCGCTTGGTGATGGTGGTCTGGTGCCGGTAATCGAAGGCCTCCAGATGCTTCTCCGAGGGGAACTGCGCCTGCTTGAGGTTGCGGCTTACGCGGCTACTGGAGCGGGCGTTAAGCTCATGCTCGACCAGTGACTGGGCGAAGCTCAGGTAGGACAGTTCATTGGCTTCGGCTCTGGCCAGCAGGGTGGCCAGCTCACCCGCGGTCGCGCTGAGGCGCAGGCTTCGGTACTGCGCGATAGTGCTGTCGAGCAGGCTCATTGGGTCACCCCGTGGCCAGTCGACTGGCCAATGCGGGCATAAGCGTTCAGGTCGGCGTGACTAACCTGGCTACCGGCCTCTGGCGCATAGTCATGGTCGCCGATGATCCGGCCCCGCGCCTTGGCTTGCTGCCATGCTTCGAGGTAGCGCTTGAGCCCGGTGGCGGTCAGTTCACTGCGCTCGCACAACTCGCCGAGCAACGCCGTATCAACCGGCGCATGGGCCATGAGCAGGTCGCGTGCAGCAACCAGCTGATCCTTGTAGATACGCGGCGAAGTACGCTTGAGCAGTTGGCACAGGGTTGCCCCAAGGGCATCGGGCAGGATCGAGTCGATGCCGCGCTCCAGGTCGGTAATGCGCTGGGCATGGTCTCGGTAATGGTTGTTGTTCTTGATCATCCGGCCCTTGGCCTTGCACAGGTCATGGGTGGCTATGAGTTCACCGCTCTCCAGGTCATGGATCAGCAACTGGTTGTCCTGTGCGCTGACACCGACACGGGCTTGCTGCCAGGCCATGGGTACCGAGTACTTGTTGGCCTGCCATGAGATCAAGCCGGTCTTGTCGACCTTGCGGGTCTCCCTTGTCGGCGCCACGTGCAGCAGGTTCTGCGGGACGAGATAGGGCTTGAGCTGACTACGCTCCAGTGCCTCGAAATGCGCTCTTGGATGCTGCCCCGTCGTGCCGTGCACGCGTGCGTTGGCGACAGTCTCGAGCCAATCATTCAGGTGCTGTCGGACGGCGGCCTCGTCCTGGAAGTGCTCGCCGTAGAAGCAGTCACGCTTGACGTACTTGACCCCGGCCTCCACCTTGCCCTTGCTCTCCGGGTCATAGCCCTCGCAGGCATGGATGCGGTACCCGACGGTAGTCGCATACTGGTGGAAGCGCTGGTTCAGCGTCAGCTCACGGTACTGCTCGTTGATCACCACCATCTTGGTCTGATCGTAGATGCACTCCTCGGTGACGCCGCCGAAGTAGCGGAAGGCCTCGTCGTGCATCTGGATAAACCGTTCGGTATCCAGCGGCCGGAAGTTCAGACCGACATACATCAGCCGTGAACAGGACAGCACAAACACCACAAAATGAACGACACGCTCCAGGCCGCCAATCATGACGCCTCGCAGCTCACCGGGGTCGACCTGACACTGCACGCCAGGCACTGACTCAACGACCGGCTCGTAATAGCGCAACTGGCCACTGGCAACCTGCTGCTTGAGCGCTTGCACATAGCGGCGAATGCTCCGGTCTGACACCGCCAGCTCGGTGGTGCGCTCCCTCAGGCGACGGGCCAGCTTGACTGCGCTCAGGGCTGGAAACTGACCCAACTGATTAATCAGATAATCGCGGTGCTCGTCGAGCACCTTGGTGCGTGAAGGGTCAGCAATGGTAGCGCTGATCTGCATCTCATCCAGGTGGAGATACTTGCGTACGGTGTTCCGGGAAATCCCCAGCTCACGACTGATGGCACGGACCGACAGGCCTCGG
Organism: Pseudomonas fjordensis; assembly: GCF_976987115.1. NCBI lineage: Bacteria > Pseudomonadati > Pseudomonadota > Gammaproteobacteria > Pseudomonadales > Pseudomonadaceae > Pseudomonas > Pseudomonas fjordensis. Next base: position 6,869,628 of record NZ_OZ336860.1, read on the forward strand.
CCCTGGTCATACAACCCCTTGATCTTGTGAATCACAACCCACTCCTTCAATGATCTGTCCCCGGCCTGTGCATAAGGCGGGTGACGCTACATGGTCGGTGGCCAATGCCACTATGGGTGGGTCAAAATTGTTGGCCAGAGGTGGGTCAGTTTAATTGGCCATTAACAGGCCAAGGCTCAGGTGCGCGCCAAGGTCGAGCATCCGTTCCGGGTAATCAAGCGCCAGTTCGGTTACACCAAGGTGCGCTTTCGCGGCTTGGCCAAAAACACGGCGCAACTGGTGACACTGTTCGCTCTGTCGAACCTGTGGATGGCGCGCCGACATTTACTGACGAATGCAGGAGAGGTGCGCCTGTAATGCGGGAAATGGCCACCGGAGTGGGGTCCGGGTGGCGAAAACGTAAGAAATACTCGTCGAATTGATTGTTTTTTGATCATTTGGCGAGTTTAAAAGTTGCGCTAGGTGGTATGCCGGGGAAATACATGGCTACTTCAGACCATCCTTAGGAGCCAGATGGGATTTTTATTATCACCTGAGGTTGGCAGACGCTGACGGAATACAGATGCCCTCAAAAGCTTATTGGAACCGGTGGTCCCTCCCAATTCCTCGATACGCCGGTAGATCTGAGCAAGGCCTCCGCGTCGACTCCGGTTCTTGCCAAGCTTTCCAGATCCCACTCGAAGAAACTGGAAAAAACCAGGAAAACCTTGCTTGCTACCGCTGAGGTCAATCTTACCGTCGAGTAATTCACCGGGAGCTTCATCCTGATGAGTTCAGAGACAGTCCACACCAAAGTTCTTAGACGGAAATGCCATACTGACTCTTGATGAATCTTGATCTGTTGATAAGTAAGGGGAAACTTCTGCTTGCGCAGATCCAGTTCATGAGGTAACGAACTTGGGAGCAGCGATTGCAAATTCCGAATGTTCACTCTCTTCGGATCTTTCGTAACTTTGTATAGCTCATCTACGCCCGCTTCGATAAGGGCTGCATACGCGCCGTCTCTAGAGTCGACAGACTTCTCGGCCGTAACTGCAACTTTTTTAGGTGCACGGAGTTTTGCCATTAACCATGCGTTATCATTTTCTAGAATCCATTGCGTAGGTTTGTACGCTTTCTTCCAGAGGTACTCGACATCGGCGTCGGCACGTAGCGCTAAAAGCAACTCAATTTTTTGGCGATATCTAGTTTTTTGGTTAGGATGCGATTCTTCGCCTTTGGGAACTCGCGGAGAAATAGAGGCACTCAGCAGGATAGACTCATTCTTCAGAGCCTCTTCAAAGTCATCTGCACTGGAAAACAAATGAAGAGCAATGATCAAATGCCGCGCGAGCGGCATATTTAGCTGACCTTTGTCTGATTTGAGCCGGATCCATTGCTCATGCTTCCCGGTGTTATAGGCTGGATCAATCTGCGACAAAAGCTCATCGCCGTAAGCGCTTTGGATGCTGTCGAATAGTTTTGCGATACCCGCATTTTTTCCGAAAATGAATCCGCGTTTCTTGCATTGGCGGACGTAGCACGAACTTAATACCGTACTGCCTATCGGAGGAATATTGCGTTGCAAGATATCGTGTGCGAACAGGGCGACTTTCTGTTCCAGATTTGAGCCCTTGTGAGTCGCTGCGCTGTTTAAGGGGCTCCAGCCGCACGCGCATGGCTCAGTCAGATTGGGAAGTAGCTTCAATTTTCGGTAGAACGGGCGAGAGCACTCGGGGCAGGCATGGATCAATGCGTCGCCATGACGCCAACAGACGGCAACACCGGGTATCTGGTGAGATCGATGCCAGTAGGCAGAACCCCGATCAATCAAATCCTCCTGAACGCAGGTAGGACAAAGCTTAGCCTTGCCATGGGTGGACTCTTCTCTGCGGGGCACCCGTACCACCCCGTCATAACCGAGCGGTCCTACGTTGTTCTCCGGACCCTGCTTAACCCCAAGAAAAGGTCGGTAAGCAGGAAAAGTCGTGTTGCTACTGATCAGCTCTGCGAGATTGCTCTCCGATTGCCCCGGCAGCCTGTGGGCGAGCCTCTCGATCTGCTTGGGTACGATGCCACCAATGCAAAAGGGTTTCGATGCGAACAAATCGCGGTAGGTTTCTGTCGCGGTTCTATTGCCTGACAGATAGTGATAGCGGGTGACACGAGAGTGCAGCATTTCATCCGGCATCGATACGGGGAAAAATAATAGATCAGACATCATTTACCGATTAAAGGTAGGGCTCGAAGAGAACGTGCATCCGAGGGCAGTATATATGCAACCCGTAAAATTCTGTATCCGGCCTGGATTTGGAAATGACACAGCCGCTCAACTTTGAATCGTAGTGAATTCATTTAAACCCTGCCGCGACCGTACTCCTTGAATACAACACACGTATCGATAACCCGCGTAGGTCAGCCCATGGCGATTGCTCGCAGGTTAGTACATTTTACTTGCTGATCGTGATCATGCGTATTCCGGACCTATTCTGGAAGGTGCAAATTTTCATTAACAGAAAAACAATGTGTTCACGGTGAATTAATTCAGAACGTTTTTTAGATGGAGGGAATGGCGGGCTGGATTACAGCGTGGGCCGAATGCTCGCGACCCGGTAGAGCGAAGAACGTGATACAGGCTTGCCCTCCGAGAGCAATTTGCGTCTAGCCCATCGCAGACGCCTATCGTGAAAGCCTTCGATTGATTCACATACTTTGTCGAGCATTGCTGCACAGAGAGGAAGCTTGCAGAGCTGCTTTTCGAAGCGAGACAGAACATGAAGCTCCCGGCCAATTCTGGTACGCGAGATGCGGACAGGCTTACCCGCAAGAGCATAAAGCGCTTCAGCACACTGACGGACTTCTTCGGCCAGTCTCGCATCGAGGGCAGCGAACATTTCGGCGCTATTTAGACGGGGCGTACGATGGGGGCTTGGGTTTACAGTTGACTCCGAAAGCCACTGCCTATCGTGGCGATACAGCCACGCATACCCCCTGCATGCATGTGCTTTGTAAAAGCGATAATCAGCCTCGAAAGCCGCGCGTCTTGCGCATAGCTCAATGTGAAATCGTGCCTCCCTCCAAGCACCTTGCCCGCCGGCTACATTTCGGATGTGACGATAGACATACGCCAATGAAACGCCTAGAACGGCAGCGATCTTTTTGGCATCAGCTCCCTCAAGAGCATGTTTCCACACAGCGGCTGACGAACAGTCCAGGCCTTCACCAGGCATCACCGGAGAAAGGCGCGTGTGAAGTCGAATGTGAGCTTTCGGACCACACGCCACCGCCTGTTTCATTGGGCGTTGACCATGCAGCAAGCTCACCATGTCAATGCCCAGAGCACCGGCCAATAAAATGTATTTGAGCGGATGGTGGGAGGTTATTGGCGTACGAAGCAGCTTCATGACCCATGAGGCGGGTGTACCTGCACGAACTTCTCCGAGTATAGAAAATTCCCATTCTCGCGGGAGTGCAGCAAAAAAATCGGCCATGTGCTGCGCCAGCATGTGCAGGTGCAAGCGATGGTTATCAGAGGCAAGGTTAAGCTGCGTTGCCCTTTGTAAAAGCGTGTAGCGCACCGCCTCCGCCGACAAAGCACTGACTTCAGACTCGATGACCTGAAGTGATCGCAACGCTATTTCGTGAAGCGGCGGCATGCGCAGCAACGGGGTATCGAGAAGTACCGTGTGTGCTTGCACATTCTCATCACTCGGCAGATTGAGTTGTCGAGAGCTACGGCTGGACCAGCGAGGATCAAGGATCCTAAGTGACGTGCCGTGATGCGGACATACCAGCACGCCTGGAAGCATGTGGACCCTGTGCCAGTAAGCAACTCCCCGTTGGGCCTGATCTTGGGCGATACATTCTGGGCATAACCGCACTCGGGAGGCGAATCCAATACGGCTCGCGTTGACGCCCAGCTTCAACATCAAGCCCTTCCCATCGGCAGTCATCAGCGTCCGAGCGTGTTCTACCTGGCTCATACTCAAAAACGGCGCATAGTAGGGTAATAGCGTGTGACGCATGAGGACCTCGGCTATCGATAGCTCGGTACCGCTGGGTAGCGCGTCGACAAACTCCCCTAAATGACTTGGGAATGCCACATTTTGCGAAAATGCTGCCGCCGATTTCAGTCCGGCAAATGCTTCTTGGCAATTACGAACACCGCAAAGACGGGCATAGCGAGAAATCACGCTGTGCAGCGTCTCGTCGGGAAACGCGGCGGGGAAGAAATGGAGTTTAAGGTGCACTTCGCCACCTCCCGACTCACGCTTTGTGGTACATCGGTGAGAACTCAAACAGGTCCTCGTTGAGCCAGCCCGCAGCGCGCAGAGCATCGAGGGGAGCGTCATGTTCGCTTAGCGCTGTAGCCTCTGAGTTTTCCACTGCAGTAGCAATTGGCGATGGGTGGCCTTTCGCAAGAATGGTTGGAGATGGGTCTACCGGCTTCTCACGGGATACAACACTTCGAAGCAAGGCAAGGCGATCCTCTCGTGCCAAACCATCGAAGACCATCATTTCGCTCAGCTGATCCTCAATCGGCAGCAAATCGTCGAACTGTCGCATCCGCTTCGGATCTCGGCTACGCAGAGCTGAAAGGGCTGGCTTTAGAATCTGCATTTTTGAGTTGCTTACCTTCACCAGGACCTCGGCAGTCAAACACTCCGAGCCACTCTGGACCGCATAACGCTGACTCAATACCAGCAGCTTGACCAGGAAATCTGTGACGCCTTGAGTGTGCTCATACAGCGTGTCGAAAATCTCGTCGGTCAGCTCAGCAGTCTGTTTGCACCACTGATAGCTCCAGAGATTTTCGACTAACAACCGCCACTCCTCATCATCTTTCTCGAATCGTTTGAATTCCAGCGTACCGGCACCACAGACTCGGCGGGCAGTCCGCATGACTTCTGAGAACAGGCTAATCGTAGAGTTCGTGCCACTGAAAACGACCGGGATACCAATGTTGTTAACCAAGTGCAGAAAGAAATTCAGCATGCTCTCCTTACCACCGGTTTTCGCCAAGTGGAGGTTTTGCAGCTCGTCGATTAACAAGGCGCCGATGAAAAACGTGCTGGCCACCTGCTCCATCTGTTGCAGCGCATCATTGATGTTTCGATGCCTGTAGCGCTTGTGATAGTCCTTGTCTCCTAGAGCGTCACCAACTGCATAAAAAAACTGCTGGCAAAATCCAGCCAGCGATCCATCCCGAGGGCAGTCAAGCTTCAGCCAAGTGATTTGGGTATGAACAAACTGCTTTCCCTCATAACGCTCATGACGGATTGTCTGTGGATAAAGGCTCAAAATGGCGTGGAGTGCCGTCGACTTGCCAATGCCGCTCAGGCCGACGACGGTGAACGTTTCTGCAGTGGACTTGAACGCATCGTGGTAACGCTGAGCCCCCGATAAAGAATGCAAATGCCGGACGGTAGCGGGCGACATCGGGTTACGCCCAACATACCCTCGACGGATGAGCAGTGAAAACAGGGCCTCCAGTTCCAGGTGTAACAAAAACGGCTGCACCACGGTTCTCAACCGGTCGATACAGTGAATTCGAGTGGATCCTTCGAGGGTCAGCTCTTTCGGATCCACCGGCTGAGGAAAATTCGAGATCAGCTCAATAGCCGCCGCCTCCGACAATATCGGAGGCAAAGCTTCGATAAGCGGATTGCCCGCATACTCACTTATGTCCTGTTTGACGTAATTGGCAAACGTCTGCGCACCTTTCATTTTGCCTGTCCTGGCCGAATTCTTTTGAGCAAATCGATAACCTGCGCAGTTCGCTCGCCGGCATATGAGTCATGCGCTTTCGGTGTCAATTCAGATTGAAGTGAAGCTGGCTCCGCCCTGACGCCTTCAGGAACAACCGCATTTTCACGCTCACGGAGACGTTCTTCTGCGCGGTTCTCGCGGATGTTCCCAGTGGCCTCTGCCTTGGTGGGCGGAGCAGGTTCCAATTTTTGTTCTGCGAGCGCATGACTGATGATCTGGTGGACCTGATCGCTAAGCTGGACACGGCTTTCCAGCTCGGCTCGCCGGCGAGTAGGCGGTTTTTGGCGATAGGCTTCGAGCAGATCAAAAATCTCGTCCGAGCGGTAATTCGCGTAACCGGCATCCGATCGTCGAAGATCACAGCGGATAAACTGCTTGGCCTCTCCCTGGATCCAGATGTGCGCCGCAGAGTTCGGATCGAACCAACACTCTATTGACCAAACGCCCCCTTTGCGAGCCTTGGCAAACCAATCTTTCTCTATGGCCATATCACACACGTAGTGCATGCCGCGAAACATCACCCCGCCCTTTTGAACGGTCGCGCGCTCGCGCGGCAAGAGATGGAGGTAAACCAGCTCGTCGGGACGTTTGTTGGATTCGATCAGGTCGTTTTCGCAGGCCCAATTCCATATCCCGTTGGGCGTAGGTTCAACGCCGTCATTCATCATCGCCTGAGTCAGTCGGTCAGGCTGTCGATGGTGCCGGTTATAGTGGAGCACGCAATTGATGAGTATCTGGGTGAACTCTTTGAGGTTCAGCGTGGCATCGAGCCGGTAATCTCGCTCGCCTCGCTCTTTGTCTCGCGCAGCTACCCCGCCAGGTAGCCATCTGATACCCGTCAAATCATTCAAAATGCCAAACCGACTTTCTACCATAGGCTTCCAATCAGGCCGATAAGGCGGAGCAGTGCCCATCTCAATTCCCAAGCCTGACGATAGCCCCTCTGCTGCCAGTGACAACATCTCTCCCCTGTCGGCGTAAATCTGGTGGGGCAGGTGGTGACAATTCCAATCATCTGAATTGATTTCAACGCCGTTCTGAGCGCAGAACTCGACTTTGGAGGTAAACGCGTTGAACAGCGCTTGCCTCGCCCCGTTCCAACTGGGACCTTCCAATCCTACATAGAGGCCAACAATCATTCCGGAGAAACTATCCACAACGATATAAACTACGGGCCGGCCAATGAGCATCCGTCTAGAGTAGCTGTTGACCAAATAAATATCGGCAATAGTTGCGTCGATTTCGAACTGATGACACGGTCCACGCAGCCAATCGCGAACGGTACCTGAAAGCGGACGGCAGTCCTTTAACCACTTCCTCAACCCTTTACGGCCACGCTCGGTTTCAATTTCGTCGAAAAAAATCTGTCCCCAATATCTGAACTGCCTCAGGCTGGGCAGCTCTAAGCTAGGCAGCAAACGAAGCTCTTCTTCACTGTTTTTAGAGATGTCTCGAACCGAGTAGAATCTTCTCAACATTTCGTCATATGCGCTCGAAATAGAAGACTTTTTATCTTTTACATAAAGGGAATACCCAACTCGGATGCATCGTTTATCAACCGCACCGAGCATCTTGGAAGGCGCAGTAAGAACGCCTTGAAACTTAGGCTTTCGCCCTGGAGGCCTACTTGGATCATATTTTCTATCGGCAACACCTACCGCCGAGTAATTATTAAGCAATGAGTTTCGAACTTGACCATAAAACCAATATCGGTAAAGAAGCCGATAGATAGTTTTTCGCTGGATTCCGAGCTCTGACGCCCGTTTGCTAACAAGCCGGCCTAACTCCCCCCGTACAAATATTTGTCCTGGATATTCAGGATCTAGCAGAGGGGCGATGACGGCCCACTTTTCGTCCCGGCCTTGCTTGGCTCTCTCATCCAACTGCTCCTCAAGCACAAGCATAAACTCGGGCGTGGTGATGGCTGCTGGTTTGGTGTGACCAGACGCTAGCGAGCGACGCAGCTCATCAAGACCAACAGCGTACGGCTGCCGGGGAGGGTCAGCTAGATCTATCACAACTGCTAAGTCATGCGTTTCATCCTGGTAAATGAGCCTGGCTATCGTAGAGATGACCGACAGATCGGTAACAGGCTCGAAAACGTCATTAACGAGAACAGTCATGACATTTTCTCCATCAACGATACTTGGGCAGGGATCTGGAAAACTTCGAAGTCAGGAACTAGACCAGTAAGGTGGAGAGGAGTGTTAACCAAATCTATTTTCAGTATCTTGTTCCAAACCAGATGGAAGAAAATTGCTTGAGCATCTATATAGGAAATGGACAGAAGGCATGCTATTTTTCTTAGACAGGTGGCCAAGGTCCACGAATATTCCCGGCTGTTTGCTAGGCAGTCGATAAAATTCGAATGCAACGGGACTTTCATTAAATCGCGATGCAGCTTCGAGTATTTTCTGATTAGTCCAAGATTTTTTATCAAATCTCGTGTAAAAAACTCATCTGTGACGATCTTCCAATCAACACCTTGGCTATGCCAAAAGCGCTTTTCAATCTCAAGTTTTTCAAGCGTGCGGTTACTTCCTTTGCCAACTAGGTCGGATCGATACTTCACAGTTCTAGCTACCGACTTAAAGTTTCCGTTCAAGTCCTTAACAGTTAGCAGGAAATCTGTTGTCATTACATAGGGCAGTGTCGTTCTAGGGTATCTGGGATAACGTACATCTATTGCCGACGCTATCGCTTGCGCACGCTCTGTAGGTAGTAACGGATATTGCTCACGGATATCCACGACGTTTTCAGAAAATTCACACACAAGGAAGTACGAACGCTCGAGATCTGACAGTAGGTGATGAATCCTCTCGATCTTCACACCTTGGATCTTGTGCGAACGACCTATCGACGGGACATCTTGTACCCGCAGCCAAGGCACGTAGCTTGCCCCGGCGCCTTCGCCAAATCCATTTGCAATATGCCGTTCAATGTCTTGCTGTGATGCAAACTTACGACCTCGCAACCCACGCCTCCTCAGTCGATGCGGACCGCTTCACCTCACGCCGAGAAAAAGTCGTAGAAGGACATGACCGCCGTAGCGGCCATATTTCAAAGCGTTTTCTAGACTACACCCGCGGAGAGTTGAAGCGATGAATCCAGACCAAAGGGAAAGCCTGGAAAGGAAAAACCCCCATAGATACGGGGGTTTGGGCCTTGTGTCAATCTATGTTCATGAGTGTCAAACTTTATTGTTTTGTGTCAATCTTTATTGTTCAAAACCACCCCTTTTGGGTACGTCAGTAAGGCTTACTCCACCGTCACCGACTTCGCCAGGTTACGCGGCTGGTCCACGTCGGTGCCCTTGAGCACGGCGACGTAGTACGACAGCAATTGCAGCGGGATGGTGTAGAGGATCGGCGACAGGGTGTCGTGGATGTGCGGCATGTTGATGACGTGGGTGCCTTCACCGTTGGTCATGCCAGCCTTTTCATCGGCGAAGACGATCAGTTGGCCGCCACGGGCGCGCACTTCCTGCAGGTTGGATTTGAGCTTCTCCAGCAGTTCGTTGTTCGGCGCCACGGTGACCACTGGCATGTCGTCATCCACCAGGGCCAACGGGCCGTGCTTCAGCTCACCGGCCGGGTAGGCTTCGGCGTGGATGTACGAAATTTCCTTGAGTTTCAGCGAGCCTTCCATCGCCACCGGGTATTGCGCGCCACGGCCGAGGAACAGGGTGTGGTTTTTGTCGGCGAACAGTTCGGCGACTTTTTCCACCGTGCTGTCCATGGCCAAGGCTTCGCCCAGGCGGGTCGGCAGGCGGCGCAGTTCTTCCACCAGGGTGGCTTCGACACCTTCGGCGAGGGTGCCGCGCACTTGGCCCAGGGACAGGGTCAGCAGCAACAGGCCCACCAGTTGGGTGGTGAAGGCTTTGGTGGAGGCTACGCCGATTTCACGACCGGCCTGGGTCAGCAGGGTCAGGTCGGATTCACGCACCAGGGAGCTGATGCTGACGTTGCAGATGGCCAGGCTGCCGAGGAAGCCCAGTTCCTTGGCATTGCGCAGGGCGGCCAGGGTGTCGGCGGTTTCGCCGGATTGGGAGATGGTCACGAACAGGGTGTCGGGTTGCACCACCACTTTGCGGTAGCGGAACTCGCTGGCGACTTCGACCTGGCACGGGATGCCGGCCAGTTCTTCCAACCAGTAACGCGCCACCATACCAGCGTGGTAGCTGGTGCCACAGGCGACGATCTGCACGTTGCGCACTTTGGCGAACAGTTCGGCGGCTTGCGGGCCGAAAGCGTTCACCAGCACCTGGTTCTGGCTCAGGCGACCTTCCAGGGTGCGCTGTACCACGGACGGCTGCTCGTGAATTTCCTTGAGCATGAAGTGGCGGAACTCGCCTTTGTCAGCGGCTTCGGCACCGTCGCGGTACTGTACGGCTTCGCGCTCGACGGACTGACCATTCACGTCCCAGATCTGCACGCTTTCACGGCGGATGTCGGCAATGTCGCCTTCTTCCAGGTACATGAAGCGGTCGGTCACCTGGCGCAGGGCCAGTTGGTCGGAGGCGAGGAAGTTCTCGCCCAGGCCCAGGCCGATCACCAGCGGGCTGCCGCTGCGGGCTGCCACGACGCGGTCAGGCTGGCTGGCGCTGATCACGGCCAAGCCGTAGGCACCGTGCAGCTCTTTGACCGTGGCCTTGAGGGCGGTGGTCAGGTCGCTGTGGTCCTTGAGCTTGTGGTTGAGCAGGTGGGCGATCACTTCGGTGTCGGTGTCCGAGGTGAAGACGTAGCCCAGGCCCTTGAGCTGTTCGCGCAGCACTTCGTGGTTTTCGATGATGCCGTTGTGCACCACCGCCAGGTCGCCGGAGAAGTGCGGGTGAGCGTTACGCTCGCACGGTGCACCGTGGGTGGCCCAACGGGTGTGGGCGATCCCTAAGCGCCCTACCAGCGGCTCACCGGCCAGGGCCTGGTCCAACTCGCTGACCTTGCCCGGGCGGCGCATGCGCTCCAGCTTGCCGGCGTTGGTGAAGACGGCCACACCGGCGCTGTCGTAGCCGCGGTATTCGAGGCGCTTGAGGCCTTCGATCAGGATGGCAGTAACGTTACGTTCGGCGACTGCGCCAACAATTCCACACATGGTGCTTCTCCTAGATGATTGCCGCGCATATCAGCGTAATGCCGCGGGCTTGGATCTGGTCGCGGGCCTCAAGCGGCAGGCGATCATCGGTAATAAGGGTATGGACGCTGCTCCAGGGCAGCTCCAGGTTGGGAATCTTGCGGCCGATCTTGTCGGATTCGACCATCACCACCACTTCACGGGCGACCTCGGCCATCACACGGCTCAAACCCAGCAGCTCGTTGAAGGTGGTGGTGCCGCGCTGCAGATCAATGCCATCGGCACCGATGAACAATTGATCAAAGTCGTAGGAACGCAGCACCTGCTCGGCGACCTGGCCCTGGAACGAGTCCGAATGCGGGTCCCAGGTGCCCCCGGTCATCAACAGCACCGGTTCATGTTCCAGTTCGCTCAAGGCGCGGGCTACGTTCAGGGAGTTGGTCATCACCACCAGGCCCGGTTGATGGCCCAGTTCGGGAATCATCGCGGCGGTGGTGCTGCCGCTGTCGATGATGATGCGCGCATGTTCACGCAAACGCTTCACCGCCGCACGAGCAATGGCGCGCTTGTAGGCCGAGATCGGCTGGGCAGCGTCGCCCACCAGCTCTTGGGGCATGGTGATTGCGCCGCCATAGCGACGCAGGAGCAGGCCGTTACTTTCGAGGGCGGCAAGGTCCTTGCGGATGGTCACTTCCGAAGTTTCGAAATGTTTGGCCAATTCGTCCACGCTGACTTCGCCCTGTTCGTTGAGCAAGGTCAGGATGTTGTGGCGTCGTTGGGGGGTGTTTCGTTTCGACATGGTAGTGATAAGTTTCGTTTCGAAAGATAACGAAGGCAATCAAAACCTATTGGCGAAAGATCGTCAAGCGGGGCATGCAATATTTTTAAGTCACCACAAATCAATTGTGGGAGCTGGCTTGCCTGCGATAGCGGTTTGTCAGGCGACATCCATGCTGAATGTCAGACAGCTATCGCAGGCAAGCCAGCTCCCACAGGAGTGCGCTCCAATCTATCGAATTGTGGATAACTCAGCTCTTTTTGATTTTGACCGGGCGTTTCCAGCCGTCGATGTTGCGTTGGCGAGCGCGGGCAACGGCCAGTTGGGACTTATCCACATCCTGATTGATGGTTGAGCCCGCGGCGGTGTTGGAACCATCGCCGATGGTCACCGGAGCAACCAGCGAGTTATTGGAGCCGATGAACACGTCTTCACCAATGGTGGTCTGGTACTTGTTGGCACCGTCATAGTTGCAGGTGATGGTGCCGGCACCGATGTTGGTGCGGGCGCCGATGACGGCATCGCCCAGGTAAGTCAGGTGGCCGACTTTGGCGCCTTCGCCGAGCTGAGCGTTCTTCAGTTCGACAAAGTTACCCACATGGGCCTTGGCCCCCAGCTCACTACCCGGACGCAAGCGCGCAAACGGCCCGGCATCGCTGCCCTCGCCCATCACGGCACCGTCGATATGGCTGTTGGCCTTGACCACCACGCCTTTGCGCAAGGTGCTGTCCTTGATCACGCAGTTCGGGCCGATCACCACACCGTCTTCAATGATCACGCGGCCTTCGAGGATCACATTGATATCGATCAGGATGTCGCGGCCCACCGTCACCTCGCCACGCACATCGAAACGTGCCGGGTCTCGCAGGGTCACGCCCTGGGCCATCAGGCGCAGGCCTTCGCGCAGTTGATAATGGCGCTCCAGCTCTGCCAGTTGCTTGCGGTCGTTGGCGCCCTGCACTTCCATCGGGTGGTGGGGCTGCTCGGTGGCGACCAACAGGCCATCGCTGACGGCCATCTCGATGACGTCGGTGAGGTAGTACTCACCCTGGGCGTTGTTGTTGGACAGGCGGCTCATCCAGTCGGCGAGCTTGTTGGCAGGCACCGCGAGAATGCCGGTGTTGCCTTCAGTAATCGCGCGCTGGGCTTCGCTGGCATCTTTGTGCTCGACGATCGCGGCGACCTTGCCATCGGCGTTGCGCACAATGCGGCCGTAGCCCGTAGGGTCATCCAGCTCAACGGTGAGCAGGCCCATCTGGCCAGGCACCACGTGCTTGAGCAGGCGTTGCAGGGTTTCAACTTCAATCAGCGGGACATCGCCGTAGAGGATCAACACGGTGTCTGCGGTGATGAAAGGCACAGCCTGCGCGGTCGCGTGGCCGGTGCCCAGTTGCTTGTCTTGCAATACGAAATTCAGATCATCCGCGGCGAGGCGCTCGCGTACCACGTCTGCACCGTGGCCGATCACCACATGAATACGCTGTGGGTCCAACTGCCGGGCGCTGTGGATAACATGACCCAGCATGGAATTGCCCGCAACCGGGTGCAGTACCTTGGGCAGGGCTGAACGCATGCGGGTGCCCTGGCCTGCGGCGAGAATGACGATTTCAAGAGACATGAATGGCTACCAATCCTGGGCGGTCCGGGTTCAGACCAAAGAAGTGTTTTGCAAAAAAAGAAAAAGGGTAGCCGAGGCTACCCTTTTTAATCAATCACGCATCAAGCAAAACGGCGTGGCCGCTTACTTCTTGCGGATCTGCTGGAGAGTACGCAGCTGGGCTGCGGCCTCGGCCAGACGGACTGCAGCAGCGCTGTAGTCGAAGTCTGCGCCTTTTTCGTTCAGCGCCTTCTCGGCAGCCTTGACGGCTTCCTGAGCGGAGGCTTCATCCAGGTCGCCAGCACGTTGCACGGTGTCGGCAAGTACCTTGACCATGTTCGGCTGAACCTCGAGGAAACCACCGGAGATGTAAAACACCTCACGTTCCCCGCCTTGCTTGGTCAGAGTGATCGGACCTGGCTTCAAGCTTGTGATCAGCGGGGCGTGCCCCATGGCGATACCAAGATCACCCAGGTCACCGTGCGCTGTTACAAACTCGACCAGACCGGAGAAAATTTCCCCTTCCGCGCTGACGATATCGCAATGGACTGTCATAGCCATCTGATTGCCTCAACCTGATGAGCGCCCGTTTCCGGGCGCCAGGATTACAGTTTCTTGGCTTTCTCGATCGCTTCTTCGATGCCGCCGACCATGTAGAACGCTTGTTCTGGCAGGTGGTCGTAGTCACCGTTGAGGATGCCTTTGAAGCCAGCAATGGTGTCTTTCAGGGAAACGTATTTACCCGAGGCACCGGTGAAGACTTCAGCCACGAAGAACGGCTGCGACAAGAAACGCTGGATCTTACGAGCACGGTTTACCAACTGCTTGTCGGCTTCCGACAGCTCGTCCATACCCAGGATCGCAATGATGTCCTTCAGTTCTTTGTAACGCTGCAGCACGTACTGAACGCCGCGAGCGGTGTCGTAGTGCTCCTGGCCGATCACGTTCGGGTCCAGCTGACGCGAAGTCGAGTCCAGTGGATCGACCGCTGGGTAGATACCCAGGGAAGCGATGTCACGGGACAGAACGACGGTGGCGTCCAAGTGGGCGAAGGTGGTGGCTGGCGACGGGTCGGTCAAGTCATCCGCAGGTACGTATACCGCTTGGATCGAGGTGATCGAACCTTCCTTGGTCGAAGTGATACGTTCTTGCAGAACGCCCATCTCTTCAGCCAGGGTCGGCTGGTAACCTACTGCCGAAGGCATACGGCCCAGCAGTGCGGATACTTCAGTACCGGCCAGGGTGTAACGGTAGATGTTGTCGACGAACAGCAGAACGTCGTTACCTTCGTCACGGAACTTCTCGGCCATGGTCAGGCCAGTCAGGGCTACGCGCAGACGGTTTCCCGGCGGCTCGTTCATCTGACCGTAAACCAGTGCCACTTTGTCCAGAACGTTGGAGTCCTTCATCTCGTGGTAGAAGTCGTTACCCTCACGAGTACGCTCACCCACACCTGCGAACACGGAATAACCGCTGTGCTCGATGGCGATGTTACGGATCAGTTCCATCATGTTTACGGTCTTGCCTACACCGGCACCACCGAACAGACCGACTTTACCGCCTTTGGCGAACGGGCAAACCAGGTCGATAACCTTGATGCCGGTTTCCAGCAGGTCGTTGCCGCCCGCTTGTTCTGCGAACGAAGGTGCTGCGCGGTGAATGCCCCAGCGCTCTTCGGTGGCAATCGGACCAGCTTCGTCGATCGGGTTGCCCAGTACGTCCATGATCCGGCCCAGGGTCGCTTTACCGACCGGTACGGAGATGGCAGCGCCAGTGTCGACAACGTCCAGACCGCGCTTCAAGCCTTCGGTGGAACCCATCGCAATGGTACGAACTACGCCGTCGCCCAGCTGCTGCTGAACTTCCAGGGTAGTTTCCGCGCCTTGTACTTTCAGCGCGTTGTAGATGCTCGGTACGCTGTCGCGTGGAAATTCCACGTCGATAACGGCGCCGATGATTTGAACGATACGTCCGCTACTCATAGCTGGATCCTCTGAATATTTGAACCGTTAAACCGCGGCAGCGCCGCCGACGATTTCCGAGATCTCTTGGGTGATCGCAGCCTGACGCGCCTTGTTGTAGATCAGCTGCAAATCGCTGATCAGATCACCGGCGTTATCGGTAGCGTTTTTCATCGCGATCATCCGCGCCGCTTGTTCAGCTGCGTTGTTCTCGACCACCGCCTGGTACACCTGCGACTCCACGTAGCGCACCATCAAGCCGTCAAGCAGCTCTTTGGCGTCTGGTTCGTAGAGGTAGTCCCAGTGGTGCTTGAGTTCCTGATCCGGGGTCGCCACCAGTGGAATCAATTGCTCCACGGTTGGCTGCTGGGTCATGGTGTTGATGAACTTGTTGGATACCACGGAGAGGCGGTCAATACGGCCTTCCAGGTACGCATCCAGCATCACCTTCACACTGCCGATCAAGTCATTGATCGACGGCTCTTCACCCAAGTGGCTGATAGCTGCAACGACGTTACCGCCGAAGTTGCGGAAAAAGGCCGCACCCTTGCTACCAACAACACACAGATCAATCTCGACGCCGTTTTCGCGGTTTACCGCCATGTCCTTGACCAGGGCCTTGAACAGGTTGGTATTCAGACCACCGCACAAACCACGGTCACTGCTCACTACCACATAACCCACACGCTTTACTGCGCGGTCGATCATGAACGGGTGGCGGTATTCCGGGTTGGCGTTGGCCAGATGCCCAATTACCTGGCGGATACGCTCCGCATAAGGACGGCTAGCAGCCATGCGCATTTGTGCCTTGCGCATTTTGCTGACCGCCACTTTTTCCATGGCGCTGGTAATTTTTTGCGTGCTTTTGATGCTCGCAATCTTACTGCGAATCTCTTTTGCGCCTGCCATGTAACACCTATCAGGTTAGCAAGCGGGAGCCTTGCGGCTCCCGCTGCGGCTTACCAGGTTTGGGTGGCCTTGAACTTCTCGATACCGGCTTTCATGCCAGCGTCGATATCGTCATTGAAGTCACCCTTCACGTTGATCTTCGCCATCAATTCGGCGTGATCGCGGTTGAAGTAAGCAATCAGCGCTTGTTCAAAGCTGCCGACCTTGGCGATTTCAACGTCGGTCAGGAACCCACGCTCAGCGGCATACAGCGACAACGCCATGTCAGCGATCGACATTGGGGCGTATTGCTTCTGCTTCATCAGCTCGGTAACGCGCTGACCATGCTCAAGTTGCTTACGGGTCGCTTCGTCCAGGTCAGAAGCGAACTGGGCGAATGCCGCCAGTTCACGGTACTGAGCCAGAGCGGTACGGATACCACCGGAGAGCTTCTTGATGATCTTGGTCTGAGCGGCACCACCCACACGGGATACCGAAACACCGGCGTTCACTGCAGGACGGATCCCGGAGTTGAACATCGCCGATTCCAAGAAGATCTGACCGTCGGTGATGGAAATCACGTTGGTCGGAACGAACGCGGAAACGTCGCCAGCCTGGGTTTCGATGATCGGCAGTGCGGTCAGGGAACCGGTTTTGCCGGTCACTGCGCCGTTGGTGAACTTCTCTACGTACTCTTCCGAAACGCGGGATGCGCGCTCCAGCAGACGGGAGTGGAGATAGAACACGTCGCCTGGGTAAGCTTCACGGCCTGGTGGACGGCGCAGCAGCAGGGAAATCTGGCGGTAAGCCACTGCTTGCTTGGACAGATCGTCATAAACGATCAGCGCGTCTTCACCGCGGTCGCGGAAGAATTCACCCATGGTGCAACCGGAGTACGGTGCCAGGAATTGCAGCGCAGGAGATTCCGAAGCACTGGCAGCCACGATGATCGTGTTGGCCAGGGCGCCGTTTTCTTCCAGCTTGCGAACCACGTTGGCGATGGTCGATTGCTTCTGACCGATGGCTACGTAGACGCAGAAAATGCCGCTGTCTTTCTGGTTGATGATCGCGTCGATCGCCAGAGCGGTCTTACCGATCTGACGGTCACCGATGATCAGCTCACGCTGGCCACGGCCGACTGGGATCATGGCATCGACAGCTTTGTAGCCAGTCTGTACAGGCTGGTCTACCGACTTACGCCAGATCACGCCTGGAGCAACTTTCTCGACCGCGTCGGTCTCGGTGTTGCCCAGTGGACCTTTACCGTCAACAGGGTTACCCAGTGCGTCGACAACGCGACCCAGCAGTTCCTTACCAACCGGAACTTCCAGGATGCGGCCTGTGCACTTGGCGCTCATGCCTTCAGCCAGACTGGTGTACGCGCCCAATACAACGGCACCTACGGAGTCTTGCTCCAGGTTGAGGGCCATACCGTAGACGCCGCCCGGAAACTCGATCATCTCGCCGTACATGACGTCGGCCAGACCGTGAATCCGCACGATGCCGTCAGATACGCTGACGACAGTGCCTTCGTTACGGGCTTGGGAGGTCACATCGAGCTTGTCGATGCGGCCCTTGATAATTTCACTTATTTCGGAAGGATTGAGTTGCTGCATTGCTCTGCTGCCCCTTCAAACTCAAGATTTCAATGCTTCGGCAAGTTTCGCGATTTTGCCGCGAATCGAGCCATCGATAACCAGGTCGCCGGCACGGATAACAACACCACCAATAAGCGATGCGTCCTCCGAAGCTTGCAGGCGCACTTCCCGATTGAGTCGTGCACTGAGAACCTTGGCGAGTTTGTCTTGCTGTTCTTGGTTCAATGCGAAAGCACTGGTCACTTCAACGTCTACCGATTTCTCTGCTTCGGCCTTGTACAGGTCGAACAGAGCGGCGATCTCCGGCAATAGCGGGAGACGGTCGTTTTCGGCAATGACGTGGATGAAGTTCTGCACCTTCACATCAAACTTGTCGCCGCACACTTCAATAAAAGTGGCGGCCTTGTCTGCGCTCGTCAGGCGCGGGGCCTTGAGCACGCGCTGCATGGTGTCGTCTTGCGACACTGCTGCAGCCAGGCCGAGCATGGCTGACCAAGAGGCCAGCTGCTGGTGGGCCTGGGCGTGCTCGAAGGCTGCCTTAGCGTAAGGTCGGGCCAACGTGGTCAGTTCTGCCATGATCGCCCTCGCTTAAATTTCAGCAGCCAGTTTGTTAACCAGCTCCGCGTGCGCGTTTTGATCGATTGTGGCACCGAGGATCTTCTCAGCACCGCCAACGGCCAGAGCACCCAGTTGGGCACGCAGCGCGTCTTTGACACCGTTCAGTTCCTGTTCGATCTCGGCATGAGCCGAAGCCTTCACACGGTCAGCTTCGACGCGGGCTTTTTCAACAGCCTCTTCGACGATCTGGTTACCGCGTTTCTTGGCTTGCTCAATGATCTCGGCTGCCTGTGCTTTAGCTTCGCGCAGTTGCTGACCCACTTTCTCGTGGGCCAACTCCAGGTCGCGAGCTGCACGGCTGGCAGCGTCCAAACCATCCGCGATCTTCTTCTGACGTTCGTGCAAAGCCGCGATGACCGGAGGCCACACGAACTTCATGCAAAACACTACAAAAATGAAGAACGCAACGGATTGGCCAATCAGGGTTGCATTAATGTTCACGCCAACACCTCGCTCATTCGTTGTCCATCACCCCAATCACTCGAAAAGTCGAGTGATTAGCCAGCGAGTTGACCAACGAAGGGGTTCGCGAAGGTGAAGAACAGTGCGATACCAACGCCGATCATGGTCACGGCGTCGAGCAGGCCGGCGACGATGAACATTTTAACTTGCAGCATTGGGACCATTTCTGGCTGACGCGCTGCGCCTTCCAGGAATTTGCCGCCCAGCAGGCCGAAACCAATGGCAGTACCCAGGGCGCCCAGGCCGATCAACAGTGCAACAGCGATAGCGGTTAGACCAACTACAGTTTCCATCTTTCCTCCCGACTTTTACGTCGTATGGTTTAGGTTTTTTAGATTTTAAAGCGGTAAAACAAATCGTTTCATAGCCCTGTTGGGCCACCTTCCCGTTTGACCGGGAAGGACATCAGACTAGTCGAGACTGGTCTTAATGGTTCTCTTCGTGCGCCATCGACAGGTAGACGATGGTCAGCATCATGAAGATGAAGGCCTGCAGGGTAATGATCAGGATGTGGAACACAGCCCACGCCCACTGCAGAACTACGCCCAGGCCGCTAAGCCAGAGCAGGCCGCTGCCGAACATCACAGCGATCAGAATGAACACCAGCTCGCCGGCATACATGTTGCCGAACAGTCGCAGAGCCAAGGAAATCGGCTTGGCGATCAGGGTGACGAATTCCAGCAGGAAGTTCACCGGGATCAGCAGGGCTTGAACGAAGATGTTCTTGCTGCCGAACGGGTGCAGGGTCAGTTCGCCGATGAAGCCGCCGATGCCCTTGACCTTGATGCTGTAGAAAATGATCAGCGCGAATACCGACAGAGCCATGCCCAGTGTGGCGTTCGGGTCAGTGGTGGATACGGCGCGGAATGGAATGTGTGGGTCGCCGGAGATCGCCATGGCCAACTGAGGAATCCAGTCCACCGGAATCAAGTCGACGGCGTTCATCAGGAACACCCAGACGAAGATGGTCAGTGCCAGCGGTGCAATCACCGGGCTACGGCCATGGAAGCTGTCTTTCACGCTGCCATCGACGAATTCGACCAATACTTCAACGAAGTTCTGCAAAGCACCTGGCTGACCGGAAGTCGCCTTCTTTGCCGCCATGCGGAAAATCAGAACGAAGATCAGGCCCAATGCGACCGACCAACCCAGAGTGTCCAGGTGGAAAGCCCAGAAACCCATTTCTTTGGCTTCTGCTGCGGTGTGGGCAAAGCCCCAGCCGCCATTAGGAAGCTGACCGAAGGTCAGGTTCTGCAAGTGGTGCTGGATATAGCCCGAAGCGGTTGTTTCTGCCATGGTTGCCTCAAACGCCCTAAGGTTTCGAAAGTCTTGTTTTCATTAGCAGGGGAGCGAACCAGCTGACCAGTTGGGTCAACACGAAGACGCCGAATACAGCCAGCGGCGCCAATGGCTTCACACCTGCAAAGGTCAGTGCAAACAGCACTGCCGTCAAAATCAGTTTCCCCGCCTCGCCGGCATAAAAAGACCGGACGATAGCCTGGGCTGCTCGGGCGCCGGAAAACCGAAAGGCCCTGTGAGCAAAATACATATTGGGCAGCAAGGCTATCAGGCCTCCGCAGAGTCCTGAATACCCGGCTACGACTCCATGCCAATACCAAAGCGCCAATGCGGCGATCAGCAAAATGACAAATTGAGCCAGTAGAACCGGAAAAACAGCCAAGCGATGGAACGGCAACGTGTTTGGCGTGCGGGTTTCCATCACTCTTGCTCCTCAATGGTCGGCTGCCGGAAATCAATAACTTGGCATAATTTGTGCCGACAAAATGCGCGCAGAGTATAGGGGCGGTTCAGCCCCTATTCAACTGTCGGGTAGTGATTTCCGATCACGCGCTACATAAGCAAATGTTTCAGCGGATGTGGGCAAGGACGCCTTGAAGCTCGTCAAGGGAGTTATATCCGATGACCAATTGCCCTTTGCCCTTCTTGCCGTGACGAATTTGCACCGCAGAGCCCAGGCGCTCGGCCAGGCGCTGCTCGAGTCGGGCGATATCCGGATCAGGTTTGGCGGTTTCGACCGGTGCAGGTTTGCCGCTGAGCCACTGGCGCACCAGCGCTTCGGTCTGACGTACGGTCAGGCCTCGTGCGACAACGTGTCGCGCCCCTTCAACCTGTTGATTTTCGGGTAAACCGAGCAACGCACGGGCATGGCCCATTTCCAGGTCGCCGTGGGACAACATGGTCTTGATCACTTCCGGCAGCGCGATCAAACGCAACAAGTTGGACACGGTGACGCGGGACTTGCCCACTGCCTCGGCCACTTGCTGCTGGGTGAGCTGGAATTCCTGCTGCAAACGCTGCAACGCAATCGCTTCTTCGATCGGGTTGAGGTCTTCACGCTGGATATTCTCGATCAACGCCATGGCGATCGCGGTTTCATCCGGCACATCGCGCACCATGGCCGGGATGGTTTCCTTGCCGGCCTGCTGGCTGGCACGCCAGCGGCGCTCACCGGCGATGATCTCAAAGCGGCCACCGCCAATGGGGCGCACCACGATGGGCTGCATCACGCCCTGGGCCTTGATCGAGTTGGACAGTTCTTCCAGGGCCTGGGGGTCCATGTCCCGACGTGGCTGGTATTTGCCGCGCTGGATCAAGTCCAGCGGCAAGTGCTGCAGCTCGCGCTCGTCGGCCTGCACCGCTTGTTCTTCAAGCGATGTGACGGTCGGACCACTCAACAGTGCATCCAGTCCACGTCCGAGACCTCGTTTCTTGACGGCCATGGGGGTTCCTTAAGTTGGCTGGGCTGCAGCGGTACGTGAATTGCGGCGTTGACGGCGAACCATCTCGCCGGCCAATGCCAGGTAGGCAATGGCACCACGCGAGGATTTGTCGTACGCCAGCGCGGGCATGCCGTAGCTTGGCGCTTCGGCCAGGCGGATGTTGCGTGGAATCACGGTGTCGTACAGCTGGTCACCGAAGTGTTCCTTGAGCTGCGCCGACACATCGTTCATCAGGCTCAGGCGCGGGTCGAACATGGTCCGCAACAAGCCTTCGATCTGCAGTTTCGGGTTGAGCAACTCGGCAATGCGCTTGATGTTATCCACAAGGTCGCTCAGGCCTTCCAACGCGTAGTACTCGCACTGCATGGGGATAATCACCCCATCGGCGGCTACCAGGGCGTTAAGCGTGAGCATCGACAGCGACGGTGGGCAGTCGATCAAGATGTAATCGTAGTTGTCGCGAATGGGCGCCAGGGCGCTGCGCAGACGGCTTTCTTTCATCTGCATTTCCAGCAGCACCACTTCCGCTGCGGTCAGATCTCGGTTGGCCGGCAGCAGTTGGTAACCGCCGTGCTCGGAATAGTGCATGGCCTGGGCCAGGTCGCATTCGCCAATCAGCAAATCGTAGACCGAGTTTTCCAGGCCGTGTTTATCCACACCGCTCCCCATGGTGGCGTTACCCTGTGGATCGAGATCGATCAGCAGCACCCGACGCTTGGTCGCGACCAGGGATGCTGCGAGGTTGATACAGGTGGTGGTTTTACCCACGCCACCTTTCTGGTTCGCTATCGCGAATACCTTAGCCATTCTTGCTTGTGTTCCCAATCATGCCGTGCGGCGCAGTATCAGCAGATGGCGTTGGCCTTGGCAACCAGGTACGGCCAAGGCGTGTTCGCTATCGAGGTGGAAGTCTGCCGGCAATGCTAACAGCTCGTCGCTTGGATGAACGCCCTTCATTGCCAGCCAGCGGGTGTCACGGTCGCCCAGGTGGCGCGTCCAGTTGCTGAAGTTCTCCATGCTGCTGAATGCCCGGGACACGATCCCGTTGAACGGCAGTTCAGGCGTGAACGCTTCGACACGACTGTGGATAACTTGCAGGTTATCCAGCTTGAGTTCGAGTTTGACCTGGGTCAGGAAGCGGGTTTTCTTGCCGTTGCTGTCCAGGCAGGTCACGTGGGCCTGCGGAAACAGGATCGCCAACGGAATGCCAGGCATGCCGCCGCCACTGCCGACGTCGAGCCAGCGGCCGTTTTCGATAAACGGCATCACGCTGAGGCTGTCGAGCAAATGCCGCGACACCATCTCGTCGGGGTCACGCACGGCGGTCAGGTTGTAAGCCTTGTTCCATTTGATCAATAAGGCCAGATAGCCCAGCAGTAACTCATGCTGGGCTTCGGTCAGGGCCACGCCCAACTGGCGCGCTCCTGTGGATAACTCTTCGGCGTGTTGCGAGGTGACCAACGAACTCAAGCGCTTTGCTCCAACTGACGGCCCGCGCCGCGTTTTTTCAAATGAATCATCAACAGCGAGATGGCTGCCGGCGTGACGCCAGGGATACGTGAAGCCTGCCCGAGGGTTTCCGGCCGAGTTATCCCCAGCTTGCTTTGGATTTCTTTCGACAAACCGGAAATCCCGGTGTAGTCGATATCCACAGGCAGCTTGGTGTCTTCACTGGCGCGCAGCCGGGCGATCTCGTCCTGCTGGCGATCAATGTAGCCTGCGTATTTGGTCTTGATTTCAACCTGTTCGGCAACCTGTGGGTCTTCTGCGCCCTGGCCAGTCACTTCGACCAAACCAGCGTAGTCGATTTCCGGACGGGAAAGCAGGTTGAGCAAGTTGTACTCATGGGTCAGCGGCGTGCCGAATTTTTCTGCAATGGCGTCGCCCTGCTCCGTGCCCGGGCGAACCCAGGTACTTTTCAGACGCTGTTCTTCGAGCGCAATGCTTTCGCGTTTTTTGCATAAGGCCGCCCAACGGGCGTCATCAACCAGGCCCAGCTCGCGACCTTTTTCGGTCAAGCGCAGATCGGCGTTGTCTTCGCGCAGGATCAGACGGTATTCCGCCCGAGAAGTGAACATCCGGTACGGTTCCTGGGTACCCAGGGTAATCAGGTCATCGACCAATACGCCGATGTAGGCTTCATCGCGTCGCGGGCACCAGCTGTCTTTGCCCTGTGCACGCAACGCTGCGTTGGTCCCGGCCAGCAAACCTTGGGCACCGGCTTCTTCATAACCGGTGGTGCCGTTGATTTGGCCGGCGAAGAACAGCCCGCCAATCACTTTGGTTTCCAGGCTGTATTTCAGGTCGCGCGGGTCGAAGTAGTCGTACTCGATGGCGTAGCCCGGACGCACGATGTGCGCGTTTTCCATACCGCGAATCGACTGCACGATCTGGATTTGCACGTCGAACGGCAGCGAAGTCGAAATTCCGTTCGGATACAGCTCGTGGGTGGTCAACCCTTCCGGCTCGATAAAGACCTGGTGGCTTTCCTTGTCGGCAAAGCGGTGGATCTTGTCTTCGATCGACGGGCAATAACGCGGGCCAATGCCTTCGATCACCCCGGAATACATCGGCGAACGATCAAGGTTCGCAGCAATGATTTCGTGAGTACGCGCATTGGTGTGGGTTATCCAGCAACTGACCTGTTTTGGATGCTGTTCCTTGGAGCCCATGAACGACATGACCGGAATCGGCGTATCGCCGGCTTGTTCGGTCATCATCGAAAAATCCACAGAACGCCCGTCAATACGTGGCGGGGTTCCGGTTTTCAGGCGACCGACACGCAGTGGCAATTCCCGCAGGCGTTTTGCCAGAGCAATCGACGGCGGGTCACCAGCGCGACCACCGGAATAGTTTTGCATGCCGATGTGGATAAGCCCACCCAGGAAAGTGCCGGTGGTCAGTACGACGGATTCTGCGAAGAAACGCAGGCCCATTTGAGTGACGACACCGCGTACCTGGTCCTGTTCGACGATCAGGTCATCGGCTGCCTGCTGAAATATCCACAGGTTAGGCTGGTTTTCCAGGGTTTCACGTACCGCAGCCTTGTACAGAATACGGTCGGCCTGGGCACGGGTTGCCCGCACGGCCGGGCCTTTGCGGCTGTTGAGCACACGAAACTGAATGCCACCTTTGTCGGTGGCCATGGCCATCACGCCGCCAAGGGCATCGATTTCCTTGACCAGATGGCTTTTGCCAATCCCGCCAATCGCGGGGTTGCAACTCATGGCACCGAGGGTTTCCACGTTATGCGTCAACAACAGGGTTTTTACGCCCATGCGTGCTGACGCCAGTGCTGCCTCGGTACCGGCATGACCGCCGCCGATGACGATCACTTCAAAACGGGAAGGGAAATCCACCACGCACCTCGTGCCTGCTTATGTAGGTAATCAGGAATTGTTTGTTGAAAGGGTTTTAGAGCTTTGCGGGCAAGTATAGGGACTTAGCCCTTCCTAAAGAACCCTTTGCACAAAATTTAACCAGCTGTGGATGAATCACAGACAATAGAAATTAAAAGAGAGAAATTTATTAAATCTTTGTTTTTATGTTTATTTATACTGAGCCAGTTTTCTGTGGATAGATCTCTACAGCCCTTTATTTTCAATGTGTACAGCGATTCAAAACACTGTGATCATCTGCCAATGAGGCCCTTGGATAAGTGCTTTAAGCCTGTGGATTAAACGAGTGGTTATCCACAGACGGGTTTTTACTCAGGTTTCAGGCCTTGTTATCAACTGGGCTCAGGAGCGGTTATTCACAGGGCTTAATCCACAGAAACGCCAGATTTCGTCCACGACAATGCTAGGAATTAATCCTGGGTAGGACAAAAAGAGATCTATTGTGGGAAAACACTGGGCCAGTTAATAATAGCGATTATCATTAACCTACCTTGTCGCGCCTATGCCTCCCTCTTCACATACCGCAGCGGTCCAGCACATCTATGAGCAACATCATTCGTGGCTGCGCGGGTGGCTCAAGGGGAAATTGCATAACGCCAGCGATGCAGCCGATGTGGCCCACGATACGTTCGTGCGCATGCTCGGTGGACGTCACGCAGCGCAGATCCGTGAACCAAGGGACTATCTGGCGACCATCGCAAGAGGCCTGGTGATCGACCGCTATCGCCGGCATGCCGTCGAACAGGCCTACAGGCAGGCCCTGGCAGAGCGTCCTGAAGCCACGGCTATCAGTGAGGAAGACAAGGCAATCATCATCGAAACCCTGGTGGCTGTGGATAAAGCGCTGTCTGGGCTGGGTGAGCGGGCACGGCGAATTTTCATGCTGGCACAGATTGAAGGGCTGACTTATCAACAGATCGCCGATCAACTGCAGGTATCGCTGACCACCGTGAAGAAACACATGATCCGCGCCCTCACCGAGTGCTCCCTGCTCATGGCCAGCCGGTAATGGCCAGCCCCGACCGCAAGACATTCGAGGCCGCTGCCAGTTGGTATGTGCAATTCCAGTCGCAACCACCGACGCCCGAACAACATCAAGCCTGGCAGCAGTGGCTTAATCGTGACCCGTCCCATCAGGCGGCCTGGAACCAGATGGAGCAGTTGCAGCGCAGCCTCGGTGCCCTGCCCCCTGACCTCACGCGCCGCGCGTTATCCACCACGCAACAGCGGCGCCAGGTACTCAAGTGGATGCTGGTGCTCGGCGGCAGTGGCTATCTGGGTTGGAACGTTCAGCAACATACGTCGCTGCGTAACGTATGGGCTGATTACCGGACGTCGGTGGGCCAGAGGCAACGCATCGAGCTGGCGGATGGCACGCAGATCAATCTCAATACTCATACCGCTATCGATGTGGCATTTGACGGGCGCCAACGTTTGATTCGTTTACGCGAGGGTGAAGTACTTATCCACACCGGCAAACGGGGTGGGCACTTACCGTTTTATGTAGAGACTCGCCAAGGCCGGGTCCAGGCGCTGGGCACTCGGTTTACTGTGCGCCAACTGCCGGACGCCACGCGGGTTGGCGTCTTGGAAGAGCGGGTTGAAGTGTCCCCAGGCGACCAACCCGAACGTCACCGAATCCTTGGTGCGGGTGAGAGCGCAGAGTTTGATCGGTACGATGTGCGCCCTACCCAGGGGTATGGCGGTGTACAGACAGCCTGGCTCGATGGGCAACTGATCGTGCTCGATGCTCGGCTGGGAGACGTTATCGATGAGTTGGCGCGCTATCGGCCGGGCGTCTTGCACTGCGACCAAGCGTCTGCGGGCCTGCGTGTTTCCGGTACCTTCCGTCTGGACTCAACCGATGCCGTCCTCGCTAACCTGCAAGCGAGCCTGCCGATTCAAGTGAAATACTTTACGCGCTATTGGGTGTCGGTCACCCGAATAGGCTGACCGAAAAAATAATCCACAGAGGGGTTATCTTTTTTTGACCTGGCGCGGCCCTACAGGTAATCACGACGCTACCTTCAGGGCTTACTCACCTATGCGCCTTCCCACCCCGCTCCGCAAACGGCTTTCCTGCCATGGTATGACCTACGGTCTGCAGCTCATCACCGCGACGACCGGTGTGTTGTTATCCACCGCCGTCATGGCCGCCAACGCAACGCAACACTTTGCAATTGCCGCTGGGCCTCTGGACAAGGCCTTGAGCCAGTTTGCCGCCAGGGCCAATGTGATTCTGTCCTTCTCCCCCCAGCAAACCGCGCGTTTGAATTCGCCAGGGCTGCAAGGTGATTACTCGGTGGACCAGGGCTTTGCGCTGCTGCTGCAGAACTCGGGCCTGCAGGCGGTCGCACAGGCTCCCGGCAGCTATGTATTACAGGCGGCACCTGCTGGCCAACTGACTTTGGCACCTACCACCGTGAGCGCTTATCAACAGGGCGGTTTCAATCAAGAGATCGGCGGGGATGTAGGCTACAAGGCTCAGAACAGCCGCATCGGCACCAAGACCAGCACACCGCTGTCCGAGACTCCGCGTTCGGTGTCCGTTGTCACTGGCCAGCGTATCAAGGATCAGAAATCCCAGACCCTGACAGAAGTGTTGGGCTACGTACCGGGGATCTTCGCCCCACCGTTCGCGGCCGGCGACGGCTTGGCAGGCGATCTGTTTTTCATTCGCGGTTTCAACGCCACCGATTACGGCTACGGCCTGCTGCGAGATGGCCTGCGAGTTCAAGGCAATCGATACGACACCACCAGCGAACCCTACGGCCTGGAACGGGTCGAGATTTTCCGCGGCCCATCTTCCTTGCTCTATGGCGAAAACGCACCCGGCGGCCTGGTTAACCTGGTGAGTAAACACCCGACTGCAACCCCGCAGGGCGAGGTGCAGGTGAGTTATGGTTCGAACAATCGACGCCAGTTGGGTGTGGATATCTCGGGCCCGCTCAACAACAGTGACAATATCCTGGGCCGAGTGGTGATGCTGGGGCGTAAATCCGACACACAGACCGATCACGTCCCGGACGATCGTCTGTATATCGCGCCATCCCTGACCCTGAACTTCGACGACTACAACACCCTGACGCTGCTGGCCAACTACCAGAAAGACCATACCAACCTGGAACTCGGCCTACCCGCAGCCGGCACTCTGCTTACAAATCCCAACGGCAAGCTGTCCAAACACACCCTGCTGGGCAACCCGGACTGGAACACCTTTGAACGCGAAGCGTGGAGCACCGGCTATGAGTTCAGCCACAGCTTCAATGACGATTGGCAGTTCCGTCAGAACTCGCGCTATATGCAGTCGCGTATCAACCGGCATGAAACCTGGCCAGGCACACTCAATAACGGCGGCTTCGGCACCCGGCTGAACATGAACGCCTACGACCGCTACAACAAATCGATGGTCTATTCCCTGGATAACCAGCTCGAAGGCAAGTTCCAGGTGGGCGGCCTCGAAAACACGGTGCTATTGGGAGCCAGCTATGACCGAACCTCGTTCAATCAAGACTGGGATGCGGGTTTCGCCGGCACCATCGATGTGTATAACCCGGTGTACCTGCGTGACCCGCTCACTCCACTGGCGGTGCAAAACACCTTGCTTGAACAGCAGATGAAAGGCGTTTATGCGCAGGTCCAGAGCCAATACGACCATTGGCTCTTTCTGCTCGGCGGCCGCCAGGACTGGGTCGACAGCGACTACCGCGACAAGGTCCAGCCATCAAGCAATATCAACTCACAGGATCGTAAATTCACCTACCAGGGCGGGGTGATGTACCAGTTCGACAACGGCCTTACGCCGTATGTCAGCTATTCCACCGCATTTGTCCCCGTGCAGCAGATCTCCAATGCCGGCTCGCCGTTGAAACCGATCACCAGCAGCCAATACGAAGTGGGCGTTAAGTACGAACCGATCGGCTGGGATACGGCGATGACCGTGTCGGTGTATGACCTGCGCAAGCAGGACGATACCTACCTGGATGCCACCACCAACAGCTATCGCCAAGTCGGTGAAAGTCGTGCCAAGGGCGTGGAAGTCGAGGTCAACAGCAACATCAGCGCCAACTTCAACGTGACGGCGGCCTATACCTACACCGACGCCCGGATAACCAAGGATTCGGCCACCTCGCTGGTGGAAGGCCGTCAAATGACGGGCGTGCCGCGTAATCAGGCTTCGGTGTGGGGTAAATATCGCTTCCTGGATGGCCAACTCAAGGGTTTCTCCCTGGGCGGCGGTGTACGTTATTTCGACAGTACCTTTGCCTACACGGCGCCGACGCTCTACGGCAAGCTGGATGCAGGAAGCGTCACCTTGGTGGATGCGGCACTGGGTTATCAGATCAACCCACACTGGTCGGTGGACCTGAACGCCAAGAACCTGTTCGACAAGGAATATGTATCTGGTTGCAACGATGCAGGGCGTTGCTATTGGGGCGACAGCCGTACCTTGCTCGGTACGGTGTCCTATAACTGGTAGTCGTTGTGGATAACTTGACTATTTGCCGATGCAGAAGCTGGAGAAAATCCGCCCCAGCAAGTCATCCGAACTGAAAGCCCCGGTGATTTCACCCAACAGCTGCTGCGCTTGGCGCAGATCTTCAGCCAGCAGCTCCCCAGCCCCCGCCAAGGTCAGTTGGGCCCGCCCGTGCTCCAAGGCCGCGCTGGCATGACGCAGCGCTTCCAGGTGCCTGCGGCGCGCACTGAAGCTGCTTTCCGAGGTCTGTTCGTAGCCCATGCAGGCTTTAAGGTGTTCGCGCAGCAACTCCAGACCGTCACCGGCTGATTTCGCGCTCAAGCTGATGGTAACGTGGCCATCTTCACTGGTTTCCAGGGCGATGGCTTCCCCCGTAAGGTCGGCCTTGTTACGGATCAAGGTGACTTTGGCTGGGTCTGGCCGTTGTTCAAGGAATTCGGGCCACAAGGCAAAAGGATCCACAGCTTCCGGCGCAGTGGCATCCACCACCAGCAACACACGATCGGCTTCGCTGATCGCCTTGAGCGCACGTTCCACGCCGATCTTTTCCACCTGGTCGTCGGTATCGCGCAGACCAGCGGTGTCCACCACGTGCAGCGGCATACCGTCGATGTGGATATGTTCACGCAAGATATCCCGGGTAGTGCCGGCGATCTCGGTGACGATGGCTGCTTCGCGCCCTGCCAGGGCATTGAGCAGGCTGGACTTGCCGGCATTGGGCCGGCCGGCAATCACCACCGTCATACCATCGCGTAGCAAGGCGCCCTGCCCGGCCTCGCGCAGCACTGTGGATAACTCGTCGCGGACTTTATCCAACATCGCCAATACGTGGCCATCGGCCAGGAAGTCGATTTCTTCTTCCGGAAAATCAATGGCGGCTTCGACGTAGATGCGCAGACTGATCAACTGCTCGGTCAAGTTATGCACACGCAGGGAAAAAGCCCCCTGCAATGAACGCAATGCGTTACGTGCAGCCTGTGCAGAACTGGCTTCGATCAAATCGGCGATGGCTTCGGCCTGGGCCAGGTCGAGCTTATCGTTCAAGAATGCGCGTTCGCTGAATTCCCCTGGTCTGGCCAGGCGGCAACCCAATTGCAAGCAGCGCTGCAGCAGCATGTCCAACACCACAGGACCACCGTGCCCTTGTAACTCAAGGACATCTTCACCGGTGAACGAGTTTGGCCCAGGAAAATAGATGGCCAGACCCTCGTCCAATACGCTTTGGTCGGCATCCAGGAACTGGCCGTAATGGGCATAACGGGGTTTCAGCTCCCGGCCGCTGATAGCCTTGGCTGCCACGCCCGCCAACGGCCCGGAAATTCGAACGATACCGACGCCGCCTCGACCTTGAGCGGTGGCGACAGCAGCGATGGTTTCACGAGGAGCGCTCATCAGCAGGTTCCAGAACAAAAGTGACGGAAAGCAAAACGCCCCACTAGGGGGCGTCTTGAGTGGCTATCCACAGAGTAAATTACGCCTCGGCTTTTTGGGTAGCCGCTTCGATTTTACGTGTGATGTACCACTGTTGAGAGATCGACAACACGTTGTTGACCACCCAGTACAGTACCAAGCCAGCAGGGAACCACAGGAAGAAGAAGGTGAAGATGATTGGCATCATTTTCATTACCTTGGCCTGCATCGGATCCGGCGGGGTTGGGTTCAGACGCTGCTGGATGAACATGGTCGCGCCCATGATGATCGGCAGGATAAAGAACGGGTCTTTGATCGACAGGTCAGTTATCCACAGCATGAACGGCGCCTGGCGCATTTCTACGCTTTCCAGGAGTACCCAGTACAGCGACAGGAACACCGGCATCTGTACCAGAATCGGCAAGCATCCACCCAGCGGGTTGATCTTCTCTTTCTTGTACAGCTCCATCATGGCCTGCGACATTTTTTGCCGGTCATCACCATGTTGTTCTTTCAGCGCGGCCAGTTTCGGGGCCACGGCACGCATACGCGCCATCGATTTGTAGCTGGCTGCCGACAGAGGGAAGAAAAGCCCTTTGATCAGCATGGTCAGGAAGATGATCGACCAGCCCCAGTTACCGACGATGCTGTGGATATGTTGCAACAGCCAGAAGATCGGCTGGGCAATGAACCACAGGAAGCCGTAATCCACAGTCAGTTCCAGACCTGGGGACAACTCTTTCAGTACGGCCTGGCTTTTAGGGCCGGCGTACAGGGTAGCGCTGGTTTCAGCCTTGGCACCTGGAGCGACGGTCAACGCCGGGCCAGTGAAGCCAATGATGTAGTTGCCCTGGCTGTCCTTGCGGGTTTGAACCAGGTTCGCGTCACCCTTGTTCGGGATCCAGGCGGTCACGAAATAGTGCTGCAGCCACGCTACCCAGCCACCTTGGACGGTCTCTTTCAGCGTGCCCTTGTCGATATCTTTCATCGACACTTTTTTGTACGGCTCGTTACTTGTCCACAGGGCGGCGCCCAGGTAAGTCGCGGTGCCGGTGGCGGTGCTGGAAGACGGATCGGAGCTGGCGTCACGCTTGAGCTGGGCAAACAGGTTGCCACTCCAGGCTTTGTCGCTGGTGTTGTCGATCAGGTAAGTGACCTTCAAATCGTACAAACCGCGGGTAAAGCTGAAACGCTTGATGTAGTTGACGCCGTCGAGGCTGAATTTCAGGTCGACGTTCAACTGGTTCTGGCCGTCTGCCAGTTGATAAGTCTTCTGTTCGGTCGAATAAACCGGACGACCGGTAGCACGGGCATCCGGACCATTGGTGCCGGTCAGGCCGCTTTGCGCCAGATAAGTACGTTCACCGCCGTTATCGAACAGTTGGAACGGCACATCCGGATGGTCTTGGCGACGTGGATAAAGCGGCAGCTTCAGCTGTGCGATATCACCACCCTGTGGGTCGATAGCCAGGTCGAGCACATCCGTTTTTACGTGGATGAGGTCTTTGTTGGTGACCACTGGCGTTTCTAACGGGGCACTTGTCTCGCCATTCGCGCTGGGAACATCGGCACTCGCGGACGCATTGTTACCCAGCGGGGTGTCCGGAATAGCCGGCGCAGCCTGATTGGTAGCAACATTCTGAGTCGGCAGGGCAGCCTGACCGTAGTCCTGGTTCCATTTAAGGACCATGACATAGGACACGATTGCCAGGGCGACGATCAGGATTGTGCGTTTAATATCCATGATTACTCGGCCATCGAAGAAGAACGGGAGGTAGGGATAGGTGGAACCGGGTCATAACCACCGGGATTCCACGGATGACAGCGACCTAAACGACGAAAGGTCAGCCAGCCACCGCGCAGAAGACCATGATTTTCTATGGCCTCTAACGCGTAGCAGGAACAACTGGGGTAGAAACGACAGTGGCTGGCCATCAGAGGACTAATGGCATAGCGATAAAACTGGATCGGAACGATTGCCAGTTTACGCATCAAGGCTGTCTACCCCTACAGTTTCGGTGCTGACTGCTGGTGCTGGCTTGTGGGTACGCGCCAAACGTTTCCAGAGCTTGCCGAAATGCTGAATCAATTCGGGGTTTTCTACATCACCCAAGCCTTTGCGCGCGACGATAACAATATCCCAACCAACCAGAGTGTCCTGGTGGAGGCGAAACGATTCGCGCATCAGACGCTTGAGGCGATTGCGCTCAACGGAGAGCTTTACGCTCTTCTTGCCGATCACCAACCCGAGACGGGGGTGATCAAGATCGTTGTTACGCGCAAGGAGCAGGAGATTTTTCCCCGGAACCTTGCCGGTGGGGGAGTCAAAGACTGCCTTGAAATGCCGGGGGGTTAGCAGACGCTTTTCCCGACTGAAGTCCTGACTCACCACCAGTACCGGATTATCAAACTGCCAGACGCGCACGACCTTTGGCGCGGCGACGCGACAGGACAGCACGGCCGTTCTTGGTAGCCATGCGAGCACGGAAGCCGTGAGTACGGGCGCGTTTGATGGTGCTTGGTTGGAAAGTACGTTTCATGGCGTTGTTACCTGGTTCGTCCACAACGGGCCGGAATGGCCCCCGTTTTAAGAGACCGGCGATTCTAGAGAAAGCAAGCCTCTAGGTCAATTTCCAACCAGCTTTTCCTTTAATTAGATGTCGACGGGGTCCTGACGCCCTTCTCTCCGTTTGGCTTCCATCCGACATGCCATAGATATAAAAATAAAGAAGGAAGTTATTTAAAGCTTTTCTGTAAAGCTTATAAAAGCTAGAGGCGTGATCATCTGTGGATAACTACCTTCAGCCCTTGTTTTACGTGTTGTACAGAGAATGACAACACGGGGGAGAAGCGGTGCTCTGCCTGTGCTGCGCTATCGGATAAGCTGTGTGTGGAACAGGCAGTTATCCACAAGCCGGTTACCCACAGACTTTCGACCCCACTTGTACAACGAGCTTAGGTGGGTTTATCCACAGAGCTTATGCACAGACCACTGGTCGCATTTTTTGCGGTTAAGGCATTGATTTTGGGTGGCCTGTGAGCAACCTACATGTGGATAAGTGGACGGCTGGCCGCTACAATGGCGGCTGTTTTTGCCTCACCGGCTTTCAACTTAGGGGATATCC